>JACKNZ010000011.1 GCA_024234595.1 Moraxellaceae bacterium | reverse complement strand
GCAGTTAGCAGTTAGCAGTTAGCAGTTAGCAGTTAGCAGCTTGAACAATCCGTCAAATTATTCAAGCTGCTATCGCTTATTTGCCCACAAAATGCACTATTTTAGAAAAAGCACTTAAGTCCTGAGTTAAAAGCAACCTGATAGCTGTTTACTGTTGACTGGTATCCCCTTCTTCCACAAACTCTTCTTTAGGTTTAATAATAAAGTCTTCTTTACTTAAACCCATCGCTAAAGCATAGCTAGTAGCAATATAAATAGAGGAGTAAGTCCCTGCAAACAAACCAACCAATAAAGCTACCGAGAACCATTTAAGTGCAGTGCCACCCAAAAATAACAAGGCAATCACCACTATCACCACGGTTGCCACGGTCATAATGGTACGGCGTAAGGTTTCGGTGAGTGAAATATCAATAATTTCAACAGGGTCAGCACGACGCAAGCGTCTAAAGTTTTCGCGCACACGGTCAAACACCACAATGGTATCGTTGAGTGAGTAACCAATTAACGCCAACACCGCCGCTAATACTGTTAAATCGAATGGCCAACCCATTAACGAAAACACACCTACAGTAAACAAGGTATCATGTACTAGCGAAATCACTGCACCGACTGCAAACTTAAAGCGGAAACGAACAGCCACATAGACCATCATTAAAAATAATGACAACCCGACCGCTAGTAATGACTGAGTGTAAAGCTCGTCACCCACTTGCGAACCAACCGAATCCACTTGGCGCAAAGTAGCAGGATTTTGACTGTCAAATTGAGCGGCTTGTAGTACCCGTTGACCAATCTCGCCACCTGCTTTTTCTTGGGGAGGCATACGAATAAGCACATGACTTGCTGTGCCTAAATGCTGTACCACCGTGTCTTTAATTCCTGCTTTTTCGAGAGCTTCTTGCACGGCCATTTGTTCAACAGGTTTGACATAAGCCAATTCAACCGAGGTACCGCCTGTAAAATCCAAGCCCAAGTTAAGCCCTTTGATAAAGATAGAGACTACACCTACCAACACCACCAAAAACGACAAAATCGCCATTGGGGTACGAAAACGCATAAAGCGAATAATTTTTTCTTCCACAATGCGTCTCCTTAAATACTTAACTTGGCAACACGACGGTTACCATAAATAATTTGTACCACTGCGCGAGTGACGGTAATGGCAGTAAACATCGAGCAAATAATACCAATCGACAAGGTGACGGCAAAACCTTTAACTGGCCCTGTGCCTACGGCAAACAAAATAAAAGCCACAATCAAGGTAGTTAAGTTTGCGTCTAAAATCGTGGTATAAGCTCGGTCATAACCTGCAATAATCGCCCCTTGAGGAGACTGCCCTGCCCTCAACTCTTCGCGTATTCTTTCAAAAATCAATACGTTAGCATCCACCGCCATACCTACTGTTAAAACGATACCTGCAATACCCGGTAAACTTAAGGCCGCACCAATCGCCGACATCACCGCAATCATCATTGCTACGTTCATAAATAAAGCAATGTTAGCCACAATGCCAAATACCCGATAAAACACCAACATAAACAAGGCAACCGCCCCAAAACCCACTTGGGTTGATAACAAACCTTTATCAATATTATCTTGACCGAGACTTGGGCCAATGGTGCGTTCTTCGACAAAATACATCGGAGCAGCTAAAGCACCTGCACGTAATAACAAGGCCAATTCGCGACCTTCTTCGGGTGAGTCTAAACCTGTGATTCTAAAGCTAGAGCCAAGCATCGACTGCACGGTAGCTCGGTTAATAACATTCTTTTCGACATACGGCTCACGAATTTCGATGCTTTTGCCGTTTTCGTCAGTCATAAACTTAATGCGTTGTTTATGCTCAACAAATAATACCGCCATTTGTTTGCCGACATTATCACGCGTGGCATCGGCCATCATTTTGCCGCCACGACTGTCTAGGCTAATGTTGACTTGAGGATTAGAGTATTCATCAAAACCCGATTGGGCATTGACTACGCGGTCGCCTGTGACAATTTTTTTACGTTGTAACAACACAGGTTCATTGGTTTTGTGCATGGTAAACAGTTCGGTGCCTGCTGGTGCAAAACCATCAGCACTGGCTTGGTTTTCCCAATCGACAAATCTAAATTCTAAAGTTGCGGTACGACCCAACACACGCTTGGCTTCGGCGGTGTCTTGCACACCGGGTAATTGCACCACGATACGGTTAGCCCCTTGACGCTGCACCACCGCTTCGGCCACACCTAATTCATTGACCCGATTACGCAAGGTGGTCAGGTTTTGCTCAATGGCATAATCCGAAAATTCTTTGAGCTTTTGCGGACTAAAACCTAAATCTAAATAAAATGCTCCTTCGCGTGCTGCCGCGACCATCACAAATTCACGATACTCGGCCGATAACAACTCTTTGGCTTTGTCGCGTTCATCTTCTTTTTCAAACTTAATGCTTAAACCATTAGGCACATCACTCACGGTACGATAGGCAATTTTAGCTTCGCGTAATTTGCCTTTAATATCGGCGGTATAGGTTTCTTGACGTTGTTCTAAAATTTTGGACATATCCACTTCTAACAAAAAGTGAACACCGCCGCGTAAGTCCAAACCCAATTTCATGGGCGCAGCTTTGAGGCTTAACAACCAGCTTGGCGTGGTTGGCGCAAGGTTTAAAGCCACCACATAGCTATCACCTAATGCACGTTTAATGGCGGCTTGGGCTTTAAGTTGTGCATCACTATTTTGCACACGCAATAACACGCCTTTGGCTTGTACTTGTGAGCCGTGATAACTAAGCCCTGATTGTTTGAGGGCTGATTCAGCTTGTGTAAGAACAGCTTGGTCAGCTTTGATACCTGCGTTAGCCCCCGAAATTTGGATTGCAGGCTCATCGGGATATAAATTGGGCAAAGAATAAATCGCACTGATACACAGCACGAATACAATCAATATGTATTTCCAAGTGGGGTAACGCATAGTTTTTCTTTCGTGATAGTAAAAAAACCACCGTTTGCGTGGCAATCGGTGGTGTTAATCGGGTTTATTTTTCGTCTTTTTTAAGGTTGGTGCTACTGCCACCTGTACCAATGCCTTTGAGTGTGCCTGAGGGTAAAGTGGCAATGACCGAGGCTTTTTGGATTTTTACCGACAAATTATCGTTAATTTCGACTAGAGCATAGTCTTCATCAACGTTTTTAATCTTACCTAATAATCCCCCTGCAAACACAATTTCGTCCCCTTTTTGCAAGTCAGACATTAAAGCTTGATGTTCTTTTTGACGCTTGGCTTGAGGCCGCCATAATAAAAAGTAAAACACCAACATAAACACTACCAACATGGCTATATTGGCAAATGCAGACGGCTCTTGTGCAGCAGCAGGTGCGTTAGCATAGGCATCGGCAATAAAAAAACTCATGGTTTTATCTCTCTATTAAAGTGCAGGAACAGGTAAATCACGGCGCGCATAAAAGTCCGCCACAAAGTCGCTCAATGTACCGTTTTCAATCGCGGTACGCAAACCTGCCATTAAACGCTGGTAGTAACGCAGGTTGTGTAGTGTGCCTAACATTGCGCCCAACATCTCGCCACATTTGTCTAAATGATGTAAATAGGCACGCGAAAAGTTAAGGCAAGCATAGCAGTCGCAATGCTCATCTATGGGGGCTTGGTCGGTTTTGTACTGACTATTACGAATACGCACTACGCCATTAGTGACAAAATAATGACCATTACGGGCATTACGGGTGGGCATGACGCAATCAAACATATCCACGCCACGGCGCACCGCTTCAACAATGTCTTCGGGCTTACCCACACCCATCAAATAACGCGGTTTGTCTTGGGGTAATTTAGTGGGGACGTGGTCGAGAATTTTCAACATTTCGTCTTTGGGTTCACCTACCGACAAGCCGCCAATGGCATAACCATCAAAACCAATATCTAGTAAGCCAGCTAAAGATACATCACGCAGATTCTCGTACATACCGCCTTGTACAATGCCAAATAAAGCATTGGGATTACCCTCGTGCGCTGTTTTGCAACGTGCCGCCCAGCGCAAACTTAACTCCATCGAGTCTCGTGCTTCTTTTTCGGTGGCAGGATAGGGCGTACATTCATCAAAAATCATCACAATGTCAGAATTTAACTCGCGTTGAATTTGCATGGAGATTTCGGGGGTTAAAAACACTTTTGAGCCATCAATCGGCGATTGAAACTTAACCCCTTCTTCGCTGATTTTACGCAATGCGCCCAAGCTAAACACCTGAAAGCCACCTGAATCGGTCAAAATTGGCTTATCCCAGTTAATAAACTTGTGCAAACCGCCAAAATGTTTAATCACTTCGGTAGTAGGACGTAACCATAAATGAAAGGTATTGCCCAAAATAATATCGGCACCAATAGTTTTGATGTCACTCGGAAACATCCCCTTAACCGTGCCATAAGTCCCTACAGGCATAAACGCTGGTGTTTGTACCTTGCCATGTTGCAAGGTCAATTCGCCACGACGCGCAAGGCCATCGGTGGCTAGTAAATTAAATTGCATCAGTTATTTTCCACAAACATGGCATCGCCATAACTAAAAAATCGGTATTGGTGCGCCACAGCTTCGTTATAGGCCGCCATGACTCGTTCTTTGCCAGCCAAAGCACACACCAACATTAACAAGGTGGATTCGGGCAAATGAAAATTAGTAAACAGCGCGTCTATCACTTTCCACTCATAACTGGGATAAATAAAAATCTCTGTCTCGCCCGACCATGCTTTTAACTGGCCGTTATTATATAAAGCGGCACTTTCTAAAGCACGAACGCTGGTTGTACCAATGGCTATCACTCGCCCACCGTTGGCTTTTGTTTGGTTAATTGCTTGAACGGTAGCTTGCGGCACGTCTAGCCATTCGCTGTGCATTTGGTGGTCACGAATGTCGGCGGTACGCACAGGCTGAAACGTGCCTGCCCCAACGTGCAAGGTGACATAGGCAAAATTTGCCCCTGCTGCTTTTAAATTGGCTAATAACGTTTCGTCAAAATGCAAACCTGCGGTGGGAGCTGCCACGGAATTTTGTTTGTTGGGGTCGCTATATACCGTTTGGTAGCGTTCGCTGTCGCTTTGCTCCACATCGCGCCCCAAATACGGTGGCAAGGGCATTTGGCCGTGTTGCGCCAATACCCCACGCACAGGCTGATTAAATTGCAGCTTAAATAAGTCCCCTACCCGCTCTAACATGGTAGCGTTAATAGTGCCTTGTCCAAAGCGGATAATAGCACCCGATTTGGGGGAATTACTGGCGCGCAGATGCACTAAGGCGGTGTTGTCATCAATAATACGCTCAACTAACACTTCTACTTTGCCACCTGAGCTTTTTTGGCCATACAATCGTGCCGCTAACACACGGGTATCGTTAAATACCAACAAGTCATTTGGCCGAATTAACTGCGGCAAGTCACTCACCCTGTTATGTGCGATACCTTGCGGTGCAAGATGCAACAGGCGCGATGCCGAACGCTGCGCTAAGGGATAGCGGGCAATTAGCTCATCGGGTAATTGATAACTAAAATCAGACAGTTGCATAGAGTTTGGGCAATTAGCGTCAAAAGGAGCGGCATTATACCTAATAATTTGCAAAAAGGCTTGACGGAATGTTTAGCCTGACTATAATCGCAAGCCTACCTTGCCTAGGTGGCGGAATCGGTAGACGCAGTGGACTCAAAATCCACCGCCTTTGCGGGCGTGCCGGTTCGATTCCGGCTCTAGGCACCAAGATTCCAAAAAAGCCCTGACTGAATAAGTCGGGGCTTTTTTTTGGATGTTGTTTGATAATCATCCAAAAACAACACGAAATAGCCAAGCATATACAAGCCATTCGCAACCAAGCCGAGCAACTACTCGCTAACGCCAAAGCTCACATAGAACAAATGATTTTAGGTCAATAATTGCGCTATAATCAAACAAACCGCAACAGGTAATAGCATCATGCAAACACACAGCACACTCAGTCAAGCCGTACATTATTTACAATGCTTATCACCACAAAAAACACAAGAAGCACTCGATTTTATTGAGTTTTTGTATCAAAAAGAGCAAAAATCAACGCCAAGCAACACTGCAAATGAATGGGATTGGCTTAAACAACTACAACCCTTTGATGATGCCTTTGAACAAGCGATTGCCGAGCAACCACCTGCTCAACAACGTGACACACTTGGCGAGTTATTTGAATGAGATTTTTATTAGACACTAATGCCGTAATTGCTATGCACAAGCATCAAGGCTTTAGAACCAAACTACAGCAACATCATGTTGCAGATATCGCCATCTCGGTCATTACTCAATACGAATTATATTACGGTGCATTTAATGGTAGCTCTCAACATCTGAGTGCTAATTTATTACGCATAGAAAGCATACCTTTTACCACCTTAACATTTACGCCTGAAGATGCCAAGCGAGCGGCAATTGTTCGTGCTGCCACTAAAAATCAACCTATTGGCTCATATGATATATTGATAGCGGCACAGGCTTTAGAACGCGATTTGATATTAGTCACCCATAACACCCGTGAGTTTATGCGTGTACCTAAATTACGTTTAGAAGATTGGCTATAATCAACCGTCACGTAAATAATTATTCCCACTTTAAGAGTCTAGGCTTATGAAATTTGGCACACCATTAACTAACACCGCCACCAAAGTCATGTTATTAGGTTCGGGCGAATTGGGCAAAGAAGTGGTTATTTCTTTACAACGCTTGGGCGTGGAAGTGATAGCAGTGGATAGATATGCCAACGCGCCTGCACATCAAGTGGCACATCGCGCTCATGTCATCAACATGAGCAATGCAGACGAATTACGTGCCTTAATTATTGCCGAAAAACCGCATTTTATTGTGCCCGAAATTGAAGCGATTGCCACCCAAGTGTTGGTCGATATTGAACAACAAGGCATTAGCGAGGTGATTCCCACCGCGCGTGCTGTTAATTTAACCATGAATCGTGAAGGTATTCGCCGCTTGGCTGCCGAAGAATTACAATTACCCACCTCCCCTTATGCCTTTGCTGAAAGCTTAGAACAGCTCCAAGCGGCTGCCAAAAATATTGGTTTTCCGTGTTTTATTAAACCTGTCATGTCTTCTTCAGGTAAAGGTCAATCTAAAGTAGAGAAATTTGAAGACTTGGCTAACGCATGGGATTACGCCATTGCCAGTGGCCGAGTGAATCATGGCAAAGTGATTTTGGAAGGCATGATTGATTTTGATTTTGAAATTACCTTACTCACTGTGCGTGCTGTGGGTGCAAACGGTCAAGTACAAACCTTTTTTTGTGATGCCATTGGCCATAAACAAGTGGCAGGTGATTATGTCGAAAGTTGGCAACCCCAAGCGATGAGTGAAGTTGCGTTAGCAAAAGCGCGTGATATTGCCGATAAAGTCACTACCAATTTAGGTGGTCGTGGCATTTTTGGTGTTGAATTATTTGTCAAAGGTAATGAGGTGTGGTTTTCCGAAGTTAGCCCTCGCCCACACGATACAGGCTTGGTCACTTTGGCTAGTCAATATCAATCCGAATTTGAAATCCATGCCCGCGCGATTTTAGGTTTGCCTGTTAATACCGCTTGTCATAGTGTCGCTGCCAGTGCAGTGATTTATGGCGGTTTAGAAGCCCAAGGTATTGCTTTTGAAGGCGTTACCGAGGCCTTACAAGTGCCCAATAGTGATTTGCGTTTATTTGGTAAGCCAGAAAGTTTTGCAAAACGCAGAATGGGTGTGGCGTTATGTCGTGCAGAGAGTGTTGATTTAGCAAGAGCAAATGCCAGAGAAACGGCAGGACGAGTAAAGCCTGTTTTAAATTAGACAAATAGGGGGCAAAAGCTTTCCCCCTTCGCAATTAACGCCCGTGCATAATATCTAATGAGCGTTGTAATGGGTCTGTTTTGTCGTCTGTGTTACGTTCTTGCTCAAACTGTGAGGAAGCCCCCAAAACATCTAACATCTTATCTAAATCCTCATAAGATACGCCTATATCACTGAGTTTTACCTTTATTGCTTGGCGATTACGCGCTAGTATCTCTAAGGACAAACCTTTATCGGCTAGCTGTTTGTTTAATTGCGGTCTTTGGGCTGTCATTTGTTGCAATAATTGGGCTATTTGCTGTTGTTTATGATGTTTTTCTTCGGCTTGTAATTGTTGCTCTAACTGTCTTAGCTGCTCTCGTAAAGCTTCTACTTGTTGCTGCTTTACGCTCGCAGTCATAGTAGTCGCTTGTTGTGCTGCCAACTGCTTATACCAATCTTTTATTGTCTGTGCCACTACTTGCAAATTAGGGTCATCGACTTGTTTCATCCAAAAGCCATCAGCCCGCTCAGGTGCAGGTTGTTGGCCTAATAAGGCTAAGGGTGGAGCAATAATGGTATTCCACGAGGCTGCCACCACAGGATATGCTGCGCCTTCGATGGTGGCATAGCCAACGCTTTCCAAACTTGGCCATGCAAAGGTGGCTACAGGCACAACCGTATAAGCAGATGCAGCAACTGCAGCCCCCACAGGCAATCCTGTTGCTACACGCAACATCGACTCAACACCTGCCTCAAAAACTCCCCACGGATAAGCTAACCACCAGCCAAAAACACGTTGTTGAGTTCGTTTTTGTGCAGTGGCCATACTTTTTTTCCATGCTTTAGAGCTATCCTCAAAAGTATATTGTTGCAAAATATCTTGTGTGCCATAACGCCATGTATTATTTGAATATTTATCAATATTGCTATACAACATCGGGCGGCCATAATCCTTTAAAGACTCACCTGCTTTTTGCCAACCTTGTTTAATATGTTTAACAGGCTGCACATAGCCCGTCACAATCCACACATCATACAAACGCTGCTGCTCATCGTGCATTTGACCAGATAAAATTAATTCTTTTTTTTGTTGTGCCGTTAAAAAATAACCATCAGCTTTAACTGTAGTGCTTAATAGTAAAGAGATGATAGATAAAAAAGGCAGAGACTTTTTCATAAAAATTCCTTAGCGTCGTTTTTTTAATAGTACTGCTAAAGAGTCACATTTGAATAGGGTGTTTAAGCAACTAGGCGAAGATCCTCACGGGAGGAAAAAGCCTCCCGTGCGGACAGTTGTGTGTGTTGACGTTCGGTGCGGCGTAAAGCTTTTTCACTTTTACCATGAGCACCACCTTTTTGCGCAATCGCAACCAAAGTCACCCAATTACGCGGTCTTTTTTGCAGTTTGACTGCCTGTCGTTTAGACATTTTTGTACTCCTCTAAAAAACTTAACCTTTAATACACACAATTTGGCGTAAGGTATGAACGACCTCCACTAAATCGCTCTGATAAGCCATAACCGCCTCAATGTCTTTATAAGCCGCGGGGATTTCATCCACTACCCCTTTGTCTTTACGACATTCAATGCCCTCAGTTTGTAACACCAAGTCATGACTATCAAATTTGCGTTTAGCTTCCATTCGACTCATTTTGCGGCCTGCTCCATGCGAACACGAACAAAATGACTCACCATTACCTTTACCCCGAACAATATAGGACTTTGCGCCCATACTCCCCGGAATAATGCCTAACTGACCTTCTTGTGCACTAATTGCGCCCTTGCGAGTAATATAAACCTGCTCACCAAAATGGGTTTCTTGTTCCACATAATTATGATGACAATTAATCGCTTCTTTGGTGAGCTCAAAACTCGGTAATACTGTTTTCATGGCTTCCACCACTAAACGCATCATTTCCCGACGATTGAGCATGGCATAATCTTGTGCCCAAGAGACCGCTTCAACATAGTCCGCAAAATGTTGTGTACCTTCCACCAAGTAAGACAAATCTTTATCAGGCAAATGGCCATATTCACGGTGCATATCCTTTTTGGCCAACTCAATAAAATATCGACCAATACAGTTGCCAATACCTCGGCTACCAGAATGCAGCATCACCCAAACATCTTGGTTTTCATCTAAACAGATTTCGATAAAATGATTACCGCCACCCAATGTGCCTAACTGTCGCGCCCATGTTTGGCGAAACTGCTTGATCATTTTCATGATGCCCGCATGTTTACCGACAATTTTATCAATGCCCACATCTAAGGCACTGATACTTGAGGCTTTGACGGTTTCTTTGCGATGTTGGGCAAATCCCACAGGCACGGCTTTTTCAATTACCGTACGTAATACTTTGGGGTTATCAGGCAGTTGATGGGCTTTGAGTGACAAGCGCACAGCATTCATGCCGCAACCAATATCCACACCTACTGCTGCTGGAATAATTGCGCCTTTGGTCGGAATCACCGAACCAACGGTTGCACCAATGCCAACATGGACATCAGGCATGGCAGCAATATGCGAATAAACAAAAGGCAACGCGGCTAGGTTGCGTAATTGTTGTAAAGCTTGTGGGTCAACCTCGTTAGTAAAAATTTTAACGGGTTTGTGACCATTTTTTTCGTTGGCATTTAAAACCAATTGTACAGGCATGATAAATCTCTCTAAAAACACAAAGGATGACTTTGTGCTTTTTATGGGTAATCCTTACAGCCAATTTTGTTATAGGGTAAATAACATAAATGACTGCCCAAAGAAAAAGCCCTAGCATGGTTAGCTAGGGCTTTTAATTCACTAGCTTGAAGGTTAATTCTCCTTCAAGCTAAGATTCTTGAAGAAGTGTATTAAGCAAATTGTAAATACTGAATACTACTCATTGTTCAAGAACCTCCAAAATCGTTTGAAATAGCCAATGTGCTATCGAATGGCGCGCATATTAGTATTTCTTATGTAAATAATCAATATATCTGACAAAAAAATTAAATATAGCATGGAAGATGCTTGAATACTTCTCAAAAATGAGAACGATTTTTTACTGTAAAAACTAGCTTTTGCTCACAATCCTACAAAACTTTAGTTTTATCAGAGGTTAAGCACTTGAACCTTACTCAAAAACAGCATACTTTTAGCCAAGAAGGGTTTAATATAAGTCCCTTAAATAATAAACACACAGTACTTCTAATTCATCCACACATAGTACATCGGTTTATTGGTGACATTTGAGCAAGCAATTGTTCTCAATACTCACGTTACAGACTATAGTAACCGCTATTATAAAATAACTGTGCAAGCTAACAACGACTGCACCGCTTACATGGAGAATGCTTATCATGGCAACTATCAACGGCACGCCTAACAACGATAATTTACTTGGAACGGCCGATGACGACCTCATTAATGGCTTAGCAGGAAACGACACTTTAGATGGCGGTGTAGGTCTTGATACGCTGGTTGGTAGTACAGGTGACGATACTTATATTATTGGAAAAAATGAAATTACTATAGACACCGTATTAGAGCTTGAAAATCAAGGCACTGATACTGTAAAGAGTTTTGTAACATACACACTCCCTTCTCATATAGAAAACCTGATTTTAATGGGTAATAGTGCCATTAACGGCACAGGTAACGAACTCAAAAACATCATCACAGGTAATACTGCTAACAACATATTAGCTGGCGGTGGCGGTGCTGATACCATTTATGGTGGTGCAGGAAATGACTCTATTACAGGTTCAGGTTCAACCGATGCCCTCTATGGCGAAGATGGCGATGACACACTTGTTGGCGGTGGTGGATCGGATGAATTATATGGTGGTGCAGGCAACGACAAGCTAAGTACGGCGGGTGCAGGTGAGGCCATTCAACCAACTTTAGATCCTTTCACTCTTTATAACAGCACAAAAAAAACCGCTCTTGATCTTGCTCAGGCCATTGTTGATCCTAACTCCAATATCAAAATCATTGATAATACCGTTAAATACAATGGTGCCGACCGTGCCGCCGCTTTTTTTGACAAATTAGAGTTTGGTCAACTGGAGGGAGTTAACTTTTCCTTAGGAAAAGGGATTGTGCTCACATCGGGTAATGCAGACATTCCCAGTAATAATACATCTGGGGGTTTTGGTGCTGGTAATGGTAAAGCTGGCGATGATGATCTCACTAAAATTGTTAATGAACTATTTCCTGGTTCAGCCAGCTTTGATGCGGCTATTTTAGAGTTTGAGTTTACTATTACTCAACCTATCGAAGCTGCAACTGACCCTTCAAAAGCACTCACCCAAGTCACTTTTGATATTTTATTTGGTTCTGATGAGTACCCTGAGTACGTAGGTCAGTTTGTTGATATTGCCGCTGTGTATGTGGATGATGTCAACTACGCTTTTTTTGAAAATGGCAAACCACTCAGTGTGATTCAAGACAATCTCACACCAGGAAACTTTTATAATAACGCTAATCGTGATTTAGCCATTGAATACGATGGGATGTCTGCGCCGCTTAAAATTACAGGCAACTTGGCCGCGGGCACAACGCACAAAATTCGTATCGCGATTGCCGACACCAAAGACTCTGTGTTGGACTCAGGTATTTTTATTTCTAATTTAGTCGCTGTAAGTGATACAGGTGAAACAGGTGTACGTTTAAACAACAGCGACATTTTAGATGGTGGTACAGGTGCCGACACCATGAGTGGTGGTTTTGGTAATGACACCTACTTTGTTGACAATGCCGACGATGTGATTGAAGAGCTTGAAGGACAAGGTACAGACACCGTTAAAAGTACCATTAGTTATGTACTCGCCAGCACGTTAGAACATTTAACATTACTCGGTACAGCCAATATTGATGGCACAGGCAATGCCAAAAACAACCGTTTAATTGGCAATAGCGGCAATAATGTTTTATTAGGCGGTGATGGTAATGACACCTTAGATGGCGGTGATGGCACTGATACACTGGTCGGTGGTAATAACGACGACACCTATATTGTAAGAAATAGTGATACCGTCATTGTTGAAGATGGCGCGAGTACCAATGATACGGTCAGAAGTTATGTTTCTTATACCTTAAGCAATAACCTCGAAAATCTTTATTTGATAGGCCTAGGCAACTTAGCAGGTACTGGCAATAGCGCAAACAACTTAATTGTTGGCAACAATAGCAATAACTCTCTTGTAGGCGGTGCAGGTAATGACACGCTCAACGGCAGTGAAGGCAATGATACCTTAGAAGGTGGAGAAGGCAACGACACTTATTATGTTGATAATTCATTAGATGTCATCAAAGAGCTAAATGGACAAGGCACAGACACCGTCATCAGCAGTGTTTCTTATACTTTGGCCTCTAACCTCGAAAACCTCACGCTTACGGGTGCTGCCGATATTGATGGTCGAGGCAACGACTCCGATAATATTTTGATTGGTAATACAGGCAAAAACATCCTAATTGGCGGTAAAGGTAACGACACCTATTATGTTGACAATCTAGGTGATGCCGTGATTGAAAATGAGAATGAAGGCATTGATACAGTTAACTCTTCAGTCAGTTTTACCTTAGGCAACCACATTGAAAATCTCACGCTAACAGGAACGGAAAACATCAATGGCACAGGCAACAAACTTAATAACACCCTAAAGGGCAATAATGGCAATAACATTTTAGATGGCGGCGAAGGTGCCGATATTATGGCGGGGGGTCTAGGTGATGATACCTATTATGTGGACTCAATTGCTGACACCATTACTGAGCTTAGCAATCAAGGCAATGATACTGTTTACAGCACCATCAGCTATTCACTTGTTAACAAAGAAATCGAGAATATTGTACTGATTGGTACGGCAAATACTAATGCAACAGGTAACAATCAAGCCAACAAATTAACAGGCAACGGCGGCAATAATACGCTAGATGGCGGCTTGGGCAACGATACCTTAGACGGTGGTTTAGGTGATGACACCTACGTTATTGATAATGTGAACGACATTATCATCGAAGGTGATAATGGTGGCAATGACACTGTGATTAGTAGTGTTGGCTATGTCCTTGCTAATATCAACCTCGAAAACTTGCAGTTAGTCGGCATCAACAAAATAGATGGCGTCGGAAACACCAAAAACAATCTACTGATTGGCAACAATAACGACAACAAACTTACTGGCAACGCAGGCGATGATACGATTCGTGGTGCAGCTGGCAATGATACCCTTGATGGCGGCACAGGCAATGATTTAATGGAAGGCGGTGCTGGAAGTGACTATTATATCGTTGATAGTATTGGAGATATTGTTAAAGAGTTAGCATTAACAGGCACAGACGTTGTACAAAGTAGTGTTGACTATACTTTAGGTGCTTATGTCGAAAATCTGATTTTAACAGGAAATGCCAATTTAATTGGCAATGGCAATGAACTTAACAATGCCCTCACAGGCAATGCTGGCAATAACACCCTGATAGGTGGTCGTGGTGATGACACTTTAGATGGGGCTGCGGGGGATGATGTACTAATTGGCGGCATTGGTAATGATACCTATGTGATAGATAGCAACCTTGATGTGATTACTGAGTTAGAAAATCAAGGCATAGACACCGTTCAGTCTTCCATCAATTATACCCTCGGTAATCACCTAGAACACCTTAGCTTAATAGGCTTTAATAACATCAATGGTACGGGAAACAGTTTAAATAATGTTATACGCGGCAATGCTGGAAACAATATTTTAGATGGGGGTATCGGTGCAGATACCCTTCGAGGTGGCGAAGGTAACGATACCTATTTTGTTGATAATGTGGGTGATGTTGTTATTGAATCTGTTGATGAAGGCAACGATACCGTACATAGCTCAATTAGCTACAATCTTGGCAACAACCTCGAAAATCTGACTTTATTAGAAGCTACAACCGCATTAAATGCCACAGGTAACTCTCTTAATAATCATATTATTGGCAATAGCCTCAATAATATTATCAGCGGTTTAGGCGGAAACGACACTTTAGAAGGTGGCGGAGGTGACGATATTTACCTCTTTGGGCGTAGTACAGGCATCGATACAATTATTGATAACAGTGGCACTAATAGCTTATTAGTCACAGGTGGTCTAAGTACTTCACAACTCGGTTTTAGCAAAAAAAATAATAACCTTGAAATTAGCATTTTGAGCAGCAGCGACAAGGTTATTATCCAAAATTGGTATAGTGATGCTAACGCACGCTTATCTATACAATTTGCTAACGGTTCTACCTTAGCCATTAGTGACATGGAAGCCCTTGCTAGTGCTAACACAGGCAATAATAATGGCGGTGGCACAACTAATAACGATACAATAACAGGGACTAACAGCAGCGATACCCTAGATGGTGGCGTAGGTGCAGATACCATGCAAGGTGGTTTGGGCGACGACACCTATTTTATTGACAATAGCAATGATGTAGTGATTGAAAACAATAATGAAGGTATTGATACCATCAAAAGTACTGTTTCTTATACCCTACCCACATTTGTCGAAAATTTGGTACTGTTAGGTAGCAGCAACATCAATGGTACAGGTAATAGTGGTGACAACCTCATTATTGGTAATGCTGGCAATAATATTTTAGACGGTGCTGGTGGTATGGATACCCTACAAGGGAGTTGGGGTAATGACACCTATATTGTCAATAATGCCAATACCGTGATTGAGGAAGATGCCAATTCAGGCATTGATACTGTCATCAGTGGTATTTCTTATACGCTAGGCGACAATCTAGAAAATCTGACATTATCAGGCTCAGCCAACTTAACAGGGACTGGCAACAGTGCTAATAACGATATTACAGGCAATAGCGGCAACAACACTTTAACAGGTGGTACAGGTCGCGATACTCTTCGTGGTGGTTTGGGTAATGACACCTATACGCTGTTAGCTGATGATGCCGTTGATACCATTATTGAACTACTCAATGAAGGTATTGATACCGTCGAAAGTTACGGCAACTATGCCTTGACTGACCATGTTGAAAATTTGACATTGTTAGGCAGTGGCAATATTAATGGTGCTGGTAATAATTTAGCCAATATCTTGCTAGGAAATGACGGCAATAATGTGCTGCAAGGTGGCGCAGGCAACGATACACTCATAGGCGGTGCTGGTAATGATGTTTATGTATTTGGTCGTGGCTTTGACCAAGACCTCGTAGATAACACTAATGCTGCTAGTGGTGATGATAGCCTCTTGTTTAACCAAGGTATCTCAGCTGAACATCTATGGCTAGAGCGCAACAATAACAACTTGGTGATAAGTATCGTCAATCAAACGCAACGCAGTGTTAGCAATAATGATGGCAGCACTACAACTCAAATCACGCTTAGTCAAAGCAATGACCAAGTGACTATCAAAGAGTGGTTTACAAGTGCCAACAATACCTTGGATACATTGCAATTAGCGGATGGTAAAACATTGTTAGTTAACGAAGTGCAAGTATTAGTTGATGCAATGGCCACATTTGCACCCTTTGTGTCTGGTGCAATTACACTCTCTGCAAGCGACTACGAGACACTTAAAGCAAATATTATCGCCACTTGGTAATGTCTCAAAGAGGGGCTAGTCTGTAGGCTAGACCTCTCTACCCTCACCTTCTAACAGCACAATAAAATCCTGCTCAGGAACTTGTTGTTGCCACAATGCTTGTTTTAAATCGGCTAATGGCGCATCAATCGTTTCATCGGTTAGTTGAAAGGTATTAAAGTGAATACCTAAGGACAACTGAGCTTTTAAATCACTATGTGCTTGAACTGCATCAGCAGGATTCATATGTACTTGACGCATTAACTCTCTTGGCAAATAAGCACCAATCGGCAATAAGGCAACTCGTGGCGCACCTAAACGTTGATAAATTTCGCTAAAATGAGGAGCATAACCTGTATCCCCTGCAAAATAGGCATGACCAAACTCTGTGACTACCGATAAACTACCCCATAAGGCCACGTTTCTATCACGCATCCCTCGCCCCGAAAAATGCTTGGCAGGCAAATAATGAACATTAATGCCCTCTGCCAGTTGATAGTCTTGCCACCAATCTAGCTCAACGACATCTAAGCCATAATCACGCAAATACGCGCCATTGCCCAAACCTGTAATCACTAAAGGTTGATGGTATTGTTGCAACCATAACAAACTGGCGGTATCTAAATGGTCATAATGATTATGACTTAATAAAATCGCATCTATGGGCGGTAAATCTTGTAAAGCAATGCCCGCAGGTCGCACACGTTTTGGCCCTGCATACTTAAAAGGGCTACAACGCTCTGCCCACACAGGGTCGGTTAATAAGTTATAACGACCTATTTGTAATAACACCGTGGCATGACCGACAAACCACATTTTCCAATCGGCCACATTGTCACTAAAATGTGCTGTCGGTTTAGCAAAATGTTGATTGCTTAGATTTTCAGGCCATGTGCGATTATCACGGCTTAAAATCCATTTTAATAAAGCACCTTGATTACGTTCTTCTCGCTCCCACGGATTAAAAAATCGCTGACCATTAAAATGAGGTGCATCACTGACAATATTGGGTTTGACTAAGACATCCTTAGTCACGGTTTTGGTTACTAAACTAAACTGTTTTTGACTCATGCTGATGAACTCTACCAATGAGTAAATATAAACAAGGAATCACAAACAAGGTAAATACCGTACCAATCGTCATCCCACCCACAATCACCCAACCAATCGGATGGCGCACTTCTGCCCCTGCCCCCACGGCCATCGCTAAAGGAATCGCGCCTAACACCATTGCCGCCGTGGTCATTAAAATCGGTCTTAAACGTAAACTCGCCGACTCAATCACTGCTTGTATTTTATGACGTCCTTGTTCTTGTAGCTGATTGGCAAATTCAACTAATAAAATACCATGTTTAGTTATTAAACCCACGAGGGTAATCAAACCAATTTGGCTATAGACATTCAAACTACCGCCTGTAAATTTGAGTGCCAACACCGCACCTAACATCGCCAATGGCACCGAAAACATAATAATCAATGGGTCTCTAAAACTTTCAAATTGAGCCGCTAACACCAAATAAATAAACAATACTGCCAACACAAAGGCTTTGGCCAAGGCATCTCCTGATGTTAAAAACTCGCGTGTTTGTCCTGCCCAATCATAACTCATAGTAGGGTTGTTAATTTCTTTCATACTTTGTTGTAAAAAGCTCACCGCCTGCCCAACGGTATAACCTTCGGCTAAACTGGCGGTAATTTTGGCCGAACGCAATTTATTAAAATGATTTAACTCCGCAGGACTGACAGTTTCTTTCATCGCTAACACACTAGCCAATGGCAATACTTCACCTTGTTGATTACGCACATAAATTTGTTCTAATTGATCAGGTGTACGGCGTTCTTCATCAGCTAATTGCAAAATCACATCATACTGGTCGCCATCTAACTTAAAGGTGGTCACTTTACGACTGCCCAACAATGTTTCTAGGGTTCGGCCAATATCGGACACCCCTACCCCCAACAAAGCGGCTTTATCTCTGTCAACTTGCAGTGATAATTGCGGTTTATTGAGTTTTAAATCGGGGACAGGATTCACCAAGCCTTCATTTTGGCCAATTTTTTCCATTAACTGGCCAATCATTTTGCCTAAATCGGCATAACTACCTGTCGTTTGTAAAACAAACTCAATTGGGGAACTGGACGTACCTTGTCCTAATGAGGGCGGTAATGTTGCCAAGGCCATGACACCTGCCACTTGGCTAAGCTGTGGCATTAAGCTGGGTACAATTTCTTTAGTGGTGCGCGCCCTTTCTTCCCAAGGTTTAAAACGATTAAAGCTAATAAATTTAGTTTCATCAGGAAAGCCAATAATTAAAAAGGTAGAGGCTCGTTCAGGCACTTTGCTATAAATACCTTCTACCTGTTGGGCATATTTATCAAAATAGGTAGGCGTTGAACCTTCTGGGCCAATGCCAATTGACACAATGACGCCTCTATCCTCAGTCGGCGACAATTCTGATGGTAAAGCCTTAAACACTGTCCACATATAGCCACTCGCCCCTAACGCTACAACCACCATCAACCAACGTAATTTTAAAACAAAGGTTAAGGACTTTTGATAACCACGCGTTAAAACCTGTAACAAACGCTCAATGACACGATAAAATCTATTTTCTTGACCTGTATGTGCGGTTAATAACCTTGAACTCATCATCGGTGATAAAGTTAAAGCGCAAAAACCCGACACAATCACTGCCGCCGCTAAGGTTAAAGCAAACTCAGCAAATAACTTACCTGTACGTCCTTCGGTAAAGGCAATCGGAGCAAACACGGCGGCTAAGGTAAACGTCATCGCCAATACCGCAAAAGCAATCTCCTTAGAGCCTTGCACTGCCGCTTGCATGGGTGTTTTGCCTTCTTCAATATGACGATAAATGTTTTCTAACACCACAATGGCATCGTCAACGACTAAACCAATCGCTAATACCATGGCTAATAAAGTTAAGGTATTAATCGAAAAGCCTAAAATGCTCATAAAAATCAATGAGCCAACTAACGACACTGGAATAGTAATCACAGGAATTAAAGTGGCGCGTAAACTTCTTAAAAAGAAAAAAATCACCAACACCACTAACACAACTGCTTCAATAATGGTTTTTTGTACGGAGTGAATGGATTCTTGAATAAACACCGAAGAATCAAACGCCAAACGTACTTGCATACCTTTAGGTAAATTTTGTTCAATACGCGGCAACTCTGCCCGTACTGCTTTGGAAACCTCTAATGGATTGGCGGTTGAAGTTTTAATCACCCCTAAAGCCACAGCAGGTGTGCCATTAAAACGAGCTATTCGACGCACATCTTCAGGGGCAATTTCTACTCGAGCAACATCAGCAACCCGCAACAACAATCCATCTTGCTGCTTGATAATAATATTTTTAAATTGCTCAACAGTATTCAAATCCGTTTCTGCTAATACCGAAAACTCACGTTGCACACTTTCAATGCGACCAGAAGGAATTTCGACATTTTGAGTTCGTAAAGCCGCCTCTACATCTTGTGCCGTGAGGCGGTACATCGCGAGTTTGTCTTTATCTAACCAAATACGCATTGCAGGTTTACGCTCACCACCAATTCGTATATCGGCCACTCCTGGCAAGGTTTGCAAGCGGCTTTTAACTTGTTTATCGGCGAATTGGTTAATCTGTAAGGGGCTATGTAGGTCAGATGAAAAAGCCAACCACATAATAGGTTGTGCGTCGGCTTCTGTTTTGGTCACAATCGGCTCATCAACCGTATCAGGCAATCGGCCACGTACACGCGATACGCGGTCGCGCACATCTGATGTCGCACTTTCTAAACTTACCGAAGGCTTAAACGCAACAGTCACTTGACTACGCCCTGTTCGACTAGAAGAAGTCATATAATCAACCCCTTCAATACCCGACAACGAGTCTTCTAAAATTTTAGTCACCGTTGCTTCTACAATGGGCGCACTTGCCCCTGTATAGCTGGTATCAACGGTCACTGTTGGAATATCAATATTAGGATATTCACGCACCGTCAGGCGGTCAAAGGCTAATAAACCAGCAAGGACAATCAATAGATTCAGCACTATCGCCAATACAGGCCGACGAATACATAACTCAGGGAGTTGCATGATTAAACTCCTTGTACAGATATCGCTTTAATAGGCATTTGTGGCTTAGATAATTTATTTTGTCCCGATACCACAATCACATCGCCTACTTGCAAACCTTGTCTAATCTCTACTTTTCCAGCTTGACGTTTACCCAAACTGACCACTTGTGCGGTAGCCACATTAGCCTTTACCACAAAAACAACTAATTTACCGCCTTGAGCAACCAATGCCTGCTCAGGAATAACAATCGCTGCTTGTTGACCAAACACAAAATTGGCACGGGCAGTCATACCATCACGCACTCGACTATCCACTTGTGGAATATTAACGCGAACCATCAAGGCGCGGGTATTGGCATCTAAACTAGGCTCTATGGCGGCAACATAACCTTTGAGTGATACACCTGATAAGCTATCTACTTGTAAATTAACCGCTTGTTTTAATGTGACAACTTGGCTATTGCTCTCTGGAATTTTAATGTCGGCTTTTAATGCATTCATTTTATTTAAACGCACTAAAGATTGATTCGCTTGCAACACATCACCAATACTAAATTGGCGCAAGCCAATCACGCCTGTAAATGGCGCACGAATTTGTCTTTGGCGAATTTTAGCTTGCACCAACGCCATACTCGCTTTAATTTGCGCTAATTCGGCCTTTTTACGCTCATAGTCTAAAACTGCCACTTGTTGTTCTTTTAATAACGCTTGATAACGCTGATATTCAGTTTGGGCTAAATCTAAACTGGCTTGATAGGTGGCTAATTCTGCTTGTAATAAATCATCATCTAATTGAATCAATACTTGATTTTGTTTAACTATTTGACCTTCATTAAAATTAATTGCAGTCACACGGCCAGACACTTCGGGTTTAATGATAATAGACTCTTGAGCTTTTAAAACCGCTAAGGCGGTTAATTGCTGGCTTAATACTTGTTGTGTAACCGTTTGTACTTCTACCGTTGGCGGTGGTCTTTTGGTGGGGGGATTGGCGTAAATTAGCGGTGAGCTAAACCAAATAAATAACACAAACAACGAAGGTAATATATTAGGCATTTAAAATACCTCCCAAAAGTATGATTACGCTGATTCTAATACCTCAAAAAAACAAGAAGATGAAATATGACAAAAAACAGACAATAAAAAAGCCGACAACAGTCGGCTTTTTTATGATTTTTGCTTTTTATTACTTACGCTGTTATTACTTATTTGCTCACTTAAAATCGCTACTAACAATTTTAGGCTCACAAAACACGTTAATTGCAGAGCAACGCGTAAGTTTTTCGATTAAGCAACAGCTTGTGGAACGGGTCTATCAACCAATTCAACATAAGCCATCGGTGCAGCATCACCAGCACGGAAACCAGCTTTTAATACACGTAAATAACCACCATTACGTGCTTTATAGCGTGGGCCAAGCTCATTGAATAACTTGGCTACTGTTTCTTTGCTACGTGTACGCGCAAAGGCTAAACGACGGTTTGCAACCGAATCAACTTTAGCTAAAGTAATGAGTGGCTCGGCAACGCGACGCAACTCTTTAGCTTTAGGCAAAGTCGTTTTAATTAACTCATGTTCGAACAAAGAAATCGCCATGTTTTGAAACATAGCATGACGATGACTGCTGTTACGACCAAGTTTGACACCACTATTACGATGACGCATGGCTAAAACTTCCTAAAATCAAGTTAAGCGATTAGCGGCTACGATAGGCAAAGCGATCGTCAGCACGCAAACTAGCAGGTGGCCAGTTATCTAAACGCATACCCAACGACAGGCCTTTAGAAGCCAGCACATCTTTAATTTCTGTCAATGACTTCTTACCCAAGTTTGGAGTCTTGAGCAATTCAACCTCAGTACGTTGAACCAAATCACCGATGTAGTAAATATTCTCAGCTTTGAGACAGTTTGCCGAACGAACAGTCAACTCTAAATCATCAACAGGACGCAACAGCACAGGATCGACTGTCTCAGGCTCAGCTTTCGCAACTGGTTGATGATCTTTTTGCAAGTCAACAAATACCGCAATTTGTTGCTGTAAAATAGTAGCCGCACGACGAATAGCTTCTTCAGGCTCAATAGTTCCGTTAGTCTCCAAATCAATGACTAACTTATCAAGGTCTGTACGCTGTTCTACACGCGCATTTTCAACAACATAGGCCACACGTTTAATGGGGCTATAGCTGGCATCTAACTGCAAACGACCAATCGGACGAGTCTCCCCTTCCGCATAACGCGCATCAACTGGCTCATAGCCACGACCACGCGCTACTTTTAGCTTCATTTTTAAGTGACCGTTATTGCCTAATGTTGCAATATGATGCTCTAAATTCACCACTTCAACATTATGAGGCAAACTCAAGTCTGCAGCCGTTACAACACCAGGACCTTTAAAGTCCACAGTTAATACAGCTTCATTTTGCTCAAAGAGCTTAATTGCCAAACCTTTAAGATTTAGCAACAACTCAATAATGTCTTCTTGCAAACCTTCTAAGGTACTGTATTCGTGATCTACACCTTCGATTTCTGCCTCAACAACCGCTGCACCGGGCAACGACGAGAGCAAAATACGACGCAAGGCATTACCAAGCGTATGGCCAAAACCGCGTTCAAGCGGCTCTAGCACTACTTTAGCATGGGTCGTGCTGATTGCATTAACTGCAATAGTACGGGGAGTCAAAAACTCATTGGTGCGCGTCATGGATTGCCACCTCAAAACCACTCAAAACTGGGGTAACTACCTTACTTAGAGTACAACTCAACGATTAAGCTTTCGTTGATTTCTGCTGGAAGGTCTGCACGCTCAGGCTGAGCCTTAAATGTACCTTCCATTTTGCTATAATCAACACTTAACCATGAAGGAGTGCCACGTTGACTAGCTAACTCAATTGCACTCTTAATACGCAATTGTGTTTTAGCTTTTTCGTACACAGCAACAACGTCACCTACTTGCACTTGCATAGAAGCAATATTCACACGACGACCGTTTAAGGTAATCGAACGATGACTAACAAGCTGACGTGCTTCAGCGCGTGTTGCGCCAAAACCCATACGATAAACAACGTTATCCAAACGACTTTCTAATAATTGCAATAAGTTCTCACCTGTTGCACCTTTTAGACGAGCTGCTTCTTTGTAGTAGTTGCTAAACTGACGCTCAAGAACACCATAAATACGACGCACTTTTTGCTTTTCACGCAACTGTGTGCCGTAATCAGAGAGTTTTCCCTTACGAGAGGCGCCATGCACACCGGGGGGTGTATCAATTTTACATTTAGAGTCTAACGCACGTACGCCAGACTTGAGCATAAGATCCGTGCCTTCACGACGGGAGAGCTTGCACTTAGGACCAATATAACGAGCCATTTTTCAAGTCTCCTGCTTACACGCGACGTTTCTTAGGCGGACGACACCCGTTATGAGGGATTGGCGTCACATCCGTAATGCTGTTGATTTTATAACCCACTGCATTTAATGCACGAACCGCAGATTCACGACCAGGCCCTGGCCCTTTCACGAGTACGTCTAAGTTTTTTAGACCGTATTCTTGTGCAGCTTTACCAGCAACTTCAGCAGCTACCTGTGCAGCAAAGGGGGTGGACTTACGCGAACCACGGAAGCCCTGACCACCGCTAGTGGCCCAGGCCAGTGCATTACCTTGACGATCGGTAATTGTCACAATGGTGTTATTAAAAGAAGCGTGAATATGCGCCATACCTTCAGAAACGGTACGATTGACCTTTTTCCGATTGCGCTGATTGTCTTTTGCCATCTTTTAGCTTCCGGGGGCTATTTACTTTTTAATCGCCTTACGTGGGCCTTTACGAGTACGAGCATTCGTCTTCGTGCGTTGACCACGGACTGGCAGACCACGACGATGACGCAGGCCGCGATAGCAACCTAAGTCCATCAATCGTTTGATGTTCATCGAGATTTCACGGCGCAAGTCACCTTCGGTAGACAACTTACCCACTTCAGCACGAAGGGCATCTAATTGGCTATCTGATAAATCTTTAATTTTTGTTGTTGGCGCGATACCAACAGCTGCAAGAATTTTTGCAGAAGTAGTACGACCAATACCAAAAATATAAGTCAACGAGATAACCGCGTGTTTGTTATCGGGAATATTAACGCCGGCTATACGAGCCATTCACCTGTTCTCCACAGAAAGCGGTTTGGATAATCCGCCAAGCCGCGAAAAGGGGGCGATTATATCGCCACAGCTTGCGGAAATCAACAGCGAAGTTTAACCTTGACGCTGTTTGTGGCGGGGCTCCGCGCTACAAATAACGCGGATGGTGCCATTGCGGCGTACAACTTTGCAGCTACCGCAAATCTTTTTTACTGAAGCACGTACTTTCATAATTCATTTACTCATCAGTTTACAACAAAAGCCTTAAGTCTCATTTACTTAAGATTAGCTTTCTTCATCAACGAGCCGTATTGATGTGACATCAAATGCGCTTGCACTTGGGACATAAAATCCATCACAACCACGACAACGATTAGTAATGATGTTCCTCCTAGATAAAAAGGAACATTAAAGGCAACTTGTAACAACATTGGCATTAAACACACAATGGTCATGTACATTGCACCAACCAAGGTCAAACGTGCCAATACACTATCAATATATTTAGCTGTTTGCTCACCTGGACGAATACCTGGGATATAAGCACCTGAGCGTTTCAAATTATCCGCTACTTCTTTCGGATTAAACATAAGTGCCGTATAGAAATAGCAGAAGAAAATAATTAACAAAGCAAATAACAACAAATACAAAGGTTGACCTGGTGATAGCACTAAGGTGATGTCTTGTAGAATGCGTTGAGCTGTTGTTGGATTTGCAGACTGTGCAAACCACTGCCCTAAACTTGCAGGAAACAACAACAAAGAACTGGCAAAAATAGCAGGAATCACACCAGCCATATTGATTTTAAGTGGCAAATGGCTTTGTTGTGCCGCATACATACGACGACCTTGCTGGCGCTGCGCATAGTTTACAGTAATGCGACGTTGACCGCGTTCCATAAACACTACTGCACCAACCACGACAATAGCCAATATAAACAAAATCAATAATGCCAGCATACTCATCTCGCCTTGGCGCGTTGCTTCTAATGACATACCAATAGCCGAAGGTATGCCTGCAACAATGCCCGCAAAAATAAGCATAGATATACCATTACCAATGCCACGCTCGGTGATTTGTTCACCTAACCACATTAAAAACATCGCACCTGCTACTAAACTAACTACTGCAGGCACAAAAAAAGCAATACCAGTTGTGAGTGTAATACCTTGTCCTACTAAACCAGAACACATACCAACGCCTTGGATAAACGCTAGCCCCAAAGTACCATACCTTGTATATTGATTAATTTTACGGCGGCCAGCCTCCCCTTCCTTTTTTAATGCTTCAAGTTGAGGACTAACTGTCGTCATCAATTGCATAATAATAGAAGCGGAAATATAAGGCATAATCCCTAGAGCTAATATCGACATACGCTCTAAAGCACCACCCGAAAACATATTAAATAAACTTAAAATCGTATCTTTATTTTGTTCAAACAGTTGCGCCAGTTTCACAGGATTGATACCTGGAACTGGCACATGGGCACCAAAGCGAAATACCACTAATGCGACAAACAAAAAGATAATACGCCCCCAAAGCTCACTTAAGCCTTGACGCATACCTGGCGACTGCATCGCCGCACGTGCTGCCTCATTACGAGTATTTGCCACGGATTATTCCTCGACCTTACCACCAGCAGCTTCAATTGCTGCACGAGCACCTTTAGTCACTACTACGCCCTTAACAGTCACAGCGCGGCTAATTTCTCCAGAGAGAATAATACGAGCGCGGGTCATGTCTTTACGGACAACGTTAGCAGCTTTTAAGGAATTTAAGCTAACTTCTTCACCTTCAACATAAACCAATTCAGATAAACGTACTTCAGCAGTTACCTGTGACTTTAAAGAAGTGAAGCCAAACTTTGGTAAACGACGGTAGATAGGCATTTGACCGCCTTCAAATCCAGGACGTACACCACCACCTGAACGTGAAGTTTGTCCTTTTACACCGCGACCACCAGTTTTTCCTAAGCCAGAGCCGATACCACGACCTAAACGCTTACCAGCAAACTTAGAGCCTTCAGCAGGGGCTAATTCGTTTAAACGCATGGTTATTCTCCCACTTTAACAAGATAGTAAACCTTGTTAATCATGCCGCGATTAGAAGGCGTATCTAATACTTCAACCGTATGACCAATACGACGTAAGCCTAGACCTTTTAAACAAAGTTTATGGTTTTTGAGCTTATGTGCACTGGAGCGCACTTGTGTTACTTTAATTGTTGCTTGGGTCATGTTTTTACCCCAGAATTTCTTCAACAGTTTTGCCGCGTTTTGCTGCAACTTGCTCTGGCGAAGACATAGAAGCCAAGCCTTTGAAAGTAGCATGAACCACGTTGTTAGCATTGGTAGAACCATAGCATTTAGCTAACACGTTTTGTACACCCGCAACTTCTAAAACAGCGCGCATTGCACCGCCCGCGATAACACCAGTACCTTCAGAAGCTGGTTGCATAAAAATTCGCGAAGCACCATGTCTTGCAGAAATCTCATGCTGTAATGTCGTGCCGTTCAACTCAACACTAATCATATTACGACGTGCAGCTTCTAATGCTTTCTGAATAGCCGCTGGCACTTCACGTGCTTTGCCACGACCAAAGCCAACCTTACCATTGCCATCACCAACAACAGTTAAAGCGGTGAACGAAAAAATACGACCACCCTTAACAACTTTGGCAACACGATTTACGGCTACGAGCTTCTCAACAAAGCCTTCGTTTTGTTCAACTTTAGCCATTTTAGAACTCCAAACCGCCTTCGCGAGCAGCATCAGCTAAAGCTTGAATGCGGCCATGATATTGAAAGCCAGAACGATCAAACGCAACTTTGGTAATACCTGCTGCTTTAGCACGTTCAGCAACTAATAAGCCCACTTTTTTAGCTGCTTCAATGTTACCCGTCGCGCCTTCACGCAAGCTAACATCCAAAGTAGAGGCTTGAGCCAAGACATTTCCACCACAAGCAGAAATAACTTGAGCATAAATATGACGTGGCGTGCGATTGACACACAAACGCACAGCACCCAATTCACGAATCTTTAAACGAGTGCTTTTGGCGCGCCGTAAGCGAGCTTCTTTCTTTTCGTTCATGACGAACCTCACGCGTTATTTTTTCTTGGCTTCTTTACGGAGAACAACTTCATCCGAATAACGAACACCTTTACCTTTATAAGGCTCTGGTGGTCTAAAAGCACGAATATTAGCAGCAACCTGACCTAACAAATGTTTGTTGGCAGACTTGAGAATAATTTCGGTTGGTGTAGGCGTTTCAGCAGTGACACCTTCAGGCAATTCATAATCAACAGGATGAGAAAAGCCTAATGCTAAGTTAACTGTTTTACCTTTAGCAGCTGCTTTGTAACCCACGCCAATCAATTGTAATTTGCGCTCAAAACCAACACTCACCCCTTTAACTACATTGTTTGCTAAGGCACGAGCTGTACCTGTGTGCATCCAA
The DNA here is from genome assembly GCA_024234595.1 of Moraxellaceae bacterium. Taxonomy (GTDB): domain Bacteria; phylum Pseudomonadota; class Gammaproteobacteria; order Pseudomonadales; family Moraxellaceae; genus Agitococcus. The sequence continues at coordinate 92,304 of JACKNZ010000011.1, read as the reverse complement.
GCGTCTTGGGTGTTTTGACGAGGGGAAAACACTAATGTTTCACCCTCTTGTTTAACTTCAACCAAAGCATGAAGAGTCAGTGCCAATGCACCTTTGCCGCCCTTCACTTGTAGGTCTTGGCCGTTTAAAGTCACTTCGACCCCTTTGGGAAGAGCAACTGGAGCTTTAGCCACGCGAGACATTCTGGCACCTATCAAGAAACGAGGGCAATCACTTCACCACCCACGCCAGCTGCACGAGCAGCGCGATCGGTCATGATGCCTTTGTTAGTAGAAATAATGAGCACACCTAAGCCTTGTTTAACAGGGCTTAACTCATCTTTACCTTTATAAATGCGCAAGCCTGGGCGACTTACACGTTTAATTTGTTCAATTACGGGCTTTCCTTCGTAGTACTTTAAACCCAAAGTCAACGATAAACCTTCGGTTTCTACAGAAGAAATATAACCCTCATCACGCAACACATTTGCAATAGCTGTTTTCAATTTAGAAACAGGCATAGCAACAGTTTGTTTACGCGCTAATTGGGCATTGCGAATGCGAGTGAGCATATCCGCAACGGTATCTTGCATACTCATGCGTCTTTCCTCTTACCAACTTGCCTTAACGACGCCTGGAACATCACCTTGCATCACTGCTTCACGCAATTTGATACGAGCCAAGCCGAACTTACGGAAATATCCATGAGGACGACCAGTGACACCACAACGATTACGCAAACGAATCGGAGAAGCGTTACGCGGCAATGATTGTAATTTCAACATTGCAGCCCAGCGTTCATCATCGCTTGCATTGATATTCTTAACAGTAGCCTTCAATTGCTGACGCAATTCTGCATACTTAGCAACAGTTTTTTCGCGTTTGGCTTCGCGGTTAATCATGCTTTGTTTAGCCATGGCTTGTTCTCACTTAAAAGGAAAGCCGAAAGCACGCAATAACGCACGACCTTGATCGTCGGTAGCGGCAGTGGTTGTGATAGTAATATCTAAACCACGAATTTGACTGATTTTATCAAAGTCAATTTCGGGAAAGACGATTTGTTCTTTAATGCCCATGCTGTAATTACCACGACCATCAAACGCTTTAGAGCTAAAACCACGGAAGTCACGAATACGCGGAATCGTAATAGATATTAAACGATCCAAAAATTCGTACATGCGGTCGCCACGCAAGGTCACTTTACAACCAATCGGCCAGCCTTCACGAATTTTGAAGCCAGCAATCGATTTACGAGCGAGAGTAATAGCGGGTTTCTGGCCAGAAATCAGCTGCATATCGGCCACGGCACCATCAAGCATCTTTTTATCTTGCGCGGCACCGCCCACTCCCATATTCAGAGTAATTTTTGTGATGCGAGGGACTTGCATCACATTCTCAAGACCTAACTCTTCTTTCAATTTGAGAGCTAGTTCATTTTTGTACACGCCTTTGAGTCTGGCCATGTCAAACCAACCTATTACTTAGCGTTTACTACAGCACCGTTAGATTTGAAAACACGTACTTTTGTACCATCATCTAACAGTTTATAGCCAACGCGATCTGCTTTTTGTGTCTCAGGATTAATCAAAGCCACATTAGAAATAGCTAATGCCGCTTCTTTCTCTACAATACCACCTTGGGTTCCACGTGCCGGATTCGGCTTAACGTGTTTTTTTACCAAGTTGATACCACTAACAGTGACACGTTCTTCAGCAACAGACACAACCGTGCCACGCTTGCCTTTATCTTTACCAGTGATGACGATAATTTCGTCACCTTTTTTAATCTTTGCCATTAGTCCCACCCTTACAGCACTTCTGGTGCCAGCGAGATGATTTTCATGAACTGCTCTGTACGCAATTCGCGAGTTACCGGCCCGAAAATACGGGTAGCGATGGGGGCTTTCTGGTTATTCAGCAATACTGCAGCATTGTCATCGAAACGAATCAAGGAACCATCAGCACGGCGAATACCAAATTTGGTACGCACCACAACAGCGTTCATTACATCGCCTTTTTTGACTTTGCCACGAGGAATTGCTTCCTTGACCGTGACCTTAATAATATCGCCCACAGAAGCATAACGACGATGTGAGCCGCCTAGTACTTTAATGCACTGTACGCGACGAGCACCGCTGTTATCTGCTACATCAAGCATCGTTTCGGTCTGAATCATTGCTCTACTCCAAACCTAGAGAACACCCCAAGCGAAGGGCAGCTATCCTACCCAATATCGCACAGGGATACAAGTAAAAATCAGTTTACTTTAGCGATATGATAAATATCTTATCAAATCTCTTAGTTATTTCACCGATTCAACCACTGCGACCAGTGTCCAAGTCTTTGTCTTGGATAAAGGACGACATTCCGCGATGGTGACAATATCGCCTTCTTGACACACATTACTTTCGTCATGTGCGTGCAATTTGGTGGAGCGACGAATGTACTTACCGTATTTTGGATGTTTGACAAGACGTTCAATCAACACCGTAATGGATTTATCCATTTTGTTGCTGACTACTTTACCAGTCAATGTCCGTTGGGTATTGGTCTGCTCTGTCATCTCAGCCACCTTGTTTTTCAGTCAAGACTGTTTTGATACGGGCGATATCTTTACGAACCTGCCCTACCTGATGCGTCTTCGCCAGCTGGCCAGTTGATTTTGCCATGCGCAATTTAAATTGCTGCAATTGGAGGCCATCAAGCTCAACTTTTAAATCTTCTACAGTCTTCTGACGCAATTCTGTTGCTTTCATTACATCACCGTCCGCATCACGATGGTTGTTTTGACAGGTAATTTAGCAGCTGCCAAAGCAAATGCTTGACGTGCTAGGTCTTCTGAAACCCCTTCGATTTCATAAAGAATCTTACCTGGTTGAATTTCGGCAACCCAGTACTCAACATTACCTTTACCATTACCCATACGAACTTCTAAGGGCTTTTCGGTAATCGGCTTGTCTGGGAAAACACGAATCCAAATTTTACCACCACGCTTCACACGACGAGTAATCGTACGACGCGCAGCTTCAATTTGACGTGCTGTAATACGACCACGCTCAAGTGATTTTAACGCGATGCTACCAAAAGCAACGGTACTACCACGATGAGCCAAGCCTGTATTACGGCCTTTATGAACCTTACGGAACTTGGTACGTTTAGGCTGTAACATAGTTTATTACCCCTTTGCTTCCGTATTGCGCGAGCCACGATCATCACGACCACCACGCTTCTTGGCTGGTTTTGGCTCTTCAACTGGTGCAGCTTGCATAGCTTGCGCCATACCGCCTAAAATCTCACCTTTGAAAATCCATACCTTAACACCAATACAACCATAGGTTGTTTCGGCACGCATGATCGAATAATCAATATCTGCACGCAATGTATGCAAAGGTACGCGACCTTCACGATACCACTCAGAACGCGCAATTTCTGCACCGCCTAAACGACCAGAAACTTCGACCTTAATACCTTTAGCGCCAGCACGCATAGTGTTTTGAACCGCACGCTTCATAGCACGACGGAACATCACACGCTTTTCTAATTGCGCTGCAATACTTTCAGCAACTAAGCGCGCATCAAGATCAGGCTTGCGAATTTCGTCAATGTTGATTTGAACTGGTGTTTTCATCAATTTTGACACTTCACGGCCTAAGCGTTCGACATCTTCACCTTTTTTACCGATGATAATGCCTGGACGCGCTGTACTAATGGTAATACGTGCGGTCTCAGATGGACGCTCAATCAAAATACGGCTAACCGCTGCACTTTTTAGCTTCTTATAGAGATACTCACGTACCGCCAAATCAGTAAGCAAAAAATCAGCGTAGTTTTTTGGACTTGCATACCAGTTAGCATTGTGGCGTTTGATAACCCCTAAACGAATGCCTATTGGATGAACTTTCTGACCCATTTCCCGACCCCACTTATTCCGCGACTTTGACGGTGATATGGCAAGTACGCTTACTGATACGATCAGCACGACCTTTGGCGCGTGGCATAATACGTTTCAAGGTAATACCTTCATCAACAAAAATCGTGGCGACTTTGAGCTCATCTACGTCAGCCCCATTGTTATGCTCTGCGTTGGCAATTGCCGACTCAAGCACTTTTTTAACAAAGTGGGCCGCTTTTTTAGTGCTGAATTCTAGCATATTCAGCGCTTGCTCCACTGACTTACCACGCACCAGATCCGCCACTAAGCGTGCTTTCTGGGCAGAGATTGGCGCGCCGCGAAGTTTAGCAACAGCTTCCATTACTCACCCCTTAGCGTTTGGCTTTTTTATCAACACCATGACCGCGATAAGTGCGGGTTGGTGCGAATTCGCCGAGTTTATGACCCACCATATGCTCACTAACTAAAACAGGCACATGCTGGCGACCGTTGTGCACAGCGATGGTGAGACCTACCATTTCTGGAAGAATCATCGAGCGACGCGACCAGGTTTTAATAGGCTTTCTGGAGTTTGCGGCCAATGCAGCTTCAACTTTCGCAAAAAGATGCGTATCTACAAACGGGCCTTTCTTAAGTGAACGAGGCACAGTTAGTCTCCTCTTTTCCTACTACTTGACGCGACGATCACGTACAATCATATTGGTTGTACGCTTATTACTACGGGTTTTGTAACCTTTGGTCTGCACGCCCCACGGAGTGGTTGGATGCTTACCAAACGTACGTCCCTCACCACCACCGTGTGGATGGTCAACTGGGTTCATTGCCGTACCACGAACGGTCGGACGAACACCACGCCAACGCTGAGCACCAGCTTTACCCAATGAGCGCAAATTGTGCTCAGAGTTAGAAACTTCGCCAAACGTAGCACGACAATCCACATGGATTTTTCGCATTTCACCAGAGCGCAAACGCACAATGGCATAGGCACCATCACGTCCCAACAACTGGACAGATGTGCCAGCAGAGCGAGCTAATTGAGCCCCCTTACCTGCTTTTAATTCCATACAATGCAAAGTTGCACCGAGTGGCATATTGCGTAATGGCAATGCATTACCAACTTTAATTGGCGCATCATCACCAGATTGTACTGGATCACCAACTTTTAAGCCTTTAGCTGCAATAATGTAACGACGTTCGCCGTCAGCATACTTCAACAACGCAATATTTGCAGAGCGGTTAGGATCATATTCTAAACGCTCAACCACGGCAGGAACACCGTCTTTGTTACGTTTAAAATCAATGACACGGTACAACTGCTTATGACCACCACCCACATGACGTGTAGTGATATGGCCATTGTTGTTACGACCACCGGTTTTCTTTTTGTTTTCAACTAAAGGCGCGTAAGGACGGCCTTTATACAAGTCTGGATTAACGACTTTTTCTACAAAACGACGACCAGGTGACGTTGGTTTACATTTTACGATAGGCATAACGCGCTCCCTTACTCAGCTACGTCAGCTAACTGAACTTCTGTACCAGCCGGCAATGTAATGTAGGCTTTTTTGAAGTCCGAGCGACGACCCGAGGTACGACCAAAACGCTTTGTCTTACCTTTAACCAACACTGTATTTACTGCTTCAACTTTTACATTTAACAGCTTTTCTACAGCCTTTTTGATCTCCAGCTTGTTAGCATCTGTACGCACTTTGAAAACCACTTGATTATTGGCTTCAGCGACAATATTTGCTTTTTCGGAGATGTGTGGGCCAAGGATTACTTGGTATAAACGTTCGTTGTTCATCCCAATTCCACCTCTAATTTTTTAGCGGCTGGCACAGACATCAATACCTTATCAAAACCAATCAAGCTCACTGGATCCACTGCTGCTGTATCAATTACTTCTACATGCGGCAAATTGCGAGCTGCAAGGTATAAATTCTCGTCAACAGCATCAGTCACAATCAATGCATTCGACACACCCAATGCAGTTAATTTAGCCACCAATTCTTTGGTTTTTGGTGTTTGAACCGAAATATCTTCTATCAAAACCAAACGCTCTTGACGAACTAATTCAGCCAAAATACATTGCATTGCACCGCGATACATTTTACGGTTTACTTTTTGAGCCCAATCTTGCGGTTTAGCAGCAAAAATCTTGCCACCACCACGCCACAATGGACTACGAATCGAACCCGCACGCGCACGACCAGTACCTTTTTGTTTAAAAGGTTTTTTGCCGCCACCACTTACTTCAGCACGAGTCTTTTGGGCACGTGTACCCTGACGACCACCTGCCAAATAAGCAGTAACCACCTGATGCACGAGTGCTTCGTTAAACTCTTTGCCGAAGGCAACTTCGGACAGCTCAACAGCCGTACCGGAAACAGTCTTCAGATTCACGCTTAGCCCCCTTAGGCCTTCACCGATGGACGCACAATCACATCGTAGCCAGTTGCTCCCGGAACCGCACCTTTTACCAAAAGCACAGAACGTTCAACATCAACAGAAATCACTTCTAAACCCTGTACCGTCACGCGTTCGTCACCTAAATGACCAGCCATTTTCTTGCCTTTAAACACGCGACCAGGAGATTGATTCTGACCCGTAGAACCATGCACACGATGCGACACAGAGTTACCATGCGTTGCATCTTGCGTACGGAAATTCCAGCGCTTTACACCACCTTGGAAACCCTTGCCTTTGCTTGTACCAGTAACATCAACTGCCTGACCCACTGCAAAAACATCTAAACCAATGCTGGCACCTACCGCATACTGTGCAGCTTCATCACCGCTAACACGAAATTCCCAGACACCACGACCAGCAGCAACTTCAGCCTTAGCAAAATGTCCAGCCATTGCCTTGGTCACACGAGAGGCACGACGCACCCCTGTAGTTACCTGCACCGCCTGATAGCCGTCAGTTTCTAAGGTTTTAATCTGAGTGATACGGTTGGGATCGACTTCTATCACTGTTACAGGCACAGATACGCCCGCTTCAGTGAAGATGCGCGTCATGCCGCATTTACGACCGACTAAACCAATAGCCATTTCCTCTAACCTCTTCTTAACGCTGCTTATTATTACTCACAGCGCGATACGAAAAACGATTAACCCAAACTAATCTGCACATCCACACCCGCCGCAAGATCTAGCTTCATCAAGGCATCTACAGTTTTATCTGTAGGTTGCACAATATCTACCAATCTTTTGTGTGTGCGAATCTCGTACTGATCGCGGGCATCTTTATTCACATGCGGCGAAGTCAGCACATCAAAGCGCTCGATGCGAGTGGGCATCGGAATCGGACCACAAACCTGTGCGCCAGTGCGCTTGGCGGTCTCAACGATCTCCTGAGCAGACTGATCAATCAAACGATGATCAAATGCCTTCAGGCGAATGCGGATTCTCTGGTTAGCCATACCAGCAACTCCAAGCCAAAAAATAAAAAAGTCCTCTCGTATATTTCTTTAATACACGAAAAGCCTGAAAACATAATGCCAAGAACGATGCCTTAGCTGTAAATGAGCACCAATTTAATTTAAGTACTCATTAAAAACCCCTACTCTTTAGTGGGTGGCGAATAATAGCCCGCATATCGTAGCTTTGCAAGCTTTTATTTTAAAATAATCACTTTTTAGCCAATAAAAAAGGAGGCTTTCACCTCCTTTTTTCATCAAGCAATAAAATTACTTGATAATTTTGGCAACAACACCTGCGCCAACAGTACGACCACCTTCACGGATAGCAAAGCGTAAGCCTTCTTCCATCGCGATTGGGTGAATCAATTCTACGGTCATTTGTACGTTATCACCAGGCATAACCATTTCTACACCTTCTGGCAAAGTGATAGAACCTGTTACGTCTGTGGTACGGAAGTAGAATTGTGGACGATAGCCCTTGAAGAATGGCGTATGACGACCACCTTCATCTTTGCTCAACACATACACTTCGGATTGGAATTGAGTGTGTGGCTTGATTGTGCCAGGCTTAGCCAATACTTGACCACGTTGAATCTCTTCACGCTTGATACCACGTAACAACACACCGCAGTTTTCGCCAGCACGACCTTCGTCAAGCAATTTACGGAACATTTCAACGCCAGTACAGGTTGTTTTTGCGGTATCTTTGATACCCACAATCTCAACTTCTTCACCAACTTTGATGATGCCGCGCTCTACACGACCTGTTACTACAGTACCACGACCAGAAATCGAGAATACGTCTTCGATAGGCAACAAGAACGGACGGTCAATCGCACGTACTGGCTCAGGAATATAAGTATCTAAGGTATCAACTAATTTTAATACCGCATCAACACCGAATGGACCTGTTTCGCCATTCAATGCCTGCAAAGCAGAACCACGGATGATTGGTGTGTCATCACCTGGGAAGTCATACTTGCTTAACAAGTCACGCACTTCCATCTCAACCAATTCTAACAATTCTTCGTCGTCAACCATGTCGCATTTGTTTAAGAATACAACGATGTATGGCACGCCTACTTGACGAGACAATAAGATGTGTTCGCGTGTTTGTGGCATTGGGCCGTCAGCTGCGGAACAAACCAAAATCGCGCCGTCCATTTGCGCCGCACCAGTGATCATGTTTTTTACATAGTCAGCGTGGCCTGGGCAGTCAACGTGTGCGTAGTGACGAATTTCGGAGTCATACTCAACGTGAGCGGTGTTAATGGTAATACCACGCGCTTTTTCTTCGGGCGCAGAGTCAATTTGGTCGTAGCTTTTTGCTTCGCCACCACGTGCTTTAGCGCAGATAGTTGCGATAGCAGCGGTTAATGTGGTTTTACCGTGGTCAACGTGACCAATAGTACCGACGTTTACGTGCGGCTTATTACGTTCAAACTTGGCCTTAGCCATGATTTAATCCTCTAAAAGAGCCCTTTAAACAAAGGGCTGTTGTTATCAACAAAATAGACAGAACGATTATTCGTCGTCGTCTTTGCCTTTGCCTGCAAACTTAGCGATGATGGCATCAGCTACGTTACGTGGCGTTTCGGCATATTTAACAAATTCCATTGAGTAGGTAGCACGCCCCTGCGACATAGAGCGCATGGAAGTTGCATAACCGAACATCTCGGACAATGGTACTTCAACACGAATTTGCTTGGTACCGCCAGGCAAATCATCCATCCCCTGAATCACACCACGGCGACGGTTTAAGTCACCCATAATGTCACCCATGTAGTCTTCTGGTGTTTCCACTTCGACTTTCATGATTGGCTCAAGCAATACAGGGTCAGCCTTCATAAAGCCTTGACGGAAAGCAATAGAACCAGCCATTTTGAAGGATAATTCGTCGGAGTCAACATCATGGTAAGAACCATCAAATAACACCGCTTTTACGCCTACCACTGGGTAGCCAGCAAGAACGCCGTTTTTCATGCGCTCTTGAATACCTTTGTCAACCGCACCGTAGAATTCTTTTGGTACAGTACCGCCAACCACTTCTACCGCGTACTCATAGTTAGCCACTTCAGTGTCTAAGGGCTCTAAGCGCAAGTAAACATGACCGAATTTACCACGACCACCTGTTTGACGAACGAATTTGCCTTCTTGCTCAACAGTTTTACGAATCGTTTCACGATAAGCCACTTGCGGCTTACCAATATTGGCTTCTACACCAAACTCACGCTTCATACGATCAACAAGAATTTCTAAGTGCAATTCGCCCATACCAGAAATAATGGTCTGACCCGACTCTTCGTCAGTCCATACGCGGAACGACGGATCTTCTTTGGCCAAGCGCCCCAAAGCGATACCCATTTTTTCTTGGTCGCCTTTGGTTTTTGGCTCAACCGCTAAAGAAATAACTGGTTCTGGGAACACCATACGCTCAAGCGTGATGACATGATTTTCATCACACAAGGTATCACCTGTGGTTACATCTTTTAGACCCACAACGGCAGCAATATCACCAGCGCGGATTTCATCAACATCTTCACGCTCATTCGCATGCATCAATACAATACGACCGATGCGTTCTTTCTTTTGCTTAACTGGGTTCCATACCGCAGAACCAGATTTGAGCACACCCGAATAGACACGAATGAAGGTTAAAGAACCCACAAATTTGTCATTCATGATTTTGAATGCTAATGCAGCAAATGGCTCATCATCAGAAGCAATACGCGAGGCTTCTGTTTCGGCTTTATCATCCAAAACACCTTTAATTGCTTCGACATCAGCTGGAGCTGGCAAGTACTGAACAACAGCATCCAACATTGCTTGAACGCCTTTGTTTTTAAAGGCAGAGCCACACAACATCGGTTGAATTTCGCAAGCAATGGTACGCATACGCAAGGCTTGGACGATTTGCTCTTCGCTTAAATCGCCATTTTCGAGGTATTCATTCATCAACTCTTCAGAGGCTTCGGCAGCGGCTTCAACCATCTTCTCGCGCCACTCAGAGGCTTTAGCAGCTAATGACGCAGGAATATCACCATACTCAAATTTAGTACCTTGAGAGGCTTCATCCCAAATAATGGCCTTCATTTTAACGAGATCGATAATACCTTCAAATAAATCTTCTTCACCAACTGGAATCGCAATAGGTACTGGGTTAGCACCTAAACGAGTTCTCATTTGCTCAACAACACGGAAGAAGTTAGCCCCTGTACGATCCATTTTATTAACGAATGCAATACGAGGCACTTTGTATTTGTTAGCTTGACGCCATACCGTTTCGGACTGAGGCTGCACACCACCAACCGCACAATAGACCATACATGCACCATCAAGCACACGCATTGAACGCTCTACTTCGATAGTAAAGTCAACGTGACCTGGGGTATCAATGATGTTAATACGGTGCTTAGCAAAGTTATTTGCCATACCTGACCAAAAACAAGTGGTTGCAGCAGAGGTAATGGTAATACCACGCTCTTGCTCTTGCTCCATCCAGTCCATGGTTGCTGCACCTTCGTGCACTTCACCTAATTTATGGTTAACACCTGTGTAAAATAACACACGTTCGGTCGTGGTTGTTTTACCCGCGTCAATATGAGCACTAATACCGATATTACGATAATGCTCAAGCGGCGTATTTCTCGCCATGATTATATCCTCACGCAAAGGCCTGCTTGATTCTCAAACAAGCCTTGTAAATTAGAAACGGTAGTGAGAGAAAGCTTTATTTGCTTCTGCCATACGATGCACATCTTCACGCTTCTTAATAGCAGCACCTTTGCCTTCGTAAGCATCTAATAATTCGCCTGCCAAACGCAAAGCCATGGTTTTTTCACTACGTTTTGCGGCCGCATCAACCAACCAGCGCATGGCTAAGGCTGTACGACGGGAGGGACGTACTTCCATAGGCACTTGGTAAGTTGCACCACCTACACGACGCGCTTTTACTTCAACCATTGGGCGTACTTTTTCGAGTGTATCTTCAAAAAAACGTACTGGGTCGTTTTTACCTTTTTGGACTACACGCTCTAAAGCACCATATACGATACCTTCTGCAACCGATTTTTTACCACTTTCCATGACATGGTTAATAAATTTAGCAACAGTTTGGCTTTTAAATTTTGGATCAGGCAGAATTTCTCTGGCTGCGACAACGCGTCTTCTTGGCATATCAATAACCTAATAATAACTTCAGGGGATGTCTGGAACTTAATGTCCAGCCTTACTTACATCATAAGAAACTTATTTCTTAGGACGTTTAGCACCGTATTTAGAACGGCTTTGTTGACGATTTTTCACGCCAGCACAGTCTAATGAACCACGAACAGTGTGATAACGCACACCTGGTAAGTCTTTAACACGACCACCACGAATCAACACCACACTATGCTCTTGCAAGTTGTGGCCTTCACCACCAATGTACGATGACACTTCAAAACCAGAAGTTAAACGCACACGGCAAACTTTACGCAACGCAGAGTTTGGCTTTTTTGGAGTAGTAGTATAAACACGTGTACAAACACCACGGCGCTGCGGACAGGCTTGTAGTGCTGGAACTTTAGATTTTTCGACAAGGGTTGTACGTCCCTTGCGAATCAGTTGATTTGTTGTTGCCATAGCGGCACGCTCTCCCGTAAAAAAAACAAAACCCTCATGTACGACCATGTGACTTGCACATAGACTTTTTTGAGGGTGTCATATTTTAGGGAGTGAAAATGCAATCGTCAAGCAAGAAAAAAGCCCTCAGCACTAAAGTAATGAGGGCTTTAATTTAGCGTATGCTAATCTTGTTACTGGTCTTGACTAAAAGCATCTAACAACGCTTGCGCGGCTGCTTCTTTTTCAAGGTCAGCACGACTTGCTAAATCATCACTTTCGGCCACTTTTGTCTCAGGAGCTAAGGCTTCTAAGCGTTGACGACGGCGTTCGGCATGATAAGCAAAACCTGTCCCTGCTGGAATCAGACGACCAACAACCACGTTTTCTTTGAGACCACGTAAATCGTCTTCTTTGCCTGTGACCGCTGCTTCGGTCAAGACACGGGTTGTCTCTTGGAAGGAGGCTGCTGAGATAAAGGAGTCAGTAGCCAAGGAGGCTTTGGTAATACCCATTAACAAGCGTTCAAACTTGGCTGGAATTTTACCTTCAGCATCCAATGCTGTGTTTTCTTCGACCACACGCGCATATTCACCTTGCTCACCTTTAATAAAGGACGAGTCACCACCATCCAAAATCTCAACTTTACGCAACATTTGACGAATAATCACTTCAATATGCTTATCATTGATTTTTACGCCTTGTAAACGATATACGTCTTGTACTTCGTTAACAATATAGGTTGCCAATGCTGTTTCGCCTTTGAGACGTAAGATGTCGTGTGGGTTTTGTGGACCATCGGAAATGACCTCACCCTTTTGCACACGCTCACCTTCGAAGACGTTAATTTGACGCCATTTTGGAATCAATTCTTCGTAAGGTTCAGCACCATCATCTGGCGTAATCGTTAAACGATGTTTACCTTTTGTCTCTTTACCAAAGGAAACCACACCACTTCTTTCGGCCAAAATTGCATGGTCTTTAGGCTTACGCGCTTCAAACAGGTCAGCAACACGTGGCAAACCACCCGTGATGTCACGCGTTTTGGACGATTCTTGTGGAATACGGCCGATAACATCACCGACACCAACCGTTGCACCATCTTGCAAGTTGGTAATCGCAGCCGCTGGCAAGAAGTACTGAACAGGTTGATCAGAATCTTTAAGGCGAATGTAATTGTCATTAACATCAACCAAGGCAATCGCTGGACGCAACTCTTTACCTGCGGCTGGACGGTCTTTAGCATCAATAATTTCGATGTTAGTTAAACCTGTTTGTTCGTCTGTTTGATGGCGTACAGTAATGCCTTCATCCATATGCACAAACTTCACACGACCTGCTACTTCGGTAATAATCGGATGGGTATGTGGATCCCATGTGGCAACGATTTGATTAGCCTTAACTTCTTGGCCATCTTTAACCGTAATCACTGCACCGTAGGGCAGCTTATAACGCTCACGCTCACGTCCACGATTGTCGGCAATACCAATTTCACCCGAACGCGACACCGCAACCAAGTTGCCATTGGCGTGTTGAACTAATTTGATATTGTGGAAACGAATCGTGCCTTCGCTGTTACGTACCGTCACATTGCTGATGGCAGAAGCTCGGCTAGCCGCACCACCGATGTGGAAGGTACGCATCGTTAACTGTGTCCCTGGCTCACCAATAGATTGTGCCGCCATAACACCCACAGATTCACCAATATTAACTTGGTGACCGCGTGCCAAATCACGACCATAGCACTTAGAGCACACACCAAAACGTGTTTTACAGGTAATAGTGGAGCGAACAACCACCTCATCCACACCTGCCAACTCTAATTTTTCGACCCATTGCTCATCCAACAAAGTACCCGCTTCGGCTAATACATCTTCTGTATTAGGGGCAAGCACATCAACCGCAACAACACGGCCTAAAACACGCTCACGTAAAGGCTCAACAATATCACCACCTTGAATTAAAGGGGTCATCATTAAACCATCGCTAGTACCACAATCTGGCTCAGTAATCACAAGGTCTTGTGCCACGTCAACCAAACGACGGGTTAAATAACCCGAGTTAGCGGTTTTTAAGGCGGTATCGGCCAAACCTTTACGCGCACCGTGGGTCGAAATAAAGTACTGGAGAACGGTCAAACCTTCGCGGAAGTTGGCTTTAATCGGGGTTTCGATAATCGAACCGTCGGGCTTGGCCATCAAACCACGCATACCCGCCAACTGACGAATCTGAGCCGCGCTACCACGCGCACCAGAGTCGGCCATAATAAAGATAGAGTTAAAGGATTTTTGTTCTTCCTCAACCCCTTGCTTATTGGCGACTTTTTCTTTGGATAAATTATCCATCATCGCCTTAGCAACACGTTCGTTAGTACGAGACCAAATATCAACCACTTTGTTGTAGCGTTCTTGGCCTGTTACCAAACCTGCACCAAATTGACCTTCGATTTCGCGTACTTCTTCTTCGGCACTGGCAATAATGGTTTCTTTTTCGGCAGGAATAACCATGTCTTCCATACCAACCGACACACCCGAATAAGTGGCTTGACGGAAACCTAAGTACATCAGTTGGTCAGCAAAAATCACTGTATCTTTTAAGCCCAACACCCGATAACAGGTATTGATTAACTTAGAGATATTTTTCTTGGTCATCGGTTGATTGATAACACTATAGGGCAAACCTTCTGGCACAATATTCCACAACATGCAGCGACCTGGTGTGGTATCTGCTAGGAATTTGCGCTCATGGCGATTACCTTGCTCATCAATGGTCACTTCACGAACGCGTACTTTGATACGGGCATGAATCGCAACTGCTTTGTTAGCTAAGGCACGCGTCACTTCGGCAAAATCGGCAAACACCATGCCTTCGCCTTTGGCATTTATTGCGTCACGCGAAATGTAATACAAGCCCAAGACCACGTCTTGAGACGGTACAATAATCGGTTCACCGTTAGCTGGCGATAAGATGTTATTGGTGGACATCATTAAAGCACGCGCTTCTAACTGTGCTTCTAAGGTCAACGGTACGTGTACCGCCATTTGGTCACCGTCGAAGTCGGCGTTAAACGCGGTACACACCAAAGGATGCAGCTGAATTGCTTTACCTTCAATTAGCACTGGCTCAAAGGCTTGTAAGCCTAAACGGTGCAAAGTTGGCGCACGGTTGAGCATCACAGGATGTTCGCGAATCACATCAGCGAGGATGTCCCACACTTCTGCTGTTTCACGCTCAACCATTTTTTTGGCCGCTTTGATGGTGGTAGCCAAACCTTTGCTTTCTAATTTAGCAAAAATGAAGGGCTTGAATAACTCTAAAGCCATTTTTTTGGGCAAACCGCACTGATGCAAACGTAAGGTTGGGCCAACCACGATAACCGAACGACCTGAGTAGTCAACACGCTTACCGAGCAAGTTTTGACGGAAACGACCTTGTTTACCCTTAATCATATCGGCTAAGGATTTTAACGGACGTTTGTTGCTGCCAGTAATCGCACGGCCACGACGACCATTATCTAATAAGGCATCAACCGCTTCTTGCAGCATCCGCTTTTCGTTACGCACAATAATATCGGGCGCACTTAACTCTAATAAACGCTTGAGTCGGTTATTACGATTGATAACGCGACGATACAAATCGTTAAGGTCAGAGGTGGCAAAACGACCACCATCCAACGGCACTAAAGGACGTAAATCGGGTGGCAATACTGGCAATACGGTCATTACCATCCATTCTGGTTTGTTGCCAGAGGATAAAAATGACTCTACTAATTTTAAACGCTTAGAAAGCTTTTTGAGTTTAGTTTCGGAGCCTGTATTAGGAATTTCTTCGCGCAAACGCTCAACTTCGGCAGCCAAATCAATGTCTTTTAACAAGGCTTGAACCGCTTCCGCACCCATTTTGGCATCAAATTCATCGCCGTATTCTTCTAAGGCGGTGTAGTAATCTTCGTCCGATAATAACTGACCTTTTTCTAAAGGTGTCATACCCGGTTCGATAACCACAAAGCTTTCAAAATATAAAACACGCTCAATATCACGCAAGGTCATATCCAGCAACAAACCAATACGGCTTGGTAAAGATTTTAAAAACCAAATATGGGCGGTGGGTGAGGCTAATTCGATATGCCCCATACGTTCACGGCGAACTTTGGTTAAAGTGACTTCAACGCCACACTTTTCGCAGATAATACCGCGAAACTTCATGCGCTTATATTTGCCACACAAACATTCATAATCTTTGATAGGACCAAAGATTTTGGCACAGAACAAACCTTCGCGCTCTGGCTTAAAGGTACGATAGTTGATGGTTTCTGGCTTTTTAACTTCACCATAAGACCAAGAACGAATCATGTCGGGAGAGGCAAGACCAATACGGATGCGGTCGAACTCGACTTCTTTTCCTTGGTTTTGCAACATATTTAGCAAGTCTTTCAAGGCGGTATCTCCAGCAAAGCACAAGATAGGTGTCGTCACCTATCTTGCGGATTGTGATGCTTATTCGTTGTCTAATTCGATGTTAATACCCAAAGAGCGAATCTCTTTAATCAATACATTAAAGGATTCGGGCATACCAGGCTCCATGCGGTGGTCGCCATCAACAATGTTTTTGTAGATGCGGGTACGGCCGTTGACATCGTCGGACTTGACAGTGAGCATTTCTTGTAGGGTATAAGTTGCCCCATACGCCTCTAATGCCCAGACTTCCATCTCACCAAAACGCTGACCACCAAACTGGGCTTTACCACCGAGTGGCTGCTGAGTGACTAAAGAGTAAGAACCTGTCGAACGAGCGTGCATCTTGTCATCAACCAAGTGGTTGAGTTTGAGCATATACATATAACCGACGGTCACAGGACGGTCAAAACGCTCGCCTGTACGGCCATCGTATAACCACTGCTGACCTGTTTCAGATTGGTCGGCCAAACGTAACAAAGCTTTGATTTCGGTTTCTTGCGCACCGTCAAAGACTGGCGTTGCAATCGGTACACCACCACGCAGGTTTTTAGCTAAGGACACGACTTCGTTATCAGTTAACTCGTCTAATGTCTCTTGCTCTCCACCGACTTGGTTATAGATTTTATCCATAAACTCGCGTAATTCGGCAGCTTGACGTTGCTCATCAAGCATTTTGCCAATTTTAGTACCTAAGCCTTTGGCTGCCCAGCCTAAATGCGTTTCCAAAATTTGTCCTACGTTCATACGTGATGGAACACCTAATGGATTTAACACAATATCAACTGGCTCGCCATTTTCGTCATACGGCATATCTTCAACAGGCATAATCACCGAGACCACACCTTTGTTACCGTGACGACCCGCCATCTTGTCACCCGGTTGAATACGACGTTTAACCGCTAAATACACTTTAACAACTTTTAACACGCCGTGTGTTAAATCATCGCCTGTGGTAATTTTGCGTTTTTTGTCTTCAAACTTGGCTTCAATTTCTTCTTGACGCTCTTTAAGATAGGCTTGAGCGCGCTCTAGCTGCTCTGCAACGGCATCTTCGACAGGACGAATGTCAAACCACTGGTCTAATTTTAGGCCTGCTAAATTATCTTCAGACAATACATCGCCTTTTCTAAAACCTGCTCCACCATTCACTTCTTGGCCTTTTAATAAGGACAACAAACGGCTGCGCGCAGCTTCTTCAAAAATACGATACTCTTCTTTAAGGTCTTTGCGATAGGCATTGAGTTGTTGTTTCTCAATCGCTAAAGCACGACTGTCTTTGTCTACACCGTCACGGGTAAAGACTTGTACGTCAATAACCGTTCCTTTAGTACCAGAAGGCACACGCAAGGAACTGTCTTTTACGTCAGATGCTTTTTCACCAAAGATGGCACGTAACAATTTTTCTTCGGGGCTGAGTTGGGTTTCACCTTTTGGAGTGACTTTACCCACCAAAATATCCCCTGCGTTGACTTCGGCACCAATATAAACGATACCAGACTCATCTAGTTTAGATAAAGCCGCTTCGCCAACATTAGGAATATCCGCAGTAATATCTTCAGCACCTAATTTGGTATCACGCGCAATACAAGACAATTCTTGAATATGAATCGAAGTAAAACGGTCTTCTTGCACGACACGTTCAGATAACAAAATCGAGTCTTCGAAGTTGTAACCATTCCACGGCATAAACGCCACGCGCATATTTTGACCTAAGGCTAATTCGCCTAAGTCAACAGAAGGGCCATCCGCCAAGGTATCACCACGAGCGACGACATCACCACGATTAACAATGGTACGTTGGTTAATACAAGTGTTTTGGTTAGAACGGGTGTACTTGGTTAAGTTGTAAATATCAACGCCTGCTTCACCAGCCACCATTTCTGATTCATCAACACGAATAACAATACGTGCTGCGTCAACGTAATCAATGACCCCACCACGCTTGGCAGTGACGCAGACACCGGAGTCACGCGCCACATAACGTTCCATGCCTGTTCCAACTAAGGGTTTATCAGCACGTAAGGTTGGCACAGCTTGACGTTGCATGTTAGAACCCATCAAGGCGCGGTTCGCGTCATCGTGTTCTAAGAACGGAATTAACGAGGCCGCTGCCGATACTACCTGACGTGGAGACACGTCCATATGGGTAACTTTTTCGGGTGCAATCACGGTAAATTCGTTTTTATGGCGAATCGCGACTAAATCGTCAACCAAACGACCTTCGCTATCAACGGCAGAGTCCGCTTGTGCAATCACACATTGGCTTTCTTCAATCGCTGATAAATAAACGATTTCATCTTGTACTTGGCCGTCAACTACTTTGCGATAAGGTGACTCTAAAAAGCCATAGTTATTTGTCTGAGCAAACACCGCTAAAGAGTTAATCAAACCAATGTTTGGACCTTCAGGCGTTTCGATGGGGCAAACACGACCATAATGGGTTGGATGCACGTCACGCACTTCAAAGCCTGCACGCTCACGAGTTAAACCACCAGGACCTAAAGCAGAAACACGACGTTTATGAGTAATCTCGGACAATGGATTGTTTTGATCCATAAATTGAGATAATTGGCTTGAACCGAAGAACTCTTTAATGGCCGCAGACACAGGCTTCGCATTGATTAAATCTTGAGGCATTAAGTTTTCGCTTTCGGCTAAACTTAAACGCTCTTTAACCGCACGCTCAACACGCACCAAACCAACACGGAATTGGTTTTCGGTCATTTCGCCCACACAACGCACACGACGGTTACCCAAGTGGTCAATATCGTCAATCTCACCTTTGCCGTTACGGATATCAACCAAGGTTTTTAATACATCAACGATGTCTTTTTTGGACAATACGCCGTCTTTTTCCATGCTATCGCCGTTACCACGGTCGCTTTCACGATTCAAACGGCGATTAAACTTCATTCGACCTACATTTGATAAGTCGTAACGTTCTTGCGAGAAGAACAAGTTTTTGAACAAGGCTTCGGCGGCATCTTTGGTTGGTGGCTCACCAGGGCGCATCATACGATAGATTTCGACTAAAGCGTCTAATTCGGTACGCGTCGAGGCATCAGCACGCAAGGTATCGGCAATAAATGCCCCTTTGTCAATTTCGTTAGTGTATAACAAATCAAATTGCTGTACGCCTGCCTTCATTAAACGGGTTAAAACTTCGGCAGTAATCACGGTATTACATTCACACACTAACTCATTCGTAGTTGGATGTAATACATTTTTAGCTAAGACTTTGCCATGCAGATAATCAGCAGGAATATCTAACTCGGTTAAACCTGCTTTAACAATGTCACGGATATGTTTTTGCGTAATACGACGACCAACTTCAACAATTACTTTATCAGCGGTAGCAATTTCAAAAGCGGCTGTTTCACCACGTAAACGTTCAGCAACCAAACCCAGTTTATAGGTGTCATTTTCGTGACGAATAGAGGTTGTCTCAAAGAACATATCAAGAATTTGTTCCGAGTTATAACCTAAAGCACGTAATAAAATCGTGGCATAGAGTTTACGACGACGGTCAATACGCACATACACTAAATCTTTAGCATCGAACTCAAAGTCTAACCATGAGCCACGGTAAGGAATGACACGGGCATTAAACAATACTTTACCAGAAGAATGTGTTTTGCCTTTATCATGGTCAAAAAACACACCTGGACTACGATGTAATTGCGAAACGATAACACGTTCTGTACCGTTAATCACAAAGGTACCGTTATCCGTCATTAACGGCATTTCGCCCATATAGACTTCTTGCTCACGGATATCTTTAATGGTTTTGACTGAGGCTTCGCGGTCATAAATCACCAAACGAATTTTGACACGCAACGGAGCGGCATAGGTCAAACCACGCAAAATACACTCACGCACATCAAACGGTGGATGCCCTAAATGATATTCCACAAACTCTAATGCAGCATTACCTGAATAACTTTGAATAGGAAAAACCGACTTAAAAGCCGCCTGCAAGCCAACATCTTCACGTTGTTTCGCTTTTTTACCATCTTGCAAAAAGGCACGATAAGAATCCACTTGGATACCCAATAAATGGGGTACATCCATTAAAGTGGGAAGTTTACCGAAGTTTTTTCGGATGCGTTTTTTTTCGGTGTATGAGTATGCCATCTGGAGTCCTCAGCTAGACTAAACTCGAATGAAAACCAGCACTACACTGGCGAGACTGCTACAACAAAGTCGATCTAAAGTGAGACTTTAATCAATTTTGTTTGAAACTATTTGCAAGAAAGAACTAAGCCAAATCTATTAGCAAGTGGAGACAGGGCCTTAATCGTTTCTTGTCAAATCGTTTAAATTGCTATGTACTAAAACAGAAAAAGGCCGGCGGCTTAAACAGCCACCAGCCATGTTTGCGCTCATGTCAAGCTGCAAGTAAACACCCAAATTCAGGCGAATTACTTAACTTCAACGGTTGCGCCAGCTTCTTCCAATTTCTTCTTGAGAGCAGCTGCGTCATCTTTGCTGATGCCTTCTTTAATAACAGAAGGTGCACCTTCAACCATGTCTTTAGCTTCTTTTAAGCCTAAGCCAGTGATTTCACGTACCGCTTTAATGACGTTAACTTTGTTAGCACCAAAGCTGGTCATTACAACATTAAACTCAGTTTGTTCTTCTACAACAGCCGCAGCAGCCGCAGGGCCAGCAGCAACAGCAACAGCAGCCGCAGAAACGCCAAACTTCTCTTCAAAAGCAGAGATTAAGTCAACCAATTCCATTACTGTTAATTCAGCAACGGCATTCAAAATTTCGTCTTTGGACAAGGCCATGTTAATACACTCCAATAAAATGTCGGGGTATGGTTAAATTTGTTAAGCTGCGATTAAGCGGCTTCTTTCTGTTCTTTCAAAGCTGTCATCAAGCGGCCAAACTTGGATACTGGAGCTTGGATAACAGACAACAACATAGACAATGCTTGCTTGTGGTTTGGTAAAGAGGCAATTTTGTCGATGTCTTTAGCATCAAACAATTTGCCATCAAAAGCCAATGCTTTGACTTCCATTTTTTGGTTGTCTTTGGCAAAGTCTTTAAACAAACGAGCAGCAGCACCCATGTCATTTTCGGACAGAGAGAGACCAATAATGCTTGGGCCAACTAACGAGTCTTGTAGGCAAGCAAAGTTAGTACCTTCAAACGCACGACGTGCTAAGGTGTTACGAATAACACGAATATACACACCTTGTTCACGCGCTTGGCTACGCAACTTTGTCAAACGGCCTACTGTTAAACCGCGATAATCGGCGACCACAGCAGAGAATGCACCAGAAGCCACTTTATTGACTTCGGCTACTATCTCTTTTTTATCCTCTAATTTAAGAGTCACTGTAACCTCCTAAGAATAAAAAAGCACAAAGTTAAATACTTTGGCTTTAGCCATTCGCGGGGGTACAGTTACCTGAACCACACCGCGTCTACGCAGGCTTTGGTTTATCAACCGCTTTTAAGTAAGTGCCCAGCAATGAGCTTTAGCACTTACGCCTGAGGTCTTTGACGCTATCAAGCGTATCAAAGTCCTTGATGCGGAAATCCGCAAATTCTTAAACCGCTAATGTTGCTTGGTCAATGGTTAAACCAGGCCCCATGGTAGTAGAAAGCGTTACTTTCTTAACATACACACCTTTGGAGGTCGCTGGTTTGGCTTTTTTGAGGTCAGCAATCAACGCTTCAACGTTTTGTTTAATAGCTTCTGGTGTAAAACCTAATTGACCAACGGTAGTATGGATAATACCGCCTTTGTCAACACGGTAACGCACTTGACCGCCTTTAGCATTTTTAACAGCAGTGGTCACGTCAGTTGTTACAGTACCCACTTTAGGGTTGGGCATTAAACCACGTGGCCCCAAAATTGTACCTAACTTACCTACAACACGCATTGCATCTGGCGTAGCAATAACCACGTCAAAATCCATACTACCAGCTTGAACGCTGGCCACTAAATCGTCAAAACCAACAATATCAGCACCAGCTGCTTTAGCGGCTTCGGCATTAGCACCTTGTGCAAACACTGCCACACGTACAGTCTTGCCTGTACCATTTGGCAATACAGAAGCACCGCGTACAACTTGGTCAGATTTACGTGGGTCAACACCTAAGTTAACAGCCACATCAATCGACTCTTTAAATTTTGCAGGAGGTAAAGCAGTTAACACACTAACAGCTTCTTCGATGGCATAAGCCTTGCCTGCTTGAACTTGCGCTTTAATTGCTTGTTGACGCTTGGTTAATTTTGCCATGTTATTAGCCCTCTACTTCTAAGCCGATTGAACGTGCAGAACCTGCCAAGGTACGCACCGCAGCATCCATATCAGCAGCAGTGAGGTCGGCTTTTTTAGTGGTTGCAATTTCTTCTAATTGCGCACGTGTCACTTTACCCACTTTTTGAGTATTAGGACGAGCAGAACCAGACTTAATACCTGCTGCTTTTTTCAACAAGAAAGTCGCAGGAGGGGTTTTCATAACAAAGGTGAAGCTTTTGTCAGAATACACGGTAATCACAACTGGCGTAGGTTGACCTACATCCATTTTCTGCGTAGCAGCATTAAACTCTTTACAGAAAGCCATGATATTAACACCACGTTGACCCAATGCTGGACCAATTGGTGGAGAAGGATTTGCTTTACCTGCTGGGATTTGCAGCTTGATATAAGCATCAATTTTCTTAGCCATAATAGACTCCTTGGGTACAAACGCCGCGAGGCTCCCCGATACAAATAAAAAATAGCCCTACATCACAAACACTTGCGTGCTGCACTAGAGCTATTTTGCTTAAGAAACTTTTTCGACTTGATTAAATTCTAAATCAACAGGGGTGGCACGACCAAAAATCATAACCGCCACACGTAGACGACTTTTTTCGTAGTGAACCTCTTCTACCGCACCATTAAAGTCAGCAAAAGGCCCATCTACCACTCGCACCACTTCACCTGGTTCAAACAAGGTTTTTGGTCGAGGTGCATCGGTACTTTGACGTAACCGCTTAAGAATCGCATCAGCTTCTTTGTCGGTAATTGGCGCAGGCTTATCCGCTTTACCACCAATAAAACCCATCACTTTTGGGCAATCTTTAACCAAATGCCAAGAATCATCATTCATTTCCATGTGTACCAACACATAACCCGGAAAGAATTTACGCTCGCTTTTACGCTTTACGCCATTTTTGATTTCAACAACTTCTTCTGTTGGCACTAATACTTCACCAAACAAATGCTCCATTTCGGCACGCTTGATACGCTCCTGCAAGGAACGCATTACTTGTTTTTCGAAGCCCGAATAGGCATGAACGATATACCAACGCTTACTCATAAATGCCTCTTCTTGTTATCCAATAACAGCGGAGATCATCCAGCCAAACAAGGAGTCAACCCCCCATAACACTAAAGACATCACCAATACAACCGCACATACAATCATGGTTGTTTGTGTTGTCTCATCTTTGGTTGGCCAAACAATGCGACGCGCTTCAACTTGAGCTTCGCTCAACAGCTTAATAAAGGACTTGCCCTGATTGGTTGTCAGAGTAATTCCCAAAGCCACAAGAGCCATCACAATCAGTGCAACAATACGCGCCCACGCCGACATTTGCGGAAACAAATCTGGCGCATAACGATTACCTATCGTTGCAGCAATTAAAATAGATAAGGCAAGCAACCATTTAACGACATTAAGTCCGTTATTGCTTGTTGTTTCGGCTTGTGTGGTCATAAACCGTCAGCTTAAAAGACAGGAAGATGGCAGGCCAGGAGGGACTCGAACCCCCAACACCCGGTTTTGGAGACCGGTGCTCTACCAATTGAACTACTGGCCTAAACTCTTAAAGACACCAAAACCCAGTAATGACAACTGGGCTTTAGCACTTAATCAATTACTTGATAATTTTGGCAACAACACCTGCGCCAACAGTACGACCACCTTCACGGATAGCAAAGCGTAAGCCTTCTTCCATCGCGATTGGGTGAATCAATTCTACGGTCATTTGTACGTTATCACCAGGCATAACCATTTCTACACCTTCTGGCAAAGTGATAGAACCTGTTACGTCTGTGGTACGGAAGTAGAATTGTGGACGATAGCCCTTGAAGAATGGCGTATGACGACCACCTTCATCTTTGCTCAACACATACACTTCGGATTGGAATTGAGTGTGTGGCTTGATTGTGCCAGGCTTAGCCAATACTTGACCACGTTGAATCTCTTCACGCTTGATACCACGTAACAACACACCGCAGTTTTCGCCAGCACGACCTTCGTCAAGCAATTTACGGAACATTTCAACGCCAGTACAGGTTGTTTTTGCGGTATCTTTGATACCCACAATCTCAACTTCTTCACCAACTTTGATGATGCCGCGCTCTACACGACCTGTTACTACAGTACCACGACCAGAAATCGAGAATACGTCTTCGATAGGCAACAAGAACGGACGGTCAATCGCACGTACTGGCTCAGGAATATAAGTATCTAAGGTATCAACTAATTTTAATACCGCATCAACACCGAATGGACCTGTTTCGCCATTCAATGCCTGCAAAGCAGAACCACGGATGATTGGTGTGTCATCACCTGGGAAGTCATACTTGCTTAACAAGTCACGCACTTCCATCTCAACCAATTCTAACAATTCTTCGTCGTCAACCATGTCGCATTTGTTTAAGAATACAACGATGTATGGCACGCCTACTTGACGAGACAATAAGATGTGTTCGCGTGTTTGTGGCATTGGGCCGTCAGCTGCGGAACATACCAAAATCGCGCCGTCCATTTGCGCCGCACCAGTAATCATGTTTTTTACATAGTCAGCGTGGCCTGGGCAGTCAACGTGTGCGTAGTGACGAATTTCGGAGTCATACTCAACGTGAGCGGTGTTAATGGTAATACCACGCGCTTTTTCTTCGGGCGCAGAGTCAATTTGGTCGTAGCTTTTTGCTTCGCCACCACGTGCTTTAGCGCAGATAGTTGCGATAGCAGCGGTTAATGTGGTTTTACCGTGGTCAACGTGACCAATAGTACCGACGTTTACGTGCGGCTTATTACGTTCAAACTTAGCCTTAGCCATTTGTATGTCTCCCTTATGGGTGATTTAGCCAATGTTATTAACACTAAAGGCAGACAAAGCCATCAGCTGTCTGCTTAAAAATTCTGGAGCTCATAACCGGACTTGAACCGGTGACCTCTTCCTTACCAAGGAAGTGCTCTACCGACTGAGCTATATGAGCAAAACGCCAAACCAGTCGTTTGGAGCGGGTGGCGGGAATCGAACCCGCACGATCAGCTTGGAAGGCTGAAGTTCTACCACTAAACTACACCCGCGCTGTATTTTATATTAGGTGGTGGAGAGGGAAGGATTCGAACCTTCGAAGTCTAAGACGGCAGAGTTACAGTCTGATGGGTTTGACCACTCCCCAACCTCTCCAACGCGGTTTTTACACTACGGACTCTTGGTTAGGCAAGCCCTGTAACGTCGCTAAAATGGTGCCGGCAGTGGGACTCGAACTCACGACCTACTGATTACAAGTCAGTTGCTCTACCAACTGAGCTATACCGGCATTGCGAAGTGGGGGGCATTTTAGCAATTATTTTGCTGAGCGCAAGCCTTTATTTGCTTTTTTTTGGTTTTTTAAACCACAAACGCATCAAATGCCCTTTTTTTAAACACTTTAGCTTTAACAACAATCTAAACTAGCCAATATGTAGTTGTTGACTGGCTAATTCAGCGGCTTTAAATAAGGCGCGCAGTTTATTGAGGGTTTCTTGCCATTCTGATTCAGGCACTGAATCCGCCACCACACCTGCTCCTGCTTGAGCATACATAATGCCATCTTTAAGTACCGCTGTACGAATCGCAATCGCGGTATCCATTTCACCATTCCAGCCCAAATAGCCTACTGCTCCGCCGTAAATGCCACGTTTAACAGGCTCCAACTCATCAATGATTTCCATGGCTCGTACTTTGGGTGCGCCTGATAGAGTGCCTGCTGGCAATGCCGCTTTTAAAACATCAATCGCACTAACATTCGGTTTGAGCACACCCTCGACATTAGAGACAATGTGCATTACGTGAGAATAACGCTCAATGACCATTTGTTCAGTGACTTGCACTTGCCCCACTTCACTGACACGGCCTGCATCATTACGCCCTAAATCAATCAACATCAAATGTTCGGCAACTTCTTTGGGGTCTGCCAATAACTCTTGAGCCAAGGCATTATCTTGTTCAGGCGTTTTGCCGCGTGGTCGCGTGCCTGCGATTGGCCGTACAGTCACTTTCCCCTCTTGCACACGCGCCAATATTTCGGGGCTAGAGCCCACAATATGGCTATCGCCACAATCGACAAAATACATATACGGTGAAGGATTAAGATGACGTAAGGCACGATATAAGGCGAGTGGCGTATGATTAAAGGCCACCGTCATGCGTTGTGATGGCACAACCTGCATGACATCACCTGCCAAAATATATTCTTTAATGCGCTCTACCCCTGCCTTAAACGCCTCTTGTCCAAAGCTAGAAACAAAGTCCGCTTCTTGGATGGGGTCTGACACGTCAACACAACGAGGTAATTGAACTTGTTTTTGCTGTAACTGTATTGCTAACTGCTGTAAACGCTGCACACCTTGTTGATAAGCATCCGTCTGTTGTGGGTCAACATGGACAATAATAAAAATGCTTTCCTTAAGATTGTCAAATACCACCACTTCTTCGGACAACATCAATTGAATATCTGGCACATTGAGTGGGTCAGGCTTTTGTATTTTGGCTAATTTCTTCTCAAATAAGCGTACCGTATCATAAGCAAAATAACCGACCAAACCTCCTGTAAAACGCGGCAAGCCCTCAATCACAGGCACTTTAAACTGCTGCTGATATTGCTCAATAAACGCTAAAGGGTCATCTACGCTTTGCTCATCTAACAATTGTTGCTGTTGATAGCGTTGTACGGTGTGTCCGCGAACTTCAAGACGTTGTTGGGCAACTAAGCCGATAATCGAATAACGCCCCCATCTTTCGCCACCATGCACTGATTCAAACAAATAGCTATAGGGCTGATTGGCCAATTTGGCATACACAGACAATGGTGTATCAAAATCGGCAAGTAATTGTAAAGCTAAAGGAATACGGTTGTAGCCTTGCGCGGCATAAGCAGAGAATTGCTCAAGAGATAACATAATAACACCCTAATATTTTGGCTAATTAAAACAGTATTAACTATGGAACTAGACGCGCCATCGCCAACTTAGGGGTAAACACATGAGACTAAACCATTGAGCAAAAAAGATAAGAGATAACATTAAATTAACTTGAGGCTAGAATCAACTCAGGACTTACGCATTTCACCGAAATTATCGCGTTTTGTGAACATAAAACCGTTAAAAACGGTTGAAATGCGAACAAATAAGCGATAACCGCGTCAGTCCTAAACGACAAACATTGATTCTAGCGCAAATTAGTGGCTTTAAAACTTATAAGCTCTGAATTTAAGCAATCAGGTCGCGTAAAGAATCAACAATCCACTCAGGTTTACAGGCTTCTATCGGCTCACCATGATTATAACCATAGCTAACCGCGACGCATGGGATGTGTGCGGCCAAAGCAGCCTCAACATCATTACGTGAATCACCTAATACTAAAGCCTCCTGAGCAGAGACTTCAAAATAACGTAAACAATGTAACAAAGGTTCAGGATGTGGCTTTTTATGCGGTAAGGTATCGCCACCAACTAATAATTGAAAAGGCTGCAATATATTAAGAGCTGCTAATAAGTCTTTAGCTGGTGCATATGGCTTATTAGTGACACAAGCCATTTTAATGTTAGCTTGTTGACAGGCTGCAATAAACTCAGCAACTCCTTCATATACTTGACTATTAACACAAACCTCAGCTTGATAATGGCGCATAAATACCGCCAGCAACTCATCATGCAACTCTTTGCGATAATGTTTTGCATCTAAGACACAAGACACCAAACGCGAGGCACCGCGCCCTACCCAACGACGCACCTCATATTCGGAGACTGTTTCTAAGCCCATTTCTGACAAGGCATTATTTAAGGCATATTGAATATCACTGGCTGAATCAACCAATGTACCATCTAAATCAAAAATCACTAATTTGGGTGTAAAACCAATTTTATTAAATTCCATAGATGATTCCCTAATACAATGATAATGAGTTGAAATTTAAAGCTTGTTATTAACGAGTCACTAAAGCCAACTCCTGACGCATAGTGTGAATGGCTTGTTGATAACTGTCCGCACCAAAAATCGCTGAACCTGCCACAAAGCTGTCTGCCCCTGCTTGAGCAATTTGACGAATATTCTGGGTCGTCACACCACCATCGACTTCTAAACGGATATCCAAGCCACTGTTATCAATGATGCGGCGAACTTGTGTAATTTTGTCGAGGGTTTTGGGGATAAATTTTTGACCGCCAAATCCTGGATTGACACTCATCAACAGCACCATATCTATCTTATCTAACACATAATCCAAATAATGCAAGGGTGTTGCTGGATTAAATACCAATCCCGCTTTGCAGCCACCACTTTTAATTAACTGTAAAGAGCGGTCAATGTGCTCAGATGCTTCGGGATGAAAAGTAATGTAACTCGCACCTGCCTCAATAAAATCACCAATGATTCTATCGACAGGACTGACCATTAAATGCACATCTATAGGAGCGGTAACGCCATATTTGCGTAGGGCTTTACAGACCATTGAACCAACCGTTAAGTTAGGCACATAATGATTATCCATGACATCAAAATGTACCCAATCTGCCCCTGCGGCTAATACGGCATCGACTTCTTGCCCCAAACGAGCAAAGTCAGCAGACAAAATGGAGGGAGCAATCATAAAATCTTTCATAAAAATTACCTATTGTGCTTTTAAAAAGGGCTGAATACGCTCTTGGACGTTAGGATGAGTTTGCTGATAGTCATTTGCCTCTGAGTTTGCGTTATGTTGACTGGCAAGGCTAAGCAAAATATCTGCAAAATAATGCAAGGGAATGTCATGTTTTAGCATCGTATCATAAGCAAATTGGTCGGCTTCGCGCTCAAAATCACGGCTATAGCTAAGCTGCAAAAATACGGTAGGAATAGCAGCAATCGTACTTTCAACATCACCCGTTAATGTACTCACCATAATGCCTAAACCTGCTGCAGATAAAGCGGAGCGCAAGCCGTGTCGTGCCTGTACATGGCCAAGCTCATGCGCTAACACAGCTAATAGTTCGTTGTCGTTTTTGGCGAGGCTGACTAAATCGTCTGTTATGACAATGGTGCCATTTGGCAAAGCCAAGGCATTTGCGCCAATTTCACTGTCTCTAAACACTAAGTTAATGTGCGCAGCAGGTTGCAAGCGTTGCTTAAATAGCTGTTGAATGTGTTGTTGTTTAGCGATTGGCACTTTTGTAGGTTGAAACAACACATAATCTAAACTTTTGAGGGTATGTTGTGCCAACACCTGCTCGGTAGCTGGCGGCAAACTATTAGCAACGCCTTGTGCCATTTTGGGAATGCCATAAGTCACCAATACATAGGCAAAAGCCAAAATACCAAGCATACTCAGGGCAATATAATGTAATTTGTTTTCCCAATGCCACAATCGCTGCCAAAATAGACGCTGATGCTTGTGTGGCAACAACCACGCTGGAACATCGGCTTGTAATAACTCTATGTAGCCCTCATCTGGCAGGTCAATAGTAGGAAACACATGACCAAGCTGGGGATTTATTTTGAGCTTTTTAAGCGAATAACGCTGGGTTTTATCTGCGACAG
The DNA here is from genome assembly GCA_024234595.1 of Moraxellaceae bacterium. Taxonomy (GTDB): domain Bacteria; phylum Pseudomonadota; class Gammaproteobacteria; order Pseudomonadales; family Moraxellaceae; genus Agitococcus. Next base: position 62,152 of record JACKNZ010000011.1, on the reverse strand, counting down.
TGAGCAAGACTACATCGCCCTCTGCCGATAACACTGCCACCTGTGCGGCGGCGGTGATGCCATCGTAATATCTGACGCTGATAGTCATAATGATAAATCAAAACCCAAAAAGTCGGCTACTTCTTCGCCCATTGCCGAGCTATCTTGTTGGCTAGCCCCCATTAACTCATCGGGATTACCCACCCAAGCGACTGACATATTTTCGAGACGGTATTTAGTCATGCGAACTTTTGCCCACGGATGAAACAAACCTGCCGTTAATACCAACAACAGCCAGTTACTAACACTAATCCACAGCAGGCCTGTGGTTGTAATGGTTGAGCGAAATTGATTGTTAGCTATTGAGATATTCGACCAAACAAGATTAGTTATTTGGGCATTAAAAAAACTATATGTCACTAAAGGGATAAACAGCAACAAGGGCACAACAAAAGCAAAACCAACCATATCTTTGGCCGCCTGCTTGTTGATTAGCACATTAAAACTTTTACCCATATTGAGCATATAGAGTAATAGTGCAGCGGCCATAAATAAGCCAATAAATAACAAGCCAGATTTAAAATATACACCATAAATCTGACCTGCTTTTAGACTCAGCTTTACCTTGTGCTTGCCATAACGCATACATTCAAAAAAATACTGTTTGTGGGCATAATGGGCAAAAGGCGTTAACAAGCCCAAGGTAATGACCGCAAGCAATGGCCATAAAATATAAACAATATATGCACCTAATAAATTGCCCGTAAAATGAAAACGAATATTTCGATAACGGCTATTACGCGCGGTAAAGACATAGGTTTGTTTGATAAGCCACGGAAAAATTAAAAAAATGATAATACCAATAGCACTGGCCAACTCGACACTAAAACTTTGGGTCACTGACTGAAAAGCCAATATTGCCACCGCGACAATACGTCCAATTAAAATCCGAATTGGGTCGCCTGTATAATCAAAACGATGCTCATTTAACAGGGTATGTTGATAAAAAAACTGTTGGCGGCGTACTTTTGCCCATGCCGAGTAAATACCCAGCGTTAAAATACTGAGCAATAAATTGACTATCCAAATGCCGAAGTATTGCGTGCCTGTGCCAATAAAGCGAAATTCGCTGATTGGGTTGTCCTTTTCTAGCATGTTATGTTCCTATGTGTTTTGTCGTGTTTTAAATGAGAGATTAATTGTACTAAATGTTACCACCTACTCCTTTAAACTTTTCTACAAACACGGAGATTTTTTGAAAAACACTTTGTTTTTTAGTCAAGTATTGCGGATTTAACGGACTCATTTTGGGCAATATGGCATTAAGCTCTGTACCTGCATCACTGGCATATTCACGTTTGAGCGAGTTGTTAATATAGCGGTGTGCCGCTTCAACATTTAAACACTCTGAGGCAATAAGTTCTTGCGCTTCTCGTTGCTGTTCAAATTGAGCAAACGTAAAAAATGCCGCAATCACGTTGGCTTTTTCGCTAATTTGATCTAGGTTTGTTTGGTTAATAAAATCAACCATTAGGCTTTCTTTGGCACGATTACCTAGGCTAGACCGAATCAGGCGGCGCACTTCATCCACTAACTCAGCTTTGTTTTTGCTTTTTTTGTTGTGTTCAAAAATCAATTCCAAAATATAATCTAGATTGATTTCTTGCGATTTTAGTAAGTCCACCTCAAATACAACATCTCCCCAGTCAATGGGAGACTGTTCTTTTTCCTCAGCTAATTTTTGACGACGCTGCCAATCACGAATATCGTTGTAGGTAGAACGATAATCTTGAATTTGACGCTCAGAAGGCAGGTGTATAGCCTGTAACTCAGCAAACTTTGTATCGTCCAAATAATGTTGTGCTTTAAATATTTCAACGGCGGCAGCATCATTTATATCTAACTGTTGTAGAGCTTTTAAACAGGCAAATTCATCATAATTTTGTAAGATGTTTTCGACACGCAAATACTCGCCAAATAGTTTGGCAAAGTCTTTTTTATCGGCTTCTTTTTCAATGGCCGTTGGGTCTGGAAAGCGTTGTTCCAACTCATTGACGACATCCATAAAACCACGTCGAGCTTCACCCGTGACTATATCGGCAAAGCCCTCCATGTATTCCTGATAGCTTTTTTCTAATACGACGTTTTTAGTATTTTTATCACCAAAAAGCGTAATAGCATCAACGGTGGCCTGTTCCAAATCTCTAAAAGTAACGATATTACCAAAGGTTTTAGTAGCATCGTAAATACGATTGGTACGTGAATACGCTTGCATTAAGCCGTGATAACGTAAATTTTTATCCACAAATAAGGTGTTTAGCGTAGGTGCATCAAAGCCTGTCAAAAACATACCCACGACAATCAATAAATCTATTTCTTTGGATTTAACACGTTGAGCTAAATCACGATAATAGTTTTGAAAGCCGTTGGCATCGACACTAAAGTTAGTTTTAAAGAGTCCGTTATAATCAGCAATCGCTTTACTTAAAAACTCTTTAGAAGTCATGTTCATGGCGGAAACATCAAAACTCTCGTCCTGAATATCACCTATGGCATCTTGTGCTTCATTGGCTGCAAACGAAAAAATAGTCGCTATTTTTAAGGTCTTATCTTGACCTTTTTGTAGCTCATTGAGTGCCTCATAATACAGGGTAGCTGCTTCGACACTACTCACGGCAAACATGGCATTAAAGCCTTTGGCATTTATGTGCAAACGATGCGTTTTTTGCCTAAAGTTATTTAAAATGTATTGCGAAATTTCGCGGATACGTTGAGGGTGCAACAAGGCTTGTCTGTTTTCTGCTGCGCTTAGTTTTTTCTCATCTTGCTCGGTTTCAATCGCCTTAAAATGTGGACGCACATCGTTGTAATCGACTTTGAATTTCAGCACTTTTTCATCACGAATCGCATCAGTAATCACGTAGGAATGCAACTCACGACCAAAGACGCTGGCGGTGGTTTCTGCACCAAGGGCATTTTGCGGAAATATAGGCGTACCCGTAAAACCAAACTGACAAAATTTTTTAAATTTCTTTTTTAAATTCTTTTGTGCTTCACCAAACTGGCTACGGTGACACTCATCAAAAATAAATACCACCTGTTTATGATAAATTGGCAGAGGCTCATCACTTTTCATCAGATTATTAAGTTTCTGAATAGTCGTGACAATAATCTTATTATCATCTTTATCTAAATTTTGCTTAAGTCCTGCGGTGCTATCAGAACCATTAACACTATCGGGCGAAAAACGTTGATATTCCTTCATGGTTTGATAGTCTAAATCTTTTCTATCCACCACAAAAAACACTTTGTCGATAAAGCTCAATTCTGTGGCCAAACGTGCCGCTTTAAAACTGGTGAGTGTTTTACCTGACCCTGTGGTATGCCAAATAAAACCACCACTTTCGGGTTTGCTCCAGTTTTTGGCTTCAAAGCTGCTTTTTATTTTCCACAAAATACGCTCTGTAGCGGCAATTTGATAAGGGCGCATCACCAACAAGGTATTGCTCACATCAAATACCGAATAATGTAATAAAACATTGAGCAAGGTATTTTTTTGAAAAAACGTGGCGGTAAAATCTTTTAAGTCTTTAATCAGGCTGTTATCGGCTTTCGCCCAGTTCATGGTAAAGTCAAAGCTGTTTTTGTTGCGTTGCGTGGTATTGGCAAAATAGCGGCTGTCTGTGCCGTTAGAAATAACAAACAGTTGTAAATACTTATACAAAGAATGTTGGCTATTAAAGCTTTCTTTACTATAGCGATGAATTTGATTAAAGGCTTCACGAATGGCAACGCCGCGTTTTTTTAGCTCAATTTGCACCAGTGGCAAACCATTAACTAACACGGTGACATCATAACGGTTAGCATGAGTGCCAGTTTGCTCAAATTGCTTAATCACTTGCACTTTGTTACGAACGATATTTTTTTTGTCGAGTAAATAGATGTTTTGAATACGGCCATTATCAAACACAAAGTCGTAAATATGGTCATCGTGTAGCTTGCGTGTTTTGTCGATAATATTTTCGTTGGCTTTATCTAAATACTCCTCAACAAAACGTTGCCATTCGCTTTCCAAAAACACCACGTTATTAAGGCTTTGTAATTGCTCGCGTACATTGGCAAGCATGGCTTGTGAGTTGTTAAGGGTTGGCAGATATTCATAACCTTGATTGACTAGATCTTGAATAAACTCACGCTCTAAATCATATTCGCTTTGATAACCTTCGCTAACCTTCCATTCTTTGCTGTATTTATCTAACACAATAAAATTATTGGATTCGATGATGGTTTTGTAGTCGGTCATGTGTTACTCCAGTTCCCTTTTTTGTGTGATGTTGCTTGTCAAGTTGGGCAATCTCTATTAAGTCGGCCATCATTTGTTTGCCGAGTGCTTCGCGGCGTGCTTGCTCTAGCTCTGCTTGCATGGCTTGAACGTCTTGGTAGCTCAACACGACCACTTGATGCATGTTTTTAACACCTAAAACTTGACACGTTTTATATGAGAAGCTAGGATTATTGGCAATAACTCCCCTAGCTTTGCCAACTCATGTGGTTGGGGTTCAAGGCTAGGGGCTTTTTTTTGCTGCTATTTTCTTTATTATTGCCATAACTGCCAGTTTTTTTGGGAAGCTATCATTCCCATATGTTCTAAACTGACTGCACCATTTTTTAGTGCTGGAAATTCGTCTAGCACAGCTAAAAATCGTTGACCCCATGTCGAATCTGGACAAATAATATCTAACATCCTTTTCATTAAACAAAAATACAAAAATGGTTTTCTTTCATCCAACTTCTGCCACTCAATACCCATTCCTTTAAGCCGCGCCTTAAATGTAATCGGTTTGTTCCACAAGCGGGCGTGATGCGCTGAAATATTACGAATAAAATTAAAGGCATGCAAATGTGTTTCTAAATGCGCACCTGATGGCAGGTGATAAATTTTTGCAATGATATCTTTATCTTTTACTATCAAGCCTTTATACAACTTAGACATTGCACCAAAATCCCAAACTTCACATCCCACCCAAACGGGCAAATCGGTATAATTTTGCATGTGATGTTTAATAAAACTTGTTTTACTTTCTCGTTGTAGTATGTCTTGATACCTAGCTAACCAGCTTTGATGGTCAAAAGCAGGGTCAAAATACTGTTGATGGGTATGTGCCAGTGGGTCATAGCGTCCAATTGAATAGGAAATATTGACTCTTAAGGCTATTTCGATGCGCTCCAGTGCATCTAATGCCAGTTGCCTTAATTTTTTGTCAAAAACATATAACTGCCTTACATCATCAAAGTTAGTGTCGGGTATAAAATCATCCAATCTACACATAGCATTGTTGGGGTCTAACTGGCGAAAGGAGTACAAATAGCCACTCAAACGATAATAACCAATCGCTTTTAGGTAGCCTAATGCTTTTTTATCGTCATTTATTCGTAAGCCGCGTGCTTTAAGTTGCGCCAACTGTTCATCAAAAGACTTCCATGCTTTTGGCGGTTTCAGTGTACTCATGATTAACTTAACTCTTTTGGCTTAGCAAAACTCAACAACAAATCCCGATAATATTCATATTGCTGTTGTCGTAGTTCAATTTCACGCGGTAAGCCTTGAGTGATGGAGTTGGTGAGGGCATCAAATTTGTCGAGAATGGCGACGATGCGGGCTTGTTCGGTGAGGGGTGGAATGGGGATTTCTAATTTAGCTAAATCGGATTTATTAATTGCTGGAACGCCTCCTTCTTTTTTTAGGCCGAGCAAGCACTCACTGTTTGATTGAAGAAGATAGTAAAGATATTTGTTAATCAAAATATTACTACTGAATGATCTCATTTTGTAGCACAAAGGCCCCAACCAAAAGGGTTTGTTTTGATAGCCTACATAGCCAATTCCCCCTTGACCTCGTGAAGGGGTTGTAACTGTATCACCTTCGCAATTAAATGCTGTGCAATATCCAGATCTAGATGTTCCAGCGTTTATATAATCAAAGCCTGTGGGTAGGTCAAAAATTTCAGTTGGTTTCTGTCCAGTATTTATATCTGCAACCTCCCCCAACGTTTTCCACTCCACATCCCCCTCGTCAAAACTCAACAATTTATCCCGATAGTAGTTGTATTGTTTTTTACGTGCGGTAAGCTCGGCGGTAAGCTCGGCGGTAAGGGCGGTAAATGCGTCCAAAATTCGGACGATTTCGGCTTGAATGGGTAAGGGTGGGATGGGGATTTTGAACTTATCCGTATCAGGTGTTGCAATCTGTGGCATCTGCATCTTACTACCAATATTTTGAAAGTAAGGCTCATTCAATTTCAAAAAATGATAGACATATTTGATGTTAACCGCTTCATTTTTTGAGTGATACGACCACATTTCATTTTTATGCGAAAAAGGCTTGTCGTAATATTCAAACTCAATAACACCACGAGATTTAACAATAATTGATGGCTCTCTATTTACGTCTTTCGCAGGTATATCATCAAAATCAACGAACGCAATCGTGCGTCCACCTGCAAATACTTTTAATGGTGCGTCATCTTTATGCAGGTTTTTCATCTCACCCGCAGTAATTTTTGTGCCTTTAGTCCGAACAAGCACCTCCCCCAACGTCTTCCACTCCACCACTGCCCCATCTCCTGTGCTAAGCAAAGCCGAAGCAAACAGCTTTTCCATAAAACTCATACTACTCATACATCACCTCCCTGCAATTCGCGTTCAATCTGCTCAATGCTAGGCAATTGTGCAAGCACCGCTTGCACAAATTCCAAATCGCTCCATGCTACCGCAAAACTACGCATATATTTTAGATAAGGCTGATTCACGGCGTAGCCCCTTCAATCTCCGCCACAATCGCATCAATATCTGCCCTTAATTGGTCAATCTTGGCAACGGTGGTTTTTAACTCGGCATTCAGCTTGGCAATATTAATCACTTCGCGCGTGTCTTTAGCTTCTACATAACTGCTCACCGACAAATTGTAATCATTGGCTGCAATATCAGCCATGTCCACCGACTTGGCGACATACTCCACATTTTGCTTATGGTCAAAAATAGCCATAATCTGGTCAATGTGTTCATCCGTCATCACGTTATTGTTGGTTTCTTTTTTAAAAAAGCCACTGGCATCAATAAATTGAATCGTGCTATCCGCTTTATGCTTAGACAGCACCAAAATCGTCACGGCAATGCTTGTGCCATAAAACAAATTGGGTGCAAGCGAAATAATGGTTTCGACATAATTATTGTCCACCAAATATTGACGGATTTTTTGCTCTGCACCACCTCGATAAAAAATACCTGGAAAACACACAATCGCTGCACGGCCTTTGCTAGACAAATAACTCAGGCAATGTAACACAAAGGCAAAATCGGCCTTAGACTTAGGCGCAAGTACGCCTGCTGGCGCAAAACGTTCATCATTGATTAAAGTAGGGTCATCACTGCCCACCCAATTAACCGAATAGGGCGGATTAGAAACAATGGCATCAAACGGTTTGTCATCGGCAAAATGCGGATTGAGCAAAGTATTGCCAAGCTGGATATTAAACTTGTCGTAGTTGATGTTGTGCAAAAACATATTCATACGCGCAAGGTTATAGGTGGTGTGGTTAATTTCTTGACCAAAAAAACCGTCTTCAATGATGTGCGCGTCAAAATGTTTTTTGGCTTGCAACAACAAAGAGCCAGAGCCTGCGGCTGGGTCATAAATTTTATTGACCGTGGTTTGCTTGTGCATGGCAAGTTGTGCAATCAACTTAGACACATGTTGCGGTGTAAAAAACTCGCCACCCGACTTGCCTGCATTGGCCGCATAGTTAGAAATTAAAAATTCGTAAGCATCACCAAACAAGTCAATATGAGCCGCATCAAAATGACCAAAATCTAGCCCTGCTACGCCTTTTAACACAGCCGCCAAACGGGTGTTTTTGTCTTTAACGGTATTACCCAAGCGGTTGCTGGTAGTATCAAAATCGGCAAATAAACCCTTGATGTCGTCTTGAGAGGGATAACCATTGGCAGAGGCTTCAATAGCCGTAAAAATGGCAGCCAAATCGGTATTTAAACTTTCATTAATATGGGCATTTTTGACCACATTAGCAAAGAGTTGACTTGGATAAATAAAGTAGCCTTTGGTTTTAATGGAGTCGTCTTTAAGCTCAGGTGTAATCACATTATCGGGTAATTGTGCATAATTGACACTGTCATCCCCACCTTCAATATAACTGGCAAAATTTTCACTAATAAAACGATAGAATAAAGTACCCAGTACATATTGCTTAAAATCCCAGCCATCGACTGCGCCACGTACCTCATTGGCAATCGCCCAGATTTGACGTTGCAGGGCGGCGCGTTGTTGCATACTTGTCATGCTTGTTTCCTGCTTAACTCATCATCTAATGCCTGTAAACGCTCAGGCGTTCCTACATCTACCCACGCCCCTGTATGATACTCACCTGTCACTAATTGCTCTGCAATCGCTTGACGCAATAATGGGGCTAACGGGGCTTTGCCTGCTGGCAAATCGGCAAATAATTTCGGCGATAGCACACTCACACCAGCAAAAGTATATTTTTCTGCACCTTGAGGTAATATCAATGACTGACCATCACGTTTAAAGGCAAAATCACCATTAGGATGCTGTGGCGGATTATCGACTAATAACAAATGTGCCAAATGCTTACCCAAGTCTTTGCTAACTAAACGACTAAAATCATAACGCAACCAAATATCGCCATTAACCAATAAAAAAGGCTCTTTGCCCAACAAAGGCAGGGCTTGTTGAATACCACCTGCGGTTTCTAAGGGTTCGTTTTCATCTGACCAAAAAATATTGACACCAAAAGCAGAGCCATTGCCTAATGCCTCGTGCAATTTTTGACCTAACCATGCGGTGTTAATGACGATATCTTGGATACCTGCCACTTTGAGTGCTTCAATATGCCACACAATTAACGGCTTGCCACCGACTACCAATAAAGGCTTGGGGATAGTAAGCGTTAAGGGGCGCATACGATTACCTAAGCCTGCGGCTAAAATCATGGCTTTCATACACTGTGTGCCTCAAGCATGGCTGTTGCTGTGGGGTTTTTGATTAAATACACAGGCACAATACGCTCACACAACCACTGATACAAAGGCTGCAAGGGAGCGTAGTCTTTGAGTTCGTTGAGTAAATACTTAAACACTAAGGGAATATCGTTTAAATAGCCATGTTTGCCATCACGCAAACTTAATCGTGCAAAAATACCCACCACTTTAAGGTGACGCTGTGCGCCCATGTAGTCAAACCATTGCAAAAACTGGGCGGCATCGACCTGTGCTATTTGTCCATGTTGTTGCAATAACTGTCTAAAATCTTCAACCCACGCCACCACGCGCGCTTGAGGCCATTCAACATAAGCATCTCGTAATAACGATACCAAATCGTAAGTAATTGCGCCCGTCACTGCATCTTGAAAATCTATTACCCCTAAAGTATTAGCATCAATAATCATGAGATTACGCGAATGATAATCACGGTGGACAAAGACATTGGGTTGTTTAGCCACTTCATCAGCAATATGTTGACAAGTGTTATCTAGCAACTGCGTTTCTTGTGCGCTAAGCGTGATATTAAGGTACTGTGCAATAAACCAGTCTTTGAGCAAGGCCATTTCGGTCATTAACCGTGTGCTGTCATAGGGTGGTAAAGCATAATCGACAGGCGATGGGCAAGACTGAATAGTGACTAATTCGCGCATGGCTTGTTGATACAGGTCATTAACGCTATCGTCTGTTAAGCAAGGGCGTAATAAAGTATCGCCTAAATCACTTAACAGCATAAAACCCAATTCAAAATCATAACTAATCACTTGCGGCACATGCACACCGTGTGCATACAAGGCTTGAGCAATGGCCACAAAGGGGCGAGAGTTTTCTTTATCAGGTGGTGCATCAACAGCAATATAGCTACCACCCGTATGATGTAGCCTAAAATAACGCCTAAAACTGGCATCACCCGAAACAATACTAAAGTCTTGTGCTTGATAATTGGTGTGCAGTGTTAAATAATTGACCGCCCAAACATATAATGCTTGGCGACGTGACTCTTGTTTGCAATGTTCCATTACTAAAAACTCATGGCCTGATGGGGAAAATTTTTTTATTATCCATCAGCTTTGTTATTTACCCAAGTTATCCTCATGCCCTTACGCTATTTATTATCATCTTTTTTGTTGTTTTCGAGTATAAGTCACGCTGATGATGAGGCTGTGGACTATCAACGCTTGGGCTGGATGAACAAAAACGACATCAAAAAGCTTGCTCCTGAACAACAACCCACTATTAACAAAGCCTGTCAAGGCGCATGGGTCACACCGATTGCTGCCAATCCACAACGTATTAAGCACAACCTTGAAGATAGTCCTATCGAAGCTTTAGCTGCTTGGGTGTATTACAATCCCGAAGGCAGCTCGCGCCTTAATGGTAATGTTAAAATTAGCCAAGAAGGTCGCTTAATCTTGGCAGACAATGCCGAATTAGCAGGCGACCAAAGCAACGGTCAGTTTACAGGTAATATTTTAGTAGCCGAAGCAGGCACAGTATTAACAGGTGACAAAGCTCGTCTTGATTTTAGCAACAAAACGGCATTTATCGAACAAAGTGAATTTGTATCAACCTTTTTAAATGCTCATGGCCGCGCTCATGCCATACAACGAGATAGCAATGATGTGGTCACGATGGCCAGTGCTGAATTTTCAACTTGTGAACCAGATAACCGCGTTTGGTATTTTTCGGCCAAAGATTTGCGTCTTGACCCAAATACAGGCTTAGGCACGATTAAAAACGCCACCTTGCATATTCAAAATCTGCCTGTGTTATATGTGCCGTATTTTAAGTTTCCGATTGACGATAGACGCATGAGTGGTTTTTTAATCCCCCGTTTTGGCAGCACCAACGATGGCGGTCTTGATTTTGCACAACCGATTTATTGGAACATTGCGCCTAACTATGATGCCACGTTTACCCCGCGTATTTTGTCTAAACGTGGCGTAATGGCGGAGTCTGAATTTAGATATTTAACACCACAATGGGGCGAAGGCAAACTCAGTGCCTCTTTATTGCCTAGCGATAATTTATACCGTGGCCAAGACCGTAAATCAGCCTCGTGGCAACACAAATACCGCCCTAGCAACTGGCAACTAAGCAGCAATGTTAATTATGTGTCAGACAGTGATTATTTTACTGACTTAGGCACTGACTTTACCCAAAACACCACCACCCACCAAGAGCGCAGTGCCGAGTTTAATTATTGGCAAGACTCATGGTCTGCCCTTGTGCGCGTACAAGGCTTTCAAACCATCGACAAACTACTGACCGATGCCGATAAACCTTATGCGCGCTTGCCGCAACTTTTACTCAATAATCATATCAACTTACCTTACGCGCTCAAAGCCGATATTGTCAGCGAGTTAACGCATTTTCAACGCACTATTGACGACAATAGCAGCACCGAAGTCAACGGCCTACGTTGGCGTTTTGAGCCCGAATTGAGTTATGAATATCGACAGCCTTGGGGTGCTGTCAAACCTTCGCTTGGCTTGCGTCAATTAGCCTATCATTTAGAAGGTCAAGCTACTAATACTACCAGCATCAATGCGGCTACCTTTAACCTTGATACCCAACTGGTGTTTGAGCGCGAAACCGATAATTTTTTACAAACTCTAGAACCGCATATTTTATATAGTTTTTCGCCTTATTATGAGCAAAATCAGTTACCCAATTTTGACACCGCCAGCACCACCTTTAGCTATGCACAACTGTTTAGAACAAGGCGTTTTTCGGGCGGGGACAGACTCGAAGATGCTAATCAGGTTTCCGTAGGTATTAGCTCGCGTTGGCTCGATAATCAAACACTACAAGAACGTATTCGACTATCATTAGGTCAAGTTTTTTATTTTAGAGACCGCAAAGTACAACTTAATAGCACCGACCCTATTGCCGTTAATCGTGCATCAGGTCTAGCCAGTGAACTAAGCACACACCTAACACCCGACTGGTCTAGCTCAATAGATGCTTTATGGACAGAAAGAGGCGACGTCTCGCAATTTGGTGCACAGATACATTACTTACCGAATAGCAACACGCAATTATTGAATGTTGGCTATAGTTTTAGGCGCGAAGTATTAGCACTCAATCAAAAAGCCTTACGCCAAGCCAATGTTTCTTTTGTTAAACCTCTCAATGATAATTGGCAAATGCTAGGGCTATGGCAATATGACTTACTCAATAAAGAAACGCCTGATATGTTATTAGGACTGCATTATGAAGCCTGTTGTTGGCAAATGGCTTTATACCGCCGTGAGTTTTTGAGTGATTTTAATAATACCGATGCCAGCACCCGCCAACGTAGTGCTTTTTTTATTGAGTTTTCGCTCAAAGGCTTAGCAGGCTTTAGTAGTGGCGCGCGTGATTTATTAAGCAACCGTGTTTTTGGTTATAGCCAGCTCCGCTAGGAGCTTTTTAAGAGATTAACTGTCGTTATGTATCGTTATTTACTGATTGCTTTATTAGCAAGTTTGCCCATTAGCAGTATTGCCGCACCAATAGCCCTTGATAGAATTGCCGCGATAGTTGATGAAGACGTGGTGTTGCAAAGCGAGTTAGAGCAACGCCTCGCTGATATTCGTTATCAATACAGTGCCCGTCAGCAGTCATTACCTCACGAAGACATCCTAAAAAAACAACTGTTAGAGCAACTGATTTTAGAACGTATCCAACTGTCGCAAGCCGAACGCGCAGGCGTACGTATTGATGACAATAGCCTCAACGCGGCCATTAACGACATTGCCAGTCAAAATGCTATGACTTTGGCCGACTTTAGAAACAAACTCGAAGCCGAAAACTCAGGCTCTTATAAGCAAATTCGCGAACAAATTCGCCGCGAAATGGTGATTAGCCGTTTACGCAACAAACGTGTTGGCGACCGAATTCGTATTAGCGAACAAGACATTGATAACTTTTTGGCCTCGCCTCAAAGTCAACTGGCATTGCAAACCGAATATCGTTTAGCGCATCTGACCATCAATGTACCCGACTCTGCTAGTCCACAAGATTGGGAATCGGCAAAACAAAAAGCCGAACAGGCATTTACACAACTGCAAGCGGGCAAAGCCTTTTTTAATGTCGTGACTGAGTTTTCTAATAGCGAAGATGCGCTACAAGGTGGCGATATGGGCTGGCGCAAAAGCGCGCAACTGCCTGATTTATTTAGAGAAGCAGCCGAGCCACTGCAACGCGGCCAATACTCGGCTATTTTAAAAAGTGCGGCAGGCTATCATATTATTACCGTGATAGATAAACGTGGCGCACAACAAATGTTAATTAAACAACGTCATGTACGCCATATTTTAATTAAACCCTCCGAAATTTTAACGCTCGAAGATGCCAAACAAAAAGCCGACGATTTGCGCCAACGCCTAGACAAAGGGGCTGACTTTGCCGAATTAGCCAAAACCTACTCAGACGATGCAGGCTCAGCGCGTAATGGTGGCGATTTAACATGGGTTGGCACAGGGGAAATGGTACCCAGTTTTGAAGACATGATGCAAAAAACACCTGTTAATGACATTAGCCCTGTGTTTGAAAGCCCCTTTGGTTGGCATATTTTGCAAGTGTTAGGCGAACGTGAGCAAGACATGAGCGAGCAATATAAACGCAATTTAGCACGTCAGGCCTTGTATGCCCGTCAGTTTGAAGACGAAAAACTGAGTTGGACACGCGAACTACGTGCCGAAGCCTTTGTGCAAATTAAAGATAATTCAGCGAGTAATACGCCATGAAACCCTTATTAGTGACTTCGGGCGAACCTGCAGGTATTGGTGTTGACTTATGTCTTGCTTTAGCACAACACAGTTTTAATTTTCCGTATGTGGTATTAGCCGACCCGACCCTACTCACCCAACGTGCCGTTAAATTGGGTATGGAAGTGGAGCTGTTGTATTATGAGTATGGTGATGAAGTGGCCATTGCCCCTCAAGGCTCACTCTATGTATGGCCCATCGCCTTGCGTGACCGCGTAATAACAGGCCAATTAAATACCACCAACAGTGACTATGTGTTAGAAATGCTGGAGCGTGCTACCCATGCCTGTTTAGACGGCATTGCCGCTGGCCTAGTAACTGCGCCTGTGCAAAAGTCGGTGATTAACGAAGCAGGTATTGCCTTTAGTGGTCATACCGAATTTTTACAAGCCCTGTGTGGCGTACCCAAAGTCGTGATGATGTTGGCTTGCCCCGACCTCAAAGTTGCCTTAGCCACCACGCACCTGCCCTTGCGTCAAGTAGCCGATGCCATTACGCCCGAATTACTGCAACAAGTGATACGCATTACGCATCACGATTTAATCCATAAATTTGGTATAGCCAAGCCGCGTATTTTGGTCACAGGCTTAAATCCTCATGCGGGCGAAAATGGCTATTTAGGCCGCGAAGAAATCGACATTATTAACCCCACTTTAACGCAACTGCGTAACGAAGGGCTTGATGTGTCAGATGCCTTAGCTGCCGACACCTTGTTTACACCCGACAATTTAGCTCAGGCTGATGCGGTATTAGCCATGTATCATGACCAAGGCTTGCCTGTACTCAAAGCCAAAGGCTTTGGCGAAGCGGTCAACATTACCTTAGGCTTACCCATTATTCGCACCTCGGTTGACCACGGCACGGCACTACATTTGGCTGGTACAGGCCAAGCCAAGGTAGGGAGTTTGTTAGCCGCGTTAAACATGGCAGCACAGATGGCTTATCACTAATTCTTTGGACTTGCAGCACAATGCCTAAGTCCAAATTTTGACAGACTTTTAACATGACCGACTCCCTACAAGGCCACAAAGCACGCAAACGCTTTGGCCAAAACTTTTTAGAAGACGATAATGTCATCAACAACATTATTCATGCCATTGCGCCACAAGTGGGCGACAATATGGTCGAGATTGGGCCGGGTTTAGCCGCTTTAACGCGTTTATTGCTGCCTGCTTGCCACAAGCTCCATGTAGTTGAATTAGACCGCGATTTAGCAGCGCGTTTACCGCAACGCTTAGCTGGTTTAGGCGAATTACATTTGCATCAAGCCGACGCCCTGCAATTTGACTTTGCGCAATTAGCCACCCCTACGCAACCGTTAAGAATTGTAGGCAATTTGCCTTACAACATATCTACACCATTGATTTTTCATTTGTTGAGTTTTAGTCATTTGGTCAAAGACATGACTTTTATGCTACAAAAAGAAGTGGTTGACCGTTTAGCAGCCGAGCCAGCCACCCCCGACTATGGCCGCCTAAGCGTGATGGTGCAGTATCGTTGTCAGGTCGATTGGTTATTAGATGTACCCCCCGAAGCCTTTAATCCGCCACCTAAAGTACAATCTGCTGTTGTACGCTTAACACCGTGGCAACATTCACCGTATAATTGTCATAACGAAAATCTTCTGCAGCAAGTTGTCAGCACTGCGTTTAATCAACGTCGCAAAACGGTGCGTAACTGTTTAAAAGGCATTGCCGACGATAACGATTTTGAAGCGGTTGGCATAAACCCAAGCCATCGAGCAGAAGTATTAAGCGTTCAACAATTTGTGCAACTAACGAATCATTTACATAGCCATGTCTGACCATCAACATCACATTACCGTCAAGGTAAAAACAGAGTATTTATCCGAGCAATCCAGTCCAAGAGATTGTCGTTTTGTGTTTGCCTATCACATTAGCATTACTAATAATAGCTCACAAGAAGCGCAATTACTCACCCGACATTGGATTATTACCGATGGTGAAGCCCGCACCGAAGAAGTCCGAGGTGATGGTGTGGTGGGAGAACAACCCTTGATTGGTGCAGGCAAAACCTACAAATATAGTAGCGGTGCGGTATTAAAAACGCCCGTTGGCACAATGCACGGTTCTTATGGCATGATTGACGCACAAGGCACAGCCTTTGATGCACAAATTGATGCTTTTAGCCTAGCCGTGCCACGCATGGTACATTGAACATTTAAAAAGTGAGATTAACATGGCAGATTATGCCATTGGTGACGTACAAGGATGTTTAGACGCGCTAGAGGAACTGTTAGCCATTATCGACTTTAATCCGCAACACGATTGCTTGTGGTTTGCAGGCGATTTAGTGGCGCGTGGCTCTGACTCCTTAGGCGTATTACGTCGAGTTAAAGCACTTGGCAACAGTGCGCGAGTGGTATTAGGCAATCATGACTTACATTTAATTGCCTGTTTTTATGGTTATAGTCCCGTTAAGAAAAAAGACCGCACAGCTAATATTATCACTGCACCCGATGGTCAAGAACTCATTAACTGGCTACGCGCTCAACCATTATTTGTCGAAATTCCCCATCAAAACGCGATATTGTCACACGCTGGCATTCCTCCCTGCTGGACAATAAAACAAGCACGCACCTTAGCCGCCGAAGTGTCTCAGGTATTACAAAATGAGCAACAACTACAACAGTTTTTAGGTGGAATGTACGGTAACTCCCCTGCTTTGTGGCATGAACATTTACGAGGCACTAAACGTTGGCGAGTGATTACCAATTATCTTACTCGGATGCGCCTGTGCAATTTTGCAGGTGAATTAGAGTTTAGCCATAAAGAAGGGTTAGATGATTTACCCGAAGGCTATTATCCGTGGTTTAACTTACCCAATCCTAGCATCAAAAACACCCGTATTTTGTTTGGTCATTGGGCAGCTCTCGAGGGCAACGGCCCTCAAGCACCTATTATTGCGCTAGATGGTGGCTGTGTGTGGGGTGGCCAATTATTAGCTTATCGTTTAGATGATGGTCAGTTTTTTAGTGCTAAGCAGGCTTGTGTCGATTGTGGCTTGGAGTAACTGGTTTTAGCAATACAAGCTATATCACAGCAGAAAAAATCATAATAATAACAGAGGGATTAACATGGGCAATCGTCACGATGTATATATTTGGGATGCGGATGTTTATGGCAAGCCAACAGATTTTGAAGACGCGATGGATATGGCAGCAGAGCTGTCTAAAAAATCCATAAATACGCAAACCGCTAATATGCTGGCTTTTGGTCAAACCGTAGAAAGATTACTCAAAACTTATGATGAAGATGAACAAAGTGAATTGTTTTTAAAAGGAACCGCCGCCGATATTGCCAATACTCATAAAGCTGCTTACAACATGGAAATTTCAGAGATTGGACTGTGGCCATTATTATTAAAAATTTTATTTGATGCTGCCAAAGAACATTCCGTGGTTATTTTTGACCAAGAAGCGTGGATTGCGTGCGTGTCACCCAATACGATTTTACCTGAGTCGGCAGAGGTAGAATGGCAAAGAACAGTTGAAAATTTACAACTAATAAATTTCTAAAACGCCAAACAAATGAAAAAGCACTTTGAACCATTGTTGACTAATTTATTAGTACCTCATGGTTTTAGGCGTGTAACAGACTGTAAAAATTTCAAAGAGAACTAGCTTTTATCGCAATTTGATTTGGGCGATTGGTATTGATAGATGGTAATTTTTATTACAACAAGTATAGTTGAAAAACTTATTTGCGATAGATATAGATTTGACGACAATTCATGGTGATCTTTTGGCTACATCACAAATAAGTTTAAAAAAGCTAGGCATACTTAGATATTATGAGAGTGAACTGTATTAGAGTGCTAAATTTAATTAAAACTGGATTTCCTCATGATATAAGATTTAAAAGTACCCATATTGCTTAAACACAGATAAGTTTCCTATTTTGGCGGCACAACTTTTTGGTGAAGAGCTTTAGCAATTGCACGTTTTGAACCCAAAAGGAAGACTTTGAACAAGTATATCTAATATTAAATCCAACTCAAGCGACTCAACTGAATTGTTAGTTAATTGTTTAAGAGATTTGATGTAGAAGAGTTTTTGTGAAAAACAATACAACAATCCATTAAAACACTTAGCAAAAAAACCATCGGAATTAATGGATTTAGAGAGTGGTATGATGCAGAAACAAATTTAATATGGCAGCGTTATTGCTTAGGTCAAGCATGGCAAATGGTAATATCAGCGGACAAGGCAGCCAAATGACATGGACAAAGCCTGAATTAACTAACGCAGAAATTAAAGATTTTGGCTGGCGTTTACCGACTGAAAAGAATTAGCCAGTTTAATGTTGCCAGATAAAGCGGCTATAAACGAACAAGGTATTTTATTTTGTCCGAAAGAAGAAGGACAGTATGCTACATTTGGACATCCACTACTCAAAAAATAGCGAAGAAGCCAGTGTTGTGGTTTTTATGAAGGCAAAGTTCGTAAATATCCCAAAGGTTATGGTTGTTTTGTCGTTTGGTAAGAAATGGAAAAGGCAAAATCAAATAAATAATTTTTCATCCTGAAAGGATGGGTATCGAAACACAGGAAGAACATCGGGTTTTTGAGATTTGAGAGGGGAGTTTTTTAATTTTGAGCAATAAAAAACCCTTCTAGTTTAGCTAGAAGGGTTTTGTGATTGGGGTCTGGCGATGACCTACTCTCACATGGCGAATGCCACACTACCATTGGCGTACTATGGTTTCACTTCTGAGTTCGGGAAGGGATCAGGTGGTTCACACGTACTATGGTCGCCAGACAAACGGGTTGAGCGGTGCTTTGGGCTTTGCTCTAATCTGTTTATCTTACAACGAGAAAATTGAGTTTAAGAGTTGAGTTTATGTGCTGTATCTGCTGTTGAACTAAATCAAGTAAACTGTTTTGGTGTTATATAGTCAAGCCTCACGAGCAATTAGTATTCGTTAGCTTCACGCGTCACCGCGCTTCCACACCGAACCTATCAACGTCATGGTCTCTAACGGCTCTTTAGGAGGGTTAAACCTCAGGAGACCTTATCTTGAGGTAGGCTTCGTGCTTAGATGCTTTCAGCACTTATCCCTTCCGAACATAGCTACCGCAGTGCCACTGGCGTGACAACCGAACACCAGAGGTTCGTCCACTTCTTCCTCTCGTACTAGAAGCAGATCCTCTCAAGTCTCCAACGCCCACGGTAGATAGGACCGAACTGTCTCACGACGTTCTAAACCCAGCTCGCGTACCTCTTTAAATGGCGAACAGCCATACCCTTGGGACCTGCTTCAGCCCCAGGATGAGATGAGCCGACATCGAGGTGCCAAACACCGCCGTCGATATGAACTCTTGGGCGGTATCAGCCTGTTATCCCCAGAGTACCTTTTATCCGTTGAGCGATGGCCCTTCCATACAGAACCACCGGATCACTAAGACCTACTTTCGTACCTGCTCGACTTGTGGGTCTCGCAGTTAAGCGCGCTTTTGCCTTTATACTCAGTGCGTGATTTCCGACCACGCTGAGCGCACCTTCGTACTCCTCCGTTACTCTTTAGGAGGAGACCGCCCCAGTCAAACTACCCACCATACACTGTCCCCGATCCGGATAACGGACCTGGGTTAGAACCTCAATATTACCAGGGTGGTATTTCAAGGATGGCTCCATCAGAACTGGCGTCCTGACTTCAAAGCCTCCCACCTATCCTACACAAGTAAGATCAAAGTTCAGTGCAAAGCTGCAGTAAAGGTTCACGGGGTCTTTCCGTCTAGCCGCGGGTACACGGCATCTTCACCGCGATTTCGATTTCACTGAGTCTCTGGTGGAGACAGCGCCGCCATCATTATGCCATTCGTGCAGGTCGGAACTTACCCGACAAGGAATTTCGCTACCTTAGGACCGTTATAGTTACGGCCGCCGTTTACTGGGGCTTCGATCAAGAGCTTCGCTTTCGCTAACCCCATCAATTAACCTTCCAGCACCGGGCAGGCATCACACCCTATACGTCCACTTTCGTGTTTGCAGAGTGCTATGTTTTTAATAAACAGTTGCAGCGGCCTAGTTTCTGAGGCTGCCAATCGCTTACATCGTAAAGACTTCACAATCAGCAGCGTACCTTCTCCCGAAGTTACGGTACTATTTTGCCTAGTTCCTTCACCAGAGTTCTCTCAAGCGCCTTGGTCTTCTCGACCTGACCACCTGTGTCGGTTTCGGGTACGATCCCTTACTGACTGAAGCTTAGGAGCTTTTCTTGGAAGCATGGCATCTATCACTTCCCCATACAAGTATAGGTTCGTCTCAGTTCTCAGCATAGAGTGTCCCGGATTTGCCTAAGACACATGCCTACAACCTTTCCCCAGCACAACCAATCGCTGGTAGATATAGCCTTCTCCGTCCCTCCATCGCATCAGTAAGAGGTACAGGAATATTAACCTGTTTCCCATCGACTACGCTTCTCAGCCTCGCCTTAGGGGTCGACTCACCCTGCGCCGATTAACGTTGCGCAGGAACCCTTGGTCTTCCGGCGGGGAAGTTTTTCACTCCCCTTGTCGTTACTCACGTCAGCATTCGCACTTCTGATATCTCCAGCATGCTTCTCAACACACCTTCGCAGACTTACAGAACGCTCCCCTACCACGCGTATAAAATACGCATCCGCAGCTTCGGCTTCTAGTTTTAGCCCCGTTACATCTTCCGCGCAGGCCGACTCGACTAGTGAGCTATTACGCTTTCTTTAAAGGGTGGCTGCTTCTAAGCCAACCTCCTAGCTGTCTATGCCTTCCCACATCGTTTCCCACTTAACTAGAAATTTGGGGCCTTAGCTGGCGGTCTGGGTTGTTTCCCTCTTGACGATGGACATTAGCACCCACCGTCTGTCTCCCGGATAGTACTCATTGGTATTCGGAGTTTGCATCGGTTTGCTAAGTCGGGATGACCCGCTAGCCGAAACAGTGCTCTACCCCCAATGGTATTCGTCCGAGGCGCTACCTAAATAGCTTTCGGGGAGAACCAGCTATCACCGAGTTTGATTAGCCTTTCACCCCTATCCACAAGTCATCCCCCGGCTTTTCAACGACGGTGGGTTCGGGCCTCCAGTTCATGTTACTGAACCTTCACCCTGCTCATGGATAGATCACCCGGTTTCGGGTCTACTCCCAGCAACTTAACGCCCTATTCAGACTCGATTTCTCTACGGCTCCCCTACACGGTTAACCTTGCTACTGAGAATAAGTCGCTGACCCATTATACAAAAGGTACGCAGTCACACCACAAAGGTGCTCCTACTGCTTGTATGCATACGGTTTCAGGTTCTATTTCACTCCGTTCACCACGGTTCTTTTCGCCTTTCCCTCACGGTACTTGTTCACTATCGGTCAGTCAGGAGTATTTAGCCTTGGAGGATGGTCCCCCCATCTTCAAACAGGATTTCACGTGTCCCGTCCTACTCGTTTTCATTAACTATGCCCTTTCGTGTACGGGGCTATCACCTACTATGGCCAGACTTTCCAGACTGTTCCACTAAAGCATAATTAACTTAAGGGCTGCTCCCTTTTCGCTCGCCGCTACTCAGGGAATCTCAATTGATTTCTTTTCCTGAGGGTACTGAGATGTTTCACTTCCCCTCGTTCGCCTCACATACCTATGTATTCAGTATGTGATACCTATCTTACGATAAGTGGGTTTCCCCATTCAGACATCTCCGGATCAAAGGTACATTGCCACCTCCCCGAAGCTTTTCGCAGGCTATCACGTCTTTCGTCGCCTCTGACTGCCAAGGCATCCACCGTATGCACTTTGTCACTTGACTATATAACCCAAAACAGTCTATTCGCTATTAAATTAGCTTAATAACAATAAGCCTGCCTAAGCTATACGATGACTAAATAACTTAATCGACTTAACTAAGTTATCTTTTTCATTTTCGTAACGCCGTACCAAGTTCGCTTGACTCAGTTCTCTATTCAGATACTATATGTTCATTCTTTATCTTAACAACAACTCAACCACTTGCGCAGTATGGATGCCATTTCAATAACAATGAATCATAAAAATTTCTTTAGACTCAATTTTCATGTTGTTAAAGAACTTTACGTTGACTCGTCATCAAACGTTTTATTTCATCTAGTGATTACTAGACCTTAGCACTCTAAGTAATATCTTTGCATCACTCAAAACACTAAGGTCTAGTAATGGTGGAGCCTAACGGGGTCGAACCGTTGACATCCAGCTTGCAAAGCTGGCGCTCTACCAACTGAGCTAAGGCCCCAAAGCCTTGCCATTCAATCCTTTCAAGCCTATCTTCTCGTTGATTATGGTGGGTCTGGGCAGACTTGAACTGCCGACCCCACGCTTATCAAGCGTGTGCTCTAACCAACTGAGCTACAGACCCGAATCAATCGCATGGACTTACAATCATACAGAACAATAAGTAATTTGTTGTGAATCCTTACTAACGATATATCATCTTTCGTTAAGGAGGTGATCCAGCCGCAGGTTCCCCTACGGCTACCTTGTTACGACTTCACCCCAGTCATCGACCACACCGTGGTAACCGCCCTCCCGAAGGTTAAGCTAGCTACTTCTGGTGCAATAGACTCCCATGGTGTGACGGGCGGTGTGTACAAGGCCCGGGAACGTATTCACCGCGACATTCTGATCCGCGATTACTAGCGATTCCGACTTCATGGAGTCGAGTTGCAGACTCCAATCTGGACTACGATTGGCTTTATGAGATTAGCATGCCCTCGCGGGGTAGCAACCCTCTGTACCAACCATTGTAGCACGTGTGTAGCCCTGGCCGTAAGGGCCATGATGACTTGACGTCGTCCCCGCCTTCCTCCGGTTTGTCACCGGCAGTATCTTTAGAGTTCCCACCATTACGTGCTGGCAAATAAAGAAAAGGGTTGCGCTCGTTGCGGGACTTAACCCAACATCTCACGACACGAGCTGACGACAGCCATGCAGCACCTGTGTTCTGATTCCCGAAGGCACTCCAGCATCTCTGCTAGATTCCAGACATGTCAAGGCCAGGTAAGGTTCTTCGCGTTGCATCGAATTAAACCACATGCTCCACCGCTTGTGCGGGCCCCCGTCAATTCATTTGAGTTTTAGTCTTGCGACCGTACTCCCCAGGCGGTCAACTTATCGCGTTAGCTACGCCACTAAACCCTCAAGGAGCCCAACGGCTAGTTGACATCGTTTACAGCATGGACTACCAGGGTATCTAATCCTGTTTGCTCCCCATGCTTTCGCACCTCAGCGTCAGTGTCAGGCCAGAAGGCTGCCTTCGCCATCGGTATTCCTCCAGATCTCTACGCATTTCACCGCTACACCTGGAATTCTACCTTCCTCTCCCACACTCTAGTTAGCCAGTATCCGATGCAGTGCCTAGGTTGAGCCCAGGGATTTCACATCAGACTTAACAAACCGCCTACGCGCGCTTTACGCCCAGTAATTCCGATTAACGCTTGCACCCTCTGTATTACCGCGGCTGCTGGCACAGAGTTAGCCGGTGCTTATTCTGTGGGTAACGTCAATGATATCTGATATTAGCAGATACCTTTTCCTCCCCACTTAAAGTGCTTTACAACCCGAAGGCCTTCTTCACACACGCGGCATGGCTGGATCAGGGTTGCCCCCATTGTCCAATATTCCCCACTGCTGCCTCCCGTAGGAGTCTGGACCGTGTCTCAGTTCCAGTGTGGCTGGCCATCCTCTCAGACCAGCTACAGATCGTCGCCTTGGTAGGCCTTTACCCTACCAACTAGCTAATCCGGCCTAGGCTCATCTATTAGCAAGAGGTCCGAAGATCCCCCTCTTTCTCCCGTAGGACGTATGCGGTATTAGCGTTCCTTTCGGAACGTTATCCCCCACTAATAGGCAGATTCCTAGGTGTTACTCACCCGTTCGCCGCTAACTACCGAAGTAGTCCGCTCGACTTGCATGTGTTAAGCCTGCCGCCAGCGTTCAATCTGAGCCATGATCAAACTCTTCAGTTTAATTTATATCGCTGCTTTTATCGAAAACAGCAAAATCTTGGCTCAGCAGAATTAAAAAATACTCTCAAATTACTGAGAATCTTTACTCTGCTGATAATATTTTGACAATACATCAATCAGTAAAAATTCACACAAATTACTTATCACTCTGTTAAAGATCTCACTAATCATCGTCTGATTAGCGTTCAACTCACTACCAATCTCTCAATCAGTCAGCGCGTCGGGCTGCACATTCTACAGCATTTATCCAGTCTGGCAAGCAGTTTCTTCAACTTTATTTACTCATCAGCAAACAAGTTCAATCAACCCCTCACCCCAACAACTCCACTTCCGCTTCCGTCGTTGGCAGGCCGCGCATTCTATAGATTTTAAAAACAGAGTCAACAGTAAAAACGATAATTTTTCATTTTTACACTCAATTGCACAAGATTTAAGCATTATGAGTTTTTTATGTACAAAACCCATAATAACACACATTTAGAACTTACGCGTTTATCGCTTATTTGTTCACACTTTAACCGTTTTTAACGGTTTTGTGTTTACAAAACGCGCTAATTTCGGTGAACTGCGTAAGTCTTGACATTATTTAGCGTCAATTTTGTCGTGTAGTCCTGCTGCTCGTTGTGTTTGTTGCTCAATGGCTTTGATAAATAAATGTTCCATTGCCCATAAATGAATATGGTGTTTGGCGCGGGTGATGCCTGTATAAAGAAGTTGTCGGCTTAAAATAGCTGAATCTTCTTTGGGAAGCACGACGGCTACACGGCTAAATTCTGAGCCTTGTGATTTGTGTATAGTCAGTGCCAAAGCCGTTTCGCTGTAGGCAAGACGTGCAGCGGCAATGCGTCGGTGTTGTTGGTCTTGGGTGGGGAAATAGACATAAAATCCGTCTTCTTCGGCAAGGGTAATACCAATATCGCCATTAAATACATCTAAACTATAGTCATTTTTGGTGACCATAATAGGTCGGCCGTGATACCAAATGGCCGATTCCTCTGCTAATGATAGTTCTTTTTGCAGCAAGGCACTGAGACGTTGGTTGATACTATTAACACCATAAGCCCCTTCGCGTACTGCACATAAAACACGGTAACTATCGAATGTTTGAATAATTTGAGAAATGGGTTGTTGCGTTTGAAGTGCTTTTACAAAGGCTTGATAGCCTTGAAAGAGTTTTTTGGCGGTTGCATCAGGCTGTTCTAAGGGGTGATAAAAAATAGCGTTATTATCTTGTTGTGCGATTTGTAATGCAGCAGCACTGTTTCCTTGACAGACTGCTTCGGCCAAGTCTCCTATGACACCTTCAAAACGCTTACTCTCCGTCAGATGCACACAATTTGCTTTTAAAGTTTGTGCTTTGCCAATTTCTGCCAGTACCGCTCCTGCTTCCACTGCCGCTAATTGGTTGGCATCGCCCAATAAAATCAGCCGCGCTTGGGGGGCAATGGCCGTGACTAATTGACTGGCCATGCGTAAATCTATCATTGAGGCTTCATCAACAATGATGAGGTCGTAATCTAGGGGATGTTGGGCGTTAAACTTTGGTGGAGTGTTGTGTCCCATGCCCAAGAGTCGATGTAAAGTAAATGCTGTTCTGGGTAATTGCTCACTAACTGCTTTATCAATTGATAGTTTTTCGAGACTTTGGCGCAAGGCTTCTTGCATTCTGGCAGCCGCCTTGCCTGTTGGAGCGGCAAGTGCAACACGTAATTGGGTGTTTTGCTTTAGTAATGCTAATAAAATCCGCACCAAGGTAAATGTTTTACCAGTACCCGGCCCGCCTGTAATAACCGTGAGCGCACTTTGTAATGATTGCTGTATGGCTTGTGCTTGTTTGGCTAATGTGCCTTGAGTTAATTGTGCCAATTCATCGCTGGTTATAGTGCTTTCAGTTGGTCGGTTTAACAGCTTGATGGCTTGTGCGAGACGGTATTCATCCCACCAATAACGATACAAATACAGCCTGTTTTTTTCTAATACCAAAGGCGCGATTTGCGTTAAAGCCTGTTGTGCCGAGACAATAACAGGTGATTTGATGCGTGTGTTTTTTTCTAAAAAGTCTTGTTGCAAACAAGAGTGACCATTATCTAAAGCAGCACATAACTCGCGGGTCAAACTCATCAGCCGTACTGTTTGCTGTGAGTGACCACCTTGCGCCTGATGTAAGGCTGACATTAAACTGGCTAAACTATCCGCCCATGCTGTGGCAAATTCACTAGGTTCAATCGGGAGTTGTAATACACTCATGGCTGTTGCTCCATCAATATCGCACTCATATCCTCTAACAAGGCAAGACTAGGAATCCAATGATAAATACCTTCTTGGCCATGTGGATTCATACCGCGTAAATATAAATAAAATACGCCGCCAAGATGCTGTTGTGGCTGATAATTGGCTAATCGGCTTTTTAACCAGCGATGCAAAGCCAAAGCATAAATTGCGGCTTGTAGGTGATAACCGTGACTACTCATGGATTCGATTAAGGACGGTGTTTGATAGTTGTCGAGCTGATGCCCTAAATAATTGCTTTTATAGTCAGCAATAAAATATTGCCCTTGATGTTGAAATACGAGGTCAATAGAACCTTTTAAAAATCCTGTAATAGATTGATAGGGTAATTCTGCAACGGTAATGCCATGTTTTTGCAAGCATTGCCTAAATTTTGTGGTTTGAAAGTGCTTGAGTGGTAAGTGAAAGTCTAATTCACGCAAGGTATTTTTGCTTTGCAGTTGATTCAGCCTTAAATTAGGGAGCAACCGTGCTTGCATAACTTCGCTTAGCCATTGAATAACATCGGGTGTCCATGTTGTTAAAATGCCATGTGCTTTTAGTTGTTTTTGGATGTTGTCGTGCCAATCGGTCACAGGCTGGGTAAAATCGGCAAACTCAAACACTTTGTGTAAACAATTACCTGCATGGGAAGCAGGCACTTTTTTGCCTGCAAAATTAAAACGGGCTAACTCTACTTCTTGCTCGGCATATTCTAAGACGATTTCTTTGCCTTCGCTGTCTTTAATTTCTACCGTTTCTTCTTGATGCTGTAGGGCTTTTGCGCCTTGTTGCAAACTACTAAAACTGGTTAAGCGATAACCCCAAGGGACTTTTGGACTCTCTAATACCTGCAAATCTTGTTGAGAGGGGTTGATGGCTATTTTTTGAAGCATGGCTGGTTGCGTGCTGGTAGATAATCCAATCCCAAGCGGATGCTGCTGCGCTAAGTCACGCAAACTTTGTAAACCTTGGGGCAACCAATGGCCTAAAGCAGCATTTTTGATATTTGACTTTGGTGTATCTAAGGGACACCAATACACATAACAGCGTTGCGCAGCGCGTGTGAGTGCCACATAACCTAGGCGCAACTCTTCACCTAATACTTCATCTTTGACAATTTGTTTGGTTTGTTCATTGAGCGAGTCACTTAGGTCAAAAATAGCTTCGTCATTATGATGATAAAATGGTGTATTCATGGCTTGAGCCGAAGGTGGAGCCCACAACATCGGGACAAATACAATCGGAAACTCCAAACCTTTAGACTGATGAATGGTCATAATTTTGACTAAGTTTTCATCACTTTCGAGGCGTAGTTCGGCATTTTCTGTTTGTTGCGGCTCAAGACGCTGTTGCAAAAACCATTCATAGAGTTGATGCATTCCCAAGCGTTGTCGATACTCTTCGTGTAATAAATCGGCTAAATGTAAAAAATTAGTCAGAATACGTTCACCTTGTGGCAACTGAGCAATACGTTGTGCTGCTTGTTCTTTTTGCAAAAAATCACGCCATGCCACCATAAAGCCTTTTTGTTGCCACGTTTGGTGATACTGATAAAAACGTTGCAAGTGTTGCGTCCAAATTTTGGTATCCTGTTGCCACGTTAATAAGTCGCTAATGTTTTTACCGCATAAACGCGATGCGAGTACCGCTCTGACTTTACCTTCATTATGCGGTTCGGCAAAAGCAGCCAATACTCGCGCCATGTCATCGGCTTCGGTACTTTGGAATACTTTTTGGCGTGATTGCATTGCGGCTTTGATGCCAATTTTGGCTAAAGCAAAACGGCAGGCTTCCGCTTCTTTGTGTGAGCGCACCAAAATCACAATATCTTTGGCTTGTAAGGGCTTTTGCGCTAATAATACTTTTTCTTGTGCTGCGCCTAGCAATAGTCGCTGAATTTCGGCAACCATTTGTTGAATTACCCACGACTGCCCATCGTCTTTGGTGGTTTTATCAACATCGTAAGCGACAAAACGCAGACTTTGATAGTTTTCTGCTTGGGCTTCTCGGGTATCACTTAATACCGCGTGTTGGCGTGAGCCTGTGGTGACAGGGTAATAACGAATTTTTTCCTGCTTAAAAGCATCAGAATTGATGTTAAAAAAAGCATTTAAGGCATGAATTAACGGTGATACCGAGCGTTGATTGGCGGCAAGATGATGTTTTTGTGGTGCGGCAACCGCGTCGTGCGCTTTGAGATAGGTATAAACATCTGCCCCTCTAAAGCCATAAATCGCTTGTTTGGGGTCACCCACCAAAAACAGGCAACATTGTTGTTTTTGCGCTAAATGATGGAAATACATTTTTTGCAAAATTTGATATTGATAGCTGTCGGTATCCTGAAACTCATCGACTAAGGCGGCAGGATATTTAAGTCGTAAGCTCTGCGCCAACTCTAAACCTGCATCACCATGATTGAGTGCTTGAGACAAGCCTTTAATTTGCATATCAAAACTTTGACTTTGTTGGGCAAACAAACGCTCAGTTAAGGTTTTCTGGCTGTACGTCACTAACTGACACTTAAAATCAATCGCTTGATATTGAATATGCTGTTTAAGTTTGCTCATGCTGTCGTGCAATGTTTCAGCCAGCTCAAAAAATGAATGTTCTGGAAACTCAGGACAATTTTTTTTGACTGCTTTTTGCAGCTGGCTATGACTCAGTTTTTGCAGTGGCTTGTCAATCTCAAAGGTCAACATGGTGTTAATAAAGTTATCTTCAAAAGCGTGATTAAGTGTTATTAACCATGTGCTTATGGAGTCTTCTGTGTAAGTTCTGCCATTTAATACATCGCCATGTTTCTCAAATAATCGCTGTATGCGTACTGCTTGTTGTTGCCATAGATGTTGTGCTTGCTCAAACAGTTTTTTGGTGTAATAAAACAAACTTGGATTGGCTTGAAAAGGCGGGCGCACAATACGCGCTTGGCCTTGCTGCAACACTCTGGTAACAAACTTTGCCAAATTACTGGGATTAAATTCTTCTCGACTTAAAAAATAGGCCACCAACAACGGGTCGGCTTGTCGCCATTGTTGCCGACAATAATCTTGAATAATTTCGTGTAATAGCGGTGCAGTGTCGGTTAATAACTCTGACTCAAAAGGCATACCGCTGGCTAATGCCTGCTCGACCAGTTCACCTTGGCAAAAACCGTTAATGGTAGTGATATTGGCCTCATCAAAATTAACAATGGCATTGGCAAGTCGTTGTATGCCTTGTGATAGTTGTTTTTTTGAGGCTAACCAGCCGTACAAATACACGCAAACAGGGTCGTCTTGGGCTGTATGTTGCGTCTCATCTTGTTCGAGATAATGCTTTACCTCAACCAAACGCCGCCGAATACGGTCGCGCAACTCGGCCGCTGCTGCTTTAGTAAAGGTAATGGCTAAAATTTGTTTAACTTCGAGTTTTTTTTGTACTAGCAAACGAGTATATAAGGCCGATAACGTCCATGTTTTGCCTGTGCCTGCGGATGCTTCAATCAGTTGTACACCTGATAATGGACAGTCAATGGCAGGAATAGTCACAACTGTTTGATGATTATTCATGTCCGTACTCCCGCATGTGTTGTGCTAAGGCTTGCCACGTCAATGTTGAGCTATGCGTGAGTAAAGGCTGATAAATATCCATCGTCTGGGCAATAAAGGTTTCTGGCAACATATCACGTTGATCTTCGGGAATAACTTGTCGCCAAAACACATCGTCGGTGATTTGCGCTTGCCATGTGTTAGCCGCAATGACTATTGGGTCTTTTTTGGGATTGGTACTCGCTGCTAAATACTCAAAAGCTGTTTTGATTTCTAACAACAAAGGCTGTTGTAAGCCTTGATAATAATAGTGATAGAGTTGCTGAACATAGCGTTGAGCCTGCTCGACAGATAATGCATCATAACGCTGCACCGACTCTAAACATAAATAATAACTGGGCTTGTTAGCCCCTGCTAATTGCCATGCTACATGTTGTAACCACGCTTGTAATTGCACTTTAGCACTGAGCTTTGAGACACTATAACTTAATTGGTACGCTTGTTTGATGGGCGGTAACTTGCTATTGAGCTGCCATGTGCCATGTTGTGATTCAAAACGATAACTAAAGCCTTGTGCTTGGGATGGTTGTTGATACAAGTCTAAAGCGCGTTTAAGTGGCTGTAATTCTTGCTCGGATAAGAGGTAATAAACATCGCCAATGACCCCCACAGGCAATTGACCACTGGCGCGTAATTGCAGCCTTTGTTGAGAGCTTTGCATAATAGTTTGCCGCAACTTCCATTTTGCCAAATTATCAAGACGTAATGGTTCTTCATCATGTTGTTGGTCGCTGCTAACAGGTATTTGTAGTTTAAGCTGTTGTGTTAAAAAATATTGAGCGGGATGGCGATAAAACTTATAAAAATCGTCTAACTGAATGTGTTCTGGCTGATGTAATAGTTGCCACGGGGCATCGACAAAGGCCGAAGGCTGCGCTTGGGTTTTGATAACCGCTTTGGCGGCGGCTAACCATTCGTGGGCATAGGTTGCTTGGGGCGCATTAGGCGTAAAATAACTGGGGCTAAAGGCTTGCAAACGATGTGCAATGCAACAGTGTTCTTCTATCAACTTTTTGCCACCAATGACCCGTCGCCCTAAATATTCTAACAATTGGCTAATCAAGGCTGAAGGTGGAAAATGTGCCATTTGTTGTTGACTAAAGCCGTTATAAAACAACAACAAATTATCTTGAGCGGTCATTAAGGCTTCTAAAAACATCGCCTTATCATCGTCACGTCGTGAACGGTCGCCAGCGCGTGGTTGGTCGTCTTGGCTTAATAAATCAAATTCGTTATTTTGCTCACGCCGAGGAAAAGCAGTATCTTCTAGCCCTAAAATAGCAATCACTCGATACGGCAACAAACGCAACGCACCTAATCGGCTAAAATGCACTACCCCACCCGGTACTGCTCCCGGTGCAGAGGCTGCAATGCGCTGCGCTAAATCAGCTAATAACAAACTGAGTGCGATAGGTTCAGGCGTAGCGGCAACATTAAAAGTGTCAAATAAATCTTCAATCGCTTTGTTAAGATTATCCCATGCGCGGGTGCCAACTTGAGAGCTAAAAAATCGACTTAAATCTTGTTGCAGTTGTTGCAATCCTAAATAAGCCGCTTGTTTTTGCTGCCAAGCATGACGACGCTCGGCAATATCACTCACTGCCTGACATAATGTCCCTATGAGGGCAAAATCACTGGCTTCAATATCGGCAACAGGCTGAATGCCTACATATAACTGTTGATAATCACTGGGTAAGGCTGTCGCTAATAACAAACGCTCTAAACCAAATAAAAAGCTATGTACATCATCGGTATCGCTATTATCACCGCTGATTTGTGCGCGATGTTTGCCATCTAAATTTCGATAGACACCTGCTTTTTCTAACAAAATGACACAACGCTCTATATCTTCGGCTAATAGGCCATAATAACTCAACACAGGGGCTAGACTTAACCAATCAATAAAAGCCGATAAAGTAAAACGTTCTTGACTGAGTCGATATAAACCTTCAAAAGCACGCCACAAGCTATTTTCGGCCACACTCGCCACGCCTGTTAACTGCCACGGAATATATCTATCGGTACTGACTGTGCCAAAAACCGCTTCTATCGCCCCTCCTGCACTGGCAATATCAGGCAACATCACCACAATATCTTGCGGTTTTAGGCTGTTATCTTGGGCAAATAAATGCAATAAAGTATCGTGTAACACTTCGAGTTGGCGCGTTAAACTATGACAGCTATGTACTTGAATTGACTTGTCTTGTGGCTGAAGTGTCCATGTCGCTTGTTCCTCATGTTCTAATTCATGAATACTGTGTTGCAGACATGATAATAAATGTGTTGGCTCTAGCTCTGGAAAATCATCTAACCAATCGTTTTCTTGCTCGCCACCTGACAACTGAGACAATAATCTAAAGGTATCGCGGTGCTGTTTACCCCATGCCGTTAATAAGGGATGGCCTTTGTCGTATAGAGCCATCCGTTGCGGCTGTTTGAGCTGCATTTTGGCCAGCCATTTTTCGTCAACGCTGTCTGCCCAATATTGACTACTGGGGTTAAAATGATAAAAACAAACCTCAATAAACTCACTCAGCACCCTAAAAAAATCCAGTTCATTAGGCGGCAGACGTACCGTGGTAAAGACGGCCAAACGCTCAGGCAACAGCTTAATCAGTTGAGCATCTTGTTGTAATTGCTGATAAAACTGCATTAACAAATGACCTTGTTGATGATGTTCCTCAGCAAATAATTGTTGCCATAAAGCCGCTTGCCACTCTTGATGACGATAAGGTGGCTTTTCGATGAGTTGGCCATTATCTAAACGGTTTTGTTTTTGAATCATCTGCCCTTCGCGCCAACAATCTAACCAATCGCGGCGATAACTGCGATAATAACCAAACACTTCGGCAATGCGTCCTGCCAATTGCCAACGCCCTAAAGCATGGGGATTACGCTCTAAATAACGGTGTAAAATTAGAAAAGTATCATCTTGTGGTAATTGCTGTGGGTCTAAGGCCGAAAATAATCGCCACTGCATGGCCTCAGGACTTAATACGGGTGACTTTGGCGTTTGTGGGACAACTTGGCTAAAACAGTGCCACATAAAATTGGCAGGAAACTCGGTGGCCAAGTTAGCACTAACCCCATTTTTTTGCGCCCATTGATAATGCAACCAACGACCAATCGCCAATGATGGCACTAGAATGGTTAATGGTTGAAAAGGATTATCTTGTTTTTGGCCTAAAAATGCGTTTAGCCCCTCGAATAACGTGGGTAGGTTGTGGCTTTGATAGATGGTGAGCATGACGCATTCCTATTTGCGCTAAGATGGTTGGCAGTGCCTAAATCTAAAACAATTATTAGCAAACAACAATCTATTGCAAAAACTAAGCGTCAATTTGTGGCGTTTGGCAGAACCATACAACTGTCTCTTAGATTCACTCTACAAAATGAGTTTAATCCGCTTCTTCACGAAAAAATGCTGACATGCTATTATAATTTGCTTCTTTAGGGAGTAGCTTTTGTTAGTTACATATAAAACTAACAAGTATTTATCAACAAACTTGTTCACTGAACATGGTAAATACGACTTGATATTATGAGTTTAGCGAGACTAAAGATTAAAAACATCCTGCTCTTATTATTTATAGCTAGGTGAACATTACATTCCTTAAGACTTACGCAGTTATTTAAGTTCAATGCGTAAACCATGTTCTGTAAGTTCAAGACTTCTATTTAATAATTTGTGTGTTTCTGAGCGTCAGCCAGATGTTTTTAATCTTTGGTTTTTTGGCTGACGCGGAGTTTATGATGACCGCTTTATTGTTAGCCACTGCCTTAGTTGCTCTAGCTGAAATGGGTGACAAAACCCAACTTCTCGCCTTTTTATTAGCTGCCCGATTTCGTCAACCTATACCGATTGTGTTTGGTATTTTGGTTGCAACCATTATTAATCATGCCTTTGCAGGTGCTGTTGGCATGTATTTAAATAACTTGATTGGCCAAGACAATATGAGATGGATACTCGGAATTGGTTTTTTAGCAATGGCTATTTGGCTACTTATTCCTGATAAGTTAGAAGAAGAAAGCTCGCATCAATCTCGTTTTGGCGTATTTGGCACGACTGTTATTGCCTTCTTTTTAGCAGAAATGGGAGACAAAACCCAAATTGCCACCATTGCGTTAAGCGCGAAATACTCATCTGATTTTATTTGGGTTATCATAGGAACAACATTAGGCATGATGTTAGCAAATGTACCCGCAGTGTATTTAGGAAACCATTTTGCCCAAAAACTGCCAATTCGATTGATTCATGGTCTTGCTGCGAGTATTTTTGCGGTGATTGGCATTTTAATTTTATTAGGAAAAACTGGCCTCTCATAATTTGGGACTTTCACACTTTAGGACTTACGCGGTTATTGCTTAAGTCCTACACAGTCATATTGCAAAAAAGCTATTGTTTGAGATGTTCGATTTTGGGCAATGCCTGTTGCATACTTTGCCAATCAACATTTAATGGTTTACAGCTATCACAAGGCTGCTCCTTAAGAAGCTGCTTAATGTCTGCCACTCGTTCTAAGGTATCAGGATGAGAAGAAATCCACGCCAATGCCTTGGGCTGTTGTTGCGATAAATCAGCTAATTTTTGCAAAAAGCTCGCCATACCATCGGGATTAATGTTGGCTTTCACTAACGTAGCATAACCCAACTTATCGGCCTCAGCCTCTAACTCTCGACTAAAATAACTCGCGCCAACTTGATGAGCAATCACCGCCGTTACGCCACTGACATCCCCCAACACTACCGCTAACACCACTGCCCAACCTGCACCATGAATGATATTTTTGAGTGAGTGCCGCTGCTCAACATGTTGTACTTCGTGCGCTAATACCGCAGCTAATTCTTCGGCATTATCGGCTTTTTGAATCAATGCCGAATGCACCACAATAATGCCGCTAGGTAATGCAAAGGCATTGACCGTTTCGTCTTGTTTAATGAGCCATTGATATTGATAGTTTGAGCCACGAGTGATTTTGTTGCCAATCTTTGCCAAGGCAACGATTGCTTTGCCCGACTCAATAATACCACCCTCCGCCTTGATTTGTGCCAACGCAGCTTGCCCTAACTGTTGTTCGGTACTGATAGGAATTTGCTTCGCCACCCACGACACCATGTGTTGATACTGCCAAAGTACTACTGCCATCACAAATACAAATGTGATAACTGCCGCACCCAGCAAGCCCCACAAAGTTTTGTGGTGACGATGACGTTGATGCCATTTAGATAATTGAGACTGTAATGCTGCAGGTGCGCTATTAACAATTATGTCAATATCTGCTGTAGATGCCGCTTTTAATGCCCATTGTGTTTCTTCACTATCACACCAATTTAAAAATAATTCATCATGCTCCATACCGCCAACACTGACGCTGAGCTGGCTGCTATGTAATTCGATGGGCATATTGTCGATAAACAAGCGTTGACCTACAAAATAAGCCGAGACTGCTGTTCCCATCGCTGGCATATGGTAACCATACAAGGTGGCGTGAAACTTTTGCATGATATGATTTAACCCCTAAAAGTGCATTAGCTACGCTTATCTGGATTTTGCACATATCCAATCACAAAACCGACTACGACTAAGCTACCCGACAAATCGACACTCATTAAAAGGGTCATGACACTGCCCAAGAATGCCCCCTTTGTACCGTAAACGATTTTAGCACGACGACGTTTTTTGAGTGATAGCGGTGCGCGTGTTTTACCATATTTGGCGCGTGCCGAACGGGTACTACTGTCACCTTTAGCACGATTACAACTAATGCAAGCAGGATATAAATTGTTAAGATGATGTGTACCACCTTTGGCTTGTGGTGTTGAATGCTCAACCTCCCATGAACCATTTACACCAAGCTCACCATAACTGCTAAAATCTAATTTTGCATGGCAAAGATGACAATACCCCGACGTACGAGCAAAAATTTGCCGCAATCTTTTTTGACTAAAATACATAATTAACTGATTTTTATAACATTATTAAATAGCAGATGATACTAGGTTTTATGTATTAAGATGTAATTAAAGTGTCGGACAAATAAGCCAAGAAAAACTCTCTTTTGTGGGTTAAATATGATAGCTTAATTAGGACTTACGCGGTTATCGCTTATTTGCTCACATTTCAACCGTTTTTAACGGTTTTATGTTCACAAAACGCGCTAATTTCGGTGAAATGCGTAAGTCCTGTTAATCTTATTTAAGCAGAATTTTGGTTATGCCCTCCCCTCTTAAACTCGTTATTATCAGCGACACACATGGCCTACATGAGTTATTAACCATACCTGATGGCGATATGTTAATTCATGCAGGGGATATGACCGAATATGGCGAGCTGGATGAGATTAAAGCATTTGATGACTGGCTTGGCACACTACCACACAAACACAAAATTGTGATTGCAGGCAACCATGAGCACTGCCTAGAAGAACATGACGGACATCTACTGTTTAAAAACGCAATCTATTTACAACACCAAGCGATAACTATTGAAGGTATTCGTTTTTTTGGTAGCCCTTGGCAGCCGTTTTTTCATAATATGGCGTTTAACCTTAGACGTGGCCAAGATTTAGCCGAAAAATGGCAGCAAATTCCTAGCAATACCGATATTTTAATTACCCACACCCCACCTTTTAAATATTTAGACCGTGTGCGCTCGCAATGGGTTGGTTGTGAAGATTTGTTAAAACGCGTGCAAGAGCTTAAACCCAAATTACATATTTTTGGCCATATCCACGAGAGCTATGGCCAAGAAGCCAATCGGCATACCTTATTTGTAAATGCTTGCTCGGTATTAGAGCTAGATGCGCCACTTAATAAGCCTGTAATAGTTAATTGGCCATTGTGAAAAAGGCGCGAATTGCGCCTTTTTGTTAAGCAAACTTAATCACCCCATCATTTAACTTACGAATCTTTGATAGTGCCAAATCTAATGGGTAGTTCTGATTAACACGCCACGGTGATTTGGAGCCCTGACGAGGAATCTTGCCAACGGCACGCTGAATATAGCCTGAATGCATATCCAAAAATGGTGTTTTTTCAACACTCACATCGCTATTAACCGCTACACAATATTTTTTGCCAGTCTTATCCATGTGTTTTAATACCTGACAGACATACTCACTAATAATATCGGCTTTGAGTGTCCAAGACGAATTGGTATAACCAAATACCATTGCCGCGTTAGGTAAGTCTTCTAACATCGCTCCTTTGTAAATCATCTTTTGAGTCACATCAAAGGCTTGACCATCTTTTTCGAGCTGCACACCACCTAACAATTTAATATCTAAACCAGTGGCGGTAATAATAATATCTGCCTCAAGGGTTTTGCCTGATTTTAATAAAATGCCGTCTTCGGTAAAGGTATCAATATGGTCTGTGACCACCGAACCTTTGCCAGAGCGTAGTGCCTTAAACAAATCACCATCTGGCACAGCGCACAAACGTTCATCCCACGGATTGTATTGCGGACTAAAATGACTCATATCAAAATCTTGGCCAAGTTGACGACGTACC
The DNA here is from genome assembly GCA_024234595.1 of Moraxellaceae bacterium. Taxonomy (GTDB): domain Bacteria; phylum Pseudomonadota; class Gammaproteobacteria; order Pseudomonadales; family Moraxellaceae; genus Agitococcus. The sequence continues at coordinate 24,986 of JACKNZ010000011.1, read as the reverse complement.
TGCGACAACAAGAAACGGCGCATTACCGCAGGTTTAGCACGACTATAACGATACAGTCCAAAAGACAAACCAACGTTACGCACTCGTGCCATGTGATAGACAATTTTTTCGGGTAAAAACTTGCGTAACTGATTAGAAATAATATCTTCTTGTGGCACAGAAATCACATAGCTCGGTGAGCGTTGCAACATGGTGACGTGTGCCGCTTTATCGGTCATGGATGGTAATAAGGTTACAGCCGTTGCGCCACTGCCAATAATCACCACTTTTTTATTGCTGTAATCTAAGTTTTCTGGCCAAAGTTGGGGATGAATAATTTGCCCTTTAAAACGCTCGCGCCCCTTAAAGTCGGGGGTATAACCTGCTTCGTAGTTATAATAACCTGTACAGGAAATCACAAAATTGGCTTCAATGGTCACAGCTTCGCCTGCTTTGTTGGTCGCTTCAACTGTCCATGTTGCTTTAGGTGTTGACCACGCGGCTTTTAACACTTTATGGCCATAACGAATATGGCGATTGACATCATACTCACGAGCAGCCTCATGAATATAGGCGCGAATGGATGGGCCATCGGCAATCGATTTAGGATTTGTCCAAGGCTTAAAGTTATAGCCTAAGGTAAACATATCGGAGTCAGAACGAATACCAGGGTAGCGGAATAAATCCCAAGTACCGCCCATTGCATCACGGCCTTCGAGAATGACAAAGCTCTTGTTTGGACACTCTCGTTTTAAATGACAAGCAGCCCCAATACCCGACAAGCCTGCACCAACAATTAACACATCAAATTTCTCGGCCATGAATTTACCCTCAAAAATCGCGTAGATTGATTTAACCTGATGAGCCAATTCTGACATCAAGCATTGTCAACTTCTAGTGTCTTTTTAGGCTTTTTTATTGTCATTTGGGGACATTTTCATGAGTTTCTGCCCAAATACGCTGTTTAATGGTCGCAATACATGCAGGAAAAACACGACTAATTCGGGTTAAATCGTTAATCATGGCAATTTGTGGCCACGTTGCTTGTTCACCCATGCGAATATAATTGACCAAACCTGCGGGACTCGGATTAGCAATGACTTGTAAATAGGATTTAAAGCTAAACGGAAATTGAATATTAATGTCACCCAAATAACTTTGTGCCGCCACCGCATGAGCTTGATTAAAGACGGGACTTAAGGGTGTTTTTTGAAAAAGATGTTTAGAAATATCTAGAAACTCTGCACTTGTGGTATGTATTAACGAAGAAACGATATGTTTGCCAATGGCTTGCACGCCCCGTTGTTTTTTGTGGGTAATAAAAGGAATCACGTGTGGGTTGGCTTGGCTGACAATGGTTTGATTAACATTATGCAAACGCGCTAAACGCTCTTTGGGCAAATCACCATGAATTGTGCCGTCAATCCATGTTTCGGTACTCATATAAGGCACTTTTTGTCCAGAAGATGATTTTGCTTGCAAGGCAACGGGCGGAAACATATAAGGAATTGCACAGGATGCTTGAGCGGCATATTCAATCAAGACATTAGGTGCGGTTAGATAATTTAAAATACGGGGCTTTTGGTGAGTTCGTGTGGGTGATACCGAAATATTTAACACCCGACCACTCCGTTGATACGCCTCCAAAAATGTTGCGCTGCCAACATTCGTGACAATATGTTCAAATACCTGTGCTTCATCTAAAGCGGTTTTATATTTTTTGATGTCTGTTGGACTACGCCAACGAATCGCGTGGCGATGAATATCGCTTAATTGTTCACGATAAAAGATATCCAACTCTGCATCACTGCGATTGCACACCGCTGCTGCGACAATCGCGCCCATGCTTGAGCCTGCAATAATTTTGGGTAATAACTGTGCATCCCATAAAGCTTTAGTTACCCCTAAATGATAAATACCAAAGGCTGCCCCACCACTTAACATTAAAGCCGGACGACCATAAACACGTTCGGCTTGCTCAAATAAGGCTAATTTTTGTTGTTCGGACATTTGAGGAATTTTTTGTTGGCTCAAGCTTCGCATCACTTGTTCGACTTCATCCAAATATTGGCCAACGATGTATTTTGTGCCAGAGCGTGCATATTGATATAAGGCAGGATTGTTTAATTCGCCCAAATGTCGATAGACACTTTCTTGTAATAACACCGCTAAATGTTGCCAATCGCCTGACTGACGTAAGGCTTGCATTTTTTGGATATGTTCTTTAATCAAATTTTCATGAAAAAACGCGGCTCCGTCACTGGCTCGCCAATCCAAATAGCCATCTAATTGGTCTAACTCTTGGGCAATCGCTAACCATTCTTGATAGTTATTGGCATGAGATAGGGCTTGTAATAAGCGTTGCTTGTGAGCAGACATGATTTTTTCCTAAAAACAGGGGTAATTTTAGGATTGTAAACCATTTATTTATCAGATTATTGATTAAATATACATTTGTATTTTAATTATTATAATACTCTATCCAATTTACATTTCTTATGGTCGATATTTAACCCGCATTTTCATGCGGGCTTGCACCTACTCACTTGCTCACATTTCAACCCTATCAATACGCACAGGCACATATTTATGATATGGCGTACGCGACAGTGGGTCACAATCATTACTGGCCGTTAGGCGATTTAACTCAGGGCCTAACACTTGACCATTGTTATAGCGAATACCATAACCATGCGGCAACGACACAGTTCCCATGCGCATACCTTCGTCAAACTCAATCACCACACTTATTTGGCCATGTTTAGAGGCACACAAGGCTTTATCGCCTTCGACCAAATTCAATCGTTGAGCGTCTTGTGGGTGCATGCGCATTGCCCCATGTGGGTCAACTTTGCGCCAAGCAGGGTCACGATAAATTTGATTGGCGTTATAACTGCGTCGTTCGCCAGCCGCCAATACAAAGGGGTATTCACTGGTGGTTGTAGCTTGTTGTTGCGCTAACAAACGTAATTCTTGCAGCATTTCGGGAATAGCCAAGTGAATCTTTTTATCTTTAGTTTTGACTAATGACCATACGTCTTGATAACGATGCTCACTAAAAATAATACCCGACCGCTCACGCAAAATAGCAGCAAACAATTCAGCCCCTAAGCTAACACGATTACCCTTAAATCCTGCACGTTGTACCGCCTCTGAATGCTCATAAGCAAACTGCATTGCTAAAGGCAATAATGGCGCAGCAACAGCAGCACCATTTTCTAACACCTCATTTAAAGTACGATATAAAATGGACGCAGCAAAAGCTTGATAAGCTTTGTTTCGTGCCAAAAATGCTGCAAAGGCCGCCATATAGCCGATATGTTTACTGGCTTTAGGCTCATAACGGGCAATATTAGCCAATAATGGTAGCTTTTTAGGTATTGCCCCCATCTTCTCCAGTAAACGGGTATAAATCTCAGGTTCAGGCAAAGTATTGCCATATTTGGGCAAGAGCGGATGACGCAAATGAAAGCCATTACGCGGAAACTCTAAGTTAAAGCCTGTAAATTCCCACTTTTCAAATTGAGAGGCAGCAGGCAATACATAATGTGCCAAACGTGCGGTTTCGGTCATCGCCACATCAACCACCACCAGTAATTCCAAACTCTTAAAAGCTTTTTCTAAAGCAGGGGTATCAGGCCATGTCAGCAAAGGATTACTACTATCAACCACCACCGCTCGAATGCGCTGCTCACCCACTAACAAAATTTCATCGGGTAAAATATTGGGTGGAAATATTCCCGAGATTGGAAACATTTGATGATAGACACTGCGCTTAATATGGCCTTTACGCTCGTCAGTATGTCCTAACACGGGCACTAACGAGGCGTGCAAATTATTGCCGCCTTTAATGCCAAAATTACCTGTGATTAAATATAATAGCTTTTCTAAATAACCATTTAAGGTGGTATTTAAGGTGTGTTGAATGCCTAAATCAATGCGCACACAAGCGGTTTTAGCGGTGGCAAAATCACGCGCCACTTTTTCTACAAGTTCTAAAGGCACATCGGCACGCGCTACATAATCAGCGATTGGAATTTGTTTTAAGGCCACTTCGACTTGTTCAAAGCCTACGCAATGTTGTTTCAGAAACTCTGTATCATGCAACCCATCACGCACAATAATCGCTAAGATGGCACTCATTAAAAAGGCATCGGTACTCGGTTTAAGTTGTAAATGAATATCGGCTTGTTTGGCGGTTTCGGTACGGCGTGGGTCAATCACCACCATAGTACGGTTTGGGTCTTTACGAATTTCTTTTAAGGTATCTCGGGCATTAGGAATGCCATGCGATTGGAAAGGATTACAACCAATAAACAACACATAATCGGCGTGTTCTACGTCTTCGGTGGTATGGCAAGTTTGTTTGCCAAACAAACGGCCATTAACCCAAAAATCACCTGTTTTTTCTTGGCCTAAGGAGTTGTAATTAAATTTACTTTTCATGGCTGCGCGAATTTGCGCCAAATAAGCACCTCCCAAATGATTACCCTGCCCACCACCACCTACACTTGCAAAAGCATTGCCACCATGTTGCTCACGAATAGTCACTAATTGCTTGGCAATGTCATCAAGAGCTTCGTCCCAACTCACCTCTACAAAACTGCCATCTGCTTGACGCTTGAGTGGCTGAGTTAAACGGTCGGCATTAACTTGGTAATGTGTTAAACGGGCTGCTTTTTGGCATATATAGCCTTTAGAAACAGGATGCTGCTCATCGCCACGAATTTTGCCAAATTTTCCCTGCTCATCAATATCTATCAATAATCCACAATTACGCGAACACAAAATACAGGCGGTTTTTTCAGTACGCATGATTTGCTCCTTTTAGCAAAAATTCATATAATAACGAACGTTATTCTATATTTTTTATCCTGTCAAGAATAAAATAACGATAGTTACGCTATAATATGAAACAAGACCGACACAACAGAGAAAGATATGCGTTACCCTCCCGAACACAAAGCAGTTGCCCGTCAAAAACTGATTAGCGCGGGTGGAGCTTTGGCCAAAAAAGCTGGATTTAACAACACAGGCATTGATGCCTTAGCCGCTGCCGCCCAAATGACCACAGGTGCATTTTATAGTCAGTTTGCGTCTAAATCGGAGCTATTAACCGCGATTGTTGAACATGAACTAACGCAAACCACGGCTGCTTTTGCTGCAAAAGATGAGCTAGGCTTACACCAAGCATTAGCATGGTACTTAAGCCCTCGTCATGTACAACATCCCGAAAAAGGCTGTTTATTACCGAGTTTAACGGCCGAAATTGCGCGTGCCGACGAAGCAACACGCTTGCGTTTTGAACAATTGCTTGAACCCTTATTAGAGACGCTACAAAATGCAAACCACAACAAAGAGCAGGCATGGGCATTATTGGCACAAGCCGTAGGCGGCGTGATGTTGGCCAGAGCCGTTTTAAGCCCCAATAAACAACTGGAAATTTTGCAGGCCGTTACCAAAGCGAGCGTTGAGCTGTTAAAATCAACACCATCTTGAGTTATTTGTTTAGCCGCTAAGCTTTGTCATAATACTGCAACACGATTGTCATGTAATAACCCAAACTATAGGGGAAAGATTGATGAAAAGTGAGCGTATTTTAATTGTGGATGACGAAGCGGCAATTCGTGAAATGATTAGCATGGCACTGGATTTAGCTGGCTTTGACACCATTGAAGCCGAAGATGCCCTGCAAGCACACCATAAAATTGTTGATGAACGGCCAAGTCTGGTGTTGTTAGATTGGATGCTACCGAGTATGACTGGCGTCGAGTTGTGTCGTCGATTAAAACGAGATGAAACCTTAAGCGAAATTCCTGTCATTATGTTAACGGCGCGTGGTGACGAAGACCATAAAATTCAAGGCTTAGACTCAGGTGCAGATGATTATATTACCAAGCCCTTTTCGACCCGCGAATTAGTGTCACGTATTAAAGCAGTGTTACGTCGTTCCTCTGCTCTAAGTGCCGAAAAAGTCATTGAAGCCGAAGGCTTAAAATTAGACCCTGTGAGCCATCGGGTGACTGCTAATGATGCGCCTATCGAAATGGGGCCAACTGAGTATCGTTTATTAGCCTTTTTTATGAGTCATCAAGAACGCGCTTATTCACGCGCTCAAATGCTTGACCAAGTGTGGGGCGGCAATGTTTATGTTGAAGACCGAACCATTGATGTACATATTCGTCGTTTGCGTAAAGCCTTAGAACCTTTTGGCTATGACAAATTTATTCAAACGGTGCGTGGCACAGGTTATCGTTTTTCCTTAAAAGCTGATAAACAGGACATAATGTGACCGCACTTCTTAAAGCTGAGCTGTTGCGCTTAGTCTATTTATTATGTTTTTTTGCTGTCATTGGTTGGCTTGCAAACTTAACGGTTCAATTTTTGTTTATTGCTATTGCCGTGTATTTGGGCTTGCATTTGCGCAATTTACACAAGCTACATCGCTGGCTAAAACATAATCCTCAAAACTATCCGCCTAATGTATCAGGTGTATGGGAAGATATTGCCCAAAGCATTTATCGTCTGCAAAAACAAGAGCGCGAAGCTCAACAAAATTTATTAGGCATTATTCAGCGTGCGCGTGAGTCAGTAGCCGCATTAGATGAAGCGATTGTGTTGGTGGACAGTCAAGGTAATTTGGAATGGTGGAATGCGGCAGCCGAAAAACTTCTAGGTTTTAAGTCCGCCACTGATAATGGCAAACCCATTACCAATTTAATTAGAGACCCTGCTTTTATTGAGTTCTTTGAACGAGGTGGCGGCAAAGACGCGCTTAAACTACCCTCTTGGACACAATCCAATCATTATGTACAGTATGAAGTAACTCGTTTTGGCACAAACGACCGTTTGTTAATTGCTTATGATATTACTCGTTTGCATCAGCTAGAACAAATTCGTAAAGACTTTGTGGCCAATGTCTCGCATGAATTGCGCACCCCCCTCACCGTGCTGAGTGGTTATGTCGAAACCTTTGTTGATAACGATGAGTTTCCTGCCCGAATTAACCGTGTTTTTGCTCAAATGCAGCAACAAACCAAACGTATGAGCAATTTAGTTAATGACCTATTATTGTTGTCACGACTCGAAAGCGACAATATTAAACCCGAAGCCAAGCCTGTCAATATGACTAATTTGTTGGAGCAATTACGGCAAGAGGCCTTGGCTTATGACCCAGACAAACAACACGCAATTATGGTGTATGTCGATAGCCCTTTGCTTTTGATGGGTATCGAAAATGATTTACGCAGTGCTTTTTCTAATTTAATCACTAATGCTATTAAATATACCCCTGCTTGTGGTGCAATTACCATTCGTTGGAGCCACGATGACAAATATGGCTATTTGAGTGTACAAGACAATGGCATTGGCATTGAACAACAACATATTCCACGTCTAACCGAGCGTTTTTATCGGGTGGACGCAGCGCGTAGCAGTGCTACAGGTGGCACAGGTTTAGGTTTAGCAATTGTCAAACATGTGTTATTGCAACACCAAGCGATACTCAACATTGACTCTAAAGCTAATGTTGGCTCAACGTTTAGTTGTATTTTTCCTAAGAATTTGCTGGTTGAGAAGATTTAGAAAACCTTTATTCCGCTACGCTGCATACAGGCTACTTCTCTGTTTTTAGACCTCACCCTAGCCCTCTCCTGCAAGGAGAGGGGATACCATCGCTATACAACAAAGTTGCGTTGCACTTCACACGGGGTACAAGATTATTTTTCGACTTTTTGCCGAACCACGTCATAACTGACATGGCGCACATCGGCGCCTTTGACCAAATAAATAAGTTGCTCAGCAACATTACGCGCATGGTCGCCAATACGCTCTAAACTGCGTAACACCCACATCACATTTAACACTCGAGAAATATAACGCGGGTCTTCCATCATATAAGTCATTAAAGCGCGAGTGGTGGTTTTGTATTCCATGTCAATTTGATTATCCGATTGCATTACTTTAAAGGCCTGTTCGGCATCTAAACGCGCAAAGGCATCTAAGGTCTCGTGAATCATCACTCGTACTTGATTGCCAATATGACGTGTTTCGACATAACCACGCGGCGATTCGCCTTCTTCACACAAGGCAATGGCATAACGGGCAATTTTAGAAGCCTCATCGCCAATACGCTCCAAGTCAGTAATGGCTTTGCTAATCGCCACAATCATACGCAAGTCGGAGGCAGCTGGCTGACGACGTGCCAAAATTCGCACCAACTCATCATCTAATTTGGTTTCCATGGCATTGATGCGTTTATCGCTTTCTTGTACCGATACCGCCAACACAGAATCTGCATCTAATAAGGCATGAATGGCATCGGCTACTTGCTTTTCGACTAAGCCGCCCATTTCTAAAAATTGAGTACGAATTTCTTCTAACTCACTGTTAAATTTTTGTGAGATATGATGGGCATATTCTTCATGGGTTGCAGGCATAATCAAGCACTCCTCAATATTAATTTTTTAAAGTATGGGGTTTCGACTACGCTCAACCACCACAACTACGCTCAACCAACACGACACATGGTCTCTATCAACCATAACGCCCCGTAATATAGTCTTCGGTTTGTTTGTTGGCAGGATTGGTAAACAAGGTGTCGGTATCACTATGTTCGACCAACTTACCCAAATACATAAAGGCCGTATAGTCCGAGACACGCGCCGCTTGCTGCATATTGTGCGTCACAATCAAAATCGTAAAACGGTCACGTAAATCGTGAATCAATTCTTCAATTTTGAGGGTAGAAATGGGGTCAAGTGCGCCTGTTGGTTCATCTAATAACAACACTTCTGGCTCAATGGCAATAGCGCGAGCAATCACTAAACGCTGTTGCTGACCACCTGACAAACCCAAAGCCGAATCATTTAAACGGTCTTTGACTTCGTCCCATAAAGCCGCGCCTTTGAGCGAGTCTTCAACCACATCATCCAAATAGCTCTTTTTGTTGATACCTTGCAAACGTAAGCCATAGGCAACATTTTCGTAAATAGACTTTGGAAAAGGATTCGGCTTTTGAAACACCATCCCTACGCGGCGGCGCAGATTGGTAATATCCATGCTTTTATCAAAAATATCACTGCCATCTAACAAGATATTACCTTCGATACGGCATCCATCCACCAAGTCATTCATACGATTAAAACAACGCAACAAGGTGGATTTGCCACACCCCGAAGGGCCAATAAAAGCCGTGACACGCTTGCGCGGAATGTGCATATTGACATCAAATAAGGCTTGTTTTTGACCATAAAACAACTTGAGGTCACGCGTTTCTAAACAAATATCTTCGTTTGCCATCGTTAAATGACGATTCTGTCGCCCTAAAGCATCCATATTCATGGCTTGGGTGGGCTTTTGATGTGCAGTAGATGTATTTGCAGTCATAATGGGCTGTTCCAACTCTAAGTTCATAAATTAAGACTCTAAAGCTTTATATTTTTCGCGCAAGTGGTTACGCAAGGCCACGGCAGATAAATTTAGACTCGCCACAATTAACACCAATAAAAAGGCCGTGGCATAGACTAATGGCCGTGCTGCTTCCACATTCGGACTTTGAAAGCCGACATCATAAATATGAAAGCCTAAGTGCATAAATTTGCGCTCTAAATGAATAAATGGCGCATTTAAGTCCACTGGCAAAGTCGGTGCCAGTTTAACCACACCCACTAACATCAAGGGAGCAACTTCACCTGCGGCACGCGCAATCGCCAAAATCATACCTGTCATAATACTGGGCATGGCCATCGGCAAAATGACGCGCCATAAAGTTTCGGCTTTAGTTGCACCTAAGGCTAATGAACCTTCTTTAAGTGAACGTGGAATACGCGACAAGCCTTCTTCAGTCGAAACAATCATCACAGGCAAAGTCATTAACGCCAAAGTAATCGCCGACCACAACAAACCAGGTGTACCAAACACAGGGGCTGGCGAGGCTTCGGGGTAAAACAAACGGTCAATGTTGCCACCCAAAAAGTAAATAAAAAAGCCTAAACCAAACACGCCATAGACAATAGACGGCACACCTGCCAAGTTATTGACCGCAATACGCACCGTTTGGGTAATTACGCCTTGGCTGGCATATTCGCGCAAATAAATCGCGGCAATCACACCTAATGGAGTGACAATCACGGTCATCATTAGCACCATCAACACCGTACCAAAAATAGCAGGAAAAACCCCACCTTCGGTATTGGCTTCGCGTGGGTCATCGCTTAAAAATGCCCATGCGTTGTGGCCATACGCGCCCAACTTGGCAAAAACACCCATGTCATTGGGTTTGTGTGCGCCCACAATTTTGCTGAGGGCGATTTCTTTTTCGCTGCCATCGGCCACCACAAATACCGCCGAATCACGCTCCATATCATGGCGTAATTGTTCGAGCTTGGTTTTTAAGACTTCGTATTTTTGATTTTGCTCATCGCGCTGTTGAGCAAATTTTGCGCGTTGAGCATCATCTAATTTACCTTCTAGCTCTAGTTTACGCTCTTGCAAACGTAATTTTTCGAGCTTAAAGTTGATAGAACCGACCTCGCCTTTTTCTAAGTCTTTAATTTGCTCATGAAAACCATTGCTACGTTCTAAACGGCTTTGCAATGCAGCCCATGCGCTATCGCCTTCGGCAATCAATTGACCATTTTCTTTAACCGCTTTGAGGCGACCATAAAACGTGCCCCATTCATAACGCTCTAAGACGACAATGTCTTTAGGATATTGGATGTTTTGCAAATTGGCGGCTAATACCCATTTAAAGTCTTGGCCTGTGACATCTTTGTTACCCTGTTTAATCGAGTAACGCGTCACTGTTTCTACGCCCTGAGGAATTTCTACCCCTGCTTCGCGCAAGCGTTTAGCGGTATCGACTTTTTCGTCATACAACTCGCCAATAATGGTACTCGTTTGACCTTGATAGCTATATTGTGCTTGCATGACATCGGACGGCCAAAAATGCCCCAAACCACGCACCGCCACCAAGCCCAAAATACCAATGACCATAATTAAGGAAATAGCGACAGCTCCTGCATTAAGCCAGACCCATGCTTCGCCACTTTTAAAGTATTCGCGTAATTTCATGGTGTAAGCCTCATAAAGAACCGTATTTTTTACGCAGACGGTTACGCACCACTTCTGCCGCTGTGTTTAGCACAAAGGTTAAAATAAACAGCACTAATGCCGATAAAAATAACACTCTAAAATGGGTAGAACCGACTTCGGCTTCGCCCATTTCTACGGCTACGTTGGCCGATAAAGTTCGCATCCCTTCAAAGATATTCCATTCCATAACGGCGGTATTACCTGTAGCCATGAGTACAATCATGGTTTCGCCCACTGCACGACCAAAACCAATCATCACCGCCGAAAATATACCCGGTGAAGCGGTGGGCAATACCACGCGCGTCAGCGTCTGCCATTGGGTTGCCCCTAAAGCCAAAGAACCGTTGGTTAAATGGCGAGGCACGGCAAATAAGGCATCTTCGGCAATCGAAAATATCGGCGCAATCACCGCAAAACCCATCGCTAATCCCACAATTAAAGAGTTACGTTGGTCAAATTTAATGCCTGCTTCATGGGATAACCAATAACGAATATCGCCACCAAAAAAGTGCAGCTCGACTGTTTGTGATAAGCCAAACGATACCCAACCGCCCAACAAAATAGGCGCAATCAAAATAATCGGCGCCCAACCTTCGGGAATACGGCTACGCTTTTCGAGTGGAATTTGTACCCAAATAAATCCACACACTAAAATAATGAGAGGCGTAATAATCAACAAACTGGCAATACCGGGTAAATTAGCCTCAATGGTGGGTGCTAACCATAGCCCTGCCAAAAAGCCTAAAATAACGGTAGGTAAAGCCTGCATCAACTCAATGGCTGGTTTAACTTTGGTACGCAGGGCTGGCGACATAAACACAGCAGTGTACATCGCGCCAAAAATAGCCAACGGTGCGGCTAATAACATGGCATAAAAAGCCGCTTTGAGCGTACCAAAGGTCAGTGGCACTAAGGACATTTTGCCTTCAAAATCGACATTACCCGAGGTCGATTGCCATGTATAACTTGGCTCTGGATAAGATTCGTACCAGACTTTACCCCATGTGGACTTCATAGAAATATCGGGGTGTTCGGCATGTAAACGCCAAAAGCTGGCACTGTCAGCCGCTTGCACAAATACCCCTTCGGAACGTGCCGACACCGACAATTCGCTAATCGCGCTTTTAGCCGCCGCATGAATACCAATGGTGCGCTCGGACGTGGTATAAAAATAGCCAATATTGCCTTGAGCATCACCTGCCACAAAGCCTTTGCGTTTGGCTTCGGGGGCAATGGCAGTAATAGGAGCAGACCCTAGCGTAAACTGGCGAATTTGCTGCAAATTAAACTTATCTTCACCGTCATGGCTATCGCGCACCAAAAACCACTGGCTAATTTGGCCTTTGTTATTACCCACCAACAAGGAAATTTCGCCTTGTAAGGGAATAGCGGTGTTAATTTCACCATTTTTAAATTTAACGCTTTGATACAGCTTAGGCTCACCTTCGACAATTCTAAATACCGCAATATCATTTGCCGTTAACAAATAAGCCCAACGTGCGCCCTGCCCTAAAATTAAACTTTTTACCGCTTGCGTATCAACCGCTAAGGCCATATTTAAGCTACGCTCAAACACTTTATCGGCATTACTGTCGCTATCGGTATCGTCCATGGCACTGCTTAAACTAAAGCCACCCTCTTCGGCTTCATCTTTATGTACACTAAAACGTTGCCATAACACTTGATTATTGGCTGCCGCAAATACTTGCAATACGCCATCGTCGTCACGCATCGCAAATTGCGACAAGGGTTGTTGATTATCGTTAACGGTTAAAGGTGTTGTGCCATAAGGAAAAATCAAATTTGGATGGACTGTTTTTGATTTGCCATCAGCCGCGACATCCACCGAATAATTGGGCTTAAATACCAACAATTGGCCATTGGACAACCCAATCCCAACCAATCCTTGTAAAATCGCACTGCGCTGAATATGACTAATGGTCGTACCTTGGGGCAAGGCTAATTGCTCACTGGCGGTGGTTTGGCCATCATTAACCGTAAAATACTGGACTTCACCTGTAGCTAACAAACGAATACCCGTTTGGTTGTACTCGTCCATGTCCACCCACAACGCGGCTTGTTGGCTTTGATAACTTTGGGTTTGGTCAAATTCTGCTTTTTTGAATAAAGGCCAACTCTCAACCAATAAATACACAAAAATTAGGGTAATCGCCAACACCACAAAAATACCGCCGAAGCCAATCGTGACATTGGCTATTTTGTCTTTAATACGACGGCGACGGTCAAGAGCAGCCATAGTGGCCGCATCGAGACGAACACGCTCAGGTTTACTCATATATTACTCATCAATTTATATAAGAAGCATAAGCCATTTTAACAACAAAAGGGGCTAGAAGCCCCTTTTAATATAATCCACTGATTATAAACCCAATTTTGCACGAATCTTTTTGACTTCGGACGCTGGCAAGGGGATATAACCGTCTTTTTCAACAATTTGTTGACCTTGTTGCGACAAAATCAATTTCACAAATTCAGCTTCTAGCGGAGCTAAAGGCTTTTTAGGATTTTTGTTGACATAAACATATAAAAAACGTGCCAAAGGATATTTACCCGACAAGGCATTTTTAGCAGTCGCTGCTACAAACTCACCATCACTACCTTTTAATGGCACAGCTTTTACACCCGAGGTGACATAACCAATGCCCGAATAACCAATACCGTTAATTGAGTTAGAAATAGACTGTACGACCGAGGCCGAACCCGGTTGCTCATTGACGTTAGATTTAAAGTCACCTTTACATAAGGCGTGTTCTTTAAAATAACCATAAGTACCCGATACCGAGTTACGACCAAACAGTTGCAAATCACGGGATTTCCATGCGCCTGTTAAGCCCAAATCTCCCCAATTAGTCGCGGTTCTTTCATAACCACACTTGCGAGTTGTTGAGAACACCGCATCCACCATCGACATCGACAAACCTTTAATCGGATTATCTTTGTGCACAAATACCGCTAAAGCATCAACAGCAACAGGAATAGCGGTTGGTTTATAACCATGTTTCTTTTCAAAGTCTTGGATTTCGTTGTCTTTCATAGCACGAGACATAGGGCCAAGATTAGACGTGCCCTGTGTTAACGCAGGAGGAGCTGTCGAAGAACCCGCGGCCTGAATTTGAATATTGACATTGGGATATTGCTTTTTAAAATCTTCTGCCCAAAAAGTCATTAAATTGGCTAAGGTATCAGAACCGACACTCGACAAATTACCTGACACCCCTGTGGTTTTGGCATACACTGGCAATCCTGCATCCAAAGCATAGGCATTAACCACACCTAAACCTAAGCCCAAGGCTAATACTAATGGTTGAAGTTTCATATTCTTTCCCCCAATTAAAATGGTATCTGTTTTCAACATGGTTTAAGCATAAGCTCGTTATGTGACAACTTTGTGACAATGGTATTTTTTAGACAAAAAAACACGAATAATGATTAAGTATGCATTTTTTGCATTGAGCAATTGCCAATAGCTGCATAGAATAAGAAGAAAATTTATATAAATTAGCCCCTACAATACAACAGGCTGTAATTGCTGATTGTTTGCGTCACCAATGCTTATTATTCTTATAACAGGGGGTACGGTTTAATGACCGACCAGTATGCTAACACGCACACCAAAACAGAGATGCCAAGCTCGCTGATTGAACAGCGGCTGATGCAGCTCCAGTCATCACAAATGATTGGTCAGTTCCAATTTTTTAGCTTTATTTCTTTGGTGTCGATTATCACCGTCAGTTTTTTATATTGGGATGAAAAGAGCAGCTTATTTTTATCGACTAAAACATGGTCAATATTAGCTTTGTTGGGCGTGGCACTATCGATTGCAACCATTAGTCATCTCAAACATAATTTTAGGGAATTTGCTCCCGATACCATCGAAAAATGCCTTAATTGCACCGCTTTAATCATGGGCAGTATTTGGGGCGTGGCCGCCGTTGTTTTTTCACCGAGCTTTCCCATCAATGGCACGCCAATTGCGGATTTTTATCGTCCTGCGTTATTTGCTTGCTTAGTCAGTTGGCAAGCGATTGCTGCATTAACCAGTTATTCGAGTCGCTTTGAGACGTTTATTTATTTTGCGGTTGCCGCCATTTTACCCGGTTTATTATTGTTAACCGCCTATCCCTCGGTGGTAAATTCGGCTTTAACAGGGGTTGGTGGGCTATTCTTCTTTTTTGTATTATTAGCAGGTCGTCGTTTAAGTGATTTAAGCTATCAATCATTATGGCTGCAATTACGCAATGAAGATTTGATTCATTTTTTAGAAAGCTCCAAAAATACCGTTGAAGCCGTTAATCAAAAACTCGCTTTAGAAATTCAAGAACGTCGGCATACCGAAACTCAACTCCAAGAAATTAACAGCAATTTAGAACAAAAAGTCCGCGAGCGTACTCTTGCGCTGTCGGACATTAACCGTGCGCTGCGCAATAGCCAAGAACGCTTAACCCTTGCCATTGATGCCTCTGGCATTGGCTTGTGGGATTGGAATATGAGCAATAACGAAATTTTTAACTCTAATTTTGAGCAACTCTTAGGCTATTCCAAACTCGAAATGAAAGCCCTGATGGGCAAGATGAAACAAATTATTCATCCCGATGACTACGCCACCGTCAAACACGCCTTACTGCAACATTTACGCAAAAAAAAGCCCAACTACGAAGTCGCCTATCGTATTTTGCATCGGGCTGGACATTGGGTGTGGGTCGAAGATAATGGCCGTGTGGTGGCATGGGATGCCAAAGGTTTGCCTTTGCGTTTAATTGGCACTCGACGTGATATTACCCCTGAGCGCGAAGTCGAAGAAAAACTTCGTTTATCGGCCTCGGTATTTGAATATGCCGCCGAAGGCATTTATATCTTAGACGCTGACTTCTGTTTTTTATCGGTTAATCCTCGTTTTAGTCAAATGACAGGGTTTAGCAACGAAGACTTAGAGGGCAAACATTTATTTAACATTGGCAATCACCCTTCACAGCCCAAAGAGCCGCTTTATACCGCCACCCTTGAACAACTCAAACAAACAGGCGATTGGCAAGGTGAACTGCTTGAATACCGCAAAAATGGCGAAGTTTTTCCTCAATGGTTACACATTACCGCCATTCGCAATCACGACAATCAAATTGGCCATTATGTCGGCATTGTCTCTGACCTGACGCAACGCAAAGAAGCCGAAGAAAAACTCAAATACTTAGCCAATTACGATAGATTAACGGGCTTAGCTAACCGTACCTTGTTTTATGACCGATTACACAGCGCAATTGTTGCCGCACGCGACAAAAACGAAGGCTTTGCGGTCTTGCATATTGATTTAGACCGATTTAGACCACTCAATGATAGTTTTGGTCATGAATTAGGTGATGCGCTACTCAAAAAAGTCGCTGAGCGTATTAGTCAGACTGCTAGCGATGCCAATACTGTTGCTCGTTTGGGAAGTGATGAATTTGCCCTACTATTAGACAAAAACTACCAACGTAATGCTGTTGAAAACTATTGCGACAAAATTATTGAACAACTGCGTCGTCCCTTCAAAATTGGAGAGCATGAGTTACTACTTGGCGCATCCATTGGTGTCAGTTTGTTTCCTGAACATGGCCGTGAATTACAAATTTTAATCAACCATGCCGACTTAGCTTTACAACAAGCTAAACGTATGGGCGGCAATAGCACGCGCTTTTTCAGTGAAGATGTTAAATCTATTTCGATTGAGCAAGTCAATCTTGAAAGTGCTTTGCGTAAGGCGATTTTTAAAGATGAATTTGTGGTGTTTTATCAACCTAAAGTTTGTTTAAAAACCAATCGTATTATCAGTACCGAAGCCTTAGTACGCTGGCAACATCCAACGATGGGATTGGTGTCGCCTGCCCTTTTTATTCCCTTAGCCGAAGAAGCTGGACTCATATCTGCAATTGGTGAAATTGTGTTGTATAAAGCCTGTCAACAAACGGCTCAATGGCATAAGCAAGGTTTTGGGCATATTAGCACCTCGGTCAATGTCGTGGCACAACAATTACAACGTGGTAATTTGCTTGAGATTGTGGACAGAATTTTGGTCAATAGTGGCCTTGACCCCACTGCTTTAGAACTGGAGTTAACAGAATCATCTTTTATGGATGAGAAAGATGGCGTTTGCCAGTTGTTAGAGGACTTACGCAGTCGCGGCATAAAAATTGCCCTTGATGATTTTGGTACAGGCTATTCTTCGTTATCTTATTTGCGTGACTTTCCGATTGATGTACTCAAAATTGACCAATCTTTTGTGTTTAGAATTGGTCAGGCCGAAAAAGACGATGCCATCGTACGCGCTATTTTTGCAATGGGTCATAGCCTAGGCATGAAAATTGTGGCCGAAGGCGTTGAAACCGAAACGCATCTTAATTTTTTGAAAGAGCAAGGCTGTGATGTGGTACAAGGCTATTTAATCAGCCGCCCTATTCCTGCTGATAAATTAACGCTAATGCTGCAACAAGAGGCAAGAGAGGGGTTGAAGTATTTGGCTTGATAAACTCCGTACCATAATGGCGCATATGATGCGCCTTAGATGAGTTGGCTTGAAGCGGGTAAAGCGTAGCGGAATACGGGGCTAAACATCTGCTAAATCAACGACTTTTCGTCTAAATACCACCATAAATCCCGTGTTGCGTTGCACTCCACACAGGCTACCAATTCTGAGTTCAAGCCCACATCATAAATTAACGGTTTGTTTTAAATATAGCTGCATACAGGCCACTTAGCTCACTCCCTCAACGCAAAAAAGAACGTCTTTAACAACGGCTCTGCTAAATATCTAAAGAAACTACGCTCGCCTGTTTTAAATAATACGTCAACAGGCATGCCCGCGCTAATTTTTTGATACTTCAATTTTTGTAAAGATTGCGGATTGATTTGCAAACGCACTGCAAAATACGGCGGAGTATTATTGTTAGAGTTGATTTGGTCGGCAGAAATAGTGACCACCGTTGCCTCCACCACAGGATTAAGGCTGTCTAAAGCAGTTAAACGGATATGCGCTTGTTGATTAAGTTGTACTTTTTCGATGAGGTGTGGCGCGACTTTGGCATCAACCACAATCTCGGTTTGACTCGGCACAATATCCATTAACACTTGTCCTGCGTTAATCACGCCACCTTCGGTATGAATACTCTGCGCCACAATCACGCCCGATGCAGGTGCAACAATCACGCTCTGTTTGAGCCTATCTTGTAAAGCAATTTTTTGCTGATTTAAGACCACTAATTGCTGCTCTACTTCGCTCTTTTCACGCTCTACTTCTTGTTGATATTGCGTTTTTGTCAGCATGATTTGCTGGCTTAATTCTGCGATGTCTGCTTGGTGCTGACTTATCGCTAATTGCGCTTCTTGTTGCTCGACCTGACGCTCTAATTGCTCACGTTGTAAACCTAATGCTCGTTCTTGACCAGTATATCCTTGTGCGATTAAAGACTGATTGGCGTTGATTTCTTGTGTTAATAACTCAATTTGTGCTTGACGCGCTTTTACCATTGTTAGCTGTTGTTGTAACTGCGTTTTTTTGGCAGCAATACGCTGTTGTAATAACTGTTGCTCTAATTCAATGCTTTTAACTTTGGCATACAATAACGCCGATTGTGTTTGAATGGCTTGCTTAACCGTCTCATCATGCTTGTCTTTCAAAAGCTCAACGCTTGCAAAGTCTGTTTGAGACTGCTGTTGTCGTTCTGCCAATAATCTTGCCAAACGCGCAGTGTATTGAATGGTTTCTTGTTCGGCACGTTGCAATTCGGCCTTAATCTGAGTGCTATCTAAACGTAAAAGCTGTTGACCTTGTGCCACATACATTCCTTCATGGACAAACAAGTGTTGCACCACGCCCCCTTGCGGATGTTGTACCGATTGGCGTTGACTTTGAATGCCAATCACGCCCTGTGCTGGCACACCCGAGTCAATCGGTACAAAAAGTCCCCATAAAATAAAGATAACCAACAATATCAGTAGCGTATATCGCCCCCAACGTGCTGGGCTTGCATCTTGGGCGAGTTGTTCAAGGCGTTGCTGGGTGTTCAGAGGTGAGTCAGTCATGCGGCTGCCCCTGCTTGGCGCAGTTGTTGTAGCACTTGCTCACGACTGCCAAATAACGCTTGTGTCCCTTCTTGCAACAATAAAATACGGTCAACTACCGCCAAAATATGAGTACGATGCGAAATCACAATCACGGTAATTTGATGTTTTTTGAGCTCAATCAGCGTATCGGCCAGTGCTTTATCGCCTTGGTCGTCCAAATTGGCATTTGGTTCATCCAGCACTACCAATTTTGGTTGGCCAAAAACAGCGCGTGCCAAGGCAATCCGCTGCCGCTGGCCACCCGATAATTTTGCACCATCTTCGCCAATACGGGTGTCATAGCCTTGTGGCAAACGCAAAATCATGTCATGGACGTGCGCTAACTGTGCGGCTTCTATCACTTGCTGTGCATCTACTTCCTGAAAACGCGCAATATTTTCGGCCACTGTGCCTTCAAATAGCTCAATATCTTGGGGTAAATAACCGACATATTGACCCAATTTATCTCGTGGCCATTGTTGTAAATCTGCGCCATCTAAACGCACTTCACCACTGGTGGGTGTTACTAAACCTAACATCACTCTGGCCAACGTTGATTTGCCCGACGCGCTTGCGCCAACCACTGCTAAACTTTCTCCCACTTGCAAACTGACATTGATTTGGCGCAATACTGGGTCTTTTCGGCCTTCTAACATCAATGTTAATTGGGTGATAGATAACTGCCCAATGGGGGGTGGTAAATCAAAGGGCTTTTCTTGGGTTGCTTCAGAGGCCAGTAATTGACTCAAACGCTGATATGCACCAAAACCTGCAATCAGCTGTCGCCACGAGCCAATCAGTTGTTCGGCTGGGGCTAAGGCTCTACCTAACAAAATTGACCCAGCAATCATCATCCCGCCCGACATTTTGCCTTGTAACACCAAATATGCACCAACACCCAATACCAAGGATTGCAGCGTGAGTCGGATATAACGCCCGACCGCACTCAGGCGCGCCATATAATCACTGGCTTGGATTTGTAGCAACAAGGCTTCACGATTATATTGTTGCCAGCGCTTACCCAACATGGGAATCATGCCCAACGCGGCGATAATTTCGATGTGACGATGTTGTTTATTGAGCATAAACGCCGCTTGACTGGCAATTTTTGTGGATTTTTCGAGAGGCTCTTTAGTGAGTTTTTCGGTCATAAATGCCACGAGTGCCAGTAATAACATCCCCACCACTGCCAGTACCCCTAATGGCCATTCAAAAGCGAACAGCAAACCGACATATAAGGGAATCCACGGTAAATCTAATAAGGCCAGCACAAATGAGCCTGTGACAATTTGTCGAACAGCGGCAAAATCTTGTACCACCTGAGCAGGTGACATACTACGCGCTAAAGGACTTTTAGAAAATGCAGCGGCATGAATGCGGTCGCTTTGAGTCAAGTCCATACTAGCACTGAGTTTAAGTAGCAAGTTAGAACGCACCCACTCCAACAAACCTATCGCCAAATAAACGCATAAAACAATTAAGGTAATCGCAAAGAGTGTAAATTGGTTTTGGCTACTGAGGACACGGTCATACACTTGTAACATATAAATAGAAGGGGCTAACATCAGTAAGTTGAGCACCATACTAAATAAAACGAGTGTCGCCAAAATCGGTTTAATTGGTTTAAGAATTTGTAGCAGAATGGCTAGTTTGCCACTGGATTCTGACATAAGAGCATTCACTTATTTAACGTCACCCTTCGACTTCGCTCAGGGTGCTTTTGAGATTGATTGAGCGAAGTTTGGTATGATAAAAATTAGTTGTATAAAGCGTGAAGTCCTCTCTTTAGAGGCAGTGCTATCAAGCTCTTGTTTTAACCCCCTCTAAATCTCCCCCTTCTCAGGGGGAGACTTTCCACAAACCTAATATTTTATAGGACTCGTGAGATTCCTCCCCCTTTTCAAGGGGAGGTTAGGTGGGGTTAAACTTGACAGCCTTGCCTCCGAGGGGGGAATTATTCATCGCTATCATCTTATCTTGATTAAAACAGAAAGATGAGAATCGCTTATCCCAATCTCAGCTTACTAATTAAATGTTACCGATACAGCTGTCGCACTTTGTGCAGCAGACGAACCATTAGCTAACTGCCCTAAGTCATTTTTGCCCCAACATTTAACTAGCCCTGCTCCCTCGATGCTACAAGTATGAAAGTCACCTGCACTGAGTTCACGTTTACCAGCCAAACTACTGACTTGGGTGGCTTGGGTATCTAATGCTGTGCTATCAACTGTTTGTGCTGTTTGCCCCGCATAGCGACTACCCCAACAATAAGTTTTGTTATCAGTCGTCACAGCGCAGCTATGGTCTTTACCCAACGCCAAGCTGGATACACCGCCGCTTAAATTAGTCACCAACATAGGACTAATAGCATCAGTAGTATTACTAATCCCTAATTGTCCTTTGTCGTTAATCCCCCAACAATAAACATTGCTGCCATTGGCGGCACAAGTATGAGCAAAGCCTGCCGCAACTTGTTGCACACTGCCTGTTACAGTGACTTGCGTGGCTTGATAACGTCTAACTTTGTCATTAATTCCTAATTGGCCATTATCATTTGCACCCCAACAGAACAGTGAGTTGTTTTCGCTAATCGCACACACATGGTGATTGCCTGCAACCAATCGTTTTGCTTTTAGATTTGAGCCAATAGTTAATGTTTTAGGGCTAGCACTAAACACTGTTGTACTTGGTATTGCCAATTCACCTTGGCTATTGCTACCCCAACATTGCACAAGCCCTGTCTCTAACAAAGCGCAACTGCTGTCATAACTTAATGCTAATTGTGTTGCTTTGGCCGCTAACCCAAGCACAGGTGTCGCTTGCAAACGTTGGGTTTGAGTACCATCACCAAGCTGCCCCTTATTGTTGTCTCCCCAACAACTCACTGCACCTGTTTGAGTAATGGCACAGGCATGGGTATAACCCATCGCCACTTGTTTAACGCCATTAAGGTTAGCGACAGTCACAGGGGTTGTTTTAAAGGTATTTGTTGCATTTAAGGCAACACCTTCACCCAATTGACCATAATCATTTCCGCCCCAACATTTAACCAATCCTGTGCTAGTAACAACACACGTGCTGTCTTGTTTTGCCGATAAGGACTGCAAGGATTTAACACTTACCGTTGCTTGGCCAATCGTTTGATTACCCTGTGCATCTATTACGGTGTAACTTAATACAATATCACCTACAAAATCAGCAGAAGGTGCCAAATTAAGCAGTTTTTTATCTGAGCTAATGCTGAGTGACCCTTGAGTTGCAATGGCTAAGGCCGATGACTTAATGCTTAACGCGCCAAGTTCTGGGTCAATATCATTGGCCAGTACATCTAAACTAAGGCTTGTGCCCTGTACGGTGTTAAAAAAATCGGCATTTGCAACAGGCGACTTGTTGACTGGTGTTGCGTCTGTACCTGCACCATTACCATCTCCACCACAGGCAACCAATAAACCACTCATAATTGCCGTGATTACGCCCAATTTAAATTTCATCATTTGCGCTCCATGTTCCCGAATAATTACAGCAAAATGTCATCTTGCTTTAACTCCAAGACACCAACTAATTTAATTTCAAAATCTGCTACACCATCACCGTTGATGTCGCCCTGTAATAAACGCTGGCTAAAACGTAATTCCCCTGCTGTATTGCTAAACGCCTGTTCGCCAATAAAGCTAAAGTTTTGATTGCCCGCAAGCGCGCTATTGGCATCAATTTTAGAGACATCCAATTTATCACCACGCGCAGCAGAGAAGTCCAGCACTTCACCCAAACGCAAAGTACCATTTTCGCTAAAACTAAAGCCAAAGGTATCTGCTCCTTCACCACCTACAAACACATCACGGCCTGCGCCGCCTTCAAAGGTGTCATTGCCTAAACCGCCTTGCAACTCACCGCCTGCATCGTTATTTTGCATGGTGTTATTGCCATTGTTACCTTGTCCTAATAAACCCGATTGCAAGCCTGTAAAGCGTAGATTTTCGATGCCATCAGGTAAGCTAAAACTAATAATCGTTTGGACTTGGTCAGTTCCCTCACCGCCAACAACACTGTCATTAGGATTATCGACAATCAAAACATCATCGCCTGCACCACCATTCATGGTATCTGCACCTTCACCACCATCTAAAATATCGTTACCATCACCACCAAATAACTCGTCGTTGCCATTGCCTCCCAACAATATATCATCCCCTTCACCACCAATCAGAGTGTCATTGCCAGAGCCGCCCATTAAGGTATCATTACCTGCGGTGCCATCATGGGTTTCGTCTTGTACATAATCGACAGGAATACTAAGTGTCACGGTATCAGTTAATTGACCATCATTAACGGTAATTTTGAGTCCCCGCGTTAATGCACCTTGCTCAGCCGTAGTGCTTATAGCAAGACTATCCAACACTTTTTGATAATTAGCGATACTATCACTACCTACAATCGTCATTACGCCCGTTTGTGCATCAAAACTGGCTTGTAAATTAGTACCTTGGGTATTAACTAACAACAAGTCATGGATATTGCCTTGCTCAAGCGCAATAGTCAGACTTTGTAATGGTTGGGCATCAACGTCATCAACTTGTAAACCAAAAGCCAACCCGACCAACACCGCCGTCGCATCTTCTACCAAACGCAAAGTATTAGTTGGTTTAGTCACACGCAATACAGGCGCGTCATTAACGGACGTAACATCAAGTTTAAGCGTCCCCTTGACCGTTGCACCTTGCTCATCTTTAACGGTATAGCTAATGTTGGCTTGACCATTAAAGTTGGCATTTGGCGTAAATAACAAGGTTTGATTAGCGGTAATACTGACTTGACCTTGTGCTGAGTCGGCTTGTGCCGATACCAATGTCAGTGTTGTGCTATCAATATCAGTGACGTTAGCTAAGATATCAACTTCGATACGGCTGTCTTCTGGTAACTGACGGATAATCGGGTCAATGGTGATGACAGGCGCATCATTAACCGCATTAACGGTAATACTTTCGCTAAATGTTTGCGTCGCTACACCATCACTAATGCTATAACTGAGCTTGAAAATACCGTTACTATTTACTGGTGGTGTAAAAGTGATGGTTTGGTCAGGATTGATAATTACCGCCACATTGTTAATACTTGCTTGTGTGACAATTAAGGTGTCGCCATCTAAATCAAGCACTCGTGATAACACATCAATATTTAAACTACCGTCCTCATTCAACACTAAATTTGGTAAATTTGCCGCTAGTTGCGGTGTTTGGTTAACATTAACAACATCTAAAATAAATTGTTGACTAGCATGTAAACTTCCATCACTCACCGTTACTTTGATATCTAAGGTGCTACTATCACTAAAGCTCGGTGTGCCACTAAACGTTTGTGTCGCTTCATCAAAATTGAGCCAAGTTGGTAATGGGTCTCCGTTTGATAGGCTTGCACTGTAATTTAAATCACTGTTATCAACATCAACAAAAGCGGCTGGAGGCAGTTGATAACTAAAGAATTGACCCTCATCTATCGTTTGGTCATCCAACGCGACTAAGGCTTGAGGTGCATCATTGACAGGGTTAACAACAAAGCTATTGTTTGCATTAACAACCCCACCTTTGTTATCAATTACTTGATAGCTTAAATTAATTGTGCCGTTAAAATTAGCAGTCGGTGTAAAAGTGTAAGTGCCGTTTTGGTTATCAACTAATAAGCCATTCGTCGCTTGTAGATTGGCGATACTTAAATCATCACCGTCAATATCGTTAAAGCCTTGTAATAAGTCATTAGCGCGAATGGTGTAAGCTGTATCTTCTTGACCGTTAACCAAAAAGGCAGGTGTGCTGAGTTGGACA
>JACKNZ010000010.1 GCA_024234595.1 Moraxellaceae bacterium | reverse complement strand
CACTCTGAGTAAAGTCAAAGGGCAAAAGTATAGGCTCAAATATTTTGGAGCTAAAAAGCCCATAAAATGTGGGTAAAATCCTTGATATTAAGCATTTTTTGCTGGTTTCGACTCCGCTCAACCAACAAAAAATGTACCCTGAGCGAAGTCGAAGGGTTATTTTTAAGAGCTAAGCTATTATTTTGAGCGATGCTCTTTATCCCACTCTTTTTGTCTATCCTCGTTAATAAAATCAGGTAACCATTTGACGCGTGGAAAAAATAACACGCGGACTAAAGCCACCAACATCCACAAATAACAGGCACTAAAGACAAAACCACACCACCATGTGACATATTCAAAATAAGGCGACACAAACTTGATGCCCCACCACGAAATAACATCGGTTAGTGAAGCCGCTAAGCCCAAGGGGAATATCCATTGATAAATTTTTAAACGATTAAAATGTAAAGAGAATGGAATACCAATAATAAAAAAACTGGTGGTAAAACCAAATAAATGAGCATGAGTAAAGGCAATTAATTTACCAATCCCCATTTGGCCAAAATAGGCCTCAGCACTGCCATGTAAGCCCATTTGATAATGCGCCTCTAAACCGCCAAAACAAAAAGCAATACCGAATAAAATTACTGCCATGCCAATGCCGCGTTGTGCCGCAACAGGTAAGTCATGTAAATCAAAACGCATATCCGTTTCTTTAAACGGAATCAATAACTTAACAATTAGGCAAAAACTAAAAAAGAACAGCAATAAAGCAGCAGGTGCGCCATATAATTGCCAATCAGGCTTTGGCTCAGGGGTATGTACCAATGCCGACTCTGGAATAGGTGCATTACCAAAAAAATCAATTTCTGGCTCAGCTCCCCATGCCCAAACACTGACAAAATAAAGGATAACAGCCAATAATCGCCACATTGTTACGCTCCTTTTAAGCGCACATACAACAAAACACCTGCATTTTTTACTGCTTGTGTAATTGCTGCATCAAGGTCTTTGGTTGTGGGTGTAGGAATACTTTGGGCGGCTAATCCCACTAATTTGCCATAAACTGCACTTTTTTTAGCTGCTGGCACATCTTTGGCGTTCATCACTTTGATTTGGGTGATTTTGAGTTGTTTATCAGTTGCCATGAGCAAAAAGAAAGTTTTGCCTTGATATTGTGCAGGAAAAATTAGGGCTGTTCCCGCAGGGCGTTGATTTTCAACAGGAATATAAATGGTATTTTCATCTGCCGCACTTAATATTGCCCCCATTGTTTTGGCTGTGGCAATATCTGCAGAGGTTAACACCGCATCTTTAGGCAACCAAGAACGAATAGCTGGAAATAAGGCTTGGACTTCTTTAGGAATCAAACTGGCTAAATCTAGCCATGTGCCAGCTTTTGCAGGGGTAGAATGTTTGTCGGCAGGATTGGCTTTAGCTTGCGCCTCAACACCATTAGCAGCACCATCGCCATCACTGTCTAAACTAGCAATTTTTGCTAAAGCAGCTAAGGACTTTCCATTGTCTTTAAAAGCTTTGCCATAGTTATTTAACGGTGTGCCACCACCTTCGCTATGACAAGCATGACAGGAGGGCATATAACCATATTGCTGTTTATAATAACGAGCAAAGGCTGGCATGGCATAACTATTGATGCTGGTCATTAGTAAACTACTGCTTAGTAGTATTAAGGCTAAACGCATGATTTATCCCCTCAAAAATCAAATAAACTTGGCACAGTATCGCGCATTTGTTGGCGAGCTTTTTCATCTGCTTGTTTTAATTTTTGATACTGTATAGCGTCTCGTGGCGGCATCAGTTTACTGGCTTTTTCTGTGCCTTCATAACGCTCCCAATCCAACGCATCTCTAATTTCTTTTTTGGCCTGAATATTAGCCAATACTTGTTCTTCGGTATCGCCTGCCATAAAGTTTAAACGTTGTGCAGGATTACCCCGATGACAGGCAAAACAATAGTCCGCAAATGGCTGTAGTTGCGGCAATTTTTTGATGGTTAACGGTGGAATGCCTGAGACCACTGGCGGAGACATTTCTGCGGTACTCAAACAACAATAATCGCGCTTTTGTCCTAATAATGCTTGCATCACCACCACTCGCGAAAAGGGTTTAGCGGCAAAAACTTCATCAGGCAAACCTTGCACTTTGGCCACGACATTTGTCCACCGATTACCATTGGCTTGTACTAAACTTTTTAAATCTGCATCACTAAAAAAACGAGCGAGACCATACACACCATCAATCTGTTGCGCGGTTAAAACTTGTTTTGGTGCGCGGATGGTCAATGGGTCAACTTCTTTGCGTAAAGGTGGCAATTTATCAAACTCACTTAAATCTTCGTTGTCTTTTGCACCTTCGCCAAATTTAATGTCACGCGTGACTAAAGAACGTAACCAGCCTTTAACTCCTTGTTTTTCGCCTATAGGGTCGCGGTTTAGTAAGTCTGACTCAGGCACTGCAATACCTTCTTTGGGAAAGTTTTTGGCTTGTAATTGTTTTAAGCTTTGCGACTCTGCACTATTAGCATCAAATCCGCCCGCGTTATCGGCATATTGCAAAGCGAGCTTTAACATTTGCCGCCGACATTGGTTACCGTCTAAACCACAACCATCCAACCATAAACGTTGGGTGACATGATAAAAGTTGCCGACATCGGTTAATTGGTCAAAACGCTCCGAATTGGCTAAGGGTTGTTGCAAAGCCACGCTTTGATAAGCCAAATTATTGCCTCGTGCCGCGGCGATGGCAGCGGCGGTACTTTGTTGACCATTGGTTTCATTCCACGGACGCTGCGAAAAAATCGGTGTACCGCCTTGATGACAAGTGGTACAAATGGCTCTCCGTGCATACACAATTCTTGGCACACAACCTTCACAATAATTTTGTACTAATTGAAACTCAAAACGTCCTGCGGCTTCGTTATAACTTAACACTTCTATTTCGTGGGCATTTTCGACAAAACCCAAAAACAATAAGCCATTAGTTTTTAAGCCTAAGCCTGCAGGGGCATTGCCTTGTTCAAAATCTGCGGCGACCACAATACGCGGATGTTTATCATCAGCTTGACCTTTTAATAAAGAACGGCCATGCGGAATCAACAACGTAATCGGGTCTGTATTTTGGGGGCTTTGCTCTTTTAACAAGGCAATGAGTTTTTCAAAGGGATACGGTAAGCCATTATGCTGGGCAATGATATGGTCAAATAAAGAACGAGTGCCTTGTGGCGGTAAATCGGTATCTGGAATAACTTTTTGTGATAAATAATCTGTTTTTGCAGGGATATTTTTAGCTAATTCGGTAATTGGAGGCGTACTTGAGGTATTTAGCACGGCTATTGCTGCTAATGCACTAATTAACAGAATTATCGCTATCCCAAGTATTGTTTTTTTCATAGTAGCTCTAAATCAAAAATATTCCCTCTCTCAATTTAGGCGGAGGTATCTACACAGTCTATAAAAATGAGCGTAAGTCCCCTCTTGAGAGGGGATTTAGGGATGTGTTAGGCCAACAGTATTTTTTATCTGTTTTAACCTACCCCTAGCCCCTCCGAGGAGGGGAAATTCATCGTTATAGTCTTATTTTCAGTCCTAAAATCATTGTGTAGCTACCTCTCCTAAAGAGAAGGTTATTTACATCAGTTTCAAGAATTCGCGTAAAGCAAATTTATCTTGAGGGGTTAAATCAACTCCAAACTGATGGCCTTTGTTTTCGACCAAATCATCACACTTCATAAATAACGGGCGATGAGGATTTGAAGACAACACATGAGCAACAGGGTCACCCTTTTTGAAGGGGATTAAGGCTGGGCCTTGTGCATCTTCACGGCCGCTACTCTTAAAGTCTTCGGTCAAGCCAGTGATTTTTTGCGGACGACTGGGTGATACTTTTGGATCATCCGACATCATCAATTCATCATAAGCCATCTCGAATTGTTTAATACGACCACTTAAAGTGTAATCAGGCGAACCATCAGGCAAGAAAGTCACTTCGCCAATCGCATTGTTATGTAAGAATGGTGCTGTTGCCCAAACAGATAACAATGAGATATTACGCATATAACCTGGCCCACCTTCAATTTTGCGCTCACCAAAGGGCAAGCCACCAATTAGAGGGAACACACGGTTAAAGACACGTTTTACACTACCTGGAGAGGGTGAATTTTTGTAAGTCTCTGACGAGAACTCTTCCCAAATATGACCTTGGTTGTGATTGTCGTGTAAAGCACGACACATATTTGTGCCAACAATATTAAACGGTGTACGCTCGTCATTGCCTAACCAATCCTGACCAAAAATACCCTTATCGGCAAATTGTTTTGGACGTAAGTTACCTTTGAGGTCTTTGGCAAAGTATTTGGCCATAAATGAGGCATCATTCAATTTGTCAGGTGTCATTTCATAACGCCAGTAATCTTCTTTACCAAAAATATGACCTTCGTAAAACTTGCCCAAGGCATCTTTATCAGCACGAATATTTTCGGGGGCAACCTTGGAGCTATGGCAAGAAGCACATTCACGCGCATAGACATCATGGCCTTTAGCAACCACTTTTAAATCAATATAGTGTTGACCTGCGGTATTATCCTTATCTTTAGCAGCCATTAAATAAGTTGGCCCACCTGTGATTAAAAAGGCCGTCAAATCATCCATTTTGCTATCGGCATAATTCCACGCATCACATTTGTTGGCACATTGCATAATACGCATTGGACTTTGATGAACGCCACGTCCCAAAAGTTGACCTGGATAGGGGAAATTGGGTGTCCAACATTCTTCGGTACACATACCAATATTGACATAAACCCGAATCAAGGCCAAATGTTCACCAACCGAATCTTCTGCACCTTTAAGTACATGACGGGTCATGGCAGTTTTGACTTCACCTGTGACAGGGTCTTTCATGGCATGTTCAAACAAACGCTTGTTATGAAAGTCCATGATATTGTTTTGAGTACCGGGATTATGCTGCCAATCATTAGCCACAATGGAGGTGTCAATCGTGCCTAAACGTCCTGCCATCACCGCTTGGTTAGCCAAATGATTGCTTGGCGCACCTTGGAAGAAGGCTAAAGGTTGACGAATATGTTGATTGCCAATCGTCGCGCTTAAGTTTTCCCATTTGGGTTCGTTGGGATTTTGTGGCGGATTGGTAGGGTCAAAACCTACGTGACATTGTACGCAAGGATGGCCAACTACATAACGTTTGTTTTCTTTAATTTCAGTTTCGGAATAAGGTGCAGTTTGTGGGTCATACACTACTTTGCCTGTTTTATCCTTGATAGGGTCGGCATAGTATTTGCGATAACCTAACACACCTGAGGAATGAGGGTCTTGGCATTTGTCGTACCAGTTGGTAGAAGCATCTCCCTGCACACAATCTGGGTCGTTAATTAAGCCCCATTTGCTGAAACGCTGTGCGCGAGTACGGGTATCCAACCACGGATAGTACATATTCTCTTTGCCAACAACTCGTGTTTGCAAGAGCATATTTTCGTCTTGGTTACCAAAAGTCCCCTTAAACCATACATCACGGCCACGACGTACTTGCTCACGCATGACATTGGCTTTGATAGGGTCTTTAGCTTCGACATCTTTAAACAATCCTAAAACATAACGACAGCCTTCGGCATCATAACCCGTTGGTTGTACTTCGCTACAGGGGGGCGGTACATATTGTGGAATCGGTTGATAGGTCCATGTCACTGGCCCACCGCGTTTGTGGGTATCGGGTGATGTGCCTTCTTGCCATACTTTACGCGCCGCTAAGGTATCGTAAAAATGTTTATCAAACCATTCAGCACGTTTTTTCCAGTAAGGAGTGCCTGTATAAACACCCGTCGTGAGTTTTCTATCCACTAAATCTTGTAAAGAAACACTACGATTGGTGGAGCGATACGGCTCATTTGAAACTGCCACTTGACCTGTTGGCATATCATAAGGCGTCAATGCTGGCACCTCAGGAATAGCGATTTTATCAGGTACAGGTGGTACGGCTGGTGGCGCAGGCGGCAAAGTGGCAAAATGCACTCCTGCCGTTACCACACCAATAGTGGATAATGTTAATAAACCCCAAACTCTTTTTTTCATGTTGGCTCCTAGATTTTGAGCAATTTTGCAGCAGTTTAACGATTATTGAATCATTAAACAACTGGTGCAAAAGCTCTAATTTTTGTTTTAATTCAAATATTTAGAGTAATTATTCTAGAGTAAAAACTCCATTTTATATGTGCTACGTGACTAGGCGGTGCTAAAAGTTTGTAGCTAGCCATCTATAGGCATAATACGTCAATTTAATCTTGTGACCTATACTACATCACGCTCACTTTCTAACCATTGCCGCCATACAGCGACCAAGACTGCCAAAATCACTGGCCCGATGAATAAACCTATCATACCAAAGGCACTTAAACCACCTAATACACCAAACATTACTAATAAAAAAGGAATTTTTGTGGCACTAGAAATCACTAAAGGGCGAATAATGTTGTCCACCCAACTAATCACAAAAGTTCCCCATGCGGCCAAACCCAAAGCTTCGATGGTATAGCCTTGACTTAATAACCATGCCGCTACACTCCCCCACGCAAAAGGTGTTCCAAAAGGAATCATGGCTACTAACGTGGTGACTGCTGCCAAAAATATGGGGCTTTCCATGCCAACCACCGCATAACCTAAACCTGCCAAAAAGCCCTGAGCGACAGCTGTTAATACAATGCCATACACTACGGCACGTGTTGTATCACCGATGGCTTGTATATAACCATGCACACGCTCGCCAATTAGCACTTTTAGCCCTTGCTGAACTTGCAGCATAATTTGTTGGCCATCACGATAAAAGAAAAACAGGGTAAAAATTGCCATCGACAATTTGCCCAAGTTTTTACCGATACTGCCCGCCACCTGTGCGGCTGCGCCAAAACCTTTTTGAAACCATGCTTGTAATTGCTGTTTAAAACTTTGAGGATTGGCCAATAAATCATCAAGGGCTTTTTGTAATTCGTTAGCAAAAGGCCAATGTTGCACAAAAGAAGGCAAACGTAAATTTTGTTGGGATATTTTTTCTAATAGATGATGATAAACATGGCTTGCTTCTACTTGTAGCATGATAATTGCGAACAAGAGTGGAATGACAATTATCAAGGCTAGGCTAATGGTCATAATAGAAGCAGCTAGATTGTGTCTTGCACCTGTTTTTTTTAAGACATATTGATAGATTGGCCATGTGACATAGGCTAATACCCCTGCCCATGCCATAGGAATAAAAAAGACCTGTAAAATTTGATAGCCCAATATCAGCAGTATGCTTAGTACAACGGCCAACATCAGGCGATGCAAGGTTGATGCTTCTAAAGAAGACATTTGTTTTCCTGTTAGGTATGTATGGTTATGACATAGTAATCATAAACCATCGCAAAATTTATTACTTCCTCACCCCTGCCTTAGCAAACAAATCGGCCATCGTGCCTGATTTAGCAGGGGTTGAGTTTTTGCCTTTACTATTGCTAGGTGCAGGACTATTAAACGAACGTTGATTAGTGACTTTAGGTTCAGCACGCGTCGCGGTTTGTGCCGCAGCTTTGTCGTTTAAGCGGCGGGTTAACGCAATCCGTTTACGTGCCACATCCACTTCAATCACTTTCACTTTGACAATGTCGCCTGCTTTGACCACCGCATGAGGGTCTTTGACAAAACTTTCTGACAACATTGAAATATGTACTAAGCCATCTTGATGTACGCCAATATCGACAAACGCACCAAAATTCGTGACATTAGTGACCACACCTTCTAACACCATACCTACCACTAAGTCTTTAATATCGGTGACACCTTCCATAAACTGTGGTGCAACAAAAGCAGGTCGTGGGTCACGCGCTGGTTTTTCTAACTCTTGTAAAATATCTTGAATCGTGGGTAAACCAAAACGCTCATCAATATAATCTTGGGCTTTAATGGAACGGACTTTTTCGCTATTGCCCATTAAATCGCTCATTGTTAAGCCCTTGTTGCGCAAAATCTTTTCTACCACAGGATAGGCTTCAGGATGGACACTAGAACTATCTAAGGGATTATCTCCCCCTGAAATGCGCAAAAATCCTGCCGCTTGCTCAAAGGTTTTTGCGCCTAAGCGTGGTACTTTTTTCAGATTTTCACGATTGGCAAATGCACCATGTTCATTTCTAAAATTCACCAAGTTTTGGGCAATGGTTTTATTTAAACCTGCAATACGGGTTAATAAGGCCACTGATGCCGTATTCACATCAACACCCACCGCATTAACACAGTCTTCCACCACCGCATCCAAACCACGCGCCAACTGAGGCTGATTAACATCATGCTGATATTGACCAACACCAATCGCTTTAGGTTCAATTTTGACTAATTCGGCTAAAGGGTCTTGCAAACGACGGGCAATCGACACCGCGCCCCGATAGGAGACATCTAAATCGGGAAATTCCTCGGCGGCCAACGCAGAGGCAGAATACACGGACGCACCTGCTTCACTGACGACAATTTTGGTTAATTTTAATTCGCTGTGTTTTTTAATCAATTCGGCGGCTAATTGGTCAGTCTCACGTGACGCAGTACCATTACCAATGGCAATTAACTCCACGTGATGTTGGGCGCATAATTTGGCTAACACGGCTAAAGACTCGTGCCATTCGTTTTTCGGTTGATGAGGAAAAATCGCGGTATAAGCGACTAATTTCCCTGTTTTATCAACAATGGCAACTTTTACACCTGTGCGTAAACCGGGATCTAAACCCATGGTTGCCCGTTGACCCGCAGGCGCAGCCATTAACAAGTTTTTTAGGTTTTGGCCAAAGACATGAATCGCTTCGCCATCGGCTTGATTTTTTAATTCGGTGACAAAGCTACTTTCTAAATGTGGCTGCAATTTAATACGCCACGTCCATCTTACCACTTCTTGCAACCAATTATCGGCAGCACGTTGTTGTTGGCGAATATCAAATTGATTGGCAATCACGCCCTCACACGGATGCGGCATGGTGCTGTCAAGATGAGGCAAATTCACGGTGACGGTTAAAAAACCTTCATTACGACCACGAAACACCGCTAAAGCACGATGCGAAGGAATAGTGCTGAGTGCTTCACTAAAATCAAAATAGTCTTTAAATTTAGCGGCTTCTTGTTCTTTGCCATCAACCAATTTACTGATTAGATGGGCTTGTTGATAAAAATAAGGGCGAATTTTAGCTAATAGCTCGGCATCTTCGGCAAAACGCTCCATTAAAATATATTTTGCCCCTTCTAATACCGCTTTAGAGTCGGCATAGCCTTCACAAATAAAGCTTTCGGCAGTAGTTTGTGGATTAAGACTGGGATTTGCCAATAATTGCTCCGCCAAAGGCAACAATCCTGCGGCAATCGCCAGTTGACCTTTGGTAGTCTTTTTGGGTTTATAGGGTAAATATAAATCTTCCAACATCGCTTTGGTATCCGCTGCCAACAATTTTGCATTGAGTTCGGGCGTTAATTTGCCTTGTTCGTTGATGCTATTAATAATCGTTTGGCGGCGGTCTTCCAACTCTCGTAAATACACCAAACGTTCTTCTAAAAAGCGTAATTGAGTATCGTCTAAACCTTGAGTGACTTCTTTACGATAACGAGCAATAAACGGAACGGTTGCCCCACCATCTAATAATTGAATAGCAGCTTCAACTTGTTCGGCTTTAACCGAGAGTTCTTGGGCAATTTTTTGGCTAAAAAGGGTCATAGTTTATTTGTTTGATTAGGTTAAAATGGCGGTCATTATATCCCTCCTCACACAGATTCCAATATGAGTGACACACAAAATCCGCCAGCCTCCCCCACCTTCACCCAAGCTCTAAAACTTTGGCTCAAAATTGGCTGTATCAGTTTTGGTGGCCCTGCAGGGCAAATTGCCTTAATGCACAAAGAATTAGTTGAGGACAAACGCTGGATTTCCGAAAACCGTTTTTTACACGCACTTAACTACTGCATGATTTTGCCCGGCCCTGAAGCCCAACAACTAGCCACTTATATTGGTTGGCTTTTACATGGTCGTTGGGGAGGACTGATTGCAGGTGGCTTATTTGTGTTACCGTCTTTGTTACTGTTTTGGTTACTGGGTTGGCTGTATATGAGTTTTGGCCAACTACCTAGCGCACAAGCGATTTTATGGGGCATAAAACCCGTTGTTGTTGCCTTAGTACTGGCTGCCGCATGGCGATTAGCAAGTAAAACATTAAAAAACAACCATCTACGCGCCATTAGTCTTGCTGCATTATTGGCAATAGTCGCAGGTTTAGGTTTTGTGTGGATTGTTTTAGCAGCAGCCTTACTTGGTATTGTATTGTATCGTAGGCAGCCGTCTTTATTTAAGGCAGGTGGGCATGGTAGTAGTGGCAAAAGTTATGGCGCGAGTGTCATTGATGACCACACCCCAATACCTGCTCACGCCCACTATCAACCCCAAACATGGCGCAAGGCATTATTGGTCAGTCTAGTGTTATGGGTGGGCAGTTTAAGTGCGGTGTTTTTTGTTTTTGGCCAAACACATTTGTATAACCATATTGCCCAATTTTTTAGTAAAGCCGCGTTATTAACTTTTGGTGGCGCGTATGCGGTGTTGCCTTATGTTAATCATGCGATGGTGGTTGATTATCAATGGTTAAGCCAAGCGCAAATGATGGACGGTTTGGCATTGGGCGAAAGCACACCTGGCCCGTTAATTATGATTGTGGCTTTTGTGGGATTTGTGGCAGGTTGGCAACAACATTTAGGCTTAGACCCGATGCTTAATGCCATGATTGCCTCCAGTTTGGCGACTTTTTTTACCTTTTTACCCTCGTTTATTTTTATTTTTTTAGGTGCGCCTGTTGTGGAGGCCACTCGTCATTTACCTAAACTTCACGCGCCTTTAACCGCCATTAGTGCCGCTATTGTCGGTGTGATTGTGAATTTGGCGTTATTTATGGCCTATCATGTATTTTGGCCACAAGGCTTTGGCCAAACAGCCGATTATCTGGCTTTGTTACTATCGGTAACGGCATTTGTCGCTTTAGTGCGCTTTAATATAGGCGTGATACCCTTATTGGCAGTATGCGCCAGTTTAGGTTTTGTGGTAAAACAGTGGTTATATTAGTAAATAATTAAATAGAGAGCCATTCATGGAAAACCAAGCACACGAAAGCCATAAAATTTTGGTTGTCGATGACGATGTACGTTTGCGAACCTTATTACAACGCTTTTTAGAAGAACAAGGCTTTACCGTTAAAGCCGTCCCCGATGCAGCACAAATGGACAGAGTATTAGCCCGCGAATTATTCTCCATTATGGTGTTAGATTTTATGTTACCTGGTGAAGACGGCTTGGCGATTTGCCGCCGTTTGCGTGCCGCCAACAATCACTTGCCGATTATTATGCTCACTGCACGCGGAGCCGATGCCGACCGTATTAGCGGTTTAGATGCAGGTGCAGACGACTACTTACCTAAGCCTTTTAACCCTCAAGAATTATTAGCGCGCATTAAAGCCGTGTTACGCCGTCAAGTGCGCGAGTTACCTGGTGCGCCCTCGCAACAAGCCGAAACCGTGACTTTTGGTGAGTGGGAACTTGATTTATCGACCCGTCAATTTCGTAAAAATGGCCAAGATGTTCCTCTCACCACAGGCGAATTTGCGGTATTAAAAGCCCTCGTACAACATCCACGAGAGCCACTGACCCGCGATAAACTGATGAATTTAGCGCGTGGTCGTGAATGGGGAGCCATGGAGCGTTCGATTGATGTGCAAGTCTCGCGCTTGCGCCGTTTAATTGAAGAAGACTCCACCAAAGCCCGTTATATTCAAACCGTATGGGGTGTAGGTTATGTATTTGTTCCCGATGGCAAAGAGTAATTAACCTATCATGGGCTATTGGTGGGCAAGGCTTAAACCCAAAAGTGCGGTATGGCGTACAACTTTAGTGATTAGTATTGTGCTTTTGGTGAGTCAATACTTATCGTTAGCGTTTTTTTGGTGGAATTTGTACTTGCCCGAAATGCGCCAACACGCCCATTATGCGGCAGTCAATTTGTCGTTGTTACGCAATGCCGAACAAGATGTGCTGCAAAATCCTCAAGCCCTCGAAATGCAAGCATGGGTCAAACAGGCAACAGGGATTGAGGTAGTACGAAATCCCGAAGACTTTCCCAAAGTCAAAGAAAAACCCTTTGCCGAATTTTTTACTCGTGAATTAGAGGCTCAACTGCGTGCCGAAATGCAAGAGCCTGTTGATGTCTATTTTGAGTTTAAGCCCAAGCCACAACTGTGGCTATATATGCCCTCGATGAAAGATGTATGGATACGCGAGCCACTGCTGTTTTTTGCTCAATACAATCCCTTTATTATTATTGCGTGGATTATTGGCGTACCGTTGTTGGCGATTACTGCGATTTTGATTTTGGTGCGACAACTCAATCGCCCCCTCAAACGCCTTGAATTAGCCGCTCGGCGAGTGGCCAAAGGCAAACACTCCACCATCCTCGAAACACAACGTGGGCCGTCAGAAATTAGAGCTGTTAACGCCGCCTTTAATCAAATGACCTTTGAAATTCAACAAGCGGCCAAAGATAGAACGGTGATGTTGGCTGGTATCTCTCACGATTTACGCACCCCCCTCACCCGTTTACGCCTGACTGCCGAAATGATGTCCGATAAAGATTTGGCCGAAGGTATGATTTTAGATATTGCCGACATGGATGCGATTTTAGAGCAGTTTATTGCTTTTATGCGCGATGGCTCAGACGAAGCCTTAGAGCTAACCCAAATTAACGATATATTGAGTGAAGTAGCCGCACAATTTAGCCAACAAACCACCATCAACTTGCATTTAGAACCAGATTTACCCACCATTGCCCTAAGACGTACCGCCATTAAGCGATTAGTGGGGAATTTGGTCAATAATGCCTTACGTTATGGCCAAGCCCCGATTGAACTAAGCAGCCATGCTAAGCGTCAGGCCATTGAATTTAGTGTCCGAGACCACGGACAAGGCATCGAAGAAAGCCAAATTCCCGAACTATTACAACCCTTTGTACGCGGTGAGTCTGCCCGAACTACCCAAGGCTCAGGCTTGGGTTTGGCGATTGTGGCGCGAATTGTTAAAATACACAAAGGGACGTTAGATATTCGTAATCACCCTGACGGCGGTCTAGAAATTAGCGTTAGCTTGCCTTTGCCAAAACATAAGACTGCCTAGCGACAAATTTTGCCGTTTGTTGTAAACAATGCTCCAAACTAGGTAAAGGTAATGCCATCATATTGGCCAATTGTTGTGTGGCTTCTGTGGCTAAGGATTCTTGACGAAAAAAATGTAACATCTCCAAACTCATACCTGCTTTTTTAGCTATAAAATCAATGGCTAATAATCGTTTTAATACAGGAATAGGAATAGCTAACACGGGTGATTTTACCGCGACAGCATTAGCACAAATTGTTAATACTTGCTTTAGGTTTGGTGTGGAATTATCAGCCAAAACATATTCTTGATTTATCGTTTGTGGGTAATCAATAACATTAGCCATAAACTGCGTTAAATAAGCTACACTCACCAATGGCAAGCGGTAGCCCTGCCCCGAAGGTACAGCAAATAATTTGCCTGCCTTTAAATCGACTAAAGTTTGATAAAATGGCTGCTGACTGGCCAACTCCCCTTGTTGATGATCACCAATCACTGTGGCGGGATGAATCACCGTTAAAGGTATATTAAGCTGTTTACTTAAACGTTTAATAGCAAAATGTGCCTCAATTTTTGAGGCTTCATACACGCCTACTTGTTGATAGATTTTTGACCAGTTAGCATGTTCGGCCAAACCTTCAATACCCAACTGTTGTAAATGTTCAGTCATGGTTAACATATAACCTGATACTTGTACCACCTGTTTTAAGGACAACTTTTGTT
The DNA here is from genome assembly GCA_024234595.1 of Moraxellaceae bacterium. Lineage (GTDB taxonomy): Bacteria > Pseudomonadota > Gammaproteobacteria > Pseudomonadales > Moraxellaceae > Agitococcus. The sequence continues at coordinate 124,232 of JACKNZ010000010.1, read as the reverse complement.
GTGCCAAGGTCAATAACTCAAGCACACCTTTAACATTTACTTGTCGAGCTTGCTGCTCTGATAAATTCCAACCAAACATCGCCGCACTATGATAAATCACTGAAACATTAGCCATTTTTTGCCAACTTTCTTCGCTTATGCCCACATTAGCGACTGACAAATCGCCTTGAATAGGCACAATTTGCGCCTCAACCACGCCTTTTGTTGCTAGCCATGCTATTAACTGTGGAAATTGCTCTGTTGGTTTTCTAAATAAGGCAAACACCCGATGGCCTTTTTTAACCAATGCCAAGATTAAAAACTTACCAATAAAGCCGCTTGCACCTGTGACTAAAATATCGCTCATGATTGTTCTCCTCGTTTAAGCTTAATACTTCACCCTTCGACTCAGCTCAGGGTACATTTAGTGTTGGTTGAGCGAAGTCAAAACCAAATAAACGAAATGACAAGTGAAATACGTCAGCATTGTTAAAGTTTGCATTTATTGATAGACACTCTAAACTATGGAGTACACTCCAAGGTCAAGGACTTTTTGCATGTTAATTGGTGAACTTGCTCAAGCGGCTCAAGTGAGCCGAGATACGATTCGTTTTTATGAAAAACAAGGCTTAATTACAGGCTTTAGGCTAGGTAATGGTTATAAAAATTACACGCCTGCAACACTAGACACGGTAAATTTTATTAAGCTTGCCCAAGAGTTAGGTTTTTCTTTACGTGAAATTGCCAGTATTTTACCCATGTTGGCAGGCGGCCAATTAGCCCCAGTGTTAGTAGAAAATTTTGTTGCTGATAAGGTACGTCTCATTGATCAACGGATTAACAGCCTACAACAATTACGCCAGCGTTTAAGTACCTTGCCGATTGGCACAGATTGCCCTTTGCGTCGTGACTGCACGCCTATAGATGAGGAATAAATAGTGAGTTATCAACGTGGTATTTTAGCCAACATTCCCCCAGTTGGCCGTTATTTGACTTTTCAACAATATGATCCAAGCCAAGTTAAAGCTTGTTTACAACAGTTATGTGCCATGGTTGATGGTGAACAAGTTGTCTTGGGTTTAGGTAAATCTTTGTTATTACAATTAGATTTAGCACATCCGCATTTGCCAAACTTTCCTGCTTATACCAGTGCAGGTATTAATATTCCTTCTACTCCTGCCGATGTTTGGTTATGGGTGCGTGGTTCTGAGCGTGGTGAGCTGTTGTTATTAAGCCAACAACTGATTAAAACCTTAGAGGCCGCTTTTGATTGTACTCAAATTGTCGATGCTTTTTGCCATTTGGGTGGTCGCGATTTAACTGGTTATGAAGATGGCACAGAGAATCCGCACGATGAAGCGGCGATAGCCGCCGCTTTTGTGGCTGATGAAAATCCCCAGTTAAATGGCGGTAGTGTGGTTGCGGTGCAACAATGGCTACATCATATGCCAAGCTTTAACAGGATGAGCAATGAACAACAAGATAATGCCATTGGTCGACGCAAAGATGATAACGAAGAGTTAGATGATGCGCCTGAATCGGCTCATGTTAAACGTACTGCCCAAGAAAGTTTTAGCCCAGAAGCCTTTGTATTGCGTCGTTCTATGCCGTGGTCGTCAGGCGTGGACGGAGGTTTGATGTTTGTCGCTTTTGGTCATTCAAGTCAAGCATTTGCGGCACAATTACGGCGTATGGTTGGCCTTGAAGATGGCATTCAAGATGCCCTATTTCAGTTTACACGGCCAATCACAGGGGCTTATTTTTGGTGTCCGCCTGTGAAGGATGGCCGAGTACAGTTAGCAGTGTTGTAGAATGGCTTGGCAAAGGAAATCCACGATTGAATTGTTGTGGGTTTCGTTCCTCAACCACACGCTACGAGATTTACTATGTTGAAGTACCCTAATAGTACGGTTGACTTTTCGGCAAGTCCAGCTTGTGCCTTAGCACCCTTTCAGGTATATGACCGAGAAGAATGGGAAGATTATTTGTGTCAATTCGACCCAAATAATTTTGAACAAATGGTACCCTTATTTAATAAATACTTTTTTGAAGTTAAAAATCGCATTTATACAACAGCACATAAGGCCATTGTAGTTAAAGCACTTGCAGATGCTTTGCAATGTGAGAGTTATAATTTTGAGGCACTGCTAGAGCCTGATGATGACGGTTGTTTATATTTTCCATCTGGCTGGAAAATACAAGATTATAGACTTTTCTTCAAAGAAATTTATCGTATAACTTTAGAACATTGGGCTGATGAATTAACTCAGGCTGGTTATACGGTTGTACCTTTAAGTTCTATACCTTAGTGTGTAGAATGGGTTGAGGAACAAAACTCATCATTTGCAAAAATCACCTTAAACAAATCTCGAAGACAGGTTTTGTCGGTTTAATTCCATCAACATAAACAAAGAAAAGCCCTATTTAAAAACTCCCATTAATCGTGGGTTTCGTTCCTCAACCACACGCTACAAAACAAGACCGTTACAAATTCTCTAACATAATTCAAACTAACAAATAGCCTAAAAACTAAAAACTCGCTTTAAAATGTATGTAATTTTATGAATAACTTGGACATCCGCATGACTAATCCTCTACTCACCCAACAACAACTCCCTGCTTTTTCCCAAATCACCCCTGAGCTTGTTGTTCCAACCATCGAACAACTATTAAGCCATAACCGTGAAAAAATTGCGGCTATTGCTGACCAACAGCAACCCACATGGCAATCATTACCTGCTCAATTAGAAGAACTAGATGACACACTCAGCAAAGCATGGTCGTTAGTCAGTCATTTAAATGCTGTTACCAACAGCCCTGCTTGGCGTGATGCCTATAATCAGTGTTTAGCTAAAATTTCTGCCTATTACACCGAAATTGGCCAAAACAGCAAACTCTATCAAAGCTACCAACAATTAGCCGACAGTGCCGACTTTGAACAACTCAGCACCGCCCAACAACAAACCATTAAAAACGCCCTACGCGATTTTAAACTCAGTGGTGTGGCCTTAGCTGATGACAAAAAACAACGTTTTGCCGAAATCGAAGAACGTTTATCAGCCTTGAGTGCTAAGTTTGCCGATAATTTATTAGATGCGACACAAGCATGGCATAAACCCTTAACCGACACTGAATTACAAGGCTTACCCGAAGCGCATCAAGGTTTACTGGCACAATTAGCCCAACAACGTGGTTTAACAGGTCATGTGGCAACCTTGGATATTCCTGCATATTTAGCAGTAATGACTTACGCCAATGACCGTGCTTTGCGCCAAGAAGTTTATACCGCTTATGTGACTCGCGCTTCCGAATTAAGTGCCGATGGCAAATTTGATAACTCCGCATTCATGGCCGAAATTTTAAGTTTGCGTTATGAGCAAGCGCAATTATTAGGTTATGACAACTACGCACAATTGTCTTTAGTGCCAAAAATGGCTTCTTCGGTTGATGTGGTCATGCAGTTTTTACAAGAGTTGGCGCAACGCGCCAAACCAGCGGCACAACAAGACTTAGCCGAATTACGCGAATTTGCTGCAACGTTGGGAATCAATGATTTGCAACCGTGGGACACCAGTTATGTCTCGGAAAAACTCAAACAGCAAAAACACAATTTGTCGCAAGAAGTATTAAGAGCGTATTTCCCTGCGCCGATGGTGATTGATGGTTTATTTAAAATTGCTGAACGTTTGTATGGCGTAGACATTCGCGCTCAACAAGTTGATGTTTGGGCAGAAGATGTTACCTATTACACCATCAGTGAACAAGGCAAAACCATTGCCTCATTTTATTTAGACCCTTATGCCCGCGCCAATAAACGCGGTGGTGCATGGATGAGCAATTGCCAATCACGCCGCGCAACACAACTGCCCATTGCCTTTTTAACCTGTAACTTTAATCCCCCTGTTGGCGACAAACCTGCTTTATTAACCCATGATGAAGTGATTACCTTGTTCCATGAGTTTGGTCATGGTTTACATCATATGCTGACCGAAGTCGATGTTACGGCGGTGGGTGGGATTCATGGGGTGGCGTGGGATGCGGTGGAGTTACCCAGTCAATTTATGGAGCATTGGTGTTGGGAAGAACAAGCCCTTGCCTTAATGACTCAACATATTGAGACAGGCGAGGCCTTGCCTAAAGCATTATTAGACAATTTGTTAGCGGCAAAAAACTTTCAATCAGGTTTACAAACCTTACGCCAATTAGAGTTTGCTCTGTTTGATTTGCGTATTCATAGCCAAGCACCTTTAACCGCACAAGGTATTCAAGAGACATTAAATGCGGTACGTAATGAGGTGAGCGTGATGCCTCCTCCTGCCTTTAATCGTTTTCAGCATAGTTTTAGCCATATTTTTGCAGGTGGTTATGCCGCAGGTTATTACAGCTATAAATGGGCCGAAGTGTTGTCGAGCGATGCCTTTTCACGCTTTGAACAAGAAGGCATTTTTAACCGCGAAACAGGCTTATCGTTTAGACAAAATGTGTTGGCCAAAGGCGGCAGTCAACCTGCATTAGACTTGTTTGTGGCATTTAGAGGACGCGAGCCAAACATTGATGCCTTATTGCGTCATAGTGGTTTGGAAAAGGCTTAACCCTTCGACTGCGCTCAGGGCGCATTTTTGCGTTGACTGAGCGGAGTCGAAGTCAGTCGTAGGGTAGCATTAGCGATAGCGTAATGCACCATTATGTACGTTAGACAAATATTCATGTTTATGGCTTAAAATGGCGCATTATAATGCGCCTGACGAGACTAGCTATATTTTTTACAAGTGGCATAATTCGCCACTTATTCAATATCTTATAAATGATAACACTATGCCTATTTTGCACTGGTTAAGTCGGGAAGACGATTTACAAAACGCGCCAAAAGTTCCCTATCGTGTGTTGCAAGCCGACCCTAGTTTGAGTGTGGGTGATGCTAATACGTCCAATATGCTAATACAAGGCGACAACTTAGACGCACTAAAAAGTCTGTTGCCCTATTATGCAGGGCAAGTAAAGTGTATTTATATTGACCCTCCTTACAATACTAAAAGTGCGTTTGAGCATTACGATGATAATGTGGAGCATAGCAAGTGGTTAAGTACGATGTATCCGCGTTTGGTGTTGTTGCGTGAGTTGTTGGCGGAGGACGGTAGTATTTGGGTGAGTATTGACGATAACGAAGGTCATTATTTAAAAGTATTGATGGATGAGGTATTTGGTCGGCGGAATTTTGTGGCGAATGTGGTTTGGCAGAAACGAACTTCTCCTGATAATAGATTACGGCTAGGAGCTGCTCACGAGCATATTATTGTGTATGGGAAGTCATCTTCTGGCTATCAATCATTCAACCAGCTTGATATTAGTGAGTCTCGCAGAAAAGACTTTAAGAATCCTGATAATGACCCACGAGGAGCTTGGGCTTCAACAGATTGTACGGCTCAGGCTGGCCATGCTACCGCATCTCAGTTTTATAAACTAACAACACCAAAAGGTCGAGAGATAGAGCTACCAAGTAATTTATGCTGGAGGTTTACTCAAGAAAGGATGGAGGAAGAAATTCAAGCGGGAAGAATTTGGTTTGGTAAAGACGGAGCAGGCGTTCCAAGAAAAAAAACCTATTTGGTCGATATTCAAGGACAAAATGCATGGACATGGTGGATGAATAATGAAGTTGGACATAATCAAGAAGCAAAAAAAGAAATAAATGTATTATTTGGTGGAAGTGATGCTTTTGATACCCCAAAGCCCGAACGCCTTATCCAACGTATTTTACATATCGCTACCAACGAAGGCGATTTAGTCCTAGACAGCTTTTTAGGCAGTGGCACAACCGCCGCTGTAGCTCATAAAATGAATCGCCGTTACATTGGCATAGAAATGGGCGACCATGCTTTAAGCCATTGCCTACCACGTCTTAAAAAAGTCATTGAAGGTGAGCAAGGCGGCATCAGCCAAGCCGTTAATTGGCAAGGTGGTGGCGGTGTTAAGTTTTATACGCTAGGTGCGCCTATTTTTGACACGCAAGGCCAAATAAACCCCAACATACATTTTGCAGACTTGGCCGCCCATGTATGGTTTAGCGAAACCAAAACACCTTTTTCTCCTCCCCTTGACAAGGGGGAGGCAGGGAGGGGGTTAAGCAGCCCCTTATTAGGCATACACAACAACACTGCTTATTACCTGTTATATAACGGCATCTTAGGCGACAAACGCCCTAACATGGGCAATGTTTTAACGCGTCAAGTCTTGCGAGATTTACCGCCTCATGACGGCCAAAAAGTGATTTACGGCGAAAGTACCCGTGTTGGCCAAGAAACATTAGACCTAAAACAAATCACCTTTAAGCAAACTCCTTACGACATTAAGGCGCGTTAATATGAAACTCAAAAGATATCAAGATAACGCCCTCAATGCCCTAAAAACCTATTTGCAAAGAGCGCGTATTACCGACCCACAAACCGCTTTTATTCAATGTGTTGGCAAAAGCACAGGGGCAATTCCGTTATATCGACACATTCAAGGCTTAGATAAAATTCCTTATGTGTGCTTACGTTTACCCACAGGTGGTGGTAAAACGATTTTAGCGGCACATAGTATTAACATCGCCGCTGAAAATTACCTTGAGCAAGAATATCCCCTTGTGCTTTGGCTTGTGCCTAGCAATACCATTCGCACTCAAACCTATAATGCTTTACGCAATCCAAGACACCCGTATCGCCAAGCTCTAGACGATAAATTTAATGGCAAAGTCCGCGTGTTTGATGTAACGCAATTAGAAGAAATACAACCGCAAGATATTAGCCAAAATGTATGTATTGTCATTGGTACACTACAAACGTTTAGAGTTGACAAAACCGAAGGCCGTGACGTTTACAATCACAAAGAAGCCTTAGAAACTCATTTTAATCAGGTGACTACCAACACAGGCTTGGAATGTTTAGAAAATGGCAAGCTCAAATACTCTTTTGCCAATGTTTTGCATCTACATCGACCTTTAGTATTACTAGACGAAGCCCACAACGCCCGAACCAAGCTCACTTTTGAAGTGTTACAACGGCTATCGCCAGCTTGTATTATTGAGTTTACCGCCACACCAGATAATGACAAAAAAACAGGTAGCAATGTCTTGTATCGTGTATCCGCAGGCGAGTTAAAAGACGAAGAAATGATTAAACTGCCCATTTTGCTCACAGAACATAGCACATGGGAAGCCGCCGTTAGAGACGCGGTGGCCAATCGAAAACGCTTAGCACAAATTACCCAACAAAGCGCATCACCTATTCGTCCTTTGTTGCTTATTCAAGCCGAAAATGCTGACAAAGCGGTGAATGTTGATGCCCTCAAACAGCATTTAATCAATAATGAACAAATAGACCCTAACACCATTGCCATTGCTACAGGCAATCAGCGTGAGCTAGAAAACGTTGATTTATTTTCCCCAGATTGCAAAATAGAAATTATTATTACTGTTCAAGCACTTAAAGAAGGCTGGGATTGCTCGTATGCTTATGTGTTTTGTTCGGTAGCCAATATACGCTCTAGTAAAGACATTGAGCAGTTACTTGGTCGGGTATTGCGTATGCCCTTTGCCACCAAACAAGCGCAAGATGACTTGAATAAAGCCTATGCTCATGTTTGTAGCCCTGACTTTTATCAAGGAGCGATACAATTAAAAGAAATGCTAACAACAATGGGCTTTGAGAAAGAAGAAGCCGACCAATATGTTAATGTACAACAGCCCTTATTAGAAAATACTGATGACTTACCACTTTTTAAGCCAAAGCCACAACTGGCGTTTACTGTCAGTGAAGCACCAAGCATCTATGAATTGACTAAGCAGGAACTTGAAGCCATTGACATTCAGCCTTTAGCGGACGGTCAAATAAAAATCACTGTCAAATCTGACTTGCCTTTAGCCTTAGAACAAAAATTGATTGCCGCCTTGCCCAAAAAAGAACAAACATACGCGGTCGCGGTCATTACCGAATATAAAAAGCAACTAGAAAAGCAAAAATCACCTCAAGAGCAAGGCTTACCGTTTAGTGTGCCAATGTTGTGCCTATTGGAGCAAGGTGAATTAGAGCTTGCAGTAAAAGACACCATATTAGAATTACAAGGCTGGAACTTATTAGACTATCCCACCACCTTGCCCGAATTTAGTTTTGATGAAAACAGCAAAACCTTTGCCTTTGATATAGAAAATGAGCAAATTGTCTGGCAATTATTGACCGCACAAGCGCAGCTATCTTTAGCTTATCAGCAAGATTGGACAGAGCTTGAATTAGTTGAATGGTTAGATAGGCGTGTACATCAAATAGACGTGCAACCCATCACCATGCTTACGTTTGTACAGCGTATGATTACCCACCTTCAACAACAACGTGGCTTTAGCTTAGATTTATTGGTACGCGCAAAATTCATTTTGCAAAAAGTGCTACTCGAAAAAATCAGTGCTTATCGTCAAAAGGCAGCAACAACAGGCTTTCAGACCTTACTGCTAGATAATCCGATGGTCGAAACATCATTTAACTTTAGTATTGATTTTAGTAGGGTCAATTATTCGCCTAAAGCCTTTTATCGCGGCGGCTTAAAGTTTCCTAAGCATTATTTTGCTGTTATTGCGGATATGAATAACGAAGAGATTGACTGTGCTAAGAGCTTTGAACGATTGCATGCAGAAAATAAACTGGCCTACTGGGTAAGAAACTTGGAAAGTGACCCTAAAAATGCGTTTTGGCTGCCCACAGCAACAGGCAAGTTTTATCCTGATTTTGTAGCAATGCTCAATGATGGGCGTTTATTAGTTGTGGAATATAAAGGCGACCAGTTGGTGACGAATGATGACAGTAAAGAAAAAAATGCCATTGGCCGTAAATGGGAAGCCGCCAGTAATGGCAAAACTTTATTTTTAATGGCTGTTAAAAAAGACGAAAACGGTTACGGTGTTTATCAACAGCTCAAAGCAAAGATAGCAAGATAATACTCGTCACAAGGCACTTTTACACAATTTAGGATTCAACATGCTCAAAAAACGTTTTATTGCTGGTGCGACTTGCAAACAATGCCAAAAACAAGATGTGATTCGTTGGTGCAAAGATAGCTCAACAGACCAAGAATGGATTGAATGTGTGAGTTGTGGTTATCACGAAGATAAACCTAACGAAGTAATGCAAGCGGAACATCCACAGCAACATACTGACAATATGGTGCATATCGTCAAGTTTAAGTAGCTGCCCTATTATCTATTGTTAAGCATTCTTATGTCCTACATAACTTTGCATCAAATCAGCTAATGATAAGGGCTTACTCAGTATATAGCCCTGAATCATATGGCAACCATATTGCCGCAAAAAACCTAATTGCGAATCTGTTTCTACGCCTTCGGCGACAATGGCTAGTTGCATATGACGACCCAAGTCCAAAATCGTGCGTACAATTGCTCTATCACCTCTATCGAAAGGCAAGCCCATCACAAATGAACGATCAATTTTAAGAGCCGAAATTGGTAATTGTTTTAAACGCGATAAAGAAGAATGTCCCATGCCAAAATCATCTAAACTGATTTTAAATCCTTGCTGGCGCAAGTTTTTCATAATGGGTACTACTTTATCTGCTTGATTCATAATCATACTTTCGGTCATTTCTAAACAAACAAAACGATTGGCAACCCCTAATGACTCAGTAATAGCACTTAATTCATACGGCAAACTCGGGTTTACAAACTCCAAAGCCGCCATGTTAACGCTCATTTGTAACTCATTAAAACCTTGACCATGCAGCAAGGCTAAATCTTCGCAAGCTTGTTTAATGACCCAACGTCCTATTTGTACAATCAAGCGCGTTGTTTCGGCTATCGGAATAAATACCGAGGGATGTACTACTTCGCCATTTTCCCGCCGCCAACGAATCAATGCTTCTACTGCCACTAAACGAGGCACATTACGGCTAAAATCAAAAACAGGCTGATACTCTAAAAAAAAGTGATTTTTGACTAAGGCATGATGCAGTTCGGCCTCTAAAGTCAGCTGCCTAACCAATAACGAACGCTCTTGCGCCAATATTTCGCAACTATCGTCAGACACAAAACTCAGTACATTACGGCCATTTTTTTTACTTTTATACATTGCGGTATCGGCACTACGCACTAGCTCAGCACTCGTCCAACCATTTTCGGGAAAGATACTCACGCCCACACTTGCCGATACAGTTAATTGATGCTCGCCAAAACTAAATGGCGAACGCGCTGCGACTAAAACTTGCTCAGCCAAACTACGCAAATCGGGCATTTTTTGGTTTGGCTTAGTTAAAATTGCAAATTCATCGCCCCCTAAACGCCCTGCGACGCCTTTTTCTTGCACAAGTACTTGCAAACGTTGCGCAAAACCACGCAGTACCACATTACCCGCATCATGACCAAAAGCATCGTTAATCGGCTTAAATCGATCTAAGTCAATAAACAACACTCCAAATGAATCCCCCTGCCTAATGGCTTCAAAACACGCGTTATCCAATAAATAATGAAAATGACTTCGATTAACCAAACCCGTTAAATCATCCACTTGAGATAATTGTTTAATACTTTCTTGTTGCTCCATACGTTGTATGGTTTGCGCCACTAATGCACCAATAGTGGCCGATAAATTAGGCAATTGAGCTTCACATTGGCGCGACCAACGGCTATAAAACTCCATCACACCGACACTATGGCGGCGACCATCAGCTGTCATGTACGAAATAGGAAAAGCATAGCCCGATTTAAGACCACATTGCTTGGCACTATGACGCCGTATAAAGTGAGTGTCATTGCCCATATCCTCCACCCAATTTGGTACGGCACTATGCCATACTGCACCAATTAAACCCTCACCTGCTCCCATACTTAGACGTAAACTGTGCTCGGTAAATGCGGTCAAGTCGGTATCAGGATGATGCCAGAAATAACAACAGTTTAACTTTGGCTCTAAAGAGCCACCCGAACTTAAAGACCAATATGCCCCCCAATCCCAACCTAAATTTTCACAAACAAGCTGAATAACTTTGGTCACAGCCACACTAATACTTTGTGCGCCTACCAAAAATTGACTCGATGTAAAGCTAAATTTTTCTCGCATTAAGGCTAATTTCTGTAAGGTAATATCTTGTACCACGCCCATTTTGATGGCAGGGTTATTATGATGAGGCAACGATAATACTTTTAGCCAACGAACACCTTTTTTTGCATTTATTATTTTTACTTCACAATCAATAGTTTGCAACGGAGAATGCTGCAACATAGTCAACAAAGGGATTGCAGTATCAGGTGTCACTTGGCTAAAAGCCTGCTGACAGGAATCATGAAAACCCGCTGTCACTTCTAACAAATTAGCAGCACTGTGGGACAACACCATATGTCCTGTTGATGATTCAAACCACCAACGACCAAAAACTACAACTTGTTCGGTTGCAGCATCTTGCGTCATGTGCTGTAAAATAAGTTGTATGTTTTCACTGAGAGGAAGACTGCTATGTACACGGTTTGTTTGTTGGAGTGCGATTTGGTACAAACTCATAACCCAACTACCTGTTCAAATATTAGTGATTAAAACAAGCAATTTTTAGGCCATTAACGACTAAAACTCATCCTAGTTTTGTGTATTGACATCCTCCCCTAGCTAAAGCAAGGGGATTCCTTCTACAAGACGCTCATGTCCGAGCGCGAGAATGTTCTTGGCGGCGTTAATGTCGCGGTCATGCAGTGTACCGCACTGCACACAAGTCCATTCTCTTATTCCAAGTCCTGCTCTTCCTTTGGGACTACTGTCGCGTGAGCCACAGCACGAACAAGTTTGGGTGGTATATTTTTCATCAACTTCTTCAAACCATACCCCTGCGTTCTCGCATTTATACTTGAGTAAGGTTCTAAACAGCGTCCAACCTGAATCTAAGACTGATTTTGCCAGTTTGGTTTTGGCTAGACTTTTTGCATTGACGTTGCCAACAAAGATGGCTGAATAGTTTTTAACTAACTTTGTACTTTCTTGGTGTAAGTGATTATTTCTGATATGTTTAATTTTGGCATGAATGGCTTTAACACGCTTTTTGTTTCTGGCGCGTTGAGCAATACCTAGTTTTTGTTCGTAGGTTCTGTAGGTACGCTGTGCTGCTATTTTTTGACCATTAGATAGAGTGGCAAGGTCTTTTAAGCCTAAGTCAATGCCGATAGATTCTGTACCTGTTGATTTTACTTTAGCGGCATTATCAACCACTAAACACACATACCAACGACCACGACTATCTTGGACAAATGCGCCTGTTTTAACCGTATATTTATTTAATCCGTAGCTGTCCCACAAACTAAACCAGTGATTACCATATTTAATTTGGCCATGTTGATATTTAATGGCTGTTTTTTTGAAGGGTATCCAACCGAGTGATTTTTTAGGTGATTTTGGATTCGATACGCGCCAATTTAATTTGGCTTTTTTGAATTGTTTGCGTCTTAATACCAATTCTTCGGTAATGGCTTGAATCGTTTGGCTGTGAAGATGTAATCCTGCCTTACTTGCGCCTTTGGTGTAGGCGGCAATATCAAAGGCTGAAAAGAATTTTCCTGTCCTTTGAAGATGTTTAAAACACAAGTCATTGACGTAATTCCAGACAAAGTTGACTTCTGATGCGAGTTGGTCTAGCACCTTGCAATGTCTGTCTTTTATGCGTAATTTAAGTGTTTTCATCTTTTTAGTATATTTGGCCTATGAGCAACAATCAAGAAATTAGAACAGGCAGACATTGTGTTTTTAATATGCACGTTCATTTAGTCTTTGTGACCAAATACAGGCGCGGCGTATTCACTAAGCAAATTTTGGATGATTTAAGAATTATCTTTGAACGTGTTTCTTTGGACTTTGAAGCGGAGCTTGTCGAGTTTGATGGCGAAGATGACCATGTACATTTGTTGATTAACTACCCACCCAAAGTATCCGTTTCTAGTTTGGTGAATAGCCTCAAAGGTGTTTCAAGTCGATTGATTAGACAAAAGCAATATCCAAGCATTAAGCAGAAATTATGGGGTAATGCACTTTGGTCACCGAGTTATTTTGCGGCTAGCTGCGGAGGCGCACCTATCGACATTATCAAGCAATACATTGAACAACAAAATACGCCACATTAATATATAACTTCAAGACCTGATTCTGTCAGTGACACTTGCCAGTTTATCAACCTTGCTGATTTGTGCCAAATCGCAAGGAATTGATAAGCCGTCGTGTCACCGCCTTATATCCTCGGCCTAAAGGCACGAGGTTTTACGGCGAGGTTGATAAAAAAGGAGCTTGACGCCCCTTTTTTATGTTTATGCACTCTATATCAAAAAGAGATAGAGCATTGCTCTCTTAGTTAAAAACAAAAGCGTCTTTATCTAATTGCATTAAAGACTTGGAGGGTGACAACATACTACCCGCATAAGCCGCAGCACGTGGTAATAAACGCTCAAAGTAAAATTCAGCCGTTTGAATTTTAGCTTGATAAAACTCTGGTTGCTCTGCACCGCCTGTTTCTAACTTTTCGTAAGCAACAGCCGCTTGTAATGCCCAAAAATAAGCCATCGTGACATAACCTGAGTACATCAAAAAGTCATTACAGGCCGCACTCACCATATCGCGGTCTTTACGAGCCGACAACATCAAACGGGTGGTTAAGTAATTCCACTGAGCACATAACTTAGTCAAGTCCCACACATAACGACGCAAGTTTTTGTCACGTGCATGACGACCACAAAACTTGAGTACATCGGCGGTAAAATCACGAACCGCTTTACCGCGGCTTTGCAATAATACTTTGCGACCTAACAAGTCTAAAGCTTGAATACCCGTTGTACCTTCATATAAGGTCGAGATACGCGCATCACGGGCAATTTGTTCCATGCCATGTTCTTTAATATAACCATGACCACCAAACACTTGCATACCAATGTTTGCTGCCTCTAAACCCAACTCGGTTAAAAAACCTTTAAGAATAGGGGTAAAGAAACCTAGTTTGTCATCCCAATGTTCGTATTTGGCTTTATCGTTTTCGATAATGCCATTAGTCATATGGTCAGCATATTGGCCTGCAAAATAAATCATCGCACGGCCACCCTCAGCAATTGCTTTTTGAGTCAATAACATACGGCGCACATCGGCATGATAAATCAAGGCATCGGCAATTTGTTCTGGCTCTTTTTTACCCGATAAAGCACGCATCGAACGACGCTCTTTGGCGTAAAGCAACGCACCTTGATAAGATAACTCTGCATGAGTAACACCTTGAATGGCTGTCCCAATACGCGCAGTGTTCATAAAGGTAAACATCGCTTCCAAACCTTTGTTTGGCAAACCAATCAAATAACCAGTGGCGTTATCAAAATTCATCACACAAGTAGCAGATGCTTTAATACCCATTTTGTGCTCAATCGAACCACAACTCACCGTGTTGCGCTCACCCACATTACCTTGGGCATCAGGCATAAATTTTGGCACGATAAATAACGAAATACCTTTAGTCCCTTTGGGGGCATCTGGCAAACGAGCTAACACAATATGAATAATATTTTCGGTTAAATCGTGCTCACCAGCCGAAATAAAGATTTTAGTGCCAGTGACTTTATAGGTGCCATCGGCTTGTGGTTCGGCTTTAGTTTTGACTTGACCTAAGTCTGTACCGCATTGCGGCTCAGTTAAACACATCGTGCCAGACCAACGACCTTCAACCAGTGGCGGCATATAGGTATTTTTTTGAGCTTCATCACCATATTGCATAATGGTGTTCATGCAGCCCAAGCTCAAACCTGGGTACATGGTAAATGACCAGTTAGCGGTGCCCATCATTTCGGATTTAATTAAACCCAAAGACATCGGCAAACCCTGACCGCCAAATTCTGTTGGGTGAGATAAACCTTGCCAACCACCCGCTACATATTGGTCATAAGCATCTTTAAAACCTTTTGGCGTAGTCACTTGACCGTTGTCAAAATGACAGCCTTCTAAATCACCTGATAAATTGATGGGTGCTAAGACTTCTTCACACAAACGCGCACACTCACCTACAATGGCATCAACCATATCAGGCGTAGCGTCTGCGCCATTGCTTAAACTGGCGTAATGGGCAGGAAAATCAAACACTTCATTCATCAAAAAGCGCATATCGCGCAAAGGAGCTTTATAAGCTGGCATAGGTACGGCCTCAAACAGTGGTTATGGAGAGTGCTGAACACATCATCATATTTAGTATCTTTATTCTAATTGTTTTTAGCCACAAGCCATTGACAGCTTTGGCCATTTTTTTGGGCATTTCGGTAAATTTTTGGCAGCTTTTGTTCTATCTTTGTCTGTATTCAAAAGGCTTAAACACTAAATACTTTTGTCAAAAAAGCAAATATACTAATTTTAGTATTTACAATACAATTGTACAAAAAACACCTTATGCAAACGGATATCTACGTGAACACAGCAAACGACATTCAAGCAGGGGCAGCTATTTATAACAAAACTGTCCTTAAAGTGTATGATTTATGGGTACATGGTTTTTCTAATCATTATTTGTGGCGTTGTCCGACCGCACACTTAGTTGCCTTATATCAACGTTATACCAGTAACAATCATTTAGAAGTAGGCGTAGGTACAGGCTTTTTTTTGCAGCGGGTATTTTTTACCCAACTCAAACCGCGTATTGTGCTCATGGATTTAAATGCAAATACGCTAGAAATCGTTTCGCAAAAACTACAACAGTTTCAACCTGCGGGTGTTATTAACGATATTTTGGCTGGCAAACAGCCCAATTTACCCTTATTTGAATCGATTGCATTTAATTATGTGTGGCATTGTTTACCTGCCGAAGCAGACAAAGAACAAGCATTTGCCAATCTAGCCAATTTTTTGCAGCCGAATGGTGTGTTATTTGGCTCTACCCTACTAGCCAAAGATATTAAGCAAAACTTACCCGCAAAAGCCTTAATGAAGCTTTATCAACATAAAGGTATTTTTGGCAATCAATATGATGACTTAGCTCGTCTTGAAACTGCTTTAAAGCAACATTTTTCACGTTATCAAATTCAACAAATTGGTAGTGCCGCCTTATTTGTTGCATGGAAATAACTTTTACTCCCAACATCTTAGGACTTACACAGTTATCGCTTATTTGTTCACATTTCAACCGTTTTTAACGGTTTTATGCTCGCAAAACGCGCTAATTTTGGCAAAATGCGTAAGTCCCTTACTTAGAGGCTAACCTCATGACTGAACTTAATACCGAACTCGAACAATTCCGTGACATGGTCAAACGTTTCTTAGACAAAGAAATTAAACCCCATTACGAACAATGGGAAAAAGACGGCATTATTCCACGTGATGTGTGGTATAGCATGGGAGCTAATGGCTTGTTATGTGTTGACCAACCCGAAGAATATGGCGGTGTTGGTGTGTCTTATTTATATTCTATGGTGGTGTTAGAAGAAGCTTCTCGTGCTAACTTTGCGTCTTTAGCCACAGGTTTATCGGTTCATTCCGACATTGCAGCCCCTTATGTGCAACACATTGGCAATGAAGCACAACGCCAACAATGGTTGCCAAAAATGATTAGCGGTGAAGTGATTGGTGCGATTGGCATGACCGAACCCGGTGCTGGCTCTGACTTACAAGCAATTCGCACTACAGCTATTCGCAATGGCGATCATTATGTATTAAACGGTTCTAAAACCTTTATTACCAATGGCCAACATGCCGACCTAGTGATTTTGGCAGCCAAAACAGACCCTAATGGTGGCGCAAAAGGCGTGAGCTTATTTTTAGTGGATATGAATTTAGCAGGTTGTGCCCGTGGTCGTAATCTCGAAAAAATGGGTTTACATTCGCAAGATACCTCTGAATTATTTTTTGATAATGTCAAATTACCCTTAGACAGTTTATTAGGTGAAGAAGGTAGAGGTTTTGCCTATTTAATGAATGAATTGCCACGCGAGCGTTTAAATTTAGCGGTGTGTGCGGTTGCGGCTTCTGAAGGTTTATTAGCGGCAACCATTACTTATACCCAAGAGCGTAAAGCCTTTGGCGCACCCATCAGCAAACTTCAAAATACTCGCTTTAGCTTAGCGACCTGTCATACCGATATTGCAGTTAATCGTGCCTTTGTGAATCAATGTATTGACCAATACATGGTCGGAAAGCTCGATGCTTCAACCGCTGCTGTTGCCAAATTATCGACCACCGATATGCAATGCCGCGTGGCTGACCAATGTTTACAATTATTTGGGGGTTATGGTTATATGATGGAATATCCAGCGGCACGCGCGTATGTTGATGCGCGTATTCAACGGATTTATGGTGGCACAAACGAAATTATGAAAGAGGTTATTGCCCGTTCATTAGTCGGCCGCTAACACTCTTATCAAGGCTTACTTATTACAGTAAGCCTGTTCTTTTGTGTACCACTTGTCTGATGCCCTTCTTCTTACATCCAAGTCATATTGACAAAACAAACTGAAAGGCGTACTGCTATCACTAGTGATATTTGCAACGGTTTTGTCCCATTGTTCGTCTTGTAAACGACATTTTAAGATAAATAGCATTTACGCATTGCATCAAAAATAGAAACCGCGTAAATCCCATACAAAATAAAAAGAGGAATTTGTTATGCGTCACACCATAAAAACACTACTCTTATCTTTGTCTCTTGTCGCGGCCGCGCCTTTCGCAAGCGCAGGCATTGAAGACCTTGATGAGTTACAACACGGTACTGTAGGTAAAGATTGGGTATTTGTTAAAAATGACCAGCGTCATGGCTTTAAAACTTATGCCAAACAAGAAGACGGTAAACGCTTTCGTTCATTTAAAGCCGAAGGTGTATTTAACGCTTCTATGGCCTCTTTTATTAGAATGATTACCGATTTTGATAATATGAAAAAATGGACATGGCATGCCATTGATTCCAAAATGCTCAAAAAAGTGTCTCCAACCGAATATTATTTTTACGTCACCCATGATTCTCCCTATGGGGTGCCAGACCGTGATGTTGCCTTGCACATGGTGATTGAGCCTCAAACTAAAAATCGTCCTTACATCACCATTGCCATTCGTGCCGTGCCTGATTATATTCCCGAAAGACCACCTTTTGTGCGAATGACGGCCGAAGAAATGAATGTCAAAATCACCCCTTTACCTGACGGCAAAATTAACGTTGTTAACGAAGGTTATGTTGATCCCGGTGGCAATATGGCTTCTTGGGCGATCAACTTTGTGCAACGTAGCGCACCTTATGCCACACTATTAGGCATGCGTCGAATGCTACAACAACCCGAAGTTGCCAACTCAAATACGCCTTTGCCCTTTCCTGTCTATGAATACAATAATTTGCCGTAACACCGTGTCAACCTAAAAAATTTCAAAGCGACTCTTGGTTAGTATCAAGGGTCGTTTTGTTATTACACTGCTCATTCACTTGACATATTGTACCAAACGCAGGTAATTTGCTTGGTCAACGCTGTGCTGTTGGAATAACAATAATGTACAAAAAGCTCGTCCTACTCACCTTGCTGTGCACCTTTTTATTGCCCACACAAGTCATTTATGCCGATAGCAATGACTTAGATGAATTTCGCAGCAAATTAACAAACGAATGGTTATTGGTCAAAAATGACCGCTTACGCAATATTAAAACCTATGCTCGTTTAGAAGATGGTAAACGCTATCGCTCGTTTAAACTCGAAGCAACGCTCGAAACCTCGGTTGAATCTTTAGCACGGGTATTATTAGATTTTGAAAACTATACCCGTTGGTTTTGGAAAACTCGTGAGTCTAAGCTAATTCGTCAAAACTCACCTACTGAATATATGGTGTATATGGTGCATGATGCACCGTATGGCTTACCTGACCGCGATACCGTCATCAAAGGCATTATTGAACCCCAAGCCAAAAACAAACCTTATGTGACGTTGCGTGTCACTGCAACACCTGATGCTTTACCTGCCAAACCACCGTTGGTGCGCATGATTGCCGAAGAAATGACTATTAAATTTACGCCCGTTGGTGTCAATCAAGTCGAAATGACCACTGAAGGCTATTTTGACCCTGGTGGCGTTGTGCCAGCATGGGCGGCTAATTTTGTACAACGTAATGCACCTTATGCGGTGATTGTTGCTTTGCAACGAATGGCACAACGTCCCGAATACAACAACAAAAGCAAACAGCCTTTGCCTTTTCCTATTTATGACTACAACAATTTACCCTAATGCCTAACTTTGTTTGTACACGACATCACACTGTTAGCAGTTATTTACGGCTATGTTACCTACTGGTACTTTGTAGCTATTCGCAACTGATATTTGCTGCAACTAACAATGAGTTAGATGAGCTTAGACCGCGCTTGGGTAACGAATGGGTACAAGTTCAAAATGATAAACGTAATAATATAAGAGCCTATATTAGACACGAAGATGACAAAAGTTTTCGTTCATTTAAAGCCGATATGATACTGGATGCAGATATTAAAACCCTAGCAGCGGTGATGCTTGACTTTGATAATTACATTAAATGGTATTGGAGAACGCAACATTCAGAACTATTAAACAAAAAATCTGCAACGCACTTTGTCTTATATATTGTTCATGATGCCCCTTATAACATTCCCGATTTAGATGTTATTTTAGACGCAACCGTCACCCCCCAAAGTGCCCAACAAGCGGCCATTACCATTAAAGTATCTGCCTTGCCCGATTATTTGCCGCCCAAACCACCCTTGCAGCGTATGGCCGCCGAAGATATGAGTATTCGTGTTACGCCCTTGAGCAAAGAGCGAGTACATATTGAGGTACAAGGCTATTTTGAAATACGCGACCACGTGTTACCTGTTTGGGCGGCTAATATGATTCAACGTACTGCACCACACAACGTCCTGACCCAACTCAAAAAAATGGCCGAGATGCAACACTACCAACAAAGCAATGTCGCTATTGGTTTTCCCATTTATAACTATGAACAATATCAAGCCAAATTTAACCCAACTCGCCCCTAAGCTCTGCTAATAAAGCAGCACTTTCTACCCTCATATCACGCCAAATAAAAAAGCTCTCAGCGGCCTGCTCTACTAACATTCCTAAGCCATCGCTCACTGTTGCGCCTTGTGTTTGTGCCCACACCAAAAACGGCAAATCGGGTTTGCCATAAGCCATATCATAAGCACAGGCACCTTCTGCCAAAATACCATCCACCAAAGGCGGTAACTCACCCTGTAACGACGATGAAGAACCGTTAATAATCACATCCACACTGTGCGGCAATACCTCTTCAAAACGAATGGCATCTATATTGCCATAAGCTCTAAAAATGTTAGCCAGATTTTGTGCTTTGCTGTGGGTACGATTTACCACCCATAATTGACTCGGATTTTGCGCCAATAACGCGCCTAATACGCCACGTACTGCACCACCTGCGCCAACTACCAAAATCCGTTTGCCTTCCAATGTCCAGCCCAAGTTTTGGGTCATATCGCGCACAAGTCCAATTCCATCGGTATTATCACCATACAAACGACCGTCTTTGCCTTTCATTAAGGTATTTACTGCACCTGCTTGGGTAGCACGTAATGACTTAACATCGCTTAATTCGTAGGCTTGCTCTTTAAATGGCAAGGTAATGTTTAAACCTTTACCTGATTCTGTGGCAAAAAAATCACTGACCACCTGCCTAAAACCGTCTAAAGGCGACAAAATTGCTTCATAACGCATATCTTGAGCCGTTGCTTGTGCAAAAGCGGTCTGAATCCGTGGTGAGCGACTATGGCCAATGGGATTGCCTACTACCGCATAATAATCAGTCATGATTTATACCCACTCTTTTGCCGTTAAAAACTCTTGATAAAAACGCGCTTCTACCGAATCAGGTTCAGGCTGATAATCGTATTGCCATGCCACCAAATTAGGTAAGGACATTAAAATAGACTCGGTGCGCCCTCCTGTTTGTAATCCAAAAATTGTGCCACGGTCATACACTAAATTAAACTCTACATAACGGCCACGACGATATAACTGAAAATTACGCTCACGCTCACCATACGGGGTGTTTTTACGTTTGGCTAAAATAGGCCGATAGGCGTTGATATAGCCCATACCGACCGCTTTAATAAATTCAAAACACTTATCAAATCCCCATTGATTTAAATCATCAAAAAATAAACCACCAATGCCGCGTGGCTCTTGCCGATGTTTAAGATAAAAATAGTCATCGCACCATTTTTTGTAAGTGGGATAGACATCGGCTCCAAAGGGCAAACAAACATCTTTAGCCATTTGGTGCCATGCTTGGCAATCTTCTACAAAACCATAATAAGGGGTTAAATCAAAACCGCCCCCCACCCACCATACGGGTGCTTCACCGTCTTTTTCGGCCACAAAAATACGGATATTGGCATGCGAGGTTGGCGCATAAGGATTACGCGGATGAATCACCAATGACACACCCATTGCCTGAAATGAGCGGCCAGCTAGCTCAGGACGATGCGCTGTTGCAGAAGGCGGCAATTTGTTGCCATAAACATGAGAAAAATTTACCCCCCCTTTTTCAATAACAGCACCGTTTTCCAATACGCGAGAACGGCCACCGCCACCTTCGGCGCGTTGCCATGTGTCCTCTTTAAATGTGCCACCGTCTTCGGCTAATAACTCTTGGCAAATATGGTCTTGTAAAGACAATAAAAATTCTTTAACTGCAGTTAAATTAGGGGAAGAAGACATAAAAACTACTCAAGACTAAGACGGGCGTATCATTTCACCCGTACAAGCATCACGAATTTGTGAGGGGTTTTTGTTGCCACCTAAAGGGGCAGATAGCACATAGCTTAACCCATTGCCAAAGATTTGTGCAATTTCGGCCTCTGTTTGTGCGGTTGGCTGACCTGTTATATTGGCACTGGTGGAGATAATTGCACCACCAAAGGCATGACATAAGGCTTGCACAGGAGGGTGCGCACTCACGCGTACGGCAACGCTCAGATGCTCACCTCGTACCCAACTTGGAAAGTTTTCTTCAACAGGGACAACCCACGTTTTGGCGGCTGGCCACGAGTCAACCACGGTTTGTCGTTGTGCAGGCGTTAATAATTGCAAATAGGGTTCTACTTGCTCAACGGTGGCGGCGATTAAAATTAATCCTTTGGCAACAGGTCGTTGTTTAAGTGCCAACAGTTTTAACACGGCTTGCTCGTTAAATGGGTCACAACCTAAGCCCCACACGGCTTCGGTGGGATAGGCAATGACACCGCCAGACTTTAAGGCGGTAACGGCTTGTTGTAGGTGGAGGGGGGATAGTGGCATAGGTTTACTTAGGTACAATAACAGGAGGTAACAACGCCATTTTTTTGACTCTACGCGCAAAACGGCGGTCATCAAAACTTAGCATATTAGCGCATGATTGATAACTGGCATGATGCAAAGCATCGGCAAAATCTAAACCTGCTTGATAATACACCAGTGCTTTTTGCACAGCCGCTCTATCTTCTATGTGCAAATGACCTAGGCTTAACAAATGCTCAAAAACTGTGCTAATGGCGTGTGCCGAAAACTCATAATAACCACGCATCACCCATTCAAGCTCTAAAATAACCGTTTTACACACCATCAATGGCACACCAGTTTCGATAATTTTTTGGGCTAGTCGCCGTTGCTTGAGGCTTTCTTCGTCACCTGCATCTTCAATGTAATATCTTGCTAAAATATTGGTATCTAAGCCGTTCATGACTTTTGCGCCACAATAGCCGTATCAAAATCTGTTGGTGCGGGTGCTTTGTGGCTTTTTAATAAACCAAAGCCACTTTCAACCATTGCACTTGGATTGTTAATGACGCGCAACTCCACATGATTATCAATCATCACAAATTCAACTTGGCTACCCTGACAAATGCCCAATTGCTGTCTGACTGCTTTGGGAATAGTGACTTGGCCTTTACTTGTAACGGTAGTAGATGTTTGCATAACAACCCTCCAAAAAGTATTACCAAGTAAGGATTTTAAGTAGGATTAAAGCAAAATACAAGTGGTTAAGCTGAATGTACAGGTCGAATATGTGCTTTATTTCTATTTTAACCCAACTGCTCATAACCACCTGCTACAGTAGCAATTTTACCTGCTAATTCCAACTCCATTAACAAATTGGCCAAAGTTGCTGCGTCCCATTGTCCTTGCTCTACTAAAGCATCAAAATGCTGCACTTGCCACCCCAATATCGCTAATACCTGCTGTGCCTCTTGACTCAACTCAATAGCGTCCTCAAGTATTACAGGGGCAACACCGCCAAACTGCCCCGATTTACTTTTGGCAAAATGATGTGCCACTTCCTGCAAAATATCCTCTGGCGTTTCGACTAAGCCTGCACCGTCTTTAATCAAGGCATGGCAGCCTTTGGCTTGGACATTAAACACCGAACTCGGAATCGCCCACACCTCTCGATTTTGTTCTGCGGCTAATTTAGCGGTAATTAACGAGCCACTATCAACAGCCGCCTCCACCACCAACACCCCCAAACTAAGCCCACTAATAATGCGATTACGGCGCGGAAAATGATAGTTAATCGGTGGCGTATTGGGCAAAAACTCACTTATCACTAAGCCTTGATTGGCAATAATGTGTTGCGCCAGTCGTTGATGTTGACGTGGATATAAATGAGCTAAGCCTGTGCCTAAAACCGCAATGGTTGCCCCTTTGGCCTGTAATACCGCTTGATGCGCTACCCCATCTATTCCCAACGCCAAACCACTGGTAATAGCTAAGCCTTGTTGACTTAACTGACTAGCAAACTGTTCGGCTAATTTTTGTCCTGCTTGCGTGGGATTACGTGTTCCGACAATCGCCACTTGCGGCCAAGATAATAACGAACTATCGCCCCAACAAAACAATAAGGGCGGCGCATCGGGGATTTCTTTGAGTAAGGGTGGATAGTCATTATCGCTTAGCGTTAATACACGTATTTGTTGCTGCTTAATAAACGCTAAACTTTGCTGAATTTCTTGATGTAATTTGGCCTCTTGCTGCTGCCATGCCGCTAAATTAAGGGTGTGCTTTTCGCTAAGCCCTGCTTGCTGCCATGCTTGAGTAGTGGCCAATAACGCCAATTTAGGGGAGGAGAAATATCGAAGTAATTTATAAAAACCGCTGGTTGATTGCTCTAACAAACGCCAAACAATTACCCAATCTAAAAACAAGGTTTGAGACATCACAAATCCTTTTGAAAAAACAAAAGGCTGTCAATCGACAGCCTTTTATTGAAGTTGAGGCTTAGTCACCACTAATTGGCGGACGGACTTCGTCACCGACAGTAATGGCATTACCTGCACGAAGAATCAAGGCATAGCTGACTTTATCAAAGGTTCTAAACACCATCGCCATACCAGCACGTTCAGAGGGCAAGCGAATCAACTGCTCTTTAACACGGTCGGTAACCACTGCGCCACGCTGATACAAGGCAAAAGTATGACCTTGTTTTACGCCATCACGCTCACCACGGTTAATCACAATCACGCTATTAAGACCACCTGTACCCAACGAGCCCATAATACGAATAATCCGTCCCGCTTTGACATTATCGGGATTACTCGGATAAAAAATAGGGGTGACGGGACGTGCTTCGCTGGCAAACAAACGGTCGCCAATGCGTACTTCTTGACTACTGCGCGAGATTTCAAAGGTCGCAATCCCGTCTTGTACGGCTGTCACACGACCATAGGCAACGTCTTCACCTTCAAAACCTAAATACTCTTTGGTTTCGGGGTCATCATAACGTAAACCTTTACGATATACGCCCAGTGTTTCGCCTAAAGTAAACTCACCACCGCGTAAATAGACTTTATCGCCTTGCCCTGCAATCACTCGCTTATTACCTGCGGATAACACATAAGGTGCTTTATTAAACTCATCAGCACCAAAGACACGACTATCACTTAAATAAGCACGAATATCTTTAAGAGGAATAGCTGGAATGGCTAAATCTAGACTTTGCTCTCGCACTTGAGGTCTTAGTGTATCAGAACCACTGCCACCACTAATGCTAGCACTGTTGCTTAAATTGGCTAAATTAGCCGCCACTTGCTCACAACCGCCACCTTCGTCCAATGCAACCACTGCGCGCTGTTGAATATGGCAAAGTAATAATTTATCACCTGGAAAAATAAGATGCGGATTGCGCACTTGAGGGTTTGCCTGCCAAATTTCTGGCCAACGCCACGCATCACTCAAATAACGGTTGGCAATATCCCACAAGGTATCGCCCTTTTTAACGGTATAACGCTCTGGCGCACCTGTTTTTAGGTCGTCAGATTTTACCTCTGCTTGCAATGGTGCGCTAAACATTGCAGAAACAAGCGCGACTAACACCAATTTTTTCATTATCTATTCCCTTGTTGGCGGGACTTTTCATAGTCTTTGTACAAAATAAGACTATTTAATAGCTGTTGCCAAAACTGCATAAAGCTTAGATTTATTTCTTTGTGCCATTATCAGCGATTCGCTTATAATAATAGCCATGCGCCTGTGATTGTAGAGACACTTACCCTAATTGGCAATGCTCTGTAGTGGTAACTATTGGCACGAAATAGGTTAAAATTGCAAACCAAGCTTAACAAGCCTCATCACGATTTAATAGTAGGTAATTCTCATTATGGCAAAACTTCCCATTTTGCACTTTCCTGACCCACGTTTGCGTACCAAGGCTAAGCCTGTTAATACAGTCGATGACAGTATTCGTCAACTGATTAAAGATATGTTTGAAACCATGTACGATGCCCCCGGTATTGGTTTGGCTGCAACACAGGTTAATCATCATATTCGCTTAGTGGTGATGGATATTACCGAAGATAAAAGCCAACCTTTGGTATTTATCAATCCCAAAGTAACACCATTAACCGAAGACAAAGCCCCCTATGAGGAAGGCTGTTTGTCGGTACCGACAGTTTACGATATGGTTGACCGCCCAACGCGGGTGCGTGTGGAAGCACTGAATGAGCTAGGCGAGGCATTTAGCTTAGAAGCAGACGGCTTGTTGGCGGTGTGTATTCAGCATGAACTTGACCATTTGGACGGTAAGTTATTTGTGGATTATTTGTCGAGCCTTAAACGCCAACGTATTAAAAGCAAGTTGCAAAAGTTGCAAAAGCAACAGGCTTAGGCGGGGGCTTTGAATAATGGCGCATTACAATGCGCCCTACGCTACTTACGGGCTACACTTGCTTCTTTTCTTCGACTGCCTCACGAGCTTTTTGCGCGAACCACTCCGTTACTTCTTCATTTACCACACGGTCATAAATTTCTTCGACCGTCAGTGTTAATTGAATGTGTTCAAAGGTGATGGAATCACCGAGAAAATACTTTTCAATCGCCCAATCGGTACGTCGTCGCTGAATTTCTATTTTTGCCGAATCCTGATCGACTAATACATATTCTTGTAATGTCGAAATACTGGCATAAACCTGAAACTTTGTCGTTTCATCATATCTACGAGTGGAGGCAGACAAAACTTCAAAAATCAAAACAGGCGTGGTAAGCATATTGTCATCGGCTTTCTCTACTGAGCAATCAACAACAACATCAGGATATACATAATCAGCACGTTTATGCGCTGTAGGTGTTTTAACCTTCGTACCTTCCGAAAACACCTGACAAGGCTTTCCTTCAAGATGCCTCCATATTTTGCCGACAATATTACTCACCAGTGTCCCATGTTGGATACTCCCTCCAACCATGGCATAGACATAACCGTCAATATATTCGTGGCGGTTATCAGCTTGTTTTTCCAGCTCGAAGTAAGCCTCCTCGCTGATTCGTCCGTCTGTTTTACGCACCGCAAAAGCCATGATGCACCTCAATAATGTGTTGATGGATAACTATTCTACTAAAGATAACAGTCAAGGACTTACGAGGCTATCGGTTATTTTTACACCAACCATCAACAAAAACCACTGATTACGCTACAATAGCCTATTATTTACTGATGAGGTTAATTTCTTGGACAGTCCTCTGCGTATCATCTTTGCTGGTACACCTGCTTTTGCTGCTGAATCTTTACGCGCACTCTTACACACGCAACATGAAGTGGTTGCTGTTTATACCCAACCCGACCGCCCTGTGGGTCGAGGCCGCGAACTCAAACCCAGCCCTGTCAAAGAATTAGCCTTAGCCCGTAAACTGCCTGTTTATCAACCTGTCTCACTACGCGATAGCCATGCCCAAGCCGAGTTAGCCGAACTCAATGCCGATATTATGGTAGTGGCCGCTTATGGTCTTATCTTACCCAAGACTGTCCTCAATACGCCACGTTTAGGCTGTATTAACGTGCATGGTTCTTTGTTACCGCGTTGGCGCGGTGCAGCCCCCATTCAACGCGCCATTTTGACAGGCGACAAAGAAACGGGCATTACTATTATGCAAATGGACGAAGGCTTAGACACAGGCGCGATGCTCTACAAAATAGCCTGTCCAATTTCGGAACACGATACCTCCGCTAGTTTACATGACCGCTTGGCGTTGTTAGGTGGTGATGCGCTGTTAACCGTATTAGAAGCAATAGAAGATGACCAGCCTTTTGCCCCTCAAGCCCAAGACAATAGCCTTGCAACTTATGCCGCTAAACTCACTAAAGAAGAAGGTAATATAAATTGGTCAGCTTCGGCCTTAGACATTACCCGTGCTGTGCGTGCTTTTAACGCGTGGCCTGTGGCTTATACCCAAGTACACGGCCAAACGCTACGTATTTGGCAAGCGCATATTGTAGCTGGCGAAAAAACCACTGCCCCCGCAGGCATGATAATTAAAGCCGACAAACAAGGCTTGTGGGTTGCCGCAGGTGACGGCTCTGTGGTGGCAATAGATACGCTGCAACTGCCTAATGGCAAAGCCTTAGCCTTTAATGATGTCCTTAACTCACGCAAAGACTGGTTGAGTACAGGCACTCGTTTGGGCGTTAGCGCATGAAAGAGTTTAATATCCGCGCCTTAGCGGCACAAGCCATTTGCCCCATCATTGCCCAAGGGGTGTCGCTTAGCCAAACCTTGCCGCCCGTGTTAGCGCGTTGTGGGGAGCGTGACCGTCCGTTATTGCAGCAATTAGTGTATGGCACGGTACGCGAGTGGTTTTATGTGCAAACCCTCATAAAACGCTTGGCCAACAAAAATATCAGCAATACCAGCGTTCAAGTGCTATTAAGCCTTGGCATATATCAACTGTTACGCACGCGTATTGCGCCCCATGCTGCGATTGACGAAACAGTCGAGGCCTGTAAGCAACTCGGCTGTAACAATCAAGCAGGGTTTGTAAATGCGATATTGCGCCGTTTTAGCCGTGAACATGAGGCTTTATGCGCTCAACTAACTCATGAGCAACACGCTCACCCCTATTGGTTAGTCAAACAACTGCGTAAAGATTGGCCTAAAGCAGCCGAGCAAATCATGGCTGCCAATAATCAACCTGCCGCTCTCACCTTGCGCGTTAATCAGCGTCAACTATCGCGTGAGGCGTATTTAGCTTTACTCAGCGAACAAGGTATTGAGGCCACCGCCTGTCAGCATTCGCCTGTGGGTATTCGTTTGGCACAACTCACCGATGTTACGCAACTGCCGTTATATGCCGAGGGCGGATTTTCGGTACAAGATGAATCGGCACAATTAGCCGCTTTGCTATTAAATCCAACCCCCAATAGTGTAGTGTTAGATGCCTGTGCTGCCCCTGCGGGCAAAACCGCGCATTTGTTAGAGCAAGCCGATTATCAATTATTAGTGGCGATTGACAACGAAGAAAAGCGTGTTGCGCGTATGCACGAAAATTTGGCGCGGCTTAAACTTAATTTGCCTTTTGTACAAGTGATAACGGCTAATGCCTGTTTGCCCAATACATGGGCAAGCCCTGAACAATTTGATGCCATTTTGTTAGATGCACCCTGTACCGCCACAGGGGTCATTCGTCGTCACCCCGATATTAAATTGTTGCGTAAGGCCACCGATGTTGAACAAACAGTGGCCGTGCAAGCGCAAATTTTGGCGGCGTTGTGGCCAACGCTAAAAGTGGGTGGTCGTTTGTTATATGCCACTTGTTCGGTACTCAAAGCCGAGAATGAGCTACAAATAAAAGCCTTTTTGCAAAACACCGCCAATGCCCAAGAAATTCCACTTAAAGGCTATTGGGGCGATGCACGCTTACATGGTCGGCAAATTTTGCCGCAAATAAACGGGGGTGATGGTTTTTATTATTGTTTGTTAGAAAAAACCATTTAATGTTTGTACTCGTCGAGTTAGGCTTTATTGTGCTGGTATTTGGTGGACTGGCCTTGTTGGTATGGTATAAAAGCAAACAACTTGATGACGATAAATAACTCTGGAAAATCATAATGAGCCCATTTGTCACATGGCTGTTTAGCATTATGGCCGCCATTATGTTGTTTTTACATGGCTTAGCCGCATTTTCGGCAGAGGTCACCACTTTAGGTGGTGTTAAACTGCGCAATTGGTTACAACGCGTGACGAGCAAAGACTGGCAAGGAGCTTGTTTTGGCGCAAGCGTGACCGCCTTAGTACAATCCTCATCAGCCATTACTGCTATGGCGGTGGGTTTGGCTCACAATAAAACACTGAGTGCCCGTGGCGCATTGTCCGTAATGATAGGTGCAAATGTCGGCACAACATTAACCGCTTGGCTGATTGCATTTAAGGTGACAGGATTAGGGCCATTTTTTGTGACTATTGGCGGTTTGTGGTCATTGGCAGGCCCTATGACTTGGCGACCTTATGGCAAGCCACTGTTTTATTTTGGAATTATTTTTTTAGCTCTGGATTTAATCTCTCAGGCTTTAGCTCCACTTGCACATCATCCTCACATTCAAGAATATCAGCAAGCAATAAACTCGCCTATTTTTGCACTACTTTTTGCAGCATTTTTAACAGCAATGGTACAGTCATCTTCGGTGGTGAGTGGCTTGGCAGTATTAGCCGTTTTGCAGCAAATTATTCCTGCTTCTTTAGCCGTATGGATGATTGCAGGTGCAAATGTCGGCACAACATCTACAGCTTTATTAGCAAGTAGTGCTTTAGATAGCTTTTCTCGTAAACTCGCGCTGTTAAATATAGGTTTTAATCTATTAGGTGTATTTTTATTTGCAACATTATTACAGCCCATAATTCACGTAATTTTGGCATCAGATATATCCGCTTCTCAACAAGTTGCACTTGTACATACTGTCTTTAATTTAGCAGCAGCAACAGTCGCTTTAAGTATATTACCTGTGTTGTGGCCGCGCGTATCACTTTGGCTCAACAGGCCATAACTTCTGAATCTCCACCTTAATATAAACCTACTGCTGCTAATAAAAATCCGTTACTATCAAGGCATTACTTTGATAGATGACGGAGTGGCTACCATGTCTCAAACACCCCTCGACCCTCACGCCCCCTTGCGCGATGATGTGCGCCTAATGGGTAGTTTGCTTGGAGAAACACTGCGTCAGCAAGTTGGCCAAGCCTTATATGACAAAGTAGAAGCGATACGCATACTCGGCAAACAAGCCCGCGATGGCGATAGCCAAGCCGAAGCACAACTTAATCAAGTATTAGCAGCACTGAGCGATAACGAACTGATTCCTGTTAGCCGTGCTTTTACCCAATTTTTAAATTTAGCCAACATTGCCGAACAATACCACCGCGTACGCCGCCACCGCGCATGGGAGCGTTTGGATACCCCCTCTCCCCAAGCAGGTTCGGTTGCCGAGTTAATCCCACGCTTGGTCGCACAAGGCATTACCGCTCAACAACTATGGCAAGCGGTACAGCAACTTGACATTGAGTTAGTGCTAACCGCGCACCCCACCGAAGTCAGTCGCCGCACCTTAATTCAAAAATACGACAACATTGCCGATTGCCTAGAAAAACTCGATTATGTGCATTTAACGCCTGTCGAGCGTCAACATGAGTTAGCTAAACTCAAGCACCATATTGTTGCCGCATGGCGTACCGATGAAATCAGACGCACACGCCCAACACCTGTTGACGAAGCCAAATGGGGCTTTACCACCATTGAGCAAACACTGTGGTATAGCGTGCCACAATTTTTGCGTGAGCTTGATGAGGTATTAGTCAAACATACAGGACAGCACTTGCCACTCACTCATGCCCCGATTCGTTTTGCCTCATGGATGGGTGGCGACAGAGACGGCAACCCTAACGTCACTCACAAAGTAACCCAAGAAGTATTATTGTTGGCTCGTTGGCAAGCAGCCGAACTTTATACCCGCGATATTGATACCCTGCGTGCCGAACTGTCGATGGAAGATTGTAGCCCTGAGTTACGTGCTGTGGTCGGCAATGTGGCCGAACCCTATCGCGAATTATTACGCACCGTGCGTGACCGTCTCGCCTTAACCCGCGATACCATTGCTGCACAATTAAAAGGCCATGTTGTCGATAATCAGGCCGCTATTTATAGCCATAACCAAGACTTGCTTGAGCCATTATTGTTATGTCATCGCTCGTTATTGGCCTGTAATATGCCCGATATTGCCCATGATGAACTGAGCAACATTATTCGGCGTGTCGCTTGTTTTGGTTTAGAGTTACTTAAACTCGATATTCGCCAAGAATCCACGCGTCATACCGACACTATCGAAGCCATTTGCCAGTATCTTAAACTCGACAGTTATCAGGCCAAAAACGAAGCAGAGCGACAAGCCTTTTTGTTAGCCGAATTGCAAAACCCTCGTCCTTTATTACCTCGTCATTTACAATCCACGCCTGAGCTACTGATTAACCACGCTGACATACAAGAAACACTCGCTACCTTTGCCACCATTGCCCAACAGCCTAGCAGTGCAATGGGCGCGTATGTGATTTCGATGGCCAAACAACCCAGTGATGTATTGGCAGTGATGTTATTACAAAAAGAAGCAGGTGTCGCACAGCCGATGCGTGTTGTCCCCTTGTTTGAAACCTTAGCCGACCTCGATAATGCCCCTGCTTGCTTAGAGGCGTTACTCTCGATTGAGTGGTACAAACAGGCCATTAACGGCCATCAAGAAATTATGATTGGCTACTCCGACTCGGCCAAAGATGCAGGTTTTTTGTGTGCTAATTGGGCGCAATATCGGGCGCAAGAAGGCTTAACCGCTGTTGCTCAGCAACAGGGCATTAAACTGACTTTGTTTCATGGACGTGGTGGTTCAATTAGCCGTGGTGGCGCACCCACCCATCAAGCCTTGTTATCACAACCGCCACAATCGGTACAAGGTAAAATTCGCGTGACCGAACAAGGCGAAATGATTCGCTTTAAGTTTGGCATGAAAGGTATTGCCATTCGACACTTGGAGCTATACACCGCCGCCACCTTAGAGGCGACTTTATTACCGCCGCCTCAACCTAAACCACAGTGGCGCGAACTGATGCAACGCATGACCCAAACCTCACTCGCGGTGTATAAAGAAACCGTTCACGGTGAGCCTGAATTTATTCGTTATTTACGCACCGTTACCCCCGAGCTAGAGTTACAAATGCTGCCACTTGGCTCACGCCCTGCACGGCGCAAAGTCGGCGGTGGTATTGAGTCTTTACGCGCCATTCCGTGGGTATTTGCGTGGACACAAGTGCGTTTAATGCTACCTGCATGGTTAGGCACAGGTCGCGCCCTTAATAACGCCATGAATGACGGTTTTACCACCACCATTCAAGATATGCGCGATAACTGGCCGTATTTTCAGGCATTATTAGATATGTTAGAAATGGTACTGGCCAAAGCTGATAGTGATATTGCCGCTTATTATGAGCATCATTTGACCCATGACCCTGACTTGCAAAAACTAGGGATTACCTTACGCGCACGATTGCAAAAAACCATTGGCATTTTGCTCAATGTCGTGCAACGCCCTGAGTTATTAGCCTTAAACCCTGTGCTTAAACGCTCAATGACGGTACGCACCCCCTATATTTTGCCCTTGCATATGTTGCAAGCGGAGTTAATGAAACGCCGCCGCGAGCTACCGCAAGAAAATACCCCCTATGACCATGCCTTAATGATTACTATTGCAGGCATTGCCGCAGGCTTGCGTAATACGGGTTAAGCCCTCACCCCAACCCTCTATAGGTAGCCTGTATGCAGCGTAGCGAAATACAGGTTTATTTAAGTCCCGTGTGATCACACGGGCTACGATACTAAAAGCGACTTTACGACTTAAGAACCACAATGACAAAACTATTACTAGCAATTTTTGGTTTTATTTTTAGAAACTTGGGGGCATTACTAACCATTGTTGCCGTGTTATTGCTCGGCTCATGGCTGCAACGCGAATGGCAACAGTTGGCCAACGCCCAAAACGATTTGCAACGACAACAACGTATTGAACGTTTGTTAGTCAAACAACATCAAGAACTGATAAAAGCCCAACAAAAAACCCAAAAAGCCAGTCAAACACTGATTAGCCAATATGAGCAAGCTAAACAACAAGCCAACACATTACAACAACAATTACAGCAATGGCGCGAAGAACGTCAAACGCTGTGGGACGAACATTGGGTAGCACGCAAAAACCCCATGTCTGCCGTTTCTTTAGAGATTCGTCAGTATGATATTAAAATTGCCGCGCTCAGTGGCCAATTACGCGCCAGTCAAGCAACCGTTAAAGAATGGCAAAACAAAGTCATGCAATCGCCTGTGATTGCCAAAAATAAGCAACTGCAACAACAACTTCAAGAGTCAGAACAAGTCCTCGCACAAGTAAAACAGTCGATTACGCAAGCCGAGAGCTTTGTACAAACCAGTCTCGTTAATCGCTTACACCTTGCGATTATGCAAGTATTACCCACGGCTTTATGGATTTTAGCTGGCCTAATTTTGCTGCCGATTATCATTAAACTCTGGCAGTATTTTGTGGTTGCCCCCTTAGTATCGCGTTTGCCACCGATTCGTATTTTAGACGCACCTTCTGAGCCAAGCGAGCCTATCCGTGTTAGTTCACATAACCAGCACACAGGCCATGTCTCGGCACATTCGCTAACCGTACATTTGCCGCCTAGTCATCAGCTACTATTGCACCCCAATTATTTGCAAAGTTTTAGCAAACAGGCGCAAAAGTCCACCCAATGGTTTTTAAATGCCAGTATTCCTCTCAGCAGTTGGGCGGCAGGCTTGGTGACCTTAGTGCGTTTAGAAAGCACACAAGACGAAACCCTACAGCTGGCCTCAATGCACAATCCCTTAGAAGAATTAGTGATTCTTAACTTACCGCAAGGCGCAAGCTTAGTTTGTAAACCACGTTGTTTGGCAGGCGTGATTCAACACAAAGGCCAAAAAGTCCATATTTCACGGCATTGGCGTTTGTTCAATTTACATAGTTGGCTGACCTTGCAATTACGTTATTTGGTATTTCATGGCCAGTGCCAGTTAATTATCAAAGGTCATCATGGCGTGATATTGGAACCAGCAGGCGCACCGCGTTTGATTCAACAAAATGCCACCTTGGGCTTTAGTAGCCATATTGCTTATAGTAATTATCGCTGCGAAACCTTTGTGTCGTATTATTTGGGCAAAGACAGTTTGTTTAACGACCAATTTAGTGGCACATCGGGCATTTATTTTTATGAGCAAGCCCCGAGTGCAACGAGCAAAACTGCCGCCGTACATAAAGCGGTGGGTGGTGTTTGGGATGCTATTTTAAAAGTATTTGGTATTTAGTCGTATAAAAACCGCCACTTGTCGCAAGATGATTCACAGTTTTTGATAACTTAAGTACAGTCAGAATTGCTAAAGGCATCTTGCTTTTAGCGTCAATTTTGTTAAAAAACGCCAAATATTTTCTTTTATCACGCCAAAAACTGATAAAAGCTGTCATTTTTCGTCCTTAAATTCATCCTTTTTTCATCCTACTGGTTGATTCTAAAACAACCGAGTCTAGCCCATTATATCCCTCATCAAGAGCCACACGATTGGTTCAAAAACTACAAACACCATAACAACAACATACAACAGTCTAAAAAAATAAGCCTTGCGCACAAACTTAGACGGTTGTGGATAGGATGAAAACCATGAAAAAAATTCTTAGCTTAACCTCTATGGCTTTGGCAACTTCTTTAATGATGACTGCTCCAACTGTTCAAGCAGGTTACACCACCACCAAATATCCTACTTTATTGGTACACGGTATTTTGGGGTTTAAAAACTTTTGGGGTGCTGACTACTTTTATCAAATTCCTTCTACCTTACAAAAAGACGGCGGCAAAGTTCATGTTGCCACTGTGTCTGCCGTTGGTAGCAACGAATTACGCGGTGAGCAACTCATTAAAGAAATGCAAGACCTCAAAGCGATTTATGGTTATAGCAAGTTTAATTTGATTGGCCATAGCCAAGGCAGCCCAACATCACGTTATGCTGCTGCTGTTCGCCCAGATTTAGTAGCCTCTGTCACCAGCGTTAACGGTGTTAACAAAGGCTCTCGCGTAGCAGACGTAGTACGTAAAGTTGCCCCTGCTGGCACAGTCACTGAAGCCGTGTTTCAGACAGTTGCTAATGGTTTAGCAGGCTTTTTAACTTTTGTGTATGGCACTCCTAACCTAGATCAAAACTCAATTAACG
The DNA here is from genome assembly GCA_024234595.1 of Moraxellaceae bacterium. Classification (GTDB taxonomy): domain Bacteria; phylum Pseudomonadota; class Gammaproteobacteria; order Pseudomonadales; family Moraxellaceae; genus Agitococcus. The sequence continues at coordinate 88,684 of JACKNZ010000010.1, read as the reverse complement.
CTTTAAATAGCTTAACTACCAATGGTCTAACTGCATTTAATAAAAAGTATCCAGCAGGTGTACCCAGCGCTTGTGGTAATGGTGCTGCAAGTTATAACTATGTTAAAAACGGTGTCACTCACAAAGTTAACTACTATTCTTGGGGTGGTACAAGTGTGTTAACTAACGTACTCGACCCATTAGATGCAGGTATTGGCTTATTGTCTTCTGCCTTTTTGTTTAGTGGCGAGAAAAGTGATGGCTTAGTCGGTGAATGCTCTCAACGTTTAGGAACAGTGATCCGTTCTAATTATGGTGCTAACCACTTGGATGCCGTTAATGGTTTCTTTGGTATTGTTAATTTGTTTGAATCCAATCCAAAGACCATTTATCGCGCACACGCCAACCGTTTGCAAGCAGCTGGCTTGTAATAACGGCCTAAGCCCTAAAAGTTTTGTGTTGTTAGTCTCAACTGTACATCTTGTTATCGCTCTAAGAGTACTCGGTAGTGTGCAATCCCTCGGCTGAACACTACCTTATTAAGACCAGCCTCGTAGCCACCTTTGGCTACAGGCTTTTTTCTTTGTAGTATCACTGTCCATCAAAAAACAGGCAATTTGTCAGTTTTTATCAATAAATCGACACGTATAGTCAATAAAATATCGCCAATAATAAAAATACCCGATGGTGAGTGGCGATGGATTATATTCTTTCCGCTAAATTACGTATTCCTGATTGTCCAGTTCAGCTGATTGCGCGACCGCGTTTGATGCCACAACAATTATCACGCATTACCGCCGTCTGTGCGCCCGCAGGTTATGGCAAAACAACGCTCATCAGTACATGGACGCAGGTCTTATCTATGCCCTGTGCTTGGTTGTCATTAGATGCCACCGATAATGACAGTAATCAATTTATGCGCCATTTAATGAGTGCTATTCAGAGCCAGTACCCACAATTTGCCCAAAATACCGCCAGTAATCTCACCAGCACTCAACTGCCCTCTATTTCGGGCTTAACACGCTCTTTATTAAATGAGTTAGGCAATCTGCCCGATAGCTTATGCTTAATTCTTGACGATTTGCACTGTTTGCACGACCCATTACTACATGAAGCCTTAGCATTTATGGTGGATCATTTGCCACCACAATTACACATGATTTTAATAAGCCGTAATGCACTACCCTTTTCGGTTGCTCGTTTGCGCGCTCAACAACAATTATGCGAAATAGATACGGCTGATTTACGCTTTACTCGTCAAGAAGTGACTCAGTTTTGTAACGAAGCCATGCAGCTAGATTTGTCGGATGAACTGATTCAGACACTTAACACCCGCACAGAAGGCTGGATTGTAGGCCTACAATTAGCTGCCTTATCACTACATAATTGCAGCAACAAAAAGCAATTTATTCAAAACTTTGCAGGTGATGACCGCCATATCACCGACTTTTTAATGGATGAGGTGCTAAGTCAACTTGAACCAGATGTGCAACAATTTTTGCTGCACACCAGTATTTTAGGTCAATTTAACGCTCAACTTTGCGATGCCGTATGCCAACAAAGCAATAGTCGCCAATTGATTGATGAGTTAGAGCGTAGCCATTTATTTATTAGTTGTTTAGACCACAAACGTGGTTGGTATCGTTATCATCATTTATTTGCGTCTTTGTTGTCTGCACGTTTACAACATCTCCATCCTCACACCTTACAGTCCTTACATCAACGTGCCAGTCTTTGGTTTAAAAGCCATGATTATTTTAGTGATGCCATACAGCACAGTATTGCCGCCAATGACTATGAATTTGCTGCCGAAATGATGGAACAACACAGTAATCATTTGTTCTCTTTAGGTCGCTTTACTACCGCCTTAAAATGGGCGTATCAATTACCTAGCCCGTTACTGGCGAAACATCCCAAACTCTCGATGTTGTGTGCGTGGGCAGGGTTGGTGATGGACAATATGCCCGAAGTCGAACGACATATTCGAGCCGCTGCTGTGTTTTTGGAGGCATATAAAGATGCGCCTAGTGGTTCTAAAGAGCGCGCTTTATTTGGTCAACTAGCCTTGCTCAGAGGCTGTCAATATTGTTTATTAGGCGATGTTGAGCGTGCGCAAGATGCGGTAATGGAGGCACTCGGCTCATTATCGCCTAAACAAGTGTTATATAAGGGCGCGTCAGTTTGTTTGGCTTTTTGCTATTATGTTCAAGGAGATACCGATAAAGCTCAGCGTTTTTTTGAAGAAAATGCTCAAATTAGCCAAACCAAATACAATTTAATGATTCCACTGTTTGCCACTTTAGGTTTAGCAAGATGCCATTTGTTGCGTGGCGAATTAGAGATTGCCGCACAGATTTATCATCGGGCTTTGGCAGAATGTGCAGCACTTGGTTGGCAAGATGTGCCTGTTTGTGGCATGTTACATTTAGGTTTAGGGGAGTTAGCTTACGAAAGCAACGAACTGAACAGCGCGCAAATTCATTTAGAAAAAGGCATTGAAATGACCCGTGTTGGCCAAATGCAGTATTTTACCGCATGGGGACGGGTGTTATTGGCACAAACTCAACTCGCTTTAGGGCAAGAAGTGAGTCTTTCTAAACAAGACGAAGCCGAATTGATTACTTACGCAGGGCGTTTTATTGTCGAAATTCCACCGTTATCCGCTTCACTTGCACAACTTTGGTTAAATCAAGGACGTACTGATGCGTTTTTACAATGGCTCAAAAATGCTCAGTTGAGCCATAAACTCCCCTTAGTATTGGAGCGTTGTCCTGAATATTTGGTGTTGTGTCGCTACCTTATTCAAGAACAACAATACCAAGATGCGCTCGAACTACTCGAACAATTGTGGGATTATGCCCAAACGCAACAACAACGTCGCATCATGGTCGAAATCTGTATATTAAAAAGCTTGGCTTTTATTCATCATCATCAAGAGGCAAAGGCGTTGGCGGCACTGCAACAAGCGATTATTTGCGCTCACGACAGTCGTTTTATTCGGCTATTTTGCCAAGAAAGTCCCGTTATCAATCCACTACTACAAACATTAGTCGGCACCATGCCCTACAGTCCATTACTCAAAGAAGTCTTGCTCAACATGGGGCAGCATACAACGCAACCGACACTTCACTATATTCCTGCGGCACTTGGCCAAGCAACAACGCACAGCGTTATTTTGAGTAAAAAAGAACGTGTGGTTGCCAAACAAATTATTACGGGTGCTAGCAATCAAGAAATTGCCGAAAATTTATGTGTCTCATTAAGCACTGTTAAAACCCACGCCCAAAATATTTATAGCAAGCTGGGTGTCAACAAAAGACCTCAAGCTATTGAAGCCTTATTACGTTTGAATTTAGCGTCTTAAACATAACAGATTAGGACTTACACGGTTATCGCTTATTTACTCACATTTCAATCGTTTTTAACGATTTCATGTTCACAAAACGCGCTAATTTCGGTGAAATGCGTAAGTCCTGAGATACACAAATTCACATTCGTTACCTTGCCGTTACACTTGTTACGGTAACAACACAGATGTGTTACCTTTACACTGTAAAGATGTTACCTATAGTGTTACCTTGTGTAACTTGTTTTTTTCAAAAAACACAAGTCATTGTTTTTTATAGCATAAAAATAAATTAAAAAGTTGGCACGCTATCTGCAATATATATTGCGTGTAGCAAACAACAATAACAGCACACAAATAACAACAACAGATAATAATAACAACGTAAGCGTTGCTTAATAGTAGTCAGGATGGCGACAATAAGTAACAAAGTGTAGGTAGCTGATAATAACGATAAAATTTGGCTGCTAAAGAGTAGGGTACTGACGAAAAAATAACAACAAGCGTCAGAAAATGCGATAAATAACAACAATAATCGCAGCGACAACAACAATAAGAGGCAATTAGTGCAAACGTGGGAGTCCTAGACTCCCACGCCTCCTCTGTTAAATTCCCATTTTTTATTTTTGCCAAAAAACCTGCATAAGCAGTTGTTTAAGCCGTTCAAACGCTAAAGGCTTGGTCAAAAAATCATCCATACCTGCTTGTAAACACCGTTGTTGTTGGTCACGCATGGCATGCGCTGTTAACGCGACAATAGTCACAGGCTTGATATTAAACTGGTGTTCAAAATCGCGGATATGTTGTGTGGTTTGATAGCCATCCATTTCGGGCATTTCGCAATCCATTAACACTAAATCATAATGTCTATTTTGCTGCTGATACTGTGCTAATGCTTGTTTACCATCCTGACAAACATCCGCTGTCATCTCTAAACGCTTTAACATACCCACAATTACCATTTGATTGACTTGATTATCTTCGGCAATTAACACGTGTTTGTTACGCAAAATCTGTTTTACCATACTCAAATCTTGGCGTTTTTCACTGGATGAGCGATATTGCTCCTGACACCCTAACAAGTTTAACAAGGCATCCCTTAAACTATTGGCCGAAGCAGGCTTTTGAATAACAAGGCTCAAGCCTGCTTGTGTTAATTCATCAGTATTAGGAGTAATACGCATCGCTGTTAATAAAATACGTTTAGTCGCTTGTAATGCTGGGTCTTGCGCCATTGCCAAAGCGACTTCTAGCCCCGTCATATCGGGCATACGCATATCTAATGACACAATATCAAAGGCTTGCCCTTGTTGCTGTGCAGCGCGTAATACTTCTAAGGCTTGCTGGCCATTGGCGACTGTTTGAGCAATCATTCCCCACGCCTGTGCTTGCTCAACCATCAGTTGGGCAAACTCTGTCGAATCATCGACAAATAAAATTTTTACTCCTTGTAAGGCGGTCAACGGCACAAAATGGTCATGGGCAAAATCACTGCTTGCTTGCTGATAGGGCAAACTGACATTAAAACGTGTCCCTTCTCCTAAAACACTTTCTACTGTCATTGAACCCGCCATTAACTCTACCAAGCGGTGACTAATACTTAGCCCCAAACCTGTGCCACCAAATTGCCGTGTTGTCGAAGCGTCTGCCTGCGTAAATGCCTGAAATAAGCGACTCAATTGCTCTTGGCTCATGCCTATGCCCGTATCACTGACTTTAAAGTGCAAATACGACTGCCCTGCTTGCTGGCTAATATCGACCCGCAAACTAATACACCCACGATGGGTAAATTTAAAGGCATTACTTAATAAATTAAGCAAAATTTGTTTAAGACGTGTTGGGTCAGATTTAATAAAAACAGGGGTATGCGGTGCAATAGAGGCCAAAAACTCTAGCCTTTTTTGCTCGGCTGTTAATGAAAAAATAGAGGCACACTCTAACAATAAGGCATCTAAATCCATATCTACATACTCAATATCCATTTTGCCCGCTTCAATTTTGGAGTAATCCAAAATATCGTTGATAATATTGAGCAAAGCATTGCCTGAATTTTCTATCACCCGTACAAATTGTTCTTGTTGTTGATTTAACTCTGTCGCCAACAACAATTCTGTCATCCCTAATACGCCATTCATAGGCGTGCGGATTTCGTGGCTCATGGTCGCCAAAAACAAACTTTTGGCACGACTTTCACTTTGTGCTTGGTCAATGGCTTGTTTGGCGCGGATTTCTTCTTCTTGGGCTTTGAGTTTTGTTTGTAAATGTTGCTCTCGTTCGGCATTCACTCGCCTTTCTTCTTCTATCAATAAGGCTTGGGCTTCTTGTTCTTGTTGGCGACTCAGGTTAATACGGTCTGCAAGGGCAAAAGACAATAACAATACTTCGCACCACTCACCTATTTGTACCGCTAAATTGGTAAAATTAGACTTGGGAATAATATTCAGCTGGCTTAAATCGTACAAAATTACCATCGCTGCCAATAGCAACCACGACCCCACAAAAAAACGCGCCGCACGATGTCCTGCACGCCAATTTAGAATGCCTGTAATAATCACTAACAAGGCCGTTCCTAACGATAGCAACAAGGTAATGACAATCATGATGCGATATGGAAAATAAAAGGACAGTGCCGCCACACCAAACATTAACGACATATAAGCGGTTAATATTTTGTTGAGTTTTGGATTGTATTGCTTGGTGCGTAAAAAGTTTTTGCTAAAAGCCAAACTCAAAGCGAGGGTAATATTTAAAATAATGACAATGGCATGATTATTCCACCACAACGCATTAGGCCACACATATTGAAAGCTGAAACCATCTATCGTTGCTAATAACAGTCCAAAACTGATGACAAAAATCACATAAAATAAATAACTTCTTTCGCGTACCGATAACCAAATAAAAAAGTTATAGGCCATCATAATAATCAAAGAGCCATAAAAACAGCCTAACAAAAGTTGCCTAACTTGGTCATGTTGCCAAAACTCGCGCTCAGGCCACAACACGATAGGTATTTGCAAACCACTTGTACTTTGCACCCGAATATATAACTGGTACTGTTGTTGTGCCGCTAAGTCTAAAGGCACAATAAATAAATGATGTGGGATGACACGCTGTTCAAAAACCCAGTTATCACCTAATTGCCAGTGCTGCAATACTTGTTGATGATTAACTAGATAAATTTGTACATCGTCTAACAAAGGATATGCTATCTCTAATAATCTTGGCATAGCTTGTTGCTTTTGAGGCGTTTGCAATGACACTCGTAACCAAAAAGCACTTTTGGAATAGCCAAAATACGGTTTTTCGTGTACTTGTATTTGCCATGCCTTAGACTCTTTGAGAACGTCATCAATGGTTTGTTGCTGCGTTTTGTCTTCTAAATACCAAGCATGGCGCGCTAAATTTTGTTTAGTGTCACGCACGATTAAGTCTTGATTGGCAATCGCAAATTGACTTAACAAACACCACACAAGCAAGATAAAACGTTGGATGACAATACTCACGCTGGCAAACTCCTTATTTAATAATTTTAAGTTTTGTGAAAATGGCTGTTATTTTTAGACAACTTACACAAACTTTTTTATGGTCTCTCATTAGCCTAGTGTATTTTTTAAATTTAGGACATTAAAATGATAAATATCATTAGCCTGAATGTTGGCTCATCTAGTCTAAAAATCAGTGTTTATGCCAATAATCAGCCTCTATGCTCTGCAAATATTGATTTAATACAAAAGACTAGCCATTTTAGTGGTCAAATCCCTAACTCACTTTTAACATGGCAAATATCAGGCAATTTAAGTGATGATGCTTGCCAACTTATTAAGAAACTACCCATCACTCACCATAGCAAATTTGCCTATCGGGTTGTGCATGGTGGTGATTATGTACAAGCCCAAGTGTTAAATACCCCCGTATTAGCTGAGTTAGAGCGTCTTGCCCCACTCTGCCCATTGCATCAACCACCTGCATTGTCGGTCATTAAAGCCCTGATGCAAGCCTATCCACAACAGCAACATATTGCGGCATTTGATACCGCCTTTCATGCTCAACAGCCTGATTTATCAAAGAGATATGCCTTACCACTGCAACTATACCAGCAAGGTATCAAAAGTTATGGTTTTCATGGTTTATCTTGTCAGTCGATTATGCGCCAACTGGCGATACTTGAGCCAACATTAGCTCTGGGCAAAGTGCTGATTGCCCATTTAGGCAATGGCGCGAGCGTGACTGCGGTTTATCAAGGTAAAAGTCAAGCCACCAGTATGGGTTTTAGTACCTTGGATGGTTTAGTGATGGGCACTCGCTGTGGTCATTTGGATGCAGGGGTGTTGCTTTATTTGTTAAGTCAAGGATGGGATGAGCCTCGTTTAAGTCAATTACTTTATAAACAGTCTGGTTTGTTAGGCTTATCGGGCATCAGTAGTGATATGCGTACTTTATTAGCCAACGAAACAGACCAAGCAAAGTTTGCGGTTGATTATTTTTGTCAACGTGTGGCGCGAGAAGTTGTGAGTTTAGCAACCGTAATTAACGGCTGTGATTGCCTAGTGCTGACTGGCGGTATAGCTGAACATCAAGCACAGGTTCGTGAGTCTATTTTAAAACAGCTATCTTGGTTAGGCGTGATAATGGACACTTCGGCTAATCAACAACACCAAACTATCATTAGTAGCCCAAAATCTGCCATCAAAGTGCTAATATTGGAAACAGATGAGCAGTATGAGTTGTATTTGGCGGCTAAAAACTGATAAAAAAGGGCGCAAAAATGCGCCCTATTTTATGTGCCAGCGTTATCAAACGTTAACCACCTCCGTTTGATACTCTGGCGCATAAACCTGATGATAAGCTTTTAAGTCCAAACGGCGGGTTGCTAACCAGTATTGCCATGTAAAACCCGGCCATGCTGCCCCGTTGTGACCATCCTCACTCAAATACCAACTTTGACAACCCGATGCCCACACCGACTTTTGTAAACGTTGTTGCACATCTTGGGTATATTCGTGTTGTGCCTCTTCACGCACATCCATATAGGTCAATTGCTTATCACGTAATGCTTCAATGCACTTCACCACATAACGTGCTTGCGCCTCAATCATAAATACCATTGAGTTATGACCTAAACCTGTATTGGGCCCCATCATTAAAAACATATTAGGGAATTTAGACACAGTAATCCCTAAATAATGCTCACGCTGCTCAGTCATTGCCGTGTTCAAATCAGCACCTTGTAAGCCTTTGATGTTTAAGCGTGATAAATAATTAGTCACCATAAAGCCTGTTGCCAATACAATGGCATCCACTTTATGTTCAATCCCGTTACGCGTTTTAATACCTTGCTCAGTAATACTTTCAATGCCATCGGTGACTACATCAACGTGTGGTTGAACTAAGGTTTGATAGTAGCTATTAGACAACAGCATCCGCTTGCAACCAATAGTAAAATTAGGAGCTAATTTGGCACGCAAAATAGGGTCTTTAACGGCATAACGTAAATAGTTACGGCCTATAAACTCTAAACCCTTCATTAAACGTGGATCAACCACAAAACCTGTTGCTAAGGCTTCGTTACGCCAGTAAATGTATGCACGATGCAACCAACGTGTGCTAGGCACTGCACTAAACAAACGCTTTTCTATACCACTCATATTACGGTCTGGTTTTGGCAATACCCACGGTGCAGTGCGTTGAAAAACCTCTAACTTATCAACAATTTTTCCTAACTCTGGGATAATTTGAATGGCAGATGCCCCTGTACCAATCACTGCCACTTTTTTGCCTGTTAAATCAACATCGTGATTCCAACGTGCAGAATGGAACATATCGCCCTTAAAATCTTTTAGCCCTTTAATATCTGGGTCAGCAGGTGTTGATAACGCACCATTACCTAAGATAAAAGCACGCGCTGTGAGTTTTTTATGGCGCCCCTTTTCTTTAAAGCTCACTGTCCATGTACCTGTTGATTCCTCAAACTCTGCGCCTGTTACTTCGCAACCAAAACGAATTTTTTGGCGAATATGATATTTATCTACACAATGATCTAAATAACTTTTAATTTCGGCTTGTGGTGAAAAGGCACGCGACCAATCCGTTTTTGGTTCAAAGGAGAAAGAATATAAATGAGACGGCACATCACAGGCAGCACCTGGGTAGGTGTTATCGCGCCATGTACCGCCAATATCTTGGGCTTTTTCTAATATCGTAAAACTGTCAATACCTGCTTTTTGCAACATTACCGCCATGGCAATGCCAGAAAAACCAGTACCCACAATAACTATAGGGAAATTATTTTCAATGATAGTCGCTTGTGCAGTCATAATAAAATCTCTGAAGATCAGGACTTACGCATTTCACCGAAAGCTTGTGTTGAGCTTAGTCGAAACAAGCGCGTTTTGAAAATCCACCCCAACCCTCCTTTAATAAAGGAGGGAGTTTCCCCCTTTTTCAAAGGGGGACTAAGGGGGATTTAGTAAACAAATAAGCGATAACCGCGTAAGTCCTAAGATGTATAAGGGTTTGCGCTGTTCCCTCCTGTCGAGGGCGAGCGAACTCGGAGGGAGGTGCGCAAAAACTGGAGTGCTTTAATGAACACCAACCGCAGATTTGTTTTTTAACTGATTGTACAGCAAGCCTTCTTTAGCAAATAAAATCTCTTTCCATTGGGCTAACAAGGCATTGGTGTCGTGATCTTTAGGATGAAAACTAGGCTTAAAGAAGTCTAAATATTGGGGTAACAAACGAGAGAACACGCCTTTTTTGCCGTTCCATAAATATTTAAATGCCTTCCAATTTTGACGCAAGTTAAACAACTGACCATCTGCCGCTAACATACGGCCATGAAAAGCAAAAGTCACCGCAAAGAAAATAACCGTTGCTACCGCCATTGTCACCACACGCAAGGCATAGCTTCCGACCATTTGCTCATACACATCATAAGCCACCGTTTTGTGCTCATTTTCTTCTAAAGCGTGCCACAACCATAATTGACGCGCTTCGGCTGAGAATTTTTGTTGAACTTCTGGGTCACGCAACAACATCTCAGCAATAATCGCGGTATAGTGTTCCAAAGCAACGGTAGCAGCCAATTGCATGGATTTAGGCAGCGTTTTTTGCACAAAACTTAAGAGCTTGCTAACATCACGGTCTAATTTATCAACAGGATAACCTTGACGTGTTGCCATCTCATTAAAAGCGTCATGTTCTTTGCTGTGCATCGCTTCTTGACCAATAAAACCAGCGACTTGCGCTTTTAACACAGGGTCGCTAATGCGTTCGCGGTAATGACGTACTGATTCAACAAAAAATGATTCGCCTGCTGGAAATAAAGACGACAAAGTAGTTAAAAAAGAACTCAAGTAAGGGTTATTATCGTAATAATAACGCTCGGAATCGGTCGAAAACTCAAAGTCCAAACGACGAGGTGGAATATTAACGGTAGCTCCCAAAGCTAATTTTTTGCTTGTAGGTGCAGCCTGTTGTTGGCCAATAGTATGAGAAACGCTGGTATTCATGATTGACTCCGATAATTACATTGACTAATGTCACACTCATAATGTAATTGTATGGTCGTACGGTAAGTAGGTGCTTTGGTGCCATTTTTTTATCATTAGAGGACAAAATGACTATCAATTTGCAAAGTCTGCCCAGTGTTTACGCCTTATTACTGATAGAAGTTGCCGAAAACTGGCAAGTAAAGCCCGAACAGTTGTTGGCTGATATTGGTTTAACGCGTGAGATGTTGCTAGAACCACAACGACGTATTTCCTTAGAAGATGTCAATAAATTGATTATTAAGGCTCGGCAATTAACGCAAGAGGCCGCTTTAGCCATTTATTTTGGCCAAAAAATGCAAATTTCGATGCACGGTTTTATTGGTTTTGCCGCTTTAACCGCCGCTAATGCCCGTGAAGCACTTTGTATTGCCGAACGTTTTGTAGGCATGATTAGTAGCTTGGTTGAGTTACGTGTTGAGGAAGGTGCGGAGCAAAGTAGTCTTGTGGTGCAAATCAATACCCAATTACAACCCCTACGCGAATTGGCGGTGTTAGCGGTCATGTTTGGCTTTGCCCACATGGGATTTGTGGCAACGGGTAAAGTGCTGACAGGTCATGCCGAACTGGATTTTGCTTGTCCTGAGTATTTGATTCCATTGATTCCTTTATTACCTGCGACGGTCAGTTTTGAGCAACCACGCAATCGGATTATTTTTTCGAGTAGCTATTTAGATTTACCCTTGGTGATGGCTAATCCCGTTGCGAGTCAACTGGCTTTGGCTCAGTGTGAGCAAGAATTACAACGTTTTGGATTAGATAAACCTTTTGTTGCACAAGTCAAAGCCTTGATGTTTGATGAAAAAACAGGTTTTGCCACCTTAGAACAAGTTGCTCAACGTTTGCATATGTCGGAGCGAACTCTTAAACGTCAATTAGCCAAGTATGACTTAACTTATACCGATTTAGTCGAAGAAGCACGCAAACAAAAAGCCTTTGATTTGTTGGCAGACCCAACACAAAGCCTAGAAGATATTTCGGAGTATTTGGGTTACTCCGATTTAGCTAACTTCACTCGTGCCTTTAAACGTTGGACTGAACAAACTCCCACTGCCTATCGTAAAAGCCTAGTAAAATAATAGGTTATTTAGAATGCGTTTTTGACGCAAGTAAAGTTAAAATTTACTTATATAACAATAGCTTAAAATAAGAAAATATTGCTAGACAGACTACAAGGACAGGCGTACCATGAAAATATAAACCACACAAATTTTATGGTTTATAGGCACTAAATTTTTAGGAATAAAGACATATGATTATTGAAGTAACTGGTGATATTTTATTAAGTAAAGCTCAAGTGATTGCTCACGGTGTTGCACCTAATGATGATTTTGGTCAAGGCTTGGCGTTGTCTTTACGTGAACAATGGCCAAGTTTATACAAAGACTTTCGTCATTTTTGCCAAACGCAACATCCCAAAGAAGGTACAATTTGGTCGTGGATGGGCTCGGAAGGAAAAATTATTGTTAATTTATTAACTCAAGAAGGTGCATACAATCACGGCCAAAAGGCAGGAAAAGCCAGCACACCACATGTCAACCACGCCTTACGCGAGTTACACAAATTTTTGCTTAACGAAAACGTCAGCAGTGTGGCTTTGCCCCGTTTGGCAACAGGTGTAGGCGGCTTGTCATGGGAAGAAGTCTATCCCTTGATACAACAACATTTGGGTAACTTAGACATCCCCGTTTATATTTATACTACCTATCATAAAGGCCAAGCCGCCGCTGAGTCTCACTAAAGACCGACACAGGCTTAGGATTTACCTAAGCCTGTTATTACTTTGCTTACTGGCTTAACTGCCCACGTAACTGCTTGGATAAATAGGTGTTGTAGTCGTAAACAACAAAAGGAACAGGCTCTTTGGAGTTAGCATACTCTTCTTTTTTGACCATACGTAATGAACCAAGGGACACACTGTAAGGGGCACTATGCTGCACAAAATTTGCTGCCCATGACGGCACATTACCACCCGGATCGACATAACCTTCTGACTCTACAAACAAATCGCCATTTTCTTGTGGTGTAAACTTAAACTGCAAATCTTCGGCAACCATACGTACTAAAGGCGGCTTAAGAGGCAAGTAATCAGGCACAGCTTCTACCTTTAAAGTAATGTAATTACGGCTGGCATTTTGCAGCTCGACCGTTGCGTGCAAAATTACATCTCTATCGGGCAAACCCGCAGGGGCTTTGTGTACCAAATACAAATAGTATTCGGTTGGCGATACCTTTTTGAGCAGTTTTGACTCTAATACCTGCCAATACCATTTGTGATAATTTTCAAAATCCAATAAAAAGCGGACTAAGGTTTCAGGCTTAGTGTCTTTCATCATGACGGTTGCTTTAAATGAGCGATATTGCTTGCCATTTTCTAAGCGTGCATAGGTTTTAATATCGCGTAATCTATCGTTTTTGACCAATGTCCATTGATTAGAGAGTTTCATTTGCAACTCATCTAAATCGTCTTTGGCCGCAGAGGCAATTTGGCTAAATGAGCTAGTGATAATGGCTAATAGCACAATCTTAATTAAACGATACAACACTGTTAAACCCCATTTTTGTTATTGGGGTAAATTGTAGCCTAAATTTTCTACAAAAAACGACTAAGTGCGCCACAATTTCTAAAATTCATTACGAATTGCCCGATAACCTTGCACTAATCCATGATTAGCTTTGGCGACACTTTCCGAAAAATCATGGGCATATTCTGACGCTGGCTTTAGCAAACGAGTATCGGTTTCGTGGTTTACTTTTTCGCATGATGGCACATACAGCCCTGCCAAAATTTCTCGGCTATCAATCACACAATTATGACGCACCACCACCTCATCATGAATTGTTGCGTTATACACCACCGAATTAAAGCCAATAAATACATGGCTGCCAATAGTGCAAGGACCATGAATAATGGAACGATGGGCGATTGATGTATATTCACCAATCACCACCAAACCACCCGCTTTAGAATGAATGACCACCCCATCTTGTATATTAGAATGTGCACCAATAACAATCGGCTCCATTTCGCCTTTATCGTTTACTTCATCTGCACGAATTACCGCATAGGGGCCAATAAAGACATTTTCGCCCACAATCACTTGACCACACAAAATAGCCGTTGGGTCAATAAAAGCACTTTGATGAACTTGAGGCCAATCACCACGAGGATTTTTGCGTAACATGTTAAAACCCTTTTAGGACTTACGCGGTTATCGCTTATTTGCTCACGCCCTCACCCTCCGCTATGCTCCTCCCTCTCCCTGAGGGAGAGGGTTGGGGTGAGGGTGCAAAACGCGCTAATTTCGGTGAAATGCATAAGTCCTGCTTGTTTTAGATACAACGTGCAAAAAGCACATTATTTTCTAAATGAATATGCTCAATAATATCTTGCGCAAAACTACGTACACCCAAATATAAAGCTTGCCATGTATTACAAGCTCCTTTAGGCGGCACGCCTTGATTGGTTAATGCTAATAACTGCTCTAAACGCTGGCCATGCTCTATATGCTCATGCTCCATAACATGAATCGGCATTTGGGCTTGAGCTAAACGATTATGAACGATCATTGGAAACAACACCTCCTCTTCTTTGAGCATATGTTGTTCTAACTCATCTAATGTCTCACTCAGTAATTGAGCCAAACCATGTGGACAATCTGCTTTTTCACCATGCACTCGCTCAACTTTGGCCGCTAAACGAATTAACTCTGGTAACTGCTGACGATGTTTATCATGATAATGACTACAGATATGGTGGATTAAGTCGGCATTACTAACTTCTGACCAATTTTTATGGTCTTGATAGGGATTTTTTTCTAAAGCAATTAGCTCGCGTAATACCGTTGGCGCATCTAGCTGTTTTTTGCTTACCACATCTTGTAGAACTTGTTTACCGCCACAACAAAAATCAATGCCATATTTTTGAAAAACCAGCGTCGAACCAGATAATTTAGCGGCTATCTGACCAACAGGTACATGTAAATAATCCATGTTTGTCTCCAAAAGTTAAAGTTAATTCATCATACGCACAGCTAACCATGTTTGCCCCATCACAATGCCTTGCAAATGCGTGTTAGCTAATAAATTTTTCAGATAAGCCGCCACAGCTTGCCGCCCTGCACGAGCAGACAATTCTGTTTTAATCAAGGATTCAACTTGAGCATAAGCAAGTATTTGTCCTTGAGTATCCACAAAACGATGGATTTGTGACTGATAAAAATCCTGAGCTTGGGCATTATCTGGCTCGTCAATGGTTATTTTTTTGGCCAATAAAGCATCAATAATCTCTGCCTCATCATTGTCAACCTCAGCTACTTGCTCTTTGTAGGCTTCTTGCAGCAGCAACTCACGCAGCACCAAGGCTTCGGCAGCTTTTTGCCATGCTTCTTGTTTGCTTTGTGCTGGGTGATACTGCATTTCTTGGCCAATCATATCTTCAGGAATCAATTTATGATTCACATAAACATCTTGCTGCATGTGACACCTCTCTTAACGAGTCCAACGACTTCTAACCACTTGATAGGGTCTAAACACATACCAAATTGGCGCACTTAACACATGAACTAAACGACTAAACGGTGCAACGACAAATAACGATAGTCCTAACCAAATATGCACCTTAAATAGCCAATGTTCATCTTTGATAAAATCAGCCGCGTTAGGTTGAAAAGTGACTATATGCTGCGCCCAATGCGATAAATTAAGCATGCTGCCACCATCTAAATGTTGAGCAGAAACAAACAAGGTGCTTAGCCCCAAGGACACTTGAATAAACAACATCCACAACACTAACCAATCTGAAAAACGAGTATGCTCACGCAAACGAGGATTGTTTAAACGACGAGTAATCAGTAACAACAAACCTGTAAAACACAACACGCCAAAAATACCACCTGCCACCATTGCCAATAATTGTTTTTGTGGCACAGTAATAAACTTTGTATAAATACTGGTGGGTGTTAGCAAACCCACTAAATGACCCACAATAATAAACAGCACACCTATATGAAATAAATTGCTACCTAAGCGTAAGCTGCTTTTATCTAATAACTGAGATGAGCTGGCTTTCCACGAGTATTGCTCACGGTCAAAACGAATCAAGCAACCCACCGCAAATACGGCAAAGGCGATATAGGGGTAAATGCCAAAAAATAGGGTATTTATCCAATTTGCTAAATGTTCCATGTTATTCACCTCGCATTGCTGTGGCGGTTTGTGGACGACAAGAAGGTATTGCTGCGTCTAAAAAGCGCACTTCGGCCTCTTGCCATGCTTCATCAATGTCTTGTTCTTCATCGTTTTCGGTGGCAATTAACGAACGCACCCCTGCTAACTCTTCTAAAGCACTAAAGACTAAACCATAAGCCGAATCACGTTGACGTAAACGCGCACCTATCGCTTGTAAAACATGGAGTGGTTCTTTGAGTAAGTCATGGGCAGTGGTGTTGTCTAAGGTTGATAAAAACTCTAAAAACAATGGCACATAGTCTGGTAATTCATGGTTTTCGGCCTGTAACACAAGACCATGTTGTTGATACAAGTCGATTAAATCGACCATCGCTTGACCTCTATCACGCGATTCGCCATGAACATGCTCAAATAAATGCAACGATAATGAGCGTGTTCTATCGAACAAATTGACATACATCTCTTGCACGTCCCAACCATCGCCTTGCTGTAAATCTTCGGCAAAACCTAACAAGGCACGACGGGTCGTTTCGGACAGCGTTCTTTGGTCACGAATCACATCACGCACGGCTACTAATTGCTGACGCATTGCCTCATCGGGATACAATAACAAGTGTGCTAAGGCACTAAAAATTAGGCTTGGCTTATTCATGTGTGCCTCCCCACAAATTAGCTTTGCGTTGTTTGCCAAACAAATCGACTTTGTTGTCACCATTAGAACAGCCATTGCCAAAACTAAATCCACAACTTGAGCGCACATCAAATGCACGTCCTGCATATTCGCGGTGTGAACTGGGAATGACATAACGATCTTCGTAATTAGCAATGGCTAAATAACGATACATTTCCTCAACCATCGCTTCGTTAAGCCCTGTTTGACGCAACACCTGATAGTTTCTTTGTTGATAGACTTGCTGCTCACGCTTATAAACACGCATCGCTAATAATCGTTCTAAAGCCAATTTAACGGGTGCTTCGTTACCTCCTGTTAATAAGTTAGCTAAGTAACGCAAGGGAATACGCAATGACGACACATCAGGAATCACGCCATTTGTGCCCATTTGTCCTTTAGCATGGGCATTTTGAATCGGTGATAAGGGCGGAACGTACCAAACCATCGGCAAGGTGCGATATTCTGGATGTAAAGGAAAAGCAATTTTCCAATCAATCGCCATTTTATAAACGGGTGAACGACGAGCCGCTTCCATCCAAGAATCAGGAATACCTTCTTCTTTTGCAGCGGCAATGACTTGTGGGTCATTGGGGTCTAAAAACATATTTAATTGGGCTTGATATAAATCGCCTTCGTTTTCGGTGCTAGCGGCTTGCTCAATTAAATCAGCGTCATACAACAATACGCCTAGATAACGAATCCGCCCAACACAAGTCTCGGAACAAACAGTCGGCTCACCTTGCTCAATGCGTGGATAACAAAACACGCATTTTTCGGACTTGCCCGATTCCCAATTAAAATAAATCTTTTTGTATGGGCAGGCTGATACACACATCCGCCAACCACGACATTTATCTTGGTCTATTAAAACAATGCCGTCTTCTTCACGTTTATAAATAGCCGCACTTGGACAAGCAGCCACACAAGCAGGATTAAGACAATGCTCGCATAAACGTGGTAAATACATCATAAATGTATTTTCAAATTGACCATAAATCTCTTTTTGAACCTCTTGAAAGTTATAGTCTGCCGAGCGTTTGCTAAATTCTCCGCCTAAAATTTCTTCCCAATTTGGCCCTTTTTCGATTTTATCCATCACTTTGCCAGTAATAGTCGAAACAGGACGCGCGGTTGGCGTGACTTTAGATTCAGGGGCTTGCTGCAAATGACTATAATCAAAGGTAAATGGCTCGTAATAATCGTCTATTTGAGGCAAGTCTGGATTGGCAAAAATATTCGCCAATACCCGCCATTTTGCCCCCAATTTAGGACGAATTTTGCCATTACTTAAACGCTCCCATCCGCCATTCCAACGCTCTTGATTTTCCCAATCGTCAGGATAGCCAATACCTGGTTTAGTTTCGACGTTGTTAAACCATGCGTATTCCATGCCTTGGCGTGATGTCCACACATTTTTACAAGTCACCGAGCAAGTATGGCAGCCAATACATTTATCGAGGTTTAATACCATGCCGATTTGTGCGCGAATTTTCATTATTTTGACTCCTGCTGACGACTGGCCAAATCACCTTCATTACCCCACTCCACTTTGTCCATTTTGCGTAAAATGACAAATTCATCGCGGTTAGAACCGACTGTGCCGTAATAGTTAAAACCATAGGCTTGTTGGGCATAACCACCAATCATATGCGTTGGTTTAGTGACTGTTCTGGTCACGGAGTTATGTATGCCACCCCGTTTTTGAGTGATTTCGGACAGCGGAATGTTGACTAACTTTTCTTGGGCGTGATACATAAAAATCGCGCCTTCGGGAATGCGTTGCGACACCACGGCGCGCGCAGTTAATGCGCCGTTGACGTTATACACTTCAACCCAATCGTTATCGACGATATTGGCTTTTTGAGCATCAATTTCACTCACCCACACAATCGGCCCACCACGCGATAAAGTCAGCATAATCAGGTTATCGGTATAGGTAGAATGAATACCCCATTTTTGATGGGGGGTAATCCAATTTAATACCACTTGTTTGCGATTATCACTGTGCTTATCTAACGCTGGTTTAATGGTTTTTAAATCCACAGGTGGCTTATAAACACACAGTTCTTCACCAAAAGCACGCATCCAAGGATGATCTTGATACAACTGTTGACGACCACTTAACGTACGCCAAGGAATCAACTCATGGACATTGGTATAACCTGCGTTATAACTGACGTGTTCTGACTCAATGCCCGACCAAGTGGGTGACGAAATAATTTTGCGCGGTTGGGCTTGCACATCACGATAACGAATATGGTCATCTTCACGCGGGACGGCCAAATGGCTATGGTCTCGGCCTGTAAACTCCGACAAGGCTGCCCATGCTTTAACTGCTACATGACCATTAGTTTCGGGGGCTAAAGACAAAATCATTTCGGCAGCATCAATGGCTGTGTCTAAACGCGGTTGGCCTTTAGCTGCACCATTGGCGACGGTGTAATTAAGCTCGGCTAATAATTTAAGCTCTTTTTTGGTATCCCAACCAATACCTTTGCCACCATTACCCAATTTTTCTAACAATGGGCCAATGGAGGTAAAACGTGCATAGGTATTGGGATAATCACGCTCAACAGTGACAATACTGGGCAAGGTTTTACCTGCAATAGGTTCACACTCGCCTTTTTTCCATTCTTTAACATCAATCGCTTGGGCTAACTCTAAAGGGGTATCATGTTGAATTGGATTGAGTACCACATCTGTTTCTACGCCTAAATGCCCGACACAGACTTCGGAGAAGCGTTTCGCAATGCCTTTATAAATCTCCCAATCAGTCCGTGATTCCCAAGCAGGGTCAACGGCTGCTGACAAAGGATGAATAAAGGGATGCATATCGGAGGTATTTAAATCGTGTTTTTCGTACCAAGTTGCGGTAGGTAATACGATGTCCGAATATAAGCAAGTAGTGGACATTCTAAAATCGAGTGTCACCAATAAATCCAGTTTGCCTTCGGGTGCTTTGTCGTGCCAAGCCACTTGTGACGGTTTACGTCCACCTTCTTCGCCTAAATCTTTACCTAAAACGCCATTTTGTGTGCCTAATAAGTGTTTTAAGAAATACTCGTGACCTTTACCCGAAGAACCCAATAAATTTGACCGCCAAATAAACATATTACGTGGCCAATTGACAGGATTATCAGGGTCTTCACAAGACATACTGAGCTGGCCTTGTTTTAACGCCCCTGTGACATAATCGGGAATATTGCGTCCTGCTCTATCAGCTAAGGCTTTAATGCTTAAAGGATTAACATTGAGTTGCGGAGCAGACGGCAACCATCCCATCCGTTCTGCGCGCACGTTACAATCAATTAAACTGGTATTACGCCATTCACTATCGTTTGCTAATGGCGATAAAATTTCTTGCACTTGCAATTTTTCATAACGCCATTGATTGGTATGGGCATAAAAGAAAGAAGTAGAATTCATTTGGCGTGGTGGACGCACCCAATCTGTCGCAAAGGCTAAGGGTACCCAACCTGTTTGTGGGCGTAACTTTTCTTGTCCCACATAATGCGACCATCCGCCACCCGATTTACCCACACAACCACACATTACCAATAGATTGATAATGCTGCGATAAATCATATCCATGTGATACCAATGGTTGAGGCCTGCGCCCACAATCACCATTGCTCGGCCTTCGGTAAGATGCGCGGTTTCGGCAAACTCTTGCGCTAATTGAATCACTTGTGTACGAGGAATACCTGTAATACGTTCTTGCCATGCAGGGGTATAAGGAATGTCATCATCATAATTTTGTGCAACATTTTCACCACCTACTCCTTGGTCAACGCCATAATTGGCCAAAAATAAATCATGAACTGTTGCCACCAACATTTCTTGGCCGTTGTTGTCGATAAGGGTAATCGCTGGTACATTGCGTGGAATAATGTCACCATGCGAAGTATGAACAAAATGTTCATGGGGAATATTGCCAAAGTATGGAAAGCCAACACTGACCGCCGCGCTATCAGGATGATTTTTTAAACTCAGCAATAATTCGGTATCTTCACCTGTGAGTGTTTTTTCTTCTAAATTCCATTTACCTTTTTGCCCCCAACGAGAGCCAATTGAGCCATTAGGTAACACCACTTTTAAACTATGACTATCAATCGCCACCGTTTTCCATTGAGGATTGTTACTCTCGCCGCCCTGATTAGGCAAATCTGAGGCTCTTAATTGACGCTCGGCTACCCATAAACCGTCTTTTTTTACCAAACGCACCAACATCGGCATATCAGTAAAACGGCGTGCATATTGTTGAAAATACGGTGTTTTTTGTTTAACGTAATGCTCAGTTAATACCACATGACCCAAGGCCATGCCCAAAGCGGCATCGGTGCCTTGTTTACCGTGCACCCACATATCCGCCAGTTTAGCGACTTCGGAATAGTCAGGCGTTACCGCAACGGTTTTTGTGCCTTTGTAACGAACTTCGGTAAAAAAGTGTGCATCGGGTGTGCGTGTTTGTGGAACATTAGACCCCCACGCAATAATATAAGCCGAGTTATACCAATCGGCGGATTCTGGAACATCGGTTTGCTCACCCCAAGTTTGTGGACTAGACGGTGGCAAATCGCAATACCAATCATAAAAACTCATGCAAGTGCCGCCAATAAGCGACAAATAACGCGCTCCTGCGGCATAAGACACCATCGACATGGCAGGAATCGGCGAAAAACCAATAATGCGGTCAGGGCCATAATTCTTGGCGGTATAAACATTGGCAGAGGCAATGATTTCGTTAACCTCATCCCAAGATGTACGCACAAAACCACCCAAGCCCCGATGCGACTGGTAATCCTTGACCGCAGCGGTATTTTGTTGCAAGGTTGCCCATGCTTTAACGGGGTCTTTTTCACGCTGACGCACTTCGCGCCATGCCTTGAGCAAACGACCACGAATCATTGGGTATTTAAGACGATTAGCACTGTACAAATACCAACTATAAGACGCGCCACGCGCACAACCACGCGGCTCATGATTAGGCAAATCTGGACGAGTACGCGGATAATCGGTTTGTTGTGTTTCCCAAGTCACCAAGCCATTTTTGACATAAATTTTCCAACTACACGAGCCAGTACAATTGACACCATGTGTAGAGCGCACCACTTTGTCATGTGACCAACGCTGACGATAAGCATTTTCCCATTGGCGGTTTTCTTCAGTCTTAACTCCATGCCCATCGCTAAAAGACTCTTTTTGTTGTTTAAAAAACAACAATCTATCTAATAAATGACTCATTCTTTTTCTCCCAAAAAATTAGCAAGGCATTTCGGCATCTTTGCGGCTATAAAACCACCAAGTTACCGCCAAACACACCACATAAAACACAACAAACACATACAAGGCAGCAATTGGCGAACCTGTGATGGCAATGGATGTGCCATAACTTTTAGGAATAAAAAAGCCACCATACGCACCAATAGCAGAGGTAAACCCCAATACAGCAGCAGCCTCTTTATTGGAATCTTGCATCACTTTTTCGCGGCTAATGCCTTTATTGACTTGCGCTAAACGCTCATGGTAGGTTAAGAAAATGGCGGGGATCATTTTAAAGGTCGAGGCATTACCCACACCTGTTAAGGCAAACAAGCATAAAAAGGCCACAAAGAATCCCATAAAGTTACCACCAACTAACACTCCATCTACCCCTTTAGTTGGCATAAAGTTAATAACCGCAAACACAGCCAATACCATCAACATAAACACCCAAAAAGTGACTTTTGCGCCACCTAGTTTGTCCGAAACCCAACCACCAATAGGACGAGCAATTGCCCCGACTAAAGGGCCTAAAAAGGCAAATTTAGTAGGGTCAATCTCTGGAAATTGCCCTTTAATTAACAAAGGAAAACCCGCTGCAAAACCAATAAACGAGCCAAAAGTACCCAAATACAACCAACACATTAACCAGTTATGTTTGCGTTTAAAAATCACCGACTGCTCGGAAAAAGAAGCTTTTGCTGAGGCGATATCATTCATGCCAAACCATGCGGCAATAGCCGATAAAGCAATAAATGGCACCCACACAAAACCCGCATTTTGCAACCAAATATCTTTACTTACACCATCTTTAATCAGCGTTTGTGGGTCACCGCCAAAGCTACCAAACAAGGCCATTGTCATCACAATCGGTACAATAAATTGCATCCCTGACACGCCCAAATTGCCTAAACCAGCATTCATGCCTAAGGCATATCCCTTCTCTGCTTTAGGAAAAAAGAAGTTGATATTCGACATTGAAGAAGAAAAATTACCGCCACCTAAACCACATAATAAAGCTAATAACATCATGGTTGGATAAGGGGTATTTGGGTCTTGAACAGCATAACCAATCCCGACTGCTGGAAATAATAACGACGCAGTCGAAATAGCTGTCCAACGACGACCACCAAACACAGGCACTAAAAAGGAATAAAAAATCCTTAATGTTGCACCTGACAATGCTGGCAAGGCGGTTAACCAAAACAATTGGTTTTTAGTGTAGTTAAAGCCAACATCTGGTAATTTAACTACGACCATACTCCACACCATCCACACAGCAAACGCTAAAAATAAGCAAGGAATAGAAATCCACAAATTTCGATTTGCAATGGCATGACCCGATTTTTGCCAAAATTGTGGATTTTCAGGTTCCCATTGTTGTAATACTTTAGAAGACATAAAAATTGCTCCTTAATGGGATTTCATTAAATCCATACGGCGAACTTCGGTCAGATACATCCAAATTAAGGACACCCAAACCACGCCATACAGCAACATAAAACAAGTAGAACGAATACCAGTAATATCCTGTAATGCACCAAACATAATGGGTAAAATAAAGCCGCCTAAACCGCCTGCTAAACCAACTATACCAGATACAGCACCAATATTGCTAGGAAACTCATCACTAATATATTTAAAGACTGAGGCTTTACCAAACGCCCATGCCACACCCACGACACCCATGAGCGCGGTAAAGACCCAAACATTTAAACCAATATGAAAAGTTGTTGTGCCATCAACCGTTTTGATGGTGAAATCGGTTTGTGGATAAGACAATAAAAACAAACAAACCCAAGATACCCACAACACCCACCAAGTCACTTGATGTGCGCCGTATTTGTCAGATAACCAGCCGCCTACAGCACGCAATACACCACCTGGTAAGGAAAAACAGGCTGCTAACAATGCTGCATGTTTCATATCAAAACCATATTCACCTACGTAGTACTGCACCATCCATAATGCCAAAGCAACATAACCGCCAAACACAATGGAATAAAATTGGCAATACTTCCAAACACGTGGGTCTTTAAGAACTGCTAATTGCTCACGCAATGTCACCGATTTACCAACTAAATGATTAGGGTTGCTATAGCTAAAAAACCAAAACAAAATCGCAGTAACTAATAAAATGGCGGCATAAACCTGTGGCACAAAAGCCCAACCAAAAGAAACCACCAACACAGGGGCAATAAATTTGTTAACCGCAGCTCCTGAGTTACCTGCACCAAAAACCCCCATCGCAAAACCTTGTTGACTTTTCTCAAACCAACGAGCCACATAGGGAGTTCCCACCGAAAAACTGCCACCTGCTAAACCAACAAATAGCCCCAATACCAAGAACTGCCAATACTCAGTGGCATAACTAATTAAATAAATAGGAATGACACAGCTCAGCATCAAAATAAATAAAACGATACGACCACCATATTTATCCGTCCATGCCCCTAAAAATATCCGTGACAATGCGCCAGTTAACACAGGGGTGGAGGTTAATAAACCAAATTCGGTGGCATTAAGACTGAGCATTTTTTTGATCGGAATGCCTATCACGCCAAACATCATCCAAATCATAAAACACACAGTAAACGCGACTGTGCTTGCAATCAAAACGGAGTATTTTTGAAATTGTTGGGAAGCCATGTGCTGCTATCCTGTATTCATCATTACAGATATTTGCGCTTGTTACGGTGCTTACCAGAAATCACACCGCAACAGGCACTCACCACCAACCGTGGTACCATCAAATATCCTTTTACATCTGCAACAATAAACACCTATTCACAACAAAGTTATCGGTCAAAAGCGTAGTTATCTACGTCTAAAAGAGCAGGCTCAACCTATCCCAAAGACTAGGTGGGGACTAGGCCAAAAATATGCTTTAATAGCCTCATGGCCACACTCATCGACACTCTAAAAACACGGCTGACTGCCAAAATCACCACTATGTTATTAGTGGCGTTGGTGTTTGCATTGAGTGCGATTGGCTACACCTTATGGTTATCTTGGCAACTCGAAGGTGCGGCGGCGGCCATTAACGACAGTGGTAGTTTGCGGATGCGGGCATGGAAAATAGCTGCCATTATCAATCACACCCCCGCAGGACAAGCTCTAAACGCTCAAGACCAAGCAATCATTCAAAAAGCGCGCACCGCCTTTGAACAAACCTTGGCCGAGTTACACAGCGGCGACCCACAACGTCCTTTGTTTTTGCCTCGACAAACCGCCATTCAACAACAATTGCTACAACTGGAGCAAAATTGGCAACAACACTTTGCACCTCAGCTTGACCAACTGCTGGCAGGCAGCATATTTTTGCCGAACACCGCCAGTGAATGGCAAAGGCAAACCATTGATTTAGTAGATAGTATTCATCAAACTGTCAATCTCATCGAAAAAGAGTACGCTCGCCAAACCTTTTGGCTACGCTCCTCGCAAATGATGCTGATTGTCATGGCGTTAATTGGCACCTTAGTGATGGTCATTTTGCTGCATTTGATGATTGTTCGCCCTGTCACTAATTTGCATCAAGGTTTGCAACAAATGACCGCAGGCGATTTTAATGTACGCCTTCCCATAGAAGGCCATGATGAATTTGCACAATTAACAGCGGGCTTTAATGCCATGGCCAATGAGCTGCAACAACTTTATGTTGGTTTAGAACAACGAGTGGCCGAAAAAACCGAGCGACTTGCCCAAAAAAATCGTCATTTATCGGTACTGTATGATATTAGCCAACATATAAACCGCCATCAGTCCTTAGAAGAGTTGTGCCGTAATTTTTTGCAAAGGATTGTGCCCGAATTTGATGCGGCTGGTGGCACAGTACGTTTGATTGATAAAAATGCTGACCGCGTGTATTTGGTGGTTGACGAAGGCATTCCCCCTTCATTGTCACAACAAATGCAATGTCAAACACTCGGCAGTTGTTTTTGTAGCACCGCCGCCAAGCTTGGCAAAACCGCTATTAACAATTTAGATAGTCATTTTTCACCCCATTTTTCGCATTGTTTAGCGGCAGGATTTAAAGTGGTGTTAGCCATTCCCATTCAAACTGCCGATAAAAACTATGGCATTTTTAATCTGCATTTTAGCCACCATCGTGATTTAGAGGATGATGAAAAATTACTGATGGAAACTTTAGGGCAACAATTAGGTGTGGCTATTGGCAGTCAACGCCTGACTTCTCACGAAAAAGAATTAGCCATTATTGAAGAACGCAACTTGGTTGCTCAAGGCTTACATGACAGCATTGTCCAAAGTCTGAGCTTTTTGAACATTCAATTACAACTATTGCAAAATGCCGTCAAAAACCAGCAACTTTCTCAGATTGAAGCCATTATTCCCCTGCTCAAAACAGGCGTACAACAAGGTTACGAAGACCTACGCGAACTCATGGGCAACTTTAGAACACGCTATGATGACAGCCAACTCGAAGCCGCAATTGCTGCGGTGATTCGTCGTTTTACCGAGCAAAGCCAAATACCTGTTACACTCACGGTGGATAACTCGGGGCAACCACTCGCTAATAACGAACGTTTACAAATTTTGTTTATTTTGCAAGAAGCACTGTCTAATATCCGTAAACACGCTCAATGTACCCAAGTAAAAGTACGCGCCCTTAATCGGGCTAACTTTGATTTGACTATCGAAGACAATGGCATCGGTTTTGACCCTCAGCAAGTACAATCCACTGCTCAAAAACACATTGGCCTTAATATTATGCAAGAGCGCGCCAGTCGTATTCATGCTCAATTTGATATTCATTCACAGCTTAATCAAGGCACAACCATTAAACTCCATCTTAGCCAAGAACAACGCCAAAAAGCCTAGAGGACATTATCATGATTCGTGTTTTATTAGTGGATGATCACACCTTGTTTAGAAGTGGCATCAATGCCTTATTAACGACCCATGATGATATCAACATTGTTGGTGAAGCAGGTGAAGGCGCAGAAGCCTTAAAACTGGTGCAAACTCTGCAACCAGACATCATGCTACTTGACCTTAATATGCCAGGTTTGTCGGGATTAGAAGTGCTGAAACTGACGCTAGAAGATAACCCTCAGCAAGCGGTCATTATGCTAACACTGTCCGAAGAATCGGAGGATTTGT
The DNA here is from genome assembly GCA_024234595.1 of Moraxellaceae bacterium. Taxonomy (GTDB): domain Bacteria; phylum Pseudomonadota; class Gammaproteobacteria; order Pseudomonadales; family Moraxellaceae; genus Agitococcus. The sequence continues at coordinate 61,563 of JACKNZ010000010.1, read as the reverse complement.
TACGCGCACTGCAATTAGGTGCAAAAGGTTACTTGCTTAAAAATAGTGATGTTGACTATTTGGTCAATGCCTTACGTTTGGTTGCACAAGGGGGAACAGCCATTCACCCTGATATGACCAATTGTTTAGTGGCAGGATTAAGGCAACTTAAAAAAGAAGAACCCGAAGACAAAGAGCCATTAACACCACGCGAAAAAGAAGTTTTACAATTAGTCGCCACAGGTCAAAGTAACAAAGAAATAGCACGCAAACTGGATATTGGCGAAAGTACTGTTAAGTTTCATATTCAAAGTATTTTACGCAAGCTCAATTTAACAAGTCGTGTTCAGGCTGCGGTGTATGCTAGCCAACATAAACATTTAACCTCTTAAGAACACCAACAAAAACACAATATATAGATTTATTTTTAATAAAAAACACCATATATTGTTAAAGCATTGTTTTTCATCATCTTAAAAACTTGTCCATTTTTGTTAGCTCTTGTATGCTCAAAGGCTGTTTTGTTGAGTAGATTATGGATAAAAATCATGAACACATCTTCTGATTCACCGCTTGCCAACTGTGCCAATGCTGACGCGACAACACTCCCACCACAAGCCATTTGCCATGATATTTTGCTGGAGAAATATGCTAAAGATAACGAAAAATCTATCACTGAGCTGAGAACCCGTGTTGCTCATGCCCTAGCCAGTACCGAAACAAAAGAAACACAAAAAACATGGCAAGCACAGTTTTTTAACACTCAAGAACAAGGCTTTATTCCTGCGGGTCGCATTAACTCTGCTGCAGGTACTAACTTGCAAGCCACACTCATTAACTGCTTTGTGCAGCCCATTGGCGACTCTATCAGCGAAACCAAAGACGGCAAAGTAGGCATTTATACCGCGCTCGCTCAAGCGGCAGAAACCATGCGTCGTGGTGGTGGTGTCGGTTATAACTTTTCGAATATTCGCCCTATGGGTGCACAAGTCAAAGGCACACAATCTCGTGCAAGTGGCCCTGTATCTTATATGCGTGTTTTTGACCGCTCATGCGAAACCGTAGAGTCGGCAGGCGCAAGACGTGGCGCACAAATGGGGGTATTACGTTGCGACCACCCCGACATAGAAAGTTTTATTCATGCTAAAGATACAGGTGATTTAGCCAATTTTAATATTTCGGTGGGTGTAACAGATGACTTTATGTTTGCGATAGAAGCGGACGCAAATATCGAATTAGTGCATAAAGCGGAACCAAATCAAGAACTCAAACAACAAGGAGCTTATTTACGCGATGATGGTTTATGGGCTTATAAAAGAACACCCGCACGCGCTATTTGGCAACAAATCATGCGTTCCACTTATGACCATGCCGAACCAGGTATTTTATTTTTAGACCGCATCAATCGTGATAACAACTTAGCCTATTGCGAAACAATTGAAGCAACAAATCCTTGTGCCGAACAACCACTGCCTGCCTATGGCTGCTGTTGTTTGGGCTCTATTAACCTGACACGATTTATTAGTCATCCCTTTAGTACCAAAGCCTCTTTTAACTATGAGCAGTTTGCGCAAGTGATTAGTGTCTCAGTACGAATGCTTGATAATGTGCTGGATATTACCCATTGGCCTCTGCCCGAACAAGCTGCCGAAGCCGCCAACAAACGCCGTATTGGTTTAGGTTTTACAGGCTTAGGCGATGCCTTAATTATGCTGGGTTTGGCGTATGACTCTGCTCAAGCACGAGAAATAGCCAGCCAAATTAGTATTTTTATGCGCGATAAGGCATACTTAGCATCTATTGATTTGGCTAAAGAAAAAGGCGCGTTTCCTTTATTTGATGCCGACAAATACTTATCGGGCGAAACTTTTGCCACTCGTTTACCTAGTGCGATAAAAAAACAGATTCGTCAGCATGGTTTGCGTAATTCACATTTATTATCTATTGCACCGACTGGTACAATTTCTTTAGCCTTTGCCGATAATGCCTCTAACGGTATCGAACCGCCGTTTTCTTGGACATATAATCGCAAAAAACGCATGATAGATGGCACCGTTAAAGAATATCAGGTCGAAGATTATGCGTGGCGTTTATATCGCCATTTAGGTCATGATGTACACAATTTACCCCATTATTTTGTGACTGCATTAGAGATTTCGGCACAAGCTCATAAAGAGATGGTCGCTGCTGTTGCACCTTATATTGATACTGCGATTTCTAAAACCGTAAATATTCCCGAAAATTACCCCTACACCGACTTTGAAGATTTATATTTGAGCGCATGGCGTTCAGGCTTAAAAGGCTTGGCTACCTACCGCCCTAATTCCGTTTTAGGCTCGGTGTTATCAGTGACTGACGCAAACAAAACCCCTCCCAATCCAGAAATAGAGTGGGTGGGAGCAAATCAACGTCTAAGTTTAGCGCACCTGCCTGAACCCGTTCTAGCCAGTTTACGTTGGCCTAATCGCCCTGAGTTTTTAGATGGTAATATGGCTTGGTCTTATTTAGTCAATACACCGTTGGGCGAATTTGCGCTGTTTATTGGTCAAACCGAAAATGAACAACATCAAACGCTACCCTTTGAAGTGTGGGTTAATGGCACGGACCAGCCGCGTGGCTTGGGGGCAGTTGCCAAAACCTTGTCGATGGATATGCGTAGCAACGATAATCAATGGCTAAAACTAAAACTGGATAGCTTGATGCGTACTGTCGGCGAGCAGTCCTTTGAGCTTCATTTTCCTCCTTTAGGTGAGACTAAAGTTGTACCAAGCGTAGTATCGGCTTTTGCTCAAATTGTGCGTTATCGTTGCGAAAAACTGGGCTATTTTAATAATGACTCCGCTCATCCCGTCTTAGACAGTATGTTTAGTTTACATGAGCCCAAAACTAGCACCGATGGCACCTTGTCATGGACGGTTGATATTCACAACCCCGCTACGGGTGAAGAATTTGTATTAGGCTTAAAAGAAGTGGTACTCGCAGGCGGTGTAACACGTCCTTATGCCATGTGGTTAGCAGGTAATTATCCGCGTGCGTTAGATGGTTTGTCGCGCATTTTGTCATTAGATATGCGTGTCATAGACCCTGCATGGATTGGGATGAAGCTACGCAAATTACTTAATTATGCCGAACCTTTAGGCGACTTTTTAGCCTTTATACCCAACACCCACCGTCAATGTACATGGCCTTCCACCGTAGCATATATGGCACGTTTGATTATTCATCGCTACGCCATGTTAGGAGTATTAAACGAAGAAGGCTATCCATTAGACGAGATGGGCGTATTAACCAAACCCATTAACAATATAACAAATCATGTTGTCAACACGCATGGTCGCCAATGTCAGGAGTGTGGCAATAATGCAGTCATTCGTAAAGATGGCTGTGATTTTTGTACGGTGTGTGGTGCAATAGGTAGCTGTGGCTAACAACACCTAGCTTTGCGCAGCATATTAACTCAGATTTGTGAAGGTAAAAAAGGCTTGGTTTCCCAAGCCTTTTTCCTAGTTAATTTAAATTACTCTAAAAAGTCGACATTCAACAGTGTTTTACCGCGTGGTTGATTGACCAACATCGACTGACCGTTAATATCGGCTCTGATTTCTGGGCTATAGGCCAAAGACACTTCGCCTACCTGCCCTGCGCTGTCGCCACCATCAGACACATCTTCAAAGGCAACTGCTAACACATTGGCTGTGCCTGCTGGGTTTAAGCCTGTCGTGCTAATGGGGAAATAATCAGGGTTAGTGTTCATCCACATATCACGAATCGCACGCCCCCAAAAGCCATTATCAATCCAGCCATCACCACTTAACCAACGGCCAATTAACTGACCATTTAACCAAACGGTTGCTTTGACACGTTGACCCGCAAAACGTAACGATAACGGTGCACTTAAGCTATTGTTATTTGGTAATTGGCTCGCATCAAACTTGGCACGATACCAACGTACTTCACCTTTGGCTAAGTTCATGGGTAAAGTTGCAGATTGCCATGTGCTATCACTATAACTGTTACTCATTAAACCAGTACGTTCACCATTTAAGTCGGCACGTAACGACCAATTAGTTAAATTAGTGCCACCTAAACGCGCTGTTCCCCATAAGCCTTTAAAGCTATCAAAACCCAAACTTGGAATCTTCATGTTGGTTGCAGCTAATGTGCCGCGAGGGAACATAAAGCTACCGTGTCCCCATGATTCAACACGGAAAGCAACCACGTTTTTACCCTTCTTCAAATAAGGACGCAATGACGGAAACTGATATTTAGCATTCCAAGAATCAGAGTCTAACTCCGTACCCACAGGTAACTTAGTGCTTAAATACGTGCCGTTGACATAAATCCCCACAATATCGCTGGCGTGTTCAATATACAACGAGCAATCTTCCCACCAGTAAGGAGCATGGTCAAAATCTAACTCCGTACGATACCAAGCATGACCTGTATAAATACCTTTGCTTTCTAAGGGTTGTGGCTGACCTGTCCATTTTGTCCATGTACTGTCATCATAATCTAATTTGGCTTCGCCCATATCGCTAGCCACCTTACCAGCCATTAAGCTCGGTAATGGGGCTAAGTTAGGAATGCTTTGTGGCTTAGTAAAGCTCGCACTTTGAGTTTGGCTATTCCAAGCACTATTGACCACTAAATTACGCAACTGCATCCGACGTGGTGACATAACAAATAACGGACGATTTTTAGTGTCATATTCAGCCGCTAATTGCAGGTTGTACACCGAAGATACGCCTGTTTCTTTTAACAGTTCTAAACCTGCCACCACATAATCTTTACCCTCAATACGAGGAAACCAAAAACGTCCTGCTTCTTCAGTGGTTGTCACTAATACACGCACCGTTTTACCAGCCTCACTACGCACCACTAATTCTAAATGTGGATAGTGGCTATAGGTTAAGGCTAGACGATTGGCATTTTGTTCGGCAATGTTAATACCATTATCACGGGTGATAACTGTAGCATTGCCCAAACCTTCTAACACCAATTCACCTTGATTATTGGCCACACCATGCACAATCACTAAGGCATCACCGTTATAACTACGTGAAGTTAATAACTCACTGCTTGTCCATGCAACTTTGCCTGCACCATTGCTTAACGGTAAATCTTTGACCAAAATCATTGCATAATCTTTAGAAGCAACACCTGCTTCTGGATTGGTTGGTACAGTCATTGGCACATACTTAGGCAAGGTTTGGCCGTTTAAGTTAATGCCATTGACAGGAATATTTTGTGCAAAACCTGATTGATTTACCAAACCAACAAATTGCACACCTTGAGTGCCTTGTAGCCAATAATTAACTTTAACATTGTTGGGTTCACGCGCACCCAACTCCGTATTACTGATACTTAAACCTGTTTTTTGCGCTGTACCTGCACTGGCAAAATACGGCTCTACCGCGTCAAAAAATAAATTATCACGGCGGAACGCATGGAAGGACGGACGCAACAAACCAGATGGCGACACAGGCCCATAATAATCAACAACCCCATGAAAGTAGCCAATCTGTGGTGAGACAAAACCATTCATGATGTTGTTAATCGAACTAAAATCAAAAGCGTTATCGACACTGCGAGTATTTAACACAATCGCATTACGATAACCGGGGGTCATCATACCCACCGCATTAAAAGCAAATGTGCCATCTAAACCACCTAATAATAAGCGTTTGATTTTGACGGGGTCGCGGTCGGTTTCGGTCGTGCCACTGGGCATATTGGCATAGACACCGCCATGATTACTGCTGTGCATATCGGTTAACAGGTCAACAGCGGTTTTTTCGGGATAATCACCCCCTAAGCCATTATAAATATTGGGCATAGGTACAATGCCAGACACATCACCTGTGGCTGAGGCTTTGCCATCACCAGGGCAAGTGGTAATTGGCACGGTGATACCATCGTTACGGACAATGTCACGCAAGGCGGTAAAATACGCATTGGGATTAAAGCTTTGCCACAAACCACGCTCTGGCCCACCCTCATAACCAAACAATTTGTCAGCCTCGTGGAAAGGCTGAAACCAGTTATATTCATTTTCTACTGAATATAAAATAATTGGGCCGCCACGGTCGGCAAACAAATCACGCACTTCGGCATTCACACGGCGTAAATATTTACCCACATAGTTTAAATAATCAGGGTCATGGGTACGTAAATTCGGTTTGCCATCCGCTGCAATGTCTTTTTTGGTGGACTTAGCCATTAACCATGCTGGCACACCGCCACCATCCATTTCATTGGTAATATAAGGGCCAGGACGTAAATAGACATACAAACCTAACTCTTTACACAACAAAATAAATTGACGCAAATTAGGGCTGCTAAAATTAAATTGGCCTTCACGTGGCTCGACACTATTCCACGCCACATATAAATCAACGGTGTTAAAACCTGCGGCCTTAAACTTTTCTAAGCGGTCGCGCCATTCGCTGCTCGGAATCCTAAACCATTGCACCGTACCGCCACGCAACAAACGATACTGGCCATCAATCATAAAACCGTTGCTATCCATGTTGACACTATAAGGCAATCCATCAGCCAAACTGGCATATGCACCACTCGCACCGAGCATTGTTATCGCAATCGCTGCACTTAAGTATGTTTTTTTCATCGTTTTGCCCTTAAACATCGACACAGTAAATATTGTAGGACAATCTTACGTTTCAACACCAAGCATTGATTGATAATTTCTGACAACAAATAAAGAAAATGCGCCTAATTTGCTCAATTAGACGCATAAATATAAGACTTTAAAAACATACACTTGTATATAAATATGTATATTTATTACTCAGGGAAAAGATGCTTTAACAAACAGTTTTTAAGGCTATTAAATGACAAAGGCTTGCTCAAAAAGTCATTCATGCCTGCCTCAAAACATCGCTGTTGCTGATGCTCTTGTACATAAGCCGTTAATGCCACCACACAAATTGGACGCAAACGCTGTTGTTGTTCAAACTCCCTCATGTATTGAGTGGTCTGATAACCATCCTGCTCTGGCATTTCACAATCCATTAAAATCAAGTCATAATCAAGCGGATGCTCCTGATATAACTCAAACGCCTCTTTACCATTACTGGCCACATCGACAGAAGCACCCATTTTTTTGAGCATGGCCACTAACACCATTTGATTAACCATATAATCATCGGCTAATAAAATGCGTTTGCCTGTCAATAACTGTGCTGTTGCTGATTTATCCTCTAATGTATGACTGGCATTAGTTGACAATTGTTGTGGTAACACCCGTAAAATAGCTTCACGCAAAGGTGTTACCGAATGTGGCTTAGTCATTGTCCATGCAATATTGGCTGATTCTAATTGCTCTTTAGCGGGGTAATTTTGTAATGTTGTTAATAAAATACACTTAATATTTGCCAATACAGGGTCATCTGCTATTTGTTGGGCAATGGTCAAAGCCTTCAAATATTGTATTTGATCATCTAAAATCACCACTTGATAAGCACGATGCGCTTGTTGTGCTTTTTGTATCAGTAGTAAGGCGTATTCACCATCGTGAATAACATCTATATGCATGCCCCATAGTTGCGCTTGCTGTACCATCCGTCGCCCAAACTCATAAGAGCTATCCACCAGCAATACACGCAAGCCTTTGAGTAATTCTTGATTACTTTGATGTTGTTGTTCAAAAGACTGACTGGCTGGCAAATAAGGTAATGCTAAGGTAAAGGTTGTGCCTTGACCTAACTCACTCTGTATCGCAATTTGACCATTGAGCAATAAGGCCAATTGTTTGCTAATACTCAAGCCTAAGCCCGTACCGCCAAATTGCCGTGTTGTGGCACTATGCGCTTGAGCAAAGGCATCAAATAGGCGTTGTTGTTGCTGCGGACTAATACCAATGCCTGTATCACTGACATCAATGTACAACCATTGATGCGCTTCTTGCTCCTTGCTATAGACATGCACTGTCACTTGACCTTGATGGGTAAACTTAAAAGCATTACTCAACAAATTAAGTAATATCTGCTTGACTCTGGTAGGGTCGGTACTGAGTGTGCGTGGTGTGTTGGGCTCTACTGATAATAAAAACTCCAGCCCTTTTTGCTCCGCTACTAAGCTAAAAATACTGGCTGACTCTGATAAAATCTCTTCGATATCGACATCCAAATATTCAATATCCATTTTGCCTGCTTCAATTTTAGAATAATCCAAAATATCGTTAATAATACTCAGCAAGGCTTTACCTGAGGCATAAATCACCTGTACATATTGCTGTTGTTGCAAATCAAGTTCGGTTTCTTTAAGAAGTTCGGCCATTCCTAACGCCCCATTCATTGGGGTTCGAATTTCGTGACTCATATTCGCTAAAAACAAACTTTTGGCTGTGTTGGCTTTTTCGGCCTCGCTGCGGGCAAGTTCAAGCTGCTGATTGCGTCTAAGCAAGACTTTGGTTTGTTGGTGAATTTCTTGTTCTAAAGACTGATTACGACCTGTACTGACGAGGGCATAACTGACCGCCACACTCGTTCCAATTAAACCTATCACTAATACCAACCATGTTAACCATGATTCATATTGCGCCAACTCTTGCCCAACAGGCCAAATATCAACTACCCATTCTCGTTGCGCCAGTTTAATGCTCGATGTGTGATACACGCCTAAGCGTTTAACTCGTGCTAATTCTTTTGTATTAGGTGTTTGGCCATAGAGGGTTTGACCTGTTGCTTTATCTTTAACCCAGACTTGATAACCTTGTCCAACGATTTGTTGATGCATCAGTTTGACTAAAGCATCATGTCTAAACACCAAGCTAATAAAACCATTCACCGTTTGCCAATCTTTGTTGCTTGCTGTCAGGTCGTGAATCGGTGCATATAATACTGAGGCCAAAGGATGCTCACTCACTCGGGCAAGCCGTAGTGGTGCAGACAACAACACCAGCCCAGAACCAGCCGCTTGCTCCAGTAATACGTCGTTATCTTCGTTAGTTTGAATATCAAATCCAAAAATTGCTTTATTGGACTGCCACGGCTCGACATACAATACGGGAAAGTACAATTCACGCAAGGTCGCATTTACCAACAAAATATCGCGTTTTGTACCGCCCTTTTCTAAAATACTCACAGCATAGCCTTTGAGCAAAGATTGTTGCTGCTGCCACTGATTACGCTCCGAAGCCAACACCTTAGGCGACCACTCAATGGCTTGTACCTCGGGGTGTTTGTTAAGCCACGGAGTCACAAATAACTTAAATTCACTTTGGGTAACTTCTTCGCTTCCTTCAAAAAATCCCTTCACAAATAAAATAAAACTTTCATAGGTTTGAACATGTTGCTGTATTTGGGCAATCATTTGATTGTTATGACTATTTGATTTGGCAATACGTTCTTTGTTTTCTAAACTGACCGCTAACAAAAACACGCCCATCGCCACACTAAAAGCCACCACCGACACTATTGCAAGCACCAGCACTCGACTATGACTGTAAAATTTTTTGGGCAGCCCCATGACTAATAACAGTGGCGCAAATACCAATACCCCAATGCTGTCACCCACCCACCATACCAACCAGCTTTGCCATACTAATGATGCGTTAATTGCACCCACTGCATATAAAATACTAACGCTCCACGTAGCATTAATGAGGGTGGCCAATACCCCCGCCAACAACAGCATTTTTAAGACCATGATGGAATTATTTAACGGCGTTGGAAATCCCACATAACGTTTGACCAACCACGCACCAGCCATCGCCTGAGCTGCTGCACCTAAACCAATAGCCAAAGGCACTAACCAATTAACAGCAAAAATGCTAACTTCTAAAGACTTTGCTGTTTCAAATAAAGAAACCGTAAAAGAGCCTAATACCACGCCAAACAGCAAACGCCAGCCAAATAACAATATCCACGCAACAGCAATACCTGATGCTGGCCAAAACATGGTGGCAAAATGGGGCGAGGCCGCTAAAGCTAAGCCAAGATGACCCGTGACAAAATAGGCAATAAATAGTAGAAAATTACCAAAGACGGGATGTTGTGCGAGTTGACCAAAAATCGTGAGCGTGTATTTGTTATTATCCATTGTACCTGCCAATCCTTTAACAAAAGCAAAGCTAATTTTTTGCTTGTGTTGTAAATTACCATAACAGCAGTATAGATGAATACCACGATTGTGTATGTAAAGAAAATAGGCCTCCTTAGTCTGTGATTAACTCTTGAAGAAATCTTGCCAACGCATCGTTAACGGCTTCGGGGGTTTCAACGGTTGAGCTATGCCCTGCTTGTGGAATCACCACCAATTGACTGTGTTTAATGGCGGCGTGCATGCGTCGTGATTTGGCTGGAATGGTGGCAATATCTTCATCACCGACAACAATCAAAGTGGGTGTCGTGATTGCAGGTAAATATTGATAAACCCCTTGTCGATTAAACACACCATTAATGGCTTTGCCAATATTGATTCGGTCGTTTTGCAACAAACGCCGACGCATTTCAGCGCGTTGTGCGGCACGATGAGGGTCAGTTAAAAAGGTTTGACCAAACATAATATGCATCGCTTGTGACGCAACCACGGCCATACCCAACCAACGGGCAATTTTGGGTAAGACTTTATATTTTAATAGATTTTGCTTAGGTTCTGGGTCGGCGGAGGTTTCGAGCAAACTTAAAGACAACAACCATTCACGATGATGAATCGCTAAACGCATACCGACAAAACCGCCCATCGACAAACCAACAAAATGCACAGGTTTGCCAACCAATTGTTTAATCAAAGCCAAAGCATCAGCAGCGAGTGTGTCCATGTCATAACCACTCTCGGTCGCTTGGGAACGGCCTTGTGCTCTAAAATCAAAGGTAATACAACGATAATACTGTTTGAAGAAGGCAACTTGTGCCTCATACATTTGACCACTCCACAACAAACCATGAGCAAAAACAATGGTTTGCGTACCTTGACCATGCTCTTCGTAATAAATATTTGCACCATTTACCGTTAAATAAGGCATGTCACAAACTCACTAAAGTTGGATTACGCTCTTGTAAAATATCTTCCATGCGTAGTTGTATGGATGATTTAATTTTGGCATGGGTAAAGATATAAAAGCGTTCTTCTTGAATCGCCGTAAAGACATCATTAGCCACTTTTTCGACAGGAATACCTTTCGCCACTGCTTGTTGCACCATACCTGCGGTAAAACGATTAACTTGATCGGTTTGACTAAAATCAATGCTTTGGCCAACAGTGCGATTACGCTCTGCCTCGGCAATACCTGTTTTGACCCATGCAGGACACAATACCGAGACTTTTAACTTAGCTTGACGCAGTTGTAAATCAAAAAACAAACCCTCAGAAACCGTCACCACCGCATGTTTACTGGCATTATAAGCGGCAGTACATGGCAACGATAACATGCCTGCAACTGATGCTGTATTAACAATATGCCCTTCTTCATTGTTGGCTAACATTCGGGGAATAAAAGCTCTTAAACCATTGGTTACCCCATAAAAATTAACCCCCATCACCCATTGCCAATCTTCAGGCGTGGTTTCCCAAACAGGCCGAGAAATCGCCACCCCTGCATTATTGACTAACAGATGAACGTTACCAAAATAGGCAAATACTGCATTGGCAAAGTCATCAACCTGTTGGTGATTAGCCACATCAAACGCTTGGCTAAATACCTCCACCCCTTGTGCAACAAACTCATCGACGGTTGTTTGTAATTTTTGGCTATTAATATCGGCTAAAGCGAGCTTCATGCCGTGTTGTGCCGCTTGTTGAGCAATCGCCTTGCCAATGCCTTCGGCTGCACCCGTAATCACCGCAACTTTGTTTTTTAAATCTTTCATTTTTAGCCCAACAAATATCCACCATCAACATTTAAACACACACCCGTTGTATAACTCGCTGCGGGTGATACTAAATACAATACTGCACCTGCCATTTCATTAGGCTGAGCAATACGATTCATCGGTACATGTTGTAACACCGATTTCACAACTTGCTCATTTTTAACCAAAGCTGAGGCAAATTTGGTGTCGGTAAACCCTGGTAATAAAGCATTAACACGCACGCCCATGCCCGCACACTCTTTGGCAAAGGCTTGGGTCATCGACATCACAGCGGCTTTGGTAATCGAATAAATGCCCTGAAATAAACCCGGAATAACACCATTCACGGAGGCGACATTAACAATCGCGCCGCCACCGTTTTTCGCCATCAATTTTGCGCCATATGACGACATAAAAAAGTAACCGCGAATATTCACATCAACGGTTTTTTGAAAAGCATTAATATCGGTATCGACAATAGCACCAAAATGCGGATTGGTTGCGGCATTATTAACGAGAATATCTAAACGACCATGTTTGGCCTCAACTTGGGCAAAAATGGCTTCGATTTGTGCCATCTCACCAATATGACAAGCCATTGCTTCGGCTGAGCCACCTGCATTAATAATATTATCAACCACCACCTGACAACTTTCGGCTTTACGGCTCGAAATAATCACATGTGCGCCATGTTGGGCTAATAACTCAGCAATCGCTTGGCCAATGCCACGACTTGCGCCTGTCACTAGGGCTATTTTTCCAGATAAATCAAAGGTATTTGCCATTGTCATTTTTTATACTCAACTGTAACTCCCTCGCCCTTTGGGGAGGGTTAACGATAGGTAATCAATTCTGCTTGATGCTGTTGTTCTAAATGGCCATGACTATTGAGATAGCTGAGACTGAGTCGCTCGCCACTAAACAACAGCTTAGTCACACCCGTATTGACCAAATTCCAATTAATAGCAAAGGCTTGTTGAGGGTCTAAGGCCAATAACTGCTGCACAATCGCGGTAATTGTGCCGCCCGATGTAAACACCCAAATATGACGTGCATTCGCTGCTTCAGCACGGACTTGTGCTAAGGCTTGCCAAGTTGCCTGTTGAAATGCTGACCATGTTTGTTGGTAATCATGGTCATATTCGCCACTTAACCAACGGTCAACTGCCGCACTAAACAAGGCTTGGAAAGCTTTACGCGGCTGTGGACTAGCCGCTAAAAACTGCGCCATCGCACTATGTTCGGCCAAATCAGGACGATAACGATTTAAAATCTCAACATGGTCAAACTCATTAAAGCCCGTTAAGCTTTGCCAAGCATTTGCTGATAAATTATCAGTCATTGCCAAACAATGTTGTGCGGTTTGTAAATGCCGTTTTGCCTGCCCTAAATAGACTTTTTGTACAGGTAAATGACAATCTTTTAACCATTGACCAAGGAGCTGGGCTTGTTGTTCACCACGCACTGATAATTGGTCGTAATCCGCCGCACCAAAACTGGCTTGACCATGTCGCACCAAATAAATTGCCGCCATTTTTACCTCAAGAGTACTGCCCCCTCACTCTAAGAACTCCCTCTCCCTTTGGGAGAGGGTTGGGGTGAGGGCTAAAATCCTACAACGTAGAGTTTGCAATTAAACCTAAACAACGCTGTTCAAGATAATTGACCATTTGGCCAAACATGGCAAATTGGGCATTTTTGCTTTGGCCATGATAAAAACGATAATAAATTTGTTGGGCAATCACCGCTAAACGGAACAAGCCATAAATACTATAAAAATCAAAATTATCGACTTGATAACCTGTTTTTTGGCCATAATAATCAATCACTTCTTGGCGCGTTAACATACCTGCCAAATGGGTGGGCTGACGACGCATCATTTGCATCACCCCATCATCATCCGCTTGCACCCAATAAGCCAACGTGTTGCCTAAATCCATTAATGGGTCGCCAAGTGTTGCCATTTCCCAATCTAACACACCAATCACTTCTAAAGGATTATCAGGATTTAGCACGACATTATCAAAACGAAAATCATTATGAATCAAACAAGTAGCCACATCTTGACTGGGCATTTTGGCTTTTAACCATGCCATCACTTCAGCAAAACTGCCCACATCGGGCGTGCGTGCTTTTTCATAACGGTCTGTCCAACCCTCAATTTGTCGTTTGACATAGCCTTCACCTTTGCCCAAATGGCTTAAACCTGCTGCGCGATAATCCACTTGATGCAATTCAATCATTTTATCAATGACATTAATGCACAACTGGCGCGTTTGCTCAGGGTTTAAATTGAGTGATTTAGGCAAGTTTTGCCGAGGAATAATGCCTTTAATCCGTTCCATGACATAAAAATCGACATCCATCACCTCATCTGCATGGCTACTCGCCAATACGCTTGGCACATAAGGATAGACAGGTTTTAGTGCAGTCATAATTTGTGCTTCACGCAACATATCATGTGCCGATTTGGCTTTATGGCCAAAAGGTGGACGACGCAAAATCAAGTCACAATCGGCATACACTAATAAATAGGTTAAATTTGACGCGCCACCTGCAAACTGTTCTAAACGTGGTTCACCTTGTAAAGACGGCAACTGACTTTTTAAAAATTGGTCAATACGGGTAATATCTAACTCTTCACCCTGACGCACCGAACCTGCTTTGTCTAAAAGATTGTCCATTGTTATTCTCTAAAATAATTAAGTTCCTCCCCCTAATTTAGGGGGAGGTTAGGAGGGGGTTATTTGAGAAACCCCACCCTAACCCTCCCCTTAGCAAAGAGAGGGAAGACATATATTCACAAGTGTGCTTAGTTCAACCTGCCAATTTAGCGATTTGCTTTTTATATTCTAATTTGGCAATCAAGGCTCTATGCACCTCATCAGGGCCATCCGCTAAACGTAATACTCGTGCATAAGCATATAATGCTGCTAAGGGGAAATCATCGGACAAGCCTGCACCACCATGAATCTGAATCGCTGCATCAATCACTTGTTGGGCAACATTAGGCGCAACCACTTTAATTTGGGAAATTTCGCTCATTGCCCCTTTTACACCCACGGTATCCATCATCCATGCTGCTTTTAACGTTAATAATCGTGCCTGCTCAATCGCCATACGGCTATTGGCGACAATATCAGGATTGCCACCTAGTCTTGCCAGTTGTTTACCAAAAGCGACTCGTGTGCCTGCACGTTGACACAACAAACTTAAAGCACGTTCAGACGCACCAATCGCACGCATACAATGATGAATACGGCCTGGCCCTAAACGCCCTTGTGCAATTTCAAAACCACGTCCTGCCCCTGCAATAATGTTACTAATCGGCACACGCACATTGGTAAAGGACACCTCACCATGTCCTGACGGCTCATCAAAACTGGAAAAAACGGGCAACATTCTTTCTACTTTGACGCCTTGAGCATCAATCGGCACTAATACCATCGAATGTTGGCGATGCTTTTCTGCGTTTGGGTCAGTTAAGCCCATAAAAATCAAAATCTTGCAATGGGGGTGGCCGATGCCTGTACTCCACCACTTGCGGCCATTAATCACTACCTCATCACCATCAATAATCGCAGTAGCTTGCATATTAGTCGCATCACTTGAGGCCACATCAGGTTCTGTCATACAAAATGCTGAGCGAATTTCTCCACTTAATAACGGCAATAACCACTGTTGTTTTTGCTGTTCTGAGCCATATTTGACCAATACTTCCATATTGCCTGTATCGGGCGCATTACAATTAAAAACTTCAGAAGCAATAAAAGACGTACCCATCATTTCGGCTAAAGGTGCATAATCACTATTACTTAAACCTGCGCCATATTCTTCATCAGGCAAAAACAAATTCCACAAGCCTGCGGCCTTCGCTTTGACTTTAAGCTGCTCCATGACTTCAGGTTGTCGCCATTGTTGGTGATTGGGGCTGTGCGTTAAGGTCTGAAAATAGGCAGCTTCAACAGGATAAACTTCATCACGCATAAACTGTTGTAAACGCGCAATATATTCTTGGGCTTTGGCAGAATAGGAAAAATCCATGGTTTAGTTCTCTGTGCAATAAATTTGCATTGAGCTTAGACCGCGTTCTATCATCTAGCAAATGAATAGTTTGCATGGATAACTATAAATATGGTGCATATTAATCGCGTCGATTTAAATTTATTTATTGTCTTAGATGCCATTTATCGTGAAGGCAATATTACCCGTGCCAGTCAAAAACTGTATTTAACCCAACCTGCGGTCAGTCATGCCTTGGGGCGTTTGCGTGAGCTACTCAAAGACCCTTTATTTGTGCGGCAAGGCACACAGATGATTCCGACGCCCTACACTCGTCAACTGATTGTGCCTATTCAACAGGCGTTGCAAACGTTTGAACAAAGCGTTAACCAAGAACCGTTATTTGAGCCTTTCAATAGCGAGCGGCGTTTTGCGATTGGTTTACGCGATGTGCTAGAAGCAACCGTATTACCCCCTCTACTACAGTATTTACAACAACATGCGCCTTCTATTGAGATTGCAAGTATCCGTATCAATCGCAATGATATAGAAACTGAGCTGACTTCAGGCCAAATTGATTTAGCCTTAGATGTGCCTTATGCCGTTAGTCAACAAATTGAGCATTGCCCGCTCAAACTCGACCAGTTAGTGGTTGTTGCACGACAACACCACCCTGCTTTTGTTGAGAAACTTGATTTAGAAAATTACTTGGCGCAGCGTCATATTATTGTCTCATCACGACGCAAAGGCTTGGCATTAGAGGATGTTGAACTCAATCGAATGGGGCTAAAACGCCATATCACGTTACGCTGCCAACATTATTTTGCGGCCTGCAAAGTCGTCAGCGAAACGGATTTGTTAGTCACCATGCCCGAACATTATGCACGCTTAGCCAATGCACAATTTGCTAATCATATTTGGCCTTTTCCGCTCCATAGTCCGCAATTAGATATGCATTTATACTGGCACAAAAATGCTAATAAAGACCCTGCTAATCAGTGGCTACGTCAACTTATTCACCAATTAGTACCGCAAGAAAACTAAACATTTAACTTTTTCCATAACGACTCATTAGGGTCAAACTGTTGGTCTGTGTCTGTTGGATGTGCAGCAGTGTATTCAAACTGGTTAAGGCTCTGCGTGGTTAATACCAGCTTTGTGAGTTTAATATCCATTTCTTGACCAAAATGTCGCACCCTCACCATCGAGCCAATGGTTAAACCTGCGTTGAGTGTCATTAAGGTTGGTGGTTGCTCTACCGATAACATTTCGGGAATCAAAAATGCACGCATATAAGCACTGCTTGGTTTATTATTTTTAAGCAAACATACGCCACAGGGCTTGGGTTCGGCTGCCAAAATTTCGACACCCACTTCAATGGTTTTATCTGATTTTTGTTGAATCCAGTGTAAAACACCCACACCCCAACCTTGGTCACGTTCTTCACTCAAAGCAATCGCTTCTCCCACTCGCAAACCTACAGGTGGCGGCTCAGACCAAACCAGTTTCTGCCCCGCAGGTGAGCGGTCTATGGCTTTTAAACGATAGGGCATATAGGTCATTTGCGGCAAATTTGGCAAGTTTTGTTGCTCATCCGCAATCGCATCAACATTGCCATAACATAACTGCCAAGCATCAATATGCTCTGTGGGAACTTTATCTTCTTCTAAGCCAAACAAAAATTTAGGTTGTTCTATTTCTTCTTTTTCGTCCTCTTTAACCACCTCACTAAAAGCAACTTGGTTGCTAATGTAGTAATGTGCTGAAGACATCCCCACGCTTAACAACACTGATTTATGAACAGGCCGACGTACAAACATTCTATCTTTGGCTTCTGACCATACCGACAACAAGTGAAACAATAAATGGCGTGGCAAAATCAGGGTAGGCTCAGCTAAACACTGACGTAAATGCGCTACTAAAGGTGCATTACCGATATACCAACTGTCGTAGGCAGTGGCAATTAAGTGATGATAACGCGGAGGATTATCATCTTTATTACAGACTAACAGGCTTGCAGCAGATTCGGTTTTTAGCTCCAAAAAATCAGCCCATTGCTGGCTGTAGTAATAAACATTTTCTATTTCATTAGGACGTAATTTGTTGGCCTGACTACCTGCAAATAGCACTAAGGCTAAATAGGCTTGTTTAACCGTTTGTACGTTTGTGCCATCACTCTTAGTCACTTTGTGTTCAAACACACCATTAAGCTGTGCTAAGCGCGCTAAATTATGAGCATCTACCCACAAGCCCATTGAGGCTTGCTCATATTGCCGATAACAATCCAACAAAATTTGCTGTGCAATGTTAAGCACTCGTTGAACACTGGTCGCCGCTAATTGTTGCCCTGATTTACGTCCTAAATCCAAAAAACCCATTTTACCTTTAAGTTTTTCAAAGGTTTGCATGGCGGTGATTTTATAATTTAAGGCCAAATAATGACGCAAGGTTTGCGCTAAAGCCAAGGCTCTTCGCCCCTGTATCGGTAGCACTAAAGCCAAATTGGTATAGCTTTTTTCGAGAGAAGCGATTAAGACCATGACAGGTGTGTATAAAATTTCAACCAACTCAAAACGTAAATTGGCCTCAATGTTTAAGGTGCTAAGTTCGGTCAGTGTTTGATATAACAGCTTGCCGCACTCCAAAGGATGACTAACAGGTAAACTGTGTACCCATAATTGCATTTGTGCTGGCGTATGTTTAACCAAGGTTAAATGCTGACGGTTGAGTGTAGGCAAATTGGCATCAAACTCATAAGTAGTCATCATTACTAGCCAATAATCAAAAAGTAAATATTAAGGTAAGCCCCCAAACTATTTGCTGTTCAAATATTGCTGCAAATAATTTTGTTAGCGGCTAACCATCCATTCATTTATCTAACTAATCTAAAATCTTGATGAGCTTTTTAATGTTAGCTCTTTTTTAATTCTTACATATTTTTTGTGCTTAGCATCACATTTTTGATGATTTTTATCAAGCGAATGCACAGTGGCTTCAATTAGGACTATAACGATGAAATTCCCCTCCTCGGAGGCAGGGCTGTCAAGTTCTTGTTTTAACCCCCTCTAAATCTAAATCTCCCCCTTTTCAAGGGGAGGTTAGGGTCAACAACAAACATCAAGCGTTTTTGACAAATAGCACTGATTTAATTTCTTGGAGAAAGTAAGCACACATTCCCAACATAATCACCGCCATGCCTATTGCTGTAAATATACTAAAACGCTCGCCATTCAACCAAAACCCCCACACCAACGCCAAGACAGGCGTAATAAAAGTGGTCAAAGAAACCGTTGCTGGTGCTAAGGTTTTGATTAAATAAAAATAACAAAACATCGCTACTACTGAGGCCATTGCCACACTATAAAACAACGCTAATAAAGTCACTGTACTAGGAATATGCGTTGGTTTGTCGTACCAATAAAAAGGTAATACAAACATCATTGCGATTGCTGACAATATTAATGAGCCAGTCGTTTGTGCTAAGGGATGCAAATTAGCATTTTCGTGTTTAACCCAAAATACCGACACAATATAACAACTCACCCCTAATAACACAAAAACAATACCTAAGCTTTGCGCTTGACCTTGGCTACCATGATTAAAAATAACCATCAATCCCATAAATGCCAAGACCAAGCCTAACCATTGCTCCATGCGTAATAATTGAGTTTTTAACACCCCATGCGCCAATATACCTACCATGAGCGGCGACAAGCCAAATAACAAAGAAATGAGGCTTGATGGCAAATAAGCAGCCCCTAAATAAGTAAAGGTCATGGCACCAAACAAACTTAATGTACCTGCCACATAACTGCGTAATGCTTGTTTAGTTAACGGTAAATGTTCACCTAATAATTTTAAGCACAAAGCGGATAAAGGCGCAGCTAAAGCAAAACGACACGCTAAAGCCCACATCGGATGCAAATCTTTAATGCTTAATACCACGGCTAAAGGCGTAGTTGACCAAATAAAAACCAATAATAAATAACGACTTATTATCGGTGTCGGTGGGGGTTCTTCCATTTGTCAGCTCCAAAAAAAAAGGCCGCTAACAGCGGCCTTTGGGTGGGGATTCTTTTACTTTATCTGTGATTTTTGCCGCCAAAATACAGACGAGTGACACCATACCGCAGCTCGCAGTACATTTTTCACTCGGACGGAAATCAATAATAAAGTGTTCATAATATCCCGATATTGGCTAACAATATTTTATTAGTCAAGTGAATTTTAGGCTAAACCAACATAAACATGCTGAACATCATCATCAGAATCCATTGCTTCTAAAAATGCTTCAACCTCTTCACGTTCGGCATCACTTAAAGCCACAGGATTTTTAGCACGATAACCCAACTTAGCCGAGTTTACAGTAAAGCCTTGATTGGGCAGTTCACGACAAACAAGGTCTAAATCAGCCATTGCCGTATAAAATAACACTTCGCCGTCTTCATCCACTTCAAAGTCATCTGCACCTGCTTCAATCGCGGCTAATTCGGCATCCGCATCTGCTTTGGCAGGAGAGGCTTCAATCATACCTAAATGATCGAAATCCCAAGCCACTGAACCCGATGCACCCAACTGCCCTTTACGAAATAAAACACGCATACTCGAAATGGTACGGTTTACATTATCAGTTAAACATTCAACAATAATTGGTACACGATGCGGGGCAAAACCTTCGTAGGTAACTTTTTCAAAGTTAATGCCACCATCCAACAAGCCTGCACCTTTTTTGATAGCACGCTCTAGCGTATCACGTGGCATAGAGGCTTTTTTCGCTTGTTCTACCGCTAAACGTAAACGCGGATTCATGGCAGGATCAGCACCATTACGCGCAGCAACCATAATTTCTTTAGACAATTTACCAAAAATTTTACCTTTGGCATTTGCCGCGACTTCTTTGTGTTTGGCTTTCCACTGTGCGCCCATAATTGTTCTCTTTTAAAAATAATACCTAAATCAAGCTTTCAAGCGAGTAATCAACACGTTGACTTGAGCTAAAACAAATAACAACGCTGCGCTGACAACAATACTTGCCCCAACAGGCGTATCCCAATAAAAACTCGATAACAAGCCACCACTCACAGCGGTTACTCCTGTCATTGCCGCTAATAATACCATTTGTGTGGGGGTATTGACTAAGGGGCGTGCCACTAAACTAGGAATGACTAATAACGCGGTAATTAACAAACTACCGACAGCTTTCATCGCCACCGTCACTACCAAAGCCAGCAAAATGAGCAATAATAAACGTAATTTGGTGACAGGTAGGCCTTCAACAAAAGCCAACTCTTCATCAATTGTAGTCAATAATAAATCACGCCAAAAATAAGCTAACCCCAACAACACTAAGCCCAAGCAACTGACGAACACAGGTAAATCGGTACTACTAATACTTAATAAATCACCAAACAAGTAACTTAACAAATCTACTCGCACTTCATCCATTTTACTAATGGCAATCAGACCTGCACTCAAAGTTGTCGTTGATACCGCCATTAACAAAGCATCTGATGGCAATTGACGTTTAGCCAACAAACTCGCCAAAATCAAGGCAATCATCACACAAACCGCTACCAATCCGCCCCAAACAGGAATATGTAGCCACAAGCTTAAGGCCACACCTAATAAGGTTGCGTGCGACAAACTATCACCAAAATATGCCAAACGTCGCCACACCAACAAACAACCTAATGGTGCGGCCACTAAGGCCAATAACGAACCTGCTAACCATGCAGGCCATAATAATTCCCACATGATTTATGACTCTTGTTTAACAGGTGAATGGTGCGGATGAACACAACCATGAGCATCATGTTGATGGTCGTGATGGTGACTATACACCGCTAAGCCTTTGCTACCTTGCAAACCAAACAAACGCAAATACTCAGGATGATTACTGACTGACTCTGGATGGCCATGACAACAAATATGGCCATTTAAACAAATCACACTATCGGTTGCCGCCATCACCAAATGCAAATCATGCGAGACCATTAACACCCCACACTGATATTTTTCGGGTAATTGGGCAATTAAATTATACAACTCTTCTTGGCCTGTTAAATCCACCCCTTGCATTGGCTCATCCAACACCAATAAATCGGGCTTTTGTAATAAGGCACGCGCTAGCAAGACTCGTTGCCACTCACCACCCGATAAAGTATGAATCGATTGTTCTAATAAATGCTCTGCACCAACATCATTAAGGGCAATTAACAAATCGATTGGTGCAGGCTTGGTGCGACTAAGTTGCAAGAAATGTCGTACCGTTAATGGTAAAGACTTATCTAATTTCAGTGCTTGAGGCATATAGCCAATCCGCAACTTTGGCACTAATAGCCGCTGCCCTGCACTAACCTTGAGTAAGCCCACCACGATTTTGACCAATGAAGATTTTCCCGAACCATTTGGACCAATCAAGGTCACAATTTGACCACGAGATAACACCAAATCAATATCACGCAAAATCGTGCGTTGTTCGGCGACTAATTGGACTTGTTTCAGCTCTACTAAAGTTTCACTCATGGTGTTGACACTGCTTACACAGCCCCGTCACTTCTAAAATCGGCTGACGAATTAAAAAGCCATTGCTAGCCGCCCGTTGTTGTAACTCTTGTTGCAACACCTCGCTATTTTGCAACTCTTCGGCATTACCACACTGCTGACACAAAAAGAAACACGCCAAATGCTGTTCGGAGGGATGGACACAGCCTAAAAATGCATTTAATGAAGCAATCCGATGAATTAAGCCCTGCTCCAATAAAAACTCTAAAGCACGATACACCGTTGGTGGTGCAGGCTTATGCCCCTCATCGGTCAACTTTTCCAAAATAACATACGCGCCTAATGGCTTATGGCTTGCCCATACTAATTCTAAAACCCGTTTACGAATGGGTGTTAAACGCACACCACGTTCAGCACATAATGCTTCAGCAGCATGTAAAGCCTCATGAATACAATGTTCATGATGATGGGGATGAAAAGCGTGTTGACTCATAACAGTCTTCATAGAAAAAAAGCAAAATTAATGTAATAATATAACATTCCATGCTCAATACCTAAAGCTGTATTCTCTGTTATGTCGATCAAACATTTTTTTGCTACTGTTAGTCTATTAGTCATTAGCAATGCCGCATCTGCACAAATTGTCACCACCATCAAACCTTTAACCTTAATTGCTCAAGAGGTCACGCGGGGTATTGAACAGCCAATACAATTGTTGCCCGCAGGTGCATCCGCACATCACTACTCCCTTAAACCGTCACAACGGGCTTTATTACAAAAAGCGAGTTTGATTATTTGGGTGGGTAATAGCCATGAAAACTTTTTACAACAAACGCTTAAACCATTACCAAATGTTTTAAGCTTTGAACTGATTCCTAAACTACAAAAATTAGCATGGCGCGATTTAAATACCCATCAAGCGCAAGCCAATACAGTGGATGGTCATTTATGGCTTAATCCACACAATGCCATTGCTTTAGCCTATGCCATTGCCCAAAAACGTGGTCAACAAAATCCTCAACACGCCAAACAATACCAACAAAATGCACAGGCTTTTGAGCAAAAAACACTCGCTCAGCTACAACAGATTCAGGAAAAATTTAAAGGCTTAAGCCAGCGTAATTATGTGGCTTATCACGATGCTTATCAGTATTTAGAACGTCCTTTGGGACTAAAATATCAAGGCAGTATTAGCATTAGCCCCGAGCAAAAACCGAGTGCTAAACACATTTTTCAGCTAAAACAACAAGTGAGACAACAAGGTTTACAATGTTTATTAACCGAACCGCAATTTGATAAAGGTTTAGCCGATAAAGTGTTTGGCAATCATGGTCGTTATGTGATGATTGATGAAACATTTAATATGGCAAGTAGTTATGAACAAGGTTTTGGACTAATGGCGCAAGCCATTTATGATTGTATTAAATAACTTAACTAGGACTTAAGTATTCCAGCAAAATGCCTAAGTCCTGTTAATTAAGCACCGTACAATTGCGTCCTTGGGCTTTAGCCTTATAAAGAGCACCGTCAGCACGTTTAATCGTGTCATAAATAGACTCACCCACTTGATGACAAGTAAAACCTACCGAAAATTGGATACGCAGATTGGGTAACTCTGAGCTTACCTCTATACACGCCAAATAAGCTCGTAATCGTTCAATTCCTACATTGGGGTGGCCGTTATTGGTTTTGGGCATCAACAATAAAAACTCCTCTCCTCCCCAACGGCTCAACACATCAATTTCTCGTAATACACGTCGGGCAGACTCCCCAAAAATAGCTAATACTTTGTCGCCAATGGCATGACCATAATTATCGTTAATACTTTTAAAGTGGTCTAAATCTATCATCGCAATCGCAAAACCATCGGTTTGACGGCTATGGTTACGACTATGCTCCGCCAATACTTCGGTCATGCGACGACGGTTAATCAATCCTGTTAATTCGTCATAAGCAGCGATTTTTTGAATTTGAGTGACTGCAATCTCTAAATCTTGTTTTTGCGATTTAAGCCTGTTTTTCATTTGAGTGAGTTGCAAAGACAAAGTAGCAATTGTTGTCATCATGGCTGCAAACATTAAAAAAGTAACCAGTTCAACATCCCACAAATAAATATTTGGCTCAGTAGAGATTTTATAAGTCATAGTAATGGCGATAGCCAAAATGCTATACACCGTGGCAATAATAATATTGCGCGTATTCATCACAAAAATACCAAACACCATCACCAAAGCAAATAACATCAAGGTACTTTGGTGTGCTAAACCTGTGGTGGCATAAGCAATACAAATCCATGTCATTGCCATCACAATTTGTGGCATGGTTAAGGCAGGTTCTTTAAAATGCAAATTAAATCCGCTTCGCAAAATCCCATAAAATAAAACACAAGACAACATCATCCCTAAGGATAAAAACTGTGCCGTTGTCACAGGTACTCTATCCATAAGTGATAAAAACAACACACTATTGATAGAAATAAAAAACACCAAACTCGCCAACAACGAACGACGAATACGCAAACGCTGTTGTTTGTTAGTGCTTAATAAAAGGTTTAAAAAGTTATTCATGGTCGGTAATCTTGTTGTTTTTTATGTACTATTTTGATAGCAAACGAATACCATCTGCCTCAATACTAATTTTGTGTTGTTTAAACAAAGTGCCAATCGCCTGCTTAAATACTTTTTTACTGACTCCAAAAGCGGCATAAATGGCGTCAGGGCTGCTTTTGTCACTCAAAGCCAAATAACCACGCTGCTGTTTGAGTTTTTCTAAAATATCGCCTGTAATACCTTCGACTTTGGCAAATCCCAAAGGCTGCAACGAGATATCAAGTCGTTGGTCATCACGCAGCTTTTTGACATAAGCGGTCAGAGTTTGGCCCTTGTGGAGCGGCTGAAAAACTTCATTGGCATACAATAATCCCCAATAACGGTGATTAACAATGACTTTAAAGCCTAATTCTGTTTGATTGGCAACCAATATCGACACTTTATCGCCTTGCTTAAACTCACTGGCATTATCTTGCAAAAAATCATTTAAATACGTGGTGGCATAAATACCTTTTTGCTCATTAAAACACAGATACACCAAACAATAACGGTTGAGTTCTACAGGATTTTGTTGCTCTTGGCGAGGCAAAAACAAAGCATCTTCTTCTCCCAATCCCCAATCCAAATAAGCCCCTTGTGGCGTAACATCAATCACTTTGAGCCATGCCACTTGCCCTACTTGCGCCAAGGGCTGATGTGTTGTTGCCACTAAATAACCGTCTTGGTCAATAAACACAAAGGCCGTAAGTATTTGGCCTACACGCGTGCCTTGTGGGGCTTCTTGTTTGACAAGTGCAATATCGCCGTATCGACCACCTGCGAGTAAAAAGCTATTTTTGAGCTGTTCTACCACTTCTAATTGATTGTGTTGACCAATATTTACCATAATATTCTCTTATTCTGCCAAGCGTGCCTTAACCATTTCAAACATTTGTTGCGGGTCTTTTTGTAAAACCTCATCACCAGTTCGCCCTTCCAGCGCGTTGCGCTTGGCAACACTCAAACGTGATAACCAAAAACGAGTAGCCGCCATGGCCAAAAAGGTAGGTAATACTTGTTTTTCGTCCTCGGTTAACGGTCGAACGCTGCTGTATCCTGCCAAAAATGCTTGATATAAGGCTTGATTTAAGCTGACATTCGGCCAATTGCTACAAAAATCATTGGCGGTAATGGCCACATCTAATAAGCAGTAATCTTTACTCGTTTCAGAAAAATCCAAAATTGCACATAATTCATCGCCATCAAACAAGGTATTATCTCTAAACAAATCGCCATGAATTAAGCCTTTGGGCAAATCTTCAAAATCTTCAACGGTTTCTTTAAAGTCATTAAGTACGGTATCTAAAATCAGTTGCTCAATGCTACTCATTGCATTACGCGCCTTGGCTGCTTCTTTTTGCCACCATGTTGCTCCATGAGCATTAGGTCGTTTGAGCGGGTATTTTTTAAGAGCTAAATGCAGCTTAGCCAGTTGCTGCCCCATTTCTTGTGCTTGTTTTTGGGTTACTTGCTCGGGATGTTGGCCTTTAATACGCGGTGCAAGTTGTACAGGTTTATCATGATACATTAACAGACTTTGACCATTGTTAGCTATCAAAGGCGCGGCCACTTTAATCCCTGCTTGTTGCAAGTGTTGTAGTAAAGGTGCTAAAAAAGCCGCTTCTTGGACATTTAATTCTTCAAACAAGGTCAACACAAACTCACGACCATCGTCAGTGTGTACAAAATAATTGCTATTTTCGATGCCACTGTGAATTGCTTGATACTGCGTTAGCCGAAGGCCATAGGCCGCACCAATCTGCTCAATATCTGCCAATGATAACGCTGTATAAACCGACATAAATGTTCTCTATTATCTAGCATTGTAAAAATAATTTAGAAATTACAGTTTAACGTAATTCTGTTATCTTACCCGACTTATTTAGGACTTACGCGGTTATCGCTTATTTGTTCGCATTTCAACCGTTTTCAACGGTTTTATGTTCACAAAACGCGCTAATTTCGGTGAAATGCGTAAGTCCTATTATTTTTGCCGCAAACAAGAGGCCGTTAGTCATGGCACTAAAATCGACAATTTTTAAAGCTGAGCTGTCTATTACCGATATGGACAGAGACTACTACGCCACTCATCAACTGACTATCGCTCAACATCCCTCCGAAACAGATGAACGCATGATGGTCAGAATTGTAGCCTTTGCTTTATATGCCAACGAAAATCTACAGTTTACCAAAGGACTAAGTGCCGAAGATGAACCTGATTTATGGCAAAAAAACCTGCGTGATGAGATAGATGTGTGGATTGACTTAGGCCAACCCGACGAAAAAAGGATTCGTAAAGCTTGTAGCCGTGGTCAACAAGCGATTATTGTCAGTTATGGCGGTGGCAGTGATATTTGGTGGAAAAAGACTCAAGATAAACTCAGCCGCTTTGACAATTTAACGGTTATCAATTTAGCAACTCCTGAAGTAGAGGCACTAGGCCAAGCTGTTGAGCGCACCATGCAAATTCAATGTACTATTCAGCAAGGCCAATTATGGCTCTCAATCGGTGAGCAGAGTATTGAAGTTAATCCAATATATTGGCGCAAAGCGCATTAACAAGCCCCCATCAAGACCATGATATTTTAATCATGGTCATGCTCTTTTTCTTGATGTTGCTCATTGTCCTCGCCTGCTTTTAAGCCCAACAAATCAGGTTGTTGCCAAGCAGTAAACCAAAAACCACCAACCGCTACTAACAATAACAATGCAACAATCGGTCTGGTATTTTTAATCGCTTCTTCAGGTTCGCCTTGTTTATCACCTGTAACCATACTTCTGGCCAAATTTTCTTTGTGCTTTTTACTCGAAATAACCACACCAAATACATGGGCAAACACCAACGTCAACATCAGATTAGCTAATGCCTCATGTACCTCAGCAATCCATTCTTGATCTAATTGCACATAACTATAGCCTAGGGCTGTTGTTGCCAAACCCAAGGTTAATAACCCATATACCGCCAATGCTCCCAAGGGATTGTGACCTGTGTAATGTGGTGCTTGAGCCTTATCTACTAACGATAAACCGTAGTTAATCGCTTTTTTGGGCGATGGCCAAAAACTACTAAATTTTGCCCAACGAGTGCCCATTAAGCCCCATAACACCCTAAACACCAATAATCCTGCAACGGTATAACCAAAAGTCATGTGAATGACGCGTAAACGTTCAGATTCTGCAGTTAAATAAGCGGCTGCAAAACTCAACACCAACAGCCAGTGAAATAGTCGAGTGGGTAAATCCCAAACTTTGATAGATGTTTTCATGGTTTACCTCTTAATATACTGATGCTGGAAAAACTGCCCTTCGACTTCGCTCAGGGTACATTTTTCGTTGGTTGAGCGGAGTCGAAACCAAGAAACAGGATTTAATGCTGCATTTTTAAATCACGTTCAGAGATATGCCCCTGCTCTGCACCACCATGACAAGCACCACAATTAGAGGGTGATTTGATATTGGCTTTTTTCCAATAACTTGGAGCAATATCATCATGCTCTTTCAAAAACCAAGGACTTTGGGTAATACGTGGTAATTTGTCACCTGTTACTTGTGTCCGTGCTTTAGCACTGCCTGCTTGCTGTAAATAGCCATTAATTTCCGCAAGGCTTTTGTCATCCACACTCGCATCCACCCCAAAATGTTTATCTAAATGACTGGTAATTTGTTGCCATTCTCCACGTCCCAATAAACGTGCAGGAAAAGGCACATGACAACTACCACACTCATTGGCGTAAGTTGGATTCAGCTTTCCCCATTGAATGTTGCCTGCGTGGGACAATGATGCACTCAAACCCGCAATAACCAAGACAATTAACTTATTCATTTTAAAAACTCTTTTAAATAACCCTTCGACTTCGCTCAGGGTACATTTTTCGTTGATTGAACGGTGGTCACTGAGCGCAGCCGAAGTGAGTCGAAATCAACAAGAAATGCTTAACTGACCAGCATTACTCCTAAAAAGGAGGGCTGGGGAGGATTTAACTACTTTAATGATATTAACCATGTTAACACATCGCCTTTTTCTTGGGCGGTACACTCACGACCGACAACATCTTTGCAATTACGCTTAAACCATTTTTGTGTTTTAGCCACATCCGTAAAGCGAGTGGGATTGGCTGACAGTGCCATCGGTTGAATGATTTTTCCTGTCACATCATGTTTGCCCGTTTGCAGTGGATTTTTGGTGTGACAACTGGCACAACTCCAATCATTACCATGTGTTGAGCTAAAAAACTGTTGACCTCGTTGGGCATTAAATGCAGTAAATGCTGAGTTTTCAGCTTTCGCTTGACTTGCAAGTTGTTGTAATTGACTGTTGGCGTTTTCGGCAGCATACGCTTGAAAACTAATTAGACAACTTGTGAGCAAATAGGCTAATAAACGCATTGTTGTTCCCCAATCATGGCTTGTTTTAAATAACTATAAAATTTTAAACTTAAATAAAGCTTAATTGAGTGTAGATTATTGATAAGTGCCGAATTGTGTGCGGTGCGTTTTCTCTACACTACAGCAGATAGAAAAAACGCTTTTTGATTACCATTAGTCCATGTTAATGATGGACTGACATAACATAAATGAATCAGACTAAAGCAGGATAATCGGTATAACCCTCTGCACCACCGCCATATAAAGTGGCAGGGTTTAACTGATTTAATGGTACATTTTGTTGCAAACGCTGTACTAAATCTGGATTAGCAATATATGGACGACCAAAGGCAGCCGCATCAATAAAGCCTTTATCTAACAAGGCATTAGCCTTATCTAAGGTGTAATTGCCTGCACCAATAATCACACCAGTAAAGGCTTGACGTAAGGCTTGTCTAAATTCATCTGTGTGTGCAGGGCCACCTGCCCAATCTGGCTCAGATAAATGTAAATAAGCCAAACCTCGTTTATTAAATTCGTGCGCCAAATACAAACCCATTTCTAAGCCGTCTTTATCATTCAAACCATTAAAAATACCTAATGGTGAAATACGAATCCCCACATGAGCAGCATCCCAAACAGCAATACAGGCATCAAGCACTTCTAATGTTAAACGCGCACGATTTTCCAAGCTTCCTCCATATTGGTCTTGTCGCTGATTACTTTCAGCAGATTGAAACTGATGCAACAAATAACCATGTGCTGCATGAATCTCAATCATATCAAAACCAGCCTCACGGGCATTGATGGTGGCTTGATGATAGTCATTTATTAAATTCGGGATTTCTTCTAAATCTAAAGCGCGTGGTGTATCACAAGGCACACGTAAAGGCTTGCCATCTTCACCACGGATTGTTGTTTTATTGACATAAGGAATTGCCGATGCAGAGACAGGCAATTGTTTGTTGGGTTGCAAAGAGTGATGCGACACTCGACCAACATGCCATAATTGAATCGCTATTTTGCCACCTGCCTCATGTACTGCTTGGGTAATTTGTTGCCATGCCGCCACTTGCTCAGCACTATAAATACCCGGTGTCCCCATATAACCTTTGCCTTGGGGCGAAATTTGCGAGGCTTCACTGATAATCAAACCGGCATTGGCTCGTTGGCGATAATACTCAGCCATTAACGGCAACACGGGTACATCATTCTCATCTTGGCTACGCATCCTTGTTAAAGGTGCCATAATCACTCGATTCTTTAAACTCAATTCACCTACTTGAATAGGATTAAATAACTGACTCACACTTTTCTCCTGTAATAAAAATTACATCATAATATGTAATAAAAAAAACAAAACTAGGTAAAAATTTATGTGTGTTTTGTTAGTAAACGCTCATAAAATTGTTAAAAAATCTGGCTTTATTTTTTTAAATAACTATTTTTTGCAACATTGCTTCACTCTATAAAAATTAAATTTTCTCTTTTAAAAACATATACATAACTTTTTATCATGCGGTATTTTTGTGCAAAAATCAATCAATTTACGTAGTCTTCGCCGAAAATTTTAGACAACAAAAAGGCCTAGTTTTGTTGGAAAACTAAGCCTTTAGAGGGAAATTAAGATTAGGACTTACGCATTTCACCGAAATTAGCGTGTTTTGTGAGCATAAAGGCGTTGAAAACGCATAAAATGCGAACAAATAAGCGATAACCGCGTAAGTCCTAAGATAGGATTACTTGCCAATACAGAATCTATAAAATACTGTTTACACATTGATATTATTAGGTTTTATATTTTATACACATCATAATAGGGAACAAATTAAGGAACACTTTATCTAGTCAAGCACCAATTATCGGCCTCTACACCGTTTTATCTTGCACAAGATTTTAGTTACTTACAACTCTTAAGACACCTAAAGCCTTGTAAAGCCACACTAGGACAACCATATTTTACTATTTTGCCCAAAATGCCTAAAAATGGCCTTTTTTCTAAAATCACCCTCTTTTTAGCCTGCATTGTTTTGTCTTATTTTTTGGCTATTTGCGTCACATATTTAGGTCTGTGTGTGCTTAACCGCGCTTACAGCCTCAAGGCTTAGGCTAATTGCATCACTTGCATCAAACTCACCCCATTTAGAGGGCAGGCGTGGCGGGGTAACGAGTGCTTTTTAACGGTATTTAAAATAAAAATTAAATAATCCCTGTATAACGGCAAAAAACCGCCATTAAGGCGGTCTCTAAGGGAGTAACTATGTCTAGCCAGCTAGTTGTTTACTCACGCGCTCAAAATGCGCCTGTGTGATTGTTTTAGGCTTAAATTGATTAGCATTGATAGGTGATAAAGCCTCTAGGCTTAAACTCGCACGCACCTCATCACAAAGCTCGCTCTCTCCTTCTGTAATCAATCCACTAAACAAGCCAAGCACATAATCAGCAGTTTGCCTTGTAGCAGAACTATCGTAGTCTTTTTGACCTTGAGCAGTAGCATCTCTGCCAAACATCTTTACTATGTTGGCATAGTTTGTTTTTTTGACCTTTTGCAAATGCCACGCTAAAGCCTTTGCCTGTGGCAAGGCTAATAACTCGGCTATGGCTGTTTGTGCTGTCAACTCATCATATAAACCTGTTGCTAACTCATAGGCTTTACTATGCTCTAAAAAGGCATCATAAGCAGCTTGACCGTTCTGCTTAACAATTAGCTCTGACTCTAAAGCAATCTTGTCAAACTCCGCTGCCAAGGCAAAACTCTCGCTTTCTTTTTGACGCAAGGCGTTTATTTCTTTGCTCAATGCCCCGTCACTTTGGCGTAACAATTCGCGCCATGATGCGCCTGCTTGTTCTGCTTCGCTACGCGCGGCCTGTGCCGTTTTGTGGTGCTTTTCGACTTTGGCAAGCACCGCCTGATAAGCCATTTTTTTATCTAAAAAAAGCTGTTTTGCTGTCTCGTGCTTGTTGATAGCGGCCTGTATATTTTCGGGTAAATTGCTGGTTGTATCGCTCATTTTTGCATACCTATTGTTGCGTTAAAAAAATTAAAACCGTCTAGTTTTTAGCCTAATTTTACAGGCTATTTTTTTGCTTAGTTGGCTTTTTTGACACCTCCACACTTTGCAATAACCAAAACACAAATTGACCTAAATGACAAAAAATACTCCTCTAGTTTTTCTGTGTGAGTACCCCCCTCTTTCTCTCTCTCTAGTTTTGACTCGGATACGCTGGATACATGGATACAAACGCCGCTAGACATTGATAATACTACATCGTGTGTATCCAAAAATTTTTAAAAAGTAGCCAAAAATGTACCAGTATCCAAAATAAAAAATGGTCACCAATATTAAAAAAGCTATTTTTGGCATAAAACAACCCTTGAGGTATCGTTATCAATGTTGATAAGCACCTCGTATAAATATTATTTGATTGACTTAAATGACAAATAAAAACAAGATTATTTATTCCAATTTTTCGGGGTCAATGACTATAAAGCGGTCAGCACCACCAAAAGGAAAACGGAATAATTTTTGCGGTCTATCTGCTCCTTTCATGGGTAATGCCCCAATGACTTCTAAGGTTTGAATAATGCGTTTTAAGCCATAACCTTGTGCCGCTTCTTTAAGGGCTGGATTATTAAAAAGATAGAGCTTTTTGCCATCTTCAATACGCCAATATCCTGCTCGGTTATGAACAATAGTCGCATATTTATCGCCCATATTTGAGAATCTACTATCGCCATATCGGGCAATAAAATCGGCTAAAGATTGAGCAATTTGCTTATCCTCGCTGTTGCCATCACCAACGGTTGCCAGCCACTCATTAAACAGTAATTGGCAGGCATTTTTGGCTGTGCCAACTGGCCACGGTAACACACCATACTTGGTGGCTAATTCTCCAGCTAAGGCCATGACGGCAAAACGGTCGGCTACACGGCCAGCCTGTGGATTTTGGGCATTAAAGGTTTTGCGCATATCGGTAAAGGCTTTTAGGTAAAAACTATCGTCCGTTTGTGTAAGCAAATGCTCTACCATTGCCGCGCCTGCATAACCATAATGCTGACGGCATGATTTTGTTAATTGACTATGAAATTGTTGACCATCGGCTAAACCATGTAGATAATCAAACGCCTTATAGGTGCGCGTGCCTGCATTAACGTCCACCATGCGTAGCTCTGCCCCTGCATGGGCAGGGCTGCCAGCTATTGCCGCGTGTTCAGATAACGAACGCTCACCGCTCGATAACGCCAATACACGCCATGTGAGCTTGGCTCGCCCTTCGCGCTCACGGGTCATGGTGCTTTTGCCGATACCGTTGGCAATGGCATAAGCCATTTCTTGCACTTTGTAGGGGTCGGCTCGTTTAATTTCGTCCAAAATTAACACGGTGTCATTGCGTGAGGCGGCCTCAATTTCGATACCGCCTTTGGTTACGTCCCATGAGGCGGCAAAGCTGTCGGGGTGTCCCCATACCGAGGCAGCAACCTCTTGAGCTAAGGATTTACCGCTTGATGAATCCCCGACTAAATGCACACCACCGCCTTTAATACTGACTTTAAACAGTAATGTCCCTGCTAAGGCGCAACATAGCGATAAAATTAAGACAGGATTGCCCACGCACAACAAGGCTACCGATTTTTGCCACGCCTCTAATGAGCCTTGACTCGAAAAAATAGTCGCGGCTTTGCCCGAATCTTGATACCTGACCTTGTTACTATTCCCTCCTAATACTTGATTAGGCAATACAAACGCGCCCGATTTGTGCCAGCCTGTTTTGTAGGTGGTTTCGATAATGGTATGAACTTGTTGCATGGCAATATAGTTAATGATGTTTTTGCGCTTGGTATAATTGA
Source organism: Moraxellaceae bacterium (assembly GCA_024234595.1). Classification (GTDB taxonomy): domain Bacteria; phylum Pseudomonadota; class Gammaproteobacteria; order Pseudomonadales; family Moraxellaceae; genus Agitococcus. Next base: position 27,463 of record JACKNZ010000010.1, on the reverse strand, counting down.
CTTGCAAGCCTTTGCCCATCAGTACCTTTAATACTTCTTCACCACTGCCAGCGATCGCCTCCATAGGCATCACCCATTCATTAAATTTGCCGTAGTGATAAAAGCGCAATAACCGCCCTACTTTGCCGTCATCGGTGCTAATAGTTTCGGCCTCAATAGATAAGGGGGTACATAACCACTCATCAAAGGGAACGCCTTCACTGTCGGGGTTATTGCTGTGCCTAATGCCATGTAACCATACGCCCGATTTATAGGGCTTGCCATCCATCAATACCGCCTGTTGATACATGGCATAATATGGCCGTTTTTGAGGCTCTAGGCTTTGCCCTTGCGCCTCTATTGGCTCTGTTATTTGAGTAAACTGATTCATGCACTTGCCTCCTGTTGCATTTGCCACACGGCAAGGTCGTTAAAGTCGCTTAACTCAATGGGGGCATGACTTGGCCACTCTGGAAATATGGCTAATGCGCCTACCGCTAAGGCGGCATCATTGGCGGCTTTTTTGCCTGTATTATTAGCGTTTTTGCGGTCGTCATCGCCTGCAATAATAATCTCTAAGCTCTCGCCATAACGCGCTCTAAAAGCTAAGGCTACCTCTTTTAAATTGCTTGCATTTAAGGCACAAGCAATCGCGCTGGTGGTTTGTTGGTAGAGGGTTGCGCCTGTTGCCCACCCTTCACAAATATAAAGCGGCTTGCCTGCCTCAATTTTACCGATTGGCGAATAACAGCCTTTGACTTGTCCACCCGATAAAAAGCGTTTTTTGCCTTGGGGGTCAATGCACTGCAAATTCACCAATTCCCTCTCATAACAAACAGGGACTAACAACGCGCCAAATTTGTTTTGACGTAAGCCATGTGCAAACACCCCTTTGTTGACTAAATAAGGATGTTGAGCATTGGCTAATTTAGCGTGTTGCCACTGGCTTTTGGCTTGCTCTTTAGCGGCTTGGCGGTCGTGTTCCTCCATGATTTGCTCTTTTTGTTTACGTGCTTGTGCCGCTTGAATACTCGCCTCTTGCTTGGCTTTGCTGGTGCGTTGCACTTGGGTAGATTTGACTAAGATACCTAACCCTAAACGGCTATCAATCGCTTGAGCGGCTTGTAATTGTGTACAACTTTTAAGATAGGCATACAAGCCTACCAAGTCGCCCCCTTTGGCGGTATTATCGGCAAAATCATGCCATTTACCCGATATTAAAGACACGCTAAAAGAGCCTGCATGACGGTCGCCACGCACTGGATTTTTAGCAATCCAGTCGTTTTTGTGGCGTTTGCCATCGGGCAACCATTCAGAGACTAACAACGAGGCATCATTAAGTGCCATACACGATATGTTGCGTATAGCCGCAATTAACAGTTGTGCATTGCTCATGTTAAAGCCCTCCTTTACGTTGAATACGAGTACACGCCTTAATACTGGCTAGGGTGTCGCTAAGCTCATTGCTCAAGCTAAACAGCAAGGTTGCTAATTTGTCGGCACTGAGGTCTAAAGGGTAATCTTGACGTGTAACACCGCCCGATAACGCGCTTAAAACGTGCAAATGGGCATCTAAAACATCTAATTTGCGCATATGTTCTTCGCTGCAAATAAAGTCTGTATTAGTCATGGCTTTGCTCCTTGTTAGTGTTTGCGTTTAAGGCATTGTCTTGGGTATCTGTGTGTATCAGGTCACGATATTTGCCTAGTAAGGCCAAACGTTGCTCATTGCGCTCTGTGGCTAATTTAAGGTCGTTAAAGCCTACTTTTTGCTCAGTTAGTAGCAATACACGGCTTGCAACATGGCATAAGGCACGATGCGTTAATAACAACTCTTTGAGTAACAAGGGGGCATCAGCCATTAACTGTGCCGCTTGCTGTGTGCTAATGTGTGGTTGGGTCACGGTGTCATTAACGATTGCCAACGTTTCACCTTTAGCGGTTAATACTTGCCAATATTCGGCATCTAAAGATTGTGCTTGCCAATCTAATTTACCGAGTTGTGCTAAATATTTTCGTACTGCTGGTGTGTAGTTTTTAGCACTCTTACGCGCGGTGGGTTGACTTGGACTCATGCTTGCACCCCCATGGCCAAAATCGCTTCTACCGCGTATTTATTGGGGTTGGTGCGTAGCTTCCAGCCTTTAGGGTGATGGTTGTCATGCTCGACTAGCGAATAGTCGGCTAAGGCCACTAAATAACGTTGAATAGAACGTAAATCACGCTGAATACCTTGTGCCTTAAAAGCCGCTAATAGTGTGCTTGTGTGGGTATAGGTATCAGGATTAAGATTTTGTAAAATACAAATGACAGCGGCTAAGGTTTGGCTAACACTAGACGGTTTTTGGGTGGGGGTTGTCATGGTGGACGCTCCAAGTATGGGAATTAAATCCATCACCAAAAGCGACCAAGCATCGGGTGACAGGCTGTACAGGGTTGGTCGACCAGTACTTGGAACTGGCAGGCGTGAACGCCTCCCCATACAGCCCATCAAAAAGACAAAGCCATACGGCACGCACAAAAAAACCGCGAGATGCGCGGTTGTGCGCCAAGTAACTTGGGCGACCAAGCCCAACTGGCAATGTAGGCCAGTGCCGTCATTATTGGCCGTGTCTGTGGTTGTCGTCAAGGGGGTAAGTAAAATATATTTGGCTTGTCTAGGCGTACCATTACCGCTTACAGTAGCGGTGCGGCCTTGATTCCTAAACATATCGCATTGGCGTGTAAAGGTTGGAACAGCTTGCACCAAGCTGCCTAAAAACTGATTGACTGGCATACACATTGTGTTATGCTCCTTTTGCTGTACAAGCAATAAAGATTGAATAAGCCCAATAGTTGTTAGCGCACTATTGGGTTTTCTTTTTTTAGGACTCAACGGCCTCACTGGGCTGATAAGCCATGACAGTAATCACGCTCAAGTCGGTTTCGGTATAACTTGGGACGTTTAACACCGCGTTGGCATTGTTTAACGCCTCCAACAAAGCAGGCACGTCTTGAGCGCGTACATTGAGCTTTTGATTTGCCGCTTTAATCACGACACACTCACCTAATGAACGTGCGCTAATAATGCCAGCCACACTAGGCTCGGCTACTTTTGGCCGTGGTGACTCGCCTACCGCTTTAGTTATGGCGGTAATTAGAGCCTGTCGTGCTTCCATATCCATCGATAAAAACTGATAGGTTTCGTGTTTAAGTGCTTTAATTTCGACTAATAAATGCGTCATATTGACCTCTTGGCATTTTTTAGGCGCAAAACTCCCCCATAGCATTAGTTAATGCTTTGTTTTTGCGCGGTTTAATGAGTTTTTAAGTGCGTTTAGCAGTCAGTAGCAATCACTTGACTGTCGGAATAAAAAGGCTTTTCGATAGGTGACAAAATAACGTCAGTTGGCTTAATAGAACGGCTAAAGGTGCTGGCTTGGTTGTTGCTAAATGTCACCAACATTACGCCACCGTTAATTAGGTGACTCACAGATTGATTAGGCGATTGGCGCGCTTCTATCAATGATTTTTCTAGCGTCAATGCCTCCTCATTTGATAGTGTTAATGTTTGACCTTTGGCGTTAATAGTAAATTTGCTCATGGTTTTATCTCACAAGGTTAAAAAATTTAGGCTTAAGCTCGTTTTTGATTGCGTGTGGCAATCTTGTCGGCAATCCATTGGTCAATCTCGCTACAAAGCCATGCCACCGAACAGTTACCAAGTTGGACAGGCTCAGGAAAAGTACCCTTGCGGATAGCGTTATAAATTGCCGAACGGCTTAAGCCAGTTTTATGCTCTACCTCTGCACGTCTTAATAAACGGTCGCCCACATTGCTTGGCGTATGTACCGCTTTAAAAATTGGTGCGTGGTGCTGTTGTGTTTGCATTGTCGAACCCCTTCTTTGCACACAGTAATAGTTAGCTTGCTAGGTGAATACATATGGATTCATAAGGATTCCTATGTACTCACTCGGTAAAGCTATTGTGCATGAGACAAAAAAAATTTCTATTCGATAAGGGTTGTAACTTGCATTTACAACGGCCAAGACGGTAAAAAAGTCTTTTTTAGTATAAAAACTATGAGCATTTTTTTCTGATAATATGAGGAATGAATACTGGCAAAAAACAGATAAAAAGTTGCGTAATCGCGTCAATGAGACGTTGCTTATAAAGTCGAAAACGAGAGCTTATTGAGTGTTCCATGTAAACCTCATTACTTCTATGTTACTTATTTGTTACTTTTTATAAAAGTGACTCTAAGCCTAGAGCCGCAAGGCTTAGAGTGCCATTTTAAAATCTTTGTTACCTTTGTTACTCTTTTCCGATGGTCGACTCAAAAATAAATGCTTTTTTATCATTTTTTAAGTTAATCCATGCAAATAATGCCTAAAAATCAAACAAAAACAGGTGTCTAAAACTGTTTTTAGTACATTTTATAGACAAAAAAATAAAATCAATTTTAAAAAACTTGGCCATCGGAAAAGAGTAACAAAAGTAACATTTTTTATAAAAACCGCTGTATCCTTAGAGCCGCAAGGGTTTGCGAGCTTTGGCTAGAAGTAACAAATAAGTAACACAGAAGTAATATTGTTACCTTTTTATAAGCATATAAATAGATTAAAAAACTCTAACTTAAATATCTTGTTTTTTGGTATCATTTTTTAGGTTTGTTCTGATAAATACAGAGCGTTTTTTAATGTGGCTTATAACGTCTTTGGCCTGTTTCGTCCCAATAAAAATCAACAATGCGAATGGCAAATTTTGTAGCTAAACGTCGAATCATTAAGCCGCCTACCATCTCAGGTAGTTTTTGTGATTCAACCTCATCACTGGCCGAAAATAAATATAAATGATTGCCCAAGTCATCGACTTGAACATCAAACGCTTTGAGAACTTGTAACACTAATAAACGAGGCAAAGAGCCTTCTTGATTGCCATGAGGGTCATCTTTGGGGGGCAACTTCATGCAGCAAGATTATCCTGACAAGGTGACAAAAATTCTATTTGCTTAAAAGGCAGGGCTTCTAAATCGTGATTTTCACTTAAAGAATGCGTGGTAATCATGGTGTGTTCATAGTCACCGCATCCCTCTTTTTGCAATAATGGCATCCAGTCTTGAGGCTCAGGACTACGCATAAGATGTTGAATATGGCCAAATTTTTTTATATGCGCTTTAATGGTATGAATTAAGCCTAGCTCAAAATTTTGCTGTGCTTCTTGTAGGCTCATACCAGAGGCAGCATAGTCAATATCCATTGACTGAGCGAACCAGCAGCCATCTTTATCTTGAATAATCAATACACGCAACTTATCTAAGATAACAGCATGATGTTGACCGTTAGCCGCATGAATAGCACTGCCATTGCCTTCGGGTAGGTCTGACACCCAAGCACTTATTTGTCTTTTTAACCAGTCTAACATTGCTTTACCTATTGCGATTTAAGTTAGTCATACTGTCATTGTTGTAATTGGACTAATTTATAACCACATTGTAGCAGCTAATCGCGCATTCATGTATTTAATGTGTTACACATCGTTTTAGCTGCCATTTGTACACTCAAGCCTTATAAAACCGACTCACATCAACATCAACCATTGTCCACACAAAAGATTTTAAGTCGGGGTCGTTTATATGCTTTTCGATAGAGCTTGGCATTGGAAAAGACTCACCATCCTCAAGCAATAGCTCAATCATCATATCAATAGCCTCATGCACGTTAATTAACGCCTCATCAAGCGTATCACCTGCTGAAAAACATCCCTTAATATCAGGGACAACCACTCCATAGGCATATTTCTCATCACCTAATTCAATCGCAATAGGGTAACGCATATTTTATCCTTAAAAATTTGGCTATATAACCGCAAAACCACACGCCTAAATGTCATGTTTAAAAATATTCATTTTTTCGACACGTTTTGAAAATCTGTCGATTTTTTGCCTTTTTTGAAACATGACAACAAAAAAACCACCAAACAGCGGTTTAGTTAAAAATCGACAAGTTGAATAAAGCGAACGTTTAGCGTACTGCAAACAAATTAGCACTCCCAATCAGCCTTTTATGCCAGCATTAAAAATGCAATTTTGTTTAATCGATAGAGGGAGGTAATAACCATTTATCAGAAAACAACCCCACTTGTTGGTTTTCATCTAATGGAAATTCGTTAATTTCTTTAAAAAACCATTCCGCGGCCTTCATTAACTCCGCTAGTGTGGTTATATTGTTTGCTTGCGTATGCGCATTTTTATCCATATAACTAATTAACAAGCAGTTTCTTGAGGTAGTCACACAATAAGTTAGCCATCTATCGCTTGGTGGGCGGCGATAAAATGCTAAATGCTCAAAGCATTTTGACCATTTAGCATCGTAAAATATTGGTCTAAGATGGATATGACGTATAGCACTTTGAACCATATACTCTGGACGGTGAAAAGGAACATCTTTACCTAAATCCTGATGAAAGCCTGTTCGCCAATATGTCTTAAAAGCCTCAATTATCAGTTTAAGTTCGTTATCAATGTCTTTTTGTTTATTTAAGCTTGGAGAGATAAAAACCTTGCCCTGATATAAATGACCCACTAAAACTAAGCCTCTATCAATGAGTGTTGGCCGTAATTTGTATTTCTTAATGATTCAGCCATTTCTTGGCTAATTCTAACGGACTGTTCAGCGGTCATACCCGATATAGCACACTTGGCTTTTTCTGTTTGCAATTCAAATTGATGAAACCAAGCCGAAAAAACAGCCAAGTCTTGAGGGGCTAATTGTTGTACTTGATGTTCCAATGCTTCAATACGACTCATAAAAACCTCAGCAATTAGTTAATGTTTAACACATTAAATCTTATTCCAAAAAAACCAATAAATAAAGCCATCTACACATAACACGTTAAAAACAACAAAACCGCCATACAGCGGTTTTGTTAAAGACGCTCAGGCCATCAAGTGGCTCAGGCGTTCTAGGCTCATCATAGCCAAAACATTCAGCCTCATCAAGCCCACAAATAACATTAGCTCGCTAAGAAAAAGGGTTAATCTTTTCAAAAAATGGCGTTAAAAATCAAAATTTTATTCTTAGCCTGCTAAAAACAAGCAAACTCCTCAAAAATAGTTGGTTACAGCAAAAAACAAACAAAACATTAAGAATCAATAACTTAATAAAAAAACAGAGAGCAGCTTATATAATTATGTATCCAATGTATCCAAAAATTATTTATTATTTGGATACAAGAAAACCTTAGAGCCTCAAGGCTTAGCGAGGTTTGTATCCAATGTATCCATGTATCCAAGAAAAAATCAGAGAGTCATTTTTTAGTAGTATGACGGCCTATGATTATTTTGCGCCCATCGTCTATGAGCTTATCGACAAAATCAGCCCACCATTGCAACATTTCGCGCCTTTGGCTTATGTACTCTGCCTTGTTGTAAACGCCTCTTACTCCTTTTTGCTCATGCGCTAAGCACTTTTCAACCCAATCAGAGTTAAAGCCCTGCTCATGCAGCAAAGTAGAGGCAGTACGCCTAAAATCGTGAATAACAAAATCTCTTATTTCTAAGTCTAATGTTCTAATTGCGTTATTTAAGGCACTGTGAGAAATAGGGCTATGTAAGGTATTTCGACTAGGAAAAATATAGCTAGAGCCACTCGCTAAAAACTTTAGCTCTGTCAGCATTTCTAAGGCTTGAGAGGATAGGGGGACTGTGTGAGGGCGGTCTTTTTTCATGCGCTCGGCAGGAATTTGCCACTCTGATTTTTCAAAATTTATTTCTTGCCATTGAGCCTCTATTAGCTCCGACTTGCGCACCATACACAATATGAGCAAATGAATGGCTAACTTATGCGCTCGTCTAATACTGGACTGATATACAGCACACATAAGATTGCCTATTTCGTCAGGCGTTAAAGCAACATCTCTACTTTTGGCAGTCGCAATAAATTGAGCCTCTATTGCAGCAGCTGGATTAAACGTTATTTTTTGTCGTGCAATAGCATAAGCAAACAAGCGTTTTAAGATATTGCGTGTTTGCAAAGCCATTTGGTCAGAACCACGCGCCTTAATCGTGTCGGTAATGGCCAATACATCGCCTATAGTGATACTGCTAAGCGTTTTTGAGCCAATGGCAGGAATAATATCCTTGTGTAATACACGCTCTATATTTCGCGGATTGTGGTTAGTTTTTTGCACAATCTCACTAAACCATTGCCATGCAAAGTTTTCTACGTTATCGGCTTTTGCTATATCAGTTTTAATACTTTCTCCTTTAAGCTGTGCCGCACGCCACCATTTAACAGCATAAGCCCTTAACTCTGTCGCTAAGCACTCATCTAAGCCACTTAAAAGGGCTTGTTTAGCCTGTTGTGGTGAATATCCAAGTGCCGCCATCGTTCGCGTTTCTTCGCGCCATTGCCTAGCCTTTTGCAAGCTATAGACAGGGTATTCACCTAAAATAGCTTTCTCTTGTTTACCTGCTAAACGGTAACGTATAGCCCACGTTTTTCGTCCTGACGGTGCAACCTCAATGTACATACCTCCACCATCTGATTTTTCATAAGATTTAATAGAGGGTTTTAAATTGCGTAATGCCGTTTCTGTAAAAGCCATATTTACCTCTTTTGTTCCCTAATATCTCCAAAAATTTTAACTTTGTTCCCTAAACAACAAAAGAACATAACACTATGTTTTTTATAATAAAAAATACTAAAAATTCACTATATTTAGCTATAAGCACATATTTTGTTCCCTAATTCTTCGTTTTTAATGGCCTAAAATCCCCTTTAGGGAACACTATTTTTAACAAAAAGGCACATTTTAGGGAACAAAAATAGCTGGCTTCTATAACACCAGCAAGGAACACTGAGGAATACAACACATTGTAAATAAAAGTATTTACTGCGATTTTGTGGCACTGTGAGGCTTGCTAAAGACTCACACTTACTTGCCAATACAAAAACTGCCAAATATCTTTCCTAAAAGGTCATCAGCTGTAAATTCACCTGTAATTTCGCCTAAAGCCTCTTGTGCTGCGCGCAAATCCTCCGCCATCAGTTCGCCTAAAGCTAAACCGTATAATTGATTATGCGCTTGTTGTAGTGCCGTTTCGGTACGTTTTAAAGCCTCTAAATGACGACGACGGGCAATAAACGGGCTATGCTCTGCATCCTGATAGCCCACAAGGGCTTTTAAATGCGTTCTAAGCTGCTCTAATCCCATGTCTTGACGTGCAGATAGGGTAATGTGGGTATAACCTGCTATACGCGTAATATGCGGCTCTTGTGCGACTAAATCACATTTATTGGCAACAAAACATAGTTTTTCAGGAGCAGGAATGGGATCAAAAAATTGCTTCGCTAGTGCCAAAGGGTTAAAAACTGTGGATAACTTTTGATTAGTCTGTGGATAACTCTCTGACTTATCCCCAACTGTGGATAAGTTATCCACAATTTGCGTGTTTAAGGACAATTCTGTGGATAAGTCATACACCAATAACACCCCATCTGCTTGATTTATTTCATGGTAGGCACGACGAATACCTTCTCGCTCCACTGCATCACCTGTGTCGCGTAAACCAGCGGTATCAATAATATGCAAAGGCAAACCATCAATATGAATTTGCTCACGTAACACGTCGCGGGTTGTGCCTGCAATATCAGTGACAATCGCCGCTTCATAACCTGCTAAGGCGTTTAGTAAGCTAGATTTTCCTGCATTTGGTTTGCCTGCAATGACCACGCGTAAACCTTCGCGTAACAACGAGCCTTGTTTGGCTTCATTTAATACGGTTTGTAAGTTATCTCTGACTTGTTGTAATTTTTCAGCCACCACGCCATCACTTAAAAAATCAATTTCTTCATCAGGAAAGTCAATAGCCGCTTCAACATACAAACGTAGATGAATTAAACTGTCCAATAAGGTGTTAATCCGTTGCGAGAATGCGCCTTGTAATGAGCGGCTCGCAGATTTAACCGCCGCTTGAGAAGCAGCATCAATTAAGTCGGCAATCGCTTCAGCTTGGGTTAAATCTAATTTATCGTTTAAAAAAGCACGTTGCGAAAATTCACCTGCTTGTGCCATCCGCGCACCCAAATCTAAAACTCGTTTTAGCAACATATCCATCAATACAGGCCCACCATGCCCCTGTAATTCAATAACATCTTCGCCAGTAAACGAATGCGGATTAGGAAAATACAGCACCAAACCTTCGTCTAAAACCGCATTATCTTCGGCATAGAAACGTTTAAAATGGGCATAACGTGCGGTAAACAGTGTACTTTGCTGGGTGAGTTGCATCGCAATTGCAACCGCCTTTGCACCAGAAATTCGAATGATACCAACACCACCTCGGCCATTAGGTGTGGCAATCGCGGCAATCGTGTCATTGCTTGTGGATAACTTCATGATTATTTTTACCCAAAATCAAAATAAAAGGCCACCTAGTTGGCAGCCTTCTATTAGAACAATTAAAAACTCAGGCCATTATTTTTTGGCGGCTGCGCCTTCAATTTGACGTGTAATTACCCATTGTTGTGCAATAGATAATACGTTGTTGACTACCCAATATAGTACCAAGCCCGACGGGAACCACAGCATAAATACCGTAAACACAATCGGCATGATTTTTAAAACTTTGGCTTGCATAGGGTCAGTAGGCTGAGGATTTAATAGCTGCTGAATATACATGGTCACCCCCATAATTAAGGGTAAAACAAAATATTTATCCATTGCCGCTAAATCGGTAATCCATAATAACCAAGGTGCATGACGCAACTCTACGCTTTCCATCAATGTCCAATATAAAGCCAAGAAAACAGGCATTTGTACTAAAATCGGCAAACAACCAGCAACTGGGTTAATCTTTTCTTTTTGATATAACTCCATCATCGCCATTGACATTTTTTGGCGGTCAGTACCATATTGCTCTTTAATGCGTTGCATTTCGGGCATAACACGACGCATATTCGCCATGGATTTATAACTGGTTGCCGATAAATGAAAGAAAGCTAATTTAACAAATAATGTTAAGAAAACAATCGACCAACCCCAATTACCTAAAAAGCCATGTAATAACTGTAATACCCAAAACAAAAACTGCGAAATAAACCATAGGAAGCCATAATCAACCGTTAATTCTAAACCTGTGGATAATTTAGCTAATTCATCTTGAATTTTGGGGCCTGCATATAATTTGGCACTGATGCTATTTTGCATACCTGCATTAACCACCATATCAGGCGAAGTAAAGCCAATAAAATACTCACCTTTTTCTTTATTAGCGCGTGTCATTAAATGATTAGTGCTATTCGCATCTGGAATCCATGCCGTGACAAAATAATGTTGAACAATCGCTGTCCAGCCACCTTTTGTGGTTTCTTTTAAAGCTTCTTCATTAAAGTCTTTTAAGTTAATTTTATTATAGTTACTTTCTTTGTTACCCCATGCTCCACCTAAATAAGTCGCCATGCCCATGCCTTGATGACTTTTACTCGGATCTTCGGCTAAATCACGTTTTAACTGTGCAAACATTAAACCGTGCCAAGGAGCTGTACTTCGGTTAATAATTTTATAACTCACGTCAATATCATATTTACCTTGAGTAAAGGTAAATATTTTTTGAATCTCAACACCGTTTTTATCAGTAAAATACAAAGGGACTTGTAATTGAGTTTGGCCACTCACCAAACTATATTGTGCTTTTGGTGATTGATAAATGGGTCGGCCTTCTGGACGTGCATCAGCACCATGAGTCCCAATCAAACCAGATTGAGCCACAAACAAACGTTGGCGATTATTTTCTAATAAATCAAAAGCCTCTTTGCTATCAACGGTTTTGGTATAGGTTGGCAAGGACAAAGCCACAACATCTCCGCCCAAGGTATCGATTTTAACATCCAAAACATCAGTTTTAACCGAAATTAGACCTTGAGTTGCAACTGTTGGTGTCGATGCAAGTACCTCTGCATTCACAGGTGCAATAGGAACATCTGAATTTATTGCCGAAGGAGGTGTAGGCAAATTTATCGACGCAGAGGCCTCAACGCTGCGATTTACCGCTGTTTCAGCAGTAGGTTGAGGGGAAGTACTACCATAGTCTTTTTGCCACGCTAAAATCATTAAATAGCTGACAATGGCTAAGCCGACTAAAATCAGGTTACGAGCCCATTGCATAGTCATTTTTCCACAGTTGACCAAGAGAAAATTTCAGGCACAGGGTCATACCCCATACCACCCCAAGGATGGCAACGTAAAATACGTTTGCTTGCTAAATATCCGCCTTTAAGTGCGCCATGTTTCACAATGGCTTCTTCGGCGTAACTAGAGCAGGTTGGAAAGAAACGGCAACGACCAGCCATTAAAGGGCTGATTGCATACTTATAGGTTCGGATGGGTATAAGCAGAAGAATTTTCATGGGTCGCCTTGATGGAGGCTTGGTATCGGCGATTTACTTGTTGCCACGTTTTTACGAGTGCTTTAGCGAGATCTGCATTAGATAACCCGTCTAAACCTTGCCGCGCAATAAATACCACATCAACGGCGGGTAAATCGTATTGGTGCAATCTAAAACTATTTCGCACGACACGTTTGATACGATTACGATTAACAGCAAATCGGATTTTTTTTCGGGCAATCACAAAACCTAAACGGGATTGATTTTGCTGATTGGCTCGAATTAACACAAGGTATTGTGGCATCGCCACTTTGCAATTAGGACTATCAAAAACGGCCTGAAAACCTGCGCTATTGCGAATACGTTGTTCAGGCCGAAAAAGATAGGGTTTAACTAAGCTCACACTGTTAAACGCTTACGGCCTTTAGCGCGACGACGTGCCAATACTTGACGGCCGTTTTTGTCTGCCATACGAGCGCGGAAACCGTGAGTGCGTTTGCGTTTAAGTTCGCTTGGTTGAAAAGTACGCTTCATGATTTTTACTCAGTTTGAACTAACACTGAAAGGGCATTAGTCCTAGTTCAAGGTTCATAGCCTAATTGGCTACTCTCAAAAAGGAGGGCATTCTATGTATTTTATAGCTTTCTGTCAAACCCTCAATTAGCGACAGCTTTTTACGGCATAAGTGAAATTTAATTTGAGTTATCCACAGAATTTCACGTTGCTCACTATAAGAATTTAAATTTATATATAAATTTATTAATAAGGAATTTATAGTGGAAAACCCATTTTTCTGTGGATAAGTCATGTTTTTTCATATAAATCAAAAAGATAGTCTGTGGATAACCCTGTGGACAGAATGTGGATAACTTTTGGGGTAAAAAGTTATCCACAGAGTTATCCACAGAAAATCGCAAGTTATCCACAGTACTTATCCACAGAGTTATCCACAGCTTGAGTCAGAGATTTTTTACATTTTTTTTGCTGTTTTTTGAGCTGACAAATTGCTTGAGCTTGCGTACAATGACCAACCTTTTTAACGGCATTGGAGGTGCAAGATGATCTGGACGCTATGTCTTGAACGTCTGCAAGACGAAATGCCTGCGCATCTGTTTGCCATGTGGATTCGCCCACTGCAGGTCGAAGAAAGCGACACAAATTTACGTTTGCTGGCACCAAATCCTTTTTTTCGTAAACACATTGCTGAAAAATACATAGAGCGTATTCGCCTGTTGGCGGTTGATTTTAGTGATGGGCGTATTACACAGGTTTCTTTAGAGGTTGGAACTAAGTTTATGCGTGCGGAGGAGTCAGCATTGTCTGCTCCCCCCTCCCCTCCCCCACCGTCAACGGTAGCGGAAAGGCCAAAACCAATACTTAACGAAGGATTTACTTTTGGTAATTTTGTTCAAGGTAAAGGCAATCAGTTAGCCTATGCCGCTTGCCAAGCGGTGTTAGACAATATGGCGGATACACGGCATAATCCGTTGTTTTTGTATGGTGCAACAGGTTTAGGAAAAACCCATTTAATGCAAGCTGTTGGCCATGCCTTAATGGCTAAAAAACGTCATGCACGGGTATTATATTTGACATCGGAAAAGTTTGTTGGTGGTTTTGTTTCGGCTTTACAACGTGGTGCGATTGATGATTTTAAAAAATCATGTCGAGATTTAGATTTATTATTGATAGATGATATTCATTTTTTGGCAGGAAAAGGCGCAAGTTTAGAAGAGTTTTTTTATACCTTTAATACCCTTTTGGAAAATAATGGGCAGATTATTTTAACCTCTGATCGATACCCAAAAGAAATACCTGATTTAGATGAACAATTAAAATCTCGTTTTTCTTGGGGATTAACAGTGCAGTTAGATCCGCCAGATTTAGAAACCAGAGCGAGTATTTTAAAGAAAAAAGCCGAAATAAATAAAATGGAATTACCGCGCACAGCAGCTTTATTTATAGCGCAGCATATTCAAGCTAATGTCCGAGAATTAGAAGGTGCATTAAATAAAGTAATGGCAACAGCGCGTTTTCAAGGGCGAGCAATTGATATTGATATCGTTAAACATGCGCTAAAAGATGTTTTGGCGGTGCGTGCTCGACAAGTGAATATTGATAGTATTCAAAAAATGGTGGCTGAATATTATCGCATTCCTTTACGTGAATTATTAGGACAAAAACGTACGCGTATTTATGCCCGACCTAGACAAATAGCGATGGCTTTAGCGCGAGAATTAACAGGAAGTAGCTTTCCTGATATTGGTGTGGCTTTTGAAGGACGTGACCATACAACGGTCATTCATGCTTGTGACAAAGTTGACGAGTTACGCAAAACAGATAAAGAAGTCGCAGACGATTATCACAATTTAATTAGATCGTTACACGGTTAATCAAAAAGAGGCAAGGCAATGAAATTATCTATTGGACGCGAGCAGTTATTAAAGCCTTTACAACAAGTTGCTGGTGTTGTTGAACGTAAACACACCATGCCTATTTTGGCAAATGTCTTATTGCAAGTCTCGGCAGAAGAAATATCCTTTACGGGAACTGATTTGGAAGTAGAGTTAGTTGCCACTCAAAAGTTAAACCAAGAGCATTTTGCTCAAGCTGGTGAAATTACTATTCCTTGTCGTAAACTTTTGGATATTTGTAAATCTTTACCTAGCAACGCCATGATTGAGTTATCACTAGATGATAATAAGTTACTTATTAAATCTGGGCGTAGTCGTTTTTCCTTAGCCACTCTGCCCGCTCAAGATTTTCCGAGTTTAGAAGAAGATGCAGGCGCGTTTTCGTTAAATATTAGCCAAGGCAATCTTAAACGCTTGATTGAAAAAACGGCTTTTGCCATGGCTCAACAAGATGTTCGTTATTATTTGACAGGGATGCTATTTGAGGTGACTAATAATCAATTGCGTGCAGTCACCACCGATGGCCATCGTTTAGCCTTATTTGATGCTCAAGCCGAAACAGTTCCTACTGATAAAATTCAAGTGATTGTGCCGCGCAAAGGCGTGCAAGAATTACAACGCTTGTTAAATGATGATGATAGCGTATTGCATTTAACTTTTGGCAATAATCATTTACAAGTCACATTGCCCATCAGTGGTGGCAAAAAGAAAGAAGATGACAATGACAACGAAGGCTTTGTTTCTTTCACTTCAAAGTTAATTGATGGCAAGTTTCCTGATTATCAACGCGTGTTGCCTCGTGGTGGTGATAAAGTAGTTTTAGTTAGCCATGAAGATTTTCGTAATGCTTTACAACGAGTGGCAATTTTGACTAATGAAAAGTATAAGGGAGTTAAGTTTTTATTAAAAAACAATGAGTTGTGTGTGCAGGCAAATAATCCAGAGCAAGAAGAAGCTAGAGAAGAAATGGCTGTTGAGTATAATGGTGATGAGTTAGAGATTGCTTTTAATGTTCAGTATCTTATTGATGTGTTAGGTGTTTTGCAAGGTACTAATACTAAAATGATTTTGAGTGATGCAAATGCGTCGATGTTGATGCAAGAAACCGATAGCCAAGATGCTTTATATGTTGTTATGCCTATGCGTCTATAGTGGGTGTGTATTTAGGTGTTAGATAGATTGCAAATAACAGGGGTGCGCAATTTACGCCCCTGCTCCTTGTCTTTATCTCGCCTTAATTTGTTTTATGGTGATAATGGCAGTGGTAAAACCTCATTATTGGAGGCTGTACATTTATTAGCCACTGGTAAGTCTTTTCGTAGTCATCAAATTCGCAAAGTAATTCAATATGGACAAGGACAGTGTACGGTTTTTAGTCGCTTGAATTTTGGTCAACAACTAGCAATTTTAAAAAATATTGAAGGAAGTCAAATACTTAAACGTGATGGTCAGATTGTTCCTAGTGTGGCTCAGCTTACTTATGATTTGCCAGTGCAGTTAATTGATACTGAGTCTATGTCGTTATTAGATTCAGGCTCAAAACCACGGCGACAATTATTAGATTGGCTAGTGTTTCACGTGGAACATAATTTTTTGCCCACTTGGCAGCGTTATCAGCGTGCCTTGTTACAACGTAATGCTTTGTTAAAAAGTGATAAGGTTAATGAATTAGAGTGGCAAGTTTGGGAGCAAGAGCTGGCTGAAAGTGCGTGCATTTTGCATCAAATGCGTCAACGTGTATTTGATGGGTGGTTAAATTTTGTCCAGTCTGCTTGTGCTATACTGTTGCCACAATATAAATTAAATATAAGTTATATTATTGGTTATGATATTGAACATAATTTACAGGTGCTTTTAAAACAAAGTCGAGAAAAAGATAGGCAGCGTGGTTTTACGCAAATTGGTGCTCAACGAGCAGATGTGCATATAAAAACAGAGTTGGGTTTAGCGGAGTCTGTTTTGTCGCGCGGTCAATGCAAGTTATTGGTATGTGCTTTGAAGTTGGCGCAGGTAGCATATTTAAATAGTTACCAAAAACAATGTGTAGTTTTATTAGATGACTTGTCATCGGAGTTGGATAAACAAGCACGTAGTCGCTTGTTGAGTATGTTGCATCAGTTAGGGGCGCAAATGCTGATTACCGCTGTTGAAGTGGAAGATGTTTGGCCTTCTTTATTGGTGTTAGATAAAAAAGCAAAATTGTTTCACGTGGAACAAGGCGAAGTCTTGTTGCAGTACGGGTAAAGTTTAAGGCTTTATTGGGTAATGTTTAAGAAGTTAATCAGAAGTTTGTGGCTAGATTATTGGGGAAAAAAATGTCTGACGGTAATAATTACGATTCATCAAGTATTAAAGTGTTGCGTGGTTTAGATGCTGTTCGCAAACGTCCAGGCATGTATATTGGTGATACTGATGACGGGTCAGGATTGCACCATATGGTTTTTGAGGTGGTTGATAACGCCATTGACGAGGCGTTGGCAGGTTACTGTAGTGAGGTGAATGTAATTATTCATGCTGATGAATCCATTACCGTGACCGATGATGGTCGGGGCATTCCTGTAGATATTCATCCTGAAGAAGGGGTATCTGCTGCCGAAGTGATTATGACTATTTTGCACGCAGGCGGGAAATTTGGTGCAGAAGATGGCACTAACTCCTATAAAGTATCAGGTGGTTTACACGGTGTTGGTGTCTCTGTGGTAAATGCATTATCGGTACGCTTGCGTTTAGTGATTCGTCGTAATGGTAAAGTTTATGAACAAGATTATTCACATGGTGAGCCACAATATCCCCTGCGTGAAATTGGTGAAACAGAACGACGTGGAACAGAAGTGCGTTTTTGGCCAAGTGCAGAGACCTTTACTAATATTCATTTTTCTTATGATATTTTAGCTAAGCGTTTGCGTGAGTTATCGTTCTTGAATGCAGGGGTACGTATTGTTCTTAAAGATGAGCGTACAGGTGTACAAGAAATTTTTGCCTATGAAGGCGGCTTGGCGGCATTTGTTGATTATTTGAATACCAATAAAAATGGTCTAAATAAAGTGTTTCACTTTAATACCCAAACCGAGAGTGGTATTGCAGTTGAAGTGGCTTTGCAGTGGAATGATGGCTATCAGGAAAGTATATTTTGCTTTACTAATAATATTCCACAACGTGATGGTGGTACGCATTTAGCTGGTTTTAGAGGGGCATTAACACGAACCTTGAATCAATATATTGAAAGTGAAAATGTTCTTAAAAAAGAAAAAGTATCGCCTACAGGGGATGATGCACGTGAAGGGTTGACGGCTATTGTGTCGGTAAAAGTACCAGACCCTAAATTCTCAAGTCAAACTAAAGATAAATTGGTTTCTTCTGAGGTGCGTCCTGTGGTGGAGTCAGCAATGGCTGAAAAACTCCAAGAGTATTTATTAGAAAATCCCAGTGCCGCCAAAGCGATTGTGGCGAAAATTGTTGAAGCGGCGAGGGCGCGAGAAGCTGCTCGCCGTGCGCGCGAAATGACCCGCCGTAAAGGGGCATTAGATATTGCAGGATTACCAGGTAAGTTAGCAGATTGCCAAGAAAAAGACCCAGCCTTATCAGAGTTATATATTGTTGAGGGTGACTCTGCGGGTGGCTCAGCTAAACAAGGTCGGAATCGCAAAATGCAGGCGATTTTACCGCTTAAAGGTAAAATTTTAAATGTGGAAAAAGCGCGTTTTGATAAGATGTTATCCTCGCAAGAAGTTGGCACGCTGATTACGGCGTTAGGGTGCGGTATTGGTCGTGAGGAATATAATCCAGACAAGTTACGTTATCATAAAATTATTATCATGACTGATGCGGATGTTGATGGTTCACATATTCGTACCTTGTTACTAACTTTCTTTTTTAGGCAAATGCCCGAAATTTTAGAGCGCGGATATATTTATATTGCGCAGCCACCGTTATATAAAGTAAAGCGTGGCAAACAAGAGCAATATATTAAAGATGATGATGCCTTAGAAGTATATCTAACGGATACTGCATTGGACGAGGCAGCTTTGTATGTTAATCCGTCGGCACCGCCTGTACTTGGTTCGGCATTAGCGGAGTTATTAGCAGAGTATCGCAGTGTGCAAGGGACAATTCGTCGTATGAGCCGTGTCTATCCCGAAGTATTATTGGAGCAATTATTAAAGTTGTCTGCACTTTCGAGTGATACATTGGCTGACCAAGCCACGGTGGCAACATGGGCACAACAGTTACAAAACGTATTAAATGAGGCTGCAGACCCTAGTCAACGCTTTTTAGTAGAGACGATTGAAGATACCGAGCAGCATCGTTTTGTGGTGCAAATTGAAATGGTAGCGCATGGAGTGCCTCATACTTATCGTTTAAATTATGACTTTTTTGCCTCTAATGAATATCGTCGCATTGCACAATTAGCCGCTAAAATTGCAGGATTGTTAGAAGAAGGAGCGTATATTAAGCGTGGTGAGCGTGTGTTGCCTGTCAGTGAGTTTAAACAAGTCTGGCAATGGTTAATGCAGGAGTCTCGTCGGGGTAATGCCATTCAGCGTTACAAAGGTCTAGGTGAAATGAATCCAGACCAATTATGGGAGACAACAATGGATCCTAATAATCGTCGAATGCTGCGTGTGACCATTGAGGATGCAATTCGTGCTGACCAAATGTTTACCTGTTTGATGGGCGATGCCGTAGAGCCGCGTCGTGATTTTATTGAGCAAAATGCATTAATGGTGGCTAACTTAGATGTTTAAGTGCTGGGTAAAATAAAACGTATAAAGGGGCAAAATGCCCCTTTTTTTATTGTACATTTTGTTGGGGTTTTGATGTAAGATGACAGGCCAATAGCCGCAACAAATAGCTATTTTTTGTGATTGAGCTACTATAAATAGATAACAATAAAAGTATCTTGCCAGCACATAAATAGCATAAAAAAACAGAAGGACTTGCGCAACTATCGCTTGTTTAGTCAAATGCGTAAATCCTGTTATTAAAACAATGACCATTTTTTGAGGGAGCAGAGCCATGCAGGATTTTAGTTTTTCGACAGTAAGAACCCTAATTAGTGGATTAGGCTGTTGTCAAAAACAGCTTGGTATTGCCGCTAAGTCTTTAGCAATCACTCGTGCTTTAGTGGTGACAGATAAAGGCATTGTGGCCTCAGGTGTTATCAAAAATGCGTTGGATAGTTTGCGCTTAGTAGGAATTAGCAGTGTCGTTTATACCGATGTTGTGGCTGACCCTCCTGAGCAAGTCATAGAGCAAGCCTTAGCTTTTGCTCGCGAGCAAAATATTGACGGTGTGATTGGCTTGGGCGGCGGTAGCTCCATGGATGTCGCCAAAGTGATTGCCTTATTAAGTTATTCAACACAAAGCCTGCAACAGGTTTATGGTGTGGGTAATGCAACAGGTAAGCGTTTACCGTTAATTCAAGTGCCAACCACCGCAGGAACAGGCTCAGAGGTAACGCCTATTTCGATTATTACGACAGGCCAAACGACTAAACAGGGTATTGTTTCTCCTTTACTATTAGCTGATATTGCCTTGTTAGATGCGACGCTGACCGTGGGCTTGCCAGCACAAGTCACAGCGGCAACAGGTATAGATGCCATTGTTCATGCGATAGAAGCTTATACCAGTAAACTGCGAAAAAACGCCTATTCAGATATGTTGGCTTGCGAAGCCTTGCGCTTATTGTCGCGTCATTTGGTTGCAGCGGTAGAAGAGGGGAGTAACTTAGAAGCACGTCAAGCCATGTTGCATGGCGCAATGTTAGCGGGGCAAGCCTTTGCTAATGCGCCTGTTGCGGCAGTTCACGCTTTGGCGTATCCCTTGGGAGGGCATTATCATATTGCTCATGGTTTGAGTAATTCTTTAGTGCTACCGCATGTGTTGCGATTTAATTTACCCGTTGCTTTGGCGGAATACGCACAATTAGCGAATGTTATTAACCCTTATGCGCGTGCCAAAAATATCACCTTGGCAGAATATTTTATTGAGGCAATGCAAACCTTGATTCATGCGGTTAAGTTACCCCATACCTTAAGACAAATGAATATCCCCGAAACAGATTTGCCGATGTTGGCCAAAGATGCCATGTTACAACAACGCTTACTCATCAATAATCCGCGAGAGATGAATGAAGCGGATGCACTCGCTATTTATCAAGCAGCATATTAATAGTATTTACTGAGAATAAGTTATGTCGCGTCCTCAAGCATCAACTCGTACTGATTATGCCTTTGTTACTCCAATTACTACCCGTTGGAGTGATAACGATATTTATGGCCATGTTAATAATGTCACTTATTATAGTTATTTTGATACGGTGGCTAATACCTATTTAATTGATTATGGTCATTTGCATATCCATCAAGATGCGATTGTTGGCTTTGTAGTTAACTCGGGATGTAACTATTACTCTCCTGTGGCCTTTCCTGATAAATTAGAAGGCGCGTTACGTGTTAATCGTTTAGGCTTGTCTTCGGTAGAGTATGGTTTAGCGATTTTTAAAGAAGGGGAGGATATAGCGGTAGCAGATGGCTTTTTTGTTCATGTGTTTGTTGACCGTCAGACTAATAAATCTGTTCCCATTCCTGATGTGATTCGTAAAGCCTTAGAGCGTATTAAAATTAATGAACCAGAGCGAGGCGATGATGCTTAAATCTGCGTATCCTTACTATTTGGCCAATCAAGCCGTTTATGCTAATCAAGATTTAGCAGTTAGCAATAAATATACAGGTCAGGTAGTCACGCGAGTAGCCTTGGCCACCGAACAAGCCATAGACCACGCTTTAAACGCGGCTGTGAGCGCGCAATATGCGATGGCGCAGTTGCCTGCCTATCATCGCCAGCAAGTGCTAGAACACTGCGTAGAGCGGTTTAAACAGCGTGCCGATGAGTTGGCTTATAGTTTGTGTATCGAAGCAGGTAAGCCAATTAAAGATGCGCGAGGTGAAGTTACAAGGTTGATTGATACCTTTAAAGTGGCGGCAGAAGAAACAACACGCATTAATGGTGAAGTAATCAATTTAGAAATCAGTGCCCGTGCCAAAGGCTATCGTGGCATGACGAAACGTGTACCTGTGGGTGTATGTTCCTTTATCAGCCCTTTTAATTTTCCACTCAATTTGGCAGCACACAAAATTGCCCCTGCGATTGCGGCTGGATGTCCCTTTGTATTAAAACCAGCAAGCTTAACGCCTATAGGTGCTTTGTTGATTGGTGAAGTCTTAGCGGAAACCGATTTACCCCAAGGCGCGTTTTCCATTTTACCCTGTAGTCGTGATGGCGCAGAATTGTTTACCACCGATGAGCGAATTAAGTTATTAAGTTTTACAGGCTCACCCGAAGTAGGTTGGGCATTAAAAGCTAAAGCTGGCAAAAAGAAAGTTACCTTAGAGTTAGGCGGTAATGCGGCGTGTATTGTGGATGCCGATGCCGATATTGATTTTGTGGCGCAGCGTTTGGTATTTGGGGCTTTTTATCAATCAGGTCAAAGTTGTATTAGCGTACAACGGATTTTGGTGCACGACAGTATTTATCAATTAGTTAAAGAAAAATTAGTGGCAGCTACTCAACAATTAGTGATGGGCGACCCCATACAAGAAAACACCTTTATTGGCCCTATGATTAGTGAAAAAGAAGCACAGCGTTTAGCAACTTGGATTGATGATGCTAAGCAACAAGGGGCAACGGTATTGTGTGGTGGTCAACGAAATGGCGCGATGTTAGCTGCAACCCTATTAGAAAATGTGCCTAAGCATTGTGCTTTAGTGCAAGAAGAAGTGTTTGGCCCTGTAGCAATCTTATCCTCCTTTAGTGATTTTGAGCAGGCTTTAGCCGAAGTCAACGCTAGTCGTTATGGACTACAAACGGGTATTTTTACTCGTGATATTTTTAAAGCTCATCAAGCTTGGGATAGGTTGGAAGTCGGTGGGGTGGTAATAGGTGATGTCCCCTCTTGGCGAGTTGATAATATGCCTTATGGTGGTGTTAAAGATAGCGGTTTAGGGCGAGAAGGCATAAAATACGCCATCGAAGATATGACCGAAAGCCGTTTGTTGGTAATTAGACAAACGAGTTAATGTGAATTTTAAGAGTAATAACAATGATAACAAAACAACAAATTTTAGTGATGACAGCCTTAGCCTCTGTTGTGGCTACAGCACAAGCAGCCACCATAGAGCCTTATAATTTATATCAAACACACTGTTCCAAGTGTCATGGCGAAAGTGGTGCAGCAGACAGTTGGCGTGGTTATTTATTTTTTGCACGCAGCTTTAGAAATAAAGAGTGGCAAAGTAAACACAGCAATGATGAGTTGTTAGAGAAAATTAACAAAGGGCCCGGTCTTATGCCCTCGTATGAAAAAACACTGACCGAAGAAGAGAAAAAAGCCTTAATACGGGTAATTCGTGGTTTTGGGAGTTAAGCATAAACTTACGCATTGATGACACCAATGCGTAAGTCTTTTTGGATAATTAACGCATCATTTTGTTAAACATCATCGCCAGTAGAGGGTCGGGCATGAGTGCCATTAAACCTTTAACCGCTTTCCACGGTAAAGCTGGAATAATGACATTGGCTTTGTTTGCCGCTATGGCGCGCACAATTTGTTGAGCAGCCTCATCTGCTTCTATCACAAAAGGATATTTATCCATATGAGGCGCAATATCGGTTTTAATAAAGCCGGGATGAATAACAGTTACTTTAATCTTTTTGCTGATTAACTCCAAACGCATGGCATTCATATAGTTTGTTAATGCCGCCTTACTGGCCGAATACGCAGCACTGGTCGGTAAGGGTGAAAAAGCCGAAAAAGAAGATATGCCCACTAAATGACCATGACCTTGCGCTAAAAAAAGTTTGGTCGCTGCATCTAGCGTTGCTATTGCTCCAATGACATTGGTATTAAACACCTGTTTATCAATTGAAATATCACCACTGCCGCTTCGGCGTACGCCTGTAATACCCGCATTGGCAACAACAATGTCTATTTGACCTAATTCTTGCGCTAAGCGACTGAGTGCTGGTGCAACCGTCTCGTCTTGTTGTACATCTAAGGCTGTTATGGCAACTTGAATGCTGTATTTATCTTCTAGCTCACGCGCTAAAACTTCTAATTTATCAACACGTCTGGCAGCCAATCCTAAGTTATAACCTTTACGGGCAAAGGCTTCTGCCAAAGCAGCACCAATGCCACTCGATGCTCCAGTAATCACTACGTTGTTATTCATCGTCAAAATCCTCTTATCAAACTCTCAAAGACAAGGCACAATCGAGACTTATGCCTTGCATTGCAATGTCTAAGTCCACACAATAATGGACATTATTTTATAATTACCAGTATAGGCGCATCATGTTACAGGATTTTTTAGCAAAATTACGCAATAAAGAAGTAGATTTTGAAGACACCATCAAAGTGATTCATGAGTTATACGATTACAAACCTACCCGTTTTAGTAATGGTGTAACAAGCATTGTTATCAATGAAGCAGGTCAAAATGAAGGCTCGTGCCGTATTTTTGCTTTTGCAAAATTGAATCATTTAGATGAACAACAAACACTTGCTTGTTTTGGTCGTTTTTATCAAGAGGTATTAAATGACCCTCAAGGCTCAGGTCATGGCAATATTCGTAATTTTATGCGTGATGGTTGGGCAGGTATTCGTTTTGAGGATAAGGCATTAACAGCCAAGCGTAAGCATTTGGTTGAAGGAGTAACAGGCACAGCCTCAATGACAGTGACCGATATGGATACGGCTAAAGCGATTGCGGTGATGGCAGATGATGATTTTCCTGAAGTATTTGCCACCGCAAAAATGGTTGGTCTAATGGAGTTAGCTGCTGCACGTTGCTTAAAGGCTTTGTTGAGTGAGGGTGAATTATCCGTTGGGGTTGGCGTTGATATTAAGCACTTAGCAGCAACGCCAAAATATGAAGTCGTACAAGCAGTTGCAACTTATGTAGGCCAAGAAGGTAAGCTCTATAAGTTTACAATTGAAGCCTTTGATGCGGGTGGCAAGATAGGAGAGGGGACTCATACCAGAGCAATTATTAGCACTGAGCGTTTGCTGAGTGGCGCAAAAGCAAGGATAGCGGCTGGAGAGAAGTGAGCTGGGTTAAAAAGTGATGTTTTCATAAAAACGTCATTGTTTGGTCAAATCGTTGTCATTTGTAGTGCTTAGTGTATGGCGTAGAAAATCTTCGCCATTAGCTAGGTAATTATCATGACACAACAACGCCCTTATATTGATACTCATCAAGAACAAGACGACACCAATCATTCTAATAACGCTCACTTTAGTGAGGTATTACAAGTACGTTTATCACGTCGTAAAACGGTTTTAGGTGGCGTGTCTGCCACTGCTGCTTTAATGTTAGGTAGTTTAACAGGTTGTAGTAGCTCATCTGATGACGATGTGACTCCTGTTGCACCTGAACTAAAATTAGGTTTTACCCCTGTTGCTAAAAATTTAAATGATGTGGTTACTGTACCAACGGGTTATGAAGTCGCAGTTGTTTATGCTTTAGGGGATGCGTTAAACACAACAACTTCTGCATGGGCAAATGATGGTTCAGAAAGCGCAGAGTCTTATGAGTTTCGTGCAGGCGACCATCACGATGGTATGAGCTTTTTTGGTTTAGGCAGTGATGGAAAATGGAGTCCAAATACTTCTGATAAAGGCTTGTTATGTTTGAACCATGAAAACATCACCAGTGCGTTTTTGCATACTGCTGCGCCTAGTATGGTTGATGGAAAACGTCCTATTGATGAAGCCTTAAAAGAAATTAATTGTCATGGTGTTAGTGTTGTCGCGATTAATCGCCAAACAAATGGTTCTTTTGCTGTTGATAAAGTAAATACCTTAAATCGCCGTATTACGCCAAACACAGTGATGGAGTTTCATGGTGCAGCCGCCGCTAGCCGTTTTTTAGTGACTAAATACGATGCCAAAGCCAAAAAAGGACGCGGTACTTTAAATAACTGTGCTAACGGTTATACCCCTTGGGGAACATATTTAACCTGTGAAGAAAACTGGGCAGGTTATTTTAAGCGTCCAAGTACAGATGATAGTTTACGTAGTAGTGCCGAATTAGCAAGCTTAAAACGTTATGGTGTAACTAGCTCAACAGGCGCAAACTCTTGGTCAACAGCGAGCGATAGCGATGATCGTTTTACCCGTTGGAATGCCACTATTTTAGATGCAGCCAAAACCGCTGATACTGATTTTCGTAATGAGCCAAATACTTTTGGTTGGATAGTTGAGATTGATCCCTTTAATAGCAGCAATGCCCCTCGTAAACGTACTGCTTTAGGTCGTTTTGCCCATGAAGGTTGTGTGATTGCACCTGTTAAAGTGGGTAAGCCTGTCGTATTTTATATGGGAGATGATTCGCGCGGTGAATATGTTTATAAATTTGTTTCGGCAAAAGTGTGGGAAGCAGCGGATGCGACTGGTGGATTAACGGCTGGTGATAAGTATATGAATGATGGCAAATTGTATGTTGCCAAATTTAATGCCGATGGTACAGGTAAGTGGTTAGAGTTAAGTTTTGGTGTCAATGGTTTAGTGGCTGATAATGCGATTTATCCATTTACTTCACAAGCTGCTGTGGTGGTTAATGCACGTCTAGCGGCTGATTCTGTCGGGGCAACCAAAATGGATAGACCCGAATGGACAGCCGTACATCCCAAAACAGGCGAAGTATATTTAACCTTAACTAATAACAGTAATCGTGGCACAAGTTATCCTGTTGATGCAGCTAACCCACGTAATTACACCGATGAAGACGGTAAAAAAGGTAAAGGTAATCCAAACGGCCATATTATTCGTTGGAAAGAAAAGGATAGTGAACATAGTGCTGCTGCATTTACATGGGATGTGTATGTTTTTGCCGCCGAAGAAGATGCAGATAAGAGCAAAATTAACGTCTCTAATTTAACCAGTGTCAATGATATGTCTAGCCCTGATGGTTTGTGGTTTGATCCACGTGGCGTATTGTGGATTCAAACCGATGATGGTGCTTATACGGATGTTACTAACTGTATGATGTTAGCCGCAGTAACAGGTAAAGTCGGTGATGGTGCTAAAACTACTATTGATGGTCAAGATACCTTTAAAGGCAAAAACCCAACCGAAGAAAACTTACGCCGCTTTTTGGTTGGCCCTAAAGAGTGTGAAATTACAGGTGTGACGATGACACCTGATAACAAAGCCATCTTTGTTAATATTCAACATCCTGGTGAAGATGGTAATTTAACGAGCATTAGCAGTAACTGGCCAGATGTTGCTAATCCAACAGTGGTCAATGCTAATAAAACAGCACGCCCACGTTCTGCAACGATTGTGATTTATCGCAAAGATGGTAAAGAAATCGCGGTTTAAGTTTGACCCCACCTAACCTCCCCTTGAAAAGGGGAGTAACATCTTAAACCCTGTAGCCTATTAGATTTGTAGAAAGTCTCCCCC
Organism: Moraxellaceae bacterium; assembly: GCA_024234595.1. GTDB lineage: Bacteria > Pseudomonadota > Gammaproteobacteria > Pseudomonadales > Moraxellaceae > Agitococcus. The sequence continues at coordinate 238 of JACKNZ010000010.1, read as the reverse complement.
TGACAAGGGGGAGATTTAGAGGGGGTTATTAACCACCAATAAAATCTTGTTTACCCAGTTCTACGCCATTATGACGCAAAATGTTATAGGTGGTGGTGATATGAAAATACATATTGGGAATCACAAAATGCTGCAAGTAGGTTTTGCCATCAAAGTTTAAAGTACGAGCGCGTAAGGCAAGGGTAATGGCTTTGTCTTCGGTGTTATCAATTTGGGCAGGACTAAATTCTTTTAAAAA
>JACKNZ010000009.1 GCA_024234595.1 Moraxellaceae bacterium | reverse complement strand
TGCTCAGGACTCATATATTTTGGAGTCCCTACAGTTGAACCTATTTGAGTTAAATGGCTTTCGGCTTGCATATTTCGAGCAATACCAAAGTCCGTCAAAATAGCATCGTCATTGTGCGCTCTAAACAATACATTATCGGGTTTGATGTCACGATGCACCACCCCTTTGGTATGTGCTAACCCCAAGGCATCGGCTAATTGACGCGTAATTTTAAGAGCTTCGGTGGGGGTAATATCTTGTCTATCAATGCGAGTGCTTAAATCACCACCCGTATGATATTCCATTGCTAAATAATGATAACTGTTATAAGAGCCTACATCATAGACAGTGACGATGTGAGGATGCGATAAAGCAGCAACCATTTTGGCTTCGCTGTCAAAACGCGCAGCAAAACCTGCTTCGGCAGCCAAATGAGGAGCCATTACTTTAAGTGCTACCTGACGGCCAAACGATTGTTGAACAGCCAAATAGACTGTCGCCATGCCGCCCTTCCCTAGTTCTTGTAATATGGTATAACCCGGAATTTCAATACTCATAATCTTAAAAAATATAAAATCAAGCTAACTGCTTGTATAGGGACAAAAATTTACTGCTATTTAATGGTTTATTATCAAATAAACAGCTCTTCTCTTAACATCAAATTTAACCACTAATTTTTTGAATATAACATCTCAACTTTGAGTTTACATTCTTTTTTTATCATTTTTATGGCACTACTATTACAAATAGCATCCTTGCTCACAAATCCAGTTAACTTTTTGCGATACGGCCAATTTGCGCGGTATGGCGTTTACGTGTGTTTGGCGTTTGCAGATGAATGACTTTAGCACTGCGCTGCTCATCCAATGCTTGTTTTTGTTTAGATAAACGCTGTAAACAATCATTGAGTGTTTGACCAATTTTGGCATGCGTTTGAATCATGGCAATTTTTGGCCACGTAATACGCTCGCCTTGTACTCTAAACCACATTAACATTTCATCAGTTGGGTTTTGCAGCATACAGGCGTAGTGTTTCCAATTATATTTGGCGACGATAGTCACATCGCCATAATAACGCTGGCCAATAATGCCATAACCATGATCCATTAGCTGGCGCAAAGTTTCGATACCTGTCCGTTCACGCATAAAGTCGAGTGCACCCAAACCAACCATTTGTAATTGCGCTCGCGCTACTTTTTTAGGCCACGATTTAATTTTGCCTTTTTGCAAACGCTCTTTATCGCTTTGCATAAACGGCACAATATGTGGATTAACTTGACTGGCAATAAAATAATTGACATTAAATAAGCGTGACAACCGCTGGCGCGGCAAATCACTACGCACCGAACCGTCCACCCATCGTTGTGAGGGCATATACGGATGATATTCACCTTGATGATTTTTGGTGGTTAGCGTGACTGGAGGAAATAACACGGGCACAGCACAAGATGCCAAGGCCGCACTCCAAACCAATAAATATGGCGAGGTTAGTTCGTTCATTAAACGCGCCGTATGTGATTGAAGCGGTGAAACCGTGACATTGATATGACGACCAGTCTTAGCAAAAGCCTCTTCAAAGGTATATTCACCAATGTTATTGCGTACAAATCTTTCCAATTGTCGTTGGTCAGCAAAGCCTTGCCCTAACAAACCTTCACGCCATCTGCGCCACGTCCACGCATGGTGATAAAAGCCCTCACCATCATACATTCGCACCAATTCTTCATCACTGTGAGTGCCTAACATGCCTGTCACTAATGAACCTGCACTAGAACCAGAAATCACTTTTGGCAGTAAATTACGCTCATGCAACGCTTTGCAAACCCCCACATGAAACAAGCCTAAAGTAGCTCCACCCGACAACATTAACGCAGGTTGGCCAAAACTATGAAAGGTATCTTCAAAAAAACGTTGTTTTTGCTCTAGGCTCAAAAAATCCACATCGACATCACATAAATAATTCAAGGTAGAGCATACTTGGTCAATATAATCTTCAATAAGACGTTTAGTCCCCACATGGGCATAACTATACAACAAGGGATTACCAATATTTCCAATATCGTGGTATAGCCCCTCACGCAAGGCGCGCATCAGTTGGCGGTTATCTTGCTGCCGCATTAAATGACGCAATTGCATTAGACGGTCGCGTATAATCTCATGATTGTAATATTCTGAGCTGTTATCTAATTTCCATAAGTCTAAACCTGTTACTGAGTCCAATTCTAAGGCTATTTCTTTCCATTCTTCGTAAGTATTGGCTTCATCAAGAGCTTGGCGTAACAATGAGACTTTATTGGTTAATAACATAAGCTCATTCCCCCATCATAATGTTAAGTCGTCATTGTTTAGAGACTTATTAGGTCTTAAGAATATGACTTACGCATTTAACAATCACCGCGTAAGTCCTAGAATAGTCATTTTTTTAACAAAAGGGACTTTTAAATGGCTGAAGCGAGGTAATTTGGCGATAATATAAACATCAAGGATAATTATGTTTTAGAGAATAAGCCAAATTACAATACAGTCATACAGCAAATAATCTATATCATAAAAAAACACAATTCACTATGACATTGTTTGACAATTTAAACTTTATTATAGATAAGCTTGATTGAAATTTTTGCCAAAAAAAACGCCCCAATATTGGAGCGTTTTTTAAGCGGTAAGGCAGTATTAGAAGCGAACTTCTGTACCAAAACCTAAATATGATGTATCGTAATCTTTAGCTGTTCCAGCAGCAGCTGTAACCTCTTTTTTGCCCATTGCAACATTACCAAATACCTTAGTATTTTCGGTCATTGCATAATCAACACCCACACCAATTAAGGTTGTATCTACACTTTTGTTAGTTGAACCAACATCCATCACCATATCCTGTGTTGACATTAGTACTTCGCCACGAACAGTAATCATGTCCATTTTATAAGCGCCACTGATAATGAATGAGTCTTCTTGATCTATTGTATCTGCTCCGCCCTTTTTAGTTGGTTCAGCCATTTGATACATGCCACTGATAATCATGTCACCTATTTTGTAGCGAGCGTTAAAACGCATTGCATCCATTTCTGTTGGAGTAAAAGCCATTGGATCTGGTTTTAAAATTGCTTTTCTTGTATCCATGACTTCTTTATCCATAGCGTAAGATAAATACAAGCTATCATCTTCGTAACTAAAAGCAGCAGAATAAGCGTCAGCCAAGTGATTTTCATTGCCATTTGCATTAGTGCTGCTAGGAGTAGCTGTTTGACCTTCACCAGGTTGAATAGTGATGTTAGCACCAAACACATCTAAAAATTTGGGTGATACATAATTAATAGAATTGGCCAAACGATTTTGACCATAAATAAACTTATCCATGTCTAAATTGGCTAAATCATTAAAAATATCAATTTCGTCTTCGGCATTTTTAAAGGGGGCATCAATGTAACCTAAACGCATAGTTCCCCATTGGTAGTGTTTAATACCAATATAACGCTCACGAGCCATCAAATCAGCACCGCCTACATCACCATTAACAGCCCATTCTAATTTATAAACAGCGGTATATTCTTCGTTGAGCTTTTCGGCACCTTTAACACCCACACGTGATGAATTGCTATTTAATGCCCAACCATCTTGTGTTGGAGTAACGCTGGCATCCATATAATCAATAGATAGATTAAGTTGACCATAAACGCGTGGAGCCGCTTGAGCAGCTAATGGTAACAAACTGGCAGCAATCGCTAAGGTTAATAAATGACGCTTCATCTGAGTTTCCCCTTTTGGTTTTATAATTATGCAAGCCACACTAGCTATTTATTACGTTAAGCTATTGAGTTAGCTTACACACTATTTGTCTCTGTATCACTGGCTATAAACTTGGCTAACTGATACAGATTTAACTTATGACATAACTTGTAACATATTTAGCAAAACTGTCAATTACATTTTGCAAAAGTTTTTAAACATTTTTTCTTGCTTTATTACTTTTTGTTGCATTTTGACATGCAATTTAGAGTAAACGCACTAAGTTTGGTCACTTGTAACAAATTCGACATTATTTCGTCAAGTCAGTGTTTTTATAAAAAGTAATTATTTCGCCACATTGCACTTATTTAGTGCAAGCAGACTTAATCATCATAACGCCCCATCATATGCTGTAATGCTAACTGCCTATCAGCTTGCTTACGCTCATCTTCTATTAACTGCCGTGCTACAAACAAAATGAGCTGGCGCAACCAACGATGGGCTGGATGATGATGCAATAACGGACACCATGCCATTTTTAGCTCAAATTCTGGCACATAAAATGGTGGGTCTTTTATCACTAATCGAGGATTAGTGCCTTGTAATTTGGCAACACGGGTCGGTAATGTTGCTATCAAATCGGCATTAGCAGCTAATAATGCAGGCATTTGGTAATGACGAGTAAAAATACTGATTTTGCGTTTTTTACCTAATCGGGCTAAGGCTTGGTCAATCCACCCTAGTCCACCCGATTTATCTGGATTTACGCCAAAGCCTACCCCCATGCCTGTTTTACTGACCCAAATATGCTGCCCTTCTAAATAACTTTTAAGATTAAAGTGGTCAACAATCGGGCTATCACAATGCAGCAAACAACTAAAACTATCTTTCCAGACTAAGACTTGATGAAAGGACTGCGGAATTTCGTTAAAACGATTGATAGCTAAGTCAACTTTACCCTGCTCCATATCACGGTACGAGACATCAGAAGGCGTTAAAAAATCTAATACAACATTGGGGGCTTCGGAACGCATCGCTTTTACTAAGGCCGGAATTAAGGTGGCTTCGGCATAATCAGAGGCCATGATTCTAAACACACGCGCACTACTGAGTGGCCTAAACTCGGTACGTGGCTCTAGTATTTGTCCTAAATCACTTAGCACTTCACGGATACGTGGTTGTAACTCTAAGGCGCGTTCGGTGGCTGTCATACCCTCGCTAGAACGAATTAATAACGGATCATTAAACAACACACGCAAGCGGCGCAAAATGTTTGACATGGCTGGTTGGGTTACACCAAGCTGTTCGGCAGCGCGAGTGACATTTTTTTCTCTAAGTAAAACATCAAGATGGGTGAGCAAATTTAGGTCAACACGCTCAAGATTCATAAAATAAATACCGAAGATTAAAATGATAAATTAGCTAAATTATGCCATAAACTTTAGACTTCGCACATTCTTAAATGAAGCTTTTGCTCAAATCGGCAAGGTTTTATTTAATTTTTCCACTCACATAGGAAGATGTTATGTCAACTTATCAATCAGCTCTCGAGCACGTTCGTGGCGTTAAAGCAAAATTAGGTGGCACTTGGGGTGCAATTCACCCAGAAGATGCAGCACGTATGATTGTTCAAAACCGTTTTCGTACTGGTTTAGACATTGCTAAATACACAGCCTCTATTATGCGTAAAGATATGGCTGAGTACGATGCTGACAGCAGCAAATACACCCAATCTTTGGGCTGCTGGCACGGTTTTGTTGCGCAACAAAAAATGATTGCCAACAAAAAATATTTTGGCACAACAAGCAAAAAATACATCTACTTATCTGGCTGGATGGTTGCTGCATTACGTTCTGAGTTTGGCCCATTACCAGACCAATCTATGCACGAAAAAACCGCTGTTCCTAAGTTAATCGAAGAAATCTACACCTTCTTACGTCAAGCTGACGCTAAAGAAATGAACGATTTGTTCCGTGCCATGCAAAAAGCAGAAGCTGCTGGTGACACCGCTAAAGTTAAAGAAATTGAAGCTAAAATCGACAATTTTGAAACTCACGTTGTGCCAATTATTGCTGACATCGACGCTGGTTTTGGTAACGAAGAAGCAACCTATTTGTTGACCAAACAAATGATTGAAGCGGGTGCTTGTGCTATTCAAATCGAAAACCAAGTATCTGACGCTAAACAATGTGGTCACCAAGCTGGTAAAGTTACCGTTCCACACGAAGACTTTTTAGCTAAAATCAACGCTGTTCGCTTTGCCTTCTTAGAGTTAGGCATTGACGAAGGTGTGATTGTTGCTCGTACCGACTCTGAAGGTGCTGACTTAACCCAAAAAATCCCTGTGGTTAAAAAAGCTGGCGACATCGCTTCTCAATACATCAGCTACTTAGACACTAAAGAAATTGATATTTCTGAAGCGCAAGAAGATGAAGTGTTAATTAAGCGTAACGGCAAATTACACCGCCCAACCCGTTTGGCTTCTGGCTTGTTCCAATTCCGCGAAGGCACACAAATTGACCGCGTGGTTTTAGACTGTGTTACTAGCTTGCAAAACGGTGCTGATATGTTGTGGATTGAAACCCCAACACCAAACGTTGCCGAAATTGCACACATGGTTAACCGTGTAAAAGAAATTGTGCCTAACGCCAAGTTGGTTTACAACAACAGCCCATCGTTTAACTGGACTTTAAACTTCCGTCAACAAGCTTATGACCGTTGGGTTAAAGAAGGTAAAGACGTTTCTGCATACGATCGCGCTAAGTTAATGGACGCTAAGTATGACAATACAGAATTGTCTGCTGACGCTGATGAAAAAATCCGTACGTTCCAAGCTGACGCTGCTCGTGAAGCTGGTGTATTCCACCACCTCATCACTTTACCAACCTACCACACCACTGCATTACATATGCACGAGTTGTCTAAAGGTTACTTCGGTGAAATGGGTATGTTGGCTTATGTTGCTGGCGTACAACGTAAAGAAATCCGTGAAGGTGTTTCTTGCGTTAAGCACCAAGCAATGGCTGGTTCTGACATTGGCGACGACCACAAAGAGATTTTCTCTGGTGACAACGCCTTAAAAGCTGGTGGTACTGCCAACACTATGGGTCAATTCTCTTAATTTTTTAAGAGTGTAAGCCTTAAAAAAACCCCGCATTTGCGGGGTTTTTTATTATTCGTCGTCGTCATCACCGACAGATTCAATATGTAGTTCTTTTATTTTGCGCGTTAAGGTATTTCTGCCCCACCCTAATACTTCGGCTGCATCACGACGACGACCACCTGTTTGATTAAGTGCAGCGGTAATCATGACTCTTTCAAAAGTGGGTAATGCTTGCTCTAGTAAACCACTTGTGCCACTCGCTAATTGTTTTCTTGCCCACTCTGCTAACGACTGTTCCCATGTTTGAGTGTTACGCACCACTTCGTGGCTGGTAATTTGTTGTAGTTCGGGAGGCAAATCGGTAGGGACAATTTCTCGGCCAGAAGCCATCACTGTTAACCAACGACAGGTATTTTCGAGTTGACGCACATTACCTGGCCAAGGAAGCTGCTGTAAAAAAGTAGATGTTTCTAATTTAAGCACTTTCGGCTCTACACTTAACTCTTTGGCCGCACGCGCTAAAAAGTGTTGTGCCAACATCGGAATATCTTCGCGTCTATCACGCAATCTTGGAATATGCACACGAATAACATTTAGTCGGTGATATAAGTCTTCACGAAATTTACCTTCCGCCACCAAACGCTCTAGGTTTTGATGGGTAGCGGCTATAATACGAACATCTACTTTTACGGGCACATGACCGCCAACGCGATAAAACTCACCATCAGCTAATACTCTTAACAAACGTGTTTGAGTATCTAAAGGCATATCGCCTATTTCGTCCAAAAACAAAGTACCATGATTGGCTTGTTCAAACCGTCCTTGACGTAATTGATTTGCGCCTGTAAACGCGCCTTTTTCGTGACCAAATAACTCTGACTCCATTAAATCTTTAGGAATAGCTGCCATATTGAGGGCTATAAATGGCCGACTAGCGCGTGGTGAGTGACGATGCAAGGCATGGGCAACTAACTCTTTGCCTGTCCCCGATTCACCATTGATTAACACCGTAATATGTGAGTGTGACAAACGTCCAATGGCTCTAAAGACTTCCTGCATGGCAGGCGATTCGCCAATAATATCGACACTTTTAGAAGATGCCACAGGCGGAAATGTATTTTGATGTTGTTCATGGTGATGAGCAATCGCGCGTTTAACGAGACCAATGGCTTCATCGACATCAAAAGGTTTTGGTAAATATTCAAATGCCCCACCTTGATAAGAAGACACCGCCGAATCTAAATCAGAATGTGCGGTCATCACAATCACAGGAATAGTGGGGTTATCAATTCGAATTTTAGCCAACAAGGTTAAACCATCAATGTTAGGCATACGAATGTCGGTCACAATGGCATGAGGCTGTTCTTTGGCCAATTTATTTAGTAAGTGTTGCGCATCTTCAAAAACCGTCACATCAAGCCCTTCTTGCATTAAGGCTTTTTCGAGAACCCATCGAATCGAACGGTCATCATCCACAATCCAAACTTTATCATTTGCCGCCATAGCCATTCTCCAAAGGTAAAAAAATACTAAACGTGGTTTGTCCTACTTGTGATTCACATTCAATCATTCCGTGATAAACATTAATAATATCTTGCGAAATGGCTAAGCCTAAACCTGTACCACTGGCTCGCCCTGTGACCATTGGATAAAAAATGGTATCTATTAAATGCGCTGGAATTCCCGGCCCATTGTCGATGATATCTATTCTGAGTACCAAACGATGCCTTACCACGCCAATGGTAAATTGTCGCTGGGCGCGAGTTTTAAGGGTAATACAAGGGGCTTCTCGTTGATTTTTATTTTCGGACAAGGCTTGCAGTGCATTACTGGTAATATTCAAAATTGCCTGAATAAGTTGGTCAGGGTCTGCCGTTAATTCTGGTAAAGACAAATCATAATCACGAACAATATTCACTCGTCCTTCTGCTTCTACCAAAATTAAAGAGCGCACACGTTCCAAACACTCATGGATGTTCACTGCTTGTAAATCGGGTAGTTTACGCGCCCCCAACATACGGTCAGCCAAGTTACGCAAGCGGTCAGCTTCTTCAATAATAATTTGGGTATATTCTTTAAGATTATTATCAGGCAAAGCACGCGCTAAGAGCTGAGCCGCACCACGAATTCCGCCCAAAGGATTTTTGATTTCGTGTGCCACACCACGTACTAATTGTTTGGTCACTTGATGATTAGAGACAATCGCCTCTTCGCGCGAAATACGCAACAAACGGTCAATTTGCTGAATTTCTATCAATAACTCTGGCGGATGATTGGGGGTGAGTAATGCCGTCACCGCATAATCAACAATCACTTCTTGAATACCATTGACTCGCAAATGTGCTTCACGTTTGGTAAAAGGATGAGCCGTTTGCAGCGTTTGCGCCATTTTTTGTATGGGAGCATCGCCCTCACAATCAATAAAAAACTGTGCTAATGGCTGACCAACGGCACGGCTACGACTAACAGCCAATAGCATTTCGGCAGATGGGTTGAGATAGGCCAAACACATGGTGTTATCTACCACGATAACGGCGGTACTCAGATTTTCTAACACGCGTTTGCAAAAAGAAGGATTTAACACCAACGGATGCTTCCATAAAAGAATATAAATTTAAAAGCTTTAAGCAAAAATCGCACCAACTTTTAATTTTGTGTAATTTATTGACGAAACTAGACTCAGAAGCTGCCTTAATTGTTTAAGGCAACAATATGGTGCAGCAGTATAAAGAAAAAGCACCAAATTAGCGCACAATTATATATTTAATAAGCGATTGATAATACTAAAAAAGTCGCTTTGCCAATCGGTCTTTCAACCACTACTTCTTCGTCCAGAGTTTTTTTGAGCAATGCTTTGGCCATTGGTGCATCAATACTTATCCAATGTTGAGAAGGGTCAATTTCATCGCTGCCAACAATTCGCAGCTTTAGATTTTCTTCGGTGTCTAAGTTTTCTAGTTCTACCCATGCGCCAAAAAAAATTCGGCTTTTATCACTTGGTTTTTCGTGTACAACACGCAACTCAGGCAGACGTTTTTGCAAAAATCTGACGCGACGGTCTATCTCTCTTAATAATTTTTTGCCATAAATATATTCGGCATTTTCGGAACGGTCACCTTGTGCGGCGGCTTCACTGACTGAACGTGTCACTTCTGGGCGTTTGACGCGCCACAAATAGTCCAGCTCATCTTGGAGTTTTTTGTAGCCTTCGGGGGTAATTAAATCGCTTCTTTTAGGTATAGATGCTGGTTTCAATACTCGACTCCTGAATAAAGACAACAGGTAATAACTGATAGGCAGCTCGCGCTTTTGTACACTGAGGGTTAATTTGACCCTGTTCATCTACTATATCAAAATCTCGGCAAGTGCTAGAACGTTGATTATAAATAGTACAATACACCTGTTGCCCCACCTCGCCTTGCAAGGCAATACAGTGTGGCTTTTTTTGGTTAGTCCCCTTCATACAATTATGATGAGATGATATGGTTTCGGTCAGTTCTTGTGGTACACCATCAGGCGTTGCCAAAGTGGTTTCTGCCCAATGAAAAGAGACTCTAAAATTGGCACAACAAGCACCACAGCTTAAACAAATATTCGCAAGCTGGCTCATAAAAAAACCATTATAAAAGGGATAATAAGTGCGAGATTATAGATAGAGAATCGTGATTTTCAAGCTGTAAGAGAATGTTTTTATGCCTATTTTTATACCACCAAAACCTGTGCAATTTCCGCCTATTTATCATGTTGATAACGATGGTTTATTGGCTTATGGTGGGGATTTAAGTCCTCAAACCTTGTTAAAAGCTTATCATGCAGGGGTTTTTCCGTGGTACAACCAAGATGAACATTGCCCGATATTATGGTGGTGTCCTAATCCTCGCTGTGTCATCTACCCTACCCAATTTAAAGCCTCTCGTTCGCTCAAAAAAACCTTAAAAGCTAATATTTTTAGCATTACAGTTGACAGTTGTTTTGAGCAAGTCATACAAGCTTGTGCCGCGCCACGTGCCTATGCCGACAGCACATGGATTAACCCTGATATTATTAAAAGCTATACACAACTACACCAACAAGGGATTGCACACTCGGTAGAAGTTTGGAACCAAGAACAACAATTAGTCGGTGGCTTATATGGTCTTAATTTGGGAAAGCTATTTTTTGGCGAGTCGATGTTTAGCACCCAAACCGATGCCTCTAAAGTCGCTTTTGCATTTTTAATGAATATTTGCGCCCAATGGCATTTTCCGCTCGTTGACTGCCAACTACCAAATAATCATCTAATGAGTCTGGGGGCAAGCACCCTAGCACGAGATAGCTTTTTAGCCTTGCTACAGCAATATAAAGATGCCTCTACACCTGATTGGCGTAGCTTACAAAATACCGTACACTTGACGGACAACTTAAATCACATAAGCTAAATAAAAACACACAAGATTAACCACAGGGCTATGCTTATGACCGCATCTTCTGGGCTAAAATTTTTTAGTACCCCACCGCATAACTGTAGTTATTTAGACAATCAGCAAGCCATTACTCTGTTTGCTGACCCCGAAGCCACCATGACCAATATGCTCTACAATCAATTATCTAGTTATGGTTTTAGGCGCAGTGGCAATTATATTTATAAACCACAGTGTGAAAATTGCGAAGCCTGTTTATCGGTGCGTATTCCTGTCAATGCCTTTACCATGAATCGCCAACAACAACGAGTATGGAAAAAAAATCAGGATATTAAAGTAAAACGCGTCGCCGCCACCTATTATCAACAACATTATGATTTGTATGTGCGTTATATTAGACAACGTCATGCAGATGGTGATATGTACCCTCCTTCTGTTGCTCAATACTTATCTTTTTTGTTTTCGGACTGGAGCGATACACAATTATATGAGTTTTGGTTGGGTGAAAAATTAGTCGCAGTCGCTGTATGTGACGTCCTAAAAAATGGCTTATCTGCGGTATATACCTTTTATGATGCTCAATTTGAACAACGTAGCTTAGGCACTTTTGCTATTTTATGGGAAATTTTTTGCACCCAAAAAATTGGACTGGACTATTTGTATTTAGGATATTGGGTCAAAAACAGCCCTAAAATGGCTTATAAACGCAATTTTAGCCCCCTAGAAATTTTATTAGAGCAACAATGGCGACCTTTAGCTGATGAGCAATAACGAATTACAAATTTTGGCAATCGCCCTTGGTTTAGGCTTTTTGGTTGGCTTACAACGCGAAAAAGCCGCCTCAGAATTAGCAGGCATTAGAACTTTTCCATTGATTGCCCTCTTGGGGGTAATGACAGGTTTTTTGGCACAATCTTATGGTGGTTGGGTAATTGCCGCGAGCTTTATTAGCCTTGCAGTGGTTATTTTGAGTGCCAAATTATTGATAAAAAAACCCGATTACGACCCTAGTATGACCACCGAAATAGCTGCATTGCTGATTTATGCCATTGGTGTTTACCTGACATTGGGTCATTTGACTTTAGCCATTGTGGTTGGTGCTGCAACAGCCGTTCTGTTACAAATGAAAGAGCCTTTGCATGATTTTGTAAGGCATATGGGCGAGCGTGATATGCTGGCAATTATGCGTTTTGCTGCCATTGCATTAGTGATTTTGCCGATTTTACCTAATCAAACTTATGGTCCTTTTAAAGTCCTAAATCCTTATGACATTTGGCGAATGGTGGTGTTGATTGTTGCTATTAGTCTCATGGGTTATGCCGCCTACAAAGTGTTTAAAGATAAAGCAGGCACTTTGCTTGCTGGCATTTTAGGTGGACTGATTTCGAGCACCGCCACCACGGTATCTTATGCCCGAAACACCAAAAACCGCCCCGAAACCAGTGCCTTAGCATCGTTAGCCATTATGCTAGCCTCAACCGTCTCCGTCATTAGGGTCACACTGGCATTGATGATTGTTTCTCCTTCTGCTACCCAACGTGTTGCACCACCTTTATTGAGTTTATTTGTGATTATGTGCCTGATTTGCGGCGCTTTGTATTTTAGACGCAGCGGTGAAGCACATACTATGCCCGAACCCGATAACCCCGCTGAGTTAATGAGTGCAATTATTTTTGGTGGCTTATATGGGGTGATTATTTTTGCTGTTGCTGCTGCCAAAGAAGTATTTGGCTCTCAAAGTTTGTACCTAATTGCCATGATTTCTGGTTTGACTGACGTTGATGCAATTACCTTGTCAACGGGAAGATTAGTTGAAAACCATCGTTTAGAGGCCACGACTGGCTGGCAATTAGTGTTAATTGCCATTTTAGCCAATTTAGTATTTAAGTGGGGAGCCGTTGCGATATTGGGCAATAAGCTACTACTCAAAAAGTTATCTGTTATTTTTACGATGACGTTTATGGCTGGGTTAGCTATTTTATTTTTGTGGCCTTAATCAGGAAGCCGAAGCAATGAAAACATTTTTTAACCTTATCGACAAACTAAACGCCTGCCCTAATGAGCAAGTTCAAATCAGTCAAGAAATTTGGCAAACTTATGGCTCTCAAAAAGCAGTTCTTGCTCTTGATATGAGTGGCTTTTCGAGTACCGTCAGGCGTGAAGGCATTATTGGCTATTTAGCCAAAATAAGAAAAATGCAATGTTTAACCGAACCCTTAGTCATACAATACCAAGGCGAGATTGTTAAATATGAGGCCGATAATTTATTGGCCGTTTTTGATGATTGTCAAATGGCTTTAGAAGCAGCACTGGCGATTCGCAACGTTTGTTTGGATACAGGCGTGAGTATAGGCTTAGATTATGGCCAAATATTATATATTGCACAAAAAGATTGTTATGGCGACACGGTCAACATTGCGTTTAAATTGGGCGAGGACATTGCGCAAAGCAATGAAATTTTAATCACAGAAAACCTTAAAAACCATCTACACCATAACAATAACTTTCAATTAGTTAGGCAAGATATTTCTGTTTCAGGATTAACATTTGTCGCCTATCAAGTTATTGCTCAATAATTGCAAAATCCAGCTGCCGCCATGCCTCATAAACAGCCACCGCCACCGAATTAGATAAATTTAAACTACGGCCTTCCTTCATTGGCAATTTAACAAATTGGGTATTTAACAAGGCCAACTCCGCTCTGACTTCATCATTAAGCCCCCTCGTTTCGTTACCAAATAACAGCACATCATTTGCTTGATACTTAACATTAAAAGAGTTTTGCATCCCTTTGGTTGTAAAGGCAAAAATACGTTGTGGTTGAATAAACGCCACACAATCTGCCCATGACTCATGAACATGAACACGCGCCCATTCATGATAGTCCAAGCCTGCTCTTTTGAGTTTTTTATCTTCTAACTCAAAGGCTAATGGCTTAATTAAATGTAAAATTGCCCCTGTATTAGCACACAAACGAATAACATTGCCCGTATTGCCTGCAATTTCGGGTCTAAATAACACCACATGAACCATAATAACCTAATCAACCACTTGTAAATTAACAATAGGATTTACAAACACCGCGCCTGCTTTGAGTTTGTTGTACAACTCTACATCCTGCCACTCGCTACACACTTGCGGCGAAAAAATAATGTTATCTAAACTAATCAAGCCCATGCGTGGATTTTCAACATCGGCTCTAAAACATTGGGCATAGCCTGTTTGTGTTTCATGCACAATCACTGAATACAAAGTCACATCGGCCTCGCCATTTTGCATCACTGTTTGCTTTAAAACCGCATCAACCAAGACAAATATCAAACGTGAAAACTGCTCTGCTGACGGTGACACAGGCAAACTTATCCAGCGCGCACTAAATTTTTGACAGTAATCAATATAGTCAGCATCATCTTTATTCCAAAAAGCAATCGCATGGTCAAAACTATCAATTAAATCTTTAATATGGCCTTTTAACAAACCAAAATCATAGACCATTTGACCATTATCAAGCGCGTGCGCTTCTAAGAGGATTTCGACTTGATAACTATGACCATGAATGGAGCGACTGCAACGCTGACTAGAGCAATTACGCACGATGTGGGCATTTTCAAAACGAAACAATTTACGAATTAACATAAAACAATACATTTTTGGCCTAATAACAAGGCTGATATTCTAACAGAAAAAACTTGTGATGAGTTTTATTCGCATCTTGGCGCGCGCTTAGGTACAATGCAGCGTTTTAATAATAAGCACCTTAAAATTTAGGCTTATTATGCTTGCTTGCGGTCAATTACCGCTGCTTTTCATCATCAGGAGTTTAAAATGAAACAACCCGTTCGCGTTGCCGTGACTGGCGCAGCTGGTCAAATTGGTTACAGCTTATTATTCCGCATCGCAAGTGGTGAAATGTTGGGCAAAGACCAACCCGTTATTTTGCAACTATTAGAAGTCCCCTTTGAAAAAGCACAACAAGCCCTCAAAGGCGTGATTATGGAACTCGAAGACTGTGCTTTTCCTTTAGTGGCTGGCATTGTTGCTACCGATGACCCTAATGTTGCGTTTAAAGATGCTGATATTGCTTTATTAGTTGGCGCACGCCCACGCGGTCCTGGCATGGAGCGCAAAGACTTATTACAAGAAAATGCCAAAATCTTTACTGTACAAGGTAAAGCATTAAATGACGTTGCCAGCCGTGACGTTAAAGTATTGGTTGTAGGTAACCCTGCCAACACCAATGCTTATATTGCCATGAAGTCTGCACCAGACCTCAATCCAGCCAACTTTACCGCTATGTTACGTTTAGACCACAACCGTGCTTTGTCGCAATTAGCCGCCAAAACTGGCCGCGCTGTTGCTGACATCGAAAACATGGTTGTTTGGGGCAACCATAGCCCAACCATGTATGCTGACTACCGCTTTGCCACCGTCAATGGTGACAGCGTAAAAGCCTTAGTTAATGACGAAGAATGGAACCGCACCGTATTTTTACCCACCGTTGGTAAGCGTGGTGCTGCCATTATCGAAGCCCGTGGTTTGTCTTCTGCTGCCTCTGCTGCTAATGCTGCCATTGACCACATTCGTGATTGGGTATTAGGTACTAACGGCAAGTGGGTAACTATGGGTATTCCTTCTGACGGTAGCTATGGTATTCCCGAAGGTATTATGTATGGCGTACCAGTCACCTGCGAAAACGGTGTTTATACGCGTATTCAAGGTTTAGAAATCGACTCTTTCTCACGCGAGCGTATGGACTTTACACTCAATGAGTTATTAGAAGAGCGTGATGGCGTAAAACATTTGTTGCCATAAGCGAAGGTTTTCTGCCCTCACCCCAATCCTCTCCCACAGGAGGGAGTTCTCGTTTAGAAAAATGTGAATTTTTGGTGATTGAACGCAGTCGAAATCAGCGCAAAAACAAAAAAGGCTTACTCTTAACCAGTAAGCCTTTTTTATTTTTAATTCTAAGACTTACGTAATCAAAACAGATAGAGCTTGCCCCATTTCCTACTATCAGGTAAGAATAGAGTTAAATTTTTTATAAGAGCAGATTCGCCTGTTGGTCGCCCTGCTCGTCAGTATTAAGGTATTTATTGTGATTGATGCGGAAGGTTTTAGACCCAATGTGGGCATTATATTAGCCAATGATTCGGGACAGGTATTATGGGCGCGACGTTGTGGCCATGACGCGTGGCAATTTCCTCAAGGTGGTATCCATACGGGCGAAACCCCCGAACAAGCCATGTATCGTGAACTTTGGGAAGAAGTTGGCCTCGAAAAACATCAGGTTAAAATTTTGGCACAAACACGCGGTTGGTTACGTTATCGCTTGCCTCGTCGATATGTTCGTTATGACAATCCACCACCAGTATGTATTGGCCAAAAACAAAAATGGTTTTTATTGAGTTTGCAAAGCCCAAGCGAAGTAATTAGCCTCAACAAATGCCAACCACCCGAATTTGACGATTGGCAATGGGTCAGTTATTGGTATCCACTGAATCAAGTAGTATCATTTAAGCGCGAAGTTTACCGCAAAGCATTACAAGAGCTCGCACCTCGTTTACCCTATTTAGACGAGTTCTAATACAAATAAAATTTTATTGTACTGCCACCAAATAACACCTCTTTGGTTAAGGGATTGAGTATGTTGATGTTAGATATTTTACGAAAGCTTGTTCAAGATGTTGACAATGCGCCTAATTTAGTAGCCGCGCTTGATGTGATTGTACAAAGTGTTCGTGATGCATTAAATACCGAAGTATGCTCAATTTACTTATTGGATGAGCGTAGCAATCGTTATGTGTTAATGGCAACACACGGCCTCAATCAAGATGCAGTGGGTAATGTTTCTTTGGGTTTTTCCGAAGGTTTAGTCGGTTTAGTAGGTCAACGCGAAGAACTGATTAACCTAGAAGACGCTGCCTCTCATCCCCGTTTTCATTATCTCCCCGAAACAGGTGAAGACCGCTACAACTCCTTTTTAGGCGTGCCGATTATGAATCGGCGCAAAGTCTTGGGCGTGCTAGTGGTACAACAACAAGAAAAACGTCGATTTGGTGAATCAGAAGAAGCCTTTTTGGTCACGCTATCCGCACAAATTTCGGGCGTTGTTGCCCATGCTCGCGCCTTAGGTCAACTCGAAAACCTACACGCCCCCAAAGGTGGTGTTGCTACTCCTCGTATTTTTCATGGTGTGGCTGGTGCTAACGGCATAGCCATGGGACGCGCGGTG
The DNA here is from genome assembly GCA_024234595.1 of Moraxellaceae bacterium. Taxonomy (GTDB): domain Bacteria; phylum Pseudomonadota; class Gammaproteobacteria; order Pseudomonadales; family Moraxellaceae; genus Agitococcus. Next base: position 127,659 of record JACKNZ010000009.1, on the reverse strand, counting down.
GTGATTTATCCCCCTGCGGACTTAGAATCTGTACCTGACCGTGCCACCGAAGATATTACCCACGAACTACAACAATTTAACCAAGCCTTGTTAGGCGTTAGGCAAGAAATCCAGCAGCTTGATAGCAAAATGGCCAACTCGTTAATGCCCGAAGAGCGTGCTTTGTTTGAAGTCTATTTACGGATGCTCGATGACAATGCCTTGCCAGCAGAAGTAATTGAACGCATTCATGCTGGTAATTGGGCGCAAGGTGCTTTACATAGCGTGATAGATGAACATATGCAAAGTTTTGCGGCAATGGATGACGCTTATTTGCGTGAACGCATGGCTGATGTGCGTGATTTAGGCCGACGTTTATTAGCTCATTTACAACAACAAACCACCCCTAATCGTGACTTTCCCGAAAACAGTATTTTAATTGGCGAGGATATTTCTACCGCCACCCTTGTTGATATGCCTTTAGATAATATTGCGGGCATTGTTACCATGACAGGTGCAGCCAACTCACACATGGCGATTGTAGCGCGCGCTTTAGGCATTCCCACTGTTGTAGGTGTGAGTGATTTGCCTGTCGCCAACTTAGACGATGCTGAAATGATTGTTGATGCCTATCAGTCTAAAGTCTATGTTCATCCATCGCGTGAATTGCGTAAACGCTATAAAGAAATCATTAAAGAAGAACGACAATTAGTCGCTGGTTTGGATGCTTATCGTGATTTACCTGCCGAAACGCCTGACGGACATCGTATTACCTTATATGTCAATACAGGACTGATGGCTGATGTTGCTCGCGGCCGTGAACGTGGTGCCGAAGGAGTAGGTTTATACCGCAGCGAAATTCCCTTTATGTTACGCGACCGTTTTCCAAGCGAAGAAGAGCAACGTAATATTTATAAGCAACAATTAGCGGCTTTTGCGCCCTATCCTGTCACTATGCGTATGCTCGATATTGGCGGCGACAAAGATTTACCCTACTTTCCGATTGACGAAGTAAACCCCGCCTTAGGTTGGCGAGGTATTCGCATTACTTTAGACCATCCTGAAATTTTTATGGTGCAAATGCGTGCCATGCTTAAAGCAGCCATTGGCTTAAATAACCTACAAATTTTGTTGCCTATGGTATCTTCGGTATTTGAAATTGAAGAAGCTCAACATCTTTTATTACGTGCGGTGAGCGAAGTACAAGAAGAAGAACAAGTTACTATTCAAACTCCTAAACTTGGTATTATGGTCGAAGTACCCTCTGCCCTTATTCAAATAAAAGATTTGGCTAATATTGTCGATTTTGTGTCGGTTGGCTCTAATGACTTAACACAATATTTGTTAGCAGTTGACCGCAACAACTCACGGGTAGCGGATTTATATACACCCTATCACCCTGCTGTTTTACGTGCTTTACAGTATGTCGTTAATGAAGCGCACGCCGTAGGTAAACCTGTGAGTATTTGTGGTGAAATGGCAGGTGACCCTGGTACAGCAATCTTACTTATGGCAATGGGTTTTGACTCGTTAAGTATGAGTGCCAGTAATTTGCTTAAAATTCGCAAAGTATTACGCACTATTCCTCTGAGTGAAGCTAAAGCCTTATTAGAAGAAGTGTTAGCGATTGATAACGCGGCTGTCATTCGGAGTATGGTTGAACTAGAATTAAATAAGTCAGGGTTGTGGGATTTAGTACGCCCAACTCAGAAACCTGTTGGCGGCAAAGTGCCTGCCTAATTTTGGAGCTTAGGAATTTCACCAAAATATTTGTGTTGAGCGTAGTAGCGGTGGTTGAGCGCAGTCGAAACCAGTAGGAGAAACATCATGTTGCCTGATGAAGAGTCGAATAAAACTGATAACGAAAATGACGGTAGCATTGATTTTGTTGCACCAGAGACAGAGCATCTACAAATTATCAAAATTGCTGATTGTGAACCCGTTAATCGACCTAATATTATTTTTAGTGACGAACTAATTCCTCAATTTGAATTAGGCATGACAGATATTCGTGTTGAACTAACACATTTAGTCATGCTACAACAAGCAGCAATTGCCTTATTAGCTCAAGCTAAACGCGAAGTCTTTATCATGACACCCGATTTAGAACATGAGCGTTTTGATAATGATGCTTTTTGTGAAGCCTTGTCAGCATTTGCGCGCTCCAGTCGTTATACGCAAACCAAGATTTTAATTGCCAACCCTCAATTAGCCATTGAAGATGGCCATCGCGTCATAAAACTGATTAGACGCATCAGTAGTTTAATTGAAATTAGACAACTACATGAGCATGATATTGAACACAACCAAGCAATGTTAATTGCTGATAGTATGGGCTTGTTACGTTGCACCAATCGTGATCCGTGGCAAGGTTCATTACTTCCCAAAGGTACTCCCTACGCTCAACAAATGCGTGATTATTTTGTTGAGTGTTGGGAGCGAGCCGATGATATTAAAGACTTTAGAGAGTTAAAAATTTAATCATAGTATGAGCTTAAGACTTGTGCTTACACTGCCAAATAAAGCTCATCATTTTGTACAACCACTTGATAAGAAGGCACTTTAACTGTGCTATCTTCTAAACATTCACCTGTTTTTAAATTGTAGTGATGCTTATAAATCGGTGATGCTACCACTTTTTGACCTTGTAAATCACCGACTAAACCGCGTGATAAAACATTGGCTTCGCTAAATGGGTCAAAATTACCTATTGCATATACATCGCCATTGTTTAACTTAAACAATGCCACTTGTTGACCATTGACCAAAGCACCAACACCCAAATTTACAGGCAATTCGGCAACTGGACAAATTTTAACTAAATTAGACATAATATATTCTCTTGATGGGATAATTTTCCACCGTTAAAAACTGGGTAGCACACTAAAAAGACTTTACACAAAATACCCTTCGACTTCGCTCAGGGTGCATTTTTTGCGTTAGCTGAGCGTAGTCTGGTAGCTGAGCGACGTTTTATGGTAGTTGAGCGTAGTCGAAACTACACCTCTGCAACCGCAATACGCCCTGCCTTTTCTTGGGCAGTTGCAGGACGGATTTGACCACGTTCTTGCACAAACACTACGTTGTTATCCACTTCATCACTATTAACGAATGAACGGAACCGTTTAAGGGTTTCGGGGTTGTTAATCGCTTCTTTCCATTCACAGGCAAAGGTATCAGCCACATATTGCATTTGCATTTCTAACTCGTCGGCAATGCCTAAAGAGTCGTTAATAATCACGTCTTTGAGGTAATCTAAACCACCTTCTAAATTGTCACGCCAGACGCTAGTCCGTTGTAAACGATCAGCCGTACGGATATAGAACATTAAGAAACGGTCTACATACTTGATTAAAGTTTCGCTATCTAAATCACCAGCCAATAACTCCGCGTGACGTGGCTTCATACCACCGTTACCACACACATATAAGTTCCAGCCTTTTTCGGTGGCAATCACACCTACGTCTTTGCTTTGTGCTTCGGCACATTCACGAGTACAACCACTCACCGCAAACTTGAGTTTGTGTGGACTACGTAAACCGCGATAACGATTTTCTAAATCAATGGCAAAACCAACAGAATCTTGCACACCATAACGACACCATGTTGAACCAACACAAGATTTTACGGTACGTAAAGACTTACCATAAGCATGGCCTGATTCAAAACCTGCATCGACTAGCTCTTTCCAAATCACAGGTAATTGTTCAACACGTGCACCGAACAAGTCGATACGTTGACCACCCGTAATTTTGGTGTAAAGCTTGTATTTTTTGGCAATTTCACCAATGATAATTAAACCTTCAGGTGTAATTTCGCCACCAGGAATACGCGGCACGATGGAATAAGTACCGTCTTTTTGCATATTGGCCAAAAAGTAATCATTGGTGTCTTGTAAGCCTGCTAAGGGCTTTTTGAGAATATGCTCATTCCATAAAGAGGCAAAAATAGACGCAGCAGTTGGTTTACAAATATCACAGCCATCACCTTTACCATGTTTGACAATAAAGTCTTCAAAAGTACGGATGTTGCCAATTTTGGCAAGGTGATACATTTCTTGACGTGAATAAGCAAAGTGTTCACAAATGTCTTTTTTGACTTCCACACCGCGTTTTTGTAATTCACATTTTAAGACTTGTCCGACTAAGGCAGAACAACCGCCACAACTGGTGGCTGCTTTGGTGCAAGATTTTAATTCGCCTAGCTCCATGACACCGACTTCAATGGCAGTACATAAATCTTGTTTAGTGACGTTATTACAAGAACAAATCACCGCGCTCATGGGTAAGGCATCAACCCCTAAACCAACAGGTTTACTACCATCGCTGGCTGGCAAAATTAACGCCTCTGGTTTTTCGGGCAAAGTCATATCGTTAAGCTTGAGCTGTAATAAATCGCCATACGCTTCAACGTCACCCACTAACACTGCACCTAATAACTTTTTACCATCATTAGACACCACCAATTTTTTATAAACTTGATTACGTTCATCAATATAGCTGTAGTTTAAGCTACCTGCGGTAGTACCGTGTGCATCACCAATCGAGGCAACATCGACCCCCATTAGTTTGAGTTTGGTGCTCATGTCTGCACCCGTAAACTGCTTGTCTTCATTGCCTAATAAGTGAGTACAAGCGACTTCGGCCATTTGATAACCGGGTGCAACCAAACCATAAATTTTGCCGTCCCACAAGGCACACTCGCCAATGGCATAGACATCAGGGGCATTAGTACGACAGAAGTTATCAACCACAATACCGCCACGCGCGCCTACGGTAATACCACTAGCACGGGCAATATCATCACGTGGACGAATACCTGCCGAGAACAAAATCATGTCAGTTTCGAGGCTAGTACCATCAGAGAACTTCATGGCGTGACGGCATTTTTCGCCATCGACAATTTCAACCGTGTTACGCTCGGTGTGAATACCTACGCCTAACTCCGAAATTTTGGTACGCAATACCTTGCCACCCATATCGTCAATTTGCACCGCCATTAAACGGGGAGCAAATTCTACAACGTGAGTTTCTAAACCCAAATCTTTTAGGGCTTTGGCAGCTTCTAAACCTAATAAACCGCCACCCACAACGACCCCTACTTTGGACTTTGCGGCTGTTTCTTGAATGGCATATAAATCTTCTATGGTGCGATACACCAAACAACCTTCGCGGTTGTTACCTTGTACAGGTGGCACAAAAGGATAAGAACCAGTGGCTAACACTAATTTATCATAGTGAATCACATCTCCACTTTGGGTAGTCACCGTTTTGGCGGCTGAATCAATATGAGTAGCACGGGTATTTAATTGTAAGCCATAGCCCGTAGTACTAAAGAAGTCAGTTGGGGTAACACTTAAATCTTCGGCTGTTTTACCACTAAAAAAAGCCGACAACTGCACGCGGTCATAAGCTGGACGTGGCTCTTCGGCCAATACAATCACTTCATGGGGGACGCTGGCTTTTTTAGCGAGGGTTTCTAAAAAACGATGGCCAACCATACCGTGACCAATCATAACTATACGCATCTTTTCTCTCCTGCCACTCACAACTGCTGGCGTGTAAACGTGAATAATTGGCTTTATACAAAAGTCATGCCAAAATGATGACAACTATACAAAGTCGCGCAAACGCCGTTGTTTGCAGGGTAAAAAATAAGAACCGCCATTGGTATGATTTGATTATGCGACTGCTGTTTGCTCCAAAAGTTTTTTTAGCTCAGGCTGACACGAACCACAATTTGTTCCTGCTTTTAAACATTTACCTATTTCGGCCACGCTACAGAGCTTTTCTTTTTCAATGTTGCGTACAATGGTGTTTTCGCCCACCCCAAAACAGGCACAAATAATTCGTCCAACATCGGCACTCGGGTCTGCTGGCTTGCCAGACAACAATGCTCGACGACTGAGTTTATCTAAAGGTTGATTTAATAAAGACATTAACCATGCCCGTGGCGGTAAATCAGCTTCTGCACCAAAAAAAGCTAATGCCGTTAATTTGTCCCCTTCTAACCATGCATAGCGTTGTTGACCAATACTACTGTCTTGATATTCAAGGCGTTGCCCTTGGGGTTGTTGCAACCATACACTTGCCCAATCTAAGCAATCATGCGGTTTTTGATGATGTGCCAATTCATAACGCCAGCCATTTTCTAAGCGTATTGCTACCGCATAATCACACTCTGGCAAGTTTAAAGGCGTTGTACTTAATAAATAGCCATGCCATGCTGCCTTAAAACGGCTCACTTTCACGGGAGTGTGTTTATTTTCAGGTTGACCAGAGACAGGATCAACCGCAGGATTGACCACCGCACCCACACGCGATTGACGCGTTAACACACCTGTCCAATGCATAGGCACAAACACCGAGCCTTGACGTTGACCATCGCTTAATTGCGCCCTGACTACCGCTTTACCCCACGTTGAACTGATTTCTACTAGATCACCTGCTTGAATAGAAAGTTTTTTTGCATCATTTGGGTGCAATTCGGCATAAGGTTCACCAATATGTTGCAACAATCTTGGTGTTAATCCTGTCCGAGTCATGGTGTGCCATTGATCACGAATACGGCCTGTATTTAAAACAAATGGGAATTCTGCACTTAATGCATTTTTTGGTGCACGACTGGTTAAAGGTACAAATTTAGCCAAACGATTGGGCGTATAAAATTGACCTTGGGCAAATAAACGCTCTGTACCTTGGTCTTTACTTAACACTGGCCATTGAATGGGTTGTAAAGCATTATATTGCTCAGTATCTAACTGACCTAAACCCACCAAGTTAAAATCGCGTAAACCCGACTCAATGCTTGCATCATTTTCAAACGCTGATAAGGCAACATGCTCATTAAACACATCCGCAGGTGTTTGATAATCAAAGCCTTCAAAGCCCATGGCTTGTGCCACTTGGCTCAATGCCCACCAATCAGGTTTGGCTTGGGCAGGTGCTGGCAAAAAGCCACGTTGACGCGAAATTCGCCGTTCGGAGTTGGTGACTGTGCCGTCTTTTTCCCCCCAACCCAAACTGGGTAACAACACATCGGCTAAGCGTGTGGTATCGGTATCGGCAATACAATCCGAGACCACAACCAATTCGCACTTTTCTAAAGCCGCACGCACTTTATCGGCATTGGGTAAAGACACCACAGGATTAGTCGCCATAATCCAGACGGCTTTAATTTTGCCCTCATACATGGCATCAAATAAATCAACGGCTTTTAAGCCACTCTTATCAGCAATGACAGGCGATTGCCAAAATCGTTGGACTCGCTCACGATGTACAGGATTTTCGATGTCCATGTGTGCCGCCAACATATTGGCCAAACCGCCTACTTCACGACCGCCCATGGCATTGGGTTGACCTGTTAAGGAAAACGGAGAAGCACCTGCTTTGCCAATACGGCCTGTCGCTAAATGACAGTTAATAATGGCATTTACTTTGTCTGTGCCGGCACTGGATTGATTAACTCCCATCGAAAAACAAGTCATGGTTTTTTCTGTTTGACAAAACCAATCAAAGAAAGTAGCTAAGCTTTGGCTATCAACACCAATACGCTCAGCAAGGGTTGCTACATCAGCCACATCTTTATTAGCAGCAGAAAAAGCCTTTTCAAAATCAACGGTATATTGAGAGATATATTGAGGGTCTAAGGCATTTTTTTCGGCCAACTTCACCAATAAAGCATTAAACAATAAAACATCCATGCCTGCTTTAATCGGCAAATGTAAATCGGCAATTTCATTGGTGGCTGTTTCGCGTGGGTCAACCACCACAATTTTTAGCTCAGGACGTTGTGCTTTAATGGCTTTAATGCGTTGGAAGATAATGGGATGACACCATGCGGTATTTGAACCCACCAACACAATCAAATTGGCATGCTCAAAATCGGCATAAGATGCTGGTACAGTATCGGCACCAAAAGCTCGCTTGTGACCTGCCACCGCCGATGACATACACAAACGCGAGTTGGTATCAATATTGGCTGTGCCGATATAACCTTTCATCAGTTTATTGGCGACATAATAATCTTCAGTCAAAATCTGACCTGACACATAAAATGCCACGGACTCTTTGCCATGTTCCGCAATAATCCGTTTAAATTCATTGGCTACTTTATCAATTGCTGTTGGCCAAGCAACATTTTGTCCTGCAATTTGTGGCTCTAATAAACGCCCTTCTAAACTAATGGTTTCACCTAAAGATGAACCTTTAGAACATAAACGACCATAATTTGCAGGATGCTCGCTATCACCTTGAATGGTAACAATGCGTTTACTGTTATCTTCTATCGTGGCTTTAATGCCGCATCCAACACCACAATAAGCACAAGTGGTATGCACTGTTTGTTTTGTTTGCATCACAGATACTCCTATTGGCCAAACACTAAATCAGCACGAATATTGGAAATATCTTGTTGCTGCTTAATTAAATCAAAATACCAATTTCCATCTTGAACATCACCAAATAGCACCGCACCGACTAATTTATTCTCTTTAATAAATAATCGCTTATAAACACTACTTGATGAATCTCTTAATACAATCGTCTCGGCATTTGCCCCCGAAAAATCTCCCGCAGAGAATAAATTTACGCCACTGACTTTTAGCGTTGTGGCAGTAGCTTTTTGTACATAACGACCAATACCAATTTCGGCTAAATGCGTAGCACAGACTTTGGCTTGCTCATACAACGGCGCAACTAAACCAAATAATGCGCCACGATGTTGCACACATTCACCCACGGCATAAATACTCGGGTCAAAGGTTTGCATGGTGTCATTGACCAAAATTGCTTTATCGACTTGCAAGCCCATTTGTTTAGCTAAAGCCACATTAGGACGAATACCTACCGCCATAATCACTAAATCAGTCGGTAAATCTTCGCCATTTTTGAAGGCAATATGACTTAAATGACCATCATCTACCGCAACAATCTCTTTGGTCATCGCCCCCATTCTAAACTTCATACCATTGTCTTCGAGCTGCTTTTGCAACAAATGGGCAGCTTCGCTATCCAATTGACGATTCATCAAACAAGGCATATCGTGAATAACAGTGACATCAACACCCCGTTTTAACAAACCATTGGCCGCCTCTAAGCCCAATAAACCGCCACCAATTACCGCGACACGTTTTTTAAATTGAGTAATCGCCAACATATTGTGAACATCACGAATATCTCTAAAACTTAATACACAGCTATGATTATGATTGGGAACAGGCACAATAAAGGGGACTGAGCCAGTGGCTAATAATAAACGGTCATAGTCAAAACTGAGTCCAGCATCGGTAATCACTTGCTTCTTTTTACGATTAACATCAACAACCACTTGACCAGAAACCAAGGTAATCCCTTGTTTTTTATACCATTTAGGCGTATGCAAGACGATATCTTCAAATTCTTTTTCACCCGCCAAGACTGGTGACAACATGATTCGGTTGTAATTACCATGAGGCTCTTTGCCAATCACAGTAATGTCGTACAACTCAGGAGCGAGCGTTAATAACTCTTCAACGGTACGCATACCTGCCATGCCATTACCAATCACTACTAATTTTTGCTTTTTCATGTCAAAACGTCTTCTAAAGCCTCAATCTTAGGCCGTACCAAGCAAGATATATGCCATTTTATATTGTGTTTTTGCGATGGCTTTTTTAACAATACGCACCATAAACAATCATTGCGCCATAACAAGCCACAACTCGCACCATAAAAACACAAATGACTTATTTGACAATTAAATAGCAAAGCCAGTGATACCAAGCCTTTATACAATATGGCACAGAGTTTGCATTTGAAAAACCATGTTAAACGCAACGGCGCGTTTATCCCTGAAAACAGAGCTTGAGCAGATACCTCAGTTCTAAAAACGATACCGTCTTAGTCTGCGTCATTGGCTAGTGGTGTTTTCTTGCGCAATAAATATCAGGGGTGGCGCGTAACTGTTTTTACGGTTTCTTGCTCTCTTGTGTTGTGCCTTTACCGTTGCGAGGCTTTTAGTATGGCTTTAAAAACAATACCGCTCTTTAAATGGAGCGAACCCAGAATCCGCACCTTACATTACACTTGGTTAGCTTTTTTTATTACTTTTTTAATCTGGTTTGCTCACGCACCGTTAATGCCTGTGATGAAAGAATACTTTGACCTAACACCTGCACAGGTCAAAGCGATTTTGATGCTCAATGTCGCGATTACCATTCCAGCGCGTATTTTAATTGGTGTCTTAGTTGATAAATTTGGCCCTCGTAAAAGTTATAGCTTTTTATTAGCATTGTGCGGTGCATTATGCTTGTTGTTCGCGGCTGCTCAATCCTTTGAATGGTTAGCCATTTCTCGCTTTTTATTAGGCTTTGTGGGTGCTGGTTTTGTGATTGGCATTCGCTTAGTAAGTGAGTGGTTTCCTGCGCGTGAAGTCGGTATTGCCGAAGGCGTATATGGTGGTTGGGGTAACTTTGGCGCGGCTGTTGCCAGTATGAGTATGCCCGTTTTAGCCTTGGCTTTTGGTGGTGAAGATGGCTGGCGTTATGCTATCGCTTCGACTGGTATTATTGCCATTATTTACAGCGTGATTTTTTATCGTGGCGTACGCGACACTCCCGAAGGCTCAACCTATTTTAAACCTCAAAAAGCAGGTGGATTAGAAGTTAGCAGCAAAAGTGACTTTGTGTTTTATGCCCTAATGAACGTGCCCTTATATTTAGCCTTGGCTTTGTTAACATGGCGTTTATCCCCTTCTGGCTTAAACTTGTTATCTGCCGATAACGCCCTAATTGCCTATGTCGTGATTGCGGCCTTAGCCTTTTATCAATGGACAAAAATTTGGCACGTTAACAAGCATCTGTTTGATAAAGACCATGTTGCCCCAACTAATGGCGGTTATAAATTCAAACAAGTCGCTATTTTAAACGTTGCGTATATGGCCTGTTTTGGTTCAGAACTTGCTGTAGTTTCGATGTTACCGCTATTCTTTATTGACACCTTCCACATTAGCCCTGTTTATGCAGGCATGACCGCAGGTTGTTTTGCGGTAATGAACTTGTTTGCTCGTCCCGGTGGCGGTTTGTTTTCTGACTCTTATGGTCGTCGCAAAATGCTAATTATCTGCTTGTTGGGTCAAACCATTGGCTACGCCGCTATGTCGCAAATGAGCGGTGCATGGGCTTTACCCATGGCTATTGCCACCGTATTAGCTACCTCGGTATTTGTACAAGGTGCTTGTGGTGCTGTTTATTCGGTTGTACCGTTAATTCAACGCCGTATGACGGGTCAAATTGCAGGTATGGCAGGTGCTTATGGTAATGTCGGTGGGGTTACCTTCTTAACCATCCTGAGTATGGTCAGCCCAATCCACTTCTTTTGGGTATTGGCAGGCGTATCGGCCTTAGCCTTAACAGGTGCATTATTTATTGATGAACCTAAAGGCCATATGGTCGAAAAAGACGAACAAGGTAATGTTCATTTAATTGCTGTTGAATAAGCAATATTATCTAACAAATAGGCTTCGACTCCCTCAGCCCATGCGAAGGCTTACCCTGAGCGGAGTCGAAAGGATTATTAACACAAATAATCCTCCCTATATGTTTTTGACAAGTTTTTTACACTAAAGAATTTCTCAAAAGCATATCACTCAGAGACTCGCATGACACACACTCTCAAAGTCAATGCAGCCCAAATTTCACATATTGGCCCCAAAAAAACCAATGATGATGCCGTGGGTGTGCATATTCCTCATGGACATGGTGCTTCTAATTATACCCTTGCCGCAGCCATTGCCGATGGCCTTAGCAGTGCTGAAGGTGGACGTATCGCTGCCGAAACCAGCGTCACTAATTTTTTAAGTGATTTTTTTGCCACCCCTGCCACATGGTCAGTCAAAACCGCAGGCTTAAAGGTAATTGCCGCGCTCAATCGTTGGTTGCATGGTCAAGGGCAACACTATCATCATCATAATCAAGGTTTTTTAACTACCTTTACCGCCTTAATTATTCGTGGCACAACGGCGCATGTTTTTCATGTTGGTGATAGTCGTTTGTGGCGTTTGCGTCATAATGAATGGGAGTGTATAACCAAAGACCACGCCATTATTACTCGCAACGGCAATCAACTCACGCGGGCCTTGGGGATGGACTGGCGGGTCGATGTGGATTACTTAGAGTTTGAAGTAGAAATTGGCGATATTTATTTGCTCAGTACCGATGGTATTCATGCCTTTATTCCCGAAAAAGAATTAAAAGCGATAATTGCTACTCGTAGCGAAACCTTAGAAGCTCGTTGTGAAGAATTACTGGCCTGTGCCGAAAGCCATCATAGTGACGATAATCGTTCCTGCCAATTATTAGAGATTGTGGACTTGGTGGCGGATAATCATCAAAATCTATTAGCCACCCAACTTGCGCCACTACCACCAGAACTGAGCATTGGCGATTGTATTGATGATTATGTCATAGAAGCAGAAATCCAAATTAACGCCCGTAGTCATGTGTATAAGGTCAAACACAAACACGACAAGCAAATTTATTTACTTAAAACTCCCTCCCCTAATTTGAATGATGATATTGATGCCCTGCAAGCTTTTCAGCGTGAAGAATGGATAGGACAGCGTTTTCATCATCCTGATATTGTTAAAACCTATACTCCGCCACAAACACGGCGTTATTTGTATTTGGTACAAGAATATTTAGAAGGTCAAAGTTTACGCACATGGCGCAAGCAACATCCTGATGCGCCCGTCCAAACGATTATTAACTTTGCTAAACCTGCCATTAGAGCCTTACGTGCCTTGCATCGCCGCGAAACATTGCATCAAGATGTTAAACCCGACAATCTATTTTTGACGACATCGGGTCAACTTAAGTTAATTGATTTTGGTAGCGCAACGATTGGCAGTTTAAGTGAAAGCTTGAGTTTGCGGGCTGGTGCTGCGGAATATGCCGCCCCAGAATACGCCCTTGGTTTAGCGCGTGATGGCCGCGCCGACCAATTTAGTCTTGCTGTCACCTTGTACGAACTATTAACGGGTCATTATCCTTATGGAGCTTCGTACAAAGACGCTAAAACACCGAGTGATTTTCGTAAGTTACGTTATAGTAGTGCCTGTTTATATAATCCGCATATTCCCTTATGGGTGGACGCTGCATTGGCTCAAGCATTAAGCCTAAATCCCGAACATCGTTATGGCGATTTGAGTGAGTTTTTAACCGACCTCGAACGCCCCAATACCCATCTCACTCTCAAAAGCAAACCGTGGATTGAGCAAAACCCCGTGTTGTTTTGGCAAGTTTTGTGTGCTTTGTTGTTGTTAAGCCACTTTGTGGTGTGGGGGCTGTTGTTTAAATAGTTTTTGTCAAGCAAGTTATACAAAACTATTGGCCATAAAGTGCTAGTATTCGCAACATTCTAGGACTTACGCGCTTATCGCTTATTTGCTCACGCCCTCACCCTCACCCCAACCCTCTCCCTGAGGGAGAGGGTTGGGGTGAGGGTGCAAAACGCGCTAATTGCAGCACAATGCGTAAGTCACAACTCATTTTAATGACTTAATTGATAGGCTATACATATGTCACGCTTTGCTATTGCCGTTGCCATTAGCGCAACCTTATTTACCCCAATGAGCTTTGCTACAACGGTTATCCCCACACCCCCAACGCTCGAAAACAAAGCCTTTGTGTTAATGGATTATGACTCAGGTCAAGTATTAGCCGAATCAAATCCTCATGCCCATTTAGACCCAGCCTCTTTAACCAAAATGATGACCAGCTTTTTATTAGAGCAACGTCTTTTAAAAGGTCAAATTAAAGAAGATGACCCCATTTTTATGAGTGAAAAAGCGTGGTGTCGCGGTACCAGTGCCGAATCGTGTATGTATGTGCCTGTTAACACCTCAGCGACTGCCCTAGATATGTTGCGCGGTATTGTCATTCAATCGGGGAATGATGCCTCCGAAGCGGTTGCCGAGCATTTGGCAGGCACAGAAGAAGCCTTTGCCGAACTCATGAATGGCGAAGCCAAGCGTTTGGGGATGAAAGACACCCAATTTAAAAATGCCACAGGTTTAACCCAAGAAGGCCATTACACATCGGCCTACGATATGGCCGTGTTAGCTCATGCCATTATAAAAGACAGTAGCAAATACTACCCTATTTATTCCGAAAAAGAATTTACCTACAACAATATCAAACAGGGTAATCGTAATGCTTTGTTGTTTACCGACCCAACGGTTGATGGTCTTAAAACAGGTCATACCGATGCCGCTGGTTATTGCTTAACAGCCTCTAGCAAACGTGGCTCTATGCGTTTAATTTCGGTGGTCATGGGCACAAACAGTATGCAAGCGCGTGCCGACCAAACGCGTGCCCTATTTAGTTGGGGCTTTGCTAATTTTGAAACAGCGCAAATTCGCCCTAAAGGCCAAGAATTAGCCAAACCCATTGTTTGGTTTGGTAAGGCTCAAAATGTTGCGGTAGGCTTGGCCAATGACTTAAATGTGACTTTAGCCAAAGGTCAAAAAGACAAACTCCAAATTAGTTTGCAATTAGCCCCTTCGCTAAATGCGCCTTTAACTCAAGGTCAAGAAGTTGGTAAGCTGGTTGCCACATTGGATGGCAAAACCGTTGCCGAGCAAGCCTTAGTTACCCTACAACCTGTTGAAGAAGCCAATTTCTTTGTCAAAATTTGGCATGGTATTAAACGCTTTTTTGCCAATTTGTTTTGATACATCAGTTTAAAATATCAAATCCCTTCCTTGCCGAAGGGATTGTTCATCTAACAATTTAGGACTTACGCGGTTATCGTTTATTTGTTCGTTAAATCCCCCTGAGTCCCCCCTTTGAAAAGGGTGGAAACTCCCTCCTTTTATAAAGGATGGTTGGGGAGAATTCACAAAACGCGCCAATTTCGGCGACATGAGTAAGTCCTGAATTGAAAAACACAGCCAAACCCCCATCTAAAAAATTAGTATCACGCTAGCAAAACTGTATAGAGAGACACATGAGTACCAGCCCTAATCCAATGACCGTTCAAAATATTGAAGCATGGCAACTCCCACGCACTCATGCTTTTAAAGTGTTGGGCGAAATGCAATATCCTTTAGCTCAAGTTGTCGCCAATATTGCCTGCAAACATTGCCCTAGTTTTGATGCAAGTACCATGACTATGCGCCCTTCGAGTGGTGGCAAATATTTGTCTGTTACGATTGAAGTTTATTTAGAAACGCACCAACAAATTAACGCCTTGTATGCCGACTTTAATGCAGCCCCCGAAATCAAGTTGGTTTACTAATGTTGATAATTAAACAGTTGGGTTGTGTGCCTTTTGAACAAGTATGGCAACAAATGCGCGATTTTACCGATTCTCGCACGCCCGAAACGCCCGATGAATTATGGTTATTAGAACATCCTGCGGTGTTTACGTTGGGACAAGCAGGCAAGGCCGAACATATATTAAACGCTGGTAGTATTCCGACAATTAAAACCGACCGTGGTGGCCAAGTGACATATCATGGACAAGGACAGTTAGTGGGTTATTGTTTATTTGATGTCAAACGACTTGGAATAGGTGTTCGTGAGTTAGTCGAAAACATCGAAGACTGTATTGTGAATACCTTACAGGATTATGCCATTGAAGCATGGCCAAACCGCGACGCGCATGGCGTATATGTGGGTGCTCACAAAATCGCCTCTTTAGGATTGCGCATTCGGCGTGGTTGTAGCTATCATGGTTTTTCGCTCAATGTCGATATGGATTTAGAGCCTTTTACGCGTATCAACCCTTGTGGCTATGCAGGCTTACAAATGACACAAATGTCAGCACATATTAAGGACTGCCCTTCTTTGCTAGAAGTTAGCCAAAAGTTAACTTATCATCTACAACGTAGATTTAACATCTAACTCAATATTAGAACTTTAGTACCACAAAACTTATCTTAAAAAGCACAAATCTTGACCTCTTTCTCACCAACCGCCGAAAAAATACACAATTTGTTACTTATATAGATGACATAAATGCTCTATGCTTAACTTAGAAGTAAAACCAAAAACATCTTATTTTTACCAACAACAACTCACACAGATAAAAATTAGTTATACACGAGGGCAAATAACCATGAATAAAAAAATATTAGCATTACTAATGCTAGTTGGTGCAACACAAGTATCTGCGAATCTTGATGATTTAAGAGATGTTAGTCCCGAAGATAACGGTTGGAAGTTACAAAAAAATGACTCTCGTCATAAAATCAAGGTGTATATCAAAAACGAAGAAGGACAAAAAATTCGTTCTTTTAAAGTAGAGGCCGTTATTGATGCACCAATTGAGACATTGTTGCGTGTGCAATCAGATGTTGATAATTATATGCGTTGGTATTTTGCCACTACCGAAGTTAAGTTTCTTAAGAAAGTATCTAATCGCGAGTTTTACTTTTATGTTGTGCATGATGCTCCAATTGGCTTGCCAGATCGTGATGTGATTTTACGTACTGTGATTGAACCAATGAATAAAAAACAACCCTATGTGCAATTAAAAATGACGTCAGTTCCCGATTATATGCCAATTAGACCCCCATACGAACGCATGGTGGCAGAGAACTATATTGTTCGTTACACTCCGTTAAGTAAAACGCAAACCCTCCGCGAAGTCGAAGGCTTTATCAATCCTGGTGGCTCGTCTCCCGCTTGGGCAATTAATTTTGTGCAAGGCAAAGGGCCATATACCAACATGATGGGTATTCGACGGATGGCGACTTTACCTCAATATAAAGATAGCAAAGAACCCTTGCCATATGAGTTCTTTGAATAACTTATGGCTATTTACAACACAAAATAAAATGATAATTAGAGGGCGATACTATGTTAAAAAAAATCACACTGGCTTTAATGATAGGTGCACTGTCCAACAGTGCATTTGCGATTAAGGCCTTAGAAGATTTACGCGCAGAAGCTGAGACAAAAGATGGTTGGCGTTTGGCTAAATACGATCGCCGTCATAATATCAAAGCTTATGTCAAAAACGAAGATGGCAAAAGTATTCGCTCTTTTAAAGTAGAAGCACTTTTTGACTATCCGATTGATGTTGTTGCTCGCTTACAATCAGATGTTGATAATTATAAACGCTGGTATTTTGAGGTTCTGGAGTCAAAACTACTTAAAAAAGTCTCTGATAAAGAATTCATTTTTTATCTTGTACATAATGCTCCTGTGGGCATGGCTGACCGTGACGTAGTAATGAAAGCCACCATTGAACCAATGACATCCAAAAAACCTTATGTGATTATCAAAATGGTGTCGCTACGTGATTATCTGCCAACACAAAAACCTTATGAGCGCATGGAAACCGAGGATTACATTATCAAACTGACACCTCAAGGGGATAATCAAACATTATTAGAGTCTGAAGGCTATATTGACCCAGGTGCAGGTGCTCCCTCATGGGCAGTTAACTTTATACAAGGTAAAGCCCCTTATACCAATATGATGGGAATGCGTCGCATGATGGCTATGCCACAATATCAGGATAAAAAAGCCCCCATCACTTTTACGTTTTTTGAATAAGCTCTCTGCTCTCTCCAGTTTGGAGAGAGCAGATTATTTGAATGTTATGACACCATTAAATAGTGCCCCTACCTATCTTGAGCTAGTTGTTGTAATAAGCGATGTAACTGCGAAGTTAGCACGACATAAGGGGCATAATTTGTTAAATCGCTGGGACTCAAACGACATCTAAATTGTCGCCAATCACTAAACGCTTGTTGATGCTGGTGTAACCACAAGGCGAGCCAAGTATGCAATGGCGTTTGTGACGCTTTCCACTGTTCCAATACATCTTGAGTTAAGGTAGCCATATCTTTGAGCAAGCCTGTACGCAACTGGTCACGGGCAGCCGCTTCCCACGGATTAGCCACCGTTAAATCTTGTAATGCTCGCTGCACTTCCATCAAGCTCAAAGTATCTTCAACAATTTCATAAACATAGGCAACATTTTCTACCGATACTTGTAAATCCAATGATAAGCGACACATATCTAACAACGGTAAAATTTGATCTAATGAAGCCAAACGTACTGCTAAAGCATCTGGCAAACCTTTGGCCACTAAATTATTTTTAGCATTTTGCCAAGATTCTAAGCGTTTATGGCTCAAATGGTGCGGCAAATCATTTAACAGCGGCAATAAAATATTAAATGAGGCGATAATTTCTTGGCTGGGTTTGTTGCTATAACTTAACAGCCATCCTGTTGCACGACGTGCATATCTCTGCAAGGCAGCATATTGTGGTAATAACACATCATCAGGCAAATGCTGACAATTATCGAGCTGATACCATAACTCATCTAGCCCCAACAATACCCGTGCCACCATAAAAGCACGCGCTAACTTGAGGGCACTACTGCCTTCTTGAGTCAACAAGCGCGGTAAAGCTCCCATTCCCAAGCGTTCCGTCATTAAACTTGCAAGTCGTGTTGCAGCCAATGAAACAGCCAGCGGATGCTTTAACAAGGTACTGGCATAGTTTTTACGAATCGCTAAAGGAAAAACTCCCTGAGCTTCGGCTAATAACTGCTTGTCATCAAACAACTCCGCGGTCGCCAATGCAGACTTGAGCCAATTTTTGGTATATGACAATAAAATAGCCAACTCTGCACGGGTTAAAGGCTGTTGAATACGGCCTCGTGACTCCCATGTACGCACATCAGGCAAAGCTTCTAATTGTCTATCTAATTTGGCATGATGCTCCAAAAAGTCTGCCAACACTGCGTACTCTCGATGACGCAACAAGGCATGATGGTTAGCTATCGCCAAAAACTGGGTTTGCCGTTGGTTATTAGCCAACACTGAGCGAGCAATTTCATCGCGCCATTCGGCTAATAATTTTTTGTAATCATCAAACGATAAACGCTTAGCCTGTTGCTCACGCTGTAAAAAGATTTTGATATTAACTTCATGGTCGGAGCAATCAACTCCTCCCGAATTATCAATAAAATCGGTATGAGACAAACCGCCATTAAGCTGATACTCAATCCGCGCACGTTGAGTAAAGCCTAAATTTCCCCCTTCACAAACAATCCTAGCGCGTAACTGATTGGCGTTAACGCGCACACCATCGTTTGTTCTATCGCCTACATCTAAATGACTTTCATCACTGGCTTTAACATAAGTACCAATGCCACCATTCCATAGTACATCAACAGGCATTTTTAAAATGGCGCGTACTAATTCATCAGCAGACAACACATCGGCTTGTACCATGAGCATATCTTTCATTTCTTCGCTAAGCTGAATTTTGCGCTCACTACGCGAAAAAATACCGCCACCTTCGGACATTAACTCGCGGTTATAGTCTGGCCAGTTACTTTGAGGCAAGGCAAACAACCGTTGCCGTTCGGCATAACTGACGGCTGGATCAGGATAGGGGTCAATAAAAATATAGTTATGATTAAAAGCCGCTTGTAAGCGAATATGCTGACTTTGTAGTAAGCCATTACCAAAGACATCACCCGACATATCACCAATGCCAACCATGCTAAATGGCTCATTGTAGGGGTCAAAACCTGCTTCGCGCGCTAATCGAGCTAATGATACAAAGGCTCCTCGCGCGGTAATGCCAATTTTTTTGTGGTCATAACCATTGCTACCACCCGATGCAAAAGCATCACCCAACCAAAACTGGTACTCAGCAGCCACCGCATTGGCTGTGTCCGAAAAAGTTGCTGTGCCTTTGTCTGCTGCAACCACTAAATAAGCATCTTGGCCGTCATAACACACTACTTGTTTTGGCGGAATGATTTTGTCTTTTTGACGGTTGTCGGTAATATCTAATAAGCCCCGTAAAAACTCTTGATAGGCGTTAATGGCTATATCATATTTATCGCCATATTGGGTACGCACGACAAACGCACCTTTAGCTCCCACAGGTACAATCACGGCATTTTTGACTTGTTGTGCTTTAACCAAACCTAGCACTTCTGTTCTAAAATCTTCGGGTCTATCTGACCAACGAATCCCACCGCGTGCCACTGCCCCAAATCGAAGATGTAAGCCAATAACGTCAGGGCTATACACAAAAATCTCGCGCCACGGCTTAGGGTCAGGAATGTTACGTAGTTGTTGCGAATCTATCTTGATAGAAACACGTTGCTGCTGGATGGCATTATTTATATAAAAATTGGTACGCACTATCGCAAGCATTACATCCATTAACTCACGTAACACTCGTTCATCACCAACAGAGCCAATTTTATCTAAGGCAAGCTCAATACGTTTAATGACTGCATCTTGACGTTCTTGGCGGTCGGTATTGATGCTTGGATCAAAACGTGTTTGAAATAACTCTAATAAGCTCCGTCCTACATGGGGGAAACGCGTGAGTGCTTCGACCTGTGCTTGTGCCGATAAAGGAAAAGCGACTTGTTTTAAATAGGCCGATAACACCCTAAAAATATGTGCTTCGCGCCAACGGCAAGGTAATACCGTGACTAAACGATTAAATACATCTGCCTCTACCCCACCTTGCCACAAGACCTGCATGGCTTCACGCACATAAGCCAAGGTTTGTACAAAGGCTTCTTTAGGCAAGCTATCGGGCAATTCCGTTCTAAAATCGTGCAACCACAAACAGTTATCTTCATGTAATAAAGGGAAGGCTTGCTCTTGCAATACTTTTAAGCCAAAGCTTTCTAAAATCGGCATCACTCTCGACAAGGATAATTGTTGATGCCACTGTAAAATCTTAAAACGCGCTGTACGACCTTCGGTAGGTGAGACCTCAACCGCCAATGCGGTATCAACGCGCAAGGTTTCTAACAAGGCAATATCAGCCATTGCCTCTTGCGGTTTATAGGTATCTTTATAGGCTTCGGGAAAAACATCTTGATAACGACGATACAATTGGTTAGCCAATACCGATTGGTACTTGCTCATCAATATGCTCAGTAATTCATCTTCCCAAGTACGCGCCAAACGTTTTAGCACACCTTCGGTTTCTTCGATGTTAATGCGCGGTGGGCTTTTATCTTCAAAGACCAATAAAGCATGGAGTCGTATCCAACGATGCTCCGACACGTAAGGTGTCATCACCGCATCACTGGCATTAAAGCGTGCTTGTAAAAACTCACTGGTACGACTCACAAATGTTTGATTATATAAAGATTTTGACAAGTATATAAAAACAGAAATAAACCGTTTCCACGGGTCTAAACGCCAAATAAAACGTAGTTCATTACCATATTTTTGCTTGACCATTGGCAAAAATGCACCAAGCAAATCTTGTTCGCTAGAGAGCAATAATTCATCACGCGGATGGGTACGCAACATACGGTCAAAATTTCGGCCATCGTGACTCACTTTGCGTAAGCCCGAAAAAATATCGACCGTGGTAATTTTGTGACGCAACACAGGCATGGTCATGGGGTCATGCTGATTAACACGACTGGTATATAAACCAAAAAAACGATATTCACTTTTGCCATCAGGCATCGGCGCAATAATGACATCAGCATAGCGGTCATGGTGAATTGGTGAGCGCGTTAACGATTTGCCAAATAATAATTTAACTTCGGTACTTTGAGTTTTTGTGGCATCTAACCAATCTAAATGCAAACTCGGCCATGCTCCTAAACCTGTATTTTCTTCTACCCCTTGCTCGTTGATATATTTAACGGCCAAAAAGGTAAAGTGACCACGCATTAACCATTGCAAAAAAGCATGAGCCTCCATCCGCAATACCGCAGCATCGCCTTCTTTAGGCATTTTTTCGATAAGTTTTTGAGCAGCATCTCGTACTAAAGTTTGCATGCGCGGAAAACTATCGACAACCTTTTTGAGCATGCCTATGGCATCATGAATACAGGTTTCTAGGGCTTTTAATGCTTCTCCCTCATACAAATCGGCTAATTCAATATGAATCAAGGTGCGATATTCTTCGCTATTCGCACTACTCGGTTTAGGAATTTCTGTAATTTGAAAATACCGATTACGACGTAAAGCGATATTAACATCCATCAAGACACTGACATCATAACCACCGCGATACAAAGCCATACGCAAGGTATTGAGCAAAAAAGGCATTTCTGTGCCATAAAGCTCAATCACGCTGCCTTCGGCACGCCACCCCTCTTTAACTGGCTCTGGATTAAAAACCCGAATATTGACTTCTTGACGACTGTCAATCACAAATTGCCAAAAGCCCCATAAACAAGCTGACAAAGAATGAGGGGTATAGCGACGTAATTCATCTGCTAACAATGCTCGTAAAGCACGTTCGGCAAAGGCTAAAAACAATGGATTATCATAAGCGGCACATACATCTAAACAGCTCTGACGGGTTTGTTGAGTCCACGCTTCGGTGCTGGATAACATATTATTTCCCTCGTTATTTATGACTTACGCAATTATCGCTTATTTTTCACGCCCTCACCCTCCGCTACGCTCCTCCCTCTCCCTGAGGGAGAGGGTTGGGGTGAGGGTGCAAAACGCGTTAATTGCAGTGCAATGCGTAAGTCCTATATTTTTAAACTAGGCATCATTAAATGCCTCAGTTGTATTTTTATTTTTAATCAATATTTAGGAGTGTAAGCCCTCTATCAACCTTTAAGCAACCGATTTAAAGTTTCAAAAGTATCATTTGATAAGACTTGTTGACTGAGTTGCTGCAACGCTGACTGTGCTTGCTGTTGGCGTATCGCTTCCAAACGTTGCCATTTACTAAAAGCTCCCAACAAACGGGAAGCAATTTGTGGGTTGAGCTTATCTAATTCGGCAATTTTTTGGCAAAGAAAGCGATAACCTTCACCATTTTGTTGATGAAATACAACGGGATTAGCATTGGCAAACTGTGCCAGTACAGAACGTAAGCGATTAGGATTAGTTAAGGTAAAGGCAGAATGGGCACATAATTGCTCGATGTCGCTTAAACTGGCTTTGGCATTGGTGGCTTGTACGGCAAACCAACTATCGACCACTAAGGCTTCATCAACAAAACGTTGATAAAAATCGGCTAATACGCTACTTGCTTGTGCTGCTTGACTATGTACCAAGCCACGCACAGCACTCATGCGTGCACTCATATTATCGGCTTGTTGGTATTGCTGCGCGGCTAAAGCTTGTGCATCTGTGCTTGCTGTAGATTGCAATAAATAATGTAAACATTGGTCGCGCCATGAACGCTGAGCAATCGCCGCGCTGTTATAAACATAGCTAGCTTGCGTGAAGGCCATATATTGCGTACGGAAAAAATCAACTAAAGCATTGGCAATCGCTTGTTGCAAGATTTCTCTGACTTGGGCGATATGGCTTGGGTTAATCACCGCCACCTTTTCTGCTAAATAATTTTCAGTGGGTAAACTGAGGATTTTTGCCGCTAAAGCCGCATCTTGTTGTGCTAAAGTGGGTAAAAAAGCGGCTAAGCCTGTTAACAACTCATCCATGGCTAAACCTGTTAACGGTTCTTGTTGTTGGTCAATATTAGCAATCATTGCCAACAATAAACGCTCATACAGACTTTGTGCGGCCAACCAACGATTAAAACCATTATTGTCATGCTGCATCAAGAATAATAACTCAGCGTTAGAAATTTGATAATCCAAGACCACAGGCGCAGAAAAATCGCGTAATAACGAAGGCACAACCGCTTGTTTTACATCGACAAAAGTCCATGTTTGTTGCGCTTTGTCCGCAATTAACACGCGCTCTTTGCCTATGGCCTGTGTCTCACCTTGCAAACGTAAAGCAATCGCTTGGCCTATGTGTTGGTCAAACAAGGCTAACTTAATGGGAATCGGTAAATACTCAGGATTCGGATAACCTTCTTTGGCAGGTGTTTGTTGGCTAATGCTTAAGGTATAGGTTTTTGCTTGCGCATTATAATCGGTGGTTACAGTCAATACAGGTGTGCAAGGTTGTCTGTACCATTGCATAAACGCGCTTAAATCTTGTTGATTGGCATCGGCTAAGGCTTGGACAAAGTCCTCAACTGTGACTGCTTGGCCATCGTGGCGGCTAAAATATAAATCTGTGCCTTTTCTAAAGGCGTCTGCGCCTAATACGGTATGTAGCATTCTGACGATTTCCGCGCCTTTTTCATACACCGTTGCAGTATAAAAATTATTGATTTCAATAAATGATTCGGGACGGACAGGATGGGCTAAAGGACTAGCATCTTCGGCAAATTGCACATTACGCAATACCGCGACATCTTCAATACGTTGCACACTGGCAGAGAGTTGGTCGGCAGAAAATTGTTGGTCTCTAAAAACGGTAAACCCTTCTTTTAAACTGAGTTGAAACCAATCTCGACAAGTGACCCGATTACCGCTCCAATTATGAAAATATTCATGGGCAACCACGGATTCAACACGCTGAAAACCTAAATCAGTGGTGGTTTCGGGATGGGCTAACACACATGAGGTATTAAAGATATTTAAGCCTTTGTTTTCCATTGCCCCCATATTAAAGTGGCTCACGGCAACAATCATAAAAATATCTAAATCATATTCTCGACCATAGACTTGCTCATCCCAACGCATTGATGCTTTTAAAGACTCCATTGCATGGTGACATTGGCGCAAATCGTGCGGTTCTACATAAATTTTTAGCGCAACCTCACGACCAGTCATGGTGGTAAAGCTATCTTCTAAACAGGCTAAATCACCTGCCACCATCGCAAATAAATAGCTTGGTTTTTTGAAAGGGTCTTGCCATGTGGCAAAATGTCTGCCCTCACCTGCATCACCTTGGGCAATTAAATTACCGTTAGCTAACAAGGTCGGATATTGGTTTTTATCGGCGGTAATGGTGGTTGTAAAAGACGATAAAACATCGGGACGGTCTAAATAATAGCTAATTTTTCTAAAGCCTTCTGGCTCACATTGAGTACAAAACATCCCTTTCGACAAATACAAACCTTCTAAGGCCAAATTTTTAGCAGGATAAATTTTTACCACACTTTGTAGGCTAAACGGCTGATTAGGCACGTTGTGAATGACTAATTCTTCACCTTGTAGTTGATAATCGTTTGTTGATAATAATTGATTATCCAAATGCAAGCTTTGTAGTTCTAAGTCAACACCATGTAACACCAACGCTTGATTTTTTTGTTGGGGGGTCAAATTTAGGGTTGATGTGACTAAGGTATAATCGTTAAAAATATCGACCTGTAAATTAACTTGCTCAATGCTAAATAACGGGGCTTGATAATCTTTTAAATAAATAGTTTTTGGGCTTACTGTGGTCATTTTAAGTCTCTTTATAAAAAATAATCTGGTTCTTGAGGCTTTGGTATTTCTACGCGCCTTTTTGATATTTTTTGATTGTACATTTTTCGGTCAGCATGATTCCATGCATGGATAATCCCGTACATTGGATGACGAATATCATAACCAATAGAAGCCTCGATACTCGCCGCTTGTAATAATTGACTAATATTGTGCACCGTTTGTTTGGCGCGTTCCTCGTCTGCTTCTACCAACAAAATCACAAACTCATCGCCACCAATACGCGCCACAATATCATGAGACAATACTGCTTCGTTGAGGTGTTTTGCGGTATTTTGGAGCAGATTATCCCCTGCAATATGGCCTTGTTTATCGTTGATATGCTTCAATAAATCTAAATCAACGACAATCACAGCAGCGTTATAGCCATATTGAGCACAACGCAGCTCCTCTTTCATTAACAAATTGTCCCATGCCCGACGATTGTATAAAGCGGTTAATCCATCTTTGAGCGCGTCTTGGTCAGCTCGCTCGGCATGACGCTGCGCTTCTACTTTTTGCATATCGCTTTCTAAAATAGTCATCAATAATCGGGCGCACAACTCGACCAATGGTAATTCTGACTCAATGGTTTGGCTTTGTGGCTGTGGGTCAATGGCACATAATGTCCCAAACAATAAACCATGCTTATCAACCAATGGTACTCCGACATAAGCACCAATCTGAATTTGTTGGGCAATCGGGGCTTGCAAATACACAGGATGCTGGCTGACATCGGGTGCAATACGTGGTGCAAGGCCTTGTGCCATGCGACTACAAAACGAGTCACTCCACTTAAATACTGCACCTGCTTGTATTTGATAAAAATTGTCTTCGATATTTAATACCACCCACTCTTGATTATCAGTGCGTGTCACCATCCATAAGCGTAAACCTAAACGCTGCTGCAAAAAACTCAGCACGGCTTTGGAGGCTTGTTCAAAATTTTCGTAGGCTTTGACATCTTCTAGCATGCTCACGCATCCTGATTGGATAATTAACGCAGACTTAGTATCGGCCAATGGTGTTGTTGCGCATAGGTTTTAAGTTTTTCATCGGGGTCAACAGCAATAGCCACATCAACACACTTTAATAATGGCAAATCATTATGCGAGTCCGAATAAAAAGTCACTTGCTCAAAACTTTGCATTTTTTGCGCCAACCATGCCTGATAGCGAGTAATTTTACCCTCTTTATAACAAGGCACACCTGACACTTTGCCTGTATAACGTCCTGCTATTTGCTCTGGCTCGGTTGCCAATACTTGTGGAATACCAAAAGCTTCACCTATTGGCTGGGTAATAAAACGATTAGTCGCTGTAATAATCAGCAACTCATCACCCTCTGCACGATGTTTGGTGATGAGAGCTTGCGCCTTAGGCAACATAATGGGCTTTATCACTTCGCTCATAAATTGCTGATGTAATTGTTGTAAATAGGCAGTGTCATGTTGTGCTAAAAAGCTAAATACAAATTCACTATAGGCAATAATGTCTAATTGACCTGCACAATAATCAGCATAAAACTTATCGTTTTGGGCTTTATACCATTGGCTATCGACTAAATTTTTGTTGACCAAAAACTCGCCCCATGCGTGGTCTGAATCCCCTGCAATTAAGGTATTATCTAAATCAAATATCGCTAAATTAGTCATGCTGACTCCACGATGACAACAGGGGTAAATAACGGTACTAAGGCAAATAACTCGGCAATATCACGATTATTCATACGAATGCAACCATGCGACAAAGGAACGCCCATCGGCTCACAGTCAGGTGTACCATGAATATAAATATAACGACGCATGGTATCACATTGCCCCAAACGGTTTTTACCCACTTCGCAGCCCGACAACCACATAATACGCGTTAAAATCCAATCACGATTAGGATACTTTTCGGCAAGTTCAGCACTATAAATTTCGCCCGTTGGCCGACGTGCCTTAAAGACACTATTAAGCGGCATATTTGCGCCAATTTTGGCACGAATAATATGTTTGCCGCGTGGTGTTTGCTCGCTGCCACTTCGCTCGCCCACGCCCTTTAAGGCTGAAGAAATTGAATATTGACGCAAGCGATTATGATCTTGCCACAGTGTTAAGCTTTGTTGGCTAATATCAATTACTATGTTGATTGTCACTGCTAAACATCCGTTTGTGCCGATATGTGTTTATGATAATGTGTCAAAATAATATGTGCAGCTTCTTCGGCACTATCCACTAGAGTCATTAACTCTAAGTCACTTTCATCAATACAACCGCGTGTTAGCATCACTTCTCTCATCCAGTTTAATAATCCCTGCCAATAGCTTTTGCCAATTAACACCACAGGAAAAGGCTCGCTTTTTTGAGTTTGAATTAAGGTAATTGCTTCAAACAATTCATCTAAAGTGCCAAAGCCACCCGGTAAAATTGCAAAGGCAATGGCGTGCTTCATAAACATAAATTTGCGTACAAAAAAGTATCTAAAATTTAAGCTCAAATCTTGATAATGATTGGGTTTTTGTTCATGTGGCAAAGTAATATTGAGTCCTACCGATAAGCTGCCATTTTGATAAGCCCCTTTGTTGGCGGCCTCCATAATGCCGGGTCCTCCGCCAGTAATCACTGTTAGTCCAGCTCTAGATAACAACGCACCTAATTTTTCGCCTTGTACATAATAAGGGTCACTTGGTGGCAAACGTGCACTCCCAAAAATATTAACTGCATGTTGAATTTTAACCAGATGTTCTATGCCATCGACTAACTCTGATTGAATCCGCAAGACACGCCATGCTTCGGGCATTTTTTTATCAAACATTATGTTATTCCTCGTTGTTATTATAAGTAAGTAATCTTTGTGAAGTGCCACACAACACAAAAGCTTTCTCTAATTTCTTTGTTTTTCCTGTATTTTGATACGCTGCATACAGACTGCATCTGTTTATTATTATAAGCTTTTCTAAGCTAATAACTTTTTTAACAAAAATGCAAGCCCAATAAAAAAAGGGACACCAATGGCATCCCCTTTTATAGCTATCCGTCTAAATTAACCAGCAATTTTTGCTTTTAATTCACGACGACGACGGTGTAAGACTGGCTCAGTATAACCGTTTGGTTGAGCACAACCTTCAAACACTAACTCTTTAGACGCTTGGAAAGCCACGCTATCATCAAAGTTTGGTGCCATTGGTTTGTATAATGGGTCATTAGCGTTTTGACCATCAACCACAGAGGCCATACGTTGCATAGCTTCTAACACTTGTTCTTGTGTACAAATACCATGACGTAACCAGTTAGCTACGTGTTGGCTAGAAATACGCAAGGTTGCACGGTCTTCCATTAAGCCAATGTTGTTAATATCTGGCACTTTAGAACAACCCACACCTTGGTCAATCCAACGAACCACATAACCTAAAATGCCTTGGCAATTGTTATCAAGTTCATTTTTGATTTCTTCAGCAGACCAATCGGTATTTTCTGCTAAAGGAATGGTTAAGATGTCATCCACATTAGCACGAGCACGAGACTTTAATTCGTCTTGGCGAGCAAACACATTTACTTTATGGTAATGCATAGAGTGCAAAGTTGCGCCTGTTGGCGATGGTACCCAAGCAGTATTTGCGCCAGCCATTGGGTGGGCAATTTTTTGCTCAACCATGTCTTTCATTAAGTCTGGCATTGCCCACATGCCTTTACCGATTTGTGCTTTACCTTGTAAACCACAAGCTAAACCGATATCAACGTTCCAGTTTTCGTAGGAAGCAATCCATTTAGCTTTTTTCATGTCAGCTTTACGAATCACCGCACCTGCTTCCATAGAAGTATGGATTTCATCACCAGTACGATCTAAGAAGCCTGTGTTAATGAACATCACACGGTCTTTAGCAGCACGGATACATTCTTTGAGGTTAACAGTGGTACGACGCTCTTCGTCCATAATACCCATTTTTAAGGTATTTTGTGCTAAACCTAAAGCTTCTTCTACACGAGTGAAGATTTCGTTAGCAAACGCAACTTCTTCTGGACCGTGCATTTTTGGCTTAACAATATACACAGAACCTGTACGAGAATTCTTTAAAGAGCCATTGCCCAATAAATCGTGTTTTGCAATCAATACAGTCACTAAGGCATCCATAATGCCTTCTGGAATTTCTTCGCCTTTATACAATACGGCTGGGTTAGTCATTAAATGACCAACATTACGTACTAATAACAAAGAACGACCATGCAAAGTGAGGCTGCCACCATTTAAAGCAGTGTAAGTACGATCAGCATTCATGGTACGGGTTAAGGTTTTGCCACCTTTTTCGAAAGACTCAACCAAGTTGCCTTTCATTAAACCCAACCAGTTGCCATACACTTCAACTTTGTCTTCAGCGTCAACTGCAGCCACAGAGTCTTCACAGTCACAAATAGTGGTTAACGCAGACTCAATCACTAAATCTTTGATTTTTGCTGGGTCTTGTTGACCAACAGGATGAGTGCCATCAAATTGAATATCAATGTGCAAACCGTTGTTTTTTAATAAAATGCTTGTTGGTGAATTAATATCACCAGCATAACCCACTAATTTTTCTGGGGATGCTAAAGCAACTTTGCTGCCATCTTTTAAGCTAACTTCTAATGCACCATTAACAATGGCATAAGCAACAGAATCGGCATGAGAGCCAGTCGTCAAAGGAGCGGCTGTGTCTAATAAAGTACGAGCATAAGCAATCACTTTAGCACCACGAGCTGGGTTGTAGCCTTTGCCTTTGTCTGCACCACCTTCTTCACTAATCACATCGTTGCCATACAAGGCATCGTATAAGCTACCCCAACGAGCATTAGCGGCGTTTAAGGCATAACGCGCATTTTTAACAGGCACAACTAATTGTGGGCCAGCAATGCGGGCAATTTCGTCATCGACATTTTGAGGATTAACGCTAAAATCTTCGCCTTCTGCTACTAAATAACCAATTTCTGTTAAAAAGGCTTTGTAAGCAGCAAAATCAAATTTTGGATTAGCACGATGCCATGCGTCAATTTGCGCTTGAATTGCATCACGTTTGGCTAATAACGCTTTGTTTTTTGGCATTAAATCAGCAACAATCGCCTCAAACTTAGTCCAGTAATCATCAACGCTGATTCCAGTCCCTTCAATCGCTTGATTAACAATAAAATCATATAATTCTTTAGCAATCGCTAACTCACCACGTTGAACACGTTCGGTCATCTTGTCACCTTTTAAAGAAGCTCAAAATCAAAAAGTGCGTTATTGTACCCAAATTTGACGCTGCATGCCATTTTAGCGTGCGGCTATTTGCCAACAGACAGCATTATTTCAGCCTGTATTGTCAACAATTAGCACCTTCTTAAGGTTGAGTAGCAACAACTGCTTTACTATAATATTCAAATAAAGCTAATATAAGTGGCTAACTATAGGTTTTTTATACTTTTTATCTAACACAAAACTATCAAGACCCGCATGGATTGCCAGATAGACTTATCGGAGTCCACTCAGTATGGCTATTCAAGAAATTATCAATCAAAAAACAGGCGAACATGGTTTTCAAGTACGCGTCAAAGGAAAAACTCGTTATTTTTCAATTAAAAAATATGGCGGCAAACGCGCCACGCTTAAAGAAGCCAAACTCGCTGAACAAGTATTTTTAAAAGAATTAGGCATTAAAAGTAGCAGTCAACGTTTACCTCAGGAAGGCTTAGGCAAGCGTAATAGCTCTGGCGTGATTGGTATCCATATTCAATGGCGTAGCCACCGCGATAGCCCACATGCTTATGCTTACTTAAATGGCAGTTGGAAAGATAAAGAAGGTAATGCGCGGATGTTTGGTTATTCCATTAACCGTCATGGTCTTAAAACTGCACTCAAAATGGCCATTGCTAAACGTAAAGCCTCAAAGTTATCCATTCCTGACTTTGATGAAGCTTATGCGATATTGGCCGAAAAATTAGCCAATCACTCTGAGACAGATTGACACCCTCCCCGCCCTCAATACTTCGACTAAGCTCAGTAACCGAGGGCGAGGATTCCTTCTGCAAGACGCTCATGTCCGAGCGCGAGAATATTCTTAGCGGCGTTTACGTCGCGGTCATGCAGTGTACCGCACTGCACACAAGTCCATTCTCTCATTCCAAGTCCTGCTCTACCTTTCGGACTACTGTCGCGTGAGCCACAGCACGAGCAAGTTTGGGTGGTATAGCTTTCGTTGACTTCTTCAAACCATACCCCTGCGTTCTCGCATTTATACTTGAGTAGGGTTCTAAACATCGTCCAGCCTGCATCTAACACCGACTTTGCTAGTTTGGTTTTGGCTAAACTTTTTGCGTTGATATTGCCAACAAATATCGCGGCGTAATTTTTAACTAATGCGGTGCTTTCTTGGTGTAAGTGATTATTTCTGATATGTTTAATTTTGGCATGAATGGCTTTAACACGCTTTTTATGTCTGGCGCGTTGCGCAATACCCAATTTTTGCTCATATTTTCGGTAAGTGCGTTGTGCTGCAATTTTTTTGCCATTAGAGAGCGTAGCAAAGTCTTTTAGACCTAAATCAATCCCCACACTTCGACTCACTTCGGCTTTGCTCAGTGACCATCGCTTAGTGACCACATTAGGTGCTAGCTTAGTGAGCGTAGTCGAACTATCAACTACCAAGCATACATACCAACGACCACGGCTATCTTGTACAAATGCGCCTGTTTTGACATTATATTTCGATAGCCCATAGCTATCCCATAAACTAAACCAGTGATTGCCATATTTGACTTGGCCGTGTTGATATTTAATCGCTGTTTTTTTGAAGGGTATCCAGCCTAGTGATTTTTTGGCTGAGTGAGGATTCGAGACTCGCCATTTGAGTTTAGCTTTTTTGAATTGTTTGCGTCTTAACACTAATTCTTCGGTAATGGCTTGAATCGTTTGGCTGTGTAAGTGAAGTAATTTACTTGCCCCTGCTGTATACTTGGCAATATCAAAGGCAGAGAAGAATTTACCTGTTCTTTGAAGATGTTTGAAACACAAGTCATTGACGTAATTCCAAACAAAGTTTACCTCGGATGCGAGCTGGTTGAGCACCTTGCTATGTTTGTCTTTTATCCGTAATTTAAGTGTTTTCATGGATTGATTTTAAGAGTCATTCATGGTTAAAACAACTACTTTTTTAAGACCTTATTCTGTATTTCAGCAAGGCTCAACAACCCTAAGTGACACTTGCCAGCCTATCAACCTTGCTGATTTGTGCCAAATCGCATGGTTACTGAGCGAAGCCGAAGTATTGACAAGCTGTCGTGTCACCGCCTTATATCCTCGGCCTTACTTCGACAAGCTCAGCAACCAAAGGGCACGAGGTTTTACGGCGAGTTTGATAAACCTAGGGGTTATTGTCGTTTGCTATTTGCCCTCACCCCAACCCTCTCCCACAGGAGAGAGAGAAATAAGGTGCGAATTAAAACAACATCAAGGCCATAATAACCGCATCTTCTTTAGCTTGTGCGGCAGGATAATAGTTTTTACGTAATCCTATTTCGTTAAAACCTGCCATTTGATACAAGCTAATCGCACGCTTGTTTCCTGCTCTTACCTCTAAAAAAATGGTATTGGCTTTTTTTAAGCGACTTTGTTGTTGTACGGCATTGAGTAAGATACGTCCAATGCCCTGCTTTTGCTGTAGTGGCTCTACCGCGATATTTAGCAAGTGCGCCTCATCGACAATAAACTGCACCACCAAAAAACCCACCACACTCGATTGCTGCTCGGCCACCCAACATAAATGACGCTCCAAGCTATCAACAAATAGTTGATGCGTCCACGGCGCATATTGTACTTGTCGCTCAATGGCTAAAACGGCCTCTATATCCACAAGGGTCATGGGACGTAATGTGATTAAGTCAATACTAACCATAAGTCTTTTTTCTTAATTGGGTGTTGTAATAAACTACTTAAACCAAGTTGCCTAATCACAGGTTTAGTGGTGCTTTGCTGTAATAAAGTAAATAGCTCATCTTCATAATCTGCAAGCACTATATAGCCTTTATCACTCAAGGCTTGATTACTAAAAAACGCTTTTAGTGCTTCTCTTGCCGCTGTTTTGTGGCGAGGAATGGCATAATGATTAACCATTGGCCATGCAAACAACAACGGTGGGGCATTTTCGGTTTGTAATACCCGTTGAATATTAGCCAGTAAATTCATTTCACTGGGACTTAATAACTGTGAACGAGGCACAATCAATTGCCACAAACCACACGTATAAACCGCAAACTTAAAGTGAATCGGTTGCTCATCATTGACAGCTGGGATAGGCGTATCAGCTGCTAACACTGGCTTTTTAACAGGCTCTAGCTGTTGTTTGAGTGACTCACGCGCACGGGCAAAATTATCAACATCTTCGGCTCGTTGATATTCTGGGTCATTAAAATAACTTTCTAACGGTGGTTCATCAAAAATAGGCTCTGCTCTGTTTTCTTTGTTTATATTATCGACATAAGCAGTTGTGTTTGAGGATGATGTATCTTCAACTACCGTTTGAGCTTGTACGGATTCTACTTCTAAACTTGAGGATAGATGTTGTTCCTCATAATAAGGCACAAAATCTATTGGGATACTCTGCTCTACTAAGACACTGTCAGAGCGCACCCGCCATAATGGGATGTCAAGTGCCGCCAAATAGGCTTGGCGGCGACCTTCTGCCAGTGCTTGTGGCCACATTTAGATATTATCTTCTTCTTGTGGGTGAGCGCGAGCGACATTAGCTACCATTAAATTTAAGGCATCTAAATAGGCTTTGGCACTGGCAATCACAATATCGGTATCTGCACCATGACCGTTAATAATGCGCCCTGCTTGATTTAAACGCACCGTGACTTCTCCTTGAGAGTCTGTGCCACTGGTAATGGCGTTAACCGAATACAACTCCAAGGTTGTCCCCGAATTAGCCACCGCTTCAATGGCTCTAAAAGTAGCATCAACAGGGCCTGAGCCAATGGCGGTAACATATTTGTCTTCACCATTAACCACTAAGGTTAATAAAGCTTCAGGTTTAGTGCCTGTTTTAGAAGTCACTTCTAAACTGGTTAATTTATAAGTTTCAGCCACTTCATTTTGAGTGTCACTTACTAAAGCGTGCAAATCCTCATCAAAAATATCGTGTTTTTTATCGGCTAACTCTTTAAAACGCATAAACAAACTATTAAAGGAGTTATCGGTGCCAATCTCAATACCTAACTGTTCTAAACGCGCCTTAAAAGCGGCACGTCCCGAATGTTTACCTAACACCATGCGATTGGCATTCCAACCCACGTCTTCAGCTCGCATAATTTCGTAAGTTTCACGGTGCTTTAATACACCATCTTGATGAATACCTGATTCGTGAGCAAAGGCATTAGCCCCCACAATCGCTTTATTAGGCTGAACAGGAAAACCCGTAATACCCGATACTAAACGTGAAGTAGGTACAATTTCAGGGGTATAAATACCTGTTTCAACAATAAATAAATCACTACGGGTACGCGTTGCCATCACCACTTCTTCTAAAGCGGCATTACCTGCTCTTTCACCCAAACCGTTAATGGTACATTCCACTTGACGCGCACCGTTTAATACCGCAGATAAAGAATTGGCCACCGCCAAACCTAAGTCATTATGGCAATGCACTGAAAAGATAGCTTTGTCTGCGTTTGGCACACGGCTAATAATGTTATGAATTAACTCACCAAATTGTTGGGGAATGGCATAACCAACAGTATCTGGAATGTTAATGGTGCGCGCCCCTGCATCAATCGCGGCCTCAATGATACGACACAAAAAATCTAACTCAGAGCGACCTGCATCTTCACACGAAAACTCCACATCTTCGACCAAATTGCGTGCGTGTTTAATGGCGCGTACCGCGTTTTCAACCACCGCATCAGGCTCTAAACGCAATTTATATTTCATGTGAATCGGGCTAGTGGCAATAAAGGTATGAATACGGGCAGCATTAGCATTTTTTAAGGCTTCGGCCGCGCGGTCAATATCTTCGGCACGCGCACGCGCCAAGGAGCAAATACGCGAATCTTTAACAGCTTCGGCAACCGCTTTAACCGCCAAAAAGTCGCCCTGACTGGCAATGGCAAAACCTGCCTCAATAATATCGACTTTCATGCGCTCTAAGGCTTTACCAATACGCACTTTTTCTTCTAAAGTCATAGATGCACCGGGACTTTGCTCACCATCGCGCATCGTAGTATCAAAAATAAACAACTTATCTTTGTTCATGATAAAAACTCACAAAATTCTGTTTTGAATGTAAAAATAGACAAATAACGACAAAAGCTTTAAGCAACAAAAAAGAATAGCCCCTTAGGGCAGCATAAGAAGGGAGAGAATGTTTTTAGAAATGATAATACTGTTCATGGATACAATAGCAGTCAAAATAAATTGAATATTTAGACTATAACGAGAGTTTGCCAGTTTGCCAACTCTCTTTTTACAACAAATGCTATTTTTTGAACTACGGCTGACATTAAACACGACAACTCAGGAGTAGTGTGTGCTTTATTTTTGAATTATTTGTGCCGTAGGTAAGCGTGCAGCTGCCTCACTTAACTCATGATTGGTGGGACGATTATGTTGCAATACTTGGTCACGCATCCACTCGCCAACACACAAACGCAAATCATCCATTTCACCTACGCTCATCATATCGCGTTTGTCTTCGTCAGCAAATTTAGCAGCCAAATTACCACAAGTATCTGCCGTTGCAGGCACTGAAGCAACCGCAGAACTGGCAGCGAATAACAAGAAAGCTAAGGAACGCATAAAAAACCCCGTTTTTATTTATTGTAAACCACATCGGGTTAATTGCACGATTGTAATATAAATCTGTACGCTTTATCTACAAAAGGTTATTTTTTCCGACGAAAATACTTGCTCATAAAAAAGCCCATCATCAAGATGGGCTTTTGGGGCTATTAGGCAGCTTACATCATACCGCCCATGCCGCCCATACCGCCGTCTGGCATACCCATAGGAGCAGGTTTGTCATCGGGCGCGTCGGTAATCATGCACTCAGTGGTTAACATTAAGCCAGCAACCGAAGCAGCATTTTCTAAAGCGGAACGGGTCACTTTAGCAGGGTCTAAAATACCCATGTTAATCATGTCGTCAAATTCACCAGAAGCAGCGTTATAACCAAAGTTGCCGCTACCTTCTTTGACTTTGTTAACAATCACAGAGGCTTCTTCACCAGCATTAGTCACGATTTGACGTAATGGTGCTTCCATTGCACGTCGTAAAATGTTGATACCTGCATTTTGGTCGGCATTGTCACCAGTTAAATCGGCAATCGCTTGTACAGCGCGCACTAAAGCGACACCACCACCAGCAACCACACCTTCTTCTACCGCAGCGCGTGTAGCGTGTAAGGCATCGTCAACACGGTCTTTT
Organism: Moraxellaceae bacterium; assembly: GCA_024234595.1. GTDB lineage: Bacteria > Pseudomonadota > Gammaproteobacteria > Pseudomonadales > Moraxellaceae > Agitococcus. The sequence continues at coordinate 91,037 of JACKNZ010000009.1, read as the reverse complement.
TTCTCTTTCATTTCAATTTCGGTAGCAGCACCCACTTTAATAACCGCTACGCCACCAGCGAGTTTGGCGACACGCTCTTGTAACTTCTCTTTGTCGTAGTCAGAAGTGGCTTCTTCGATTTGAATACGAATGGTTTTAACACGCGCTGCAATGTCAGCAGAGTTACCTTCGCCATCAATAATAATAGTGTTTTCTTTAGAAACAACCACTTTTTTGGCGCGACCACAATCTTGTAAAGTGGCTTTTTCGAGGCTTAAGCCGACTTCTTCGGCAATCACTTGGCCACCTGTTAACACTGCAATATCTTGCAACATCGCTTTGCGACGGTCGCCAAAACCGGGAGCTTTAACAGCACATACTTTAACAATGCCGCGCATACTGTTAACAACTAAAGTGGCTAAGGCTTCACCTTCTACGTCTTCGGCAATTAACAATAAAGGCTTGCTGGACTTGGCAACACCTTCCAATACAGGAATTAACTCACGGATATTAGAGATTTTTTTGTCAACCAACAAAATAAATGGGCTGTCTAATTCGGCAGTCATGGTATCTTGTTTGTTGATAAAGTAGGGGCTGATATAACCACGGTCAAACTGCATACCCTCAACGACATCTAAGGTGTCATCAAAGCCAGAACCTTCTTCAACGGTAATAACGCCTTCTTTACCCACTTTTTCCATTGCTTGTGCAATCAAATCGCCAATGGTAGTGTCAGAATTTGCAGAAATAGAACCGACTTGAGCAATGGATTTGCTGTCAGCACAAGGAATAGCCACTTCTTTAATAGAAGCAACAGCAGCGCGAGTAGCTTTGTCGATACCACGCTTTAAATCCATTGGATTCATGCCTGCGGCAACTGCTTTTAAGCCTTCATTTAAAATAGACTGAGCTAACACAGTGGCGGTTGTTGTACCATCACCTGCTACATCAGCGGTTTTGGAAGCAACTTCTTTAACTAATTGCGCGCCCATGTTTTCGAATTTGTCTTTTAATTCAATTTCTTTGGCAACAGACACACCATCTTTGGTAATGTGTGGTGCGCCAAAAGACTTGTCGATAACCACATTACGACCTTTAGGGCCTAAAGTCACTTTTACGGCATCGGCTAATACGTTAACACCGTTAATCATTTTTTGACGGGCGGAATCGCCGAATTTTACATCTTTAGCAGCCATGTCTTTTCTCCACAAATTTGAGGTTGATAATTAAGGCGAATAATAATTAGGCTTGTAATACACCCAAAATATCCGACTCTTTCATAATCAATAATTCTTCGCCATCCACTTTGACGGTAGAACCTGCATATTGACCAAACAATACTTTGTCGCCCACTTTGACATCTAAAGGACGCACTTCGCCAGCTTCGGTAATTTGACCATTACCAACGGCAATCACTTCACCTTGTGAGGGCTTTTCGGCAGCAGAACCTGCCAAAATAATACCGCCAGCAGTTTTGGTTTCTTGCTCTTCGCGGCGAATTACCACACGGTCATGTAAAGGACGAATTTTCATGTTTCTCTCCTAAATATCATTTGAGCCTAATATAGACTAGCGTAAATGCAGCATCAGTTTTAAAGCTGATACTGAGAATGCTTTGAAGATGGGGTTGGCTTTGATAGCTTCAAGGGCTAACAGATAAAAAATATTATCTACCGCCACATTAACTGCTCAAAATATAGACTATTGTTATTCTTTATGACGGTTATCAGTAATTCGAGCATTACTAGTAGGCGTGACATCTGTTGCCTCACCTTCAAACACATCGCCTTGTTCAAAAGGTGATTTTTTGTACTGAAAGGGATTTTGCCCACCAAAAGGTGACTGCCCTGCTTGGCCAAAACCGCCCATCATCACAAATTTATTGCCGCGTGCCGCAAAGGCTTTTTGCAAGCCGCCCTGTAACATTTTTTGTATTGGCGGTAACAATAACAACACCGCCACCACATCTGTTAAAACACTAGGCAAAATCAACAAGATACCTGCCAATGATTGAAAAATTGCCGCAAAAAACTGTTTATTTGGCTCTAAGTTTGCGCCAGTTTGTGCCGCTTGCAGTTGAGGTGTAATGTCTTTGGCGGCAGTGCGCATAATGCTACGCCCAACAAAAAAGGCCATCACAAACCATAACAATAACATCCAACCGCCCACGGTTTTACCCATTTGTACAGAGGCATAGACATCGGCAATAATAAAACCAATGATTAATAAAAAACTCATGTTGTTACTCCAGTTGCTCGTGCCAATTTTAACATCGCCACCAAGGTTTGCCGTACTTGCATGGGGGTATTCACTGTGTGAGGAAATTCGATATAAACAATTTTATCGTTTATGCGTAAATGAAAACCTGTGCTATCAATAGCAACCATCGACAAGGTGGCTTCAGTGGGCAACGCAATTTGCGCTTGCTGACAATATAAAGCAAAGGTATCGGCATGGTCTTGGTTCATATGCTGAACCATGTCCCACTCTTGCTCAGCCGTAAAAGGATTTGCCAATAACTCTGGCTCAGCCCAATGAATACGCCCAAATCCACCTATATAACGATATTTAACAGGTTCTAGCACCCAAAAGCTAAAATCATGGATTTTGTGAAAGTCTTGTGATTGCGGAAAATAACGATAATAACGACTGGCAACATCGGCCACATCTTCATCCACAATAGCTTTAGCATTGGCCACTATCGTCAGCCTTGCTGAGGCTTGTATATCATCACCCCCGGCAAACACTAATAGTGAACATTTATTATCTTGCTTTAAGTTTTTGGTATGCTGGGCTAAATCGGAAATTAAAATAACCACTCGTCCTTGACAATCTAAACAAAATGGCACGACCGAGCCAAAAGGATAACCTTGTAACTGCACCGAATGCGTGCTTAATGCGCCTTGATAACTGTGGCGTAATAACTGTTGTAATTCGTGATTGACCATGATTTTTTCCACACAATACACAAACAACCATGCTATCACAAAGCAGGCTTTGCCTCTGTGCAGGTTTTGCTTTAATCTGCTGATTTTTATTGACTCGCATATAAACAATCATGAGCAACCCTACTTATACGCTTAAACAAGCCTTTGCCCAGCCTGCGGCATTAACGATGTTCTTTTTTGGCTTTACCTCTGGTTTACCTTTTTTATTAGTCAGTGGTACTTTGTCCGCTTGGCTCAAAGAAAGTGGCGTTTCTTTAGAAATGATAGGTTTAATCAGTTATGCCACGCTCACCTACTCCTTCAAATTTTTATGGTCGCCTTTGGTTGACCAATTACGGTTGCCTTTATTAGGTAAACTAGGTCAACGTAAAAGCTGGCTGTTAGCTGCACAGTTATTATTGTGCGCATCTTTAGTGGCTATGTCGCTTATTAGCCCTCACGCCTTGATGCTCTTTGTGGCATTTACCTTTTTAGCGGCTTTTGCTGGAGCAACTCAAGATATTGTGGTTGATGCCTACCGTATCGAAATTGCCCCCCAAGAAGTACAAGGCGCACTCGCTGCTACTTATACCTTAGGCTATCGTTTTGCGTTGTTAGCCTCGGGGGCATTGGCGTTAATTCTGGCCGACCATATTGCATGGGGTCTCATTTATCAAAGTATGGCTGCCTTAGTGGTGATACTTATGGTTGTGACTTATTTAGCTAAAGAGCCCACTCGTTCCGAGAAAAAATTTGACTCTTTTGCCGCCATGATGCAAGACGGCGTAATTGGCCCCTTTAAGGATTTTTTTGTGCGTTATAGTGGGTTGGTCGGGGTGGCCTTACTACTATTTATGGGATTATTTAAAATTTCTGACCAAATGTTAGGCGTGATGGCCATGCCATTTTATTTAGACAGCGGCTTCACTAAAACCCAAATCGGCGCGGTGTCTAAACTATTTGGCGTATGGGTAGGCATTGCAGGTGCGTTTATTGGGGGTGCTTGCGTGGTGCGTTATGGTATCGAGCGTAGTTTATTTGTGGGGATGATAGTTGGCGGACTGAGTAATTTATTATTTATTTTACTCAGTTTATATCCTGCCAATATTGAGGTATTTGTGGCCGTGATTGGTGGCGAAAACTTTGCAGGAGGCTTTTTAGGGACTGCGGCCGTGGCATGGTTGTCATCCTTAGTCAACAAACACTACACCGCCACCCAATATGCGTTATTTAGTTCACTGGTCACTTTACCTGGTAAACTGATTGGCGGATTATCTGGGTTTATGGTCACGAGCATTGGCTATGTGGGATTTTTTGTGTTTTCGACAGTGTCAATACTACCAGCATTGATTTTATTTCTTTGGTTACGAAAAAGAGTCAAAGTAAATGCAGATTAGTAACAATCATACAACATCAAATCCGTGCTAAGTTGTTTTTTTTAAGTTACTTTATGGCAACAATAACAAATAGGAATACATCCATGAAATACTTTCCCAAAACCCTAGTCCTTATGATGGCGGCTGTGTCTAGTAGTGCATGGTCGGCTGGTTTTGCCCTCAACGAACAAAGCATTAAAAGTATGGGTATGTCTCAGGCTGGACGTGCTTCTAGTGCTGCCGACCCAACAACTTTGTTTGGTAATCCAGCAGGGTTGACTCAACTCGAAGGCACACAACTTAGTGGTAATGCTACCTTTATTTATGTGCCAACCGATATCGAAAATGCCAAAGGCTCACAAGCAGGTACTAATGATGGTGATATGATTCCGCCTACATGGGTTGGTTCGGGTTTTATGAGCCACGAAATCAACGATAATTTAGTGGTAGGTATTGGTAATTATGCACCTTTTGGTTTAGCCACTAATTACGAAGATTCCTTTCAAGGTCGTTATTTTGGCGACAAAAGTAAAGTTAAAGTGATTGCCATTCAACCCACCATTGCTTACAAACTTACACCCGAATTTTCAATTGGTTTAGGGGTAAGTGTTAGCCAATTAGAAGGCTTGCTGTCAGCTGCCGTTGCGCCCACACCTAGTAATCCGACGCTAGAAGTCAATGGTGACGACATTAGTGTTGGTTACAATATTGGCTTGTTATGGCAACTTGGTGAGCAAACACGCCTTGGTTTTGATTATCGCAGCGAAACCGAATATAACCTCGAAGGCACAACCGAAGTTAAAAACTTTCCTGTGACTGGCAGCAACTTTATGTTTGACGCTGCGTTGGATATTTCTACCCCTGCCAGCTTTGAGTTATCTTTAAGCCATGCCTTAAATCCTGATGTAAATGTTCATGCCAGTATTGGCCTAACCCAATGGAGTGTTTTAGAAAATTTAGTAATTAAAAACAGTAACGTCCCTGTTGCTTTACAACCAAGCTTTGGCACCATTACCGAAGAATTGCATTGGGAAGATTCTTGGGCGTACAGCGTTGGTGCTGACTGGAAGGCAGGTGATATGACCTTGCGTGCTGGTTTAGGTATTGATAACACGCCTGTAACCGATGAGCATCGTAGCGTACGTGTGCCAAGCGAAGATCGTACCGTTGTTACATTGGGTATGAGCTACCCTCTTAATGACAAAATGTCGATTGATGCTGCTTATATGTTTTTAAAAGAAAAAACTTCTCATGTTGACCGTAGCAAAGTAGCTGGATTTACACCTGTTACTTACAGTGCAGACTACAAAGGCACAGGTCATTTAGTAGGCGCGCAGCTGAATATGAAGTTTTAACACTCATACCACGTCCAAATACACATTAGGCCCCATTATTGGGGCTTAATGTTTTTAAGCTGTGTCATTAGGACATAAAGCCAACAATTAAGCCCTTTGATTTTTATTTTTATTGCACTCGCTAATCATCTACTCTACCATTCGCACCGTTTTATGGTGTTTGCCTGTTTATTAACAACAAGCAGTTTGATTATCCTCAATCAAACGGGAAACTGGTGTAAGTCCAGTACTGCCCCCGCAACGGTAACTGTGTGTGTTTATTTTGTATGCCACTGTCTTTAGATGGGAAGGCTAAATAAATGATGTTTTGCTGCATCAACACAGAAGTCCGGAGACCGACCATTAAGCATATCATTTACCCAAATACTGTTTGCGGGGAACCAAACAGTCGGAGTTATCTTATGTTTACTCGTTCTTTGTTAGCGGCCAGCGTCGCTGCTTGCTCTTCTTTTGCTGTTTATGCCGATACTGTATTGCCAACTACTGTGGTGACGGCTAGTCGTACCTCTCAATCCATTGATAATACACTTGCCTCAGTACAAGTCATTACTCAAGAGCAATTAGCTCAACACCCTTCGCAGGACTTAGGTGAGATTTTACGTTTTAACACAGGCATTGATGTAGCTCGATTAGGGGGAGCTGGTGGACAAACCTCTATTTTTACCCGTGGTACCGAAAGTAATCATACTTTAGTGCTAGTTGATGGTGTTCGCATGAACTCGGCAACCAGTAGCCAAGCCAATATTCAGCATTTAAGCCTTGATGATATTGAGCGCGTTGAAGTAGTTAAAGGTGCAATGTCGAGCTTGTACGGCTCAGATGCGATTGGCGGAGTCATCAACATTATCACTAAATCAGCGTCTAACACCGAAACACGCACTCGCCTCTTAGGCAACAATCACAAATTAGCCAACGGTGCTATCACACAAACGATTAAACACGGTGATTTTTCTGCCTTTATCAATGCTAATGCCCTTTATACCGATGGTTATGCCATTATCGAAAAAAATCCTCAAGAGCGTGGTCATCAAAATCAAGGTGCTCATCTTAAAACAGAGTATGATTTAGGCTTTAGTAAAATTTCTGTTAGTGCAAGACAAAATCAAGGTACAACCGAATACATCAATTTTGGTTCTTTTGTCTCTCAAGACTTCAAAAATCAATTATTAAATTTTGTTGCCATCGGTGACTTAAGCAAGAATATAAGCAGTCAAATTCGCATCAGCCAAATGATGGACGATATTGACCAAAACGACAGTAGCTCTTTTGCTCACACTAAACAACAACAAGCGGATTGGCAAAACACCGTTGCTTTGTCAAACAGTATCACTTTAGTAGCTGGCATGACACAAACGCATACCCAAGCACAATATGATAATGGCTTTGCAACAAACTACGACAAAGAACAAGATAACTTAGCTTTTTATCTACAACAGCAAGCTCAATTTGCTCAGTTAAATACCCAAGTGTCCCTTCGTCACGAAGATTATGATTCTTTTGGCACCCATCAAACAGGTAATATTGCTTTAGGATACCAAATCACTCCCGACCATAATATTTACCTTAATTACGGTACAGCGTTTAAAGCACCTGATTTGAATGATTTGTATGGTTATGGGGGCAATATCAATCTTAAGCCCGAAGAATCGCGTTCTATAGAATTAGGCAGTAAACATCATTTAGGCAACTTGAGTATTAACAGTGCCATTTATCAATTTAACATTGATAATTTAATTGATTGCCCTACCGACCCCATCACCTTTAATTGCAGCAACATTAATGTTGATAAAGCCAAAATCAAAGGCATAGAGTTAGGTGTTCAATGGCAACAAGATGGTTTATTGTTAGGACTCAATGGCAGTTATAATCATGCTCAAGATGAGACGACTAAGCGAGATTTACTACGTCGCCCACGCCGTACTTTAAGCCTAACTACAGGTTATACACAACCCAAATGGGGTATTAACACCGAGATATTGGCCAAAAGCCGCGCCTTAGACAAAGAAGTATTTGGTAGCACAGTGCCGCGTCGCTTAGCAGGTTATGCTGTTGCGAATGTGAGTGCTTATGTTGAGCTTGTTCCCAATACAAAACTACGCTTATCGTTAGAAAACATTAGCGATAAAAGCTACAGTTTTGCTTATGCAGGTGCAACAACACGTTACTTAGCCACGCCTTTTACGGCTACGTTGGGTGCAGAACTTAAGTTTTAAACCTTCAAAATTAACCTTCGATTTGTATCTTACACGGAGCAAGCAATTTTAAGCGGTTTTTGGTAAAAAAATCCCTCTGATAAGGCGTTTGGTTTCCAAACGCCAAAGCATAGATAAATCAACTTACGCATAGCTAACATTTTGCACTTTCCTTTAGCCAGTCAACCTCTCATAAAACTTTTAGATGTTAGGATTGTGTATAGTAACCACGAAAGCAGCCATATACGGTATTATGTCTAAAGCTGACTCATTTAAAGCTTTATAACTTATAAGCCTAAAAACCAGCATAAAAGAAGCAATTTTCAATCAACCCAACTGAGTGGTTAATAAACCAAATTATTGATACAGTGCATTTTGTGGGGGCGAAAGCAAAATTTAGTAATTTTTGCATTCTTGATTTGATGTAACCTATTGATTGTATTGGCGCGCCCAGCGGGATTCGAACCCACGACCCCTGCCTTCGGAGGGCAGTACTCTATCCAGCTGAGCTATGGGCGCATTGGTGTAGGGGCGCAATGATACCGAGCTTAGCTTAGAGAGTCCATGATTTTATGGCGACTTTTGATAGATATATGCTTGTGCAGCTTTGTCCTTATCAAGTTTACGGTTATACTTGCGCCCAAGTTTAAAGCCAAAGCCCCTTTTTGGTTTTATGATTCGTTTGATATTTTTGCTTTTATGAGGCGTCCTGTGAAAAAACTTGCTCTGCTAGCGACCATTGTTGGCCTAAGTTTATCGTTTAATACATCGGCAAAAGAAGATCAATCTTCGGTCATTGAGCGTATTAAGCCGTTTGGTAGTGTTTGTGTGCAGGGCAAACCCTGTGCCGTTAAAGCTCCCGTTGTTGCAGCCGCCCCTGCCGAAGGCGCAGCACCACGTACTGGTGAACAAGTTTATACCGCCGTTTGTGCTGGCTGTCATGGTGCTGGCGTCATGGGTGCGCCAAAATATGGCACAGCTGATTGGGCACCACGCAAAGCCAAAGGCATGGCAACATTACATGAGCACGCAATTAAAGGTTTTAATGCTATGCCAGCCAAAGGTGGTTGTGCTGCCTGCTCCGACGAAGAAATCAAAAACGCTGTTGATTATATGGTAAAATAATCATTGTTCACTAATGCCAATCACCTAGATTGGCATTTTCCTCGCCTATGATGAACCACGACACAATTTAACGCTATCCGTCCCCTCTTTTAATACGTTTGTCCTACTTCTTATTTCTCTGTGCTACTATTCACTGTCCTTCTAATTACTGGCACCATCTATATTTATAATAGATACTTATTGACGAATTTTGCACTATGGCACATAACCCACTGATTGCCCCACAAGCGCACAAACAAGAAGAAGTTATCGACCGCGCCATTCGCCCAACCAGTTTGGCGGACTATATCGGCCAACCCAAAGTGCGCGAACAAATGGAGATTTTTATTCACGCTGCCAAAACACGCGGTGAAGCCTTAGACCATACCCTTATTTTTGGCCCACCAGGTTTGGGAAAAACCACCCTTGCCAATATTATTGCCCGTGAAATGGAAGGTGAACTCAAGTCCACCAGCGGCCCTGTTTTAGAAAAAGCAGGGGATTTAGCCGCCCTGCTCACCAACCTAGAACAAGGCGATGTGTTATTTATTGACGAAATTCATCGCCTATCGCCTGTGATTGAAGAAATCTTATATCCCGCTATGGAAGACTATCAATTAGATATTGTGATTGGTGAAGGGCCTGGCGCACGCTCCATTAAACTTGAATTACCTCCTTTTACCCTTGTTGCCGCCACTACCCGAGCTGGCCTATTAACTTCGCCATTACGAGACCGTTTTGGTATTGTTCAACGCCTTGAGTTTTATAATATTGCCGATTTAAGCACTATTGTTAGCCGTTCAGCACGATTATTAACTGTACCGATGGAAGACGCAGGTGCGCTTGAAATTGCCCGTCGTTCACGCGGCACACCACGAATTGCCAACCGTTTGTTACGTCGTGTGCGTGATTATGCCGAAGTAAAAAGTAATGGTGTCGTTACAGGTGAAGTGGCTTGTGCCGCCCTCAATATGTTAGATGTTGACCATCATGGTTTTGATAATCTTGACCGCCGTTATTTATTAGCCTTAATGGAAAAATTTAATGGGGGGCCCGCAGGTGTTGAAGCCTTAGCCGCCTCGATTGCCGAAGACTCTGGCACGCTCGAAGACGTGGTTGAACCTTATTTGATACAACAAAACATGGTGATGCGTACCGCGCGTGGCCGCATCGCTACTGCTCAAGCCTATCTTAACTTTGGGTTGACTATGCCTGAAAGTCTTAAATCACTGACAGGTCAAAGCCAATGACAATTTTTAGTCTTGCTATTCGGATTTATATTGAAGATACCGATGCCGCAGGCATTGTTTATTATGTCAATTATTTAAAATTTATGGAGCGAGCCCGTACTGAATATTTGCGCCATATTGGTTTTGGCCACTATCTATTAACAGAAAATTACTTATTTGTTGTACGAAAAGTGCAGATTGACTACAAGCAACCCGCTAAAATGGATGACTTATTACAGGTGACAGCTCGCATCATTAAACAAGGCAAAGCCTCTCTGCAATTTGAGCAGTGCCTGTACCGCGAACAAACATTGTTGGCTTGTGCTGTTATTGATATTGCGTGTGTCAATAAACAAAACTTAAAGCCTTGCGCTTTACCTTCCCACTTAACTCAATTACTTGCTCAACATCATGACTGAACAACTTTCTATTATCGGACTCGTGACCCACGCCAGTGTACCCGTACAATTGGTGATGCTTGCCTTAGTAGCCGCTTCGGTTTATTCATGGAGCTTAATCATCAAGTACCGCAAGGTACATCGTTGTGCTGCTCAGGCACTCAAACAATTTGAGGCTGAATTTTGGTCGGGCATTGGTTTAAACGCTTTGTATCAAAAAAGCCAACAAAATCAAGAAAGTATTCAGGGCACTGAAGCTCTATTTCACACTGGTTTTAAAGAGTTTATGCGTCTAAAACAAAAAGGACTTAATCAAGAGTCAATTATGCAAGGTGTGACTCGCGCCATGCGTATTACCCTCTCTCAAGAGCAAAACCGCCTCGAAGGCAAATTACCTGCACTTGCTAGTATCGCTTCGACCGCACCTTATGTGGGTTTATTTGGTACGGTATGGGGCATTATGACCTCTTTTATTGGCCTTGCCCAAGTACAACAAGCCACTCTAGCCACCGTTGCACCAGGTATTGCCGAAGCTCTGATTGCTACTGCTATTGGTTTATTTGCCGCCATTCCTGCGGTACTTGCGTATAACCATTTTATGGCCAATAGCGATATTTTAAATAATCGTTACACCATGTTTGCCGATGAGTTTATGGGCATTTTGCACCGCGAGAGTTAAGCTAAAATGGAACAAAGCCCTTTTCAACGCCCCAAACGGCAGTTATTGGCCGAAATGAATGTTGTACCTTATATTGATGTCATGTTGGTATTATTAGTCATTTTTATGATTACCGCCCCCATGCTCACTCAAGGTGTCAAGGTTGACTTACCCAAAGTCGATAGCGAAACCATGCAAGTTGATAGTGAAGAACCCGTTATTGTCAGCATCAAAGCCGATGGCAGTTATTGGCTCAAACACGGCAAAGAAGACAATGTCTCACTTTCGCTTGAACTATTGACACAAGCCTTGTTAAGTAATCAGCAACAACACCCTAATGTGCAAGTATTGATTAACGGTGACACTCAAGTTCCTTATGGCGAAGTTGTTAAACTGATGGCCGCTCTGCAAAAAGCACAAATTTTGCGCGTCGGTTTATTAACCGAACCCTCCGAAAATCTATGATTGAATCATTATGATGAGCCGTTATTTGCACTCCCCTTTGGTTCAGTCTTTCTTGCTGCATAGCGCATTGCTTGCGGCATTATGGCTATTTTCGGCACATTTAGTGCCTGACTTGCCCGCAAGTTCTACCCCACTACAGGCCACTTTAGTTTCCTCTATACCTCAACCAACAAAGGCCAGTGAGGCGATTGAGACACCACCGCCAACGGTTAGCGAAGAAGTTGCTGCGATTGAGCCTGTTGTAACACCCACTCAAGATGTCGTTGCTATTAAAGATAAAGCCGAAAAAGAAGCCCAAGCCAAAGCAGATAAACTCGCTAAACAAAAAGCCGAAAAAGAAGCCCAAGCTAAAGCTGATAAACTCGCTAAAGAAAAAGCCGAAAAAGAAGCCCAAGCTAAAGCTGATAAACTCGCTAAACAAAAAGCAGAAAAAGAAGCTCAAGCCAAAGCAGATAAACTCGCTAAAGAAAAAGCAGAAAAAGAAGCCCAAGCCAAAGCAGATAAACTCGCTAAAGAAAAAGCAGAAAAAGAAGCCCAAGCCAAAGCTAATAAACTCGCTAAAGATAAAGCCGAAAAAGAAGCCCAAGCCAAAGCTAATAAACTCGCTAAAGAAAAAGCCGAAAAAGAAGCCCAAGCCAAAGCTGATAAACTCGCTAAAGAAAAAGCCGAAAAAGAACAAAAGGCCAAAGAGGAAGCCGCACGCAAAAAGCTCCTCGAAGCCCTCAACAAAAATAACATCGACAAAGAAATGGCCGCTTTAGAAAGCAAAATCAAAGCCGAAAAAGAAGCCAAACTGCGCCAAGAAGCGGCTCTTGCTGCCCAAAAAGAAGCCGACCGTTTGGCTCAAGCCAAAGCACAAGCAGAACAACAAGCGGCTGCCGAAAAAGAGGCCAAAGCTCAAGACGATTTAATTAAAAAATACACCAAACGTATGTACGAAGCCATTAAACGTGAATGGTCTATTCCTCCTCAAAGTGCAGAATTAACGGCACAAGTGCGTATTGTTTTGTTACCTGATGGTGAAGTGCGTAGTATTTTATTTTTAAAACGTAGTGGTAACAGTGCCTTTGATGCTAGTATTGAGGCCGCTATCGAAAAGGCCAGCCCTTTACCTGTTCCCACAGATGCCGAGCTTTTTCGTCAATTTCGCAGTGTCAATTTAACCTTTAGTAGTAAGGACTAACATGCTTGCGTTTCGTACTTTTGTTGCCAATCTCATGGTGCTATCCTTAGTTGCGATAAACAGCCATGCCGAGCTGAGCATTGATATTGTTAAATCCAGCTCAAATAGTACCCCCATTGCGGTGGTGCCTTTTGCCAATGATCTTGCCACCGATAGCCTCAATAATATTATCAGTGCCGATTTGGCGCGTAGTGGTCTATTTCGGCCTGCTTCACAATTTCCAGAACGTCCAAGCACAAGCAGTGAGTTTGTATTTCCAGTCTGGCAAGTTTTAGGTTTAGATTATGTCGTGGTAGGCAAAGTCAGTCCTGCAGACAATAGTCAATCCACCATTCAATATGAATTAGTCAGCAGCAACCAAGAAAAACGCTTATTAGGCGAAAGCATGACCATTCCGCCGACTCGTTGGCGCGAAGCAGCTCACTACATCAGTGACAGAGTTTTTAAATACATTACGGGTATTGATGGTGCGTTTAGCACCCGTATTGCTTATGTATTGCAATACCAAGCCAACGGCAAAAATCGCTATCGTTTAGATATTGCCGATGCCGATGGTCGCCAACCACATAGTATTTTAGACAGTGACGAACCTATTTTATCACCCAATTGGTCACCTGATGGCCAATATATTGCCTATGTGTCCTTTGAAGGGGGCAAACCTGCCATTTATACTCAGCATCTTGCCAGCCAACAACGTCAAGTGATTACCCGCTTTAAAGGCCTTAATGGTGCGCCTGCATGGTCGCCTGATGGCTCTAAACTTGCTCTCACTTTGTCGCAAGATGGTAACCCCGAAATCTATTTGTTCGAATTAGCCAACAAAAAACTGACACGACTTACAAATCATTACGCAATTGACACCGAAGCGCGTTGGTTTCCTGACGGTCGTGGGTTAATCTTTACCTCAGATAGAGGCGGCAATCCGCAAATTTATCGTTTAGATATCAATACTCAAGAAGTCAAACGCCTAACTTTTGAAGGAACATTCAATGGGAGAGGTGCAATTAGTCCCGATGGTAAATACCTCGCGATGGTACATCGTCGTAGTGGTCAAAACTATCAAATTGCCCTGCAAGACTTGCAAACAGGCGGCGTGACCCGACTCACCGACACTCCACTTGATGAAGCACCCAGTTTTGCGCCCAATGGTCAAATGATTGTTTATGCGACCAAACAAGGCGAAAAAGGTGTATTGGGTATTATGTCTTTAGATGGACGATTTAAGTTACAATTACCTGCCTCAGAAGGCCAAGTCCGTGAGCCTGCATGGTCGCCTTAATGCAACTAGAGATTCCATTTCACATTTGGAGAGACATAAATGCAACATAAAAAAGTTACCCTAGCCGTATTTGTTAGCTTGGCACTAGCAATGGGTGGTTGTTCTACCCTTAAAGGAAAAAAAACTGACGACATGGCTAACCAAACTAATCCGCAAGGCCAAGGCGTACAAGATGCTAATTCTTCTGTTGACACCAATGCCTTGAGTGAGCAAGAACGCTTAAAAGCCGCACAGCTTGCTGAGCAACAACGCTTAAAAGCCGCACAGCTTGCTGAGCAACAACGCTTAGAAGAAGAAGCTCGTCTGGCACAAGAGCGTATGAAACAAGAGGCAGCGCAATTATTAGCAACTCGTTTAGTTCATTTTGAATATGATAGTGCCGAATTGTCTAGCAATGACATTCGTACCTTACAAGCCCATGCGCAATATCTTAAAATGAATACTAACGCCAAAGTGTTACTCGCAGGTCATGCCGATGAGCGTGGTACTCGTGAATATAACATGGCTTTAGGTGAGCGTCGTGCTAATGCCGTACAAGCCTTTTTTGTGAGCAATGGTGTCAAAAGCAGTCAATTGGACACTGTTAGCTTTGGCAAAGAAAAGCCCCTTAACTCTGCGTCTAACGAAAGTGCTTGGGCAGAAAATCGCCGTGTAGAAATTGACTACCAACAAGGTGCGCCACGCTGATTTTATGCAGCCCAGACCAAGCCCTACTCACCCTGATCCGCTTAAAAACAATGCTCAAGAAGCAAAAATTTTTAAGCACAGGGTGTTTTTTTGTGCTTTTGTTATTTTTTTATGTTTTAGTACGCTCATTTTTCGCTACGGCTATCTACAAATTTTTGAATACCAAACCTATACCACCCTCTCTCAAAGTAATCGTATTAAATTACAAGCTATTACCCCACCCCGTGGTTATATTTATGATAGAAATGGCATTTTGCTTGCTGACAATCGCCCCATTTTTACCGCCATTATTAACCGTCAAGAAACACCTGATATAGAAACAACGCTTAAACAAGTCACCCCTATTTTTGAGCTTGATCAAGACGCTATTAGCAAGATTCGCCGCCGTATTATTCAGTCACATCGCTTTGAACCTATTACGCTTAAGCTTAATTTAAGTGAGGCCGATATTGCGCGCTTTTCGGAAGTAAGTTATTTGCTAAAAGGGGTAAGTATTGAGGTTAAACTGGCACGATATTATCCCTATGGTGATTTGTTTGCCCACGCTTTAGGTTATGTCGGTCGCATTTCCGAAAAGGAAGCAGCCAAACTCGATGCCGAGCGATATGCAGGCACAGACTTGATTGGCAAAACAGGCATAGAAAAATATTACGAAAACTTATTACAAGGCAAAGCAGGTTATCAGCAGGTAGAAGCCAATGCTCACGGTGAAATATTACGCCTATTAGAACGTACTGAGCCAGTTCGCGGCAATGATTTGGTATTGCATCTTGATTATGGCCTACAAAAAATGATTAGCGAACAGCTTGCTGGTAGGCGCGGTGCTGTGGTAGCGATTGATCCAACAACAGGAGGAGTGTTGGCTTTTGTCAGCACCCCAAGTTTTGATCCTAATCCTTTTGTTTCTGGTGTTCCAAATAGCTTATATCAGTTTTGGCGTAATCATCCTGATACCCCACTTTATAATCGCGCGTCTCAAGGTATTTATCCACCTGGTTCAACTATAAAACCTTTTGCTGGCATGGGTGCATTGCATTATGGCTTAACTGATTGGGAGTTTAAAATCCGTGACCGCGGTGCTTTTAGCATTCCTGGTGATAATCATTTGTTTAGAGATTGGAAAAAAACCGGACATGGCATTGTTGATTTGCATCGTGCTATCGAAATTTCGTGTGACACCTATTTTTATACCATGGCATATAAAATGGGAGTAGATAAATTTCATGATTGGATGGCACAGTTTGGTTTTGGTGCGGTCACAGGTATAGATTTATCAGGTGAAAAAAGTGGCACGCTCCCTTCAACGGCATGGAAACGTAAAGCTTTAAATGCGCCGTGGTACACAGGTGAAATGATTTCTGTTGGCATTGGTCAAGGCTATTTTACCTCAACCCCTTTACAATTAGCGATGGCCACCGCGATTATAGCCAATAAAGGCCAACACATTACCCCGCACTTACTTAAAAGCACGACAGGCATACAAGACTATCAAGTTAATAATCACAGTGACGGCTATGTTAAATTTGCAGGCTCACCCCAAGATTGGGATTTAATGCACAAAGCGATGCGTGATGTGGTACATGGTCGGGGCACGGCAGGTAATTTACGCCGTGATTTAGTAGGTTATGAAATGGCAGGAAAAACAGGAACAGCTCAAGTCAAAGGTATCAAACAAGGCCAGCGTTACAACGAAAAAGAGTTAGACGAACGCCATTGGGATCACGCGTGGTTTATGGGCTTTGCACCTGCCGACAATCCCCAAGTAGCAGTTGCAGTGTTGGTCGAAAATGGCAAACATGGCAATAGTGCCGCAGGGCCAATTGCTAAGGCTGTCTTTGACTATGTGGTTCATCAAATGAATCGAAATATTAATGCTACAACTACCGCAACTCCCCACGCTATTTCTAATCCATCGCCTTTAACCTTGGAGACTGACCATGAGTAGTCGCCAATATTACCAATTTTTTAGACGTAATCCTCATGCTAACTCCTCCAAAAAATATCCTTCATGGTGGTTACGCTGGCACATAGATTTGCCCTTATTTGCTATGTTAGCCCTAATTGTGAGTATTGGTTTAATACAACTGTATAGTGCTTCGGGCGGCAACCTCAATTTAGTCATCAAACAAGCCATGAGTTTTATGCTTGGATTGCTAGTGATGTTTGTGGTTGCTCAAATACCACCCCGTATTTATCAAGCTGTCTCACCTTGGTTATATGTTAGCATTGTGCTGCTGTTAGTGATGGTTGCCTTATTTGGCACAGTGGCAATGGGGGCAAGACGATGGTTGACTATTCCCCATGTGACTCGCTTTCAACCGTCAGAATTTATGAAACTGGCTATGCCAATGATGATGGCTTGGTTTTTGGCACATACGGTTCTTCCCCCTAAATTAAAACACATTATCATTGCCTTACTGATTATTGCTATTCCAAGTGCCTTGATTGCACGTCAACCCGATTTAGGCACGTCATTATTGGTGGTCTCTAGTGGTTTTTTTGGTCTTTTTTTGTCAGGTTTGCCGTGGTGGTTTTTAATTTTTTCGGGCGTGGCAGTGAGCATTATTGCGCCATTTGCATGGCATTTTTTGCATGATTATCAGCAACAACGTATTTTAACCCTACTCAATCCCGAAGCTGACCCATTAGGTACAGGCTGGAACATTATTCAATCCAAAACTGCGATTGGCTCAGGCGGCATGATGGGCAAAGGTTGGTTACAAGGCACACAAGCCCATTTAGAATTTTTGCCCGAAGGCCATACCGATTTTATTATTGCGACTTATGCCGAGGAATTTGGTTTGTTGGGTATTATTGGCTTGATTTTATTATACAGCCTTATCCTAGCACGCTGTTTATACATTGCCACTACCGCAACTGATAGCTATAGCAGATTACTAGCTGGTGCGATTAGCTTGTCGTTTTTTGTTTATGTGTTTGTTAATGCTGGGATGGTGAGTGGTATATTGCCTGTTGTAGGTGTGCCTCTGCCCTTTGTGAGTTATGGTGGGACAGCCATGCTGACCTTGTTAACGGGCTTTGGAATGTTAATGTCTATTCATACACATAAAAAATTATTGGATTAGTTAAATGATTAAAGCCATAGTATTGTCTGTTGTAAGTTCTGCTGTTCTATTATCCAACAGTGCCCGTAGTGGCGATTTTGATAATTATCCTGCCTTAGAATCAGTGATTGCTGAGCTATCAACCCAAGGTTTATATAATAAAGAACAACTCAATGATATTTTTTTTGAAGTGGAACGCCAACAAGTCACTTTAGATTTAATGACACGCCCTGCCGAAAAAGTTGCGCTTTGGAAAGATTATCGCGCACGTTTTTTAACCCCACGCAATATCAATAATGGCGTGGCATTTTGGCAAAAATATCACGAAGCCCTCGAAGTTGCTGAACAGCAATTTGGTGTGCCACAAGAAATTATTGTGGCTATTTTGGGGGTAGAAACACGCTATGGAGCCAACAAAGGCCGTCTTAAAGTCATAGACTCACTAACAACACTGGCTTTTGATTTTCCTCGACGCAGTGAATATTTTACCCAAGAGCTCAAAAACTTTTTAATGTTGAGCAAAGAGCAAGGCTTAGACCCTTTGCAAGTACGCGGCTCTTATGCAGGTGCAATGGGCTATGGTCAATTTATGCCCTCAAGCTGGCGTAAACTGGGGATTGACTTTGATGGCGATAATAAAGCTGATTTAATCAATAATCCAATTGATGCCATTGGTTCGATTGGCAATTATTTTAAAGAAAATGGCTGGCAAGATGCCCCTGTGATTGCTCTACAAGCCAATGTCAGTGACACAGTAAATACCGAGATATTAAGTCGTGATTTAACAACTAATAGCACGCTAGGAACACTTAAAAGTCAGGGGCTACAACTTGCAACTGCGTTAGCTGACTCAACCCCTGCCTCAGCTTTTAGTTTAGAAGGCGATAATGGCACTGAATATTGGCTAGGATTTAATAATTTTTATGTTATTACCACTTATAACCGTAGCATTATGTATGCCTTGGCAGTGTTTCAACTAAGCCAAGCACTTAAAGAGGCTAAAAAAGCTGACGAACAATCTACCTAATTTAGCTCCTGACACAAACACTGTGTTAACACACGATTCCACTCTTTGCCTACCTGACTAAGCACACACTGTTGTTGATTAACGGTTAAAGAAAATTGTGTTGGTTTGTCTAATAACATCCCATCCTTGCGTACCCCATTAGGGTGACGCAAGGCAACAGGCTCTAAAAAAATAGTGGATGTGGTGGCAAATACCGTTGGAGAAATATGAACAGGATAATCAATGGCCAGTGTTAACTGTTGGGTAAGTTGCTGATAACAAATTTGAGTATTATTGGTTGCCAACACCGCAGGCATAGCCTTAGTCTGCACCACGTCACTAACAACACTACTACATGCTCCCACCGCAGCTGCAGCAATTATCACTAGACATTGTTTAATCATTTATCATCTCGCAAAATCATGTTATTTTGCCATTGTGGCTTTGCTAACGGCCTAATGTACGCCTTATTCAACATTTTACTACTTTGCACGCTACTATTTACAAAACAGTACCCTGTATCACGATAATACAAAGCATTCGCTAATAAGCCTTCTTGCGGACTACCCAATGGCGCATCTAAGCTCTCATAAGCAAGACAAGTTGGGGTATAGCCTGTTTCGGGAATACTTTGACTAATTGCATTTTGGGTTTTGTAGGTAATAGCAAAATACGCACTATCACAATTATACTCACGCTCCATGCCATAAGGCTTACCACAAGTTTCCTCACCAATTCTAATCACCCGCATAAAAGGCGATAAGCTATTGATAATGCCTTCACTGGCAGAACACGTTTGCTTGGAGGTTAACACAAATAAACGTGATAAATTTAAGTAAGGCAAAAAACGTCCCGATGGATAGGATTGTTGAGCAAAATACTCATCATCAATACCGTATTTTTGATTAAAAATATAACGACCAAATAACTTGCCTGCGGTTTTTTGTCCACCAATCATAGCGGCTAATTCATTCGCAATGTAAGCATAACCACCACTATTAAAGCGTACATCTAATACTAAATCAGTAATATTTTGTGCTTTAAAATAATCTACTGCCTCAAGCAAATCAGCCGTTGCGGTAGCAATATGTTCATTAAAGAGCAAATAACCAACTTTATCTTGACTGTTTTGTGAGTTAACTAACACAGTGTAATACGGTACGGCTGAGGTTACTAGATTTTGAGCAGTCAAGGTAATTTGTTTGTTTTGCGTCGTACTTGCATCTAATAATTGTAGCGTCATTTGACTACTGACTTTGGCAGTCAAAAGCTCCGATATTTGTGCATCGCTTAAGGTGTCCACCGACTGATTATTGATACTAAGCACATAATCGCCACGCGCTAATCCTGCTTGAGCTGCCGCTGAGTTTGGCTCAACAAAACGCACTCGCAAAAAATTATTTTCATCATAAGCCCAAAACACACCAAAACTAAGCTGCAAACCTGATTCAAAAAAACTATCTGCTTCTTCTTTGGATATGGCATAGCTAAATCTATCTTTTTCTTTGACCAGTAAAGCATCAAAATAGTTTTTAGGCGTGCTGTATTTTTTGCTATCAACTTCTTTGATTTGTGCATACCACAAATAGGCATCATCTAAAAAACCACGCACCCATACTTTTTCGGCATCGGCAGTACAAACATTGGCGGCAGAACGACAGACTCCGTTAGTGTTGATTTCGCCCAAAGGACATTCTTTAGTGGTTAACGACTGATTTAAGACATTATTGTTAGGCGTTGTTTCTCCCCCGCCACCACCACAAGCTATCAATAACCAACAACAAACCAGCAAACTAACTACCTTGTAACCATTATGACGCATAGTGTAATACTCAATCCAAAAGCGATAATTTTATAGACTTTTTTTTGCTATTTAACTCAACATGGTCTAACAGTTTTATCGTTATTTGTGTGACTGTCTTTCTAACTCAGCGGCTACTCGTGCGGTAAACACTTTTAAAATTGCCGAGGCAAACTCAGCTTCCCACAATGGTTCACGAAACAAGACAAAAATTTGTCCCATTGCCTGCCCCTCTGAGCCTTGTATCAATCGGCCAATATAGGATTCTGCACCAAATTTAGCCAAACCTTCAGCACGCGGATATTGCTTAATTGCATCAGAACTAACCAACCACTCTGGCACTGTTGCTCCTAAATGCTCACAGGGTGTACCACTCATTGGCAAATCAAAATTATCTATCACTTTGCCATCGAGCACAGCAACGACGGTATGAGTCATAGGCTCATAATCACGTACACGTTGGGTAATAATGCCCACATGTGCGCCCAATGTTGCCGTCATAGTTAACACTAATTTTTGCAAATACTCATGACCTGTACTGAGCGCAATCACATCGCTAATATGATAAATTGCTGCCAATACGCGTTGATTTTGTTGCCGTGCACGCAGACTCAACACACCATAAGCCAAATTATCAGCAAGTTGTTGCAATAAATCGACTTCGGCATCACTCGCTTTAAATACCTCTTTAGAGGCAACTGTTAAGACACCAAACACCTGTTGTTGCTTAACTAATGGCAACGCAATTCCCCCCCTCAATCCTTGTTGCTGAGCTAAGTGACGAACTGTTGCAACAGATTGTTGTTGCTGCTGCTGAATATCTTCACAAATAACCGTGCTTGCTGAGCGAATAGCTTGAGCACTCGCACCCTGTCCTTTAGGGTCATTTTGGCTCCAAGACAAGCTAAATGGCGATGTTATTTGGTTGTTAATACTCGCTTGCGCCATAGATTTAATGCTTTTGGCAACATCTTGTTGCGGATAACCAATCCACGCCAAGGTATAACCACCCATATGAACAATCACCCGACAAACATCTTGTAATAACTTAAGCTCGTCTTCGGCTTTTAAAACAATATCCTGACACATGGTCAACATTTGTAAGGCACGTTCCGCTGCACGACGCTTGGTCACATCGTGACCCGATGGCACCAAATACATGACTTTTCCTTTAGCATCCAATACAGGATTTAAAGAAAAATCAATGGTCAATAACTTGTTATCAATACTTTCAAACACCACATCAAAACGTGAAGATTGACCTTGAACGGCTAATTCGATGGCAGTGCGTAATTGTTGCCGATAGGTCTCTGCATACGCCCACCACGGTGTTTCGACAAATGGCCTACCCAATACTTCTTTACGCTCTAAACCAATTGCGTCTAATGCGGTCTTGTTGGCATAGGTCAATACCCCTTCATTGGTCATGACACCAATAAAAAATGCCGAGCTTAAACCATCCATCACTTCGCGCAAACGTTGTGATGCTTTGTCAACTCGCTCTAATTCATTATGATAGTAACCGCTCAGGGGCATAATAATAATCTCAAGCTATTAAAAGACTTATATTAGTCGTCTCTGGTTAAAACTTCTAACAACTCTATCTCAAAGATTAAATTTGAGTTTGATTTAATATGCGCTCCTATTTGACGCTCGCCATAAGCCAAATGTGCAGGTACATATAGCTTGCGTTTGCCACCGACTTTCATGCCCATTAAGCCTATATCCCAGCCCTTAATCACGCGTCCTGTACCAATCACGCACTCAAATATTCGACCTCGATCATAAGATGAGTCAAATTTTGTACCATCTTCTAGAGTACCAATATAGTTAGTTTTAATGAGCGCGCCTTTAACAACGGTTTTACCTTCGCCAATCATTATGTCGATAACTTGTAGTTCATTATTCATCATTTATTCCTTTTGACTCACTCAGTACATTCATGTTCAGAGGTAGCGGTTTTTTTCTTTTTTTTAGGCTTTTTCTTTTTAGGTTTATCACCTTCTTCAATATCATGCCAATGTTTGAGCTGCGCTAACACCAAACCCATGATGCTATCTTTGGGATATTTGCCTTTGTGATTAGCCTCACCCATTGGCGTTGATAACAATAACTCTAGGGCTTGATAGGCATGACTGACGGCATACACCACAAATTGTCCTTTGGCGACGGCTTCGACCACCTCGGGGCGTAACATTAAATGGCGTACATTTTGCTGTGGAATAATCACCCCTTGTGTGCCTGTCATACCTTTTAATTGGCAAGCGGCAAAAAAACCTTCAATTTTGGCATTAACACCACCAATCGGTTGAATCTCACCCATTTGATTCATCGAGCCTGTAATACCCAAATCTTGACGTATGGGTAAATTAGTAATGGCAGAAATTAACGCCGCCAATTCGGCCATCGTGGCACTGTCTCCTTCTACGCCACCATAGTTTTGTTCCATCGCGATACTAGCCGAAAAATGCAAGGGCTTATCACGACCAAATTTAGACTTTAAATAACTGGATAACAGCAACACGCCTTTGGCATGTAACGAGCCGCCCAAGTCCACCGTGCGCTCAATATCTAACACATCGCCACCGCCCTGATGCACGGTTGCGGTAATGCGTGAGGGCAAGCCAAACTCACTGTCTGCATAATGCACCACGGTTAAACCGTTAATTTGGCCAACCACCGCACCCTGACACTGTATCAGTTGCGTGCCTTGGGCAATATCTTCTAAGTACAATTCACGCAGTTGACCACGACGACGCTCTTGGCCTGCTAAAGCCAAACGTATATGCTCGACACTGGCTTGTTTTTTTTGCTGATTTTCTGCCCAATAGTGCGCCTCTCGCAATAAATTACCGACGCTCGCGGCATGTAAGGACAGTTTTTGTTGGTCTTCGGCATTACGCGCACTTTCTTCGATTAAGGCCATTAACGCACTACGGTCAAAGGGCATGAGCTTTTCTTTGGCCACACAATCCGCCAAAAAATGGGCATATTTTTGCTCGTTATCGGAGCTACGAGGCATGGTATTGGCAAAATCAGCCCTAATTTTAAATAACTGCTCTAATTCGGGGTCATATTCTTGCAATAAGTGAAAAGTTTCTCTATCACCTAATAACACGATTTTGACATCTAAGGGAATGGCATCAGGCTCTAAAGAAATAGTGCCTGTGAGCGTCAGCATCTGTTCTAACGAGGATAGTTTGAGATTACGCGAACGTAAGGCGCGTTTGAGCCCTTGCCACGCATAAGGTTGCTCTAATACTTGTTCGGCTTCTAACAACAAATACCCACCATTGGCACGATGCAAAGCACCTGCTCTAATTAAGGTAAAGTCGGTGGCTACCGTTCCCATATAGGTTACTTGCTCTACGTGTCCCATTAAGTTGTAGTGAGTGGGTAAATCTTCAAAAACGACAGGCGCGCCTTTTTTGGGGTTGTGACTGACTATAACATTACACTGATAGCGCGAAGGAATGGCATTATCGCTACTGACACTGGCCACGGCATCAGGCTCGTTTTCTTGAGCATTGACAATAATATCGACATTTTCTATTACATCTTGTTGATAGGCCGATAAATAATCCACTATGGGTTTAAGGTCTTGGTATTGTTCTTTGAGCTTGGTTATCAGGGGTTCAACGGCCGCCAAACTCACTTCATCATTGAGTTTTTGAATTTTGTCACGACTTTGCTCCTCCATTCTGCCCAAACGCTCAGCAAGGCGTTGCAAACGCTTTTCCATCTCCTGAATGGCACTTTTGAGGGTGTGTTGCTCGCTGGTCGGCAAGGCATCAAAGGCTTCAGAAGTCATTATTTCGCCATCGGTGGCCGTGGGTACAAAGCCATGCCCACCCTGCGGACGTAACACTAATTTAAGCTGACGTTTTTCGCCTTCTTGCGCCAATTCTTGCAAGGCGGTTTGTTGCGCTTGATTAAGGCTATTTTTGAGCATTTCAATACGGCCAATATAGGTTTCGTGCTGAAAGCTGGCTTGTACCATACGGCTAACGCTACGCCACAATTTACTCAGGCTTTTTTGTACCAATAGCCCTTTTCCAGCGGGCAACTCTAAAGCGATTGGTTTGCGAGGGTCGGCAAAGTTATTAACGTAGCACCAATCACTGGGGGCTTGTTCTTGTGCTGCTACCTCCGCTAATAGACGTTTTATCATGGTGCGCTTGCCCAAACCATTTTCACCAATGGCAAAAATGTTATAGCCATCGTGCGGCATGGCTAAGGCCATATGTACTGCTTCTTTGGCACGCTCCTGACCTAAAAAGTCATTAAAAGCCTTTAAACGACGGGTACTGGTCGGCAGTAATTCGGCAGCGGTTGCCTTGTAAAGTTGAGTTATCGCTAAAGGGATAATGGTCATAGGGTGTCCTAAAATTAAACAATAAATCTCCCCTAACCCCTCTTTATAAAGAGGAGGACTCCCCCTTTTTTAAAGGGGGCTGGGGGGATTTTAAGGTAATACCAATTATTTTGTAGGCATGGCATAAGTACCTGTTGCCAACGCCACTAAGTTATCTTGACTATAAATATGTACCGTTAATACTACACTACGTTTGCCTGCTTTAATAATTTTAGCGTTGGCTTGCAAGTTGTTTTGGCTGGGCTTGGCTAAAAAATGAATACTAAAGTCTTGGGTAACGGCTAATAGTTGTTTGCCATAGTGAGACAACACGGCTGCATACATGGCGGCATCGGCTAAGGTCATCATGGTTGGCCCTGATAGAGTGCCACCCGCTCTTAATTGGCTTTGTTGATAGGGCAAAATACAGTCGGCTTCTAAAGGGCGCAAGGCAACAACTTTAAAGCCATTGTCTTGGGCAGTGCCAACACTGTCGTTAATCCATTGGGTAATTTGCTCGGGGGTTGTGCTTGACATAAATTGATTATCGCTAAAAATAAGCGACAATTTTAACGCAGTTGTTCTAAAATCGGCATCATTTTATTTGCTCATTTGCCATTTTTGGGGTTAAGAAAGCACAACATCATACTTATATCCAGAAGCAATAGAGCGTTTTCTCAATACTTGAACATAATCAAAAAAAGCTTGCTCCAATATTTTATAAACTTGTGGACGCGGAATAACTTCTTCACCTTCTATTGAAAAACGACATATAGAAAATTTACGTATAAACCCATTATCAACTTTAATATCGGTTGTTCTATATTCGATATGATAAATGGTTTTATTTATCACCAATAAACTGGTATTTGGTGGCATACCTAATTCTTCGGGCATTTCGCCTCGTCCACCATAATTAAATAAATGGGCATTGATACTTTCGTCAACATACCAACTACCCAACATCCCACTTTTGACTCCATCACCGACCAAGCCTCTATATAACGGAGCACTTTCTTTAGTATACTCTTTTTGAACAAAAGCCATCTTACACCTCATACCATATATCATGACGTGGATTTCGTACCCCAACCACTTGCTACATTTTATCAAACCATCTCTATTGTCATTTTTTGCCTATCACGCCAAAAAAGATTTACAATAAACCATACCCTCATCCAAAGAACGAGGGAGTACCGCACCACTCATTTCAAAGGCTCACATTCCCATGAATGACTATTTGCTGCTACTGATTGGCACGATTTTGGTCAACAATTTTGTCTTGGTACAATTTTTGGGTTTATGCCCATTTATGGGAACATCAAAAAAACTCAGCACCGCCGCAGGTTTGGCCATCGCCACCACCTTTGTTTTAACCTTATCGTCCATTTTTACCTATGCGGTTGATGCCTTAATTTTGCAGCCTTTTGATTTAGCCTATCTGCATACTTTAAGCTTTATTTTAGTCATTGCCGTTACCGTACAATTTACCGAATTAGTATTACACAAAACTAGCCCTGCCCTCTATCGAGTGTTAGGCATTTATCTGCCACTAATTACCACAAACTGTATTGTGTTAGGTGTTGCTTTATTAAATATTCGCCAAGCAAATCCTTCGTTTATCAAAGCATTATTAACAGGTTTAGGTGCAGGTTTGGGCTTTGCCTTAGTGTTAGTGTTGTTTGCTGCCATGCGCGAACGTATTAATGTCGCAGATGTGCCTAAGCCTTTTCGTGGCAGTGCCATTGCCTTAGTTACAGCAGGTTTAATGTCATTATCCTTTATGGGTTTTGCAGGGTTGGTGAAATGAGTGCGTTATTCACCATTATTATCGCTATTGTTATTTTGCTAATTATTGGTTTATTAGCAGGCGCGTTATTAGGGTTTGCGTCAGAAAAATTTAAAGTCGAAGCGAATCCCTTAGTTGACCAAATTGATGCCCTATTACCTCAAACCCAATGCGGCCAATGTGGTCACCCTGGTTGTCGACCTTACGCCGAAGCAATAGCCAATGGTGAGGCGATTAATCATTGTGTACCTGGTGGTCAAGATACTATTAATCAATTAGCGGCTTTGTTAAATGTTGAGGCCATTCCTTTAGATAGTGAATATGGCATTGAATCTGAAGTTAAAAAAGTCGCTTTTATTCGTGAAGCCGAATGTATTGGTTGCACCAAATGTATTCAAGCTTGCCCTGTTGATGCGATTATTGGTGCAGCAAAACACACCCATACGGTGATTAGCAGCGAATGTACAGGCTGTGATTTGTGTGTAGAGCCTTGCCCTGTTGATTGTATTGATATGATTCCGATTGCAGTGACGCGTCAAACATGGCATTGGCAAGCACCTAAAGGCGAAGGTAATAGTCCTGTTGAACATCCCATTAAACTCATTCCACTCAAACAATTATGACTGTACAACGCGCACCTTATAAGTTGATTGGTGGTGTTCATGTGCCTGAACACAAACAAAGCTCAACCCAAAGCCCAATTAAGCCTTTAGCCTTAGCTAAACGTTTGATTATTCCCATGTTGCAGCACATTGGTGAAGAAGCAAAACCGATTGTGAAAATTGGTGAGCATGTATTAAAAGGTCAAAAAATTGGTGAAGTGCGCGCATTTGTAGCCACACCTGTTCATGCCACCACATCAGGCACAGTAGTTGATATTGGCTTGTATCCTGTTGACCACCCTTCACAATTAGACGCGTTGTGTGTGGTGATTGAGGCTGATGGCAAAGATGAATGGGCAGCTCATACAGGTATTAAAGATTATCATTTGGCCGAAGCCCAAACCTTATTAGCGATTATTCGTGAGGCTGGCATTGCAGGTATGGGCGGTGCTGGCTTTCCAACAGGCTCAAAACTACAAGTTAAACAACAGACACCTGTTGATATTGTGGTGATTAATGCCATGGAGTGTGAGCCATATATTACCGCTGATGATTTGTTAATGCGTGAACGCGCGACGGAGATTGTTGAAGGCGCAAATATTGTTAAGCAAATTTTAGGCGCGAAAAAAATTATTATTGGTATTGAAGACAATAAGCCGCAAGCCATCAATGCCATGCAACAAGCGTCCCAGTCTCAAGCACATATTCAAGTCATGAGCTGTCAGAGCAAATACCCTTCGGGGGCAGCTCGACAAACCGTGTATATTTTAACAGGTCGTGAAACCCCTGCTAATGGTCGAACCACCGATGTTGGCGTATTTTGTTTAAATGTTGGCACTGCTGCTGCCATTTATCGCGCAGTGGTGCATGGTGAACCGTCTTTATCGCGGATTACTACCGTCACAGGTTTAGGCGTACAACAAGCAGCCAATTATGACGTGCCCTTTGGCACACCTATTGAGCACTTGTTAAATCAAGCTCAGGC
Organism: Moraxellaceae bacterium; assembly: GCA_024234595.1. GTDB lineage: Bacteria > Pseudomonadota > Gammaproteobacteria > Pseudomonadales > Moraxellaceae > Agitococcus. The sequence continues at coordinate 62,603 of JACKNZ010000009.1, read as the reverse complement.
TCAATGGTCAAAAATTTCGCGCTTAATTGTTGGTGGGCCGATGATGGGCTACTCCTTGCCACAAGTACAAATTCCTGTGGTTAAAACTACTAATTGTATTATTGCTGCAACATTAGAGGATTTTCCACCGCCACCGCCTGAGCAAGCCTGTATTCGTTGTGGAGATTGTGCGCAAGTGTGCCCTGTGCAATTGTTGCCACAACAACTATTATGGTTTAGCAAAAGTGCTGAGTTTGATAAAGCCGAACAATACCATTTAGACGATTGTATTGAATGCGGCGCGTGTGCTTATGTTTGCCCGAGTAGCATTCCCTTAGTGCAATATTACCGTTATGCTAAAGGTGAAATTGCCACCCAAAAACAAGAAGCTGAAAAAGCTGAACGCGCACGTTTACGCTTTGAAGCACATACATCCCGTTTAGCCCAAGAAGAAGCCGACAAAGAAGCCCGACGTCAAGCGCGTGAACAAGCAGCGGCTCAAGCCAGAGAAGAAGCAGCCCAACAAGCAGCCTTAGCAAGCCAACAAGGTGCAGCACCACCCGCCAAAGACAGCAAAGCTTTAATGATTGCCGCAGCAACCGCCCGCAGCAACTTAAAAAAAGCCGAAAAACGCTTATTGGCCGCACAACAGGCTGGCGAAGATACCTCTGCTTTATTGGCTGAAATTGAACAGTTAAAGGCCGAAGTTAAAAAGTATGAATAACAATCAAATAAGTTAATTAGTCAATCCTAAAAACAACTAACCCTATGATTTTATATAATACTTATCAGAATTGGTCGAATTTTTCGATCATTACACCCGAACGATTACGTGTATATCTAAACAGCCAAGACTTTGAGCCGTTTGTATAGACAAGCAATGAAAGGCCACTGCCATCACTCAGTGTATAGGTTTTATCTTTAGGCTTAGAAAGCTCTATTTGACGAGAGGTTAGTTTCATAACTGGTAGAAGTTTTATCAGAAAAAGTTCGAACCTGTATTTCTACCAGTTTCACTACCATTTGCACGTGGATTGGGATAGACGATATAGGATGTGTACGGGCAACAAAAAAGCCCCAATCCATTGAGAATTGAGGCTTTTTGGACTTCTTCGGACAACCTAGGAAGTAAATATGGCGCAGCGGACGGGACTCGAACCCGCGACCCCCGGCGTGACAGGCCGGTATTCTAACCGACTGAACTACCGCTGCGCGGTGTTTATGACATGGTGGATGCTGAGGGGTTCGAACCCCCGACCCTCGCCTTGTAAGGGCGATGCTCTACCAGCTGAGCTAAGCATCCATATTTGATTCATGTCACTCGGTGTGGTGCGAATTATAGAGAGTTTTCTGGCCATGTCAAAAGTTTTTTTGAGCATCTTGATTTGTTTGCACAAAAAAAACTCAAAAAACACTTAATTGTATTTTTAATGCACAAAAAGTGCATTTTTTACACATTTATAATCAATACAATCAGTTATACAGAGGCTTTATGCATATTTTGACTAAAGATATGCCCCAAACGAGAGACCAATGCCTCAGGAATATCATGCCCCATCCCTTGAATCAACTCAAAATGCGCGCCTTTAATGCTTTTAGCGATGGCTTTGCCACAAGCAGGACGTAACAGTTTGTCTTCTTTACCATGCACCACGACTGTTGGCACATGGATATGTCGTGCTAAATGTTTAAGATTGCCTGTTCCCATGACTGCCAAAAAATGACGCTTGACGCCCGCAGGATGATAACTTCTATCCATCAACTTACTTGCAAAGGCTCTTAAATCATCAGGATGAGTTCGATATGAAGGGCTACCAATAGTGGTAAATAAATTAACACTATGATTTAACAACGCTTCTTTAGAGTTATCTGATGGATTCGGGCGACTAATCAATGACATCAGTGCTTTAGGTGCAGGAGGTGGCAATAATGGCTGATTATTACTTGAAAATAAAATTCCCAAACTTAAAACGCGACTAGGATATTTTGCAGCAATAATTTGACTAATCATGCCGCCCATTGATGCGCCAATGATATGTGCTTTATCAATGCCTAAAACTGACATTAAGCCCACAGTATCGGCCGCCATATCGTATAAATTATAAGGGGCTGGGTTGCTTAAACCCAATTGAAAACGTGCCATCGCCAACAAAAAAGGCTGTTTTTGGCTACGCTTTTTGACTTTGCTCGAAAGACCAATATCACGATTATCAAATCGAATAACTTGATAACCTTTATCGACTAAATGTTGGCAAAAGCTATCAGGCCAAATCAACATTTGCGCACCTAAGCCCATAATTAATAACACGGCTGGGTCATGGCTATTGCCCCAACGCTCATAACATAACTCTATATCACCAACTTTTGCGACACCTTGAATTGGCTGCATTATTCAACTCCTAGCTTTTTGGACTTACGCAGTTATCGCTTATTTGTTCTCATTTTAGGCATTTTTAATGCCTTTATGTTCAGAAAACGCGCTAACTTCAGCGAAATGCGTAAGTCCTAATTTTTTGACTGACGATTACGGCTTTTTACACTATTTTTAACAGACTGGGCATTATCTACAGTTAACACACTGTTTGGCAAATCAGCCAACCACGATTGCCACGGGGGAATCCATCCGCCTGTTGCTTGCTCTAAAGCGACGGCACACGCCAAAGATAGATGGTCATTATCTTGATTAGCCACCACTTGGATACCTGTGGGTAAGCCTTTTTCGTTTAATCCCATTGGTACAGCGGTTGCGGGTAATTCCATCGCATTAACAATCGCACAATCAACAAAATCAAAGGGTTTAAAAATCGGTGCACCATGACGAGGAGCAACTTCGGGAAAAACTGGCATAATCAACACGCCATCATCTGCCAACAAATCATTTAGTTGCTTTTTGAGTTGATGACCTTTTTCAACAAAATGCTTGCGTGAACCTGTTGCCAAATTTGGAAACTGTTCTAATAAAGTTAACACTAACAAAGGCAAGGTATGGGGCGATTTTTTGCCTTTTACTGCCATATTCAATAAGGCTTTTACAGGATGTTTAACGTGATACTCGCCAAACAACATTGCCGTAAAGGAATGTTCGGGCGTGGATGAATCTGCTAACAAGCTCGACCAAATCATAAAAGCTTCATCAACGAGCGGCAAATCGACGGTAATATGGCTTGCGCCTTGTGCCACTAAAGCTTCTACGGCACGTTGTTGCGCATCTAAAATATCAAAAGTGGCTTTAGGCCCACGTTCTGGTGCAATGGTAATTACTCGTAGTTTGCTGATATTTACGTCTTTAACCGATTTAAGTTTATGACTGTTTTTACCTGCTAATAAACGCACTAAAGGTTCTAAATCTTCGGCTTTACGACACAATGGCCCTGACGATAAATAATTAAGTGTTTGGCCATGTGCGCTGGGAAAGTGACCATCATTGTCAATTAATAAAGGTGAGCCTTTGTGGCCAAAGACGCCATTAAAAAAAGCGGGCATACGAATTGAGCCTGCCACATCTGAACCCAAACCAAATGGACTTGCGCCTGAACCAACAATTGCGCCCTCGCCACCTGATGAACCCCCTGTAATTCGACCACGATCATAGGCATTTTTACTGCGACCATAAACACGATTATAGGTTTCGTACCACATGGCTAATTCTGGCGTGTTAGTAACACCTAAGGGAATTGCTCCTGCTTGACGTAATACCTTAACGGCATAGGCATCTTGTTGACCAAAAATATCTTTACGCGACACCATGCCCACGGCTTGTGGCATACCTTCAAATTCAAAGGTGTCTTTTATGGTACATGGCACGCCAAATAATATGGGTAATGTTGAGGTGTCTTGAGTTTGTGCTAAAACGGCATCCGCTTGGTCTGCTTCGCGTAATGCTTGGGCAAAACGGTCATAAATAATCGCATTAAGACGTGGATTAACACATTTCACTTGGGCAATGTGTGCTTCAACCACGGCACGAGAACTGATTTTTTTGGCTTTAATATCCGCAGCTAATGAGATAGCGGATTGTTTTAATAACATAGATTCCCCCTAGATTCTTTTTGATATCGTACTATCGTACAATGTTATAGGAAAATCTAGGTCTTATCGCGCCATAAAGATTGTCATTTTATGACTTTGTGATGATTTCTTTATTTGCTCCAAACCATAATGATCCAGCGCGCTCATCTCTTAGATATTGTAATGGTCATCATCACTAAGCACTTTTAGATGTAGGCGTTAACACTATTTTTATTTAACAACCTATTTCTAAGCGTAAAAGCCTCATTCATTTGGCTATTTTAAAATTAGCCATAAAATAATCAACACAACTCCAGCAGCAAATAGATTAGCTTTAATAAAACTCTTTAGCTCAGTATTACTTGTAGTATCACTTGCAACTTTACTTGCCACTTCTGGTTCTTCCTGTGTCAATACATCTTTTAAAATTTCATCAGCAGGTTTTAATCCTAATTGAGATGCTTTTCTTAACCACTTTATGGCCTCTCTATTGTCATTATTTTCAGGATGATATAAAAAACCATATACGGCAAAACAGCCATCAGCATCACCACGCTGAGCAGCATTTAATGCTAATTTGTAAGCCTTATCTCTATCCTGTGGCACAACATAGCCATCATAATACATCTTAAATAAGGTCATCATGGCTTTAGTATTACCCCGCTGTGATGACTGCTGCAATAATGACAATGCTTTAGAAATATCTTGTTGTGATAGATTATTTTTGTTGTTAAGGATATCTAAGCCTTGTTCAAAAAGTGCTACGCTCTGCTCAATATTTTTTTCAACACCCGTTAACACTGCTGGGTTTTGTTCTGTTTTATTTAAACCTGTGTCTGCCTTTTTATGTGGACTCTCAAACAATTCTGACAAAGGTGGTAATAAGTCTTGTGGGGCATACATTGCGCCTGTATCTAATTTTTCAAAAACCATCTGCTCTAAATTTACTACACCTCCTTTTGACTCCCCAGCCGAATCAAACCAATCACGCTTAAATAACATTGGCCAAAAATACGAAGGTAGAACCATCACTTCGCCATTCCCCTCCTCACACACTAAAATAGGAAAGTAACCTAAACTTAATGCACCATTTGGTAGATGTAAACGCCAAAACCACGTTGAGGACACTCTCAGATTTAATGGTGCGATACTTTGAGGAAATAACATATTAAACACACGTGTTTTTTCATTTTGTAGATGTTGTGCATAGGCTTGTTGGTCTGGCTCTGTGGGTGAACTATTTTTTAGCAAAAACAATTGATGAGCCATTTGCCTTAAAGTATCTACATCTGTTTGACCAGTTGGGTCGAATATCACTTCACCTGGGCAATTTGCTGTAGGCTCATTGATATCAAACATTAATTTATTGGCTTGAATCAATGCTCCCCAAACTACTTTGCCTTTTTTGTACAAACTTGGCATTGCTTTTATTTGCCGATATAACTCATCTTCTTCTGTCAACCAATCGGGATGAATTTGCAAATAAGGACGGTATTTAATGGGTAATTGTTGAATACAATCTGCAATTTTAATATCCGAAAAACAACGACTATCCACTACCTTACCGACAAACTCATCTTTAAATTGCTGCGAAAATTGTGTTAAAGCTTCTGTGTCTAATAGCTTGTCATCAATTGGTTCTACTACCGAATCTTCAAAACAGTGCTCCCATAATTTACCTGTTATTTCGGTTTCAAAACCAAATGCGGCTTCATAAAATCGCGCTAAAAATTCCTCTTTTGCCAGTTGCTCATGTTTGTGCTTCATGACAAAAGTTTGTTTATCTATTAGTGCCGACTGTAGCCTAAAGGGAGAACCATCTGATTTTGTGCAATATGGAATAATCAATTTTAAGCGTAAGGGTTGTTCATCGCTATAAACATATATTTCTATGCAAATTGCATCACTTCGTCTTGATGGTAAATTACGATACACATCGTACATCAATAGTTGAATATGTTGATTTTCGGGGTTATTTTCTAAAATCTGCAAACCATGTTGCACAGAGTTGTCGATAAAAGCCAAATTATTTAAAGTTAATTGCTCTACTTTTCCTTCATCTGTAATGAATGCTGGCAATAATATAGTTTGTAAATGACCGCCATCATGCAAATATAAACTCCCCACGCCTGCCAAATAGCCCGCTAAGGACGCTGCATGCTTCCATAATTCTGGCAATACAATATCGGGATGATTTTGTACGGTCGAAGGAAAACACTCTAAAAACGGTTCAGAGTTTTTTTGCTTTATATAATCAATAAACTGCGTTAAGACTAAGCCTTTATCTTGTTGTATTAAAATAGATTTTAATAATGCTAAAGGGGCGATAATTGCGCCATTCATATTTAGGCTTAATTCATTTTCGAAATTTTGTGGTAATTGCGGATTATCGGTTACCTGAATCAGTGTTTGGTAATCACACCATCTAAAAACAGGATGAACTCGCTTTGCAATAACCATTACTAAATAAAATGCCATTAAAATAAGAAAGTTTTTCTTTTCTGGCACAGTCAAAAACTGCTTTTGGAATTTTGCTTCGTCTAATTCTTCATGTGCAGCAATCAACATGAAGAGTACATCTATTTTTTGGATACTGCTCAAAGAGTAATCCAACTCAATTTTAGCTAAATACTCATGATAAAAGTTACCACCAAAGACTGGCTCATGATGAGTGAGTTTATTTACACAAATATAACTCCAATCATTAATATCAAGACTTTCTTTTAGTAACTCGGCTATCATTTGTACATAAAGATAACAATGATTAGCTGCATTTTTTGATTGCAAACTTTTAATAATAACTTCTACGGGATTTATTGATTTTTCATGAATAATTGCTATTGCAGACTGAGAAAAATTCCCTTGATACACTACTCTTTCTATTTGCTCATTATTTTCATCACCCTGTGTCCATCTAAGCGGTAAACCTATGTGACGACTAAGCACTTCCGCGATATAAGCTGCCAATAATAGTAGTAAATTTCTTCCTTCCGTCTGAGTTTGTATGCTCTCAAGCGATATATTTTGCATTTTTATGAAATGACAAAACTCATCTACTTGTTTAACGCTTTGCCATGAGTAATTCCAATTTTGCGTAAATAACTGTTCTGCATACAACAAACCCGTTTCTGGATTTTTTTTATTATCTAATGCATCCAAGAGTGTATGTATATATTGATGCGCCTGCATACATCAAATTCCTTGTATTGATATATTATTTCCAAAAAACATAAGCCCCCGAAGAGGCTTATGTTATCAACTTTAAAATCTAATTTTAAAGCTTACTTACCATGATTCTCAGCTAAAAAGAACCATGTTTCTAGCACAGAGTCGGGGTTGAGTGACACCGAATCAATGCCTTCGTCCATTAACCACTTGGCAAGGTCAGGATGGTCGCTGGGGCCTTGTCCACAAATGCCCACATATTTACCTGCCTTTTTACAGGCTTGAATAGCACGCGATAACAAGAACTTAACGGCTGGGTCGCGTTCATCAAACAAGTGAGACACAATACCCGAATCACGGTCTAAACCAAGCGTTAATTGCGTTAAATCGTTAGAGCCAATCGAGAAGCCATCAAAATGCTCTAAAAATTGCTCGGCCAATAAAGCATTGGTTGGCAATTCGCACATCATAATGATTCTTAGACCATTTTCTCCGCGTTTTAAGCCTTTTTCAGCTAATAATTCGATGACGCGCTTGGCTTCGCCTGTGGTACGCACAAAAGGAATCATAATCTCGACATTGGTTAAGCCCATTTCATCACGTACTTTTTTGAGCGCACGGCATTCAAGGTCAAAACAATCACGGAAATTATCGGAAATATAACGAGACGCACCGCGAAAACCTAACATTGGGTTTTCTTCTTCGGGTTCGTAGAGTTTGCCACCAATTAAGTTGGCGTATTCGTTAGACTTAAAGTCCGACATCCGCACAATCACTTTTTGTGGTGCAAAAGCAGCCGCTAAAGTCGAAATACCTTCAACCAGTTTTTCGACATAAAAATCGACTGGAGAAGCATAGCCTGCGGCACGTTGCGTCACAGCATGGTAAATATCACGCGGTAAGGTATCGTAATTTAATAAGGCTTTAGGGTGAACACCAATCATGCGATTGATAATAAACTCTAAACGTGCCAAGCCAATGCCTTGGTTGGGAATTTGCGCAAAGTCAAAGGCACGGTCAGGATTACCGACATTCATCATGATTTTGAACGGTAATTTGGGCATAGATTCGATAGAGTTTTTTTGCACTTCAAAATCTAACATGCCTTCATAAATAAAGCCTGTATCGCCTTCGGCACAAGATACCGTCACTTCCATGCCATCGTGTAATAATTCGGTGGCATTACCACAACCGACAATGGCTGGCACGCCTAATTCACGGGCAATAATGGCGGCATGGCAAGTACGACCACCACGATTAGTGACAATCGCGGAAGCACGTTTCATGACGGGTTCCCAATCGGGGTCGGTCATATCCGACACTAACACATCGCCATTTTGAACTTTGTCCATTTCTTTAATGGAGTTGACAACACGTACACGCCCAGAACCAATACGTTGCCCAATCGAACGCCCCTCACACAACACCACTGTGCCTTTTTGCTTGAGCATATAGCGTTCCATCGTGCCGACATTTTGACGACTTTTTACGGTCTCAGGACGAGCTTGCACAATGTATAATTGGCCATCATCGCCATCTTTTGCCCACTCAATATCCATTGGCTGGCCATAGTGTTTTTCGATAATAAGAGCCTGAGCCGCCAAAGCTGCCGCTTCGTCATCACTAATCGAAAACTTGAGACGGTCGGCCTTGTCCACGTCAACCACGACTGTTGATTTGCCAGCCGCACCTGATTGACCGTAAATCATTTTTTGGGTTTTGCTGCCCAAATTACGGCGCAATACCGAAGGACGTTTAGCTATTAAGGTAGGTTTGTGCAAATAAAACTCATCCGGATTGACCGCACCTTGTACTACCATTTCGCCTAAACCATAAGAACTGGTAATAAATACCACATCTCTAAAGCCTGACTCGGTATCTAAGGTAAACATCACCCCCGAAGAACCTGTCTCGGAGCGCACCATACGCTGAATACCTGCCGATAAAGCTACGCCTTTGTGGTCGTAACCTTGATGAACACGATAGGCAATAGCACGGTCATTAAATAACGAGGCAAACACTTCTTTAACGGCAATCAATACATTATCAATGCCACGAATGTTTAAAAAAGTTTCTTGTTGACCTGCAAACGAGGCATCGGGCAAGTCTTCGGCAGTGGCCGAGGAACGTACCGCCACTGCCACATTAGGATTAGCCTCGGCAATTTTGGCAAAATTGTCACGGATTGCTTGTTCTAAGGCTGGCTGCAAAGGCGTAGCGACAATCCATTCACGAATTTGCTTACCAACTTCGGCTAACTGCAACACATCGTCAACATTTAAACCATCTAGCGCATCGTTAATACGCTTATTTAAACCACTTTGCTCTAAAAAATCACGATAGGCTTGTGCGGTTGTGGCAAAGCCATTGGGTACAGACACCCCGACATTAGCCAAATTGCTAATCATTTCACCTAAAGAGGCGTTTTTGCCGCCCACAATCTCAACATCATTTTTACCAAGTTGTTGAAACCACAATACTAATGCTTCCAAGGTTACACTCCCTACGGTACTAAAAAATAACAAACTGGACTTACGCATTTCACCGAAATTAGCGCGTTTTGTGAACATAAAACTGTTAAAAACAGTTGAAATGTGAACAAATAAGCGATAACCGCGTAAGTCCTAAAAAAACCAGTTAAAATTGTGTCACCATTAACACGAAAAGACTCACCCTACAGCAAGAGCAGTCATTAAATATACTGTTAAAACGTACTAAATCTGCTACTTATGCAAAATCATTAAATTATCATGATTTAGACTGGCCACCATTGGCAATAGGCCATAATATAAAGACTTCTTTCGCCTAGTACAAACGATAAAGGATAACAAAACATGAAACGTAGCGTATTTTTTATATCAGATGGCACAGGAATCACTGCCGAAACCTTGGGTCATAGCCTATTGGCTCAGTTTGGTAGCGTTACTTTTGAAGAATATACTCTCCCATATATTGATACGCCCGACCGCGCCCATCAAGCAGTTCGCAAAATTAACGAAGTTGCTGCCCAAGACGGCTGTAAACCGATTATTATCGACACCATTGTTAATAAAGAAGTACGCCAAGTGATTGCTAACGCCAATGGTTGTATGTTTGATGTGTTTGAAACCTTTGTCGGTAAATTAGAAGAAGAATTATGCGTCCAACCCGCCAACAAAGTCGGCAAACATACGGTGGACACACTGGCCTACAAAACCCGTATTGATGCGGTGCATTTTGCCCTAGATAACGATGACGGTGCGCGTACTCGTCATTATGAATCGGCAGATATTATTTTAGTGGGTGTGTCTCGCTCAGGAAAAACCCCTACCTGTATTTATTTGGCGATGCAATTTGGCATTCGTGCGGCCAACTATCCCTTAACCGAAGATGATTTAGATGGCGAAACCCTGCCTAAAGTGCTTAAAGAACACAAAAACAAATTGTTTGGTTTAATGATTGATGCCGAACGCTTAACCGCGATTCGTAACGAACGAAAGGCCAATAGCCGTTATGCCAGCTCGCAACAATGCCAACAAGAGTTACGTGCCATTGAAAGTATTTATCGTAGCGAAAATATTAAATACCTCAATGTCTCGGAAATGTCGGTCGAAGAAATTGCTACTCGTATTATTCAACTTTCTGGCCTTAAAAGACGTATCAACTAATGAAAAAATTGTTATTAGGGCTGCCATTGATAGCAGCCAGTGCGGGATTTTATGCCACCCCCTACTACACTGCCCACCAAATGCAACAAGCGGCACAAGCCAACGACAGCACAAAACTCAATAGCTATATAGATTACAGTGCTGTTAAACAAAGCCTCAAAGCTTCGTTAAATAGCAGCATTAGCCAAAGTTTGCTCAAAAACAAAACCGATAGCGGCATGAACGCTTTTGCTACCATGTTTGCGGCAGCGTTTGTTAATCCCTTAATTGATGTATTGGTTACGCCCGAAAACTTGAGCCTGATGCTGCAAGCCAACATGCCCAAAGACTTGCAATCTGCTCAAGACAGTAATAACAAAAGCGATACGTCTAAGGCAGAAGAAGAGGTAATTACCCATAAGTATTACCAAGACTTTGACCATTTTGTAGTTGATGTTGCACACCACAGCGCACCCGATAAACCGTTTAGCTTTACTTTTAGCCGCCAAGGTTTATTGGGTTGGAAGCTGACAGGCTTGGCGATTCCTAATTTTGAGCATGAATCGCTTAAATGAACATTCAAAAATAGACCATTATCGGGCATAATGGTCGACTTTATTTTTAAGAACACTAGGGCTTGTTGACGTTTTTTGCTTGCCCTCACCCCAACCCTCTCCCACAGGAGAGGGAGTTCTCTCTCCCCCGAGGGAGAGAGCTAGAGTGAGGGTTTAAACAGTCTAAAAAGCTTAAAAAGTAGCTAAATCAACACCCGTCAACAGTAATTTAGGTGAAATAATCATGATGCGTACGCATTATTGTGGCAGTTTAAACGAATCTTTTATTGACCAAACCGTAACTCTATGCGGTTGGGTACACCGCCGCCGCGACCACGGTGGCGTGGTATTTTTGGATATGCGTGACCGTGATGGCTTGGTGCAAGTGGTGGTTGACCCCGATACCCCAGAAGCCTTTGCCTTGGCCGACAAATCGCGTAGCGAATATGTATTAAAAATTACAGGCCGCGTGCGTCAGCGTTATGCAGGTACCGAAAACCCCAATATGCCTAGCGGTATGATTGAAGTATTGGGCAAAGAAATTGAAGTATTAAATACCTCCGAAACACCGCCATTCCCCTTAAATGACGAGTTTGTTAATGTCGGTGAAGAAATTCGCTTAAAGTACCGTTTTTTAGATATGCGTCGCCCCGAAATGTTGCAACGTATGCGCTTTCGCTCGCAAGTCACTTCTAAAATTCGCACTTATTTAGACCGTCATGGCTTTTTAGACGTAGAAACGCCTGTATTAACCCGTGCCACCCCCGAAGGTGCACGTGACTATTTAGTGCCTTCTCGCACTCAACAAGGCTCTTTCTTCGCCTTACCACAATCGCCACAATTATTTAAACAATTATTGATGGTGTCGGGCTTTGACCGTTATTACCAAATTGCCAAATGTTTTCGTGATGAAGACTTACGCGCCGACCGTCAACCCGAATTTACCCAAATTGACATCGAAACCTCGTTTATGTCTGACGAAGACATTATGAACATTGCCGAAGGCATGGCGGTTGAGTTATTTGATGACTTATTAAATGTGAAGTTTGATAAGTTTCCACGCATGACTTATGCCGAAGCGATGCGTCGTTTTGCGTCTGACAAACCTGATTTGCGTATTCCCTTAGAGTTAATTGACGTAGCCGATGTATTAAAAGATGCTGCATTTAAAGTATTTGCAGGCCCTGCCAATGACCCCAAAGGCCGTGTTGTTGCCTTGCGTGTGCCTAATGGCAACGACATCTCACGTGGTAAAATTGACGAATACACCAAATTTGTCGGCATTTATGGCGCAAAAGGCTTGGCTTATATCAAAGTCAACGACATTAGCAAAATCAATAATGGCGTGGATAAAGAGTCTGGCTTACAGTCTCCCATTATCAAAAATATCTCTGATGAGATGTTGCAAACCATTATTGACCGTACTGGCGCGCAAAATGGCGATTTGATTTTCTTTGGTGCCGATAAAGCCAAAGTGGTCAACGATGCGATGGGTGCCTTGCGTGTTAAACTCGGTCACGATTTAAACTTGTTGACTTGCGAATGGGCACCATTATGGGTGGTTGACTTCCCGATGTTTGAAGAAACCGATAATGGCCAATGGACTTCGGTTCACCACCCCTTTACCATGCCTCACGGCACCGTTGAAGACCTCAAAAACAACCCTGCTCAAGCTACCTCTGTTGCTTACGACATGGTGTTAAACGGCACGGAGATTGGTGGTGGTTCTTTGCGTATTTACAATCCAGATATGCAAAAAGCCGTGTTTGAAGCCTTGGGTATTGGTGAAGAAGAAGCGCAAGAAAAGTTTAGCTTTTTGTTAGATGCCTTAAAATTTGGTGCGCCACCACATGGCGGTTTGGCCTTTGGTTTAGACCGTTTGGTGATGTTAATGACAGGCGCAACGTCTATTCGTGATGTGATTGCCTTTCCAAAAACCAAAACCGCCGAATGTTTGATGACGCAAGCCCCTGCGCCTGTTGAAGGCAAGCAGTTACGCGAGTTAGGTATTCGGTTACGCGAAAAAGTGGGTGAGTAAATAGACCTTTTTATATAGCGATAAAGTCCCCTCTCCTTGTAGGAGAGGGCTAGGGTGAGGTCTAAAGCAAGTAGCCCGTTAAAGTGCAACGCAATACGGGATTTAACAAAATAACTTATTGTTTTTGTTAATCTTATCCTGTATTTCGCCATGCTGCATACAGGCTAATTGACTACTACTCTTGCTTATCGTTGATAATGATAGCGGCACGAAATGATTGTTAAATGGCTGTCATTAACGGCATAAACTAAACGATGGGTGTCATCAATGCGTCTTGACCAAAAGCCCGATAAATTTTCTTTAAGGGCTTCTGGTTTGCCTATCCCCTCAAAGGGTGAGCGTTTACAGTCTGTATTCAATACATTGATACGCTTTAGTGTTTTTTTGTCTTGTCCTTGCCAATACACATAATCCTGCCAAGCCTCCTCTGTCCATGCTAATTGTCTAGTCATCAACTAACTCTCTTTCAACTAGTTGCCCCTGTTGATATTGCTTAATTGATTTTGCTAAATGTGCTGCATTGGCTGGAGAACGTAATAAATGAACCGTTTCCATCAGGCTATTATAATGTTGCAAAGACATTACAACCGCATCTTCGGCATCACGACGGGTAATAATAGTGCAGTCGGCATCATCAATTACGCCATCTAACACCGCTTTTAAGCTATTACGAGCTTGGCTAAATGAGATAACATTCATAAGCACCTCTTTTGTACAATATATAGTACAAGTATAATCAGTATCGCCTTACTCTTACAAGCTCAATTTATATTGTATAATCCGCCTCATTATCATTCTATATCATTATTTTTCTAGGACATTTTTATGGCTGGCCATTCTAAATGGGCGAACATTAAACATCGTAAAGCTCGCCAAGATGCCTCCAAAGGCAAAGTTTTTACCAAATATTTACGCGAAATTGTCGTTGCTGCCCAAATGGGTGGAGGCTCAGAAGCAGACAATCCCCGCTTACGCGCCATTGTGTCTAAAGCCTTATCAGCCAATATGACCCGTGATGTTATTAACCGTGCCATTCAACGTGGTGTGGGTGGTGGAGATGCCGACAAAGTCCAAGAAATTACCTATGAAGGCTATGGCGTTGGCGGTGTGGCGGTATTAGTCGAAACCATGACTGACAACATCAAACGTACGGTGAGTGATGTCCGTCATGCCTTTAGCAAATGTGGCGGCAATCTGGGAACATCAGGCTCGGTCGATTATTTATTCACCAAACGTGGTGAATTAACCTTTGCTGAAGGTGACGAAGATAAAATCATGGACATTGCGCTTGAGGCAGGTGCTGACGATGTGATAACCGAAGCCGATGGCACAGTAATGGTTATTACCACACCGCATAATTTTGGTCATATTCAAGATGCTTTAGAATCGGCTGGTTTAAAAGCTGACCATGCCGAAGTAACCATGCACCCTTCTACCCAAGCTGAGATTACCGACATTGAGCAAGCGCAAAAAATCATAAAAATGATAGATATGCTCGAAGACTCAGACGATGTGCAAAATGTGTACTCTAATGTGCATTTTAGCGATGAGGTGATGGATGCGTTGAATAAATAATCCACCAAAACAACAAAGGCAGCTAAAAAGCTGCCTTTTGTTATCTAAAACTTTACATACCTGCAAGTTTTAAACGGTTGGCATGACCCCGATACACCGACTTAGGGTCGGTTGAAAAAATATCGCGCAAACCAAACATTAAATTCACTTCATCTAAATGATTCATCGAATAGTTATCGCGCAACACCACACCTAAATGGCTGCTACACTGCCCTACCAAACCATCATTAGCACCACTAATAAACAAGCCTGTTAAACCTACTAAGGCATCCGTTGGGTCTAACACATTAGTCAAACGACTTGTACCACCCCATGAGTAATACTTAACGCCATTTACCGTTGCTGCACCTTGACCACAAGCCGTTGTTGGCACACCTTGAGGAAACTTAGCAGTAAAGGCTGCCGAACCTTTAGTCGATAACGAAGCAATGCTGTTTTTAGCACTTTGGTCAAAACTACCAGAGCCATTAAACAACTCAATAATACCTGCCAAAGCGTTTAGCGCACCATAAGCCACAGGACTCAATGCACCTGTTTGAGTCACTAAATCAGCAACAGGAGACCCCTTAACAGGGCTACCAATAGCAGTCACTGAGGCCACTTTGCTTGGTATTGCGGCAGCCACATAACGAATCGAATGGCCACCGTGGCTATGTCCCATTAAATTAACTTTGGCAGCACCTGTAATCGCCAAAACATCTTTTACTTGTTTTAAAAATTGCTCACCACGCACTTCGGAGCTTTCTAAAGCAGCCACTTGTGTCACATACACTTTTGCGCCATTAGCTTGTAAGTCAGAAGGAATTTGATACCAGTAATCAATCGCACCACCCAATAACGATTTAAAACCAAACATACCATGAGCTAAAACAATGGGATATTTAGTTTGAGCATAAGTAGAAGCGGCATTGGCATTAACGGTGACTGTAGAGCTAACAGCAGCAACGAGGCCAGCAAGTAAAAGCTTGTGCATTTTCATGGGAATGTACCTTGTGTTGTTTTTTTTGGATTACTTTTATCCAAGTAATCTCTTGATTTATTTTTGTTTTTGCCAACCAATCACTTGCTTGGCTGAACACATAATAGACGATGAAGTTTCCGATGAAAAGTATTTTTTGCAAGATAAACGGCTTTTCGGATGAACGGTTTTTGTACAAATGTATTTTATATTGTTTATTTGTGCCATATATTTGATTAAAACTGCCACAACACTTATGACAACTCCCTGTTTTTGGTCAACATTTCTTGGCGATAAAATGCTTCTTTTTTCTGATAAAGAGACTTTTGCAAACAATAAATCAAGTACTGCTTGCCCCTTTTAATATGTAACAAAAAATGTCTCAATACAAAACAATATCAAAGAAACCTGAATTTAAAAGCCTAGCTCAGATAAACTTGCGCCTTGTTATTTTAATGATATTAGGTAGATCATGGCTTTATTTACTAAAATGTACGACATGGCTTTACGATGGTCGCGCCACCCTCATGCTGAGCGTTATTTGGCAACTTTAAGTTTTGCAGAATCCTCGTTTTTTCCCATTCCACCCGATGTCATGTTAGCCCCTATGAGCATGGCTAATCCCAAACAGGCATGGCGTTTAGCACTCATTACAACGCTTGCTTCGGTATTAGGCGGTGTATTTGGCTATTTTATTGGTGCGATGTTTTATCAACAGCTTTTACCTCTTTTCGAGCAACTCGGTTGGATGTCACACTTTGCTACTATTCAACAATGGTTTGCAAAATGGGGGGTAATGGCCGTGATTGTGGCTGGTTTCACCCCTATTCCCTACAAAATTTTTACCATTGCCTCGGGTTTAGCAGGCATGGCGTTACTTCCTTTTATCTTAGCGTCTTGTGTGGGGCGTGGTGCACGCTTCTTTTTAGTCGCAGGCTTAATGGCTTGGGGGGGTGAGGCGATGGAGCAAAAAGTACGAGGTATTGTCGAATGGCTTGGCTGGGGGGTTGTTGCGCTGATTGGTATTTTTATAGCATACAAAACAATGCATTAACTTCAAGCCCACTCTCTTTAAAAAGAGAGTGGCTGTAAATTCATTGTTAAGTTCTTGGCACAATCTGCTTGACGGCACTTTTGCTATTTTTGGCAGCCTCGTACAAGGGCATGACAACCGCGATTTTTTGATTCAAATCACTAATACGTTGCGTGCTTGAAGGGTGAGTGCTTAAAAATGCAGGTGTTCCGCCTTTATTAGCAGAGGCCATTTTTTGCCACAACGTTACGGCTGCATTAGGATTATATCCTGCACGTGCTAATAACTCTAAGCCCATCACGTCGGCTTCGGATTCTTGGCCGCGACTATGAGGCAAGGTCAATGCTAACTGGGTAGCCATTTGCACTAAACCTGCTTCTTTGGCTGACATATTAGTCACCGCCGCCAAAATACTCATACCTGCTTGTTGGGCATAGGCTTGCGAAATGCGCTCTCGTCCATGTTCGCGCAAAGCATGTGCCATTTCATGTCCCATAATAGCGGCAATTTCATCATCAGTGAGTTTTAATTGATTGATAATGCCCGTAAAAAACATGATTTTGCCGCCCGAAGCACAATAAGCATTGAGTTCATTACGGCTTTCAAGATTCACTTCCCACGACCATGCAAGAGCATCACGTCTAAACACAGCTACTTGAGGAATCAAGCGGTCAGCAATTTTGCGAATACGCTCTAAATTGGCTTTATCGGTGTTAAGCGTGCCTTTTTGTTTGGCGTTGGACAGCTCACCACGATACGATTGTAAAGCCATCGCATCGACTTGAGAGGCGGGCAATAACAAAAATTGTTTACGTTGAATACCTATCGTGCCTTCTTGAGTACTACTGGTACAAGCAACTAACATCGCCAAACTAGATGCGACTACCCATTGACGCAATTTCATGTGCTGCTTCCTATATTGATTTTTTTAAATAATGGCGGCTAATTTTATGTTTTTCAAGGGTTATTAGCGTACAACTGTGTGAGGCTATGTACCCAAGGCTTGTATATTTGTTGATAGCACTGCTGATAAAAGCGCGCGTTTAAACTATTAGGATAGAAGATTTTGTCGGTACGGCTCATGGCGCGCACTGCACTCTTTAAGTCAGGATACACACCCATTGCCACCGCTGCACACATTGCTGCACCTAAGCCCGATGTTTCGTTGGTATGCGGTTTGTTAATTGGCATATTAAAAATATCAGCCGCTATTTGCATGACGGCATGAGACTGAGAGCCTCCACCTGCGGCAAATAACTGACTAATTTTTTGCTTGCTATGTTGCTCAACGTGCTCTTGGCCTTGTTTTAAAGCAAATAATAAGCCTTCTACCAACGCACGATACCAGTCTGCTTTGGTATGTTGTGTGCTCAACCCTAGTAAAGCACCTTTAGAAACACTTTCGCCTGATGCTTGTACACTTAAGCTTGGTTGCCACATTAAGCCATTTGCGCCTGCTGGCGTGTTGTTTAACCAATCTTCTAGCACCGCCAACCAATCACGCCCTTGCTCTGCTTCGGCAATTTCATTAGCGGCAATTTGCTCTTTAAAATATTTAACTAAGGCGAAACCTTGAGGAATTTGGGTTTCTAAACAATAGTGCTTGGCTAATACCGCAGGATATGGCGGCATGGGAGGATTGAGTGATAAATAGCGTGAAGTGACGGTATTATAAGTGGCTGTTGTGCCAAAACTAAGCGCGGCTTGGCTAGCATTTACGCAACCTGCCCCCAATACTTCACAGGCTTTATCTGCGCCAGCAGCAACAATAGCTAAGCCAGCAGGTAAGCCCAATGCTTGTGCAGCTGCAACGGTTAATTGACCAATTAGTTTACCTGCTGGTACTAATTTAGGGAGTTTTTCGGCGGTTAACCCTAAAGCCTGCCAACGCCAATCCCATCGACTATGCCATTGATGCTTTTTGTAATCGAAGGGAATATAACCAACTTGTGAAGGAATCGCGTCGTTGTATTCACCTGTTAATTTAAAGTTTAGATAACCCGATAATAATAAAAACTTAGCGGTCTTTTGCCATAGTTCAGGTCGATGGCTAATAAACCAATTAGCAGGCGCACGTTTACGTAATTTTAAAATGGTTTGTTGATGACCACTGACTTGATGCAACTTTTGCCAGTACACAGGCAAAGCGGGTAATTTTTCGGTCTGACGTTCATCCAACCACAATATAGCAGGATATAAAGGCTCACCCTGCTCATCAACAATCACTGTTGTACCACGTTGTGTGGTGACACTGGCGGCAGTAACACAGTTAGGGTCTATACCCTGTTGCCACAAGTTTTGGCAAGCTACAACTAACTGCTGCCAATAATAGTTGGCATCTTGCTCGGCATAGCCTTGTTTGGGCGACTGATAAGGCGGCTCAAAATGAATTTGACTACGCGCCAACAATTCACCTTGAGCATCAAAAATAAAAGCACGCAGACTTTGTGTACCGCAATCTATACTCAAAAAACGTGCTTTATTCATAGTTTATTCCACCAATGCGTTGATGAGTCATCCAATCCATCGCACAACGAGAAGTCCCCTCTTGAGAGGGGATTTAGGGGTGTGTAAGCTAAGAACTGTGCTTTTTTGCTAGTTTTAACCCACCCCTTGCCCCTCCAATGGAGGGGAATTATTCATCGCTATTTCAGTTAAAACAATCAGATAAAAGACTCTTCTCCAAAACATACATTATTTAACACCCGCAGGCAAACTATAATAATGCTGCCAAATTGCACTATAACGCACCTGTTCAGCGTTCCATTGTTCTTCTGTCCAGCCTTCACTCAGGGCTATTTGCTTAATAGCATCAAAATGGGCTGCGCCACCTTCTTTTAATAACAAACCAATACGCGTACGACGCAATAATAAATCATCTAAATGAACGACTTGCTCGTAGCGCAACGCCCAACGTAATTCTGCCCATAACGTTTGAGTTTCGGGAATTATCTTTAACTCGTCAACAGGCATTTCGGCCAAAAACTTTTGTGCTAAATAACCATACTTACCTACAAAACGACGATATTGCTCACCACTAAACGGACTCGCTAAAGCAGAGGCAGGATTAGTAAAAATAGTGGTTTTTTGATTGCGACCTTTGAGTGCAGGCAACCATGTTTCGGCAGCGGTTAACACATCTTGAGCAATTTGCCTAAAGGTAGTCAGTTTGCCACCAGACACACTAATCACACCTTTATCTGCCCATACTGCATGGTCTCGACGCTCTTTGGAGGGGTCTAAACCTTTGCCACTACTCACAATCGGACGTACCCCTGACCATGTAGCAATCACATCTTTAGTCGTCAACTTAGCCGTTGGAAACTCATGATTAGCGGCACGTAATAAATAAGTCACCTCATCGGCACTAATAACCGCTTCATCATCAAGACTATCTTTATGGTCTAGGTCAGTCGTACCAATGACCGTCCGTCCTTCCCATGAATAAATAAACATGGCACGTTGGTCATCAGGATGAAACAAAATTAAGGCATCATGTAACGGTAAACGCTCGGCAGAAACCACCAAATGGCTACCGCGCTGTGGCCTAACACTGACCGTTTCATCAGCCACTTCTTGACGCAAGCGATTAACCCACGCACCCGTTGCATTAACAAGCACTTTGGCTTTTAACTCTACAACTTGGCCAGACAACTCATCACTTACTACCAAACCTACCACTTTATTATCACGAACTAAGGTTTTTTCGGCCTTGACATAATTAACCGTCACCGCACCATCTTTGCAGGCTTCATCCAACACACGCATCACCAAACGAGTATCATCAGTGACAGCATCAGTATAACGCGATGCGCCTAAGAGTTTGTCATTGCGATAATTAGGAACACGCGCCAAAAACTTTTTGGCACTAAAATAACTACGGTCTTTAATGCCTGCCAAAAAGTCATAGGCTAGTAACAAAATCGCAAATGCCCAACGATTATTTTTAATACCTGCGCCTTTGTAATGCGCAAAAAAATAACTCATTCGGTCAACTAAACCGGGAGCTTCATTTAACAATAATTCGCGCTCTACCAAAGAATGCTTGGTAAGCTTAATATCGCCCATTGCAATATAGCGTAAGCCGCCATGAACCATTTTGGACGAACGGCTGGACGTGCCAAAAGCATAGTCTTTTTGGTCAATCAATAACACTTTTAGGCCAGTTTTGGCTGCCTCACGCGCCACGCCTGCCCCTGTAATACCGCCACCAACGACCACAATATCCCATTCTGTTTGCGGCAATTCTTGCCACAAGGTGTCACGACTTAACATGCATATACCCGACAATAAACAAAAACTTAGCCTATAGTAATGCTTTGCAACAATAAAAAATTGTTGATAGCTGACAAATTTTAGTCTTGTAACAGTTTATGCGGATTTAAGCGTTTATCATGGTCAAAATGGTCAGCCAAGCTATATAAAGCCGCCATACCCAATACACCCTTTTCGGCTTGCAAATAAGGAGCATGGTCATAGCCTACGCCATGTTGATGGCTAATCGTACCACCATGCTTAACAATGACTTGTGAGGCATCCGCTTTTAATTTTTGCCAACGAGCCATGGTATCGGCGTAATGACTGCCAACCCTAAAGACATAAGTGGTATAAATACTCGAACCCTGCCCATAAACATGAGACAAATGACTAAAAGCCAATACTGACTCGTGTTGCTCATTTAATCCATTACGCAAAGCCTGTTCAACATCCAACATATAGGGCGTGACTTTGTGCCAATCGACTGCTGTTTCGAGGGTATCTACGGCATAGCCCAACTTCCATAAAGCTTCTCGTAAATAAGGAGCTTTAAAACGATTTTGTGCCCATCGTTTGCCCAATACTTGACCTGTCGCCACACAATCAAACTCTTTTAAAATACGAGCTACTTCAGTCTGAGCAAATTTAATACGCTGTGGACTACCTGTAAAACCAATGGTTAGCATACATTTGCCTTCGCCAGCACCACGCCAATTTAATACTTTTTCTAATCCTGCAATCGCCAAGGCATGACCTGCTAAAATAAGCTGGGTGCGTGTTTCTTCGCTATTACTTAAGCGCACCATAGACAACGGAATTTTTTGCTGCACCAACTCACGCACCGCGAGTTTTGCTTTGGCCCAATCGGGTACAAAATACACGCAAAATATTTCTTTTTGCGGCAAACGTGTCACGCGTACCGTGGCTTCGGTAATGACCCCAAACCGCCCCTCTGAACCCATGATTATTTCACGAATATCAGGCCCTGCACTAGAAGCAGGCATGGTAGGAATATCCAGTGTACCTGCCAGTGTTTCGATACGGCCACCTGCAAATAACTGTTCAATACGGCCATAATGCAAGGACTGCTGACCACTAGAGCGACTAGCAATCCATCCGCCTAAAGTTGATAACTCAAAAGATTGAGGATAATGGCCTAAGGTATAACCATGAGGATTTAACAAGGCTTCAACTTGTGGGCCATTTGCACCCGCGCCAATGGTTGCTAATTGCGAAGACTCATCTAAGTGTAACAAACCATTAAGTTTGGCCAAAGACAGCGTAAGAATAGGACGCTCATCGGCAATCGGATTGATATGGCCAACCACTGAGGTACCGCCACCATAGGCAATCACTACCCAATTATGCGTTTTGGCCAATGTCAGCAGTTCGGCAACTTGTTGGCTATTGGTAGGAAAGGCAACCCCGTCAGGAAAAACATCTATATCGCCCGAACGCCATGCTAACCAATCTGGCAAACTTTGACCACGCGCATGACGTACACGCACTTCGGCATCAGACATAATTAAAGGATGTTGCGGTAAACGCGAGGCTGGCACTTTTGCCATCACCTCGGCTAGGGTAGCATCAGGTAGCGAGCTTGCTTTACCCAAAAGCTCTGTTAAAAATTGAGCCGCTTTGGGCTTGATTGCCATGCTGGTTTGGCTATCGCCCCAACTATTCCACTGACGCATATCAATTCACCTTAAACCATTAGCACCTTCAACAAGACATACTTTTTTGCGCTAATGGAGGTGCTTATATACTAAAAAACGGGTCGATTACTACCGCGTCGAACGCTCATCAAACTTGCTAAGCTGCGCTCACCAATAGCAGTCATTTGCCACCATTGTTTTTGATCATTATCCCGTGTGACACGCTGAATAAAGCCTAGCACTCTAAACTGCATCTTAATGGCATTAAAACTTGATGGCGAAATTTGTACATCAACCACCGCGTGTGTTTTAGGATATTCTCGTTGAATCTCAGCTAAGGCATTTTTTTGCAAACGTTCGTTAATTTTGGCAGCCATAAACTCTTCTGTTTGCGCTTGCAAAAGATTGCTACCAAAACTCACTAATAACTCGTTCCATGATATGCGGGTTTTGCCATTGACATCTTGACAGTTGCCGCCAGCATAGGCTTTACAACGATATACCACTTCTAATATATCATCACCTTTAGCTAAGTTTTCAACACTACCGACAGCACTATTTAACCAGCGTTCACGCTCTGCTTCTAACTCTTTGATGCGCTTTTTGAGTTGCTCACACTCTTTTTCGAGCTCAGGATTGGTGATAACTTGGCTATTGGCTTCTTTGCCAGTTAAACGTGTCCAACCTAAAGTCGGGTGACGCTTGATTAAGGCGGGAATGGCATTATGCAAGGCACTCGCCAAATCTTTAGCATCTCGCCAATACACAATATGTTCCCGTTCACGTTGCAAGACTTTGCGAAAATCTCCAAACTTCAGTTTGCCTTCCACTTTATGTTCTTGTAATTCGTCAGGACGGGTCTCTGGTGCTTCGTGCATCAACACTAAAATTGGTTTTTGTTTGGTCGCTGCATAAACATACTCCATGTGAGTGTAACTCACACCCGAGGGCATTAACGAACCATAACGGCTGCCAAGCAATAAGATAAAATAATCGCAATCATCAATACGACGACGAATATTAACCATCGTGCTTAAACTTTGTGTGTGCGCCTCTACAGTCGTTGGCAAACAGCCGAGGGTTGGCAATGTTTGCAACAGCATCCCTCTTTCTTCTCGTAAGTCCGTATAAGTCGCACTAATAAAGACTTGATAGCGTTTATCGGTCACAATAAACCTTCCTAAATAAACTCAGCTTAGCCGCCAAAATATCATCTGTTATTGCTTTTGGCCTGATAAACCAAGTCAATGCGTGATACTTTAACTGTTAATCCAAGATACCTAATAAATATTTTACAAATTACAAGAACTTATACTTTTATAGGACTTATGTGATTATCGCTTATTTGTGTGTATTTATCCCCTAACTTTGGCCTCCTCATAATAAAGGCGACTGAGGGAAGTTACAAAACGCGCTAACTTTAGCGAAATATCTAAGTCCTAATCTTGATAAATGCTTGATTATTTTTATATCACATTGCCATTAAAAAATGTTTTTTAACCAAGCTATGGTAGTTTAGCGTTAGCCAGTGGATTGGGACAATACCACTAAGCATAGAATTTGACTAGAGTATCTGACTTTTAGATGACAAGCTTGTACAGTTTTTGGCAACAGTCGTCACCTTAGGACTTACGCGGTTATCGCTTATTTGCTCACTAAGCAATCGTTTTTAACGATTTTTAGCTCACAAAACGCGCTAATTGCAGCACAATGCGTAAGTCCTGACCTTATATTAAAAAATCGTCACTTTTTGAGAGCTAATCGACTTCCCCAAAAACACTGTTGCGTGTTGATTAAAGACTTGTGCATCATCGGTAGTCAAAAAATGACGCTGCCCAAATTGAGAGCAACGTTGTGCCATATCTTCATGGCGTTGCAAATAATCGGTCAAACTTTGTGCAACTATTTCGCCTTGAGACAACAACTTAACATGTACAGGTAAGTAGCGTTTAACTTTGGCTATTAGCAAAGGATAATGAGTACAACCTAAAATAATGGTGTCAATAAGAGGACTTTGCCTAAATAATAAAGCTAAATCCCGTTCAATAAAATAATCTGCGCCTGCAGCTTGATATTCGCCATTTTCGACCAAAGGCACCCACATTGGACAAGCTTGCTGAAACACCCTGACGCTTGGAAATAATTTTTGAATTTCGATACGGTAAGAATCCGAATTCACTGTCCCTGTTGTGCCTAATACCCCAACATGGCCTGTTTTGGTTAACAATCCGACTTGCTCAACGCTCGGCCGAATCACGCCCAACACCCGACGTGTGTTATCTATTAGTGGTAAATCTTGTTGTTGAATCGTACGCAAGGCTTTGGCCGAGGCAGTATTACACGCCAAAATCACCAAGGGGCAACCTTGATTAAATAAATAGCGCACTGCTTCTAAGGTAAATTGATAAACCGTTTCAAAAGAACGTGTGCCATAAGGATTACGGGCATTATCGCCCAAATAGACATAATCGTACTGCGGCAAATGCGTCAATAATTCTTTAAGAATGGTCAGGCCACCATAACCCGAATCAAATACACCAATCGGAGCAGCGTTAGCAGATAACATGGCTGTTACTCTTTTAGGACTTACGCGGTTTAGGCATAAAAAAAGCCGATTATATAATCGGCTTTTTAATTTGGAGCGGGAAACGAGACTCGAACTCGCGACCCTAACCTTGGCAAGGTTATGCTCTACCAACTGAGCTATTCCCGCTTTAAGTAGGGGCGCATTATAGGCAATTTATTTGAGGGGTCAAGTGTTTTTGATTAAGTTTTTTTATTAGCTTAATCAACCGACTATTTTTTGGGCTTCTATTAATCTCTCCGCCATGTAGTTCCTTGTCGACTATCTTCTAAAATAATGCCTTGCGCCAATAACTCAGCGCGAATTTTATCTGCCCCTGCAAAATCTTTGGCTTTTTTGGCGTTGGCTCTGGCCTCAATTTGCGCCTCAATCTCGCTATCACTCAAGCCCTCGGAGGCTGTGCCTTGCAAAAATTTGTCGGGATTATCTTGTAAAATACCTAATACTGAGCCTAACTCGCGCAAACGACCTGCCAAACCTGCGGCCAAGTCTATTTCGCCTGCTTTTTGAGCGCGGTTGATTTCTCGTGCCAGTTCATACAATACCGCAATGGCTTCGGGGGTATTAAAATCATCGTCCATAGCAGCATTAAAACGTGTCACAAACGCCTCTCCTCCCACAGCAGCCTGCTCAGGAACTCCTTTGAGTGTGTGATAAAAACGCGCCAAGGCTTGTTTGGTTTGTTGTAAGGCTTCGTCTGAAAAATTTAAGGGGCTACGATAATGACTAGCAATAATAAAATAACGCAATACTTCGGGTGCAAATAACTTTAAGACTTCTCGAATGGTAAAAAAGTTATTTAAGGATTTAGACATTTTTTCGTTGTTAATTTGCACAAAGCCAACGTGCATCCATGTATTAACGTATTTTTCGCCTGTCGCGCCTTCGGATTGAGCAATTTCGTTTTCGTGATGTGGAAACTGCAAATCACCACCGCCACCATGAATATCAAAATGATTACCTAAACAACACGTTGACATGGCTGAGCATTCAATATGCCACCCCGGACGACCATTACCCCACGGCGAAGCCCAAGCAGGTTCTAAAGGTTTAGCTGCCTTCCATAATACAAAGTCCATCGGATTTTTTTTAATATCGTTAATTTCGACTCGCTCACCTGCTTGCAGGTCTTCTAAATTTTTGCGCGACAATCGACCATAAGAGGCAAATTTATTGACTTCATAATAAACATCGCCGTTACTAGCCGCATAAGCAAAACCATTATCAATCAATGTTTGCACCATACTTACAATTTGTGGCACAAATTCTGTAGCTTTGGGTTCTTGATTGGGTTTTATTACGCCTAAGGCGGCGGCATCTTCGTCCATTGCTGTAATATAACGGGCGGTTAATGCATCTATAGATTCGTTATTTTCGTTGGCACGGTTAATAATTTTATCGTCAATATCGGTAATGTTGCGCACATAATTCACCTCATAACCTTGCGAGCGTAAATATCGCGTAATGACATCAAAGGACACCAACACACGGGCATGACCAATATGACAATAATCATAAACCGTCATACCGCACACATAGATATTGATTTTTCCCTCCTGAATCGGACGAAAAACTTCTTTTTGACGGGTTTCGGTATTAAAAATCGTTAACATATGGTGCGAGTTCCGTGGTCATTAGGGCAATAGTTGTTAATTATACGTCACTAATTGTGTAAAGCTCTACCATCATGCCTTAGACTTCGCCATAATTCACCCTTTATAAACCCCTCTAGGACAATGCCCGTGTTTGATTTTATTGCCACAGGTCAACAAGTGATTGCGACCGAACAAGCTGCGTTAGACACCCTTAAACCTTATATCAATCAAAATTTTGCCCAAGCCTGTCAACTGATTTTGCAAGCAACGGGACGTGTGGTAGTCATGGGTATGGGCAAATCGGGACATATTGGCAATAAAATTGCAGCCACCTTGGCCTCTACAGGCACACCTGCTTTTTTTGTCCATCCTGCCGAAGCCAGTCATGGTGACTTGGGTATGATTACCGCCAACGATGTGGTAATTGCTATTTCTAACTCTGGCGAAGCACACGAAATTTTATCTATTTTGCCTGTTATCAAACGCTTACATATTAAACTAATTAGTATGACCGCCAATGGTCAATCAAGTTTGGCGCAATGTGCCGATGTCAGTTTAGAAATCGGCAAAAGTGTCGAAGCTTGTCCTTTAGGCTTAGCCCCTACCTCTAGCACCACTGCCACACTGGTATTAGGTGATGCACTGGCCGTTGCACTGTTAGCCGCGCGTGGCTTTACGGCCGAAGATTTTGCACTGTCACACCCCGGTGGCGCATTAGGACGCAAACTGTTAT
Source organism: Moraxellaceae bacterium (assembly GCA_024234595.1). Lineage (GTDB taxonomy): Bacteria > Pseudomonadota > Gammaproteobacteria > Pseudomonadales > Moraxellaceae > Agitococcus. The sequence goes on along the minus strand of JACKNZ010000009.1, from coordinate 34,843 downwards.
TACGCGTGTCCGACTTAATGCATAAGGGCGATACCATTCCTATTGTTCAAGAAAGCACCTTAATTAAAGATGCTTTATTAGAAATCAGTAAAAAAGGCTTAGGCATGACTGCCGTTGTGAATCACACAGGCCAATTAACAGGTATTTATACCGATGGCGACTTGCGCCGTACCCTCGATTTAGAATTAAACATTCGTACCACGCCTATTGTGCAAGTGATGAGCAAAAACCCCAAAACTATTCGACCACAATTATTAGCGGCCGAAGCGGTTGCTTTAATGGAAGAAAAGAAAATTAACGGTGTGATAGTCGTTGACGACAATCATCAACCTGTGGGCGCATTAAATATGCATGATTTATTAAAAGCAGGAGTGGTGTAATGGCCTCTGTACGAATTACCGAAAAAGCGCGTGCAGTTCGCTTGCTCGTGCTAGATGTTGATGGCGTATTAAGCGATGGTCGTTTATATTTTAGTGAAGACGGCCAAGAGCTAAAAACCTTTGATACCCAAGACGGTCACGGCATTAAAATGCTGCAACAAGCAGGCATTGCTTGTGCCATTATTACGGGACGTAACACTCAATTAGTGGCCAGACGCGCCGCCAATTTGGGTATAAAACATTTATTGCAAGGCCGAGAAGATAAAGGCGTTGCTTTGCGTGCCTTAGCTCAAGAGTTGGCTATGCCACTAGACGAAATTGCTTATATGGGTGATGACTGGCCTGACTTGCCTGCTATTCGCATGGCTGGCTTAGGCGTAGCCGTTGCCAATGCTCACAAAGAAGTCAGACATTATGCCGACCTCGTGACTACAGCTCATGGTGGGCGTGGTGCCGTGCGCGAAATATGCGATTTAATTTTAGAAGCGCAAGGTTTGTATCAACAAGCCCTTGCGCCCTATTTGGATTAAATTGTGCGTATTCGTAATGCGCTGAGTTTAACAGGTGGTTTAGCGGTTTTGTGTATCGCTGGTTACTATTGGGGTGGCATCAGTCAAAAAACGGCACTGACTACCAATGACGCAAGTCATTTACCCGATTACCAAATTATTCGTCTCACTGGCATTCAAGTCAACGAGCAAGGGCTACCCGAACGCACGTTTAAAGCCGATACTTTGAGCCACTACAACGAGCAAGACCTCAGCATCATCAAACAACCCGTGATTATTCTTTATCAGCAACAACAAGCGGCATGGCAACTTACCGCTCAACAAGCGTCTTTGTCTAAAGACAACACCATTGTTGCTTTACAACACGAGGTATTAGCCAAACAGCTCAATCGCCCCTTGCCCTTGCAATTTAGCACTCAATCCTTAACAGCAAACCAAAAAACGCAAATATTACAAACAGATAGCCCCGTTACCGTCAGCACCCCACAAGGACAAATTAGCAGCCTCGCGCTACAAGCAGATATGCAGCAAGGCACGGTACAATTTATCGGTCAAGTCCGAGGAACTTATGTTTTATCGCCACGCTAAGTTATTTTTGATTGTATTATGTTATGCCAACCTCGCGCTGGCATTACCCAATGACCGCGACCAAGCCATTTCTTTAGCGGCCGACAATGCTACCTTTAATGAAAAAACAGGCTTAGCAGTCTATACGGGCAATGTCGAAATCAAACAAGGCTCATTACTCATTCAAGCTGAGCAAATTACCGCCACCACTGACAAAAACGGCAAAATTTTAACCATTACCGCAACAGGCAAACCTGCACGTATGCAACAGCAGCCAAGCATAGATAAAGGCATTGCGACCGCCCAAGCAGACGAAATCAACTATCAAGCCCAAGATGGCCTGATTAGCCTAAAACGTAATGCCATGTTGCAACAGGCTGGTTCTACTTTTAAAAGCCTTGAGATTTTGTATTCTATGGACAAGGGTGAAATAGAAGCCAAAGGCAACACCCAAAATCGGGTACAATTAGTGTTTCCTCCTCCCCCAAAAACCGATAAAAAAAGCAAAAAACTCGGCGAAACTCCCTCTACTGTGAGCGAAGCACCATGACTTTATGCGCCAAAAACCTAGCAAAAAGCTATAAAGGCCGTGCCGTTGTTAAAGATGTTGGCTTAACCGTCGAAAAGTCGCAAATTGTCGGTTTATTAGGGCCTAATGGCGCGGGCAAAACCACCAGTTTTTACATGATTGTAGGCTTAGTACCGATGGATAAAGGCCAAATAAGCCTTGATAACCAAGATATTTCATTTTTATCTATGCACCAACGTGCTCGACGAGGCATTGGCTACTTACCACAGGAAGCCTCTATTTTTCGCAAACTGACTGTTGAGCAAAATATTTTAGCCATTTTAGAAACGCGCCAAGACCTTAGCTCATCGCAACGTCAACAAAAAGCCAATGATTTATTAGAAGAATTTCATATTACTCATATTCGTCATAGTTTGGGTATGAGCTTGTCGGGCGGCGAACGCAGACGAGTAGAAATTGCCCGCGCCTTAGCCACGGAACCGTCGTTTATTTTATTAGATGAACCGTTTGCAGGCGTTGACCCCATCTCGGTTGCCGACATTAAAGGCATTATTAGTCACCTAAAAAATCGCGGCATTGGGGTATTGATTACCGACCACCATGTCCGCGAAACCTTAGATATTTGCGAAAAAGCCTATATCGTCAATAGTGGCGTCATGATTGCCGAAGGTACGCCTAAAGAAATTTTAGCCAATGAAACGGTTAGACAAGTGTATTTGGGACAAAGCTTTAGTTTATAGCCGAAGGTATGTATCTTTTTGTATAAACACTTAAAAAACACAGACAAATGGACTGCTTATTGCATGGCGATTTTATGATTGACGTTATATACTAAAAAACAAGTTATTGTTCACATAAGCACTATACGTCATGAAAGCTTCTCTTAATATTCAAATGGGTCAACACTTGACCATGACCCCACAACTGCAACAAGCCATTCGTTTGTTGCAATTATCGACTATTGAATTACAACAAGAGATTCAAAACGCTTTAGACTCTAACCCTCTACTAGAAGTTAGCGAAGAATATGACAGCAAAACAAGTGAGTTAGCTAATAAAACTCAAGAATCTCACCAAGATGATTACGAAGCAGAAATCTCTAAAAACACCCTAGAAATTAACAATAATCAAGAAATCCCCGACCAACTTCCTGTAGATACCGCATGGGACGATATTTTTACAGGCAATAGTGCTAACACCAGCATTAGCAATGACGAAGAAGACGAAGGCTTTGAAAGTCGCTCAACGGTTGCCGAAACTTTATATGACCATTTATTATGGCAAGTTAATTTAACGCCTTTTACACTCACCGACCGTACCATTGCCGTGTGTTTGATTGATGCTTTAGACGAAAATGGCTACGTTACCGTTGAATTAGAAGATATATTAGAAGCCGCTCAACATATTTTACCCAATGAAGACATAGAGTTAGACGAAGTTATTGCAGTTTTACATCGGGTGCAACAATTTGAACCTGCTGGTGTTGCTGCACGCAACCTGCAAGAATGTTTAACCATTCAACTGAAACAATTACCCGATAACACCGAATTTAAAACCGAAGCCCTGACTATTATTCAAGAACATATTGACTTATTAGCTAGCCAAGACCAAGCAGGCTTGCTCAAACACGCCAAACTCTCCGAATACCAACTCCGTTGTGCAATGGCTTTAATTCAAAGCCTAAACCCCCACCCTGGTGGCAACATCAGCCATAATGACAGTGACTACACTATTCCCGATGTCATTGTGAGTAAACAAAAAAACCGTTGGCGTGTCGAACTCAATCCCGACAGCACCCCAAAACTGCGTATTAACAATCAATATGCTAATTTGATTAGACGTGCCGACAACAGCTCAGACAATACCTATCTTAAAAATAATCTTCAAGAAGCACGCTGGTTTTTAAAAAGCCTACAAAGTCGCCACGAAACCTTACTCAAAGTGGCCACTTGTATTGTTGAACATCAACGAGATTTTTTGGAGCAAGGCGCAGAAGCCATGAAAGCATTGGTTCTACGCAGTGTGGCTGACGAAGTTGGCTTGCATGAATCCACTGTTTCGCGTGTCACCAACCAAAAATATATGCTCACCCCACGCGGCCTATTTGAACTCAAATACTTTTTTTCGAGTCATGTAGGTACAAACTCAGGCGGTGAATGCTCCTCAACCGCCATTAGAGCGATGATAAAAAAACTGGTTAGCCAAGAAAACCCACGCAAACCCCTATCGGACAACAAAATTGCTGACCTGCTTCAAGAACAAGGTATCGAAGTGGCTCGGCGTACGATTGCTAAATATCGCGAATCGCTCAACATTCCATCATCTAGTGACAGAAAACGCTTGCTTTAAGCTTTTATTTGTGGCAAAACTAAATTCATGGAACTGACATTTTAGTCATATAAAAGCTTAACCAGTTAATGCTTGTTGACAAAGTGTGAGTTACCTAACTTGGCTTTTAGCAAAGTGCCACTTTGTTAGGCCGCTCGACCATTTAAGGCCGCCCGACCCAATAATTTGGCTTTTGCACCAGTCATTCGAGTTTGTCACAACAATACGAGGAATGGTTATTATGCAAATGATTATCAGTGGACATCACGTCGAAGTTACCAACGCCTTAAAAGAATACGTACAAAACAAATTCGCCAAAGTAGAACGCCATTTTGACCATATCACAAGTATGCAGGTCATTTTAAGCATCGAAAAGCTTGTTCAAAAAGCAGAAGCCACGATACGCTTATCTGGTGCAGAATTATTTGCCAATGCCGAATCACCTGATATGTACGCTGCCATTGACTTACTCAGCGACAAATTAGATCGCCAGATTGTACGCCACAAAGAAAAGCTCAAAAGTCATCATTAAATTCGATTAACTAGCAAAAAGCCCAATCTCGCATTGGGCTTTTTTGTTTCATACACTCGTCAACCCTGTTTTTTTTTGCTACATTCTTTGAGCTTGTAGCCTGTATGCAGCGTAGCGAAATACAGGAAGATTATTAAATAAAGCTAAACTACCGTGTTGCCTAGCACTTCGCACAAGCTAATTGTGAAGCAAAAACTTAAGCATTGATTCAAACTATGAAACATTTATTGATTGTGAGTGGTCGCTCAGGCTCAGGCAAAAGTTCTGCACTAAACATCTTAGAAGATTTAGGGTTTTACTGCATTGATAACCTGCCTATTAGTTTGCTTCCTGCCCTTATCAAACACCTTGAATCAACCGCCGATATTCGTCAAATTGGCGTAGGTATTGATGTACGTAGCCTACCCGACGACTTGCGCCAATTTGACAAAGTGCTATCAGACATTGACGCTTTAGGCATTCAAACCGACACTTTATTTTTAGATGCTCGTGATGATGTACTAATAGCGCGTTTTAGCTCGACACGCCGCAAACATCCATTAAGTAATCCTCATACTTCTCTTAAAGAAGCGATTGCCAAAGAAAGCGAATTGCTTGACCCTATCGCAAACCGTGCAAGTATTTATTTAGACACCAGTATTTTAAACGTTCACGAACTACAACATACTCTTACAACTCGATTAGCGCATGACAATAAAATCATCATTTTTTTGGAGTCTTTTGGTTACAAACATGGCGTTCCGCTAGACGCAGACTTTGTATTTGATGTTAGATGTTTACCTAATCCACATTGGCAAACTTCTTTACGTGATTTAACAGGCAAAGAACAAGCCATTAAGGACTTTTTAACAGGCCATGCAGATGTTGAATCTTTATACCACGACATCAGTGATTTTTTGCTAAAATGGCTACCACGCCTAAGCTCCGACCACCGCCATTATTTAACAGTCGCGATTGGTTGCACGGGTGGACAACATCGTTCGGTATATATGGTTGAGCGTTTATTTCAATCACTTAGCCCTGTATTGCCACATATTCAAATATTACACCGAGAACTGGTACGCCAAAAATGATACAAGCCGAGATTAGCGTTATTAACAAATTAGGCTTACACGCTCGTGCAACAGCAAAACTAATTACTTTAACTAATACTTTTGTTTCAAGCATCAAAATGACCAAAGGCAGTAAGTCTGTTGATGCCAAAAATATGATGGCCGTTTTAATGTTAGGCGCAGGTAAAGGCACTGTATTACAATTTACCATTGAAGGCGATGACGAAGCTCAAGCACTCGCTGCAATCAGTGATTTATTTAATCGTCGTTTTGATGAAGGGGAATAATTTGTTATCATGCCCCTCTTTTGTTTTATGTGATAATGCTTACCATGCGTAACTCTGCCCAAGAACACGAATACGACCCAAATTTTGTTAGCAAAAGCCAACAAAAAAAAGCCATGGACAGACTTCAAGCGATTGGTGAGCAGTTAGCCGAGTTATCTGCCAATCAACTCAAAAAGCTCCCCATTAGCGAAGAATTGCGCGATGCGTTATTATTTTTATCCACACTCAAAAGTAACGAAGCTAAACGTCGCCATAAACAACTCATTGGCAAATTGATGCGCCACGAAAATGAAGAAGCCCTACTATCAGCACTTAATCAACGTCAACAACCAAATTTAGAACGTCAATTGAGCTTGTGGGTCGAGCGTTTAATTAGCCAAGGCGAAAGTGCTATTAACGATACTGTTCGTCAATACCCTGCTGCCGACCGTCATACTTTGCGCCAAGCAGTCCGTGCTGCGGTGCATGAGCAAGAAAACACACCTACCGACACTAAAGCAAAACAACGCTTGTTGACTTATTTAAGAGAGGCGGTGTTGTTATCGCAATAGTAGTAGCCTGTGTGGAGGGCAACGTAACACGGTAGCTTAGTATAATCCAGTTGCCTGTATTCACTACGCTGCATATAGATTACAAATATTCGCTGACAATCACTATACAATACTGACAAAAATTGTCAGCATCAAAAGCCCACAAAAATCTAAACACAACAAAAACACAAAATATATCCATATATATCAACAACTTAAAAAATAACTCAAAGTTGGCACACTCTCTGCATTAGTATTATCAGTACCAAGAAGACCAAAAACTTGGTCGATTAACAAAACTCATAATTAACTCCTTGGAGAGATTACCATGCAAACTATGCAAAAAGGTTTTACCTTAATTGAATTGATGATCGTTGTAGCAATTATCGGTATTTTGGCTGCTGTTGCTATTCCTGCTTACCAAAACTACATTGCTAAGTCACAAGTTAGCCGTGTAATGGGTGAAGTTGGCGCGTTAAAAACTACTGTTGAAACCTGTATTTTAGATGGCAAAACTGTTGCACAATGTGATATTGATTCAACCGCCACAACTTCTAATATGCTAGACCCAGGCAAACCAGCTTTAGCTTACACAGGTACGAGCGGTGCAACACTTACCGCTATTTTTGGTACTAATGCTGCCACTGCCATCGCTGGTAAGACTTTAATTTGGACTCGTGATGACGATGGTGCTTGGACATGTGCCACTACTGTTGACGCAAAATACAAGCCAAGTGGTTGCTAATACTTAGCTGCTGCTAACTAAGCCCACTACGGTGGGCTTTTTTGTGACTTTTTTGGCTTAATAATAACAATATAGGACTTACGTGGTGTTGTCATTGGCAATCTATCAACAAGGATGGTGTCTAAATATGAGAAATTTCATCATGTATCAGTGGCTTTTACTCATCGAATTAATGATTGTGGTGGCTATTATTGGCATTTTGGCGGCGGTGGCTATTCCTGCCTATAGTACCTATCACGATAAATCAAAAGTACAAGCCGGCTTTTATGAAGCGGCATCGGCTAAAGCGCAGTTTGAAATGCAAATCAACGAAGGTAAAACTACGATGACAGTGGGTGATATTGGCTTAAAGCCAATACACATCATTGTGCTAGTCTTACGACTACTTACGATAACTCAACAGGCGAAGGCTCGATTGTGTGTACATTAAGCGGCTCGCCAAAATTGCAGGGCGCACTATTGCCGCTGTTAGATGTCGGCAGAAGGTATTGGACTGTGCAACAGGTGGTACCTGCTTTAGAAACAGCAGTTATTCCACGGGTTGAAATATATTTAAAACTTGTTTTCAACTTTCTACAACTCTTCGCTTAACAACTTCTCTGATTGCATAATGCCCTGCTTTGCAATCATGTTCTAAACGCTCACAAATTTGCGCCAATAACAACGCGCCCAAATTAGCACTTGCCCCTTTTAAACTATGTGCAGCCAAACGTACTGCTTCGTAATCTTGGTTTTGTAAGCCTTGCTCTATCAGTTGCAACCTGAGTTTGGCATCGGCCAAATAGGTGCTAATTAAAATCCCAAACTCATCTTCTAATACTTCTTTAAGCTCGGCTAATTGCTCATTATCAATATGTACAGTCATTATAAGTCTCCTTGCTTTTGTTTTTTAGGCGGCTGTTGCATATTCATCTAAAGGCAACACCTTATGTGCAAACTGGCTTTTTGTTTCTACAATCACAAACAAACCATCGTCATAATACTCAATGTTTTTGTACACACCATGACTATAATTATCTTGAACTCTTTTAAGTAGTGTCACTAATTCGGTATTAGACTGAGCATCTAGGGTAATGATTGCAGAAAATTGAGACATACAATCTGCATCAAAATCTTTAAATATCTTAGAGGCAAGATATTCTAATCTTTTCATTTTATCAGCCTCAAACCAATCTGCAGCTAATACTAAATCCCATTGAATATCATCAGGATTTTTTGCAACAAGGCACTTAATCGTAAAATTTCCTTTTTCGGCTTCAATCTCAGCCAAAGCCTTTTTAATTTTTACAACAAGATTATACATAACTCCTCCACCAGTTTTTTTGTTGCCTCAAGCATAGCTTCACTATCATTCTGTTTGGCATAAGAAGGATTTTCATATCTTTTATTTTCGCTCCAAGCCTGAACAACAGACCAATGAGCTAACTTCTTAATACGAAGTTCTTCTCCCGTAAAGGCAAGCAATAGGTCAAGATCATGCACTTTCAAAAATTTAAACTTATTATCTGTACGAAACTGAATCCAATTAAGTTTTTTGGTTATTGCGTATTTTAAGGCCAATTCTACGCAATAACCACAAAGATAGATGGAATTAGCATATCTACCATTCTCGTATAACAGCGTTGCATCAAGATATTTTTGCTTTATATTTTCTTCTATTTCTTGTGGGCTCAATTGAATCTCCTTTTTTAACGCCGTTCGCGCCCTGCCTGAATATCATCAAGAATATCGTCAATGGTAATGGGGGGGGCATTTCTTAAACTTTTATGAAACTCTGCTAAACCAGCAATATTCAAAGGAGATTTTGAGACCGCTTTAACTTGGCGAATTTCATAACGATGACCATCAAAATCTACAAAAACAGCATCTATATCCGCTTGATGAAACACTGCAGAAGGATTAGCTTGTAACTCAGATAAAGAATAAGTTTGCATACTGCTTAACCTCTATAATGCCATCTACCATTTCCCGTGTTATCACACGGGCTACCCCTCTTTTAAACACTATAACCACGTCCAATTAAATTCTACAATCACACTATTACCGGGTGGAATATATTCTAAACGTTGGCATAAAGTCTCAATCAGTCGAATACCCCGACCATGATAATTAATTAAGGTATTATTGTTGGGTTGGTATAAATGAGTTTGTGCTAATTGAAAGCCTTTGCCACTATCAGTCACTTGCAAAGTTAAAGTTCCACCCTTTTCGTTAGGTTCATGTTTAATATCAAATTTTACAAAGCCTTCTGTTAGTGCATTAAGTCGCTCATGGCGCAAGGCATAATACGTTGCAAAACCCTGTGCACTATTTTTGAGCGCAGAATCCAAATGCAATAGCCCATGTTCTAACGCATTAGAATACAATTCTGCCAAAATGGTATTTAAAGTATTAACATAGGGTTTTAGCCCCATGACCTGAAAAATCAAATGTGTTACTAAGGGTACAGGGTCAAAAGACTTTAAGGACTCTACCCCCAACTCACAACTCATGACACAATCTGCCAGCCCACGATGAGCCGTTTTGGGCTTAACCAATAAAGCATGCTCTAAAGCCAGCTCTGGTGCATCTTGCATTTTAACTTCAATCAGGGTGTGGTCGTCTGCTTGTTCTGAACCATCAACCGCAAACTCATCAACATGACGCAAAATATCATCAAATAAGGTATTAGCATTGCTTGATTGAGCAAAAACATTTAACAAACGTTCAAAGCCGAACATCTCTTGTTTTTCGTTGAGGGTTTCGATAATGCCATCTGACCACAAATAAATAATATCGTGATTGTCCATTTCAAAATAAGCAGGTTGATACTTAAATTGGGCGGCAGATAAAATCCCTAGCGGCAAATGTTGTGATTTAATTTTTTTGATATTTTTGGTATGGGTATTATAAATTACACCTTCGGGCAAACCGCCTGCCCACACCTCTATACTACGATTTCTAAACCCTAAATGAGCGGCTGTGGCACAGCAAAATACCCCCACAGGCAAAATACTTTTAAGTTTGGCATTCACTTCACGTAATACATCTTCTAAAGCAAAACCTTTAGAGACCATACCATGAAAAACTTCGGCCAACGGCAATGCACCAATAGCGGCAGGCAAGCCATGCCCCGTAAAATCACCTAGCAATACTAATAAGTCACCATTGGGATGACGTGCTGCCAATACCACATCACCATTAAAAATGGCTTTTGGAGAAATTAAATAGCGAATATTGGGTGAGTTTAATACGCCATAATGAGCGATTTTGTCAAAAATACCTTTAGCCGCAATTTGCTCTTGTACTAAATGTTCACGTTGGCCTTGAATTTCTTTGTGCAAACGTCGCATACGCGAAAAAGCCATGATTTTGGCTTTAATAATGACATTGTTATAAGGTTTACTTAAAAAGTCATCTCCCCCTGCTTCTAAACACTCGGCAAGGTCACTGGCTTCGTTAAGAGAGGTTAAAAATATAATGGGAACGAGGTCTTCGCCTGCAATTTGACGGATTTCTTTAGCGACTTGTGTGCCATTTTTAAACGGCATCATTACATCTAAAAGTACAATATCTGGTCTATGCTCAATAAATAATTCAACCGCTTGTTTACCATCCACCGCTAAAATAACTTCGTGGCCTAAGCGTTTAATTAAGTTAGCCAAAATTAAACGGTCACTGGGTGTGTCTTCGGCAATTAACAGGCGCACTGCGTTCTCCCTAACTCACTATATCCGTCTTATACGATGGTAAATAGTTGTTCAAAATTGGAGATACTGAGAATTTTTTTGACGTCGGCGTTGCAATTGATAATTTTAACTTGTGAGCTATCACCGCCTGCATGATCGCGTAACAATAACAACATACCTAGTGCAGAACTGTCTAAATAAGTCGCATCTTTAAGATCAACTACATAACTCGACATTTCGAGTGGCGCTTGCTCATAAGCATTACGAAACTCTTGATGCGTACTAAAGTCAAATCGGCCTTTAATTTTAATAATCAGCTCTGTACCATCTGCTGAGCTCGCCGTTAACACTGCCATAATCTATCCCTCTTAAACAGCCTTTTAAAAGAATAAAACACCAAAGGCCTATTCTAACAACTGTAATGAATTTTAGAACCTATCAGAATGATTTAATTTGTTTTTATAGTGCACCATCGTGCAAAAAATAACGACATTTCTTTATATACTGTTATACGATGAATTAGCCAAAAACGCTAGCTATACACCCACAAAAAACTGACTCACAAGTCTTTCTTTCCGACAAAATAAGCATTTTTTACGAACAAATCATTTTAATGGAACAGCACAGCTGCACTTCCCCTTCTATAATCCTACATATACCCCAATAAACCGAGATTAGCTTTATGAATCCAACAGCCCCAAAAATTGGATTAGTATTATCAGGTGGTGGTGCTCGTGCTGCTTATCAGGTAGGGGTATTAAAAGCCATTAACGAACTTTCGGACTCACATTGCTCCAATCCTTTTCCGATTATTTGTGGCACATCTGCTGGTGGCCTTAATGCAGCGGGCTTAGCTTGTCGTGCTGATTGTTTATCTGAGGCTGTTTCTCAACTCGAATTTGTATGGTCAAATTTTAAGAGCTCGCAAGTGTATCGTACTGATTGGATGGGCGTATTGTCTTGTGCTGCCAAATTTTTATGGACTATGGCTTTTGGCCGTTTACACAAAGACCGTCCTGTTTCGTTATTGGATAATTCTCCGTTGTATTTTTTGTTAGAGCGTGAGTTATTACTGTCTCGCTTGAGTGAAGTAATTCCTGCAGGCTATTTACAAGCCTTATGTATTACTGCATCGGGTTATAGCAGTGGTGAGTCTGTGAGTTTTTTTCAGGCACGAGCTGATTTTGATGGTTGGAAGCGTGCCAGACGTGTGGGTGTGCCAACCTTAATTCGCATTGAACATCTTTTAGCCTCAGCGGCAATTCCTCTGCTCTTTCCTGCGGTACATATCAACCGCGAATATTTTGGCGATGGTGCTTTGCGTCAATTATCTCCCATTAGCCCAGCTTTGCATTTGGGGGCAGAAAAAATTTTAGTGATTGGCGTTAGCAATAATGATGAAATAAGTTTACGCGAGAAAAATGAAGGCTATCCAAGCATTGCCCAAGTTGTCACCAATGTCTTAAATAGTTCTTTTATTGATAGTTTAGAGAGTGACCTCGAACGCTTAAATCGTATTAACAAAACCATTAGCCATATTCCAGCAGAAACTCGTGAAAAGCACGTTAATTTACGCCATATAGAAACCTTAGTGATTGCGCCCCCTAGCAAAGTTTTAGACCAAATCGCCATTAATTTTGCAGCCGATTTGCCGCGTAGTATTCGTTCTTTTGTATATGGTAGCGGTGCAACTAAACGCAGTGGCGCGGGTGTATTAAGCTATTTATTATTTGAAGGAAGTTATTGTAAAGCATTGATTGATTTGGGATATATAGATGCAATGGCGCGTGCCGAAGAACTAAAGCTCTTTTTAGGCTTAGACAGTTCGGCACAATGCAATATTGTGCCGTTTAAAAGTGCTTAGCTTCGACTACGCTCAGCTACCATGAATATTCCCTGAGCGAAATCGAAGGATAAATTAGTATTTTTCGGGTACTTCTCGCAAACGCATCAAACCCTCTTGTGCTGTACTTGCTACCAAACGACCATCTTGACTAAAAATACGTCCAAAATTAAGGCCACGTCCACCATTGGCATTCGGCGCATCCATTTCGTATAACAGCCATTCATCCATTCTAAAGGGACGATGAAACCAAATAGAATGGTCAAGACTTGCGGCTTGCAAGTTAGATTGCATAAAAGTCACGGCATGGGGCAACATCGCGGTTCCCATGAGCGCAAAATCAGAAGCAAAGACTAAGGCTGCTTGATGCAGCAATAAATCATCAGGTAATTTGTCTTGGGCGCGCATCCAGTGATAACGATGTGCTTCTTGCTTGGTTGGTGCAAAGGGATTCACAGGGTTGATTGGCCGAATTTCGATGGGTCGCTCTTGAACAAAACTATTGCGTATTTTTTCGGGCAATAACGAGGCTAATTGCTGGCGCAACTCAAATTCATTAGGCAAGCCCTCTGGCCCTTCCACTTGTGGCATTGGTGCTTGATGATCCAAACCTTCTTCTTGCATGGTAAATGAGGCAGAACACACAAAAATTGGCTGACCATGCTGAATAGCAGTAACTTGACGATTCACAAAACTCTTGCCGTCTCGAATACGGTCAACTTCATAAATAATCGGTGCAGTAGTATCACCTGCTCGCAAAAAATAACCGTGCAAAGAATGGGCAATCCGCTCCTTTTCGACCGTCAGTCCAGCCGCCATTAAGCATTGTCCTAGCACTTGTCCACCAAAGACATTTTTGCCAACAATATTACGACTTTGCCCTCTAAACAAATTAACTTCGAGTTTTTCTAACTGCAACAAAACCAATAATTCAGCAATACAAGGATTCATAGGCTCACTCTTGGGTTTTTTCATAAAAAATACTCCTGACGGTTCAGAGTTAAGCGATTTTTTACTAAATTGTCAAAAGATTGTTATTTTTTGGAACAATTGCTTTACACGGAATGCTGCACCCAAGCAAAAGCCGTGTTAAATTGCCGAACCTCTTTATTAAATAGTATGATTATTATGGCAAATTGGTTTGGTATTGATCGTTTATTTTCCTCGACATCTCGCAAAGCGTTGAATACATGGGTTGACCCACAAATTACCCCAGCTAGTGCCGATGAATTGTATTTAAACCCAGAACAACCCATTGTATATGTGCTACAAAGCCCCTCTTTCTCTAATTTATTAGTGGCTGACGAAGCCGCTCAACGGCTTGGTTTACACCGTCCGACTGAAGCTATCGACAGTCATTTATTGCAAGAAAAACAATCTTTTTTTTATTTAACTCAAGAAACCACCCAATTATCAGCTCAAAAAAATCGTTTTGAATATCCCGAACGTTTTGTACGCTTAATAGAAGCGGTCAAAAACAATGATAACCTCGATATCCAGCTAGTGCCCGTGACCATATTTTGGGGACGTTCGCCCGACAAAGAAGACTCTTTATTCAAAATCATGTTTTCGGACTCATGGGCGACACCTAACGCACTCAAACAATTAGTCACGGTTGCGCTTAATGGTCATCAAACCTTTGTTAAATTTGGTTTACCATTATCGGTGCGTGGCTTAATGACTGCCGAAATGAGCAGCTCTTTAGCTTTAAGAAAAATTTCACGGGTTTTACGGGTACACTTTCGCCGCCAACGTGAAATGGCGATTGGCCCTGACTTGTCACATCGTCGTAATTTAATGCACAGCATTTTGCAATCCCAAGCAGTTCGTGAAGCAATTACCCTCGAAAGTACCGAGCAGCAAATATCACCCGAATTACTCGAAGAAAAAGCCCGTGCCTATGTCAATGAAATTGCTGCTGACTATTCTTACCAAGTCATTAGAGGTTTACAAATTACCTTAAACTGGTTATGGAATCGTTTGTATGATGGTGTAGATGTTCATCATTTTGATACTGTAACCAATGTTGCCCAAGACCATGAAGTAATTTATGTCCCCTGCCACCGCAGTCATATTGATTATTTGTTGTTGTCTTATGTCGTATTTACTAAAGGTTTAATGCCTCCTCATATTGCAGCAGGTGCCAATCTCAATATGCCTTTAGTAGGATCTATTTTACGACGTGGAGGAGCTTTTTTCTTAAAACGCTCGTTTAAGGGCAATCATATTTATACTGCTGTTTTTACTGAGTATTTACACCTTATTACCACCAAAGGCTTTCCAATAGAATACTTTATTGAAGGTGGTCGCTCACGAACTGGCCGTTTGTTGCCTCCCAAAACAGGCATGTTAGCCATGACTGTTAAGAGCTATTTGCGCGACCATAGCCGTCCGATTGTGTTTGTACCAACCTATATTGGTTATGAACGTTTAATGGAAGGTAGCACCTATATTGGCGAGTTGCGTGGAGCGGCTAAAGAACAAGAGTCCATTTGGCAAATTGTGCAAACGACCCGCAAAATCGAAAAAATCTTTGGCAAGGTGCATTTAAGTTTTGGCGAACCGATTTATTTAACCGAGTTACTTAATCAAGAAAATCCGCAATGGCAAAGTACACCTTTTGATGCAAAATTAAAGTTGCCGTGGCTCAATCGCAGTGTTGATAAACTAGCAAACATCATCAATACTCATATTAACCAAACCGCTGTTATTAACCCCATTACCTTGTTAAGTTTGGCTTTGCTTTCGACACCTAATCATGCCATTGATGAAGATGTGTTGGTTAAACAACTTAATTTGTATAAAACCTTAGCGCAAAAAGTGCCTTATCACTCGCGTATTAAGATGACCGAACTTAATGGCGCACAAATGATTGATTATGGTGTGCAATTAAAAGCGATTCGTTGTGTACATCATCCCTTGGGGGACTTGATTTGTGTAGCCGACAATCAGGCAGTATTTTTAACTTATTTTAGAAATAATGTGCTGCACTTATTTGTGATGCCCTCCTTAGTCGCCTGTTTAATGCAACATAATGGCCAATTATTGCGTGAACAAATTTATCAGGTAATTAGCTCTCTCTATCCCTATCTTCAATCAGAACTTTTTTTAACATGGTCTCAAGAGCAAGTCGAAATCTTGGTCAATCAACATATTGATGCCTTAATCGAAACAGGTATTTTGACTCATCAAGACAATTTGATTTTTGCACCACATCCTAATACCGAAGAATATGCTCAATTAGTCATTTTGGGCGAAGCGGTTAAAGAAACCTTAGAACGTTATTATATGACGACTTCGTTATTAACCGAGCGACAGTCTGGCACGATTAGTCAAAAACAACTAGAAAACTTGTGTTCACTTTTGGCACAGCGTTTATCGGTATTGTATGAGTTTAATTCGCCTGAATTTTTTGATAAGGCGATTTTTAGAAACTTTATTGATACCCTTAAAAAAGTAGGCTTGTTACAAAGTGATGAGCAAGGTTTGTTGCACTTTGACCATCGTTTAAATGAAATTGGCACACAAGCTAATTTGGTGCTACGGGTAGAAACACAACATACCATTCAACAAATTACCAATGTCAGCGATGATGATATTGCGGAGGCAATGGCCGCGCTGGAACGTAAAGAGAAAAAGCGCAAGTAAAGCCCTCACCCTAACCCTCTCCCACTGGGAGAGGGAATTATTGCTCATGGGAGCTACTATGCAGCAAGCGATTGTTGGCTTTCATTTAGATGAAGAAAATCATTGGGTGGCAGAATTGGCTTGTGGTCACAATCAACATACGCGTCATAATCCACCGTGGACTGAACGGCCTTGGGTGATTACTGTCGAAGGCCGTCAATCGATGCTGGGCTATTTGTTAAATTGTAAAAAATGTGATGAAGGTGCGCCTAGGGATTGGGAGTAAATTAAATTGTCCAATCTTCTAAATATAAAGAAGAAATTTTACTAAAGTGCGCTGTATTGTGGGTGCATACGCCCATATTATTGGCTAAAGCAATGCCTGCAATAAGCAAATCCATATCATCGACTGGTGTCCCTAACTTTCGGGTTTGAGCATAGCATTGTGCCGACTTTTCGATGGCTAAATCCGTTAATGGTAAAATTGTCACCGTTGGCAGAAATGCCAAAAATCGGTTTAACTGTTGTTGAGCATCTTTATGATACAAACCACTCAAAATTTCGTATTGTGAAATAATACTGATATGCAATGTCTGGTGAATACTCAAGTAACGCCCCATTGCCTTAACTACCTGAGTATCTCCTCTAAAAAATCGAGATAAAATATCCGTATCTATCAATAATTGCTTCATATTTAATCTTGCCGCCTATTAGCCGATTGTCTGCGAGCATAAATATCCGCTTCAAATGACTCTGCATTCTGCGGCATATCATTCCAACAGCCAGCAAAGTCTAAAATAGGATTGGAACTGGCTTGAGATTTAGTTTCAAACTCAGTTACATCATCATCTAGTACCATAAAAATGACTTCAATACGATGATTTTTAATCGTTTCGGGAACAGGAATAAAATCCTGCGGATTATCATAAACTTGACGCAAAGCATACATAAGTTAATCTCAAAAATGAATATTTGACTAATACTATCTATTAGCAACTTTGATTATGCAAGTAAATAAACATCAAACCGACTACTCTCGCCTTCATACACTAACGAAGGCTTTTGCCCAGCTAAAGGTTGTGCATGGCGTGGTCGTTTTACCACTACTCTTTTTTGAGCAACAGCCAATGCTGGAGCTAACAAGGCATCGGCATCATCATCAGCACCCACCGCCACATGAAAACTTTGCATATCTTGCTTAACTTTAGCACTGTTATGTCGGTCGGGGAACATTGGGTCTAAATACACCACATCAGGATAATCAGCAGCTGATAAACCTTGTAAAAACTCAACGGCATGGCCATGATGCAAACGCATTCTGGGCAAAATAGTGTGCAAAAAAGGCTCTTGCGCTACACGTTGCCAACCGTCCACTAACATAGCCGCTACCAATGGTGAACGTTCAACTAACTGCACCTGACAACCTAACGAAGCCAATAACAAACTATCGCGGCCAAAACCTGCCGTGGCATCAATTATCTTAGGTAAATAGTCTTTTTTAAGCCCACACGCCTTTGCCAATAACTCGCCCCTACCGCCACCATGTTGTAACCGCCACAACAAGGTTTTGTTTGCCCAATCGACCATTACAGGCTTAGGCAACGGTTTGCTTAACGGTTGCAAGGCCACTTGCCCTGCCAACAAAATCGCTAATTCACCTTGCTTTGCCCACGACAATAATGTTTTGCGCTCGGTATTGGCCAATAAAAAAGCCTCAACACCGAGTGTTAAGGCTAATTGTTGGGCTTGTTGGTGATAGTCAGCTAAATACAAAATAAACACTTAGTGTGACCATGTAATCAGACCCAAACCCGCGGTGGCCAAAATAAATAGGCCAAACACAATACGGTAATAAGCAAAAATTGTAAAATCATGCTTAGAGATATAGCGCATTAAGGCACGAATTACCAATAAAGCCGACACAAACGACACCACAAAACCAACCGCAAAAACAGGCATATCGGCCATTTCAAACACATCACGATTTTTATACACATCATAAAAGGTCGCAGCAAACATGGTTGGGATAGCCAAGAAAAACGAAAACTCAGCAGCAACTTTGCGAGATAAACCAAATAACAAGCCACCAATAATGGTTGCCCCCGAACGTGATGTTCCCGGAATAAGAGCTGCACACTGCGCTAACCCTACTTTGAAAGCATCACTGGCGGTCATATCATCCACTTCATGGATACGAATGGTATGCTCACGTTTTTCTGCCCACAAAATAATCACACCACCCACAATTAAGGCAATAGCAACGGTGACAGCATTAAACAAATGTTCTTTAATGGCGTGAATAGTTAAAAATCCTAAAATCGCTGCTGGCAAAAAAGCGACCGCGACATTGATACTAAATCGCCATGCTTCGGGTTTATTTTGCAATAAGCCTGTAATTACCTTAAATAAACGCTCACGATATTCATAACAAACCGACAAAATCGCACCCAATTGAATGGCAACCTCAAACACATCACGCTTTTCTTTTGTCCAAAAGTCTAATAAAGCGGCGGTAATAATTAAATGACCTGTACTCGAAATGGGTAAAAACTCGGTAATCCCTTCGACCAACCCCATAATAAAGGCTTGAATCAATAGCCATAAATCCATCAGTTTTCTCCAAAAAATTATTGCTTATTGGGCAGCTTTTGCCACACATTATCGCGTAAATAAATAGGTAAAGCTAATTCGGGGGCTTGCGCTAAGCCCTGTTGCCATGCGTGCTGTGCCAATACTGCCACATCGTAAGCATGAGGATAAAAATCGCTGTTTGTGACGCCTATCGTGGATACTTGCGCTTGAATATCGGTTGCATATTTTGCACCATCACCGATTAACGCCCATGACTGAGTGGGTATTTGGGGTATATTCTGTGGTGAGCAAACCACTTCCTCTATGACTGGCTGCATGAGGCCATTTTGTAGCGCATATGCCCCTAAATACACTTCGTTCATGCGTGCATCAAACACGCTAATCACCTGCTGACACGCCAAAATACGATAGGCACTTTGCGCCAAAGTTTGCAGACTAGAAATCGCTAATACGGGCAAGTCCCAACCAAAAGCCAATCCTTGCGCGGTTGCAGCAGCAATACGCACCCCTGTAAACGAACCTGGCCCTCGGCTATAGGCAATGGCATTTAGTGCAGCAGGTTTTAGCTGTGCCTCTGCTAATAACTCATCAACCATTGGCAATAGTAATTGCGTTTGCAAACGTGGTAGATGTTGAAAACGGCTAATAATGTCGCCATTATCTAAATAAATGGCCACCGAACAGGCTTCGGTGGCTGTTTCAAGGGCTAATATAGGCATAATGGTCACGGTTGAGAAAATAACTTGGGCTTTATACGCATATCAGCTAGAGGATGCAATGAGGTTTTAGATAAAAAATGTACCAAACTCCGATTTTTTCGACCTTAGTTTTGGCAGGTGGCCGAGCAACTCGCATGAATGGCAACGATAAGGGCTTAGTATTATGGCAAGGCCAAACGCTAATTAGTCATGTCCTAAAAAATTTACCCCAAAACGATGTGGTGATTAGCTGTAATCGTAATTTAGACGTTTACGCACATTATGGGCGAGTCGTGAGCGATAATACTCCCAATTTTGCAGGGCCGTTGGCGGGTATTGCTGCCGCTTTACCGCTTTGTCAACACGATTGGGTGGTGGTGAGTGCCTGTGATATGCCTTGTTTGCCTGTGGATGTCGCGTTAACACTATGGCAGCAAATAGATGATAATTTGATTGCAGTGGCTCACGATGGCGAACATTTACAACCGTTATTGATGTTAGTTCATAAGAGCTTGGCGCAAGATATTGAGCAACAAGTGGCGCAAGGCTTTAGCTCCGTCTATAAGTGGCTTATGCGCCACCCACATCAAGTGGTGAATTTTGATGATAAAGAGATGTTTTTGAATGTGAATAGCTTAACTTAGGACTTACTCCTCATCTTCAGGAAACTTAGTATCCCACTGTTTAGTATTTTTTTGCCGTGGCAACACTTCGCGCAAGGTTTTGTTGACTTCGCTACTTAATTCGTCGGCCTGACGTGCCGCTTTTCGAGCTAATTTGCCCACGCCAACTTGTTTGCTGACCTGCAAACCTAATTGCAAGGCAGCACTGGCAGCAGCGGTATCCTCTGTTTTTTGCTCAATCGTTTCCAAACGATTGAGTAGTTTTTCTACTCGCGCTTCTACTTTTCCTGCTTCTTTAACTCGTTTGGCAGCAATTCTATCTTCATCACGTTGCATCAAACGTCGCCGCAAGGCTTCAACATTTTTAGCAATTTCTTGCTCACGTCGCTGCTCCAATGACTCGGTAAACTGTTGCAAGCGAGTTTCGGCCTGTTGGCGAATATCGTTAATACTATGTTCAACGTTAATACGCATCACTTCGTTTTTGGCAGTATTAAACGCGATTTTTGCCTCACGGATAGCCATCGTTGCCGCTTCTTTGGCAGTATCTTGGCTTATGGCACGCACTTGCGCCACCGTTTGGTCAACTTTTTGTCGTGTTTGCTCAAAACGATGTAGAGCCAATCGTGCTTTTTGTTTAAGTGTTTTTTCGAGGTCATCCCACGAATCAGCAAACAAAGATTGTTTATCTGTACTCACGTATCGTCATCCCTTCTGAATAATAGGGCATATTTTGCCAATAAGCTTTTAGATGTGGAGTCACCAATTCAGCCATCAGTTGTATGTGATCTGGCCGAGTATTCAAAGCAGGAATATAGGCATAGTGTTTGCCCCCTGCATGCAAAAAGGTTTCTTTGTTTTCTTCTGCTAATTCTTCTAAGGTTTCTAAACAGTCTGCCGAAAAAGCAGGAGAAACAATTTGTACCGACTCTACGCCAGATTGCGCCCATTGTTCAAGCAATTTATCAGTATAGGGTTTTACCCACTCTTGTTTGCCAAACCGTGATTGAAAACTAATCGCCCACTCATCTTCTTTTAAGCCTAAGGCTTGAGCAATTTGTGCAGCAGTACAACGACACCGCTTGGGGTAAGGGTCACCTTTGTCGGCATAAGGTTGAGGAATGCCATGAAAAGACATCAGTAATTTTTGTGCGCTGCCATGCCTAGCTCTAAAATCACGAATACTCGCTACCATGGCATTGATATAACTCGGATGCGCAAAATAATCTTTGATAATACTAATACTCGGCAAATTACGCTGAGTGGCAGTCCAGCGTTGTACGGCATCATATACAGGTGCGCTGGAAGTCGCCGAAAATTGTGGAAACAACGGTAACACAACTATGTGCTCTACCCCTTCGGCTCGCAGTTGAGTTAATACCGAGTCAACACTTGGATTACCATAAGTCATCGCTGCTCTGACTTTAGTCTGGGTAGGTAAATACCCAGCAATCAGTCCCTGTAAGCCCTTAGCTTGCTCCAGCAAAATAGCCCGCATTGGAGAGTCTTGCTGCCAAATACTGGCGTATAACTTGGCAACACGTTTGGGTCTAAACGGCAAAATAAACAGGTTGAGAATAATTTTCCATAAGATGGGTGGTATTTCGATAACACGTCTATCGCTTAAAAATTGACGTAAATAACGGCGTACCGCTTGCGGTGTTGGGGCATCTGGTGTGCCTAAATTGACTAAAACAACACCAAGTGGTGGTGGAGAGTTTGGCTTCATTGAATTTGCCTTTTTGATAGCGTTTTTTGTCTTTCCTGTATTACGCTACGCTGCATACAGGCTACAACTTTTATTGTAATAAAAACAAAGCCTTTGTCAGCCATACAAAACAAAAAAGACCGAAAAACGGTCTTTTTAAGTAGCATTGCGGTTATTTTAAAACAGCAGTCACTTTAGCACTAATCGCTTCTACCGAGCCTACGCCTTCAACTTTGGCGTATTTAGGTGCACTGGCATTGCCACTAGCAGCCAATGTTTGATAAAAGCCAACCAATTGTGCGGTTTGAGCATGGTAAATGTCTAAACGCTTTTTAATGGTTTCTTCTTTATCGTCATCACGTTGTACAAGGTCTTCGCCTGTTACGTCATCTTTGCCTTCAACTTTAGGCGGATTGTGTTGAATATGATAAACACGACCAGAATTAGGATGCACACGACGACCCGACAAACGGCTAATGATTTCGCCATCAGGTACGGCAATCTCTAGCACATAGTTAATGTCAACACCTGCATTCATTAAGGCTTCGGCTTGAGGAATGGTGCGCGGAAAACCATCAAACAAACAACCATTAACGCAATCAGGCTGCGTTAAACGCTCTTTGACTAAACCAATAATAATTTCGTCTGAAACCAAACCACCTGCGTCCATGATTTTTTTGGCGGCAACCCCTAACTCAGTCCCTGCTTTAACAGCCGCACGCAACATATCGCCTGTTGAAATTTGTGGAATTTGGAATTGTTGGGTAATCACCTGTGCTTGCGTTCCTTTGCCTGCCCCTGGTGGGCCTAATAAAATAATACGCATCATCAATTTTGCTCCAGTTTTTAAAAATTTTGGCCATTCTAGCATGAATGTTTACATTTGTTCATCCAGTGACAGGGTACTTTTATAGCCCCAGCCACTGCTTTTGTTGTTCGAGCCATGCTAGGGCTTTACTTGATTGATATGCAACTCAACTTGCTGCAATTTACCTTGTTGAGTGACTGGCACAGCTACGGCCTCTAAATCACCTGATTGACCTTGTGGCGCACCTGTTTTGCTAATCCGTGCGCCCACAACCACCGACTCAAATTTAGACAATTTAAGTTCGGGCATCATACTTTGACTATCATTAAGCGTGACTTCCATTGGAAAGCGGTCAACACGTTGCCGTACCACCGCTAAAGGCATCGGAGGGCCACTGAGTGCTTTAGCAAAAACAAACAACACATCATTGGCTTGTAGTTTATTTTGTAACTCTTTTGCTAACTTTACCGTCACTTTAATGCCTGATGTGTTGGCTGTTGCTTGTGGTTCGCCCCCCTGCTGAGCAATGGCAATCGCTTTATCAATTTCGGCTATTGCTTGGCCTTGGTTGTCACCTGTTCGCGCTAAATGCACTTGTTTAAGACGGGGCAAAAAAGCTAAGGCACTGGCATAATCACCCGACCTAAAAGCCCCCATCCCCATCAATAATAACGCCCCTTCGTGGTCAGGATGTTTGTTTAACACTTGCATCAATAGTTCACGACTTTTGGCAGATAAACGACCTTGCTCGGTAAACACTAAGGTTTGAGCATAACTCAAAGCAATATCATCGCGTGTGGGGTCTAAACGATTGGCTTTTTCAAGAGCAACTAAGGCTAAATCAGGCAATTCACCTTGAATATAGGCCATCGCCAACATATACCAACCATCAGTGTTATTGGGTTGTTGTTGTAATTTTTTTTGCAACACGCGTGCAAAATCGGCTAAATTTTGTTGAGCTAGCCGCTCTGAATCCACTTGTTTATTGGCAAATAAATCATCTATCAGTGGTTCTGTTTGAGTTTTGACTTGCCACCAATGCCATAATGTTGGCTGATAGGCTAAGATTCGATAACTTATCAGCGCACCAATGATAATTAACAAAAATAAGAAAACAGCACTTGTTTTAGATATTTTTTTTGATGAAACAATTTGCTCGCTATCTGACAAGGATAGCAACTGTCTTTCTAGCTCAATTTTAAGGGCATCAAAGGTCTCTTTATCAATTTTAGCTTGAGCATAATCTTGCTCTAACTCTTGTAAACGCTCTTTAAAAACACTGATATTAAGTTGTAGCAAAGAGCTGCTGTGTTGCTGCTCAGCGCGTAATAACGGCCACACAAAAGCAACGGCAATCAGCAACAAAAAGGCTACAGCACTGACCATAAAAACGAGAGAAATTTCATTTATCATGACGGTTGTCTCGCTTTAATAAGTCCGCCAAACGGGCTGCTTCTTGAGCATCTAATTGAGTGGCTGGCGGAGCTGCCGCTTTTTTTCGTCGCCATACCAAAATAGCCACCACCAACAATAACAAGGCAAAAGGCCCAAACCACAGCAAATACGTTGTGCCGCGTACAGGGGGGTTATAGCTAATAAAATCACCATAGCGTTCGACCATATACTGACGGATTTCATTATCCGTTTTGCCATCTTGTAATAACTGATAGGTACGGTCTTTGAGGTCTTTGGCAATGGGGGCATCTGAACCAGCCAGATTTTGGTTTTGACATTTAGGACAACGAAGTTCGCCCGTTAATGCCTGAAAACGTCTTTCTTCTGCCTCGCTTTTAAAATCATAGGCTTCGATAGCTGCATGAGCGATATTGAGCGATAACAGCATCAGCAAGGTGGTTAAGCATTTGATTATTGACATGCGCTTGCCTCCCCACCAGCCAGTAATTGCTGATAACATGGCGCAAGTTGTGTTTGCCAAATGCTTTCGTCTAGTACGCCTGCAAAGTGATAACGAATATTGGCTTCTTTATCCACAATAAAAATTTCGGGTGCGCCTGTCACCCCCAAGTCTAAACCAATATCGCCTTTAGGGTCGGTAAAAATAAGACTAAAAGGATTACCATAACGTGCCAAATAATCAAGGGCATCGGCTTCTTTATCTTTGTAATTAAGGCCAAAAATAGGCACACCTTGTTGCGCAAGTTTGGTCAATGTGGGATGTTCTAGTTTGCACGAAGGACACCACGACGCCCAAACATTGACTAAAGCGACTTGTCCTTTAATGTCATCGAGGGTAACGGTGCTTGGTTTGCTTAAAGCAGAGGCGGTAAATGCTGGAAACGGCTTACCTAATCGTGCCGATGGCAAAACAGCAGGGTCTTTACCCAAGCGCGTCATTAAAAAAGCAGCAAATACCAAAAATGCTATCAGGGGTAATAGCCATAATAAAACACGCGTTTTCATTGGCTTAACTCCTGTGCGTTATTTGGCTGATTGACACTGACTTTTTTGAGGCGATAACGTCTGTCGCTCATTGCTACCATGCCACCAAAGGCCATCACTAAAGCCCCTAACCATAACCAACGCACAAAGGGCTTATAATACACACGTACTGCCCATTGATTGTTTTCTAAAGGTTCGCCAATCGCCACATACAAGTCTCTAAATAAACCACTATCAATCGCTGCCTCGGTCATGGAGCGATTTTGCACCACATATAAGCGTTTTTCGGGATACAAAAACTCTAAGGGTTGATTGTCTTTAAAAACCTCAATTTTAGCTTGAATCGCCTCAAAATTTGCGCCTTTGTACTCCCTCACACCTTGCCACTCAAACTGATAATTGGCAATTTGCACACGGTCATTCATACCCAAACGCACATCTTTTTCGACACTGTAATAAGACGTTAAAGTGACCCCTACTACAGTAATAACTAAACCGAGATGAGCCAACTGCATACCATAATAACTGCGTGACAAACGCAATAAACCTGCCCCCATCCCCTGTTTAGCAGTTTTAGCTTTGAGGTACATATCGCGCATCATGGATAGCACTACCCACGCACATAAACTGAGGCTAAGTACCACGCGAATTGGTGCATCACCAAAGATAAATAACGGTAATACAATACCTAGAATGACACTCAGCCCCGCCACCTTCCATAAGGGCATAAAACTAGCTACTTGATGACGCTTCCAATTTACCAATGAGCCAACCCCTAAAAAGGCTAATAACACTAAGGTAATTGGCACAAACAAGGCATTAAAATAAGGCGCACCGACCGAAATTTTGCCTAAATTAAACGCATCGGCAATCAGAGGAAACAAAGTGCCTAACAACACCACGGTTGTGGCAGTAATTAACAACAAGTTATTAACTAATAAAAAAGATTCACGCGATAGCCACGCATAACGACTTTCGCTATTAAGTTTATCGGCACGCAAAGCAAACAATAATAAAGACGCACCAATGACGATAGTCAAAATACCCAACACAAACATACCGCGCTTGGGGTCAGAGGCAAAGGCATGAACTGAGGTTAATACGCCCGAACGTACCAAAAACGTCCCTAATAAACTCAGTGCAAACGCAATAATAGCCAACATCACTGTCCATGCTTTAAATACACCGCGTTTTTCGCTCACCGCCAAAGAATGTAATAAGGCTGTGCCTGCTAACCACGGCATAAAGGAGGCATTTTCGACAGGATCCCAAAACCACCAACCACCCCAGCCTAGTTCGTAATATGCCCACCATGAACCCAAGGCAATACCGACACTCAAAAAACACCAAGCGGCTAATGCCCAAGGACGTGACCAACGCGCCCATGCCGAATCTAAACGCCCTTGTATGAGTCCTGCAATCGCAAAAGCAAACGGCACGGTAAAACCAACATAACCCATATACAACATGGGGGGATGAATAATCAAACCGATATCTTGTAATAAAGGATTGAGGTCTGCGCCATCAATCGGAAAATCAGGCAATAAATAATTAAAGGGATTAGACGTTAAAATAACAAAGGCTATTAAAGCCACACTCACCCAACCCATAATAGCCAACACACGGGCAATCATGTCGCGCGGTAAATGCTGACTAAAGAAGGCGACGGCCGCCGACCACCACGATAATACTAACACCCATAGTAACAAGGAGCCTTCGTGACCGCCCCACACTGCCGATATTTTATAATAATAAGGTAATAAACTATTAGACTGACGTGCCACATAATCGAGCGTAAAATCATTCTGCAAAAAAGCGATGGTCAAGCACAGAAAAGAGACACTCAAACAAAAAGCTTGTAAAAAAGCCGAAGAACGCGCACTGCGTTGTAATGAAATAATCCCTGTATATAAACCATATAAGGGCAAGGTTGCTTGCAACAGTGCCAACACCAAGCCTAAAATCAACGCAAAATGACCAAACTCTGCAATCATGCTAGACACTCCCAATGGGATTAAACAGCGCGCATGATACGCACTCAAAAACTAATGTCTAGGGGATTATAGTTATTATTTTACATTGACTGATGTGTCATCACTGGGACGAACACCTAATTCATGCAGCACATCAAGCATAGCCGCTAATAAGCCTTCTCGGTCACCTAAATAACGTTGATAAAAACTCGAATGTAAAATCGCAGCCGTCCCTTGCACCAACGCCCAACCTGCACTCAAATAATCACGCGCGGTCATAGTGCTTTGATGTGACTGCAAATGCTTGTTTACAAAAGGCAAGGCTTGGCGTAAATAACTTTTGCGAATAAAGTACAAACGCGCAAAATAAGGTCGCAAAGTACGCCGCGTCGCCGCTAATTTATTTTCTAAACGCTCATACAACAGATGTTTTTCGGGATCAGATAAACGAAATGCCACATAGGATTGAATTAACTGGTGAATATCCTGACTTTTAACCGCTTCGGCCATCACTAAGGCTAACTCTGACTCATAGGCAATCAGCACCTGCAAAATCAGCTCATCTTTACTTTGAAAATGCTTATAAATCGTGCCTTTGGCAATGCCTACTCGTTCGGCAATCATCTCTATGGTAATGGCTTCATCACCTGACTCTAATAACAAATGCTCAGTGGCATCTAAAATAGCTTGCTCACGGGCACGAAAAGCGACAGCTCGTTGACTCATACGGATACGCCAAATAGTTGTTCAAAATTACGTGTTGTCATTGCCGCAAGCTCAGCTAAAGACAAGCCTTTAATATCTGCGATGGCTTGAGCCACGGCAGGCACGTATTTGGGTTCATTTTTTTTACCGCGATATGGAACAGGTGCTAAATAAGGAGAATCCGTTTCGATTAACAATCTATCAACAGGAAGTTTTTTGGCCACTTCTTTAAGTTCTTTGGCATTGGCAAAACTCACAATACCTGATAAAGAAATATAAAAACCTAAATCCAACGCCGCTTTTGCCGTATCCCAATCTTCGGTAAAACAATGTAACACACCTTGTTGTGCTTTATAGTCACGCAATAAAGCAATGGTGTCGGCACGCGCATCACGCGTATGCACAATCAGCGGTTTTTCTGTGTGATTACTGGCCAAAATATGATTAATAAAACTTTGTTGCTGCTGTTGAGCCTGTTCGGGATGGTAATAATAATCCAAGCCTGTTTCGCCAATAGCAATCACTTTAGGATGTTGTGCTAGGTCACACAGTTGCGCGACTGTCACAGGCACAGTTGGCTCAACATCCGAAGGATGCACACCCACCGACATCGACACATCTTGATGCTTTGCAGTGATTGCTAAGAGGACAGGCACATCCTCCAAATCAACACACACCGTCAAAAAATGCTGCACACCCTGTTCACGCGCAGCTTGTAAAGCAGCATCTAAATCACCATGATAGGCTTCAAGATGCAATCGGTCTAAGTGACAATGCGAATCTACAAACATACCGTCATCTTATAAGGTAAAAGTGGGTTTATCGGACTGCAATGCACCGCCTAATTGGGCTTCGACTTTGCGACGAATCGCATCGCCCTCTGTTCCTAACAAAGCCAAGGCAAAACCTGCTGGTCGATGACCTTGGGTACGATGATTGACCCAGACCACTTTGGAGGTTAAAGGCATTCTTTCGGCATCGTCAGGTAAAATAATCACCGCAAATAATTCATCACCCAATTTGGGCACTTTGGTACTTGGAAAAAAAATGCCGCCACCTTTAATAAACGGCATGTAACTGGCATAAAGTTGGCCTTTATCTTTTAATTGCAAGGTCTGAATACCTGCACCGCGTGGTAAACCCATGTTGTTACCCTCTGTGAGCAAAACGAGAAAACGACAACCAAAGATTGTCAAACAGTAAATTAGGTTGAATATTAGCGGACATCAAATGGTACGCTTCTAAACATTGTTTTTGTTGTGCCAAGATGACGTTTGTGGCACTCATACTGGCAATAGTTTTGATTATAGGCAATAAATCACTATTTTTAATAGCATTTTGTTGTCCCAATTTGCACCACATAATATCTGCCAGCATGATTTGCAAGGCAGTTAACAGTTCTTCGGCCTTGAGTTGTTTTTGCCACTGTTGCGACATTTGCAAGGCACTGTGTTTTTTTTGCATCACCTCTAATATGTTTTGCAACAAAGCCTGACGAGCCACAAACCATGCAGTTTGTGGCAAGGCTAAGGCAGACAAAGGCGCACCTTCGCTTAAAGCCAGCAATAATTTGGCCTCAAATTGGGAGTTTAATTGACTTTGTAACCACTCCTCTGACTGTGCTGCGCTAGGGACATTAAATGTGATTTGCTGACAACGACTACGAATCGTGGGCAACAGCATTAAAGGCGACTCCGTTAATAAAATAATAACGGTTTGCGCGCCTGCCTCTTCTAAGGTTTTTAATAAACTATTAGCGGCATTGATATTAAGTGTTTCGGCACGATGAATCACCGCAACCCGATAACCATTAAGCTGAGCCGATTTATTCAAAAAATCGATGAGTTGACGGACTTGGTCAACTTTAATCACTTGACTGGTTTTACCTGTTTTTTCGTCACTTAATTGCTCTAGCAAGCGATAATCGGGATGACTTTGTGCCGCCCATAATTGACAACTTTTACAGACTGTACATGCCCCTTGTGGCGTGGGTTGTTGGCATAATAACCATGCGCTCAACTGCTGACTAAACTCAAACAAGCCTAAACCTTGCACACCACTCACAATAAAGGCATGAGCCAAACTTTGACGAGTGCGACTCTGCTGCAGTAACTGCCATGCGTTTTGCTGCCAAGGATACACACTCATAAGGTTCTTACAGCCACAAAATAACTTAACACGCTCTTTAATTGAGCCTGCACTTGCTCCAAAGGCAAACTGGCATCAATACGCCGAAAACGTTGCGGAAAGGCTTCGGCTCGTTGTTGATAGACTGAGCGTACTTTTTGAAAAAAATCGACTTTTTCTTGCTCAAAACGGTCAAGCTCTTGTCGAGCAGCCGCACGTTGCAAACCAAGCTCTACTGGCGCATCCAACCACAAGGTTAATGTCGGTTGTAAACTCCCTTGCACTAAACTTTCTAATTGTGCAATATCATGAATGGGCAAACCACGTCCACCGCCCTGATAGGCATAACTGGCATCGGTAAAACGGTCACAAAGCACCCATTTTTTGGCTGCCAACGCTGGCTTAATCACTTGCTGTAGATGTTGAGCGCGCGCCGCAAACATCAATAATAATTCGGTGTGATAGGCCATTTTTTCATCGTCTTTTGTTAATAACAACTGACGAATCTTTTCGGCAAGGGGTGTACCACCCGGCTCACGGGTGCTAATAAAAGGCACATAATGTGCGTTTAAATAATCTTGAATATAAGCCAAGGCTGTGCTTTTTCCAACGCCTTCTGTGCCTTCTAAGGTAATAAATACGGGCATATTATTTTCCTTTGCGTGCCTGTAAATAATCGGCAACCGCTTGATTGTGTTGTGATAAGTTGGCACTAAAAATATGTGTACCACTACCATCACCCTTAGCCACAAAATAAATATTGTCATTTACTTGTGGATTAAGAGCCGCTTGAATAGCTTCTTTGCTAGGCAAAGCGATAGGAGTTGGCGGCAATCCATTGATTTTATAAGTATTATAGGGAGTATAACTTAATAAATCGCTTTTGCGGATATTGCCATCGTAATTATCTCCCATGCCATAAATTACCGTTGGGTCTGTTTGCAAACGCATTCCTAATTGTAAACGCTTGACAAACACACCTGCAATTTGAGGCCGCTCTGCTGCTGCACCTGTCTCTTTTTCAACAATAGAAGCCATTATCAAGGCATCATAAGGCGTTTTATAAGGTAAATTAGCGGCACGACTTTGCCATGCTTGTTGTAATATTTTTTGTTGCTGTGCATACAAATGCTTTAACACTTTTACATCAGTTTCATTTAAGGCAAAAATATAGGTATCAGGCGCAAATAATCCCTCGGGATGCGCTTCTTTAATCTCTAAAAGTTGCAATATTTCGCTTTGAGTCTTGTCTTTAAGTGTCTGTTTAATCTGTTCATTGGCAGCTAACTGAGCTAATAACTGTTTAAAAGTAATACCTTCTATCACCGTAATCTTCGCCATCATCAAGCCTTCACCTTTGGCAAGTTGTGACAATAATTTAAGTAAAGAGATTGGTTCTTTAAAAACATAACTACCTGTTTGCAACGGTCTAGGCTTGATAAATTTATAATATAATTTGGCCAAATAGACATTTTCAATCACACCATCTTGAGCCATTTTATCCAAAACTTGATTATAACTTTGCCCTTTTTCTACGCTGAATATATAGGACTTGCCATTCAAATCTAAACTACGCTCAAAACTCCAATACAACCAAGCAACAATCATTAACAACACTAAAAAAAAACTACTCAATATCACTCTTTTGTTAGAGCTAGATGTGGTGGTTTTTGTTTTGGTCGCTTGAGTCGTATTACGTTTTGCTCTTACCCTAACAGCCCCCGCGATTTTTTTGGGTGCGCTTTTGGTTTTAGTCACCGTCTTTTTAGAATTATCAGGCTTCTTTTGTGTATTTTTTTTAGGTGCTTCAGACATGATAAAGATTAGCTTGTAGGTGTTGGGTAATAGGATTTGCGGAGTATAGGGTGTCTTGCAGTTGTTTAACAGGCCAAATGCCATAGACACTATTACAAAAAAACACTTCATCAGCTGTCAAAAAATCACTTGGCAGCAAATCTGTAACAGACACTGAATATTGTAAATGTTGTGCCAAATGCAAAATATGCTGGCGCATCACACCTGCAACCCCTGCTTGCTGTAAATCTGGCGTATAAATCACATGATTTTTAACCATAAACAGATTACTAAAAACACCTTCTACAACACGCCCTTGTATGTCACACACAATGCCTTCGGGATAGCCCAAACTAGCTAACTCTTGACGTAACAACACTTGCTCTAAACGATTAAGATGTTTATGCCCTGCTAACAGAGGATTAAGCCCCAAACACTGCTCTAAAAATGTTGTGTTTATTCCTTGTTGATGTGATGCAGGATGTTGCTGACGTTGATAGGCCAAAAAATAACAGTTAGGCAATGCCTGAGCATCTGGCAAATAACCTCGCCCACCACAGCCACGACTAATGATAATTTTACAAATGCAATGCGGATAGTGCGCCATAAAACTTTCAAAATCACGCTGCCATTGCTCTAAAAAATCGTCTGTTATTTGCAAACGGAGGCAACTTTTTTGGATGCGTTGCCAATGTAAGCTCAATAATTGTGCTTGTCCATTGTGTATATCAATCGTGCTAAAAATGCCATCGCCATAGGCAAAACCACGTTCTTGAACATCCAAGTGATTGATAACTTTGCCATTTAACCAAGCAGCCAACAACATTAGCCCTCTCCTAAAAATTTTGCATAAAATTTAAGTAAAAAATTAACTATTTTACATAACCAACTGTTTTATATTGTTTTTTACAATTAGACAAAAACATTAGATTGACGTTAATATAGCACTGCGCTTTACTCAGCAGATAAATAAACGCAGGTTTATTTTGTAGCCCCCCCTACTTTGTCTATGGCCACTGATATTGGTGGTGAATCTTAGGATGAGATGTTTGAGGCAATATATAATGATAACGACTCTTAAAACTGCACCGCTAACGATTCCAGCAATCGAGCTTCCTATAGATTTAAACACACAAAATCTTGATTTACGACTACTGCCCTATTGGTCTGGTGTAAAGCATTTTCGTCAAGCGCAATTAAATCAACAATCAACACCGCAAGACTACTATTGGCATATTGTACGTCATAATCAAAACCCCACCGTTGTCAGCGGCAAAATTGTCAGCTTTCATTCTCGCTCCGATATGTACTTTTCTCGTTTACCTCTTTATACCCAACACAAAATGTGGTTTAACTTTGGCACTCATCATCAGCTATTTTTGCAGCGTAATTCGTCGGGATTTTGATATTTTTAAGGGCTTTTTTATAAGCAGGACTTACGCATTTCACCGAAATTAGCGCGTTTTGTGAATCCTCCCCAACCCTCCTTTACAAAAGGAGGGAGTTTTCTCCTTTTTCAAAGGGGGACTAAGGGGGATTTAGCGAACAAATAAGCGATAACAGCGTAAGTCCTAATAGAGTGATGTTTATGCCTAGTCTGTCATTTGTAGTATTGCAGCATCTTTGGCAGGCCTTCTAAACTAAAAAATAATTTAGGAGTCTGATTGGCATGAACCGTTCTATCCAGCTTCAAGAGCAATTCGTTGTGCAACGTCCATTTGAGGATGTTTTTTATTATTTATCAGATTTTTCAAATATTGCCCAATGGGATGCCAGTGTTTTAAGTTGTGTTAAAAGCTCTGCTGGCGCGATTAGTGAAGGAACTCGTTTTGATTTAGTGCTTAAATCTGCTGGCCGAAAAATTCCAATGGCTTATACGCTTAGCACCTTTACAGCAACACAGCTTGTATTCACTGGTATTGCCAAAGATTTTGTGGCTATTGATAGTATCGACATTAAAAAAGTACCACAAGGTACTGAAATTACTTGGAAAGCCAACATTAGATTTCATGGGGCACTCGCCTATCTTTTGCCTGTGATGCAGTCATCTTTAATCAAACTTGGTAAAGAGTCCATGCAAGGACTACAACTCGCTTTATCACAACAGCCCACGACTACACCACAAATTACTCACGCTTTAAGAAGCAAACTTATCTTGCCTGAGTTGTGGCATTTTACCAAATATGGTTATTTACAAGCTAAAAAAAACTGGTTGCCTGTTTCTAGCAATATGCAAAATAAACACGTGCTCATTACGGGGGCAAGCTCTGGACTTGGTTTGGCTTGTGCTCTTTCTTTGGCACAAAAAGCATGTCGCTTAACGCTTGTGGTTCGTAATCAGAGTAAAGCCGAAGCCATAAAAGCACAAATTATTCAACAAACTGGCAATACTCACATTGAGATTGAATTGGCAGACCTAAGCCTAATGTCTGATGTTATTTTATTAAGTCACCGCTTAAAACAAAAGCAGCAAGCTATTGATATACTTATCAATAATGCGGGGGCTTTGTTTAACCCTCGACAAGTAACAAAGGAAAATTTAGAGCAAAGTTTTGCGCTATTACTGTTATCACCTTTTATGTTGACACTGCAACTCAAAACACTATTTGCAGCTAATGCCCGTGTCATCAATGTGCTATCTGGAGGAATGTATAGCCAAGCTTTAGATGTTGATGATTTAGAAAACAAACGCGGAGAATATTCGGGAAGTGTCGCTTATGCCAAAGCCAAACGAGCACTCATGATTGTCACTGAAGAATGGGCTAATCAATGGCAAAAACAAGGTATTAGCGTTCACGCTATGCACCCTGGTTGGGCA
>JACKNZ010000008.1 GCA_024234595.1 Moraxellaceae bacterium | reverse complement strand
GAGGCAGTTAGGCTATTTGTAAGTCCATTAGAGGCAATAGGCTCACTAAAACTAAACGTTACTGCTACATTTGCACCAGGTGCTCTTTCTGTACCTGTTTCTGGTGTTGATTTTACTACTCTAGGTGCCAAAGTATCTGTTGATTTAACCAATACTGTACGCAAATCTAAAGCATCTTCGCCACGTTGTGCTAACAAGGTTTTGACTTGTCCATCTGCAGGCGATCTGACTGGTTCAGCACCGTATTCTGTGCCATCGGCATTAATGACTTCAATACGAAAATTGCGTAAAGATTCAATACCGCTAAACACAAACGCGCCAGTAGCATCGGTAGTAGCAGTTGCAACTACATTGCCGTTAAGAAAGTTTCCGTCTAAAGTACCACTACCAGTAGTCGAATTTGAGCTACCTACAGAGACTAATTTGACCGTGTAACCAGCACCTACCGCTGTAAAATCATTTGCTCTGGCAACAGTACCTTTAATACCAGCGGCTAACTTACCCACCGTTAATGCTAAAGGTGCAGTTAGGCCTGTTACAGGTGTATCATGGTTAGAAGAGGATGTACCTGCATCATTAGAACCATCATTTAAAGAGCTATAGCTAACTGCTGCTGCTGCAAAAGAAAAATCAGGATATTTTGCCGCACCAGTAGCTTGTTTAACGTTACGTAAATCAATAGTTACTTGATATGGGGCATTACCACCTGCATTCGCTGCTCCTGTACTGGTCGTTGCTGGTACATTTGTAATCACAAACTGACCCGTTTCTGTTGTGGTTGCCTTGGCGATACCAATGTCAACAACCGCACCAACAATTGGCTCATTAGTAACAGTATCACGCAACACGCCCTGAATAGTACCAGTAGGCACTAAGGTATTTGGATTAGGAACACCTACAGCCGTAGAGACACTTTTGTCATCACCACAACCAACTAATCCCAAAGAAGTTGATAAGGCAATGGCAACGGCAACCGCCAATTTATTTTTCACTAGAGTCATGACTCTATTCTCCTAGTCTAGTAATTAAACTTCATAAATATTCTGCTAGATTTTCTAACAGACAATTTCCAAGCACTCTATCACAACAATAAACACCATTAAAGGCTTATTCCATCGTAATTTCAATACGACGATCTGGTGCTAAACAGGTTGACAATTTAATCCCAACCAAACTTTTTGGACACTGCTTCAAACTGGTAACAGGCTGAGTAGAACCCTTACCTTGAGTTGTAATAACGTTTTCTGCAACACCCTTTTTAATTAATAACGCTTTAACCGCTTCAGCTCTACGCTCAG
Source organism: Moraxellaceae bacterium (assembly GCA_024234595.1). Lineage (GTDB taxonomy): Bacteria > Pseudomonadota > Gammaproteobacteria > Pseudomonadales > Moraxellaceae > Agitococcus. The sequence continues at coordinate 175,705 of JACKNZ010000008.1, read as the reverse complement.
ATAGTTTTTGGTTAGATACGGCATTGCCTGTACGATCGGCATGGCCAACAACTTTAACCATTTTCAAAGCCTTTAGATCAACACCTGACGCAACAATAGCAGCATCAAACTCTAGGACTGCTTTAGGTGCAAGCACAGCACTACCTTTAGCAAATAAATTATCGGCCTTTAAGTTACGCAATTTAACCACTTTAGGTTCTGGTTTAACTTCTACCACTGGCTCTGGTTTGACTTCTACCACTGGCTCTGGTTTAACTTCTACTACTGGCTCTGGTTTAACTTCTACTACTGGCTCTGGTTTAACTTCTACTACTGGCTCTGGTTTGACTGCAGTGTATTTTACAGGCACTGTACCAAAATGCATTCCTAACCCGATTGAAGCATATAAATTGCTACTATCTGTATCGGAATCGCTAAAAAAATAACGCATATCTGCTTGAATAAATTTATTGGAGCTTAATGCGTACTTAACTCCGCCACCAAGGGTCAAAAGCCACGAATTTGTATTTTCATCTCGATTAGCAAATGCAGTTGGCTGCCCTATTTGCCAAGCAAGTTGAGGATTACCTTGCGCAACAAAATCATCCTTACTATAACCAACACCTGCTATTACAAACGGTTTAATTTTTTGAATAGTAAATAATTCATATAATGCCTCTACTGCTAAAGCATCTTGAGAATATTCACTACTCACATAACCCGCTTGTCTATCTTTGGTTTGCCCATGCGTATAACCCACCTGCACGTCTAAGCTATCCGCAATACGCTTTCCTAATTTAACTCCCGCAAATCCAGCAATTGTTGACTCATCAGGACTCATAACACCAAGCTGAGGCAAAATATACCAAGAAGGATTTTCTTGATGATTATCCGCCCAAACAATCGTACTACCTCCTGTCAATCCAATACTTAAAAGAATCAACCATTTATTCCTGAACATCTCAGAACTCCCCTGCAATTAGGAAACAAACTAACACAACGATATAATAATTACTAAAATTTGTAGCTCAATCCTACACCATATTGTTTAGACTGCCAATTAACTTCATTTAAAAAATATGTTCCTACACTATTATTATTAAAATAAGTTAAATCCGTACCGTTCTCGCCTTTTGCTAATAAGTTATTATAGAATAACTTAAGAGCGTAATATTTATTAAACTTATAAAGTACTGCTAGGCTTCCCTCCCATGCTTCCGCATTTATTAAATGCTCAAAACTCAGAGGATGTGCAAATTCTTTGCGCAAATTCCAATCTGCTACCGCTTTATACTCAAAAAAATGATACCGAAGACCTAGATCAACATACCATTTTTTTGTGATGTCAAAACCTAATGTTGTTCCTAAAAATTTTCCTTGCCACATTACATCATAATGATTATTTAAGCCATTAAATGCGCCATAATTTGGTATTAATTGAAAACCGTCAAAGCTGTTAAGCTTTTGTTGATGTTTAGACCATCCTACATCAATAGAAGCCGACAAATTACTTAAAAAATATTTTTTTGAAACTTGTATGTTAAGATCAGTTAGACTACCTTTTAAATCGCTTTTAGACAACAAATAAATATCTGATCGATTACCATTAAAGTCATAATCATATGCCAAACCAGTATTTATATCTCCATCAGCATATTGCCCCTTAACAATTATATTATACGGTGCAAGAATACTCACCGCAACTACAGGTTGAGACGCCTTAATATCTTGATACTGCAATTCGGACAAAATATCTGTTGGTAGATTGCCAATATTCCAATCTAATTGATCTTGGCGATAGCCAATTCCTGCTTCTATTAACACATCAACATCCAAAGTTTGTGTTTGTGCATGAGCAAAACCAACCATCAACAAACTCAGTACTGCGACAATACTTTTCAAAAATATTCTCTCTTATGCAACATATGTGAATGTGTATAATAAACACACACCCACATAAGCCATCAGTTTACATTTATATTATTGGGGACAACTTAAATTATATTCCCAAGCCGTGCCATTTCTAGGAGCATTAACACTGACCACAAAAATACCATTTTTGGGAATATTTAAATTTTGTGTTCCAGAACCTGATACTAAACCGGGTGTACCAAAAACAACGCCATTAAACGTAGATACTGTAAACTGATCTGGAATAGTGTATGCGTCATAAAAGAATACCGAAACACCTGAGCTGCTGCTCATATTATGAGCCTTAACAAACGTACCTTGTTCACCAGAATTTTGCTGAACTTGGCAACCGCCTAAATCATCACGCGTTCCAGTTAAAGAACCGCTCATATATCCCGCAAAATTGCCTGTTGCGTTAAATGTGGCATTAATTGTGCCATTTAGTGTGAGCGTGTTGACACCATCTTTTGAAGAGCCATTAGCCGATAACACGCCATTTTCAGAAATAAAACCTTTAAGAGCAACAACAACACCTTTGGTATCTACTACAACACCCGAAATACTTGTTTTGACAACACTTAAGGCTTGAGCGGGGTGTAAATCTGAGATATTTATTTTAGTATTAATAAGGTCGCGCACATCACCAACCAGTCGCTTCGCCCTATCAACAAAATTTGACAAAGGCAAGTTAGCATTTTGCTGAATAATATCCGTTTGCGATTGTAAAAAGTCTGCTGGTGCTTCACCCTTTTCAAAACGAGCAAAGCTATCTTTCATATAATTTAATGCGGTGCCATTAATATTCTGTAAGCCTTGAAGAACATTCCATGCGCCAGCCGCAATTAAGGCTGTTCCCACTAAAGGTGCAGCCGCTCCTAAAGCTGCTCCATATACCATTCCTCCCATAACAGATAAAAAAGCTCCTTTAGCTAAACTTTTGCCTGCACTGAGTGAAATTGCTGATTTTGCACCGACATTTTGTGCAATATAACTTTGAATAAATTTTTGCGTATTTGCTGGTAATTCTTTAGGCTCTTCAACTACAATTTCTGACTCAGGCAACAACACCGCACTGGCTGGATTTGTTCCACCTGTCAAATCAAGCATCATTTGCCCTGTAAAAAAAGACTTACCGACGATTTTAGCAGAATAATATTTACCGTCTTTTTCACTAATTTGATATCCACCAATAAATTTGCCGTCTTTATCAAAAGTTTGAAACATCGCACTAATATCGGTAAATGACATTAAAACAAATTCACCAGTTAACTCGTTTTGAATGCGCGTTGGCATTCCATCTGTGCCATAATATACTCTAACCTTACCTTTTCCTGAATAAAGAGCCTGTTCTGGAACCACTTGGCCATCGCTATTTGTTGTATTCCAAAACTCCACACTCTGTCCTAACGCATTACTGACTCTTAATTGAGCCAAACTACCACCACTTGGATAAGTTGCTACTGTAGTTACTGCAGTCGTCGCAGTTTTATTTGTATTTGTAGAAGAAACACCCGCCAACATACTAGCAGCATCTTCTTTTGAACTAGCACCACAACCTGCTAATGTGATTCCCACAGAAACAACCAAAAGTTTTTTTAGCATATCCTAATTTTCCCACATACCCAAAGAATTATATCAACGAATCTTTGCTAGGCATTCTGCCATTTGACTAACAAAAGCACAACATTTTTAAACATATAAAAAACCACTTTTACAAAAAAAACATAACTTGTGTATTATAATGCTTTAGAGACATGAGGAACTCTACCTTTTGCGACAAAAACTCTACATAGCATCTGATAATAACCCATAATGCTGGTAATGCCAGACAGCTAAGGACAAACTGATTTACAATCAATACCCCCTCCGACTTCGCTTAGGGTACATTTGTCGCTGGATGAACGGAGTAGCAATAAACAATAAATCTTAATTCACTGGTATTAATAATGCCTAGAGCTTTTGATATTTATAAGCTTCGAACAGTTCAAGTTTTTAGCATTGTTTGGTGCGTTGCTACTCTTTTTTACTTAGCAAAATCAAATTACCTACTTGCACAAAACTTGCTTAAAGATGAAAGCTTTGCCCATAGTGTAAATCTTTTTTCCTTTAACTGAGAGATATTCGCCCCTTAAACAGGATTTTCTACATCTACAAACACATGCTCAATGCCCAACAGCGCGGCCACAAAATCTCCTACCGCCTGCACACCATAACGCTCGGTAGCATGATGCCCTGCTGCAAAATAATGAATACCCATCTCACGCGCAACGTGTACTGTTGGCTCAGAAATCTCTCCACTCAAATAAGCATCACAGCCCATTAACACCGCTTGCTCAATAAATCCTTGAGCCGCGCCCGTACAAAAACCAATTTTTTGAATAGTGGGCTGATTACCCGTAATATGAATCGGTTTTTGCAGCAACACCTGCTCACACAAAGCAACAAAATCTTGTACCAACATCGGCTCATCTAAGACCGCTACATTTCCCACTTGTTTAGGACTATCAGGAAATAATGCCCCCGTCATACCCAAGCCCAACTTTTTGGCCAGCTGAACATTATTACCTAACTCATGGTGTGCATCCAAAGGCAAATGATAAGCGAATAGCGATATATCATTTAGCAACAGTGCTTTAAGCCGCTTTTGTTTCATACCTACTACACAAGGGCTTTCATTCTTCCAAAAAAATCCGTGATGTACCAAAATGGCATCCGCTTTTAAAGCAATCGCTTTATCAATCAAAGCTTGGCAAGCTGTAACGCCTGTCACTAACAATTTAATTTCTTCTTTACCCTGCACTTGTAAACCATTAGGGCAATAATCATTAAATAAATGGGGTTTTAGCGTGCTTTGTAACAATTCGCTAACTTGTGTTAAAGGGGCCATAATTTACTCTTGCACTGATTTAGAATGCCCCCAAGTATATGCCCAGTTAGATGAGATGGAATGATTTTTATGTCGAATATCTTCATTAAACCTTTAGTAGTCGCCTGTAGTCTTGCGATGTTTGTTGGCTGCCAACCTAAAGACAACACTGATACACATAAGCCCCCTGCTCAAGTCAATCTAAGCCAAGAGCGACCAGCCGCCATTCAACAAAATGGTACTGGAGTTGCTTCGTATGCGGCAACCGTTAAAGCAACTGCCCCTGCGGTGGTCAATATTTTTACTACCGAAATAGTAAAACAAAGCACTCATCCCTTAATGAATGACCCTTTCTTTGGTGAATTTTTACGACGGCATGGCATGAATCAACAACAGGCTGAGCCACGTTCTGGTTTAGGTTCGGGCGTGATAGTTTCTAAAGATGGTTATATTTTAACCAACAACCATGTAGTGGGTAAAGCCACCGAAATTGTGGTTGCCCTGCACGATGGTCGTAAAGCTAAAGCTAAAGTGATTGGTACTGACCCCGACAGTGATTTAGCCGTCATTCAAGTCAAATTAGACAACCTGCCTACCTTAGCCTTTAAAAGCTCGCCCAACGAAGTGGGGGATGTGGTTTTAGCCATTGGTAATCCTTTTGGCGTTGGGCAAACCGTCACCCAAGGTATCATTTCGGCGTTAGGGCGCAATGGCTTGGGCATCAATACCTTTGAGGATTTTATTCAAACCGATGCGGCTATCAACCCCGGTAATTCGGGCGGTGCGCTGGTTGATGTGGCAGGCAATTTGGTCGGTATCAATACCGCTATTTATTCTCGTTCGGGTGGTTCAATGGGCATAGGTTTTGCTATTCCTGCTCAATTAGCACAATCGGTGATGTTAGACATTATTGCTAATGGCCAAGTGGTTCGTGGTTGGTTGGGGGTCGAGATTAAGCAAAGTAACCATGATTTTAATGAAGACGGAACGATTAACAAAAAAGCCGATGAAGGGGTAGAAATTGCAGGCATTGTGCGCGGAGGGCCAGCCGCACAAGGTGGTTTAAAACCCAGTGATGTTGTCATTAGTATCAATAACAAACGAATTACGACCGACAGTGATTTGCTTAAAACAGTGGCTGGTCTTAAACCTAATACTAAAGTACCTATAGTCGTCAAACGTGGCGGCCAAGAAGTGGAGCTGATGGTGACGATTGGCAAACGGCCACAAGCTGAACAGCCGCAAGAAGAAGAGTAATTTTTAAAAAAGTTACACAAAACTTGAAACCAACTAGCTGGGCAAAATGCCCAGTTTAGTGTGCTAACATGCAAATTCTAAAAGGAGGCCAATGGGTCTTTACCATATTTATTTTCTCCAACTGTCCCTTTTTGGCATAACAGTACCCACAATCCAATTGTACCAATATATGGGATTAAGTTGACAAAAACCCCCCACCCAGTAACATCTATATCATGAAGACGCCTAACTGTGACGGAAAGTGATGACACCAAAGTCAGAACTAAAAATGATAAAGAAAACAATCCTAAACCTAATTCATTATGTTCAAATAACTGATTACTCATAATATCAATGACTATCATAAAGATAAGCATGACAAATTGAAAAAGAGTAAAGTACCAATATTCTTTTCTTTGTGAGCGTCCTGAAAAATCGAATGTTCTTTTACATGCCAACCAAACCCACTTCATATAATAACTTCCTACTGTCTACTAAATAATTACTACTTGAAGGCGAAATATAATTCAAGCACTCGACAATATCATTTGAAGCACTTTCACCAAAGCTTGATTGTCTTCTTCTTTACCAATGGTAATTCGGAGGAATTGTTCAATTCTTGCTTGTTTAAAATGACGGACAATAATTGCCTGTTCACGCAACGCTAAAGCTAATTGTGCGGCATCTTGCTGTGGATGACGAGCAAAGACAAAATTAGCGGCTGAAGGCAACACTTCAAAGCCCAATTGCTCTAACTGTGTGGTTAACCATGTGCGACTATTTATAATTGCTTGGCAAGTTTGCTGAAAATAGACTTTATCTTCAAAGGCGGCTACTCCACCCGCAATCGCCACTTTATCCATTGGATAAGAATTAAAGCTATTTTTAACTCGCTCCAAAGCTTCAATCAAATGCGCTTGGCCAACCGCTAAACCAATGCGTAAACCTGCTAAAGAGCGCGATTTTGATAAGGTTTGCACCACTAATAATTGTGGATATTGATTAACTAAGCTAATCGCCGTTTGACCACCAAAATCAATATACGCTTCATCAATAATCACTACCTGATGAGGGTTAGCTTGTAACACTTGTTCAATCGCTGCTAAAGGCAACACACAAGCCGTTGGTGCATTGGGATTAGGGAAAATAATACCGCCATTTGGTTGTTGATAGTCTTCTACTGCTATTTGAAACTGTTCATTGAGTGGGACGGTTTTGTACTCTACTTCGTATAAACCTGCATACACCTTATAAAAACTATAAGAAATATCAGGAAATAAAATCGGCTGATCTTGTTTAAAAAAAGCCATAAACGCGTGCGCTAACACTTCGTCTGAGCCATTACCAACAAACACTTGTTGACGTTCTACGCCATAATAATCGGCAATGGCTTGTTTTAAGACAGAGGCATCGGGGTCGGGATATAAACGTAAGCCCTCGCCTACTGCTTGTTGCATGGCTTGCAACGCTAAGGGCGAAGGTGGATAGGGATTTTCGTTGGTATTTAATTTAATTAAGTTAGCGACTTTAGGTTGCTCACCGGGAATATACGGCACTAAAGTCTTAACTAAAGGACTCCAATAAGCTTGGCTCATAATGGTACTCAAGAATTTTGATACAGTCAGATAATCAGGTAAGTAACAGGGATCTCAAATTAAGCATGATTTCCTGTATTTCGCTATGCTGCATACAGGCTACAAACATCATTTCTACTTAACCGCTTGACGATGTGCCATTGCCATACTGCTAATGCTTTCAACAGATTGATTTAGCCATAACTTTTGTTGCCACAGGGTATAGTCAAATGGCTCTCGCAGAATTAAGCTAATAAAACGCTCTGCTTGAACTTCCCCCAAAGCTACAATTAAAGCCTCAACGCCCTTTAGCTTGATTTCGGTATCAGTAATCATTTTCAAGCACCTTAATAAAATCTACAGGGTTCATTGCTATTATTTGATGTTGTGTTACTAACTTTTTAAGCAATTTATCGTCTGTTGATAAAAAATAATCAGCTTGCCCTTCGATTGCACAAGCTACATGTAATGCGTCTTTTGGTTGAATACCTAAAGAAACAAAAAATTGTGCATTTGCCAATAATAAAGCCGTTTCCTCAATATCAACATTAGCAAGATTTCGCCATTTAGCAATGGCCTGTTTACGCTCCACAAATGGGTTTTGGAAATTTTCAAAATCCAAAATGTAAGACCAAACCAAGCCCAAATCACCTAATTTAATTTTATCTTGAACATATAACTTCGCCTCTGTCTCAATACGTACCCGTAAATTGGTTTGATTGTCAAAAGGCCGATTAAACATACAATTATCAAGATAAACTTTCATAAGCTGCACAATACCACTCAAATTAGATAATAAATGGCTGCCACTGTTGGCTGTGACTATGAAAATAAGCAAGACTAGTCGGTTCAACATCGACTAACTTTAGCCAAACATCTTGGCCTTTCTCGCCTGAACCTGTGCTAATTAACAAGGCATCGTCGGTAATTTCCATAATCCAACCCTGCAACACGCGACCGTCTTTGGTTTGCAAACGTTGTTGATTTCCTGATTCGGCAAATTGGACAAATTTATCGGCTAAGTCCATCTGCTTATTCCTCAGAAAGAATACGATACTCTGCTGAACGTGCATGAGCCGTTAAACTTTCACCTCGCGCCAAGACTGAAGCCACTTCTGCTAAATGACTTGCACCTTGCGCGGAGCAATAAATCAAACTAGAACGTTTTTGAAAATCATAGACGCCTAAAGGGGAAGAAAAACGCGCTGTACCTGATGTTGGCAAAACGTGATTTGGCCCTGCACAATAATCCCCTAAAGCTTCGGGTGTATAACGCCCCATAAAAATTGCGCCCGCATGACGAATATATGGCAATAAAGCTTCAGGATTTTCGACCGATAATTCTAAATGCTCAGGCGCAATACGGTTAATCACCGCTAAGGCTTCCTGTTGATTTTTAACATGAATTAAGGCACCACGCCCTGTTAATGAAGCACGAGCAATCACTGCACGCTCTAAAGTAGGCAATAATTTATCAATAGATTGTTGTACCGCGTCTAAATACGCTGCATCTTCACTGATTAAAATGGCTTGTGCTTCTTCGTCGTGTTCAGCTTGAGAAAATAAATCCATAGCAATCCAATCTGGATCCGTTTTGCCATCACAATAAATCAAAATCTCAGAAGGGCCTGCAATCATATCAATGCCGACTTGGCCAAACACTAAACGTTTAGCCGTTGCCACATAACTATTACCTGGCCCAACAATTTTATCAACTTTGGGAATGGTGGCTGTGCCGTAGGCTAAAGCCGCAACAGCCTGTGCCCCACCAATGGTAAATACTTTATCAACACCTGCTAAATAAGCCGCTGCTAAGACTAAATTATTGACTTCGCCGCGTGGAGTTGGCACACACATAATTACTTCAGGCACGCCTGCCACTTTAGCAGGAATCGCATTCATTAACACCGATGAAGGATAACTAGCTTTACCACCAGGTACATAAATACCCACGCGATCTAATGGCGTAATTTGTTGGCCGAGCATCGTGCCATCAACTTCTTGATATTGCCATGAATCTTGTTTTTGTTTGCCATGATAATAACGAATACGCTCAGCAGCACTGGCCAACGCGTTACGCTGTTGCTCATTTAAGTTGTGATAAGCCGTAGATAATTGCTCTGCCGACAAACTCAAGCCAGCCATTGTCTCAGCCGTTACTTGGTCAAAACGACGGGTATAATCCAATACCGCCACATCACCTTGTTGTTGCACACGGCCAATAATATCCAATACCGTTTGTTGCAACTGATGATCATTAACGCTTTCCCAGGCCAATAGTTGATTCAGTTCTTGCTCAAAATTAGCAGCCGTTGTGCTTAAACGACGAATGGATACCATAATTACACCTTGTTTTGTGCCACAGCCTGCGTAAGCTGTTGCAACAATGGCTGAATTAAATCAGATTTACGTTTAAAACTCGCTTTATTAACAATCAATCGTGAAGAAATATAAGAAATGAGCTCCAATGGCTCTAAACCGTTTTCTTTAAGGGTTTTGCCAGTATCGACCACATCGACAATACGGTCAGCTAAGCCCATTAATGGGGCTAACTCCATAGAACCATAAAGTTTAATCACTTCGACTTGTTCGCCTTTTTGGGCATAATATTGTTTGGTCAAATTGACAAATTTGGTGGCAATACGCAAACGGCCATTCACAGGTGGGGCATTAACTTTGCCTGCGACCATTAACTTACACTTGGCAATATCTAAATCTAGTGGCTCATATACCCCACTTGCACCATGCTCCATCAGCACGTCTTTACCTGCTACACCCAAATCTGCTGCGCCATTTTCAACATAAGTTGGCACATCAGTGGCACGAATAATAATAATATTCACTTGCGGATGAGTGGTCGGAAAAATCAATTTACGACTTTTTTCGGGGTCTTCCAACATTTCAATACCTGCCACTTTTAACAGTGGCAAAGTATCTTTTAAAATACGTCCTTTAGATAAAGCAATAGTTAACTGCGACATTCAAATGATTCTCTTGGTTTACGCTTTCACTCTGCGTATATTAGCACCTAATAACGATAACTTCTCTTCTACACGCTCATAACCACGGTCAATGTGATAAATACGATCAATCAGGGTATCACCTTCGGCAGCTAATGCAGCTAATACTAAGGACATTGATGCGCGTAAGTCGGTGGCCATCACAGGCGCACCTTCTAGTTTTTCGACACCTCGCACCACTGCTGTATGGCCATCCACAGCAATATTTGCCCCCATACGGTTTAACTCGGGAACGTGCATAAAACGATTTTCAAAAATCATTTCGTTAATCGTGCCTGTGCCTTCGGCAATGACGTTAATAGCCATAAACTGGGCTTGCATATCGGTTGGAAAGGCTGGGTGTGGTGCGGTACGAAAGTTAACCGCTCTTGGACGTTTACCCTGCATATCCACTTCAATCCAGTCTGTGCCTGTGGTCACAGAAGCGCCCATTTCGAGAAACTTTAACAACACCGCATCCAATAAAGCAGGATCGGTATGGGTGGCTTTAATACGTCCGCCAGTCATCACCGCAGCTGCTAAGTACGAACCTGTTTCGATACGATCAGGACAAACAGAATATTCACACCCTTGTAATTCATCAACACCATGCACAATAATGCGATCTGTGCCTGCACCTTCAATTTTTGCACCCATTTTGATGAGCATATTCGCCAAATCAACAACTTCTGGCTCACGTGCGGCATTTTCAATAATGGTTGTGCCTTCAGCTAAAGTTGCCGCCATAATTGCGTTTTCTGTGCCACCCACCGTCACCATATCAAAGAAGATACGACCACCACGCAAACGACCATCAACTTTGGCATGAACATAACCTTTTTCGACGGTTACTGTTGCGCCTAGAGCTTCTAATGCTTTGAGATGCTGATCAACAGGACGCGAACCAATGGCACAGCCACCTGGTAAAGACACATAAGCTTCTTTAAAGCGTGTCACCAAAGAACCCAAGACAAAAATTGATGCACGCATGGTTTTCACTAACTCATACGGAGCAACAGGCTTGTCCAAGGTATTGGCATTAATCAACACTTTACCATCAGCCTGACGTTCGATGGTCATACCCATGTTTTGCAAAATGCGCATCATGGTTTTAATGTCATGCAAATCGGGCACGTTGTCCAAGGCAACAGGGGTTGATGCCAAAATCGTTCCAGCCAATAACGGCAAAGCGGAATTTTTTGCCCCAGAAATACGCACTTCACCTTCTAAGCGGTTACCGCCACTAATTAATAATTTATCCATTTGCTATTCTTCTTATTAACCAAATAATTTTGCTTTACGCCATTCTTCTGGCGTTAAAGTACGCATGGTAACGGCATGAATTGCACCACTGGCAATATGCTCATTTAATGGGGCATAAACACGTTGTTGTTTGGCAACAGGTCGTAAACTAGTAAATTCTTCACTGACAATTGTCACATTATATTTACTGCCTTCACCAGACACTTCAATGGCTTCGGCTTGGGGAAAGGCGGCGACTAATAAGGTTTTAATGGCTTCGGGATTCATATAAATTCCTAAATTTGTTCGGGTAATACTTGCGTTAAACCGCTTACACTAATAATAGCGCGTAGTTTTTGTGGCATATTGCAAAAATACAACACTTGCTGTTGTTGACTCGCACTACGTATCCACGAGACTAAGATAGCCACTACGACGCTACTGCTACTTTGAAGCTGACTCATATCTATGGTAATCATTTTTGGGGCTGTTTTTAATAGTTTTAAACCATCATCACAAACTTTAGGCGCATTATCAAAATGCACAACGCCTCCAAAGTGGAGGCGCGCATCTTGTAAACGTAATTGAGCGACTGTATTCATCTTATACTCAACTTAAATAGTAAGCTCCCTCTCTCTTTGGGAGATGGTTGGGGGTGAGGATATTGCTATTTTTTCACTTCGCCAGCAGTAGGAACAAAGTTAGCAATGGCTTTATCCAAATTATTTCGATTTGCTTCAACCGTCGAAGCAAATTGATTGCGAAAAGTTAAACCCAAATTGATGCCATTCAAAATTAAATTGCGAACCTTCCATTGGCCGTTACTATCTAAAATCATTTGATAGGTCACTGGAATAGTAGTACCGCTATTAGTTTGAATGTCCATGTCAATTTGCGCTTTTTTGGGGTCATCACCTGCGGCATAAGGTTTTACCACAAACTTTTGATTTTCGTATGCCCCTAAACCATTAGCATAAGTACGAATCAAACTTTCTTTAAAAGTTTTGGTAAAATCAGCGCGTTGTTTGTCGGAGGCTTGACGATAAAACTGCCCCATGACCCCTTTAGCAAAACTATTAAAATCAACATAAGGCTCGATGTTCTCTTTAACAATGTGCATCAGTAATTGGGGGTCTTTTTTGTAGGCTTCTCTTTCTTTGACCAAACGTGTAGTTAGCTCGGTAGAGATACGCTGTACAAAATCTTTAGGGTTTTCGGCAGCAATACTGTTTTGCACCATAAAGGCCATGCAAAATACTGCGACAAAAGCAAAGCTACGTTGTAAAAATGCTAACATCTTTAATTCCTCATTAAAACTCGTCTTGAGTGGTAGCAGGTGTGGTGCTCGTTGTTGCGCCACTACCGCCACTGCCTTTGTCTTCCGTGGCTTTGTTAAATAAAAATTTACCTATTAAATCTTCTAACACTAATGAGGATTGTGTCTGTTCGATTTCGTCACCGTTCTTTATAAATGTGTCATCAGCCCCTGGCACAATACCAATATATTTTTCGCCTAATAAACCTGCGGTTAAAATACTGGCCACCGCATCGGTACTGATTTCGTTGACATCATTATAAATTTCCATGGTCACTTTGGCATTTAGACGCTTTTTGTCTAACTCAATGTCCGCAACACGGCCAATAGTAACTCCTGACATAGTGACTTTGGAGCGCACCGTTAAACCGCCAATATTTTGAAAGTGTGCATAAATTTTATAACTCGGTTGACTGAGTTCACTGCTTAAGCCACTGACTTTAATCGCCAAAAAAAACAAGGCTGTAATACCAACCACCAAAAATGCACCAACCGCGAGTTCTAGGGAGCGAGCGCGCATTAAAAACCTCCAAACATAACGGCTGTTAAAATAAAATCTAGCCCTAACACCGCCAACGAGCCATAAACAACGGTGCGCGTGGTCGCTACCGAAATACCTTCGGAGGTCGGCACACAATCATAACCTTGAAATAAGGCAATCCAAGTGACGGTCATACCAAAGACCACACTTTTGATAATACCGTTAATGACATCATCGGCAAACTCGACTGAGTTTTGCATATTTGCCCAAAAAGAGCCTGCATAAATACCCAACCAATCAACACCCACCAACATACCACCAATGACACCAATCGCCGAAAAAATCATTGCCAACAAAGGCATACTAATAAAACCCGCCCAAAAACGGGGCGCAATAATACGTCGTAAAGGGTCAACGCCTATCATTTCCATACTGGCTAGCTGTTCGGTCGCTTTCATTAAGCCAATTTCTGCGGTTAACGCTGAACCTGCTCGTCCTGCAAACAATAACGCAGTGACCACAGGCCCTAACTCGCGCACTAAGGTTAAAGCAACCATAGTGCCTAAAGCTTGCTCGCTACCATAAGTAACAAGAATGTTATAGCCCTGTAAGCCCAACACTAAACCAATAAACAAACCCGATACTAAAATAATCGGTAAGGACATCACGCCCACCGAATACAGTTGCCGCACCAATAACAAAAACGAGGTTTTAGGTTGCGGTACCGCTACAAGGGCTTGCCACAAAAATACCCCTGCCGCCCCTATGGCTTGCAAACGTGCCAGTGCAACTGCCCCTAACTGACGTATCATTTCTAGCATTAAACCGCTACTCCTAATTCTTGAGCATAGCTATTGGCAGGGTAATGAAAACGCACAGGCCCATCGGGAGTGCCATTTAAAAACTGTTGTACAAAGGGAGAGTCTGAATGGCGCAACTCATCGGGCGTTCCCTGTCCAATAATGCTTTTATTGGCAATAATATAAATATAATCAGCAATATGTAGGGTTTCGGGAATATCGTGAGAGACAACAATAGAGGTTAAACCTAAGGCTTCGCGCAAGGTACGAATTAAGGTTACCAATACGCCTTTGACCATCGGGTCTTGGCCTGCAAATGGCTCGTCATACATAATTAAATCAGGGTCTAAGGCAATCGCCCGTGCCAAGGCTGCACGACGTTGCATCCCTCCAGAGAGTTCGCTGGGCATCAGTTTAATCGCACCACGCAAGCCCACCGCTTCAAGCTTCATTAGCACGATTTCTTTAATGAGATACTCGGGAAGTTGCGTATGCGCTCGGAGTGGAAAAGCGACATTTTCGTACACCGACAAATCTGAAAACAATGCGCCACTTTGAAATAACATGCCCATTTTGGCGCGTGCTTCAAATAACTGCTTGCGCCCCATATCAGGCACATTATGTCCATTAACCAATACTTGACCCGAGTCAGGATGCAGTTGCCCACCAATAAAACGCAAGGTAGTGGTTTTACCACAACCCGATGGCCCCATAATCGCGGTGACTTTGCCACGCGCAATATCTAAATTGAGATTTTCGAATATGGGACGTTCGCCACGACTAAAGTTTAGATTACGAATAGACACCAAAGGAGAGTCATCATTGGTAGGCATATATTTTTTACCTTTTACCTCATGAGGCGATAAGATGATACAAACAGGTAAAAGGACAACATTAGCGACAATTTACCTTTTCTTTGTCTAAACCAGAACTACCCGCCAAAATACGATCAATTTGTGTTTTTCCAGCCGAATAAACATTATTAACTAATAACCATTGCTCTTTACGAGAAACCAAGGTGGTTTTCATATCTGCACGATAACCTAACTCTGCCACACGCGCTTTAATGGCTTGTGCTTGATCATAATCGGCTACTGTACCCAAAGAAATAGCATTTGCCATTTGTGATTCTGTAACAACCGACGAGTCAATACCCTGTTTTTGTAATTCTTTGGCAATACTTTCGGCTTTTTCGATGGTTGCAACAGGCGGGATATACAATAAATATTTGGAGCCACCACTATTACTTGAGCTTAAAGCGACATCAAAGCCGCCTTTTTCAAAGGTGGCTTTAATTTGACGCGCCATATCGGGATCTAACAAAGGGCCAATGCGATAACATGACCTATCATCTTTAGAAGAAGTGGTT
The DNA here is from genome assembly GCA_024234595.1 of Moraxellaceae bacterium. Taxonomy (GTDB): domain Bacteria; phylum Pseudomonadota; class Gammaproteobacteria; order Pseudomonadales; family Moraxellaceae; genus Agitococcus. The sequence continues at coordinate 159,933 of JACKNZ010000008.1, read as the reverse complement.
TGCTTGCTGTCATCAACAATCCCTACATTTTCGACTTCCTTAGCATTTTGGGCAATATCAGGGCGTTCAGCAAGAAGGTCTATTTTTTTACCCTCTTGTTTATCAACGATATTAACCGTGTTGTGACCACGATTTTGCTGCTCAAAAAATTGCCATGCCAAAAAGACGGCATTTAAGACGACCAACAGTCCAAAGACTAAAGGCATATCCATTCCTCTTATAATTAAGACTTAGACAATCACAGAGTGGCCAATGAGAAATTGGATTCAACACTGACATTTCGGCACATTTATTAAGTCCTGATAATGTGGCTATTATGAATGACACCCAAAATAACGCTGCATACCCACTAATAACAATTCGGGAATAATATCATGAGCAATATGCAAATGCTGCCCTATTTTTGCGGCATTACCCCCTGTTAAAACCAATTTGAGAGGGGTTGCCATTTTTTGTTGTTGTTGATTATAAGCTGTTTCGATAGCACCGACACAAGCCAACAATATACCATGATACACTGCTTCGCTAGTATTTTTACCTAAAGATAAATTTGGCTCTTCTATGACGCTCGGTCTTACCCCTTGAGTCCCTTGAATCAAGGCCGATAACTGCAAATTCATATTAGGCAAAATAAAACCACCTAAATGCTTATTTTCAAAAACAATATCTAATGTCAAGGCTGTACCACAACTGACCACACACACAGGCTGCTGTGGAGCAACGGCCAAAATATTTAACCAACGGTCAATGCCCAAACGCTCAGGCTGATGATACGCGCACTGTATGCCTAGATGCTGTGAACTGGTCTGTGCAAATAACGGTTTTTTGTGCCACCAAGACTCGCATAACCATGTTAAATATTGATTACTTTGATTATCTAACACAGACGAAACACCAACAAAATCCACAGGCTGATGAAAAACATCGGGTAACTCTGCTGCAAACGCGGCTAAATTTTGTTGATGCCAACAAGCATGACTAGCAACAGTATGTCCATTTTCACACAACCACCATTTGATACGTGAATTGCCCATATCAATAAAACATTGTTTACTCATATTGATGGCTGCCTTTTACGCAAGCTAACTTCTCCACCACTGATGACTTGCTGCCCTAAATTGGTTTGGATAATCAATGCGCCTGTTTTATCTATGCCCTTTGCAATCCCAACAATCGGTTGTGCTAAACCTAATACTTCCACTTCTTGGCCATACAAAGCATCATATTGTTGCCATTGAGTCTGCCATGCCGAAAAACCTACTTGTGCATAAGCCGCCAACAGACTGACAATATGGCTAATTAGAGCGGCAGTCACTTGCTGTCGGTTAAGTGTTTGGCCAATAATTTCTCTTATATCAACAACTTCTTGCTCAATTTGCTGTTTAACGGCTTGTGGCAAAGCCAAATTAACCCCTACACCTACCACCACCGCACACACGCCATCCATTTCGGCGTTGACTTCTATTAACACACCGCCTAATTTTTTACCATGCCACAAAATATCATTTGGCCACTTTAGACTTAAGCCTTCGATGCCTTGTGTTTGCAGTGCTTTAATAACAGCCACCCCCACTGCTAAGCTCAAGCCTTCTAAAACCTGAAAGCCCTGATAAAATAACCAACCGACTGAGCCATAAAATGTCCCTGCAGGAGGCGAAAACCATGTTCGGCCACGACGACCACGCCCTGCACTTTGCATTTCAGCCACACACACAATGCCCGATTTTTTTAGGGTTTGCAGTTGCTCTGCAACCACATCATTGGTTGATGCAACCTCTTGTTTAAGCTCAAACAAGCTTATTTTTTGTTGGATATCAACAGGTATGTGTTGCCAAATTTGTGATTGCTGTAGCCATTGTATGGGTTGCTGTAAGCGATAACCTTTACCTTGCACTACATCAATATCTAAACCACAAGCTTGCCAATCTTTGATTTTTTTGGCAATGGTAGTACGACTGACATTAAAATGCTGTGCCAAATCGACACCTGAGTGAAATTTACCATCTGACAGCAAGGTTAATAATTCCATAAGCCACAAATATCATGTTATTTTTGAGGCCAATGAGCATAGCAATATTTGGCTAATAATGCCATTTTGCCAATAGTTGCGTAATGTTCCCTTGCCCTACCTGCCTAAAAGTCTTATCTTTGTTTACTTTTTTATTTTACTTATTTTATTCTCAAAGGCTTCATCATGAGTGATTATAGTGTTTTTACCAGTGAGTCGGTGTCAGAAGGTCATCCCGATAAAATCGCTGACCAAATTTCGGATGCGGTATTAGATGCCATTATTAGTAAAGATAAATATGCGCGTGTTGCTTGTGAAACGATGGTCAAAACAGGGGTAGCGATTGTTTCGGGCGAAATTACCACTAGCGCATGGATTGATTTAGAAGATTTAGTACGCGGTGTGATTAACGATATTGGTTATACCTCGTCTGCCGTGGGTTACGATGGCTCGACCTGCGGCATTATTAACATTATTGGCAAGCAGTCAGTCGATATTGCTCAAGGTGTTGACCGCTCTCGCTCCGAAGACCAAGGCGCAGGCGACCAAGGCTTAATGTTTGGTTATGCCAGCAACGAAACCGATGTACTCATGCCTGCCCCGATTTGTTATGCCCACCGTTTAGTAGAACGCCAAGCCGAAGTACGTAAAGGAGGCTTGTTGCCGTGGTTACGTCCCGATGCCAAATCACAAGTAACTTTTAGATACGAAAATGGCAAACCCGTCGCTATTGATGCAGTGGTATTGTCAACACAACATAACCCAGACATTGCTTATGCTGATTTACAAGAAGCCGTGATGGAATTAATCATTAAGCATGTTTTACCTGCCGAATGGTTACACAAAGGTACTAAGTTCCATATTAACCCAACAGGCCAATTTATTATTGGTGGACCTGTGGGAGATTGTGGTTTAACAGGTCGTAAAATTATTGTGGACTCTTATGGCGGTATGGCACGTCATGGTGGTGGTGCATTCTCTGGTAAAGACCCCTCAAAAGTTGACCGTTCAGCCGCTTATGCTGGGCGTTATGTTGCCAAAAATATTGTCGCGGCTGGTTTGGCCGATAGATGCGAGATTCAAGTGTCTTATGCGATTGGCGTGGCAGAACCGACTTCTATTTCGTTAAATACCTTTGGCACAGGCAAAATCAGTGACGATAAAATCGTTGAGTTAGTACGCCGTCATTTTGATTTACGCCCTTATGCCATTACCAAAATGCTCGATTTGCTACACCCAATGTATTTACCAACTGCTGCTTATGGTCATTTTGGTCGCACGCCACAAACAATGACGGTTGGTGATGATACTTTTACCACTTTTACGTGGGAAAGAACTGATAAAGCAGATGCTTTGAAAGCAGATGCGGGGATTTAGGCTTCAATAACTCCTCCCCCTTTTTGAGGGGGAGGTTAGGAGGGGGTTTAAAAACACCCCACCCTAGCCCTCCCCTAAATTAGGGGAGGGAATCTTTTTTCACTTTTTCTCTATTGACTAATGCTTTAACCACCGCTCTAAAGTCGTTGCTAACTCTTTACGTTTAAAAGGCTTAGCCAACACATCATCCATGCCACTTGCTAAACAAGCAGCGCGTTCGTCATTTAAGACACTAGCCGTCACCGCCACAATCGGCACACGCGGTAAGCCTTGTTGTTTTTCAAACTCTCTAAACAATAACGTTGCTTCAAAACCATCCATTTCGGGCATTTGACAGTCCATTAACACTAAATCGTAATGTGAGTTTTTAAGCACTTCTAAGGCTTGTGCGCCATTAACCACAATATCTACCTCGCAGCCAAATCCATGCAGCATGGCTTTCATCACTTCTTGATTGGTTAAGGTATCTTCCGCCAATAAAATGTGCATTCCCTGCCATGACTTTTTGAGAGACTGTAAGCCTGTGTTTTGTTGAGCGTGACTCTGACTCACAGTCATTAGTTTTTGCATGGCTGCCGCAAAACTTAAGCTAAAGGAAAAACTACTGCCATGCCCTAGCTCACTTTGCACTGCAATATGCCCCCCCATAAGCTCCACTAACTGCTTAACGATTGCCAAGCCCAAGCCTGTTCCCCCAAAACGACGGGTATGAGAGCTATCTGCCTGAATAAATGGCTGAAATAAACGACGTTGTACTTCGGGTTTAATACCAATACCTGTATCAGAAATTCTAAAATCTAAGGTCGTTTTATTATGTTTATTGGGCTGAACACTAATACTGACCAGACCATGCTCGGTAAACTTAATAGCATTACCCACCAGATTTAGCAAAATCTGCCTTAATCGCATGGCATCGCCATTGAGCACTTCTGGTAAATGTGGCGGCATATCGGATGTTAGCACCAAGCCTTTACGGTGTGCTTGCTCGGATAACAAACTCAGCACATCTTCTACCACTGCACGCGGGCTAAAATCTACTTTTTCTAAAACTAATCGCCCTGCTTCAATTTTTGAAAAGTCCAATATATCGTTAATAATTAACAATAAAGACTCGCCAGAATTGTGTACCGTTTCGACATAACGGCGTTGTCTAGAATCTAAGGCTGTCCCTAATAACATCTCAGACATCCCCAAAATACCATTCATGGGAGTACGTATTTCGTGGCTCATGGTCGCCAAAAATTGCGATTTTGCTTTATTTGCTGCTTCGGCCGCTTCTTTGGCCAAACTTAATTCGCGCGTACGCTGTGCAATGAGTTTTTCTAAATCCTGTCGATGATTTTTAAGTTCAACATCACGTTGCTCAATTTGAATTAACATTTCATTAAATCGATCAACTAAGTGGCCGATTTCATCGGTTCCACTGCCCATGGCACGTAGGGCATAATTTTTGGTTTCAGAAACGGTTTCTGCTGTTGCGGCTAATTGTAAAATTGGCTCAGTAAGATGACGGCCTAAACGCAGCCCCAAAACAGCGACCACAACTAATGCCAACCATAAAAAACAGGCAAGTATGACAAAATAGGCAAACAAGTTTTTCCAAACTGGCGTTAAATCGGCGTCTATCAGCAACTCCCCAATCAACTCGCCATCAAGCATAATTGGTTCTTTAAGATGCAACTGGCGAGTAAACCACTGATTACGGTTATCTGCTTGGTTATCACATAAGGCTTTTTTGGCTACCTCACTCTCACTACGCCATTGTGCAAACACTTCACCTGATGCACGCGTTACACAGGCAAACACCACGGTGCTATCACTTTTAAGTGAACTTAAAACATTAGTTGTTTCTTTGGCATCATCAAAAGTAAGTGCAACTTGACTATTAAACGCGGTAATTTGTGCCAAGGTCGATAGGCGTTGATTAGTTTCCTGATGTAATTTGACAATAGAGGTTGCAGCAAAAGCCAGCCAAGCCAAAAACAGTGCTACACTGGCACTTAAAACCAAAATACGCCGTAGCTTTTGTTGGAGCGGCAGTTGGCTAATACGCATATTATTCTCTGGGTACTCGTGCTAACTGCAACATGCGCGCACTAATTTTAAGGCCAGTCCCTTGTGTCACACTCTGATTAACCACAAACTGCACGCGACTGTCTTCGGTGTATAGGCTAATCATGCCTCCTTGTTTTATAAACGCTAAATTATCGGCAATGGTTAATACTGCCTGATTTTGTACTTTTGCTAACCATTGGTGCTGGCGTTTTTGTTCACTGTCCGTAATAAATAACATATGACAAGCATAGTCTTCGAGTTTTTCGGGAGCTTCAATGTCAATAACACGCAACACATGACCTTGTGCCTCACGCTGATTTAGCAACTTTAAGGCATTAGTCATTTTGTCTTGGCTCGTCACACACAGGTTGAGCACATTTGCCGAGCTTAGGGCGGACTCTGGCCACTCCACAAATTTGGCAAAATTAAATACAAATGCAGCTTTAACTTGGTCTTCACTTGGCTCACCACGAGCATAGGCATACAAGCTCATACTTAACATGGTTAAATAAGCTACCATTATCCATTTTTTCACCGTCTTCAAATGACAGTACATGCTACACTCCCATTGTATAAAAGCTTGTGTCTATAAACTTTGTCTGATTATCACTGGTTTTTTAACTTTTTTTTAATATCTTTCTCACTCGTTAGTTATAACTAATTTTTTGATTTTATTCTCGCTGTAAAACAGTATCTCTATAAGCAAAGCCTATCTTCATACGCTTACAATTTTATAATTGTAAATAAACATTTCAAAAACTATGCTCTAAGACATGAATTTGACTATTTTATCGCTCAAACGATATGGTAAAGTGAAAAAAGTCGTCTTACGAGCTTTGTTTGTTGTCCCTTGTCATTTTAAAGAGTTTATACGATGAAAAAATATATTGCATTGGCTTTAACTTGTTTAAGCACTTATAGTTTTGCTGATAGTGCCTCTCTTGACCTCAATAACGACGCCTTACGCCTAAGTTATCAACATGGTCTATCAAAAAATTATGATGCTGATTTTTCTTGGACACATGTTAAAGATGCAGGCAATACTTTTGCCGCAGGCTTTATGTTAACACAAGTGTTAAATAACGATATTAGCGCACAAATTGGTGGTAAAGCCCTATTTCAACAACACGACAAATTACCTGACGGCACAGCGATGGCGGTTGGTGGCTCTTTGCGTATTACGCCTGCTGCCAACAAAAATATTGCTTTAACAGGTTCGTTATTTTTTGCCCCTAATGTCTTGTCTTTTGGTGATATGGACAATTATCAAGAGCTTGAAATCCGTGGCGAATATACTTTTAGTCCACAATTAGTTGGTTATGCAGGCTACCGTAACAACAGTGCTGACTATGATACTAATGGGACAAAACTTAAAAACGTTGATTTGTACGATGGCGTCATGTTTGGCGCACAATTTAAGTTCTAACTTATTTTTTTAAAGTACAAAATAAGACTATAACGATGAAACTCCCCTCCTCGGAGGGGACACTTAACCGCTCATTTTTATAGATTTTTAGCTCAAAAACTCTTGTTTAAATACCTATAACTTAGAGCACTCTCAAATCAAGCCTTGTTTCTTTTTACGATATTCAATCGGTGTTAAATTAGTCCAGCGTTTAAAAGCGCGATAAAAAGTGCTTGGCTCAGAAAATCCCGTCAAATACACTATTTGCTCAATACTTTCGTTAGTTTGTGCCAATAAACGTTTAGCTAAACGGCAACGATAATCTGCTAACACTTGATTAAAACTAGTATTAGCATCAGCCAATTGGCTACGCAAGCGACGCGGAACAATTTGCAAACGTTGCGCCACCGTTTCTAAACTGGTAGTACCACTCTCTAAAGACTCACCAATGGCACGTCGTACTTCGGCTATCAAATCAAAACGGGCAAGTTCCTGTAATTTTTCATGCGCTAACTGCTCATGAAACCGTAACAACTCGGGTTCTGCCTGCCAAATACGGGTTTTGAGTACCTCTGGCTTAAAATACAAACGAATTTCTTCTGCACCTAACACCACAGGGCAACCATAGACACGCTCATACTCTTCGGGATTTGCGCCTTGCTCATGGGTAAAGTAAATCATCAATGGTTGAAATTGCCCTTCGGACACAAAGCGAAAAAAGCGCAACACCGCGACCATAATACATTCAGATGTATGATGAAAAGTGGCATCATTGAGCATATTAGCCAAATAACACTCATCGTCATTAACAACCAACTGCGCTTGTAACATATCACTAATTAAACGCTGATACGCTAACACCCGCTTTAGACCTTCGCCAAAGGTCGAGCTACTTAAAAATAAATACTCTAATACCTGCCCACGATATAAAGGTAAATGCTCACCTAAATGCAAGCCAATATGTGGGTCTTTGGAGACTTTTTGGGCAGACTCCCAAAATGCCAAATGTGCCGCTGATGGTGTTCTGGCATTAGTATCCAAATGATTAAGACCAACGCCTGCGCCCATTAAAACTTGTTCGGCAGGTAAGCCAGCATTACGCATTGCCTGATACACAAAACGCAATAAAATCGCGGCATCGGTACGTTCTGACATAATCATGATTTCCTTTAATAAATACGCAAGGCTGGTTTACAAATGCTCAATATCAACCAGTGCAACCACATCAAAGGCAGGTTCTTCATAAGGATGAGCCTGCTTGAGTGCTGTTATTGCCGCGTTAAGATAGGGCTTGGTACATAACATTTCTACTTTATATTCTGCCACTTGTTCTAACACATCCTGTTGACCTAAAAAAGCCTGTGAACCTGCTAATGGCCTAAATTGCCCGACACCTAATACTTGCCAAGCACAACAATCATAATTACCTATGGTGCCTGCACCTGCCGCAAACATCGCCTGTTTAACCTGCTCGATGTGTGTGACAGGCACATAAAAACACAATTTATAACTCATTTTTAACAGCCACTTTGTTTAGTAATAATAGCCATGTTATACCAATAATAGCCGATAACAACGAACCTAGCATAATCGCTATTTTGGCCGAAATAACTAACTCAGGGGCGTTAAATGCGAGTACTGCAATAAACATCGACATGGTAAAGCCAATCCCAGCCAAAAAACCCACGCCAATCACATGCGACCAATTCATGTCATCAGGTAACACTGACCAATTTAATTTTATGGCTAATAAACTAAATAGCCAAATACCAATCGGCTTGCCGAGCATTAAACCCAACATAATACCTAAACTGTGACTGCTAAATAACTGGTCTGACCATGTATCAGGAATCACAATCGCGGTATTGGCTAAGGCAAACAGAGGTAAAATTGCAAATGCAACAATGCCAGTTAGTTTATGCTCTAAAATATAAGACGGAGAATCATTATCACCACTGCCAAAAGGAATAACAAACGCCAAAATCACGCCTGTAATGGTGGCGTGAATGCCTGAATGTAACATGCAATACCATGCTACCGCACCTAATAACAAGTAAGGACTCAAGACATACACTTTGAGACGATTGAGAATCCCTAAAAATACAAAAATGGCGGCGGCTGCACCCAAATAACCCCATGCAATGCCTTTGCTATAAAAAATGGCAATCACTAAAATTGCGCCCAAATCATCAATAATCGCCAGTGCGACTAAAAATATTTTTAACGAGACGGGTACTTTGTCGCCTAATAACAATAATACGCCCAAAGCAAAAGCAATATCGGTAGCCATTGGAATACCAAAACCATCTTGATAGGGTGTCCCACCATTAAAACCATAATGAATCAAAGCTGGCACTAACATGCCACCTATTGCGGCAAAAATCGGTAATAAAGCGGCTCTCAGTTGACGCAACTCACCAACATAAATTTGCCGTTCAATTTCTAACCCTACTAACAAAAAGAAAACCGCCATTAAAGCATCGTTAATAAAATGCTCAATACTCATGCCTGCAATCTTGATATGCCAAAAATGGGTATAGCTGTCGGAGGCAGCCGAGTTTGCAATCAGTAGTGAAACCACGGTACAAATCATTAAGATAATACCTGCTTTACTTTCACTCTTTAAAAATCGACTTAGCAGGCTGGTTAACACCCATAAACCTATGACTGGTTTTGACTCTTGCTGCATTATTTTTCGCTCCACTCTTTAATTTTTTTGCACTATCTGCTAAAAAATAGCACTGCAACTACTTATTTAAATCTTAACAACTTTTAGTAACATATTGTTAAATAATCTTTTTTGCTTTAGGTAACACGCCTTGATTTATCTAGCTGCGCTGTTACGCTGCACGACTATCCTAACATAGACAGAGCGACACTCAATGCTTCATAAAATCGCCAAAAATTTTAGCCTTGCCCATGAACAAGATTCGCCCCTTGCCATTCACGATAATATCGTCAGCGGCATCGTCGTCCGTGGCACTAATTTATGGATTTTGATGATTGCAATTGTTATAGCTAGCGTTGGGCTAAATATCAATTCAACCGCTGTAATTATTGGTGCCATGTTAATTTCACCGTTAATGGGGCCGATTATTGGTATTGGCTATGGTTTAGGGACTTATGATTTTGACTTGGTTCGTCAAGCACTCAAAAACTTTTTGTTTACCGTGATTGTTAGCTTAGTTGTTTCTACCTTGTACTTTAGTGTCTCTCCGCTTAACGAAGCACACTCCGAACTGTTAGCACGTACTAGCCCCAACATTTATGATGTGTTAATTGCTTTTTTTGGTGGTTTAGCAGGGTTTATTGCCATTGTTAGCCGCCAAAAAGGTAATGTGATTACAGGTGTTGCCATTGCAACCGCGTTAATGCCACCGTTATGTACCGCAGGGTATGGCATTGCCACCAATCAATGGTCTTTTTTAATTGGTGCATTATATTTATTTACTATCAATACCGTGTTTATTGCCTTAGCTGCCCTAATAGCCACGCGTCTGTTTGGCCAACCTTTGATTTTGCAAGCCGATTCCACCAAAAAACAAATTGCCAATAGCTATGTTAGTGCCATTGTGTTTTTGACTCTCATACCGAGTGTGATTTTAGGCATGTCTTTTATTAGCCAAGACCAATTTAACCGCTTGGCCAAACGTTTTGTCAGTGGCATTAAAATCGAAAATAATTATTTATTACAATACGAAATCACCCCTTCTAAGCGGCATATTTCCTTAGTGTTTGGCGGCATTGGTCTGACCAATCAGCAAAAAGAAGATTTGATTCAACAATTACGGCTGCAATCGCCTGCCGCAGAGTTGACTATTCAACAAGGCTTTTCTTTTTCACAACTAGGTGAAATTAACGTAGAAACACAACTATTACGCACCGAATTAGCTCGTTTACGTGATGACATGACGGCATTAACCACCGCCAAACAACAAGATACTGTCAGTCTTGCCCAAAATTTATTAACAGAAATTCAGGTTTTTTATCCTGATGTTAACTCACTTAGTCTGGCAAAAACTGAACATAACAGCGAAGATAACGCTCAAGAAGACATCGTTTTAATTGTTAAAGTCACTAAACAGCCTACAACTACAAATAGCACTAAGTTACGCAACACTTTAGCAACTTGGGCTAAAAAAAGGCTTGAAAATGATAATATCCTTGTGCTTATTAACCCCGACACAAGCACAACCGCTCAACCAACTAGATAATTTGTTATGTATTTACTTCAAAACTCATTGTTATCCATTGCTATTGATGCTCTAGGCGCAGAACTCAAAAGCGTAAAGCACAACAATATGGAATATATGTGGCGTGCAGACCCACAATTTTGGGGCAGAACCTCGCCGATTTTATTTCCTATCGTGGGGCGTTTAACTAACAATTGCACGCAAATAGCGGGCAAAAGCTATCAGTTACCACAACATGGTTTTGCGCGTGACCAACCCTTTGATTGTGTGTTACAACAAGATAATCAGCTGATTTTCTCACTGTCATCAAATATTGAGAGTAAAAAAAATTATCCCTTTGATTTTAAATTAGACGTTATTTATACGCTGCACAATAATAGCATCATCGTTGAATGGCGTGTTTTTAACCTTAATCAAGAAGAAATGCCTTTTTCGATTGGTGCACACCCTGCTTTTTCGACCCAGTTACACGCTAACGACCAGTTTGAAGATTACGATATTATTTTTGATAGACATCAGCAGTATTATCTTTGGCAGCTTAATCAAGCAATGCAGCTGGTTGACAACAATGTGCCGTTTCAACAGCCTTTGCAGCAATTTGCACTAAGTTATCATTATTTTGAAATTGATGCTTTGGTGTTTCCACATCAACAATTAAACACCATTACCCTCAAAAATCGACATCATGGTCACGGTGTACACGTCGATTTTACAGGCTTTCCCGAAGTGGCTTTATGGACAGCTGATGGCAAACACAAACGCTCGCCTTTTATTTGTATTGAACCGTGGTTTGGTCATGCAGACTTAGAAAATGGTGCACCTGATTTAATGCATAAACGTGGCATTATTCATTTGGCAGCAGGTCAGATATTTAGTACCCAATATCGCATGGACTTTTTTTGAGAAAGACTTGGCTTTAAGGGGAAGAAAACTAGGGGCTGTTGACGTTTGGTATTTGCCCTCACCCCAACCCTCTCCCACAGGAGAGGGAGTCCTCTCTCCCTGAGGGAGAGAGCTAGAGTGAGGGTTAAAATGGCATAAAATGCTTATAAATTAGTCTAAAATTAGTTGGTAATCAAAACGTCAACAGACCTTAATCATCATGATAATGTTTGTGTTTGTGATGATGTTTATTGTGGTGCTTGTACCAGCCTTTATGCTTACCATGACCATGATGATGGTCACGCTCAGTCACATAAACCACTCTTTCTACAGGCTGCTTAACTATGACTCGATGCACAGGCTGTTGCACAACAACTTTTTCTTGCACCACCGTTGTCGATTTTTGAGAATTAGAGCCAATGGCCGCACCTGTTGCACCGCCAATCGCAGCACCCACAATAGCACCATGACGACCATTGACATCATGGCCAATCGCAGCTCCGATTGCACTGCCTACAGCACTACCAACAACTGCTCCTGTATCACTTGCAATACTTTGGCTATGGATTGTTAAACCTAAGATTAGGCTTGATAACATCACTGTTGCTTTCATCTTGTTTACCTCTGAAATCATCAATCAGTAAACACACTGTAGTCAAACAACTGCCACATCTGTAGAAATATTTTGAAACATTTAATGGCTCAAGCGTAACTTTGTGAATACAACTGTAAATGTAGTAGGTCATGGTTCTCAAAATCAGCTATTTATGTCACAGAGTGGATACATTTGAAATATTAAATCGCATCAACTTGCTTGACTGACATTCACTCCCACTACCCCAACCACAATTAAACAGGTAAAAAATAACTTACTGACGCTATAAACTTCATTGAGCCACACAAAAGCAATCACGTTTGATAAGGTTAAAATAGTGCCAGTCGTTACTGAAGAAGCAAATCCCATATCAAAATATTTAAGCACTTTTGACCACGTGACAAATGCGGCAGTATAAGAGGCTAAAGCGACTGCGAGTAACCACATTTTCTCTTGTTGGCTATGTAAACGCGCTAAAAAAGTGCCAAAGACATTAAAAAACACCGTGAGTGCGATAAAAATACTGCCTGCTGCCATGTTATTTATGCTCCAAACCTTGAGAGTGTGTGGCTTTGCTTAGCGTATTTTTTGTCTTAAACACCTTACTTAAATCATCAAACAAGGTATATAAAACTGGCACTACCACTAAGGTTAAAATGGTTGAGGTTAATACCCCACCAATCAAGGCATGAGCCATGGGCGCACGTTGTTCTGAGCCTTCACCTAAGCCTAAAGCTAAAGGCAACATACCGACCACCATCGCCGCCGTGGTCATTAAAATGGGACGTAAACGGGTGCGTGCAGCCACTAAAATGGCTTGTTCACGGTTCATACCCTCTTTAATTGAATGCTGAATAAAATCGACCAATAAGATGGCATTTTTAGTCACCAAGCCCATAAGCATGACAATACCGATTAAGGAGAAAATATTGAGCGTGCTCCGACAAACAAACAACGCCAAAAACACACCAATCAACGATAAAGGCAATGAAGACATAATCGTTAAGGGATGAATAAAGCTATTAAATTGCGCACCCAACACAAAATAAATAAACAACACCGCCAAAATTAACGCAGTTTTGGCATAACCCATAGACTCATCCATGTCTTTGTTTTGGCCTTGAATTTGGAAACGATAACCTGCGGGTAATTGCATTTGACTGGCTACTTCACGCATATCCGCGCCCACATCCCCCGCAGGACGGCCTTGAACATTCGCCGAGAACAACACTTCACGGTATAAGTTACGGCGATTAATTTGTGATGCGCCTTGAGCATCATCAATTCTCGCTACTTCACCCAACATCACCATTTCAGGTTGACCATTAGCATTCATTAAACGACTACTGGTTAAGGGTAAAGCCCAAATATCATCTCGGTTTTGACGGTCTGTTTGTGATAGCTGTACACGCACATCATAGTTTTCACCTTGGGCATCTTGCCAAGTGGTGACCGCATCGCCTGCCAATAAAGGCCGTAACGCTGTACCAATTTGACTAATGGATACGCCCATATCTGCCGCTTTTTCACGGTCAACTTTAATGGCATAGGCAGGACGTGCCGCTTTGAGTGAGCTTTCTAAATCAACCACACCGTCAATTTTGCTGACTTTGGCTTGATACTCTTCGGCAATAGTACGTAATTGATTAAGGTCTTGGCCTTGCAAGGAAATTTGAATCGGTTTTAAGCCACCACTAATTGATTCTTTGGCAGCAGCTACCGAACTAATTTCAACCCCTGCCATTTGGCTTAACCGTTGGCGTAAAATACTGACCAATTCTTTTTGGCTGACTTTACGCTCTTTTTTAGGCACTAAACGCACACGAATACCGACTTTGTTTTTGCCCGCATCCATGCCACTGTTAATGGTGGCATAGGTGGCTTGTACACCGTCATAACTACGAATCACCGCTTCTATTTGCTCAACTTTTTGTTGGGTATAGGCTAAAGATGATCCAACGGGTGTGGCTAATTTCACACTAATTTCGCTTAAGTCAGGCTCAGGTACAAACTCCTTACCGACAAACTTTGCCAAAAAGAACGCTAAAAATAAGGAAGAAAAAGCCACAATTAAGGTTTCACGGCGATGATTTAATGCCCAACGAATGACACGGGCATACTGTTGACCAAATTTTTCTAAGGTCACATCAAAACGTGTTAAAAACTGCTCTACATATTGCCCCACCAGCGTTTTAGGCTGTTGGTGCTTCTCAAAACGTTGTAAGAATTTATTGAGTTTTTCGTCTTCGGTGCGTGGGGCTTTAAGCTCATGTGGATCGTGCCAAATACTCGACAACATCGGGTCGAGGGTAAAACTGACAAACATTGACAGCAATACGGCACAAGCAACCGCCACACCAAATTGATAAAAGAAACGGCCAATAATACCGCCCATAAAGGCGACAGGTAAGAAGACGACAACAATCGTTAAAGTAGTCGCTAACACCGCCAAACCAATTTCGCGTGTGCCATCCATGGCCGCATGATAAGAGCTTTTACCCATTGCTGCATGACGCACAATGTTTTCACGTACCACGATGGCATCGTCAATTAACAAGCCAATACACAACGATAATGCCATTAAGGTCATGGTATTCAGCGTTAAGGCACACAGATACAAACCAAACACTGCACCTAATAAGGCGATTGGCAAGGTTAAACTGGTAATCACTGTTGAACGCCATGAGCCTAAAAAGAGAAATACCACCGTCACTGCTAGAATCGCCCCTTCAATTAAGGTCGATTGCACTTCTTTTAAAGAGGCACGTACCGATTTGGCACTGTCCGCCACTTCCAACATGCTCACGCCTGTGGGTAAGCTAGGACGTAATTCATCAGAGGCAACACGCAAAGCATCCACCACGGCTAAAGTATTAGCACCCGTCATTTTGACAATATCAATACTGACTGCACGTTGGCCATTGACTAAAGCTAAGGATTGGGCTTCTTGTTCGCTGTCACTAATGTCGGCAACTTGCTCTAAATAGACAGGTGATTGACCACGCATCGCCACCACTAAACGCGCAAAATCTTGTGGCTCAATCATGCGGCCTTCCACTTGGACGACTTTTTCTTGTACGTCATTAACCACTGTACCAGACGGTAAATCGGCACTATCACTACGCAACGCGGCTAATACTTCACCTACCCCAACACCAAGTGCTTGCATACGCTCAGGTTGCAAATGAATGGCTATTTCTCGACGTACACCACCAACGACTTCCACCTTACCCACACCGGTCACACTTTGTAAACGACGGACAACTTGTTGTTCAACAACGGTGGTTAGTTCACGTGCTGATAAGTTTTGTGCCTGAAAAGCAATCGACATAATCGGCGAAGATTCGGGACGATAACGCTCAACCAATGGGTCTTTAATTTCGGGACGAAATTTAACTTTTACCGCCGCGACTTTATCACGCACATCTTGTACGGCAGTGGTGATGGGTACGCCTAAATCAAACTCTACAGCGATGCGCGAACGGCCTTCATAAGAGGTAGAAATAATCCGACGCACCCCTGCAATGGTATTGATGCTATCTTCTAATTTGCGGGTAATTTCTAATTCAACAGCTTCGGGCGAGGCAGCAGGATAATCAGTAACAATCATCACATAGGGGTATTCGATATCGGGAAACTCTTCAACACTGAGTTTTTGCCACGAAAAAATTCCCAACACCATTAATGCCAACATCATCATGGTGGCTAAAACAGGATTATGAATAGATAAACGGGTTAACCACATCTTAACGACCGTCCTTAAAACGGACGATACGTCCTTCGTTTTGTGGCAAGGGTGGCAACAACAATACCCGTTCACCCGCTTGTAAACCTGTGACCAGTGCTAAACTTTTTGCTTCATCACGACGCCCCACATTGACTTTTTGTGCCACTAAACGATTATCACGAATGACATGAACGACTTTTTGCCCTTGACGTTCTTGCACCGCAGAGAATGGTACAGCGACGCCTTGTTGGGCTTGATCATCACGCACATAACCTTTGGCAAACAAACCACCACGTAATAAGCCCTTTTGATTATTGACTAAGGCATACACATCAACCCGACGGCTACCTGCTTTGGCGACAGGATTAATCCGAGTAATACGCCCTGCAAAGGTTTGGTCGGCATAACCATCTGCGGTGAAATAAATCACTTGGCCAACTTTAATTGCCGCAACTTCGGTAGCTGCGACTTGCGCAATCAATTCAACTTGACTTAAATCAACTAATTTTAATAACGGGGTATTGGGCGCAACACTCTGCCCTGCATCCACTAAACGCTCAGACACAGTGCCTGCATAGGGAGCACGTACCGCCATATCCGCTAATTGTTGTTTGGCTTGAATAACTGAGACTTCGGCAGACTTCACTTGTGCGTGGCGAATATCGACTTGGCGTTCGGCATTAGCTAAATCGTTGCTTGAGGCATAATTTTGTTGTTGTAAAGGCTTAATACGGTCTAAGTTTTGTTGAGCTAAAGCTAACTCCGCTTTAGCGGTTAATAGACTCGCTTCGGATTGTTGTAAACGCGCCACTAAATCACGATCATCTTGTACAACCAAGACTTGCCCTGCTTTTACCGACTGCCCTTCGCGTACCGATACTTGTTTCACTTCGCCTAACACACGGGCGTTTAAGATGGTTTGACGTACAGGGGCAATTGTGCCTGTCACTGCAATATCGTGAGCAATACGTGTTTGTTGTACCGTAACCACATCCACTGAGCTTAGCTCGATAAAGGGCTCACTTGAGCTATATTTGCTCGTTGATTCTTCTGGCCACCACCATAATACGGCCAAAACCATCGCCCATAAGCCAATTTGTCCTTTATATTGCTGCCAGTGTGTTGCTGTCATTGTATTTACAACCTCCCACTTTCAAAATAAGGAATACGTTGATTATCCAAAATGGGTAATAACGGCTCTTTAAAAGCTACTGCATATTGATAGGCTGTTAAGGGAATCGTTTTAAAATCTGCCAAAACACTTAAACGTGGATCGGTATCAGCTAAGGTCAAAGTCATTGCTGCTTTTTGTTGTTGACGAACTTCCAACCACGCATGATGTAATAAATGACGAAAACTATCACTATCCTTAGGATGGGTAAGTGGTGAATGTAAAGCTATATAATCAACAAGTTGACCTTTTGCAGGTAAAACAAAACCACCCGTTAAACGACTCCACCAATTATAAATAGGTCTAAACATAGCAACGGTACGATTGTAATCAACGACCCGTGTTTGTTTAAAATTCTTTTGATTCCACAACCCTACCAAACCAACTAATTGCTCATCATCAAATAACACTAAAAAATCATCAATGTTTAAACCATTAAAATAAGGGTGATGATGTGTTAGCTGATAAAAATCATAACGTGGTAAAAATTGATAGTGCTCCGCCATTTGTTTAATAAAGGCATTCATTGCTGGAATATCAGCAATTTGTGCACGTCGTATTTGTTTGTGAGGGGTAAATAAGGCTTTACGGCCTGTAATAGTATGGGTGCTAATTGTTCCTAATGAGCGATAAATCGGCAGCCCTGCTCTGCCACCTTCTAATGCTGAACGAGATTTATCATTCGCACTTAAAATGACCGATTGATACCAATCTTCTTGCACACAATCACGAACTGCGCGATTGATATACATTAAAACACGACCACCTTGAAATTGTTTGTCAATGCGTAAGTCAGCACCATAACGAATACGCTGCAAATGACCATCAACAAACACTTCACGCCATCCCATATTCACCATGGCAACTAAACGCTTATCGTTTTGTTTTTCAATAACAATCGTATGTGGGTGTTGATGGGTAACACTGGCCGAATCAAAATAATTTGGTAAACGCTCAAACGCAAATTGCACACCATTAGACGGTTGAGGTTGGGACATCAACGCCAAAATTGCCGCATTATCAGCGGCTGTTGCCAATCGTGCGACAAAGCCACTCATGATACCTTGTCCCATTGCTGATCTAAAACAAGCTGAGCCGAAGGTAATAAACGCTCGACCGCCGCACGTTGCACACGGCGAACTGGCTCTGGTTTAATGTTACCTTCAATCATGCCACCTGCTATGGCAACATCTTGGCAAACACGCCAACCATCTTTAGCAACAACTGCTACCACGGCATCCAACTGACGTAAATCACGGGCTAATTCATAATGAAAATGACCACGTAACTCTTGCTCAACGGCTTGCGCAACATCTTGGCGTAATTGTTGATGGGTAAATAAATGGGCATCACTAAACAACGCCACATAACGTGGTTTTGATTGTTCAAAACCTTGTACCGCTAATAAACTGACTGGCTCTAAGTCATATTTTTGGGCAACTGTGGCAAGTGCTTGACGTGCGGCATCGGGTGACATTTTTTCGCCCACCATATCGACACCAAAACGCCGACCTAAAAATTTGAAACACGGTACACCCTGCCAAAACTCACTGACCACAATACGATCATCTAATTGATAGCGTAATAAACCATTACCACTGGTTATAATTGGGCTAACCACATCGCCTTCTTTCAACTGCCAACTGGCCAAAATTCCGCCATTGGTTAAATCTTCAAACTCATAAAAATGACTTTGATAGGCTAATGGATAATGGCCATCTATAGGAATAGTGACCACTCCTTCGGTCGCCCATAAACCCTTACCCTCAAACGCAGCATGAGGAATTAAGGCCTGTAATTGTTCAGCCCAAGGCGCTG
The DNA here is from genome assembly GCA_024234595.1 of Moraxellaceae bacterium. Taxonomy (GTDB): domain Bacteria; phylum Pseudomonadota; class Gammaproteobacteria; order Pseudomonadales; family Moraxellaceae; genus Agitococcus. Next base: position 140,702 of record JACKNZ010000008.1, on the reverse strand, counting down.
CATCAGCAGTATCCCAAGCCGAAACCACCGCTAAGTCTGGCCACAATTCTGCAACCCAGACTGCTTTAGGTAAGGCTAAAATGCGTTTTAATTCTTGTGCACGACTTGGTGCATATGGGGCAGTTAATTGTTTTAACGATAATTGACGACCACGCCAATTACCATTTTGCAAAACGTCAATAATGCCATCAGCCCAAATAGGTAATGCATCCAATAATTGCAAAGCAAACGTTGGACTCCAAACAGACAATAAACGTAATTGACGATCAGCAACCAAATAACACAAGGTGGCAAATAAGGCATCGTCCGCACTTGCAGCCAAAGCGACATCGGCAGGCACGGCTTGTGATTGAGCGGCTAATACGCGTTTAACAACGCCCAACAACTCGCTGTCATCATTTAAATTGCCACTTAAATCGGCAAATTGACTTTGAGGCAACCAAGACACCGACCAATAATGTGTGCCGCTAGCCATTTTAGGATATTGGCGATACATACTGGCCAGCCACGGCGCAATGGCGGCATCTAATTGCTCAATAAAAGCTTGTGTATAGGGAATCAGTTTTAACTTTTCGGACGAGCCACTGGTCGGTTGATAACGCACTAAAGGGCTACTGGTTAAACGACTCTCACCACGACGCTGAGCATGAATTTTCTCTTGCCACTGCGCATAACGGGTCACAGCTTGATACTGAGAAAAATCTTCCCATGTGGGAACTAAACTACGTGCTTTACCCTGAGCATTGGCGACTTGTTGCAATATTTGTTGTAGCTTGTGACGTTGGACTTGTTCCAATTGCTGACTTTGGCCACGAAAGGCTCTATCAGCACGCAAACACGCCAATTTTAGGGCTTGGTGAGTGAGTCGTTTTAACATGATTCACTCCTTAAGCGCGACGTTGCAAAGGAGTGACTTCGGCTAATGAAGGAAATACTTCAACATCAGCTTTAGGCGTTGGCTTGACTGCTTGAATAGCATCTCTACGCCCTTTGCTTACAGCCTTATTCGCAAATTTAAAGACATATTTTGCCAAGTTTTCAAAATCTAACACACCAACACAAGGAAGCTCTGTACCACGTCGCCACTCAGGATTGCAATCTTCAAAAAAACGAATCTTTTGATTATCACGACGCATTTTGTCGGTAATTTCAGCCACATCTCCTTTTAAACATTGATAATCATGACCAAAATCCAAAATGCGTGTGTCGGCATCATAATATTCAGCAAATAGCTGCTGACAATAATCATCAACCACATCGGCCAAATAACTATGCTTACCCTCTGGATTTGGATAATAAGTGGTAAAATTATTTGCCAATAATAAATAGGTTTTAAATCCCTTAGAAATCAACAACCAATAAATGGATTTGCGTGGATGACGTACTTTTTCTAGCAACACAAACTTATAAAAAGCCACTTGTAGCGCACGCGAACCCCAATAAGCACGCTCAATCACAGTATCACCACTAAACACACCACGAGCAGCTTTACCTTGTACTACCATATCCATCGTTAAAATAGTAGAGAAGCCAACTACTCGCCCCTCTTTAGGACAAATCAATAAAAATGCGCCCGTTTTTTTACTCAAATCACGCAAAAAAATATCCCATGTGGTACGCTCATAATACTGGCTGTAAATGCCATACATTTGACGAATATCATGAACATCAATTTTATCAATCGGGCGATAAACGGCTTTAAGTGCCAATGCCTGTGCAGAAATAGCTTGATTCATAATGGTTTCTTCTTTTTATATGAAAGTTAGGACTGCTGTTAAAACAGCTTGTATTGCAGTGTTTATATTTTGGTCGCTTTTTTAATACCAGTCATCGGTTTTTGCGGTCAGTTGTTATGCCAAAACGGCCAAAGCTGGCCGTTTGGGTAGAACTTTTAAGTACACGCGCGTAAACTAAGCAAAACCTAAAAACAACAACAATCAGGCCAAGACTGTTACAAATATTTGCTAACTTTTCAGAGACTTAGCATCTAAACTCTTTTACAGTGTTTGGTCTTTATCGCCCCCAAAAGACTTATGAATATTAATGACCTACCATTTTTGCCTGTGGTGTACCTCAATAAATTGGCCGAATTTATGGCCGAAGAAAACATTCAAGTTGATTATATTTTACGTGACTGTGGCATCTCTAACGCTATTTTGCACAATCCCGAAGCATTTTTATCGGTTTATCAAGTACGCGCCATTGTCAGTCATTATTTAGGCTTAACAGGCCAAAGTTTTGCTGGTGTACGATATGGCCAACGGATGGATTTGATGACACATGGCTTGTTTGGTTATGTGTTTATTACTCGTTTGCCATTTAGAGAGTTAATGACCAATATTTTTCATTATTTACAAGTACGTTTGCCCTTACTGGTTTTGGAGTTAAAACAAGAACCCGATTACATTGCGTTACGGTTATCCTATAAACAACCGTTATTTGAAATTGAAGCGTTTATTACACAAGCTTTTTTGAGTAGTTTATATACTCTTACCTCTTTAGTGACCAAACACATTAGTTTGCACTTTCAAGAACATACACTTAGTCACGGTCAAGGATTACATGAGTTATTACCTGTTCCTATCGAAATAAATAGTGCTTATAACGAAATTCGTTTATACGCTGTCGAACATCAGCACCATTTAGCCACCGTCAAAACCACACAACCCGACCCTTTTTATGAGCATGGTCTAGTAGTCAAAATGCGTGCTTATATTTTGACTAAATCTGACGAGGCGGTCAGTGCCGAAGACGTTGCACAATACTTAAATATGAGTGTCCGCACTTTGCGTCGTCGTCTTGCCGATATTGGCATGAGCTTTAACGAAATTCGTTTGCAGGTTAGAATGCAAGCCGCCCAACGTTACTTAAAATCTTCTCATTTAAGCATCGAACGAATTGCCAACATTGTGGGTTATAGCGACCAAGCGAGCTTTACACGCGCTTTTCAAAAATGGTCAGGCACTACACCTGATGCACTACGCCGTAAACATCGTCAGCAAAACCCAAACCAACACACCAGTATTATTTATCCAACGGAGTCTGAATAGTGATATTTAGGGCGTTAAGGAGTATCATACCAGCCTCTAAACTCGTGATATCTTTACGCAAAATACATTGGGAAGACATACTCCATGAAAGGTCGCGTTACTTCTTTTTATCAAAAAACCCTCACCGCGCTTATCCTCAGCCTTGCAAGCAGCCTTAGCAACGCACAAAACTTTTGTGTATTTGACGTGTTAGGGATGCAAGGCCCTTTTTACAACACCATGCGCGAATACGCTACGCTTGCGCGTAAATGGAATGTCGAGTTAGAACTCAAAGCCTATACCGACGAAGCACAAGCGGTTGCTGACTTTAACGATGGTAAGTGCGATATTGCCTCAATCACAGGGATTCGTGCCCGTGAATTTAATTTATTTAGCAGTAGTATTGAAGCCATCGGCGGTCTAAAAAATGCCGCTCAAATGAAAACAGTGATAGAAACCATTTCTCGCCCAGAAGCCAGCAAACTCATGATGCAGGATGACTATGAAGTGGTTGGCGTATTACCGATTGGGGCTGCTTATTTGTTTCTTAATGACCGCGCCATTAACTCCGTCGAAAAAATCAAAGGCAAAAAAATTGCGGTATTAGCCCACGATTTAGTGCAATTACGCATGGCTGAGCGTTTGGGCTTTCAACCTTTAGCGGCCGACATTAACGACTTTGCCAGTAAATTTAATGCAGGTACATCTGACTTAATTGCTGCCCCCGCCATTGCCTATATGCCCTTAGAGTTGTTTAAGGGTGTTGGCAACAAAGGACTGGTACTTAATATGCCAATTAGTCAATTAAGTTTGCAAGTCGTGGCACATTTTCATAAATTTACACCCGAATTTGGCCAACAATCACGCAGCTATTTTGCCAACTTGTTTGACACCTTACAAAAACCCATTGATGCTGCCGAACAAGAAATTTTGTATTTCTTTCCTGCACCCGATGGCGAATATGACAACTATCAAGCCTTACTCACCGACGCACGTATGAGCATGACGGCCGAAGGCATTTACGACCCTAAAATGATAAGTATTCTTAAAAAAGTGCGTTGTAAACACGAACCCAATAATAGTGAATGTAGCAACGACAAGGAATAAACCATGAAAAAATCAATTCTATGGCTAGGCGTTATTGCCACACTGAGCCAAACCGCCCATGCAGAAGCCCTTAGCTCGCGCAAAACACAAGGTTTTATCAAAGATTTTTATAAAGCGATGACGGCGCGTGAAGATAAAAAATTGGATGCTATGATTGCTGATGATGCCAAAATCAATATTCATTTAACAAAAATGAATCAAAGTTTTAGCCTAAGCAAAAGCCAATATCTGCAACAAATTAAAGCGGCATGGCATTTTGGCCATCACGAAAAATATAAGCTCAGCAATATCAAATACACACTGACTCAGGCAGGTTTATCAGCCAATTTAACCTTGCGCTTAAATGAAAGTCGTACCATTTTAAATGAGGACTTATCGCAAGAACAAGAAATGAACATTGATTTAACTCTTATTGATGAGCAAATTAAAATTTCTAACATTAAAACGGTCACAAACTTTTGATATGTCACTATTTCTTCCTCATATCGAACTGAATCCTGCTACTCCTGCAACAGCAACCGTCATTTGGTTGCATGGTTTGGGGGCAAGTGGTGATGATTTTGTGCCGATTATTCCCGAACTTAATTTGCCTGATGAATTAGCAATTCGTTTTATTTTTCCTCATGCGCCCGAAATGCCTGTGACCATCAATGGTGGTTATATTATGCCTGCTTGGTATGATATTACTGCCATGAGCATTGAGCGAGAAATTGACCAGCAACAACTCTTGGCATCAAGTGCTGCTATTGCTCAGTTTATTGACCGTGAAATTGCGCGCGGCATTGCGAGTGAGCGGATTATTTTGGCAGGTTTTTCGCAAGGGGGTGCTGTGGCCTATCAAACAGCATTGACCTATCCTAAATCGTTAGGTGGGTTATTGGTGTTATCGAGTTATTTTGCCACTCACAAAACCATCGCTATTAACCCTGCCAATCAACAACTGCCAATTGCGATTTTTCATGGCATTTATGACAGCGTGGTTAATGAGTTACTAGGTAGCCAAGCCTTACAAACCTTACGCACGATGGGTTATCAACCTTACTACCGCAGTTATGAAATGGAACATGAAGTGTGTTTAGAAGAAGTCATGGATATTTCGGGATGGTTGCAAGCAAAGCTTAAATAAACTAGACCTTACCCGAGCACACTGAGTGAGGTCAAAGCGCGGTTACTGAGCGGAGTCGAAGTCTATTGGCTTCGACTCCGCTCAGCCCTCTGTGATCAAAACAAGCGCGCAATCAAAGCCGTTACGGCAGTTTCAACACGCAAAATTCGCTCACCTAAACCAACAGGTGTAAATCCGTGTTCAGCCAATAAATTCACTTCATAGGGAATAAACCCACCTTCACAACCAATCGCTAAGGTGACTGCTTGTTGTACATCGCGTGGACATGATTGTTGTGCCATAGGATGAGCCACTAATTTTAGGCTATCCCCTGCTAAGCTTGATAATCTATCTTCGACAAAAGGTTTAAAGCGTTTCTCTAAGATGATTTCGGGTAAAACCGTGTCTTTGCCTTGTTCTAAACCTAAAATAAGTTGCTCTTGAATAGCATCTGGCTGCAAAAAAGGACTATCCCAAAAACTCTTTTCTACGCGATAACTATTCATCAACACGACACGCTCAACCCCCATTGTGGCAACGGTTTGAAAAATCCGCTTGAGCATTTTTGGACGCGGCAAGGCGAGCAACAAGGTTAACGGTAGCTTTGCTGGCGGAGCTTGGTCTAACTCAAAACGTAGTTGCAAAGATTGCTTGTCTAAATGCACTACTTCAGCATTCCCCATTAAGCCATTCAGCATTCCCACGCGCAACTGCTGCCCTACTTGTGCTTGATGAACTTCTAAAACGTGCTGCAAACGACGGCCAGTTAAATGTGCAATATTAGATTGGGGACAGTCTTGGGGAGTGAGGATAATAAGATTCATTGATTAAGTTAATCCTCAAAAGTACCCATAGACTTTGGCCTTAAAATGTATATACTCAAAGTATATAGCACCATTAATTTTAGGAGAAATAGATGATTAGCTCTATTTTTATGAATAACCGCACGCAGTCGGTACGTTTACCGAGTGTTTATCGTTTTTCGGCACAAACCGAAAAAGTATTTGTGCGTATGGTTGGTGTCGAGCGCATTATTAGTCCTGTGGAAAATATTTGGGATAGTTTTTTTGATAACCCAGAGTTAGTCGCCTCTAGTGATTTTGAGCGTGGTGAACAAATTAATAGCGAAAGAGAATCCTTCTAAATGCTCAAATATATGCTAGATACCAATATCGTCATTTATGTCATAAAACATAAGCCACCACAAGTACGGACTAAATTTAATACGGTTGCAACTCAGCTTTGTGTTAGTAGTATTACTGTCGCAGAGTTAATTTATGGTGCAGAAAACAGCCAATTTCCTCATAAAAATTTACAAACGGTCGAAAACTTTTTGTCTCGCTTAACGGTTTTAGATTACACACAAGATGCCGCTGTTCAATATGGACAAATTAAAGCCTCACTCAAAAAAATAGGCCAATTAATTAGTGACAATGACTTACATATTGCGGCTCATGCACGCAGTAAGGGTTTAATTTTAGTCACTAATAACACCAAAGAATTTGAACGTGTTCCTGCTTTACAATTAGAAAATTGGGTTAATGTTTAGCATTTTTTAATATCTCCTCCACAATCGCCAAATGCTTTTTCAACGCACCTTTATTGGCATTAACCACGGCTAAACCTGCTTGTCCATCCTTTTGTTTTTGTTCAGGATTTGCCAACCATTCACAGACAACTTTTGCTAAGTCTTCGGCTGAGTCACCTTGCTTCAATGCCCCTGCTTGCAGCAAAATATCGGTAATTTGCTTAAAGTTAAACATAGTCATGCCTGTGACAATTGGTACAGCCAAAGCAGCAGGCTCTAAGGGATTATGCCCTCCCACACTCACCAATGACCCTCCCACAAACGCTACATCTGCCAAAGCAAACCACAGCAATAACTCCCCCATACTATCGCCTAAAAACACACTAACTTCGGGGGTAATTGTTTGTTTTTGGCTGCGTCGAGCGATACTAAAGCCTTGTTTAGCAATTAAATCTGCAACCTTATCAAAACGCTCAGGATGACGTGGCACTAAAATCAACAAGGCATTATTAAACTGTTGTTGAATCTGTTTAAATGCAGTCAGCACGATTTCATCTTCACCCTCATGGGTACTTGCTGCCACCCAAATAGGCCGTGTGTGTAACTGCCATTGTTGTTTTAATTCATCTGCACGCAACGTTAAATCGTCAGGGATAGTTAAATCAAACTTTAAGCTACCTGTCACTTGAATACTATTTTCGGACGCACCCAAATCTTGAAAACGTTGTGCGGTATCTTGATCTTGTGCCGCTAAAACGGTTAAGGCTTGTAACATCGGTGTTACTAAACTGGGAATTTTGCCATAGCCTGTAGCTGATTTTGCCGACAAACGACCATTAGCTAACATGACAGGAATAGTGAGTTGCTTGGCTTGGTCAATTAAATTTGGCCATAACTCCGTTTCCATAACAATAATTAACTTAGGCCGACTATGCTCTAAAAAACGACGCATTGCCCACGAATAATCATAAGGTAAATAACATTGATGGACTTTATCGCCCCATAAGGCACGAGCGCGTTCTGCGCCTGTCGCCGTAGTATTGGTAATAATCAGTGGCAAATTAGGATATTGTGTTAATAAAGCATTGACTAAGGGCTGTGAGGCTAAGGTTTCCCCCAAAGAGACCGCATGAATAATAATGCCACCTTGCGGCAATTTTTGATGACCACCAAAACGTTGCTCAATATTTTGGGCATATGCAGGGGTAGTTCGACCACGCCATAACAAACGCAAATAAACAAAAGGCAATAACAGATGCAATAAAAAATTATAACGCCATGAAGTCATGCTAAATTCCTAAATATTTGCCGCTTGGTATTATCGCTAAGATACGGCAAAATAACTGCTAGTTTTTACTAATTTTGCCCTCACCCACAGGGCATAGGTATCTACACATCTTTTTTAAAGGTTAAAATTAAGCTATAACGATGAAATTCCCCTCCTCGGAGGGGCTAGGGGTGGGTTAAAACAGACAAAGAAATACTGATTTTAGCCCTAACACACCCCTAAATCCCCTCTCAAGAGGGGACTTACTCACATTTTTATGATTTACGCCGATTTATGAAAGCAATTCCCTTTACATGGCACTTTTTACATCCTCGTTATTGGCCAATTTGGTTGCTATTAATTCCTTTATTATTTGTGTTTAGCAAATTACCTTGGGGCATACAACGGCGTATTGGCACATTTTTGGGATTGTTAGTTTATAGTGTCATTGGCCAACGTCGTCGTGATACCGCCACCAATATTCGTTTATGCTTTCCTGAAGCTTCCGAACACGAACAAGCGATGATGGTCAAAGACGTGTTTATTCAAGGTGGCATCAGTATTTTTGAAACGGCTAATGCGTGGTTTAAACCCAAAGAATATTATCATAAAAAAGTCACCATTCAGGGCTTACATCACCTACAAGCGGCCAAAGCTGAAGGCAAAGGAATTTTATTATTAGGCGCACATTATAGCTTTGTTGATTTGTGTGGTTTATTGGCGATTATTTTCTTTCCTGTGGACACGGTTTATCGGCCACAAAATAATAAAGCTTTAGAATATTTTATGGTTAAACGTCGTTTACGAATTTATGACTACCAAATTGACCATGACAATATGCGCTTATTGATTAAAGCCCTCAAAGAAAACCACACGGTTTGGTACACCCCTGACCAAGATTTTGGCCTCAAACAAGGGGTTTTTGCGCCATTTTTTGGCATGCAAGCCGCAACAGTAACCGCACCACGGCGTTTGCAAAAAATTAATAATTCGGCTGTCATGTTGGTACATTTCCGCCGTCATCCTGTGCTCGAACAATACGAAATTTTAATCACACCACGTTTAGAAAACTATCCGAGTGATGATCCTGTTGCTGATGCAACCTTAGTTAATTACCATTTAGAACAATTAATTAGACGCTCACCGACACAATATATGTGGTTTCATCGTCGCTTTAAAACACGTCCTGAAGGTGAAGCGATGCCCTATCCGAAAAAACGTAGGCATCTTAAAGAAGAACAACGGAATATCTAAATATTTTTTGGCTTCGACTACGCTCAGCCAACGCAATTTGACTTAGCTTAGCCAACGCAAAATGGTTCCCTGAGCGAAGTCGAAGGGCAACCTAACCACCAACGAGACCGACACCATGAAAAAACTCACCGTTATTCAAACCCTACCTGCACTCAATGCGGGGGGTGTTGAGCGCGGCACACTCGAAATTGCACGAGCCTTGGTTGCTGCGGGACATCGTTCGATTGTGATTTCTAATGGTGGACGATTGGTTCAACAATTAGAAGCCGAAGGTAGCGAACACATTACCTTGCCTGTGCATCGAAAATCTTTAGCTAGCTTATGGCAAGTTGCACCATTTAAACAAATTTTACTCGATATTAAACCCGATATTATTCATGCACGCTCGCGCATTCCTGCATGGATTGCATGGTTAGCATGGCGCAAACTTCCCTTAAGTCATCGCCCACACTTTGTCACTACGGTACATGGCTTTTATTCCGTGAGTTTTTATAGTGCCATTATGACCAAAGGCGAGCGTGTGATTGCGGTATCCAATAGCGTTAAAGACTATATCACCCAAAACTATAAACATTGTCCAATCAACAACATTCAAGTGATTCATCGTGGTGTGAGCCAACAAGAGTTTCCACATGGTTATCAACCTAATCAGCAATGGTTACGTCAATGGCAACAAACTTATCCACAATTACAAGGCAAAAAAGTCTTAACCTTGGCGGGTCGGATTACGCGCCTAAAAGGCCATGAAACCTTTATTCAATTAATCAAACAACTGATTGCTGATGGCGAGAATGTTCATGGTTTAATTGTCGGTGGTGCAGAAGCCAAAAAACAGGCCTATCTTCAAGAAATTGAGCAGTTAATTTCTAACGAAAATCTGAGTCAACATATCACCATGACTGGTCATCGTAGTGATATTAAAGAAGTGTTTAGCCAAAGCGATTTAATTTATTCTTTATCTAGCCAAGCAGAAACCTTTGGTCGTACCGTCTTAGAAGCCTTATATTTAGGCAAATCGGTGTTGGGGTGGAATCATGGCGGTGTTGGAGAGATTTTAGCCGCCTGTTATCCCCAAGGCAGCCTAAACTTAAATGATACTGTTAGCTTATTAAGCAAAACTAAAGACTTATTACATAGCCCTCAAACACCCTCTATTATCAATCAATTTCGTTTGGAAGATATGTGTGGGCAGACGTTAAAGGTATATGAAGACTTAGTAAGCACCGTCACGTGCTAAAACCACCTTCACTGTTTTTAGTAAAATGACTAAATCATTCCATAATGACCAATTACGCACATACCATGCATCTAAAGCGACACGAGTCTCGTAATCAACATCATTACGACCACTCACTTGCCACAAACCTGTCATACCGGGTTTAACATGCAAGTAATAATCAACATCATCACCATATTTAACCAATTCAGCTTGCACAACAGGACGAGGGCCGACTAAACTCATTTCACCACGTAACACATTCCATAGTTGAGGTAGTTCATCCAAACTTGTACGACGTAAAACATGACCAATCTGTGTAATTCTTGGATCATTTTTTAATTTAAACTCTGCCTCCCACTCTGCTTTTGCTTGTGCATCGTTTTTTAATAACTCGTCTAACACTTCAGCCGAATTTTTAACCATTGTTCTAAATTTATAACAAGGGAAAGGATTACCATTCGCTCCTATACGCTGATGACCAAAAAATGCATCACCCTCTGTTTGTTTGACTTTATAAAATAAATATGCAAATAAAGGACTCAGTAACAATAATAAAGTTAATGATACAAAAACATCAAAAGCTCGCTTAATTAAACGTGCAGAAGGTCTTAATAGACTATTCTGTGCGCGTAAAAGTAAAACCTCATGCGAGAATGAATGTAAAGGTTGCATACCCCATAATGGCAAACCACGTGTTGGTGGTACAATTATCATATTCGGATAGAACCGCGATAAAACGCGCACGACCTCATCTAATTCTGCTTTCTGTTCAGCCTCTAAAGCGACCACAACTTGCATCTGTTTATTGGGCTTTAATCCTTCATGCCATGACAGTTTAGGTACAGTAATCCAAGATTGCTCTAAGTTGACATGAGATGTTTGCACAACTTCTGCTAAGTTATAGCCCATCAAGCCTTCACTTTTTAATGCTAACCATGCCTCTTTAGCGTTTTCGCCATTACCTATGAGACGCACAGGAATTTGCCATTTGCCTTTTTTAAGCGCATGTAGTTTGACTAAGGTACGACATGTAGGCAACAAAAGGAACAATGAAAACCACTGTACCCCAAAAGCGACACGCGAAAAATGCATTTTATTAAAAAAGAAAAAAGCGGCATCAACAATCATTAATAACGATAATACTTTTAGACTTTCTCTTAACTCATCCCAAAAAGGCTTACGCTCTGTGTAATGTTGATAAACAAATCCAAAAGCAAATAAAAATCCAATCAAAACAAGAGCAACACCATAAATACGAAACTGTCCTTCTAAATGCCACCATGTGTTTAATGACCACGAGAATTCGTAGAGACGTGGGAGCTGTCCTAGAATAAAAGCCATCAATAAAGCAAATATATCTATAAAAAATAAATTTTGCCTTATCATAAGCATACAGTTCTCATATTAGTTCCAATATCCATTATTTAAGGTACTCCCCATTGATCTATGTTGAGTTTACCGTACGCCTAGACTTGGGATAAATTAAGCTGCCATCTTAAACTGTTCAAACGCTTGAGTTGGCGACCGAAACGCAAGTTTAACCTGAATTCGCATACTTTTTTAAGCCAGCTTCTTTCAGCGATAACTTGACCCAGCTGTCAATGCAGTTCGTCTATGACAGCTTGTTGGTCTTGTACTTCTATCACTTGCCGCTTACTAAATACGCTCGTAATCGCTTCTAAGGCTTGTTTCTTGCATGTGCGAATTTGACTCCCATTAACAGCATATTCTGTCGTCAATTCATTCAAAAACCTCGACAGTTTTAAATGGTTTAGCATTTTTATCTTTATCTGATAACTGACAATCAACATCTATTAAAGGCCAATTAATTGCTAGCGTATCATCCGCCCAGAAAATACAACGATCATGCGTTGGCGCATAATAATTAGTTGTTTTATACAAAAACTCTGCTGAATCAGATAAAGTTAAAAAACCATGCGCGAATCCTTCTGGAATCCATAACTGGCGTTTATTTTCTGCAGACAGATGCACACCAACCGATTTACCATAGGTAGGAGAGCTTCGACGAATATCAACGGCCACATCAAACACCTCACCAACAACACAACGCACCAGTTTAGCTTGCGCATGTGGCGGTAACTGATAATGCAAACCTCGCAGCACACCTTTTACTGAGCGTGAATGATTGTCTTGAACAAAATCAACAGAATATCCTATGGCCGCTTCAAATTTTGCTTGATTAAAACTTTCGTAAAAAAAACCCCGTTCATCACCAAACACGGCAGGCTCAATAATCTTAACGTCACTAATTGCGGTATCGATAATTTTCACAGCTTAAAACACTCTTTACTTCAGCATTGACAATAAATATTGACCATAGGCATTCTTTTTTAGTGGCTCTGCTAAACGACTTAATTGTTCAGCATCAATCCATCTAGAGCGAAAAGCAATTTCTTCAGGGCAAGCCACTTTTAACCCCTGTCTTGCTTCAATTGTGGCTATAAATTGACTAGCTTCTAGTAAAGATTCATGCGTGCCTGTATCTAACCACGCATAGCCACGCCCCATCGTTTGCACATCTAAGGTACCCTCCTGCAAATACGCCGAGTTGACATCAGTAATTTCTAACTCACCACGGGCAGAGGGTTTAATCGATTTAGCTATTTCAACCACTTTCTCATCATAAAAATACAATCCTGTTACTGCATAATTAGACTTGGGTTGCTTGGGCTTTTCTTCAATACTGATTGCACGGCCATTAATATCAAACTCTACAACACCATAACGCTCTGGATCTTGAACATGATAGGCAAAAACACTTGCACCTGTTGTCTTTGCATTGGCATCTTGCAGTAATTTAGAAAACTCGTGGCCATAAAAAATATTGTCACCCAACACTAAAGCACTTGGCGCACCATTTAAAAATTGCTCACCTAAAATAAACGCCTGTGCTAAACCATCGGGACTCGGTTGAACCACATATTGCAAACTTAAGCCCCATTGACTACCATCGCCTAGCAACTGCTGAAAACGTGGTGTATCTTGAGGGGTAGAGATGATTAAAATCTCGCGAATTCCTGCCAACATTAAGGTTGTTAAGGGATAATAAATCATTGGCTTGTCATAAATAGGTAAAAGCTGCTTACTAACCGCCAAGGTTGCAGGATATAAACGTGTACCCGAACCACCTGCTAAAATAATACCTTTACGTTGCATGATTTAACTTCCTCAATTATTGGCAAACTGCATCAATGACGCTTAACACATCTATTGGCCAATGTGTCAAATCAACATTAAAACTATGTGTTATTTTATCACAATTTAAACACGAATTTGTAGGACGTTTGGCAGGAACAGGATAGGCACTACTTGGAATTGCAACTATGTTGTCTTTTAGCAGTGGAATTTTTTGTTTTTGCTGCACATTATCAACAATCAACCGTGCATATTCATGCCACGTTGTTTGGCCATTGCTTGTTAGATGATAAACCCCATAACGATTGAATTGCTCATCTTGCACATATTGCGCTAATACTTGTGTTGTCACTTGTGCAATTAAGCGTGCTGATGTTGGTGCACCATGTTGATCAGCAACCACATTTAAGCTTTCACGTTCTTTGGCCAAACGAATAATAGTTTTAATAAAATTATTACCGTGTACACCAAACACCCAACTGGTTCTAAAAATAAGATGTTTTGCCCCACTTTGCTGAATCGCTTGTTCGCCTAATAATTTACTCAGACCATACACAGATTGCGGATTTGGTATATCTTCCTCAACATAGCTACCCTCCTTCGTTCCATCAAAGACATAATCAGTTGAATAATGTACCAATAAGGCATTATGCGTTACTGCCCATTCTGCCATTGTTTTTGGAGCATCACGATTAATCAAATATGCTTGCTCTTGCTCTAGCTCAGCTTTATCAACAGCGGTATAAGCAGCAGGATTGACAATAATGGTGGGTTGATATTTTTCTAAAATTTGTAGAATACTAGCCTGATTGGTTAAATCCATGTCTTGACGAGTCACTGCAATCACTTCACCTAACGATGTAAGCGCGGATTGCAACTCAAAACCTACTTGGCCATTCACGCCAGTCAACAAAATACGGCTCATGATTGTACTCCGTACTGTTGGCTAACCCACGCGCGATACGCACCTGTGGTGACATTGTTGACCCAATCTTGATTATTTAAATACCATAATACGGTTTTGCGAATGCCTGTTTCAAAGGTTTCTTGTGGTTTCCAGCCTAACTCTTGTTCTAATTTACACGCATCAATGGCATAACGACGATCATGACCTGCACGATCTTGGACAAAACTAATTTGCTCTGCATACGAGCCTGATGTTTTGGGTTGTAATTCATCTAATAACGCACAAATGGTTTTTACTACCTCTAAATTAGCTTTTTCATTCCATCCACCGACATTATAAGTTTCCCCCACTCGGCCATTAGCCAACACACAACGAATTGCCGCACAATGGTCTTTAACGTACAACCAATCACGAATTTGTTGGCCATCGCCATAAATTGGCAACGGTTTGCCTGCTAAAGCATTTAAAATTACTAAAGGAATTAACTTTTCAGGAAAATGATATGGCCCATAGTTATTGCTGCAATTAGTCGTTAACACAGGCAAGCCATAGGTATGATGCCATGCACGCACTAAATGATCTGAGGCCGCCTTAGAGGCCGAGTAAGGACTATTAGGTTGATATTGATTGGTTTCGGCAAAAGCAGGGTCTTGAGGTAATAAAGAACCATAGACTTCATCAGTAGAAACATGTAAAAAGCGAAAACTTGTCTGAAGCTGCTGGTCTAGGCTTAACCAATAGGCTCTGACTGCTTCTAATAAGTTAAAAGTGCCAATAATGTTGGTATCAATAAAGTTTGTTGGACTTTTAATCGAACGATCAACGTGGCTTTCGGCAGCAAAATTTAAAATGGCACGCGGTTGATATTGTGCTAATAATTGGCTAACCAACGCTTTATCACCAATATCACCTTGAACAAAAATATGCCGAGCATCATTTTTTAAACTTTTTAATGAATCCAAATTGCCTGCATAGGTTAATTTATCTAAATTAACAATCGGTTCATCACTTTGTGCCAGCCAATCCAACACAAAATTTGCACCAATAAAACCTGCACCACCTGTGACTAATATTGTCATACTGATATTCTCTACACAAAATAAAAATTGATTAATATCGCCCTAAAGCAATTAAAAACTTCATTGCAAGGGTATCCAAATTATTCTGTTTATAGATTGATGCACTATAAACAATAAACCAACGAGCATTGATATTGGTTTTTCTTTCAACAAACTTTTTTGCTAATTCAAGATATTCTTTTGACAGATATTGATTGTAATATTGATAAAACTCTGCTGTTTGAAGTGTTGACACAATCGGTTTAGCCTGCAATAAAATAGTCAATCTTCTGCGCCATAAATGCATAAAACTTGGTGTTGCACCAATAACATTAGCTCCGTGCTGACGATACTTGATATAGGCAATTGGGTCATAAATAACTTGGCCAAAAGCAGTGGCAAGCAAATATAACCACCAATCGTGCATGACCGCTTGTTGGGGCTGATAACTCTTTGCTAATTTTTTGAGTGAATTATTAAATACAGCCGTACACCCCGTGACTATATTTTCAACCAAAGCATTTCCAAAAGATGGCTTAAAGTTTAAATTTGACATTCCCAAATGTGCCAAATCCTTGTCAACAAACTCTAATGCCGAACAATATAATAAAGGCTTATCTTTTGATTGTTGCTCTAATTTACTAACGGCTGAAATGAGCTTTTCAGGCAACCAGTAATCATCTTGATCGGCAAGCGCATAATAATCGAAACTATCTTCAACTGTTGTCATCAAATCAAAAAAACTGGCAATGACACCAATATTTTTTTCTAATCGTAGATGAATATTGTTATGTTGAGCTGCAAATCGCGCCAACACATTTGGCGTAGTGTCAGAAGAGCCATCATCTCGAACAAATATTGTTAGATCAATATCTTTTTGAGCTAATAAAGACTCCAACTGAATAGATAAATATTTTTCACCATTATAGGTTGACATCAAGACTGCGATTTTCATTAAATCTCCTATATTTATACCAATACTTCTGTCAAATACTATCGCCAAGTTGATATAAGAAAACAAAAATCTCTTTATTCAAATCTTGCTCAATACGTCATCATGATGTTTACTACCACGCTCTAATATAAATATTCGAATCATGAATAACTCGCCTGAAATTAAACCTAGCTTTTCTAAAAACATATTATGGAATTTACTAGGGCAAATTGCTCCCATGCTAGCAGCTCTGATTAGTATTCCTATTCTGATTCAAGAGATTGGTACTGATAAATTTGGTATGCTTACTATTGCGTGGATGCTAATTGGCTATTTTAGCTTGTTTGACTTCGGAATTGGTCGGGCATTAACACAATTGACATCTCAACGCCTTGCAGAGCATCGCGACACGGAGATATTACCGCTAATCTGGACTGGTAACATCCTAATACTTGGGCTGGGTATCATTGCTGCCATTATAATGGCACTGTTATGCCATTCAATTATCTACAATTGGCTAAGAATTCCCGTTTCATTACAAGAGGATGCCGCTCAAGGACTAATGATCATCGCATTCGCGATTCCACTAACCGTATTTGCCACAGGAATACGCGGGGTACTGGAGTCCTATCAAGAATTCCGCGCCATCAACTTAGTACGTATCCCACTTGGTATTTTAATGTTTGTTGCACCAGTAGCCGTCTTACCATTCTCACACAGTCTCTCGGCAATTTTTTTCGCACTCATGCTAACTAGACTAGCAACAATACTCGCTTTTTTATGGCTATGTAGTCATAAAGTTCCATCTTTTTGGCAAATCACTTTTTCACGCGCTGAAATCCCTATTTTATTTCGTTTTGGAGGCTGGATGACTATCAGTAATATCATTAGTCCCATCATGGTACATATGGATCGTTTGTTTATTGGTGTACTCTTAAGTATTTCTGCTGTTACGTACTACACCACCCCTTACGAAGTAGTAATCAAACTGCTCGTAATACCTGCCGCCATTGCTGGTGTTGCCTTTCCCCGATTTGCACATCTACATGGTAGTGGGGATAATCAATTGTCTGCGATGCGTGCTACTTATCAGAAATCATTAATATACACTTCGACACTAGTATTACCTGTATTTGCTATCATACTTGGAGCACCATTATTTCTTCGACTATGGCTAAATGAGGCATTCGCTCAACAAAGCAGTCTCGTGATGCAAATACTATCGATTGGCGTGTTGGTGAACGGATTAGCTCATATTCCCTATGCACTAATCCAGGGCATAGGAAAACCACACATCACTGCCACATTGCATGTTATTGAACTAGTCATTTATATTCCACTACTACTCTTTTTTATTGAGCATTTTGGACTTAATGGTGCTGCTAGTGCATGGCTTATTCGTGTAATCATTGATGCTATTTTTCTATTTTATCTATCTCATCAGGAACTCTATTACAATAAAAACCAATCAAAAAGTTACAACAAATAAAAAGCACATTACTCATTATTACTAATTGATGCTTTTATATCTCTAATTACACTACATCCGAACAGTCAATGCATATGTGTATATGTCACGTATGCGCCAACTTAACCGAACATATCGCTTCTTGTTGAGCATAATCTTTCATCAATCAGTGGCATCATACCCAGCTAGCGACCATGTAAGATTGTATAATAACTATGAACCTAAAAAATAAAAAATATTTATTAATCACGATCACATTGCCAATAACCACGATGCATACTTAAAAAACGTTTTAAGCTTAAAGGTAGTAATCGTTCATAACGCCCAATTTTATAAGCTACATACTTCGCAAATGTGCGTATTATGACACTAAAAATCAATAAAAACTGTCTTTTTTGACACACATACCTTAACTCTGATTTAACAAAACGTAGCCCTTCACCTGAAACATTGCCAAACTGAGAAAAAATCTCAGCCTCTCGTGCATGAAATACACCAATGTCAAAATAACGCTTAAAGTCTTGTGCAAATGTATAATCATGTGAGTGATAGACTAATGCCTCAGCAACATAGGCAATTTTTTTATTTTTCAACACTAAACGTGCTGCAATGTGTGCATCTTCACCAAAAATTAAGTCACTCTTAAAGCCGCCAATAGCTAATAAATCTTCGCGACGGTAACACGCAAAAGAGTCCGAGCAAAATGTCGTTTTAATCCCCAAATTGGGAATATCTGCACGCTCTTTAAGACGACTCTGTGCTCCGTAATTAAATAAACGCGCATGAGCCCCTATTAACTGAGCATCTAAATGAGGCAATTGTCGGCCATAACTTAATGAAACATCAGTATTCTTAAACACTGACACCAATTTTTCTATCGCATCTTGCTGCGCTAAAATAGCATCTTGCGTTAAAAATACCACTAATTCACAATCACTTAAATACTCTGCGGCCATTTGCCGTGTTGCACCATGATTAAATTCTGCTCGGAATATCGTTAAAACTTCAAAACCCTGAGCTTGTGCTAACTCTACCGTGCCATCAGTTGACGAAGAATCAATAACTAACTTACGCTGTAAAGGGTAATTTTGCTCAGCAACAGCCGCTAACCAAGCTGGCCACTTCTCTCCTGCATTTAAGGTAGGAACAACCAAACCGACACGATACAACACTATTAGATACTCTTTATAAGTTATAAACTGCTAACGTAGATGCTGCCATTGCCTCTAAAGTCAACAGATTCTGCGCCTTATTAAAACTAGGCTGCATCAAGTACTGCCATTGGGACAGATGAGAGACTGCCCACTTTAACTTAGTTGCTAATGCATCAACATCTGCAATAGGAACAATCAGCTCTTCTGGCATAAAATCCTTTACCATAGGAATTGAAGTCGCAATTATGGTTCGTTTAGACAGTAATGCTTCGACAAAAACATAAGCGAACCCTTCATGACGGGAACTCAAAACAAACCCATCAGCAGCCGACATTAAACGTAGTACATCTTGCCTAAAACCCGCTAAAACGACTGTTGCTTGTAATTGGTTAATTTTTTTTTGTAAATCTGCTTTGAGCTCACCATCCCCCACTATTAACAATTGTACTTGTGCCTTTGCTGCCGCCTCTATTAACACATCAAATCCTTTTGCGTCAACTAAGCGTCCGACGGCTATCAAAATGGGGGTTTGCGCATCTAAGCCAAACTCTTGAGCAATCTCTTGACGAGTTACGATTTTTGAAGACGGAGGTAAGCGAACGCCATTGTAAATGGCAGTAGTTGGCGTATTTTTGACTAATGAGGCAAGTCGAGGACTAACCACAATCACATTATCAAAGCCTTCAAACATACGAGTGTTGTCCTTTTGATTGTGTAAAGTAGCTACAAATCGACTACTGCACTTAACAAAAGGACGAATTCGCTTTACCAATAAAGCAGCTTTGTTGGCCTGTGCATGGATAACATTTGGCTTAATTTGATTAAGAATTCGTATTAAATCTCTATGTAAACTTAATGACCAGCGTGAGCGAGAGAAGTCGACAGGCACAAAATGAACAGCATTTTCAAAATACTGTTTCATGAGGGGGTGAGCGAGCACCGTCAATTGATGGTCTTTACTTAACTCATTACTCAATTCAATGACGTGCTTTTCTAAACCTCCATGTTCCCAACTGGCAACAATTTGGCAAATATGCATAAGGCTTTACTCCATAAACTGTTGACGTGAGTCATCTAATTGAGCAACCTGCGTTGCTAAACTGAATTTGAATTGCGACTGCTGCTGAGCTGCTGTCGCAAGGGAACGTATTTTATCTGGATGCAAGAGCAAATTTATCAATTGTTGCGCCAAATAATCAGGTGTTAATTTGGCCAAAATAACTCCCGCGTCACCAACAATCTCAGGTAAAGCGCCTAAATGCGATACCACAACAGCATTTGTCATACTCATTGCCTCTAACGCAACACGACCAAATGCTTCGCCACAGGTTGATGGCACAACTACAACCGAAGATATTGCTAAAGTTTGCATCACTTCTGCTTGTGATACATGACCTTTAAACTCAACTTGCGCCCCAATGTCAGCCAACGCTGTATATACAGATTGCTCATACACACTTTTACCCGCAGCATGACCAAACCCCCAAGCACCCAAAAATACTGCCTTCCATTGTGGAAACTGCGGCAATACCAGTGCTAAGGCTTGTGCTAGCTCAAGTACCCCTTTTTCGGGAATAAAACGTCCAACATATACAATATAATTTTGCTTTCGTTCAAGATTTATAAGTTTTTGTGGCAGTGCTAAGGCATTATAAATAACCTGTGTTTTTGCTGTATATTCTTCTAAGTTTACGAGAAGCTGACGACGCACATAATGACTGACGCAATAAATCCTATCAAGAGACACTAATAAATCGTGCCGTTGTGTTTGCGTTTTTGCACCTTGCATACCATATGGATCATTATGCAGATGTAAACATACTTTTAAATGTGGGTATTTTTTTTTTATAAATAATGCTAATGGGATGCGATTATGTACTTCAACTATGGCTATCGAACGGTGTTTCTTAAGCCACTGACAACAATCATAGCCATAACCTTTAGTTGTACCCAATACGCGCCCCAAAAACGACTGTGATACATATTGGTAAGGTACGTTAGCAAAAGGATATGTTTCTCGGCCTATAACTACTAACTTTGAACGTGACGCATACTGACTTGCCAACACAAAGTCTTTGACTGTTAATGCAACAGCCCCTGCATCTGCGGGGCGAAACCGCTCACGAGGAGGCAAAATAATTGCTATAACTGCTTGATTCAATTTTGTGTCTCTGATAAGGGTAATAAGCGTTGAGCATCCATAACTATCATGCCCTGATGATAGTCTAGATGATGCATCGCTCGCCATTCATGGTTAATTTCAGTCGCGTTTTTTTGCCACACCACTTCTTCACTATACTCGGTTGGCGTTAACTTAGTGATTTTATTCAGGTTGAGACCATATCCATAACGTCGTTGGCAATTTTGAGAAGGCCGCAATAGCCTTCCTTGATTATCCTGCACAATCCGCCCAGCAGGCCGTCCTCCACATAAGTCACGCACTAAAGGATTAGATGCATGAGGAGTCCATGTTTCACTTATAGGGGAATCAGCATAAAAGCCAAATAATGACTCATTAATACGCACACGCCCATGCTTCATTGCTGCCAATAACCACCATTTATTTTGGTATTGCAACAAAGTACTGTCCACAATTTTATAACCTGAAATAAGGGTTTTATCTAATACCCATCGATAAGGAAATTCAATACATCGATAGATATCGACCCGATTTTGTGAGCATTTTTCGGGCATCATATACAATTCGTTGTGATGTTCAAACAAAAATGGATATGACAAATGATAGCTTTCTTCAATAACAGGCTTTGAATCAGAAATTTGCCGCCCATATTGGTCAATTTCTATCACACTAATGAAGCCACGCCACGTTGAAAAAGGAAAATCCTCAAAAAAAATAAAGTATCGCCCCTCTTTAGACCACAAAAAAGGATCTGCCCAAAAACGATTGCTAGGCGGATAAATTGGGTTTAAATACTGCGGCTCAGGATATACTCCCTGCACTGACTCTCCTGCCAATAAAAACCATTGCTGACGTAGATTTTGCTCTTCTATTTTATCTAATTTTCGGCCTTGTCTGTGCGCTTGCCTTTGTAAAAATCGTTGCCATACGTTCATTATTTTTTCTCTTCACTATGGGTATTATGAATCCGCATAATACGTGATCGCGCAATCGCCCAAGCAATTGTAAGCCAAACAGCACCAGCATAATTATTAGCAAAAATACTCATTGAGGATGCAAGCGGCCAAAAAATAACTATCACTGAGCTACTAATTATGGTTGTCAACAATGGGTCTATTTTCCAAAGTTGTTTGGCTGCAATAATTCGGAAGATGCTATAAAGCACAACCATAAATAATATCAACCCCAAAATGCCATTTTGTGCTAATAGCTCAAGGTAAATGTTATGTGGATGCCTCACACATAAACCTGAGACCTGCTCAAATAAAGCCTCATCCTCTGGGTAGCCCAATTTAGCAACACAAACTTCATTGTACATTCGAGTACCAACCCCAACCAAAGGACTTGTTTGCCACAATTGATAGGCAGAATTAAAAATATCACTATAGGTTGTAGAGGAAAAATTTTTAAGTGCTTCTATAAAAGGCATTGCTCGCTTAACTAAAATGGCATGATTAAATATTATCAATACTGTAAATAACACTAGCACTGTTAATAGACTCACATAAAGTAACTTTCTTAATGAAGGAACTGTTAAAAATATCGCCACACTCCAAAAAATCAAAAACAATACGCCAAGCAAAAACACTATCCTCTCACCAGTAAAAAGCAAAAATATATTAAATAAAACAATAATCAGAGTCATTATAAAAATATTTCTTATAGTTTTAGGAATAGATATATATACGACTAAAAAGCAAAAGAAAAACAATTTAAAGCTATATACTCCAAGTACTCTTTTACTAAAAAAACCCGTCATACGAGAACCTTCAATAATCGGGTGACCCAAAATATCTGTACCCGTTACCATTTGTAAAACACCATCCATCACTATCAACAACAAAAAAACAGCTGCCGCTTTTTCAAATAATAATAAACGCTCTGATTTATTAAATACATAAAGAACCAAAGCCATCGCAGCCAATGGCCAACGAATATAAATAAGTGATTGTATAAATGCCTCTTTGGGAAAGGGTGTAAACCATGCACTAATCATCGCAAATAGCCAAAATACAAAGATTGCCTTTACCCAACCCCATTGCAAATATTCGAAATTTTTATGTTTAATACTATACACAATAAAAAATATAGCGGTAAGTGATAAATAAATATCACCAGCTGCTTTAGAGATAAAGGTGAGTATAGGTAATAGAATAATAAAAACCATCAGTGGTTTGGTGATGGGTTCAGCATTTACTTGCAACATAAAAAACCTAAATTATGACTAATGATTATTTTTTAATTTAGCCTCATACAATTTTGCCTCTTTTAAAAACGCATAAAAGGCATTAATCATAGACGAAATAAATCCACGCCTCCCATTCAAAAAACCTCGCCTAAGAAAATATGACTTAATAAAAGTCAGTGGCATAATAAATATCAATTTTATAAGACTAGATTTTTTACCTTTGGCAAACTTTTCTATGGCTCGCAACTGAGAGTAATGATTGTTTTTATCTACTTTAATCGCAATGCTGTTTTCACCATAGTGTTGTATTTTTCCTTGTGCTTTGAGAACGTTACCATTCACTGTAATCGACTCGTGAACTTCTTTTTCTAGATTATATCCACCTAAATTTCGCTTAAAAAAACGAATGCGGTGATTATAACGACTGCCTTTAGGGGGCGGAAAACCTAAAAAATAATCTTCAATGGGAATATCTAAACCATCAACAGCGTTATTATTCACACAGTCAATAATTTCTTGTTTTAACAAAGGCGAAACGACTTCATCACCATCTAAGTTTAATACCCACTCCGATTGACAATAGCTTAAAGCCAATTGTTTTTGTTTAGCAAAACCCAACCAATCTTGATGATAAATTTTACAGTTAAACTCTTGGGCAATTTCAATGGTATTGTCGGTACTACCTGAATCTACCAAAATAATTTCGGCAAAATCAGCCACACTGGCCAAGGTTTGTCTTAATGTTGCTTCGCAATTTTTGGTGATAATGTACACACTGACTGGAATCAAAATTTATATCTCCCACGACTAAACGCCACATAAAACTGGCCTTTATCCATTGCACCATGCGTGCTAATACGTGGAATTGTTAAAGGCTGTTGTTGGGGATTGGCAATAATCTTCTTTTGGGTAGTGACAGCACTACGAAAACCTGCTTGCTGCACCCACGCCACTACTTGCTCATTAAAACGACCAAAAGGATAGGCAAAACTGACACAAGCCTGACCTGTTAACTGTTCTATTTGCTGTTTGGACTGTTGAATTTCTTGTTGTGCTTGCTCTGCGGATGCTTGTGCTAAATTGATATGATTGACACTATGCGCCCCAAACTCAATTAAGCCAGAAGCTTGCATGGTTTGAATGTGTTCAGACGTTAATTTATCAATATCAGCAATTTGTGGAGCTAAATAAATGGTTGCTTTGGCTTGGTATTTTTGCAAAATGGGAAAAGCATAGTGGTAATTATTGGCAAAACCATCATCAAAAGTAATTGCTACTTTTTTGGTGGCTGGATTTGCCAATAATTCT
Source organism: Moraxellaceae bacterium (assembly GCA_024234595.1). Taxonomy (GTDB): domain Bacteria; phylum Pseudomonadota; class Gammaproteobacteria; order Pseudomonadales; family Moraxellaceae; genus Agitococcus. The sequence continues at coordinate 115,880 of JACKNZ010000008.1, read as the reverse complement.
GTGACCGTACAAAAATGATAACCCTGCTTTTTTAGCCATGCCACTTGCGCCTCAAACACTTCTGGTGGCGTATTCATACCCGTTGGTGCTTCGGGGGCAATACTATGGTACATCAATAAGCGTGGCCATGATGTTGGTTTAGCAATACGCCATAACTGATAACGATTAGCTACCGCTAATATCAGGACAATCGTTATTAGCCAAACCAATGTATTCATTTATAGTCACTACGAGAGGTTAAAGCAGCAATACTCAAAGCAACAAAAAACAAAGTGAGAATTGCCAGCTCTGAAGGATAAAAGCCACGATGAGTATTTAATGGCCACCATAAAACTAAAAGAGGCATCAGCACAGGTAAAGCCAATTTACGTTGTTCAGGTAAAGCTTGTTTCCACAAACGCCACATCACCAACCATGCCAATAAAAACCCTATAATGCCGATAGAACCTGCACCAGACCAAATTTCTAACATCACTTGATGGGGGTGTGGTGGGAATAAATCTTTTGGCCACGTGCTATTTTCAGGCAGATATTGATGGCTAACTTTGTCAAAACTATTAACACCAACACCATTAATCGGATGAGCCTCACCCATACGCCACGCGGCAATATAAATATCCAAACGACCACTCGATGCAGCATTGACAGAGGCATAATCTAAGCTTTTCGCTTGCATACTTTGTTGCAAACGATTTTGCATACTAGGACTAAACTGGAACACTAAGGCCAATGTACCGACCAATAAAACAGGAAGAACCACCATTGGAACAATCGGACGTTTCGCGGGTTTAATATACACTAAAAACAAATAAGGCAAAAAAGCCACAGCAAACATAATCCAACCGCCACGAGAACCACCCATTAATACGGCAGCCAACAACATAGCACTTACTAGAATATGGGTAAGACGATTAACACCACATAAATACATGGTAAATAAGGGAATAGCGGCCATCATGCCCATAAAAAAGCCATATTTATTGGGGTGACTAAAAAAGGCATTTGCTCGACCTAAATCAGCATTGGCACGCTCTAAAGGGATATTAAACATATCAAAACCAAGCAAAGTTTGTGCTACCCCATCAAATGCCCACACACTCACAATCCAACTCATGATAATAGCTATTTGTTTAATGACGGGCGTTGCTCGCAATAACACAACCACAGCCAGTGCCATCAAGGCATAGAGTGGGTATAACTCTACGGCCTTCAATACTTGTTTGGGGTATTCTGCGTCAATCAATGAAATCAGCATTGGCAACCAAATAAACAAAAAAAATCGTGGCAAAACCTGTAATGCTTTATCTGTCGTATTAAACGTTCCTCGCTGGCGCAATAAACCTACCAACATAAATAAGCCTAGAATGGCTAATATCCCCAAAGGAGCAATAAACGCACGAGCAAATGGCAATAACAAAATGGGAGTGCTTAAGGCTAGTGCAAGCAACCACATGCTGGCAGTAACAGGTTGTACGGTTTGGACTTTAACCTTCATGTGTGCCTTCCAATAATTCTGAATAAAATGCAACTGTTCGTTCAGCCATCCCCTCAATGGTTAATTCTTGTTGTGCACGCAAAAATAGGGGAAGAAAATTTGAACGTAATGTTTCAATGCGCGGTAGTGTAACATAGAGTAGATTATGTAAGCCTTGTACATCATTTGATGCAGTTAATAAATTAGGTGGTAATATTTCTTTTACACCACTCACCGCTGTTGAAACCAGCAAACATCCTTGCTGTAACGCTTCTACCATCACCAAAGGAAAACCTTCGCGCTGTGAAGAAATAACACATAAGTCGGCCACTTGTAATAGGCTACCCACATCTTGGCGATGACCTAAAAACAACACTCGATTGCTTAAACCCAATTGTTCAGCCAACTGTTGTAATGCTTCGCGTTCATCACCGTCACCAACAATGACTAATTGCGCCTCAATCCCCACAAAAGCCTTTAACAATACATCAAAGGCTTTCACAGGGGCTAAACAACCAACCGCCATCACAATCGGTAAGTCTTCCGTTGCTAACAAGCTTGCTCGTAATTGTTGGATGTCTTGGTTATTTAATTTTGAACTGGGTTTTGCGCCATTATAAATAACTTTAAGGTGTGGATGATTGTCAAAGGCTTCTGCTAACTGCTGACTCACCGTAATTACACCATCCATTGCCGCATAAGCAGTAATATCTTTTTTTGTGCCATGTACCGTGGCAACAAACTTAATTTGTCTAAATAACCATTTTAGCCAACGAACAATACTGACTGCTTTACCTGCTTGGGCGTGGACAATATTCGGTTGTATTTGATTGATGGTTTGGACAATTTGCCAATACAAAAACGGATTCCAACGACTCAAACCGAAGTTAATCGGATGAAATTGAACTTGCTGATGACACACATTTTGATAGGCTCTATCTGCCAATAAGTGTACTTCATGTGTATAGGATAATGCCGCACAAAGTTCTAAAGTATGCTTTTCTAAGCCACCCACAACACCACCTGCGGTCGCCATGACATGAACTATTTTGTAGCGTGTAGCCATAGCCCTTCTTGCTCCAACAACCATTGAGCTGCTCGTTGTGCTTCACAAAAAGATTGCTTATGCGCCATCTTCTGGCTGTGTTGCCACTGTTCAAATAATACTAACTTTTCTTGATTTGCTAATTCATCTACTGCTTGAGTAATACGGTCTTTGTGTAGTCTAGGCACAGCAAATACACCCACTTGCGCACCTGCAGTCAAGCTTTCATAAATCATCGAAATACTGTCTTCGGTGACCCACACTTGTGATGCTTGCTGTAATTGTTGTGCCACCCAACCTTGTGGGGTTTCATTAGCTGCCCAGACTTTGGCATGTGGTGCAATGTTACGCACTTCTAATAAGGTATGTTCAGGGGTACGTCGAGAGGTGGAAATTTGCCATTGAATATGCGGCGTAGCATCCAATACCAACAACATTTGTTTGACTAAAGAAATCTCATCCCAACCATGACGTTTGGACGCTCCACCCAATAACATTAAACCTTTATTAGCGTGTTGTTGAGTGCTTGGTTCAATGGTGTTTAATACACCATGTGTCACTAAGACTTTGGGGCTGGGTGTTGGCTTATCATGCTCAGGAATCAAGGCATAATCAAACCAAGAAATTGGCAAAGAGGGCTTCATTAACACAATAGTTTTGGCTTTAGTGATCCGTTTGGCCGCTAATAATGCTAAATGGGTTCTATGGCCTGCGCCAATAATATAATGAGGCAAAGGATAATCAGGTAAACGTTTTAAAATCCAATCCACCACACCCACAGGATGCTGACGAATATCAATTTTAATACTTTGAACAGGATAAAGTTTTTCTAAGGCTTTAATTAAACCAGTGCTTTGCTGCTCATGCCCTGCTTTGCCATCAACAAATTGCCAAATAATCAGTGGGGAAATTAGAGACATGACATCCTACGCCTTAAAAACACCTAACATTAGCCTAGCCCTCTCCTAAAAGAGATGAGTATGTAGACAAGTGTGAAATTTGTTTTTAGCGATAAAGCTCCCTCTTCCACTGGGAGAGGGTTGGGGTGAGGGTGATTTTCGGCCTAATCATGCGTTAATTACGCCTCCTTTAGACCTCACCCTAGCCCTCTCCTAAAAGGAGAGGGAACACCATCGCTATATCCAAAAATTGTGTAAATACCTATTCCCTTTAGAAAGAGAAACAACCTTTAGTTGACAAAAGTCAACCAATGTTTATAGCTTTCATTTTTGCCATTCACTGTATCAAAGAATAACTGCTGTAATTTGGCCGTCATTTCACCGCGAACACCTGTACCAATTGGACGGTCATCATATTCACGAATTGGCGTCACTTCGGCAGCTGTGCCTGTAAAGAAAGCTTCATCAGCAATATAAAACTCATCACGAGTAATACGACGCTCAATGACAGGAATGCCTAAGTCTTTGGCAAACTGAATAATGGTTTGACGGGTAATACCATCTAAACCACCGCCACCCAACTCTGGCGTATGTAATTCACCATTTTTGACCAAGAATACGTTTTCGCCTGCACCTTGACAGACAAAACCATGTGGATCTAATAACATCGCTTCATCATAACCACAAGCTGCTACTTCTTGATGCGCCAAGATAGAAACAGGGTAATTACCCACAGCTTTGGCTTTACACATGGTAATGTTAGGTTGGTGATGGGTAAAAGACGAGGTTTTGACCCGAATACCTTTGGTCATGCCATCTTCGCCCAAATACGCGCCCCACGGCCATGCGGCAACTGCGACATGATTGGTATTGTTTTTAGCAGCAATACCCATTTTTTCTGAACCAATCCAAATAATTGGGCGTAAGTAACCAGACGCTAATTTGTTTTCACGAACCACCGCACATTGAGCGGCCATTAAGGTTTCCAAATCAAAGGGTACTTTCATTTGAAAAATTTTGGCTGAATTTAACAAACGTTGCGTGTGTTCTTTTAAACGAAAAATCGCTGTGCCTTGTGCAGTTTCATAAGCACGCACACCCTCAAACACGCCCATACCATAATGTAAAGTGTGGGTTAATACGTGAATTTTTGCCTCACGCCAATCAACTAATTGACCATCCAACCAAATGAAACCGTCACGATCTGCCATACTGAGCACAGTATTTCTCCAAAATATAAAATAATTTAGCATGAGAGGCTGTTACACAACCTCTTTCGTGTTGAGAGCAATCTCTCAAGCAACGTGAGTAAATAAATTTTGCCAACACTGCTGTACCAGTGTACGGGTGGCAATAAAGTCTGTATCGGGCACTTGCGCAGGTTGTTGCGCCAAGGCTAAACGATGACTGCGGGCGCGGTATTCTAGATAAGCCGCTTTAAGTGCTTCTGCCTGTTCGAGGCTTAATTTGCCGCACTGAGCAAAACCTTCCAAGATACGCACATTATCTGGGTAGCGGGTAAGTTCTGGGTAATCACTCGCCCATGCTAGAACTCCGTATTGCACCATAAATTCGATGTCAACAATACCCCCTGCATCGTGTTTTATGTCAAAAATTTTAGCATTTTTTTGTTTTGCTTGGCTGGACAGGTGGTCACGCATTTTTTGACGCATTTCAATCACCTCTTGTTGCAGCTTGGCTGACTCTCGTTGACAGGCTAAAACCTGATGGCGAATCTGATAAAAGCGTGTTGCTAACTGCTCATCACCTGCCACAACCCGTGCGCGGACTAAGGCTTGATGCTCCCATGTCCATGCTTGTTGTTGCTGATAGTCGGTAAATGCTTTAACACTACTGACTAATGCACCTGCATTGCCTGATGGCCGTAAACGCATATCAACTTCATAGAGTTGACCTGCGGCGGTGGCTGTGGTTAATAAACTAATCATTTTTTGCGCCAAACGCGCATAAAACTCACCACCACTAATCGCTTTTGTGCCGTTGGTATCGGCACTACTATCAACATCATGAACAAATACTAGATCTAGATCTGAGCCATAACCTAATTCAATACCGCCTAATTTGCCGTAGCCCAAGACAATAAAATCACTACTGGCAATACTGCCATCTAATTTAATCGGATAACCATATTTAGCCGTTAACTGCTGCCATGCTAACGCGACGACAGATTCCAATACCGCTTCGGCAATCCACGACAAATAATCACTAACTTTCATTAACGGCAATGTGCCTTGAATATCCGATGCTGCTACTCTTAACACATGGCTTTTTTTGAAAATGCGTAGGACACGCATTTGTTCTTCTAAGTCATCTAAAGGGATTCTTAATAATTGCTGTCGTAATTCAGCCAAAAGTTGCTCTTTTTGTGGTGGCGCAAACAAAGTATCGGCATTTAATAATTCATCTAACAACACAGGATAACGGGCTAACTCTTCGGCAATCCACGGACTGGCGGCACACAAACTAATTAAACGCTGTAAAGCACTGGGGTTTTCGAGCATCATCACCAAATAGGCGGTACGTCTTAACACCGACTCGACCAAAGGCAAACAACGACTAAAAGCTAAATCGGCTTGAGGATGCTTGCCGACACTTTCTAAAAACAAAGGCATAAAGGCATCTAAACGCTCTTTACTAATCACAGGTAGGGTTTTGACCACACGACTGCTGCGTAATTGTTGTAAACGCTGTTCTATATGAGTGACATCTTTAAAGCCTAATTTGCCTAAACAGGCTTGTTGCTCATCAAGGGTTTCGAGCCATAACTCACGGGCAATTTGACTCACCGTGCGTTGCTCTTTCGATTGGGGATTTTCGACGACTTCTTGGAAGTGTTGTGATACCTTCGCTCGGTGCTCACTAAGTACGTCAATAAAAGCCCCATAATTGGCAAAGCCTAAACTCTGTGCCAAGCGTAAACGCGCAAACTCATCACTGGGTAATTTTTGCGTTTGTTGGTCGTTATAACATTGAATCCGATGTTCAACCTGCCGTAAAAACTGATAAGCACAGGCTAATTCTTCTGCTGCTTGTGCACCTAAAAGTTGACGTTCAACCAATACCGCTAACACGGGTAATAACGGTCGTTGTTGTAAATCTTTAAACACACCGCCACGAATTAATTGAAAGGCTTGGGCAATAAACTCCACTTCACGAATGCCACCTGCCCCCAATTTAATATTGTCGGCCATGTCTTTACGCCGTACTTCGCGTTCAATCATGGCTTTCATATCACGCAGAGCAGCAAAAGCCGAATAATCAATATAACGCCGATAGACAAAAGGACGTAAACTGCTGAGTAATTCTTGGCCTGATGTAATATCGCCTGCAATCACCCGCGCTTTAATAAAGGCATAACGCTCCCATTCGCGGCCATGTTGCTCGTAATAACGTTCCATGGCATTAAACGATAAAGCCAAGGCACTGCCATCCCCCCAAGGCCGTAAACGCATATCAATTCTAAACACAAAACCATCCGCCGTTTGTTGGTCGAGTAAACGAATCACCTGTTGAGCCAATTTAATAAAATATTCTTGATTACTAATCACACTCCGACCATTGGTTTCGCCTGCTTCGGGATAACTAAAAATCAAATCAATATCCGAAGACAAATTTAGCTCTTGTGCGCCTAATTTGCCCATGCCAATAACAATCATTTTTTGCACTTGGCCTGAGTCTTCGCCAATAGGCTGACCATAACGGGCAATCAAGGCTTGTTCGGCATACGCAATCGCAGCATCGACACTGGCTTCGGCAAACTCTGATAATTCATCGGTGAGTTCTGCTAAAGTCGATAATTGATTCACATCCCGATAAATCCAGCGCAACATCATTTGTTGACGATATTGGCGAATGCTTTGCATCCACATAAAATCAGTCTGGCTTAGAGGAAATAATTGATGCGTCTGTTGATGAAAATATGGCCTTGCTAGCGTGTTATCCAATAAACCTTGTTGATGAGCGTGCCAAAAAACCTGTGGCCACTGACACAAGACGCGCCACGCATAATCACTGCTTAATGCGAGTTGTTGTAATTGAGACAAACGCTGTTGTTGCAGTTGTTGCCATTCGTCAACTAGATTTGCTTTGGTAAAAGCCTCAGTTGCTTGTTGAAGCTGCCGTGTGAGTAGTTGTTCTATAGTTTGGGACATGATGGGCTATCTTGTTATCTATTTTGAATAAAAGATAACAAGATTTTAATGAATTACCACTATTTCTTTGGCTTATTAACCGTTGGCTGCTGAATAAAAAAATCCACCGATTCGGTTTGTATGATTTTTTGCTTTTTATCAAGCACCTTGATTTCTAAACGATGTTGGCCTCGATCTAATTTGCTGGGTTCAATACTTGGCGAAAACGCATCTTTTCCCAAAAACTTGCCATCCAAACTGACAGTTATATGATGCTCTTTAGACAAGGGGGGCTCAAATTGAATCCCTGCATTAAATGTTTCAGCCTCTTTGCGAATGGTCGCTTGATCTGCTAAACCTGACACGGTAATTTTATAACTATTAGGTACAGCTGTTGATTTGGCATCTTTAATAGGCTTGGTTTTTTCTTCGATAATTTTGGGGGATAAAGCAGGCACAGTAGCAATCGGTTTTTCCTCGACTTTTTCGGCACTATCATTAGGCACATCCGAAAAAATCACATTACCGTTTTTGTCATAGCTTTTATAGATTTCGGCTTGTGCCATACTCGCCATCAAGCAAGTGACTAACAGGACTAAACGCATGATGGTCGCTCCCCAACAAATGATTATTTTTAACAGTATAAAAACAAAAAAGGCTCATTTACATGAGCCTTTTTGTATAAGCATAACGCTTTATGTAAAACAGTGTATTACACGCTGTAGTACATATCAAACTCAACAGGGTGAACTGTGGTGTTTAAGCGACGAACTTCTTCCATTTTGAGGTCGATGTAAGAGTCAATAAACTCTTTAGTAAATACACCGCCTTCTAACAAGAATGCATGGTCAGCCTTTAAAGTTTCTAAGGCTTGTTCCAAGCTTTCTGCTACGGTTGGAATCAATGCGTCTTCTTCTGGTGGCAAATCATACAAGTTTTTGTCTGCTGCATCACCAGGGTGAATTTTGTTTTTGATACCGTCTAAACCAGCCATCATCAAGGCAGCAAAACATAAGTATGGGTTTGCACCTGGATCAGGGAAGCGAGTTTCGATACGAACCGCTTTTGGACTGCTGACGTATGGAATACGGATAGAGGCAGAACGGTTACGTGCTGAGTAAGCTAACTTGATTGGTGCTTCGTAGTGAGGAACCAAACGCTTGTAGGAGTTAGTTAATGGGTTAGTAATCGCATTCAAAGCACGCGCGTGTTTGATGATACCACCAATGTAATATAACGCTAACTCAGACAAGCCACCGTATTGGTCGCCAGAGAATAAGTTTTTACCATCTTTGCTTAAAGACTGGTGTACGTGCATACCAGAACCGTTGTCACCAACTAATGGCTTTGGCATAAAGGTTGCTGTTTTGCCGAAAGCGTGAGCAACGTTGTGTACAGCATATTTTAATACTTGTACTTCGTCAGCTTTACGTACTAAGGTGTTAAATGCCACACCGATTTCGCTTTGGCAAGAAGCCACTTCGTGGTGTTGTACTTCGATTTTGCCTTCGCCTAACATAGACTCAATCGCGTTACACATCGCAACACGTAAATCTTGAGCAGAGTCAATTGGAGGAACTGGGAAGTAACCGCCTTTTACACGTGGACGATGACCAGTGTTACCACCTTCGTAGTCTTTGTTGGTTGACCAAGCAGCTTCTTCAGCATAAATGGTATGACGAGCACCGCTCATGTCGATGTCCCATTTTACTTCGTCAAATACAAAGAATTCTGGCTCTGGACCAAAATAAGCAGTATCAGCAATACCAGTTGCTTTTAAGTAAGCTTCGGCACGACGAGCGATAGAACGTGGGTCACGCTCATAACCTTGCATAGTACTTGGCTCAATGATGTCACAAGAAATAACAACAGTTGGCTCATCAAAAAATGGATCCATGAATGCACTTTCTGCATCTGGCATCAAAATCATGTCAGAAGCTTCAATGCCTTTCCAACCAGCAATCGAAGAACCGTCAAACATTTTTCCTTTTTCAAAAGTTTCTTCGTCAACGGTATAAGCGGGGAAAGAAACATGCTGTTCTTTACCACGAATATCTGTAAAACGTAAATCAACCCACTTGGCTTCGTTTTGCGCAATCAAATCTAAGGCTTTATTGGCCATATAATTAGCTCCTAACATACTAGGTTTTAAACAACAATCACGTTATTTATTTAACAAGTGCCACAAAGGAACACAAGATAACAAATACTTTTACCCCAACAAACTTACATATTAACAACTTATGCAAGCTCAGGTCTTTTACTAAAAAGATGAGGCAGTTTAACAGAATCTCAGACAGGCTCAAGCAGCACTATCAATAAGATTTTTTGGTGTATTTTAAGCAATTTTTATGCCAGCATTATTAGCATCATTTACTGTCCCCGCACACCAAAACGCACCAAAATAAAACAAATTCACCAATAACGCCCCAAAAAAGCGCACTACGCCTTAATAATAATCTTTGCTTGTTTTTCTTGCTCTGCTGCCACTTTGGCTCTGACCATGGCTTCAATTTCATCAACCAAATTATGGGTATCAATCAAATGACTTTTGTCCCCATTTTTATAGACCAAGCTTTTAGGACTCGCACCGACCACGCCAATATCCGCTTCTTTTGCTTCACCTGGCCCATTGACTTTGCAGCCAATTACCGAGACATCCATCGGGATTCGCACATCTTCTAAACGTGCTTCTAAAGCATTCATGACTCGAATCACATCAAATTCTTGGCGAGAGCAACTGGGGCAAGCAATAAAATTAATACCATTAGAGCGAATCCCCAACGCTTTTAAAATATCAAAGCCCACTTTAACTTCATCTTCGGGTTCGGCCGCCAAAGAAATCCGAATGGTATCGCCAATCCCATCTAACAATAAGCCACCTAAGGCAATCGCTGATTTGACTGTACCTGAGCGAAACACGCCCGCTTCGGTCACCCCCAAATGTAAGGGCTGTTCGATTTGTGCCGACAATAAACGATAGGCATCTAAGGTTAAAAACACGTTAGAGGCTTTAACACTGACTTTAAATTCTTGAAAATCTAAACGGTCTAAAATATCAATATGACGCATAGCAGATTCAAGTAATGCCTCACCCGTTGGCTCACCATATTTTTTTTGTAAGTCTTTTTCTAAGGAGCCAGCATTCACGCCAATCCGAATCGACAAGCCTTTATCACGCGCACACGCCACCACTTCACGCACTTTATCGTCAGAACCAATATTACCTGGATTGATACGCAAACAATCCGCGCCTTTTTCGGCCACCGCAAGGGCAATTTTGTGGTCAAAGTGAATATCGGCTACTAATGGTACTTGCACTTGTTGACGAATTAAACCAAAGGCTTCGGCGGCTTCCATTGACGGTACAGACACGCGCACAATATCTGCTCCTGCCAACACACAACGCTGAATTTGTGCCACGGTAGCCGCGACATCACAGGTATCGGTGTTGGTCATAGTTTGAACTGTAATTGGCGCATCACCACCGACATACACAGAACCGACTTTAATTTTGCGAGTAACACGACGTTTAATAGGCGAAATATGCATGCTTACCTCGATAAGCGAAAGTTGACTTTATCGTTGACAATATAGGGTTTTAAATCAATGTTTTTTTCATTAAATGTAAACAGAACGGTGCTGGCAGGACTTAATTCAATAGCAAAAGGCGACTCACCTTGTACGGTAATGGTATCACCGTTTTTGTGCATCGCATTGGCGAGTTCTGTACCATTGGCATCTTTAATAAATACTTGGGTATCACCACTAAAACTTAATTGTAAGATATCTGTTGTGGCTCGACTGGTGGTGACGTTGGGCAAATTAATCACATTATTCGCCGTTTGCTCGGCTTGTTTGAGTTGCACAGCATCAGAGTCTGCCGCTCTAAAATGCATACTTTGCCACACACCAACCAGCATCGCGACCAATAACACGAGGCCAAACACATAACTTAACCATGAAGAATGAGGGCTTTTAGCTTTTAAATCTTCTGACCATTGACCCAGTTTGGGTTGATAATGTTTAGCATCAGGTAGTTCTCGATTGCTTAACATCTCGGGAGGCTGGATGGATGATGGCTGGTTGGGATATTGTTGCTCAAAGTCCAGCATTAACTCATTGATTGGCAATTGCAATAATTCACCATACAAACGAACATAACCTTTAACAAAGACTGCTTGCGGTAACGCTTCTATTTTGTCCGCTTCTAAATCATCAATAATCCGTGGCAATAATTTGAGTGTTGAGGCGACATCATCCACCGTTAAGCCTTGGTGTTCACGCGCTTGTTTAAGCTTGACTCCAAGTGTTAATTTTGCAGATGTTGCCGACAACTCCATCACTCTCTCCTTTTTTATGGTCGAGTTTTAAGATGCTCTTGATATTCGGGACTTTGAGGATAAAACTCTCTTAACACTAATTCATAACTGGCAATGGTATCAATATCTTTTTTAAGTCGCGCTAAACGAATACCCAACCACAACGACGCGGCACTTTGTCGTTGTTTACCTAAGTTACGCAAAAACTTTTGATAATAACGCCCTGCTTCGTCATATTTTTTGTCATCAAACGCAAGTTGTGCCAATGCTAAAGCAGGCTCAACGGCACGGGGACTCAAACGTAATAGTCGCTCAAAACTGGCATAGGCTTTTTCTTTGTTATTCAACATCAGAGCGATACGCGCCACATAATCTAAAGCTACTTCGCGGCGGTCATAGGCCAAATCATTGGCTGCAATTTCAAACTGTTCTATCGCTTCTTTATAACGCTTTAATCTAAACAGTAACACGCCATAATTATTACGCGCTTGCGGATAGTTAGAATTAAGACTCAAGGCTTTTTGATAATTTTGCTCGGCCTTGGTTAAATTATCATCTTGCTCTAACAACACACCCATAATGTTATAGGCTTCTGCCGACTTGGGGTCTTGCTCTAAGGCGCGTTGCAAATGCTGCAAAGCTAACTCAGGCTGACCTTTTTGAATATATTCGGCTGCTATCGCCACACGTGCACGCGCAGCGGCAACAGGGTCAACTTTACGCTCTCCCTCAAATTCTTGTACTGCACAGGCAGTCAAGCATCCTAAAAATAATAAGACTAACAAAGATTTTTTCATAAGCTAATAGAGTATAAATTGACGAATAAGCCGCTATTGTACACTACGCACAATTTCACCTGCTTTTAACTTTTGTTGCCAGCGTTCTGCTCGACGCGTACGGTCTTGGACTTTACCCACTAATTGGCCACAGGCTGCATCAATATCATCACCACGGGTAGTACGAATGGTACAAATATAACCTGCCTCGGTGAGTGTGCGCTGAAAAGCCAAAATCTCACTTCGAGGGGTACAACCATAGGGGGCTTGTGGAAAGGGGTTAAACGGTATTAAGTTAATTTTACTGGGGACATCTTTAAGTAATTGAATCAGTTGTTTAGCATGAATCGCTTGGTCATTGACTCCTGCTAACATCACGTATTCAATGGTTACTTTGCGTCTGCCGCCTTCTTCTTGGAATTTGGATAAATAACGACGACAGGCAGCGGTTAATTCTTTAAGGGGATATTTTTTGTTGATGGGCACTAATTCATTACGCAGCTCATCGTTAGGCGCGTGCAAAGACACCGCTAATGACACATCAATCACTTCGGATAACTTATCAATCATTGGCACAATCCCAGAGGTTGATAAGGTAACACGACGTTTAGACAAGCCATAAGCATAATCGTCTAACATCAACTCCATCGCTGGCACAACGGCATCAAAGTTTAATAGTGGCTCACCCATGCCCATCATCACCACATTGGTAATGGCACGTTCGCGGCTATCGTAATCTTGATTTTCCTCAAAATAGGAACGATTGGCGACCCATACTTGACCAATAATTTCGGCGATACTCAAGTCACGTTGAAAACCTTGCTTACCCGTAGAACAAAAGCTACAGTCTAAGGCGCAGCCGACTTGTGACGAGACACACAAGGTTTTTCGGCCACCTTCGGCAGGAATTAGCACCGTTTCGACCATGCTGTTTTCACCCACTTTGAGTACCCATTTGCGCGTACCGTCGTTGGAGTACTCTTTATAGGTGACTTCGGGGGGACGAATCTCGGCAATTTGCGCTAATTTGCTCCGCAAGGCTTTAGAGACATTGCTCATTTCATCAAAATTATCGACACCCAACTGATGAATCCATTTAATCACTTGTGCTGCACGAAACTTTTTTTCACCAATACTGACAAAAAACTCCTCCATTTGGGAGCGTGTCATGCCCAGTAAATTAACTTTTGGGGGAGTTGACGTTGCGTCAGTGACAGCAGGATTCATAATAACAACCGTAGCAAATAGAATTACCCCCTCTCCCTTTGGGAGAGGGTTGGGGTGAGGGTAATTATTTTAGCACAAAAACAAAAGGCGCATATTGCGCCCTTTGTCTCGACCTAAACGTAAAAAATTAACGTGTACGTGGTGCAACTTCAATAGCACTGAAGAAATAAGCGATTTCACGCGCTGCTGATTCAGTGGAATCAGAACCGTGGCAAGCATTTTCGTCAATAGAAGCAGCAAAGTCAGCGCGGATAGTACCAGCAGCGGCATTTTTTGGGTTAGTTGCGCCCATAATGTCACGGTGCTTTAATACTGCGCCTTCGCCTTCTAATACTTGAATAATCACAGGACCAGAAGTCATAAAAGCCACTAAATCAGCAAAAAAACCACGTTCTTTGTGTTCAGCATAAAAGCCTTCGGCTTCGGCTTTAGATAAATGCTTCATTTTAGCCGCAACGATTTGTAAACCAGCACCTTCAAAACGGCTGTAAATTTGACCAATCACGTTTTTAGCAACGGCATCAGGTTTAATAATAGATAAAGTACGTTCGATAGCCATGATAAGCTCCTATACACAATAAGGGGGACAAAAATTACGACTTACGCATTTCACTGAAATTAGCGCGTTTTGTGAGCTAAAAATCGTTAAAAACGATTATTTAGCGAGCAAATAAGCGATAACCGCGTAAGTCCTAAAATGTGGTGCGCGATTATACGCAGGTTTTGCATAATTAGCATCGTTGTTGGTGTAGAAGGACACAAATAATCTTAATCTGCTTCTTCTATCCAATACATTTGAATGGCTTCTAAAATCTTTTCGCCACTGTGTTTGGGGTCGTCACTAAATTCGGACAAGGCTAATACCCAATTATACAAGTCGGTAAAACGAATGGTTTTTGGGTCAACATCAGGATGTGTATCAAACAACGCGATAGCAATTTCACGAGAATCTGTCCACTTTAAACTCATGTTATTCTCCAATTAAACTCCTCCCCCTAAATTAGGTGGAGGGAATAAAAATTAATGTTTTTCAGACGCATGATTAATGGTGTATTTAGGAATTTCCACTACCAAATCTTCATCAGCAACCACAGCCTGACACGATAAACGCGAGTCTGGTTCTAAACCCCATGCTTTATCGAGCATATCCGCTTCTAAGTCATCCATTTCATTTAAACTATCAAAACCTTCACGCACCACCACGTGACAGGTTGTACAGGCACAAGATTTTTCGCAAGCATGTTCAATTTCTAAACCCGCACGCAAAGCAGCATCACAAATAGTTTCACCCACTTCGGCTTCTACCACCGCCCCATCAGGACATAATTGTTGATGTGGTAAAAAAATAATATTGGGCATATTTTACTCCCAGTCGCTTAATTTATGGCCACTTAAGGCATCGTGAATATGTTGATTCATTCGGCGTGCTGCAAAAGCATCCGATAGAGGAATTAAGGCTAAACGTGCTTTTTCAATAATTTGACGTTGTGTTGAACCCAAGGCAATTTCGAGATGTTTAATGCCTTCGTGTAAGGTGCTTAATTCACCTTCACACAATAGTTTTCCATCTTCGTGCAAGGCTGCTTTAATCGCTTCTAATAATTGCTGGCTTTCAACTTTTTCTTCATGCAAGGCTCTGGCTTGTTTGTCTGCCTCAGCTGCTTGATAAGACTCGGTGAGCATCCGACTAATATCTTGCTCATGTAGACCATAAGAAGGCTTCACGGTAATTTCGCTTTTTTTACCTGAACTGACTTCGATGGCACTGACATTTAATAAGCCATCAGCATCAACTTGAAATACCACACGAATACGTGCTGCTCCTGCGGCCATTGGTGGAATGCCGCGCAACTCAAAACGTGCTAAAGATCGGCAATCTTTGACTAATTCACGTTCACCTTGCACCACATGAATACTCATCGCGGTTTGGCCATCTTTATAGGTGGTGAATTCTTGGACACGCGTGACAGGAATAGTGGTATTGCGTGGCACGACCTTTTCCACCAAGCCCCCCATTGTTTCTAAACCCAACGATAAAGGAATAACATCCAACAGCAACATATCGGAGTCAGGTTTATTACCCACCAACACATCCGCTTGAATCGCTGCACCAATGGCCACGACTTTATCAGGGTCAATATTAGTTAAGGGTTGACGACCAAAAAACTCGGCGACTTTTTGGCGCACTAACGGTACACGAGTTGAGCCACCCACCATCACCACTTCTAAAATTTGATTGGCTTTTAAATTGGCATCACGTAAGGCACGTTTACAAGCACGTAAGGTTTTTTCAACCAGTGGCGTAATTAAGTCATTAAACTGCGCCAAACTTAACTCTGTTTGCCAAGTTTGCCATGTGATTGTTGTCGTTGATTGTGTGGTTAATTGCTCTTTGGCTTGGCAAGCAATTGCCATTAACTCACGTTGTTGCGCCGCATTAGGTTGTGCTAAATCAACTTGTTGCATAATCCACAAGGCAATCGCGCGGTCAAAATCGTCACCGCCTAAAGCGGCATCGCCACCTGTCGCCAATACCTCAAAAACGCCTTGATGCAAACGCAACAAAGAAATATCAAATGTACCGCCACCCAAATCAAAAATGGCATGAACCCCTTCTGCGCCATGATCTAAACCATAGGCAACCGCAGCGGCAGTTGGCTCACTTAATAAACGTAATACTTTTAAACCAGCTAATGTGGCTGCATCACGTGTTGCTTGACGCTGAGCTTCATCAAAATAGGCTGGCACGGTAATAACCGCGCCTTTTAATTCACCACCTAATGTGCTTTCGGCACGTTGTTTTAACACCGATAAAATATCTGCCGAGACTTCAACAGGTGTTTTTTCGCCTTGTGCGGTAATAAAAGCAGGCATTCCTGTTTGTTCAGCACGAAATTGATAAGGCAACTCCGAACCCAATTGTTTAATATCGGCCAATCCACGCCCCATTAAACGTTTTACCGAAATAATGGTGTTATGTGGGTCTTCAACGGCATGAGCTTTGGCAAGTTGCCCAACTATTTTGTCACCTGTTGGCAAATACCGCACCACAGAAGGCAGTAAATGTTGACCCTGTTCATCGACTAAGGTAGCCGCTTTACCTGAGCGTACAGTTGCTACTAAAGAGTTGGTCGTACCTAAATCTATACCCACCGCTAAACGATGCTGATGCGGTGCTTGTGCTTGATTAGGTTCAGCAATTTGAAGTAAGGCCATAATATTTGAGTATCGTTTAGAGGTTATGACAGGTTCACCCTCACCCCAACCCTCTCCCTAAGGGCGAGGGAGTCCTCTCTCCCTGTGGGAGAGAGCTAGAGTGAGGGCAACAATAGCCCTAAAATCAATCTAGTATCAATCTTCATCATAATAGTCATCGTCTTCAAATTTATCTTCTTGCTGACGAATATCGAGTAAAAAATTAGCCATAAAGTGCATTTTGCGGACAGTATCTTGGGCTTCGCCCCAATCTTCATCGGCATAATCTAAAACAAATTCACGCGCCAAACTTTGTAACCACTCTTCAACTTCGAGACGCAAACCCACTAATTGCTCTGCACTTTCAGCTTCATCAAGTTGTTCACGCAACTCTAATTGGCTCATTAAAAAGTCGGTATCAGCAATACTGGTATTTAAAGAAATAGGACGGCCAGATAACTCTAATAAGTAACTGGCACGTTTCACATCACTATTGAGGATGTCATAAGCTGTATTTAGTTGGGCAGACCACCGTACTGCTTTTTGCTGCTCGTCAGGATGATGAGCAAAACGATCGGGATGATATTGACGTTGTAGCTCTCGATAACGACTTGCTAAGGCTTCTTGATTAATTTGAAAGGCCACAGGCAAATCAAACCACGCAAAATAATTATCTTGCTTATCCACAACGACCTCAATTTATTAGACAGACTTGTGTAGCCTGTAGAAATACAGGAATCAAAAGACCGTCCCGTGTTTCGTTGCACGACACACGGGCTACAAACAGTTGACTCCTCCCCCTTATTAAGGGGGAGGCAGGGAGGGGGTCTAAACCCCACCCTAACCCTCCCCTAAATTAAGGGAGGGAACACGATTAAACGGTAAACGACTCACCACAACCACACTCACCTTTTTGGTTGGGGTTGCTAAATTTAAAGCCTTCATTTAGACCTTCTTTGACAAAGTCCATTTCAATACCGTCTAAATACACCAAGCTTTTTGGATCAACAAAGATTTTTACACCATGAGACTCAAACACTTGGTCGGCAGAATCCGCATTATCTACGAATTCTAAAACATAAGCGAGACCTGAACAGCCAGATACCTTAACACCTAAACGAATGCCTTCACCTTTACCACGATTAGCAATAAAGTCAGAGACATGATTTGCCGCAGCAGGAGTTAATGAAACAGTCACAATCTGCTCCTTATTCACCAGTTTGCTTTTGACGATAATCTTCAATTGCTGCTTTAATCGCATCTTCTGCCAATACCGAGCAATGGATTTTTACAGGAGGCAATGCTAATTCTTCAGCAATATCTGAGTTTTTAATGGTTTGTGCTTGATCTAAGGTTTTACCTTTTAACCATTCGGTGACTAAAGAACTAGAAGCAATGGCAGAACCACAGCCATAGGTTTTAAAACGTGCATCTTCAATGACACCATCATCATTAACACGAATTTGCAAACGCATCACGTCACCACAAGCAGGTGCACCGACCATACCTGTACCCACATGAGTGTCATTTTTATCTAAGTTACCAACATTGCGTGGATTTTCGTAATGGTCAATCACTTTTTCACTATAAGCCATGACTGTATCCTCTGAAAAAAATTAATGTGCTGCCCACTGAACTTGACTTAAATCAATGCCTTCTTTGTACATATCCCATAAAGGTGATAAGTCACGCAGTTTGTTCACCGCGTTTTGGGCATGATTAATGACAAAATCAATGTCTTCTTCTGTGGTGAAACGACCAATGGTGAAACGAATTGAGCTATGAGCTAATTCATCACTTAATCCCAAGGCACGCAACACATAAGATGGCTCTAAGCTAGCAGAAGTACAGGCTGAACCAGACGACACGGCCATATCTTTTAACGCCATAATCAAGGATTCACCTTCAACAAAGTTGAAGCTAACGTTAATGTTGCCAGCAATACGCTGCTTATTGTCACCGTTTAAAAACACTTGCTCTAAAGAAGACAAGCCAGCCCATAATTTGTCACGTAACACTGCTAGACGTTGTTGCTCAGCGATGCCTTCTTCTTTGGCAATACGGAACGCTTCACCCATACCGACAATTTGGTGTGTGGCTAAAGTTCCCGAACGGAAACCACGCTCATGGCCACCGCCATGAATTTGTGCTTCTAAACGAATACGTGGTTTACGACGAACATACAAAGCACCAATGCCTTTAGGCCCATAAGTTTTATGTGCGCTAAAGCTCATCAAATCTACTTTCATCGTCTCTAGGTCAATAGCGACTTTACCTGTTGACTGTGCAGCATCAACATGAAAAATAATGCCTTTGCTACGTAACAACTCACCAATGGCAGCGATATCGGTAATTGTGCCGATTTCGTTATTCACGTGCATTAAAGACACCACAATCGTGTCTGGGCGCAAAGCGGCTGCAACCATCTCAACCGTAATTAAACCTGTTTGTGGTTGAGGGTCTAAATAAGTGACTTCAAAACCTTCACGCTCTAACTGGCGGCAAGTATCTAAAACCGCTTTATGTTCAATTTTGGAGGTAAGAATGTGCTTACCTTTACCTTGATAAAAGTGTGCCGCCCCTTTAATGGCCAAATTGTTTGACTCAGTTGCGCCTGATGTCCAAACAATTTCACGTGGGTCAGCATTGACTAAATCTGCCACTTGTTGACGGGCTGTTTCAACAGCCTCTTCGGCTTCCCAACCATAACCATGTGAGCGTGAGGCGGGATTACCAAAATTTCCATCCATCGTTAAACATTGCATCATTTTTTCGGCAACACGAGGATCAACGGGGGTGGTAGCAGAATAATCAAGATAAATTTGACGTTTCATAAAGACTCTTTTGACCTAGCTAGAGACCCAAAATGATAGCATAGACACAAACGGACATTCGTTATACGGCCTACCTTACTTCATGTTAGGTTAAGAGTTGCTGGGATTACATTAGTAACAAGCCTAAATCCTGCACTTCTGTATGTAAGGCTTTACTTTGACGTAAAGCAACAGCTTGCACACCACGACGATGTACAAGTTCTTCTAAACTGATATTTGACAAGAAATCATGAATACGTGCACTCAAATCTGTCCATAAATCATGAGTTAAACACATCATGCCTTGTTGGCAATCGCCTTGGCCTGCACAACGAGTGGCATCAACTAACTCATCAACCGCATCAATGATTTGTGCCACAAATATTTCGGAACCATGACGCGCTAATTGATAACCACCACCCGGCCCACGGACACTGGAGACCAAACCACCTTTACGTAATTTGGCAAATAATTGTTCCAAATAAGAAATAGAGATTGTTTGACGCTCCGAAATATCCGCCAAACTCACAGGCTCTAAACGCGCATGAATCGCTAAGTCTAGCATAGCGGTAACCGCATAACGGCCTTTAGTGGTTAAACGCATAAGGCATCTCCTACTACAACTGTACCTTCAGGCTAATTATAGTTAATTCCGAGTATTTTAGTCAAGTATAGCTATATTTACCCTACCCAACCACATCACAACATCGCATGGCCACGCCACTATCATCGGTAAAACCTAAGATATAGGTGAGGTGATAAATCGTTTCTTTGTCTTGTGCCTGAGCAATAAACACACAAAACACACCTGAGTCGGTTTCCCATGACCACAAGTTATAGCCATCTTCGACTAAGGCATCATTCACTTGAGCCAAAAACTCGTCACTATCTTCGGGGTTAAAACGTGGCTCATCATCTTCATCATCTAAGTTTTGAGTGCTATCTTCATTATCAGTCACCAAGACGATTGGTAAACGACGCATTTTGGCTAAACGCTGTAAATCATCCAACATCGCATCAAGCTCATCCCAATCTCGATAAGATAAAATTGGTCTGAGTGCTTTGCGTAACGCTTCCGCTAGGTCAAAGCAGTCATCATTTGCATCAATACTCTGTTGAAAATTCGCAAAACATTTTTGAGCTAGTACAGGACTATCCCATAATAAGAGTTCGCATAATTGCTGTGCAGCCTCAAATTGCTCTATCATGACTAATCACTGCCCATTTTCTTGCATGACCGCCAAATCTTCAGCTTTTAACTCTTCAGGACGTTCATCGCAAAAATCTTTATTGACGCGTTTAAGCGCACCACACATTTTGTCTAAACGTTTGTCGGTTGCTTGCATATGGTCTAATAACACCCTTAATGCTTCGACGACAGGGTCTGGTAAATCAGGGGTTGCAGCATAGGCCTGAAAACCAATTTTTTGAGCAAAGTCCAATCGTGCTTGTTCGTCAGGATGTACTTCTAACACTTGCTTTAAAATCAAGCGTGCTGGATTGCCTACAGCCGTTGCGCCATCAGGAACAGCTTTAGTGACCACCGCATTTGAGCCAATTTTTGCGCCCTTACCCACCGTAAATGGCCCTAAAACTTTTGCCCCTGCTCCAACGACCACCCCATCTTCTAAGGTAGGATGACGTTTGCCTTTTTGCCATGTTGTACCACCTAAGGTCACGCCATGATAAAGAGTGACATCATCCCCAATTTCGGCAGTTTCGCCAATCACAACCCCCATGCCGTGGTCAATAAAAAAACGCCGACCAATTTTGGCAGCAGGATGAATTTCGATACCTGTTAAAAAACGGCTCACTGTCGAAACAGCGCGCGCTGTGCCTTTAAGCTCAGACCGCCACAAACCATGCGCTACTCTATGCAGGGCAATGGCATGAATACCAGGGTAATTAAGTATCACTTCTAAGGTATTACGCGCCGCAGGGTCACGCGCAAATACCGACTGAACATCTTCTTGTAACTGCCTAAGTAAAGAAAACATAGTTTAGCCTTTTTTTAGCTGGGTTATTTCTTTGGCCATGACTTGCATACGCCCCAAGATACCACGCAATAAGTTATACTCTAGCCTATCCATGCGTAAACGACCAAACAAACGACGCATTCTGGCAGGCATTTGACGAGGATTATTGGGGTCTAAAAAGCCCGAATCAACTAATGCCGCCTCTAAATGAGCAAAAAACTGCTCCATATCACTGGCAGGGACAATTTCTTCATCCCATGCAGAGTTAGTGCTAAAGGTCATTACTGACTTGTTTCCCACTTCTTTATGAGCTAAATGCGCCATACGCACTTCATAAGCAATCACTTGTACGGCGGCAGCAACATTTAGTACACCATATTCTTCATCACTGGGAATATGGACATGATAATGACATTGCTGCAACTCTTCGTTAGTTAAACCTCTATCTTCACGCCCAAAAACCAAAGCCACAGGGTGTTTTTCGGATTCAATACGACTTAACTCCCCTGCTTCTCGGGCATTGAGCATTGGCCACGGAATAGTACGGCTACGCGCACTCGCACCAATGACTAAGGGACAATCTGCAATCGCTTCTTCTAAGGTAGCGACAATTTTGGCATTCGCTAGCACGTCAGATGCGCCTGATGCCAAGGCGGTTGCTTCACTACTCGGAAAGATTTTAGGGTCAACTAACACTAACTGACGCAAACCCATCGTTTTTAGAGCGCGCGCAGCAGAACCAATATTAGCAGGCAAACTGGTATTAACTAATACGATGCGAATATGACTAAACATGACACAAATTCAAACAAATTCAAAAAAGATGGCTAATGGTAGCAAATTAACGCCCAACTCTCTGCTATAATTTGCGGTTCTATTGAGGATTATTATCCCTGTTACCGTTCTTTAAGAGTTTTACTCCATGCAACCGATGCTGACGATGGCCGTTCGTGCCGCTAAACAAGCAGGCGAATTCATTGCCAAAGCTGCCCAACAATTACAATTTGTTGAAGTAGAAGTCGAAACTAAAGGCATTAACGACTTTGTCACACGAGTAGACAAAGATGCCGAACGTATCATTATCGAAAACCTACGCAAAGCCTATCCCATTCATAGCTTTCAGGGTGAAGAGTGTGGCTTAATCGAAGGCGAAGGCGTAGGTAAAGATTGGTTATGGATTATCGACCCCTTAGATGGTACAACCAATTTTATTCATGGTTTTCCGCAATATGCGGTGAGTATTGCCGTGCAATATAAAGGTCAAACCGAACACGCTGTGGTTTATAACCCGATTACCGAAGAATGTTTTAGTGCTAGCCGCGGTTATGGTGCAACACTAAATGGTCGTCGTTTGCGTGTGACACAACGTAAAGGTTTAGAGGGTGCTTTGATTGGTACAGGCTTTCCCTTTCGCCCTGCACAGCACAGTTATTTAGATTCTTATTTAAGTGCATTTAAGGCTGTTGCACTACAAACAGCAGGCTTACGTCGTGCAGGGGCGGCTTCTTTAGATTTGGCCTTTGTTGCGGCAGGTCGCTTGGATGGCTTTTTTGAACTCGGTTTAGCACCGTGGGATATTGCTGCAGGCGATTTGTTAATTCGTGAGGCGGGTGGTATGGTGTGTGATATGGCAGGCGGCCACAATTATCTTAAGTCAGGCCATATTGTCGCAGGCAACATTAAAGTAATGAAGGCTTTAGTCACTACTGTGGCTCCGCATTTACCCGAAGATATGCGTCGCTAGTTTTGATAACTCAAAAAGCCTCGATACTCGGGGCTTTTTTGTTTAAGGAATAACAAGCAATGACCAATCAAGTACTACCCGCCTTTTTGAGTGTTTGGCACAATCAATATTTGTATGCTATTGCATTTATTGTAATTAGCTTGTTATTACTACTACCGCGCTCCTCCGACAAAACCGCCATTATCAAAAACTGCCTGATTTTTTCTTCTACCGCGCTTATATGTGCTGTCGCTAGTTTTATTGGCTATCTTTTAAACTTATCGCTAGCCGCTCGTATTCTTAACGAAATCGCTGTCATCTTAATCGGTATTTTGACCATACGCATGGTCGGATTAAGCCTATTTAGAGTATTACTGCCTAAGCTAAGCATCAAACCACCACGCATTCTAGAAGATATTATGTTGGTACTAGCCTACATTGCTTGGGGCATGGTACGCATGAGTGAGGCGGGTGTTAATTTGTCGGGCTTAATCACCACTTCTGCGGTGATTACGGGGATTATCGCCTTTTCGATGCAAGACACCCTTGGCAATATTTTAGGCGGCCTTGCATTACAACTCGATAAATCTATTAACATTGGTGACTGGATAGAGACCGATACCGTGCGCGGTAAAGTTATCGAGGTTCATTGGCGACATACTGCGGTTCGTACCCGTAATGGCGAAGTGATAGTCGTTCCCAACAGTATGCTCATGAAAGCCAAAGTCACTATTGTTGGCGGTGAACAAGTTCCCCAATGGCGACGTTGGGTGTATTTTTCCTTGAGTAATACTATTCCACCGCAACGCGTCATTAACAGTGTCGATAAAGCTTTACATCAAACCGAAATCCCCTTAGTCAGCCAAATTCCTCGCCCTCAATGTGTCCTAATGGATTTTAAAGATGGCCTTTGTGTCTATGCCGTGCGTTATTGGTTAACGGATGCTCAAATTGATGACCCTACTGATGGTACAATGCGTGTCCATATTTTTGCAGCTTTACAACGTCACGGCTTATCGCTTGCTGCTCCTACTTTTGCGATTAACATGACCGACTCCTTAGAGCGCGAAAATCGTTTACATGATGTTGAATTGGCCAGTCGCGAAAAAACCCTAGCTCAAATGGATTTGTTTGCGATGCTGTCTGATGAGGAGCGCACTTATTTAGCCAAAACCCTTACCTATGCTCCTTTTGCCAAAGGTGACATTATTACCCGCCAAGGGGATATTGCGCATTGGTTATATGTGTTAATAGCAGGTGAAGTTGACATTTGGTACGAAGTCAATGAACACGACCGAAAACTACTCACCACCCTCAATTCGGGGCGTGTATTTGGCGAAATGGGCTTAATGACAGGCGAACCTCGACGAGCCACCGTTATCGCCAAAACCGATGTAGAATGCTATCGAATTGATAAGCAAAGCTTTGAATTTATTATTCATTCACGCCCCGCCCTTGCTGATGAGTTTGCACGTATCTTAACTGAGCGTAATGAGCAATTGGTTGCTGTTAAGCAAGCCGAAGCCCCTAACCATGACCGTCAACAACATGAGCGTTTATTAGACAGTATTAAACGCTTTTTTAGATTGAGCTAGTCATTAAATTGACTTTTAAAAAAGAGTAACTAGGCTAAAAGTATCAACAGAGAGGTGCATCATGCTATTACTCAAACATTGGCAGCAATATCTTAGTGCAAGCATTGATTATGTTTTTGTGTTACTGGCAGAGGCCGATATGCCAGAAACTTGTGTAGATGTAGCTTTATCAAAATCCAAACAGTAGATTGTATAAGCTCACTTGCTAGATTAGCATAGTCGTCGCCCGTTTCTTAACGATAGCGATAACCACATGGCGACAGAACACATTCACTTTTTGACAGCAGCATTGATTACTGCTGCGCTGGTATTTTTAACGGTATTGATACATTACGAAGTCTTGCGACTCATTTCGGGCATTATCCCCAAATTAAAAATTCAACCACGACTACGTATTTTAGTGGTCATTTATGGTGCTTTTTTTGCACACACCCTCGAGGTTTGGCTCTTTGCCGCTAGCTACTATTTGCTTAATACACATCTTATGCTTGGTTCATTTCATGGTTTAACACCAGCCGCACATCTTTATGACTTTGTGTATTTTTCTGCGGTAGTTTATACCTCATTAGGCTTTGGTGACATTTTGCCAAAAGGGCATATTCGCTTAATTGTGGGGGTAGAAGGGTTGACTGGTTTGTTAATGATTGGCTGGACAGCCTCTTTTACTTATTTGATGATGGAAAAATTGTGGCTTGACCATCGTCAGCCACGTAAAAAATGAAAGAGGGACTTAGGCATTTCAGCAAAATCACCTCAAATTTTGCACATTACCTTTACCTTGTACGGCTGCATATTCTTCTGCCGACAACCATAATTGAGCATCCTGAGCTAACAACTCAGCAACGTACATAACAATGTGTGCCCACGTAATTTTGTTGGCATATAACATCCCAAACACATCTAATGTACCACCCCGATTATGATAACCCACAAAACGACTGTGTTGATAACCTGTATCCAAACGTCTTAATACGCCTGTCATCACTTCAGGGCGACCATGACAGACAAATAAGCGCTTTTGCACCTCTGGCACAATGTTATTCACCGCTTCATCATTCCACACATAAGCGGCTTCACGCGCATCTCGAGCAATTCTAAAACGTGCTGGCTCAACAATCGCTACCACCGACACCCCGACACCTTTTGCGCGTAAGCGTTTGGCGGCTCGTTCAATTTCTTGCAACTGATACGCACCAATCGCCAATAACTGCACATCGGCTTGATGGTCATGGCGTAAAGTGATTGCGCCTTGTTGTGCCGCTAATTGTGCTTGGGTGGCATCACACCACACAGGCAATACACTCTTAGCCGCCACCACCGTGGCAATACGGCCTTTTTGTTGATATAAGGCCGCTAATTGCGCAACAGCGGTATTGGCATCACAAGGAAAATAGACAGGCGCAACATCACTCATCTCACCTATCCATGCTTCGCTTAACGTGGGGTCTTGATGGGATTGTTCATTTTTGCCGTTTTCCCACGTATGAGAACTGACCACAATCGGGACACTATGCCAGTGAAGGTCTCGGCCAATTTCACGCAAATGACGGGCAAAAATCGCTTCTTGACGCATTGCACCCAGCATTTTTACCGCAAACGCTTCATAACTAACGGCAATATTTAAACCTTGTTTATTGGCCAACACCGCTGAGACGACGGCTTCTTCATTTAAGGCGGTAATCACGCCACCTTGCACCGCCTCAGCTTCATCCAACTCCACATCTAACACCCGATGTTTAATGCGGTCTAGGGTTAAATTCATGCGATTACTACGCATTTCATCAGGATTCGCCACTCGTACTCTTAATTCAGGATTAGCGACCACTAAATCGGTAAAGTAACTATCTATTGCCACCATCGGTGCTTGTTTTTCGCCCAAAGTTAAATAGTTAATTGGAGGAGCTAATAAATCTTTAACAACAAGCTGCCGCAAACAGTGGTCTTTTTCATGCTCACGCCCTGAAACATGATGATTTTTAAGTGTAGTAATCGCCCAATCTAAATCGTTGCTCGGCACATACAACGGCGCACAACCTTGGTTAAATAAAGCGCGTGCCGCCTCGTGTAAGGCTGGACTTTGAGCAATCGGTAAATTGTGTGCCGCATTCGTCCCTGCATTCACAAAGCCAAAGCCTTTCACGGTTTCAGCAATGGCATAAGGCAAAAACACAGGATAACTGGCTTTGTCTTGTAAAATATCTTGATGCTGTTGTTGTAGGTTTTGTGCCATGTTAATAATCGCCCATGCAAACGCCGCAGGGTCACGACCATTGATTTCGATTGGCTCAAAACCGTTCAGTTTAAGATGCTCTTTAAACCAATAAACCCCACCCGATTGGGACATGGTAGTACGTTGGTCAATACGCCGACCATTGGCAATCATAATCGGCATCACTAAGCCCGTATCTTCACCACGCCAAAAACGTGGTACCCAATCGCTACCACGTTGCTCTTCAAAAGCACCGTCACTCAAAAACGCGACTAACTCTTGTTTGGGTAAAGGCATATGCACATATTGCAATTCGGCAAAACCTAAATAACCGCCCTCAATAATGCCACCTGCGGTATAGGGGTTAACATGACTGCCTAATGGCACCGCAGGATGACCATCTGCACCGATTTGATAGCTATAAAAATCTTGGGCTAATTGACTTAAACCAGCATCGCTTAGTGGATAACGTGCCGCTTGTTCAGGCTCAGTATTGCCCAATAAAATATTGACGGCATCAATCGCCGCCACACAATGGCCTTGTCCCATCAACCACGCACGCGTTTTGCCTGTTAAGGCATTAGCCAACAAATAACCCACATAGGCAGGCACAATATTTAATGCCCCGCCTGTATGCCCTTCGGGGATTTTTTTAAAGTCACTGGCTTGTAATTCTCGGCCATCTAAATAAACATTTTTAGCATAGGTCATGTGTACAGTTAACCACATGGCCATATTGCACAAATAATCAGCCGCTGCAAATAAGCGTAATGCTTGCTCTTGGCTACACAAGCCTTGTCTTTTTAACTCTATTAGTAACGCTGCTATTCTTTGTTGGGTTGGTTCATCATGACTAATAACGCCATAACCTGTCGCCCATTGTTGCAAACTAATATTCATATTTTGTCCTTATGATTCAGATTAAGCTAAGCTATAACACATAATATTTTTAAAGGGAAACACTATGCCGATGATGTCATGGCAACATTTATTAAATGCCAATCGCCTAGGTAGTCGCAAGCCTCATGATGAAAGCTCACGCAGCCCTTTTCATAAAGATTACGACCGTATTGTGTTTTCGGGTGGCTTTAGACGACTCAATCGCAAAACCCAAGTTCATCCTCTTGCCCAACATGATGCCGTCCACACGCGTCTGACACACAGTTTAGAAGTATCTTGTGTTGGCCGTAGTTTAGGGATGTTAGCGGCCGAGAAAATCATTGAGCAACTGCCTCATTGGGTGTCGCCTGCCGATGTTGGTGCCATTATTCAGGCCGCTTGTTTGGCACATGATATTGGTAATCCACCCTTTGGTCATGCAGGCGAATATGCGATTCGTGATTGGTTTTTGTTGCCTCAACAAGCACAGCTCATGGCCTTACTTCCTCCTGCTCAATTTGCAGATTTATGCCAATTTGAAGGCAATGCCCAAGGTTTTAGAATTTTAACCCAGCTTGAATATCACCCTAACGAAGGTGGAATGCGTTTAACCTATGCCACGTTGGGCGCGTATTTAAAATATCCGTGGTTATCACAACCGATTGCAGGTGGCGTTGCCAGTCATAAGCGCGCCAAGTTTGGTTGTTACCACACCGAAAAAATTTTGTTACAACAAGTTGCTGAGCAACTTGGGCTAATCCAGCAAGCTGATTTTAAATGGTGTCGTCATCCTTTGGCTTATTTGTTAGAAGCTGCCGATGATATTTGTTATACCTTAATTGATTTAGAAGATGGTTTAGCTTTAGGAATGCTACGTTATGATGAAGTTGAACCGTTATTTTTGCAATTATTAGACGATTTACCGCCACCACCTGAACTTAAACAAGATGTCCCCGATTTGCAAAAAATCGCGGCCTTACGCGGCAAAGCTATCGAAAAATTAGTCTCCGCCATAGCTACCGCTTTTGAACAACAACAAGAGGCTTTATTAACAGGGACTTTACAAGGGGGCTTATTGCAACATTGTCATACTAACTTGGCAAATGGTATAGATTTAGCCAAAAATCTAGCGCGTGAACGCATTTTTAATCATCCCCAAAAAGCACAACTTGAATTATCTGCTTATGCCAGTTTGCACACATTATTAAGTGCCTTTTCCGAAATGACCCTAGGCAGTTACAAACAATTGCCATTAACATTTAAACAACAACGATTACAGCAGCTTTTAGGTATTCATACGCTTAATGGTCGTGATAACCTATACTTAGGACTAATGCAAATGCTTGATTTTATCGCGAGTTTGTCAGACCATCACGCCTTATCTTTAGCACAAAGTTTACAAGGCATACAACCTTAACAATCTTCGCTTAATACGCTATGCTTAGTTCACTTAGTTTTGGAATAAACACAAGCCCAGAGGCAATTATGGCACACGTTTTAATTATAGATGACTCCCCTACCGAACAAGCTGGCTTAAGCCAAATGCTCCAAAAACACGGTCACATTTGCTCATTTGCCAATACTGGCGAAATTGGCATTGCTACCGCCAAAAAAAGCAAACCTGATGTGATTTTAATGGATGTAGTTATGCCCGAAACTAACGGTTTTCAGGCAACCCGCAAAATTACCAAAGACCCCGAAACATCACATATTCCCGTGATTATTGTCAGCACCAAAAGCCAAACCACTGACAAAATGTGGGGAATGCGTCAAGGTGCGAGTGAATATTTAACCAAGCCTGTGGTCGAAGCCGAACTGATTGCAGCAGTTAACAAGGTACTAAGTCAATAATCCTCGTATGCCCGCTACACCTTGTCCACCACACTGTTGGGCAAGGTTCACGTCTTCTTTAGTCATTCCGCCTAAGGCATAAACAGGCAATTTTGCTGTTTTTAATGTATCTTCAAAAACCTGCCACCCCATTGCTAACTGCGCTGGATGTGAAGCGGTTGGACACACGGGTGATAAGCTTGCTGCATCTGCGCCAATCAACCAAGCTTTAACTAAGTCTTGTTGATGATGTGCCGATACCCACAAATATTGTTCAGGGCTTATGGCGAGTTGTTGCCGTGATTGCAATTGTGCTAATTGTTGGCTGGTTAAATGTACGCCTTTAGCCATAGGTAATTGGGCTAATAATTTATAATGCTGATGAATAATTAACGAGCATTGGCGTTGTTGACATAACTCTGCGACTTGCTGCGCTAAGGTTAAATATTGCGCCTCAGTCAACTGTTTGGCTCGCAAACATAAAAAACTGTGTTGGGCTAAATGCTGATTTAACCATGTTAATAAATCACCTCCTATTTCATCAGCTTCAGGGCTAATATAATAAATATCGGGTAGTAATGCGGCTTTTAAAATTGGCAAATTGGCGGCTGGAAATTGATAATCATGTAAATTTTCGGGCTTTACCCATACAATAGGTTGCCCTTCTGCGCCATGTGCTTGCCCTTCAAAGGCTGTCACTCTAAATACATTCAAACGCACCGATTTATCGGGATAATGATGCTCAACCGTTAACAATGGTCGATATTGCGTAGCCGTAATACCTAGTTCTTCTTGTAACTCACGCACCAAAGCTTGTTCGGCCGTTTCACCTGAATCAATCTTGCCGCCTGCAAACTCCCATAAACCACCTTGGTGTTTGTGTAATGGCCGTTGTGCCAATAATAATTGGCCTTGAGGATTGTGTATGACAGCAGCGACAACGTTAAGCATGATTCACCTGCTCAAACACATAACGTAATGCACTTAACAACTCTGCCAAGTCATCAATCACAAAGCTTTGACTATTTTTAATAAACATTTGCCCCGTTAATTGGCCAAACTCCCAGTACTTACCATCACTAACAATCCCATAAACGGTTAATTGCGGATTTTTATTTAATTGTTGTGCTGCCCATAGCTCTGCTAAACATTGCGCCCAGCCTTGTTCAAAATCATTTTTTTTAGCTTCAACCAACATCAACAAGGGAAACTCTAAGACGGTTTTGCCTAAAGCAGAACGCTTAGAAATCATATAATCAGGCGTACCACTTAACTCAGGGGTATAATTTATTGATTTTTGTACCCACAAAGAAAATTGCTGAGCATATTGTTTATAAACTTCTCGTAAAACTGGCAAAATCAGCAATTCGCAACGTGCCGCCTCTGACGAAAACACATCAAGTTGATTGATGTTAAACGCTATTTCTTCTACAAATAACGAGGATAGCTCCATTTTTTTAACAGGGATAAACACCGCTTCTTGATAATGAATTTGATACAACTGTTGTACTTGGCTGATAGTTTTAAAATCGCTGAAAGACATGATATTCTCGCCACAGATACTGTTTTAAAATGACCATTTTTACACGGCAACGGCTTAATCGCGGCCACCTTGCTGCTCTAACCATGCCAGCATATCTTTGTTTTTAACAGACTCATACACCTCTGCAACCGATAGCTTCAAACCAACAGACTGCAACATGAATGATTCACCCAAGCTATAATAATGTGCCTGCCAACCATCTAAACGGCTGACCACTTCAACGAGTGCGTTGTTTTGTTCAATCATCACATATTCTTGCAAGGTGGCAATTTTTTTATATTGCTGTAATTTAAAGGTTTTATCATATTGCTTGGTTGACTCAGACAATACCTCAATAATCAAAATGGGGGTTTCGGCAAAATAGGCATCATCTGCTATGTCGCTACAGTCCACCAATACATCGGGATAATAATAATTGCCTTCAATACGCACCTTCATATCGTTAACATAAGGGCGACAGGGTTTGCCTTTAAGATGTGTTCTAAGCTCAGTAGCGATATTTAAACTAATTAAATTGTGAGCCGAACTTGCCCCAACCATCGCAAACAGTTCACCATCAATAAACTCATGTTTAATTTGGCTTTGCAATTCGTGGTGCAAATAGTCTTGTTCGGTTATTTGATATTGATGTGCAAAATTCATGATTGCTCTTCCATCTTGCTAGATACTTGTCACAGCATACAACAGTTTATTCCTTATTCAAAAAACAAACTCCCACCAAAGTGGGAGTTTTATATTTTAGATATTTAAGGCGTTATTAAGACCGATAATCTGCATTGATTTTCACATAATCATAAGAGAAATCACACGTCCATACGGTATCGTTGGCATCACCACGATTTAACACAATACGAATAGTAATTTCGGGTTGTTTCATCACTGCCGCACCCAACTCTTCGCGATAACTGACGGCTGCTCCACCATTTTCGCAAATACAAACGTCATCTAAATAGACATTAATTTTGCTGACATCTAAGTTAGGCACACCACTTCTGCCAATCGCCGCTAAAATACGTCCCCAGTTAGGGTCAGAGGCAAAAAATGCTGTTTTAATTAACGGTGAATGAGCAACCGCATAAGCGACATCACAACACTCTTGAGTATTTGCGCCACCTTCAACCTTAACGGTCATAAACTTAGTTGCACCTTCACCATCTCTCACGATTAACTGCGCTAAACGTAAAAAGCTGCGTTGTAAAGCGGCAAAAAAGGCTTCATACAACGCACCGCTACGCTCAGTCATCAGGGCATTACCTGCCGCACCTGTGGCGACTAATACACAAGCATCATTCGTAGAGGTATCACCATCAATGGTAATACGGTTGAATGATTGCTCAGTTACTTCGGCTAATAAGCTTTGCAATAAGCCACGCTCTACAGCAACATCGGTTGCCACAAAACCTAACATGGTCGCCATATTGGGGCGAATCATGCCCGCGCCTTTAGAAATACCTGTAATGGTATAAGTGACACCATCAACCGTAAATTGCTCACTTGCACCTTTGGGCAAGGTGTCGGTGGTCATAATGCCTGTTGCCGCAGCTACCCAATTATCTTCTTGTAAAGCAGTTAGAGCAGCTGGTAAACCTGCTTCTAATTTGGCAATCGGTAATTGCTCACCAATCACTCCCGTTGAAAACGGTAATACCGCTTCTGCTTGAGTGTAGGTCAGTTCTGCTAAAGCAGTACAACTACGCAAGGCATTGGCCATGCCAGTTGTGCCTGTACCAGCATTGGCATTACCTGTATTGATGATTAAATAGCGGCTATTGGCTTGGGCTAAATTGGCTTTTGCCACTTGCACAGGGGCAGCACAAAAAGCGTTGGTGGTAAATACCGCAGCGGTATTGGCCTGTTCTGCCAATTCAAAAACAACTAAGTCTTTACGATTTTTATAACGAATATAAGCCTCTGTAATACCAATACGTACACCTTTAACTGGGTGCATAACAGGCATAGATAAATCACCAACAGCCATGATTTTTTCCTTTAAGTTTCAAGAGCAACAATTTCCCTCTCCTATTAGGAGAGGGCTAGGGTGAGGTTTAATTTAACGAGGAGAAACTGTGACTAAGCCAAACGCCCATGACATTGTTTGTATTTTTTGCCACTACCACAAGGACAAGGGTCATTACGGCCTACATATTGGTCGGCATACGGATTAGCATTGGAGTTTTCGCTTTGTTCAACCACAGCAGGAATTCCTTCTTCGTCGGCCATTAACTCAGGATGTTCCATATGCAAATTCATGGCGGCGGCTTGGGCAGCTTGTTGTGCTTCCATTGCAGCTATTTCTTCTTCACTAGGAATATGAATGGTAGCGACTGTTTGCACCACTTCTAATTTAACCGCGCCTAATAATTGCTGAAATAGCTCAAAAGATTCACGCTTATATTCTTGCTCGGGATTTTTTTGTGCATAACCACGCAAGTGAATACCTTGACGTAAATAGTCCATTGCCGCTAAATGTTCTTTCCAATGACGGTCAAGCACTTGCAACATGATTTGTTTTTCAATCATATTGGCAATTTCGTCACCCATTTTGGCACGGTGCTGTTTGTAAGCATCACGCGCTGTTTGGGAGATTTTGGCACGCAAACCAACTTCTTCTAAACGAGTATCTTCATCTAGCCATGCTTTAATCGGCATATCTATTTTAAAGTCTGTTTGTAATGCTTTTTCTAAACCTGCAATATTCCATTGATCTTCGATACTTTGTGGTGGAATAAACTCAGTCACCACAGTGGCAATCACATCTTCATACATATTTTCGAACATATCTGCCAAGCTATCAGCAGCCAACACTTCATCACGTTGATGATAGATGACTCGACGCTGCTCATTGGCGACATCGTCATATTTGAGCAAGTTTTTACGAATATCAAAGTTACGCGCCTCGACTTTACGTTGCGCGCCTTCGATAGAACGTGTTACCCAACGGTGTTCAATCGCTTCGCCTTTTTGCATACCCAATGAACGCATCATATTGCGCACACGGTCACTGGCAAAAATACGCATTAAATCATCTTCTAAAGACAAATAAAAACGACTTAAACCGGGGTCACCTTGACGACCTGCACGGCCACGCAACTGGTTATCAATACGACGTGATTCGTGACGTTCGGTACCAATAATATGCAAACCGCCTGACTCTAATACAGCAGCATGGTCTTGTTCCCACTGGCTTTTGAGTGACTGTATCTGTTCAGGTGTGGCATTAGGTGTTTGCGCCAATAAGGCTTTCCAGTTACCACCCAACACAATGTCAGTACCACGACCTGCCATATTGGTAGCAATGGTGACCGTTTTAGGGCGACCTGCTTGGGCAATAATGTCAGCTTCTTGGGCGTGAAACTTGGCGTTTAACACCCGATGAGGAATTTTTTCTTGTTGCAATAAACGTGATAAATACTCACTGGTTTCGATGGTAGCCGTACCTACCAATACAGGTGCGCCTTTCTCCATGCAGTCTTTAATATCACGAATAATCGCTTCAAACTTTTCTTCTTTGCTCAAATAAATGAGGTCTTCTAAATCTTTACGAATCATCGGACGATGGGTCGGAATCACCACCACATCTAAACCATAAATTTGATGAAATTCGGTGGCTTCGGTATCGGCAGTACCTGTCATACCTGATAATTTTTTGTATAAACGGAAATAATTTTGGAAGGTTGTGGTTGCCAAGGTTTGATTTTCATTTTGGACTTCTACCCCTTCCTTAGCTTCAATCGCTTGGTGCAAACCTTCTGACCAACGACGACCAGCCATCGTACGGCCAGTATGCTCATCAACAATCACAATTTCGTTATCTTGGACAATATAATGAACATCGCGTTGAAATAGCACATGGGCTTTAAGAGCAGATAACACATGATGCAACAAACCAAGTTTACTTGCCGAGTATAAACTCTCACCTTCTGCTAATAACTGCAAGCCTATCAATAACTTTTCAACGTGATCATAACCTGTTTCGGTGAGTTCGATTTGACGATGCTTTTCGTCCACCCAGTAATCCCCACCATCGGGCTTGCCTTCTTCTTTTTGGGCAACTAATTGGGGAGGAATGACATTTACCGCTTGATATAATTGCGAAGAACCGTCAACCGCGCCCGAAATAATCAAAGGAGTACGCGCTTCATCAATTAAAATAGAATCCACTTCGTCAATAATGGCAAAGCTTAAACCACGCTGATGCTTTTCTTCTAAACGAAAGGCCATATTATCGCGTAAATAATCAAAGCCAAATTCGTTGTTAGTACCGTACGTAATGTCAGCCAAATAGGCATCGTGTTTTTCGGCAGTAGGCTGCATGGAGCGAATCACACCCACTTTTAAACCCAAAAACTCAAACAACGGACGGTTTAACTCCGCATCACGCGCTGCCAAATAATCATTAACGGTAACTACGTGTACACCTTCGCCACTTAAAGCATTTAAATAACAGGCTAAGGTTGCCATCAAAGTTTTACCTTCACCTGTACGCATTTCGGCAATACGCCCTTCGTGCAAGGTAATACCACCAATAAGTTGTACATCGTAGTGACGCATACTCATGACACGTTGAGAGGCTTCACGACATACTGCAAAGGCTTCGGGTAATAACTGTTCTAAGCTTTCGCCCTTACTGTATCGACTGCGAAACTCTTCGGTTTTAGCCGACAAACTTGCATCATCTAAGGCTTGAACACTCGGCTCAAGTGCATTGACGGCATCAACCATCTTTTGCATTCTTTTTAATTCACGTTCGTTTTTTGTTCCAAATATCCCGCTTATCAGACGTGCAAACATAAAAGCTACTCTTTATTTAAACTCAATCCAAAACTTACGCATAACAGTGCCATAAGTATATTAAAAATAATCAGCGCGTAAGTCTTGTATATGGGGGCAATAACCTCAGAAGACAAGTATCGCAAAAAATTGCCACATTCTACTCTTAAATAATCACCGACAAAATGCCCCTGACACTAAAGGACAAGAAATACAAACAAAAAATAAGCCGACACAGGGGTCGGCTTATTTAGCGAGACAAGCAGATTACTTTTTAAGGGCGACACTGACAAAACTCATTGGGTCAATTTGTTTGCCATTCACAATCACTTCATAATGCAGATGTGTGCCCGTAGAACGTCCAGTTGAACCCATATAGGCAATCACTTGGTCTTTTGCTACCAAATCACCTTGTTTGGCCGCTAAACGATAGGCATGGGCATAACGCGTGACATAGCCATTGCCATGTGACACTTCGATGACATTGCCATAGCCATTTTTAACTCCCGCAAAACTGACAATACCTGATGCTACCGCATAGATATTAGCCCCATGTGGCCCCGAAAAATCCATCCCTGCATGAAAAGCAACGCGGCTATTAAACGGGTCAGAACGATAACCATAACGAGAGGTAATTGAGCCATCACGCACAGGCAAGTTTGCTAAATAGTTTTGATTGTTTTGAATACGTTTATTGGCTAATAAACTGTCTAAGGTTTTAAGCTGGCTTTCTTTTTCTTCAATCAGTTGTGATAACTCTTGCAAGCGTATATCAAGGTTATCTTCACCCAATACCGAGACTTCTTCTAATAAAGGGCCACCTTTAGCTCCTTTTGAATTATTCTCAAGACTAAACTCTTTTGCAGGGACACGCGCCGTTTCGGCCATGTGTTGGGTTAAAGCATCTAAACGCAATAATTGCGCTTGCATTTCGGCAACACGGTTATTCATTAAATCTATTTGCTGTTTGGAGCTGATTACTGGTGCTGCCTGCTCTTTGTGAGCAGCAATAGCGGTAGGCTGATTATTTTTAGCCCCAATGGCATAACCAATCGCGCCACCTGCAGTAGCCAGCAATGTCATTGTGCCTACAAATGTGGCAATGGTGACTGGCGTAAGACGCAACATCATCGGTCGTACGGCATTTCGATGCCATAAATTAAATTTCACGCTGTTTCTCTCCTGCTTGATTTGTGGCGTTTGCTATCGGTTTTTTGCAACCAACACTTTGAGGATTGACAATTATTTCCTCACGCACACTAAATTTTTGCTGTTAATCAACGCGCAA
Source organism: Moraxellaceae bacterium (assembly GCA_024234595.1). Lineage (GTDB taxonomy): Bacteria > Pseudomonadota > Gammaproteobacteria > Pseudomonadales > Moraxellaceae > Agitococcus. The sequence continues at coordinate 78,165 of JACKNZ010000008.1, read as the reverse complement.
CTTGCACGTCAGCGATTCAAGGAGTAGCCTTAGCTCAGTTTGTTCTTACACTTTAATTTAAGGTAATGTAAGTCCCAAACACACGGCTACTTCTCTTAGGTAAAGTCTTATGGCTCATCATATTCCACGCAGTCACGAAATTACCTCTTCTCCACTGCTTAGAACACTACATACACAAGTCCTTTATCTAGGCAAACTGAATGCTATCGTTACCGAGATATTACCTGCCATTAAGACACAGTGTCAGGTCGCCTCTTATGTTAATGGCGTTTTAACACTGCAAACTCATAACTCTGCCCTGTTAGGACAACTTCGTTACCTCCAAGCACATTATTTAAAACAACTACAATCACACAAAGTGTTTAGTCGTTTAACACGTATCCAATTTATGTTGAGCGAAGATTTACAAACGCCACGCGCCAAACACGATGCCGCTAAGCCTTTGTCAGCAGACACCAAAAAACTGATTATAGAAGCAGCACAATCTTTATCAGATGTAGAGCTTAGCGAAGCTTTACAGCGTTTGGCAAGATAATCGACTAACAATCCGACAAAACCATTTATATTCTTTATATCAACAAATGTTGATTAAGTCTTTGATTTAGTGTGTATCTTGTGGAGGAAATGCCTGAATATACGCAATTGGAGCTAATTCTTCGTCATCAAATGTCACAATTTCCCATGCGTCAGGTTGCTCTAATAGCGCACGAAGCAGCTTATTATTAAGCGCATGACCCGATTTATAGCCTTGAAATTCGCCAATAATACCATAGCCCAAAATGTATAAATCGCCGATTGCATCTAACATTTTATGGCGTACAAACTCATCTTCGTAGCGTAGTCCCTCGGCATTCATCACGCCTTCGTCGTTTAAGACAATGGCATTATCTAAGCTGCCACCTTTGGCCAAGCCCATTGAGGTGAGATATTCGATGTCACGCATAAAGCCAAAAGTACGCGCACGACTGACTTCGGTGACATAGGCCGTGGTAGAAAAGTCAACACAGGCACTTTTGTGGTCTTCTAAAAACGCAGGATGGTCAAAGTCAATGGTAAAGGCTACTCTAAAACCATTGTAGGGTAAAAAAGCGGCACGTTTATCACCCTCAAACACTTCGATAGGGCGTTTAATTTTGACTAATTTTTTAGGGGCATGTTGTTCTATCATGCCTGCAGCACGAATCAAAAACACAAAGGGGCCTGCACTGCCATCCATAATAGGAATTTCGGGCGAGCTGACTTCAATAATCGCATTATCAATGCCTAAACCTGCCAATGCGGACATTAAATGTTCAACTGTACCAACCTTTACACCATCTTTAATTAAATTAGAAGACATGGTGGTTTCGTTGACTAACAAGGCATTAGCAGGAATATCAACGGGCACATCTAAATCGGTGCGTCTAAAGACAATACCCCCATCAATCACGTGTGGTTTGAGGGTAAGATATACTTTTTGGCCGCTATGCAGGCCAATGCCTGTGGCGCGGATAGTATTTTTGAGAGTTCGTTGACGCAGCATTGTGACAAAATGTTTCAGAGTTAGTCGCTCATAGTAACATTTTTTTGAGTTTGTGCAAGTTTTGATAGTGGAATTTTGAAGATTTACACAGTGGGTCACACTGTGTAAATTGATCTCGCGTAGGGCGCATTGTAATGCGCCATTATTGACAGGTAAATCAGCAGACGTGGCAATCGAAGGCTTTGCATATTTTTAAAATGGCGGAATGCATTCCGCCCTACGCTAGCTATTATTTTGACGACGCAAAAATGACGGGATATTTAACAAGTCAGACTTTGGTGCTTCTGGTTTGTTAGCAGGTGCTGGTGTAGAAGAAACCTGCGGTTTTTTGAGCACTGACGGTGTATCAAACTCATCATAATTGCGTGTTGGTGCAGCGGCTGGCATGCCTAAAGGCGAACGTGGGCGATTAACCGTTGCTGCTGCTTGTGCACCTGCGGTAGCAACTTGAGGGGCTTTGCTCAATCCTGTTGCCACAACCGTGACCCGAATTTCATCCCCCATATCTTCATCAAAAATCATACCTACTTTAATCGCAACACCTTGATCAGCTAGTGGCGCAACAATTTCACCCACAGTATCAAACTCTTCTAATGCTAAATCAGCGTTACCTGCAACAGATACAATAAGGCCAGTTGCGCCTTCTAATTTAATATCATCTAACAAGGGGCTGTTAATGGCTTTCATGGTTGCTTCACGCGCACGATCAGCACCTGAGGCAACACCAGTCCCCATCATCGCCAAACCACGGTCACTCATTGAGTTACGCACATCGGCAAAGTCAAGGTTAATCATACCCGGACGGGTAATCATGTCAGAAATACCACGAACCGCTTCAAAGAGAACGTTATTAGCCTTTTTGAACGCGTCAATCATTGAAATTTTATTACCATAGACTTTTAACAATTTAGAGTTGGGGATGGTAATCAAGGAGTCAACGTGTTGAGACAACTCTTCGATACCTTGTTCTGCTAAACGGTCACGACGCTCAAAGGAAAATGGACGAGTGACCACACCCACCGTTAAAACACCTAACTCTCGAGCTAATTCTGCAACAACTGGCGCAGCCCCTGTACCTGTACCACCGCCCATACCTGCGGTAATAAACACCATGTCTGAACCTTTTAAAACCTCAATAATTTCTTCACGACTTTCCAATGCAGCTTGGCGGCCTATTTCTGGTTTACCACCACCTCCTAAACCGCCTGTTAAAACCACTCCTAACTGTATTAGTTTATCTGAATTCATTTTATTGAGAGCTTGTACATCTGTATTGGCACAAACAAATTGCACGCCATGTAAATGACTTTGCACCATATGATCCACGGCATTACCACCGCCGCCGCCAACACCAAACACTTTAATAACTGGGCCACCCAAAACTTGGTGTGTCTGTTGATCGTCAGCTATTTTAAAAACACCCATATACGTCTCCTCAGTCAGGAATACCAGTATGAAATGTACCTTCCGTTGTGCACTTCTAAATTTAATTAGGAATACGATTTAATATACCGTTTATCCAATATCTTCGCCATTTTATCAAGTTATCTTAGTACTTGCTCAAAAAAAGCAACACTTTGTACAACATGTTACATATCTTGTAATTAAAACGCTTGTTTTAGAAGTTTCGCTCTAACCATGCTTTTAATTTTGCTAAAAAGCCTTCGGTGTCGATAGTTTTACGTCGGGTTGGTTGCTTGGCTAATTCTTCTAAATAGGCATCTCGTCCTGCCATTAACAAGCCAACACTGGTAGCATATACCGAGCTTTGGACAAGCTGTCCACCCATTTCGGGGGCAATCGTTGGTGTCCCCAAGCGGGTTCTGTCTTTACCAAAGATACCATCGGCCAAAGACTCCGCACCTTCTATACGCGCTGCACCACCCGTTAACACAAAACCAGCACTCAAATAATCTAATGCGCCCAAGCTATGTAATTGATTATAAATATACTCAAACAATTCGGTATAACGCGCTTCGATAATAGAAGCTAAGACGTGACGTTCTAATTTACGATTTTCTTTGCCGTTGGCAGCAGGAAAATGTACAAATTCGTCACGTTTAACCACAATCGACTGAGCACAGCCTTGTTTAACTTTGAGCTGTTCCGCTTCTGTGACAGGGGTGCGCAATACATGAGCAATATCATTGGTCACATGGTCGCCACCGACTGGGATAATTTCGGTATAACGTAACGCACCATGAATATAAACGGCGATATCAGTTGTGCCTGCCCCGATATCAATCAAACACACCCCTAAGGTTTTTTCGTCTTCGGTTAATACCGCATTAGCAGCAGCATAAGGCTCTAAAATAACCGCATCAACACCTAATTCACATTGATGAACACACTTTTCGAGGTTTTGCAAAGCACTCAAACCACAGCTAATCATGTGGTAATGCCCTTCTAAACGCACACCTGCCATACCTAAGGGATTACGGATATCATATTGATTATCAACGCTAAACTCTTGTGGCAATACATGTAAAACTTTTTGTTCGGGCATAATCGCACTATTTTTGGCTTTATCTAGCACCGCTTGTATGTCTTGACTACTGACTTCACCACTACGAATTTGCACTTGCCCTTCGAGGTTGCGGCTAATAATCTGGTTGCCTGCAATACCTACAAATACCGAATGAACCTGACAATGCGCCATATTTTCGGCTTCTTTAATAGCGTGTTTAATCGCTTTGGCGGTTTCGTCAATATCTACCACCATGCCTTTTTTAAGCCCCATGCAAGGACTTTTGCCAACGCCAATGACTTCAAGCTGTTGCTCTTTGCTAATTTGTGCAATCAAGGCCACAACTTTGGATGTGCCAACATCTAGGGCAACAATTAATTTTTCTGTATCTATCATTATGGACTAACCTTTTAGGGTAGTTATGCACCACCAACAGGAACTTTATTTACGGGTGCTACTAACTGATTATATTTGACTGCTAGTGCTTGCCCTTCTTTCCATTTAACCGCTAAGCCATGCCGATAACGCAAATCTATACGTTCGATACGCTCTAAATAAGGACTAAGCTCTCGTTGATACAACCATAAAAAACGCTGTAACTTTTGATTAACATCGGCTTGGTCTAATACCAATTGCAAACCATTTTCAAAATAAATATACCAAGTACGTCGCTCTGTTAAATGTAATTCTACCACTCGTAAGTTTAACGGACGAAAGCGCTCATTAAAACTACGATATTGTTCCATTAAATAATCTGTTTTTCCAACAGGCCCAAATAATAACGGTAAATTAGCGGGTACTTGTCCTGCTTTTGGTTTAAAAATTTGACCTTTGGCACTCAAAAATTGTCCATTTCCCCACCGTGCAACGGCTTTTTTTTCGACAATATTCACCCGAATACCATCAGGCCAACGCCGCTGTACCGAGAGGCTTTCGACCCACGGTGACAATAAAATAGCATCTCTCATCGCCACCAAATCGGTACTAAAGTAACTACCTTGTACCACTGTTTTGAGACGTTTCGACAAATCTTCTCGGTCTTGAGGGTTAATATCGCCTTCAATATGCACGACTGCGATGGGGGCTTTTTTTTGCAAGTCTAGCCATAAGCTCCATGCTCCCCAAGCAAACACCAGCAGCCCTGCGACTAACCATAAAAAGCTTAACACTCGCCATAAAGTACGCCATTGACGTTGTTTGGAGTTCAGTTGCGGTGCTTCTTCTAGCACGGAAGAATTCATTGATACGATACCTGCATCACTTATGGGTTTGTGCCAAAATGGTCAACACTAATTGCTCAAAACTTAGGCCTGCTGCTTTGGCAGCCATAGGAACTAAAGAATGGTCCGTCATACCTGGCACAGTGTTCACTTCTAACAACCAAAAATTACCTTGTTCATCACGCATAGCATCAATACGTCCCCAACCTGTTGCCCCGACCATATTAAAGGCACGGACAGCTAAGGCTTGTAAGGCTTGTTCATCTTCGTCGCTTAAACCACAAGGACATAAATATTGAGTGTCATTGGCGTTATATTTTGCTTCAAAATCATAAAAACCATGACTTTGGTGCGGCTGCAAACGAATGATTGGCAAGGCTTTGTCACCTAAGATCACAATCGTATATTCTTTACCTGTCACCCATTTTTCGGCAATGATTTCGCTATCATATTTTGCTGCAAATTCGTAGGCAGGTTGTAAGTCTTCAGCCTTTTCGACTTTACGCATACCGATACTAGAGCCTTCGTGTGCTGGTTTAACCATTAAGGGTAAACCCAACTCAGCAACCACTTGGGCAAAATCGGTATTGGCGGTTAAACGCGCATAAGCTGGCGTCGGTAAACTACAACCTAACCACAATTGTTTAGTACGGGTTTTATCCATGCCTAAAGCGGAGGCCAACACGCCACTACCTGTATATGGTACACCCAATAACTCTAAAGCACCTTGCATGGTACCATCTTCGCCACCACGACCATGCAACACAATAAATGCACGATCATAGGCTTTAATATCACCAATATTTTGTTCGGCTGGGTCAAAAGCCTCAGCATTGACACCTGCGTTTTGTAAGGCTTGCAACACTGCTTGACCACTTTTTAAAGAAATTTCACGCTCTGCGGATGTACCACCAAATAATACGGCAACACGACCAAAATCTTGCTGACTCATAAAATATAAACTCTTTATTCTCAAATTATCTGGGCATTCCCCCTCCTAAATTCGGGAGAGGGCTAGGGTGAGGTTTACTCCCTCCCAACCTCCCCCTAAATTAAGGGGAGGAGCTTCCTTCATAAACTCAACCTAAATATAAATTATGTTGTGCTAATTCAATGGCTAACGCGCCGACTGTACCTGCACCTTGAGTTAACAACACATCATTAGGCTGCAACACCGTTTTTAATAAGGTATTCAACTCTTCGGTTTTTTCAATAAAAATCGGTTCAACCAAACCACGCGCACGAATACTCCGTGCTAAGGTACGACCGTCTGCGCCTGCAATGGGTTTTTCACCCGCTGAATACACATCCAACAACAGTAAAACATCAACTTGCGATAACACCTGTACAAAATCTTCAAAACAATCACGGGTACGGGTGTAACGATGGGGTTGAAACATTAATACCAAACGGCGGTTTGGAAAACTTTGTCGGGCAGCTTTGAGCGTGGCTTCAACTTCGCGTGGGTGATGGCCATAATCATCCACTAAACGCACTGAGCCTTCGCCAAAATTAAACTCACCATATTGTTGAAAACGACGACCAACTCCTTCAAAACTCGCCAAAGCACCTTGAATAGCTACATCCTCCACCCCTTCATCCGTGGCAATCGCAATGGCTGCTAAGGCGTTCAAGACATTATGCAAGCCAGGTAAATTAAGGCTAATGGCTAATGGCTCTTTTTGTGGACGTAAGGCGGTAAAATGGGTTTGCATACCTTCTTGACGAATATCAATAGCACGAATGTCATTGGCCTCGTCAAAGCCATAAGTCACCGTTGGACGCGCAATACGCGGTAATAATTCACGAATCACCGCATCATCACCACACACCACCGCTAGCCCATAAAACGGTAAGTTGTGTAAAAACTCAATAAAAGTATCTTTGAGCTTTTCAAACGAGCCGCCATAGGTGTCCATATGGTCGGCATCAATGTTAGTGACCACTGCCGCCATGGGCTGTAAATGCAAAAATGAGGCATCACTTTCATCAGCTTCGGCCACTAAGTAACGACTACCACCTAATTTGGCATTTGTGCCAGCACTATTTAATAAACCACCAATCACAAAAGTGGGGTCAAAACCACCTTCGGCTAAAATCGACGTCACTAAACTGGTTGTCGTGGTTTTGCCATGAGTGCCTGCAATGGCAATACCATGACGGTATCTCATTAATTCGCCCAACATTTCGGCACGGCGTACAATGGGTAAACGTGCTTCACGCGCAGCAACAATTTCGGGATTGCTATCATCAATCGCAGTTGACACAACCACGACATTAGCTTTGGCAATGTTATCGGCAGCATGACCAATAAAAACCTGTGCGCCCAATTGTTGTAAACGTTCGGTGGTTTTGCCTGCTTTGGCATCCGAACCCGAAATTTGGTAGCCTTGGTTGAGTAATACTTCGGCAATACCACACATACCTGCACCGCCAATCCCAATAAAATGGATACAGCGAATACGACGCATTTCGGGGATTTCGATTAAACGACCACGCGAGCTTTGATTAATCATAAAAAAGACTCAACTACGAAGACAAAATTGGGCAACTGTCGCGGTTGCTTTGGGTTGTGCAAGTTTACGAGCAATATTAGCCATTTGCAGCAATTTTGGGCGAGATAATAACGGTTTTAAGGTTTGTGCCAAATTTTCGGCTGTTAATGAGGCTTGTTGACACAATAAGGCCGCACCTTCATCACTTAAATAACGCCCATTAGCGGTTTGGTGGTCATCAACCGCGTGAGGATACGGCACTAATACCGAAGCGACTCCTGCGGCAGCCAATTCGCTGACCGTTAATGCCCCAGAACGACAAATGACTAAGTCCGCCCAACCGTAAGCCTCCGCCATATCGTTAATAAAAGGCTGGACATTGGCATCATGAATACCCAATTCTTTGTAGCGTTGTTGGGTTTTTTCGACTTGTTTTTTACCTGTTTGATGACGAATAGTAAGCGCGTATTCTTTGTTAAGGATAGCAAGTGCATCAGGTACTAACTCATTCAATGCGACTGCGCCTTGACTTCCCCCTAAAATAAGAATTTGTAATGCGCCACTGCGTTGGCCATAGCGTGTGTCGGGCGTGGCCAAATTAGCAATCACAGGACGCACAGGATTGCCAGTCGTCGTAACTTTTGGACTGGCAGGAAAAGCCGCAGGAAAGGCTTGTAATACCTGTGTTGCAATACGCGCAAGTTGTTTATTAGTAAAGCCAGCTACCGCATTTTGCTCGTGAATAATTAACGGTTTGCCCAATAATCGCGCAGCAACCCCACCTGGCCCTGTGACGTAGCCGCCTAAACCAATGACACAATCAGCTTTGACCGCACGCAAGACTTTGATAGCGGCAAGTACCGCCAATAAAATTTTAAATGGTGCTAACAACAAACGCGCCAAACCTTGACCACGTACACCTTGCACTTCTAAATAGCTAATATCAAAGTTATTTTTGGGGACGATATCGGCCTCAATCCCATTTTTTGTCCCCAACCAATGAATATAAACACCTTGTTGACTGAGATGTTGAGCAACTGCTAAAGCAGGAAAAACGTGTCCGCCTGTGCCACCTGCCATCACTACCACTGATTTAACACTCATACGGATTCCTTTGGTTGAGAGGCACTGGTTGTGGCTTCGCTATCTATGCGTAATAAGATACCAAACATCACAAACACCATAATCAAACTACTACCACCATAACTAATAAAGGGTAAGGTTAGACCTTTAGTGGGAAACAAACCTGTGCAAACCGCAATGTTAATCACAATTTGCATTAACAATAAAAACACTATGCCGTAGGCTAAATAGGCATCTTCTAGCTTGCCATGCACCATCGCTTTACGCGCAATTCTTACGCCTGTATTCATAAATAAGTAAAAAGCCAGTAGCAATACTGCTACGCCCACAAAACCAAACTCTTCGGCGTAAATAGCAAATACAAAGTCAGTATGTGCTTCGGGTAAATAAAACAGTTTTTGCACACTATGCCCCAAACCCACCCCAAACCAGTCGCCTCGCCCAAAAGCAATCAAACTTTGTGACAGCTGGTAATCGGTGCCATAGGCATCGTCCCATGCGTCCCAAAACGATAAAATTCGCCGCACACGGTATTCGGCCGAAAACGCTAAACCGACAATACCGCTACCAGCCGCCACCAATAAAATCATAAAGTTTTTGGCAGGTGCACCTGCTAAAAACAACATACCAAACAACGACACTAACAACACCAAACTCGCGCCAAAATCTGGCTCACCCATGAGTAAACCAACGGTTGCGCCCACAATTAACGCCGAACGCCATAAAGCCAACAGGCTTTTACGAACGTCATCTTGCCGTCTGACTAAATAATTGGACATATACAACACAACCGCAAACTTGGCGACTTCTGAGGGCTGAATAGTCAAAGGTCCTACCCCAAGCCAACGCGCACTGCCATTAACGCGCTTACCTAAAGGCGTTAACACTAATACCAGCAACACACCTGCCACAATCAAAATCACAGGCATCCATTTGCGCCACAATGCCAGTGGAATATTGGCCACTATCACGGCTGCGGTTACTGCCATAAACATATAAATTAAATGACGACGAAAAAAATAAAAAGGGTCGTTAAAGTCGGCACTGGCAATACTCATGGAGGCGGAGCCCACAATGGTCACGCCCAAACAGGCCAACACCGCGACGGCCAACATTAGTAAACGCCGTTCACTAAACTCCTGTTGCCAATTAGGCACTAGCCAGTGATGGGGTATAGAGAATGTTGGCTTTTTAAGGCTTAGTTTCATTCAAACTCACCTAAGATAACTCTGTTGCAAAGAACTTATTTAGTAATAGATTGAACCAAGGCAACAAACTGCTCGCCTCTATCTTCATAATGTTTAAACATATCAAAACTGGCACAGGCAGGTGACAACAACACCGCATCGCCTTGTTGAGCCAGTTGTGCCGCCTGCTCTACCGCCGCCGCTAAACTTTGAACATGAATTTTGGCAACTTGGGCGGTGACCGCCGCATCAATTTTAGTGGCATCTTCACCCAATAAAATCACCACTTTGCCATATTGTGCTAAGGCAGATGACAATGGGCTAAAATCTTGACCTTTGCCTACACCACCAGCAATCAATAATACTTTGCCACTAATGGCTGCACCTAATCCGTTAATGGCCGCTAAGGTTGCGCCAACATTAGTCCCTTTGGAATCGTTATACCAAGCAACCCCTTGATGTTTAGTGACTAATTGGCAACGATGTTTAAGTCCTGTAAATTCTTTGAGTGTTTGCAGCATCGCACTCATGGGGATATTAACCGCTTCACCTAAAGCCACCGCTGCCAAAGCATTGGCAATATTATGCTCGCCAAATATGCCCATCTCGTGGCTGGCTAATAACTTCGTTTGGCCTTTGGCCAAATAGCTAATACCCTGCTCTCGAATCACGCCATAGGTATTTAAATCAGGTTTATCTAAACCAAAACTGGTGTGCGGAATGACCTCGGGTAGTAAGGGAACAGTTAATAAATCTTGGCGGTTGGTGACATAAAAATAACAATTACGATAAATGCGATGTTTGGCTTGGTGATAGGCCTGCATATTGGCGTATCTGTCCATGTGGTCTTCGCTGATATTAAGCACTACCGCTGCTGCCGCGCGTAGGCTATGGGTGGTTTCTAGTTGGAAACTTGATAACTCTAAGACATATAAATCGGCAGATTGTTGCAACAACTCCAACACAGGCGTACCCAAATTGCCCCCCACAGCCACGTTAATGCCTGCATTTTGTGCCATTAACCCAACTAAGGTAGTCACCGTACTTTTGGCATTAGAACCTGTAATGGCCACAATCGGTTTATCAACTGCACGACAAAATAACTCTATATCGCCAATGATTTTTATACCTGCATTTAAGCGAGCAGATAGTAGCTCAGGCTCGTTAATGGATATACCCGGACTGCTAATAATTTCGTGCGCTTGTAGCAATAATTGCTCATCAAGTTTACCCAAGCTAACCACTACTTCGGGAAACTCAGCGTGTAACTCGGCTAAATTGGGAGGATTGTCACGGGTATCATTGACCGCTACTTGATAGCCCAAACTACGCAAAAAACGCACGCAAGACAAGCCCGTTTTGCCCAAACCCACTACCACGCGCAACCCTTCACGCTGAATTAAAGCTGCCATAGATGCCTCAACGAATTTTTAAGGTGGTTAAACCCAATAACACCAACATAAAGCTAATAATCCAAAAGCGAATCACCACTTTGGTTTCTGGCCAACCTTTTAATTCGTAATGATGATGAATCGGTGCCATTCTAAAGACCCGTTTGCCGCGTAACTTAAACGAACCCACTTGCAGCATCACCGACACCGTTTCCATCACAAACACACCGCCCATAATAAATAACACAATTTCTTGGCGGACAATAACGGCAATCACACCCAAGACAGCCCCTAAAGCCAATGCACCAACGTCACCCATAAACACTTCGGCAGGATAGGCGTTAAACCACAAAAAGCCCAATCCTGCACCAATAATTGAGCCACAAATGACAATCAATTCCCCCGAACCTGCCACATAAGGAATATGTAAATACTCGGCAAACTTAATATTACCTGTTAAATAAGCAAAAATGGCTAATGCACCTGCCACCATCACCGTTGGCATAATCGCCAAACCATCAAGGCCATCAGTTAAATTAACAGCGTTACTGGTACCAACAATCACCAAATAGGTTAATAAAATATAAAACACGCCCAAAGGCAAAATAAGGTCTTTAAAAAATGGAAAAATCAAGGTGGTTTCGGCTGGCGTTTTAGCCAACCAATACAAGGTCACGGCAGCCGCTAAACCGCCAACTGATTGCCATAAATACTTCCAACGCGCTGGCAAGCCCTCGGGGTCTTTTTTAACAATTTTACGAAAATCGTCCACCCAACCGACCGCACCAAACACCACCATCACCCCTAATACAATCCACACATAGGGGTTTGCCAAATTCGACCATAACAAGGTGCTAACACCTATCGAGACTAAAATTAACGCCCCTCCCATAGTGGGCGTGCCTGATTTGACTTGATGTGTTTGAGGGCCATCGCTACGAATCGGCTGACCAAACTTGAGCGTGCGTAAGTACTCAATCATGGTTGGGCCAAACCAAATGGCAATCGCTAAAGAGGTCAACACACTTAACATCGCACGCAAGGTTAAGTAGTTAAAGACATGAAAGGCCTTGTAATACTGTGCCAAATAATCGGCTAACCATAGCAACATCGAGGTTGCTCCTTATTAAAACTAAAAATTTCCCTCACCCCAGCCCTCTCCCAACGGGAGAGGGAGTTCTCTCTCCCCGAGGGAGAGAGCTAGAGTGATGGTTGCTGATACTTAAAATCACCCTTCAACTTCGCTCAGAGTACATGTTTGTAGGTTGAGCGGAGTCGAAACTAACACTATATCGTTGGTTGAGCGGAGTCGAAACCCAACACCGCTTGCACCACATTTTCCATGCGTGCGCTACGTGAGCCTTTAACCAAAATGGTTGCGCCTTGTGGCATAGACTTTACTAATGCCGCAATCAACTCTGCTTGCGTTTCAAAACGCTGCGCCGTTGCGCCATAACCTTGTGCGGTATCTTGGCTAAATGCGCCCACACAATACAGGGCATCAACTTGCTTAGCTTGAGCATACGCGCCGACTTGTTGATGTAAACTGGCGGCATTTTCACCTAACTCACCCATTGCCCCCAACACCACAAATTTATGGCCTTCGCACAGTGCCAATTCATCAATAGCGGCCTTCATAGCATCAGGATTGGCGTTATAGGTATCGTCAATTAAGGTAAAACCCTGACAACGATGCAATACCATACGCCCTGCCGCGCCCTGTGCACTTTCTAAACCTTGTTTTATTTGCGGCAAGGTTAAACCACAGGCCAAGGCCAAACAACAAGCCGCTAAGGCATTAGCCACATTATGCTGACCAATTAACGCTAATTGAATGGGTGCAGACTGCTCGGCAATGTGCAACATAAATTGATACGCGCCACCGTTGCTACGTTTAATATCGGTAGCATAAACATCAGCTGTTTTTTTAACAGAAAAAGTGAGTATTTTTTTGCCTTCACATAAGGTTTGATGATAATCGGCAAACTCATCATCGGCGTTGATAACTGCCGTACCACCCTCAACCAAGCCGCCAAAAATCTCACCTTTGGCCTGTGCAATACCTTGGCGACTACCAAAGCCCTCTAAATGTGCGGTGCCAATATTGGTAATCACGGCAGCATGCGGTTGCACTAAGCCCGAGGTGTAAGCAATTTCGCCAAGATGATTTGCGCCCAATTCAAATACGCCATAACGATGCTCAGCCGTTAAACGCAGCAAGGTTAATGGCACACCAATTTCGTTATTTTTGTTGCCTAAAGTTGCTAGGGTCTCACCTGCTTGCCTAAAAATACTGGCGGTTAATTCTTTGGTAGTGGTTTTGCCACTGCTGCCTGTCATGGCCACGCGCATTAACTCAAATTGCTCGCGCCATGCTTTGGCCAATAAACCTAAAGCGGTTTGGGTATTGGCAACTACAATTTGGCTTAAAGGCAAATCAGCTTGATATTGAGTGACTATCGCGGCCACTGCACCTAACTGTTGTGCTTTAGCCACAAAACTGTTGGCATCAAAATTAGCACCACTTAGGGCAATAAACACATCACCTGCTTTAAGCGTGCGCGTATCGGTCGAAAATTGACAAACATCTAAGTCTTGACCAAACAGCTGGCCCTGCGTTTTTTGAGCGATGACGCTTAATTTCATGAATTTTTCTCTAAAAAATGCTGCACAATAGCGGCATCATCAAAGGGATAACGCACGCCATGTATTTCTTGGTAATCTTCGTGTCCTTTGCCTGCAATCAACACCATATCGCCTGTTTGTGCCGAGGCTAGGGCATAGTGAATGGCTTGTTTGCGGTCGGCCATCACCCAATAGGTATTATTATTGAGCGTCACCCCTTTCACAATTTGCTCTAAAATTTGGCTGACTGGCTCACTGCGCGGATTATCAGCAGTGACTACCACTTTATCAGCCAAACGACTAGCAATTTCGCCCATTAACGGCCGCTTGCCTTTATCTCGGTCGCCACCGCAACCAAACACACACCACAACTGTCCTTGGGTATGCTCACGCAAACTATGTAACACTTTTTCGAGGGCATCGGGTGTATGGGCGTAGTCCACCACGGCGGTTATGTTGCCATTGGATAGACATTGCATACGGCCTTTTACCGCCTGTACCTGATTTAAGGCCGTCACGGCTTCTGTCAAGGAGACATCAATACTCAGTAAACCCGCTAATACCGCCAGCAAATTACTGACATTAAATCGGCCTAAGAGTTGGCTGTGAATAGTGACTATGCCTTGCGGTGTTTTCACCTTAACAACCAAACCTTGTAAAGAAGGTGTGACCTCTAATGCTACAAAATCAGCATCACAATTAGCATCTTGACTATAACGCCAACATCTCACGCTTGGTTTTAGCTGCTGTTGATAGGCCACTGCTACAGGGTCATCGGCATTTAAAATCGCGGTTTTAAGAGTAGGCCAAGCAAACAGTAAGGCTTTGGCTTGCTGATAATCTTGCATGGTACCGTGATAATCTAAATGGTCACGACTCAGATTGGTAAAAATAGCAGTATCTATGCAAGTGGCCAATAAACGTCCTTGCTCTAAACCATGCGAACTGGCTTCTAAGGCCACGACTTGTGCACCTGCTTGTTTAAATTCGGCCAATTTTTGTTGTAGTTGCAAGGCATCTAAGGTGGTATGCGTTGAAGGCACTAACTCCCCCACCAAACCATTACCCAATGTGCCTAACACAGCAGACTTTTTACCCAAAAACGAACAGGCATGGGCTAATAATTGCGCGCAACTGGTTTTGCCGTTAGTGCCCGTTACCGCAAGCACGGTTAAATCTTGGCTGGCATGACCATAAAAACGTGCCGCTATAGCACCTAACTGTTGCGGCAAATCTTTGATTGCTATCACGGGGATTGCACCGTGCAACTGGGTGTCACTGTCTGTTTGACACAATACCGCTACCGCGCCTTGGGCTATCGCTTGTGGAATAAATTTACGAGCATCATGCTGTTGACCTTGCAAGGCAATAAATACCTCACCCTGTTTAATATCACGGCTATTTGCGCTCATACCAGTCATTTCAATATGAGCATACTCAGGGCTAATGGCTGGCCAAATATCAATAAGCTGCGTCATGTTAGGTAGGCTCTTTAGGCGTGTGAGATGGCGTTGCACTAGCCGTTACAGGCGATTTAACGGGATTTTCGAGTGACTTATCTAATGGCACATTCATTAAACGTAAAGTTTCGGCCATCACCCGTGAAAACACAGGTGAAGACACCGTTCCACCAAAATAGCCGCCTTTTTTGGCACCATCCATCACCACCACCATTGCCACACGTGGGTCACTCACAGGCGCAAACCCTGCAAACAAGGACATATACTCATCTTTAGCATAACTGCCATTTTGGGCTTTGTGTGCTGTGCCTGTTTTACCTGCGACACGATAACCGGGTAAAGCAGCTTTTAAGGCTGTACCGTCTGATGAGACGACGGATTCCATCATGGGAAATAATTGTGAAACAATTTTATCACTGACTAACGCGGTACTTTGAGGAGGGGCAGTCAATTTGGTTAACGAAATAGGATGTGATACACCATGATTAGCGATGGCCGCATAAGCCCGCGCTAACTGTAGTGCCGTCACGGCAATACCATAACCATAAGACATGGTGGCAATTTCGACAGGCCCCCAACGTTTTGGCGGTTGTAAAATGCCTTTACTTTCACCCGGAAAGCCACTTTCTGTCACTTGACCAAAGCCAAAACGGCGGTGCATCATGGGTAAGGTTTCTTTGGGTAAAGACTCTGCAATTTGCACCGAGGCAATATTACTTGACTTCACAATCAAGGTTTGTAAGTTAATCACGCCGTAGTTATGGTGGTCAGTGACCGTTTTATTGTAAACGCGATAACGCCCTGGATTAGTATTAAACAAACTGGAAGTGGTATATTTGCCACTTTCTAAGGCCGCCATGACAGTAAAAATTTTCATGGTCGAACCAGGTTCAAACATATCGGTAATAGAACGATTACGCAGTTGGTCTGGGATTAATTTACTACGATTATTAGGATTATAAGCAGGTTGATTAACAATGGCGATGATTTCACCTGTTTTTACATCTATCGCCACCAAATATGCCGCTGCTGCTTCGTGTTCTTGTACTGCTTTGGCCAATTCGCGGTGTGCAATATATTGAATACGTGCATCAAAACTCAGATAAATATCCTGTCCTGCCTTAGATGCACGCAACTGCATAATATCTTTTACTTTACGGCCTTTACGGTCTTTAATGACGCGTTGTAAACCCGAAACACCCGTTAACTGTTTATCAAACGCCAGTTCAACCCCTTCTTTACCTTTATCATCCAAATCGGTAAAACCAATCATATGCGCGGTTGCTTCGCCTTGTGGATAATAACGACGATATTCATTAGTGCCGTACACAGCAGGAAACTCACGGTCTAAAATCACTTTAGCCACATCAGGAGCTAAATGTCGTTTGAGATACATAAACTCTTTTTTGGGATTGGCTTCGACTTTGGCACGCAACTCATTTGGTGCAAGGCCAATGGCACTGGCAACAGCGTTATAGTCTAAAAAAACGGGTTGCTTTTGTTTTTTTTCATCTTCTTCTTTGGGCGGATGTGCCAACTCAAACACTTCTTTAGGGTTAATCCAAATCGAAGTCACAGGCGTACTAACGGCTAAAGGCACGCCATTTCTGTCCATTATCATGCCACGATGAGCGTTAATCACTTCGTTACGCACCATCCGTGCATCGCCTTGCTTACGCAAAAAATCTTTATTTATTAACTGCAAATAAAAAACACGCGCTACCAAGCCCACAAAAATTATCATTAGAATAGTATGTAAAATCCAGTAACGCTCTTTGTAGTCACTTGATTCATTAAACGAAAACTTAGGCAACTTTAAACTCATGGCTGCACCATTACCACATCTTGCAAAGGCGCGGCTTGCATTTTTTGTTGTTGTGCTAACTGCTCAATGCGCGCATAGCCGCCCCATGAATTTTGCTCTAATAACAACTGTCCCCACTCCACATCAAGGGCTTTAGCTTCTTGTTTTAACACTTGTAACTCTTGCAAGGTTTCACGCCAGTGATGCACAGATAAAGCCACCGCCAAGGCCGAACCAACCAAGGCCACAATCACCGCGATTGTCACCAACACATCTAAATTAATTTTGATGCTGCGAAGTAATACCGTGCGCCACATGATTAACTTTTACCTTGCTCTAATTTTTGTGCCACGCGCAAATGCGCACTACGCGCTCGTGGGTTGTTTGCGACCTCTTGGGGACTTGCCACCATTTTAGCCACTATTTTTAACCGTGAATTTAATTCCTTGGCTCTAATAGGAAAATCACGCGGCAAATCATCGCCTTTTGCTTCTTTTTGAAAATACTGTTTGACCATTCTGTCTTCGAGTGAATGAAAACTAATCACTGCCAATTTACCTTCAGGCTTTAACGCCTCCATTGCCATCGGCAAAAAACCTTTAATATCGTCTAACTCTTGATTGACTGCAATGCGAATCGCCTGAAAGCTCCGTGTAGCAGGATGCTTATGTCGCTCCCATGCAGGGTGTGCTTGGGCAATAATCTCAGCTAGCTTTATGGTCGAGGTAATCGGCTCTTGCACTAACGCTTTTTTAATTGCTTTAGCAATACGCCGACTATGACGTTCTTCGCCATATTGAAACAACACATCGGCCAATTCGGTTTCGCTGACCGACTGCAACCACTGTGCCGCGCTTTGTCCCTGCTCGGGATTCATGCGCATATCCAATGGCCCATCATTCATAAAACTAAAGCCACGACTGGCATCATCTAATTGCGGTGACGATACGCCCAAATCAGCCATAATACCGTGAACCTTACCCCATAAATCGCGTAATTTTAACTCTTGCTCTAAGGCGTTAAAACTGTTGTGAATAATACTAAATCGAGCATCTTGTGCCATCAGTTGTTGGCCAACCTGAATCGCTTGAGGATCTTTGTCAAAGGCCAATAACCGAGCATTGGGCGATAATTGGGCTAATAGCTGTTTACTATGTCCACCACGACCAAAAGTGGCATCAATATACACGCCGTCACTATCTGCCAGTATGGCATTGACGGTTTCATGCAGCAAAACAGATTGATGCTCAAATGATGTATTCATAAGCCTAAACTATGGATTTTTGAGGTAAAAGAAGGGATTATGTATAGCTTGATAAAAGCGACCACTATAGAGGACAGCTTTTGTTAGCGTCAAGTGTGATAAGACAAAATATGATAATAAAATGACATTTTTGTAGGACAAGTGACGTTTTTTGTTTAGATAGATAGCGAATCTACACTTAAAAGCTGCACACCGTTTTGCTTAGACAGTTTTCGGTCAAACGTCCACAATAATAATTGGCTCTGCTCACTTTCGGTGGCAATCAAAGCGTCTGCAAAGCCAGCATTATTTGTCGCAAATCGCTGCAAGGCTAAATCAAATTTTTCAGGTGACTGTAGTTGATAAAGAGAGCTTTCTTTCAATAGAGTTAAGGCATGAATTATCTGAGTTTTATCCAGTTCATAGGCTCTTTCTAAAACCCAGACCAATTCAACTTGTACAATCTGCGGAATATAAACACACCCCTCTCGCTGCACTAATTGACGTGCAAGCTGTGTTTGAATAGGGGACTCATCATCATCGGTTAATACGCGCACCAAAACATTGGTATCTATGGCAATCACAAGCTACTTCCTTGTTGGGCGATTGCGTCCTCCATTTGTGTAAGGCTCACACGCTTTTTAACATGAATCGCGCCAAAACTTGCATCCTCTACTATTGGCGAAGACACTAGGCTTGTTTTGCCATACCGAAACTTTAAAAAATCGACAAACACCATAAGCTGCTTTTGAGCATCGGGGGGTAATTGTTGTATATCTTTTTGTAAGGTATCACTTAGCGTCATTGTTACTCACTCCATCAAACATATATTTGATTGATGTTGTCAGTATAGAGGCTTTTACGATGGTGGTAAATGAAGAAAAAAGAGAGTCAGCCGATAAGCTGGGTTCTGTCAAGGACGGTCATTCCTCTAGGCGTATAGTCACCCATACGCTCAAGCAACCTACCCGCATTCAGCGCGAGCCACGCCAACGAATGCCTATTTGGTCTTGCTTCAAGTGGGGTTTACCCTGCCGCTCCTGTTGCCAGTTGCGCGGTGCGCTCTTACCGCACCTTTTCACCCTTACCTGCTTGGGGTTTGCACCCCAAACATCGGCGGTTCAGCTCTCTGTTGCACTTTCCGTCAGCTTACGCTGCCTAGGCGTTACCTAGCACTTTGCTCTATGAAGCCCAGACTTTCCTCCCCCTGTTTGCACAGGCAGCGACCGTCTGGCCGACTCTCAGGGGCGCAAGGATAACAGGGTTTGTCAGATAGACAAGCAGTTTTCAAAGATTTTATCACAAACTCTCTTTCTGCAATTCCAACGCCCTATCATACAGCGCGTTCTTTTTATGGCCTGTCAACTCTGCAGCTAATTGAGCAGTGGCTTTAACAGGCAAATGCTTTAATAGTTTTAACAACAACGCATCTAACTCTTGTTGTGCCATTAAACCCGAATCTTCGGGCGCACCTTCAACCACCAACACAATTTCGCCGCGCTGCTGATTGGTGTCCGACTCTACAAACTCACACAACTCAGCAAGGGTCATTTGTTTAATGGTTTCAAAGGTTTTGGTTAATTCCCGCGCTAACACCACGCGCCTGTCTGCCCCAAAAATCGCTGCCATATCTTGCACACACTCCAAAATACGGTGCGGTGCTTCATAAAAAATCAGAGTTCTGCTTTCATTGGCTAAGGCTTTTAATTGTGTTTGCCGTTGACTGGCTTTAGCCGCCAAAAAACCTTCAAAACTAAAACGGTCACTGGGTAAACCTGCTGCCGATAACGCCGCAATCGCGGCACACGCTCCCACCACAGGCACCACTTTAATGTTAGCCTGATGCGCTGCCGCCACCAACCTATAACCAGGGTCACTAATCAATGGCGTGCCTGCATCCGAAATTAACGCTAAATCCTCACCCGCCACTAATTGAGCGATTAAACGCTGTACTTGGCCTGCCTCGTTGTGGTCATGTACCGATACCAAGGGTGTATTGATACCTAAATGCTGTAAAAGTCGTGCCGAATGTCGTGTATCCTCGGCGGCAATGCGTGTCACTTGACTTAAAACATGTATTGCTCGTGTGCTAATATCATCAAGATTGCCAATAGGGGTGGCAACCACATACAAAATGCCTGTCATCTGTAGGAACTCAATCATGTCGTGGAATCGTTATTTCATTTATGGCTTATGCTGTTTAAGCAGTAGCATCATGGCTGCCGAAACCAGCGTACTACTGCCACTGGGTGGCGCAACCGAAAAAGCTGCCGAAAATATTCGTAATGGCTTATTAGCAGGCTATTATCATGATTTATCTAAAGGACAACTTGCTAAAAATCCGCCTTTATTACGTTTTTATGATACTACCTCTCTTAAAGACATAAATAGCCTTGTGCAGCAAATCAGTGCCAATAGCCAACAAATGATTGGCCCTTTGCTTAAAGAACACGTTGCTCAAGTATTGGCTAATCCGCCTAGTGTACCTGTCTTAGCCTTAAACCGCATTAACGTCTTGGACTATCCCACCATCTGGCAATTTGCCCTTGCCCCCGAAGAGGAGTTTGCACCTTTAACACAGTTAATACAGCAAGAAAGTATTAGCACGGTAAAAATTATTAGCAGCCACGATAATAACAGCAAACGCTTACAAAAAGGCTTTGAAGATGCGTGGCTGGCCAAAGGAGGCACTTTATTAGCCCCTTATATAGTATCCGCCACCACCAAAGAACAACTTGAGCAACAAATCAAAGACCTATTAGCACAAGCGGACAGCAAAAGTGTGCAAGCCTTTTATTTAGCAACACCACAATTTTCCCAACAAATCATTAGCTTGCTCAATTTTTATCAACGTAATCCTGTGCCTATTTATAGTGCATCTCAGGCCTATGATGCCGAAAAATCCGAACTCGAACGTCAAGACCTTAACGGTTTACGCTTTTGTGGTTTACCGTGGGTCATTAGCCCCGAAAAATGGGTCAATCAACAAAAAATTCGCCAAGTGATTAGCCCTGACTCCAGCAGTTACGACCGATTATTAGCCTTTGGTGCCGATGCTTGGTCAATTAGCCAGCAACTTAAACCCGCTACCACACTTAATATAGAAGGTCGAACAGGCTTGTTGCATATTAGCGCGGGACAAGTCAGCCGAACTCCTCTTTGTGCCAAGGTATTACATGGAAAAGCCCAAGCCCTTAACTCAACAACAGGGACAACAAGCCGAACAGATAGCTTGTGATTATTTGCAAGCGCAAGGATTAACGCTCGTTTGCCGTAATTTTAACTGCAAAGTTGGTGAAATTGATTTGATTATGCAGCAACAGGATATGCTGATTTTTGTCGAGGTGCGTTATCGTCGTCATCAACAATTTGGCAGTGCCAGTGCCTCTGTGACATCTGCCAAGCAGCGCAAAATTATTCGTGCTGCCCAGTTTTTTTTAATGACACGGCCACAATATGCCCAGTTTGGGGCAAGATTTGATGTGATTGCGATTGATAAAACGCTTTCTGCACCCATACAATGGATTCCCGCCGCTTTTTTAACTTATTAGGACTTAATAAATGAATGTCAAAATGATAGTTTTAGGTACGATGGTGGTAACAAGCACCACCTTAGCAGGTTGCGCCCAATTATTAGCCAGTGCTTCTGGCACAGAGCGTGTTGGCAAGGCCAGTAGCGAACGTACCTTAAGCCAACGCATTGAAGATATGAGTATTGAGCGTACCGCTTCTATCAATTTATATAAAGTCAATCCCGAGGTCAAAAATAGCCATGTGGTGTATATGAGTTTTCACAGCAGTGTGTTAATTGCAGGACAAGTCCCTAATCAACTGCAAAAAAAGCAAGCAGAAGATGTGTTACGTGAGATTGGTGAGGTAAAAACCATTCACAACGAGTTGGTTGTAACGCCTAATATCAGTTCGTATTTGAGTCGTGCTAAAGACAATGTGACGCAAATGCAGCTCGGCACTAAACTAACTTTTTTAGAGGGTTTTCCTAGTAACCAAGCTAAAATTTTGGTAGAAGATGGCACGGTATATTTGATGGCAAAACTGACTAAAGCCCAAACTAATCAGGCGATTGATGTGATAAAAACCATGCCCGAAATTACTAAAGTGGTTAAGTTAGTAGATTATACCGACTAAAAACTATCCCTCATTATACATAGTCTCGGCAAAACGCCATGTACGAATAACTTGCAGTACGTCCATCTGCTGACGCATAGTTTTAGTAAATGGCGGAAACGGCTCAGCCAAGCGCACCGACCGCCGTGCCGCCTCATCTAACACCCCATACCCCGATGACGACCGCACCTGAATATCCTTAACCCTGCCATTAGGCAAAATCACCACTAATAAACGTACTTCACCGCGCAAACCGCGTTGTTTAGCCACTTCGGGATAATGCAAGTTACCCATACGCTCTACATTTTGCCTAAAGGTATCAATATAGCCTGCGGCAAAATCGGCACGTGTCGATAAGCTCGACACGGTATGCGTTTTGGGTTGTTTGGCATAGGCTTGACGTTTTTGTGCCAAGCGCGCCTCTAAACTGGCAATGGCCGCACTTTGCGCCGACATTTCTAATAATCCATCATCAAACAACTCAACTGGTTGCAGTTTTTTGTGTTGCTTAGGGGCAACTTTCTCTCGTGAAAAACGATGTGTCACAATCAAACGATGCTCTGCCTCTTGCGGAGGCGGCTTAAAGGCCATGACATCTTCGGGGGTCACTTGGTTAATTTGCGCCTCAACAAAATCCGCGACTTGGGTGGTGGTCATCTCGGCGGCTTTTTTTAGCTGACCACTGCCCTGCTGATTGGCTTGTGCCAAAAAATCGGCCTTGTCATTTTTTTGGCTGCTTTTATGGAGGGCTAAAGTCACGTCCATACTGTGAGTGGCTGTGCCTTGCGGTGCCACAAAGGTCACGCCCAAAATAAAAAAAGCGTGCAACATCAATGCGCTAAATACTGCAATCATTAAGTGATGAGGATTATGATGCTGCTGGGCAAACATAATAAACGTCCTGTTAATTAGCGTACTTTTTGTAATAAGGCTTGCGGTGGGTGAGTACACTCTAATTTACGACCAATCGCGGCCTCTAAATTAGGAATTAAAAAAGCATCATCTTCACACGCAAAACTAATGCTTACGCCCGTTGCCCCACCTCGACCTGTACGACCAATACGATGCACATAATCATCAGCTTGTTCGGGCAAGGTAAAGTTAATCACATGACTCACATCATCAATATGAATACCACGGCCTGCAACATCGGTTGCTACTAACACACGGGTTTTACCTGACTTAAAATTATCTAAGGTTTTAACGCGCTTTTCTTGTGGCACTTCACCCGATAACACACCACACGAAATTCGATGATGTTTAAGCATTTCGGCCAAACGGCGCACTTGGTCACGGCGGTTAGCAAATACGATGACGCGTTCAAAGGTATCTAACTGCACCAAGTTATACAGCAAGTCATATTTTTGCTCGGCACTGACAATATAAATCACTTGTTCAACCGTTGAGTTGGTGACTTGCTCTGGCTCAATCTCGACTTTAACAGGATTAAACAACCACTGCTCGGCCAAATTCAACACATCTTGATTAAAAGTTGCCGAAAAAAACAAGGTTTGACGATGAGTCTTAGGCGGACAAAAACGTACAATCCGTTTAATGGCTGGAATAAAGCCCATGTCTAACAGACGGTCAGCCTCATCTATCACCAACACTTCTAACATATCTAAATAAATGGCTTGTTGGTCAACAAAATCCATTAAACGGCCCGGCGTTGCCACCACAATATCGACATAATCGCTATAAAGTTGCTGTTTTTGCTTGTCATAGTCCATACCGCCAACCAAACTCACAATGCGTAAATTGCAATACTTGGTGAGTTGCTGGGCATCTTGGGCAATTTGCAAGGCCAGTTCACGTGTAGGAGCTAAGACCAAAGCGCGAGTTTCACCCAAATAACGCTCTTGGGCAGGGGCTTTATTGAGTAAATCGTTAATTAGGGTAATTAAAAACGCGGCTGTTTTGCCTGTGCCTGTTTGGGCGCGGCCAATGGCATCGTGGCCTGCAAGCGTAAAATGCAATACTTGCGCTTGAATGGGCGTGGTATGGGTAAAGCCTAAGTCGGCGATTGCCCGTTGTAATAACGGGCTTAATTTGAATTGTTCAAAAGTAGGTAATGTGTCGGTCATCTTGTCAAAAAATGTCTGGCATCGGCTGCCGTTCGTTGTGGGTCTTCTTCCATTGGGATATGCCCCAAATCATCATAAGTAATTAACTTGGAGTGAGCAATATCGCGTTGGAAACACTGGCCATGTTGTGGCGGAATCCATGTGTCTTTTGCGCCCCACATAATTAAGGTAGGTACTTTAATTGATTTAATCAGTGCAGGGTCAGCAGACATACCGCGCATCATATCAGCGATTGCCGCTCGTGTCCCTTCTCTACGCAATAAATCTTGATAACGGCGTATTGTTCCTTTAGGAATACGACTGCTATCGGCATAGGCTGTACGAATGCTGTGGATAATAAAGGGCAATGGCGCAATGTGTTTAGTTAAATGCCTTATGCCCTTACCTCGCATTAAGACCACAGGCAATGGCGCAACTTTGGCATAACCTGCACTATCAATCAAAATCATTTTTTTGACTTTGGTAGGATAATGCAAAGCATAATTCCATGACAAATAGCCCCCCAAAGAGTTACCTGCCAAATTAAAACGGGTTAAACCGATTTTTTCGGCCACTGCATTAATAAAATGCACCACTACATCAGGGGTTGTTTTAGTTTGTAACAATGGGCCTGTAATAGCAAAGGGTGGCACATCTATCGCTATGACTCTAAATTGGTCACTTAGCTCTTTTCGCCAGCCGTCCCATGTATCTGCCGAAGACGAAAAGCCATGTAACAACAATAAAGGTTCACCTTGACCACTTTCTTTGATTCTAACTTCAATCCCTTGCACTACTACATAATAAGCGTCTTGGCTATAACGCGCTTTAAGTTTTTGCGCCGAAATATCACCAATCCCTAAAAAGTGTTTTGTTTGTTGTAATGCGGTAGCTATCATCTTTTAATCTCTCCAAATAGCACTCTAGTACCAATTTATACTAAGATACTCTTTTTAAGGTCAAGAAGTTATGACTAAAGTACTTGTGTTTTTGGGACAGGAAAAATCAGACTAAAGTCCGTGACCTTAAAACAAGCCACTACCCGACCTTGGGCAATATCAGGAAAATATTGGCTATTGATGTAACAATCTTTGAGTAATGCAGGTTTTAAATGGCCATTGGCTTGTGGTGCAAAGAAAAAGCGAGTGTTATGCCAATCTTGCGCTAAGGTAATTAACCGTGTTGGCGCAAGTTTAGTGCTCACAGGAAAACGCAGCAAATGATGACTAAAATGAAGTTGGGCTATTATGTCACCCGTGGGCGTGGTTAAAGAAATGCTATCTTGATTATTTGCACCGTAACTGACCTTAAATTGTGCCATTTCTTTGGGAATGCCCCAATTTTTTTGGCCATTATCAATAGAGTCTTGGCTAGAGACATAGATTTTTGAAATAGAATGATGTCGCTGTTCACCAAATGCTAGACTGCCACCGATATACAACAACTCGTAATATGCACCTACATCAGACTGCTGATAATCGGCAAAAATAATATAAGCTATACGTCCGCGTCTGCTGTTTTGTAAATGCGCTGGTATAAAACTGTGTTGGTCTAAAAACCGTGTTGGCAAATACACCGCCAACACATAGCCTTGTCCTGTTAAATGCCACGGGGCAGGTGCGATTTTGTTAGTCATTAGTGTGTCTCAGTGCTAAGAGCTGTTAATGGCGAGCTTACCCTCTCCCGCAGGAGAGGGATTACTTGCAGCATAATGCAACAACAAGTATTAAAGCACTGTGAATTTAGGACATAAATTTTAATCAAAAAAAAACGACTCACTAGGAGTCGTTTTTTGCAGCTGCTTGACTTTTATGAACTTACGCGGTTATTGCGGTGCAATGCGTAAGTTCGTTCAATTAGTCAATAGCGCGAACTTCTTCGGCTTGAAAGCCTTTTTGGCCTTTAACAACCGTAAATTCAACTTTTTGGCCGTCACGTAAAGAACGGTGGCCATCGCCTAAAATAGCGCGGAAGTGTACAAACACATCTTCGCCAGCTTGACGTTGAATAAAACCAAAACCTTTAGAATCGTTAAACCACTTAACGGTACCTTGTTCACGATTAGACATAATCTATCTCACTTGTGTTACTAAAAAAAGCACGCTTAATTTGGCGCGTACCGAGGCCGCTACACACGTTTGAAGTCTTAGACTTCTTGTACAACAACGGCCAAACATCAGCGAACATCAGGTGACACAGTTGGAGCTTTCACGGACAGCACGATTAGACACGCTTTTTTGCTTGGCTGCAAGCAAAGTTTACGTTTTTATGACACCATCCAACAACGGCATAGGACAGGCCAAGACAGCCGCCAACACTCTAACCAGCTCATATTCAGAACGATGTAACACACCATCACTTTGTATTGTTTTTGCCGCTAGGTTAATTAACTGCTTTTTGGCCTCTGCATTCATATAAGCAAACTGGATAAAAACTTTATCCAATGCCTGCAAAGTACATTGTGCCGATGTTGGCATAGTTGGAATACGCTCTAAAAAGACAGACGATAATACTTGACGATAATACCGCTCATAGTCAGAAGCATGATGCGCACTGTAATGCAATAAAGTGGCTACAAGTTGCGCACATTGGGGGACAAAATGGCCGAGTGCCTGCTGTCTAAAAATAACTTTGGCAGGATACAAAGCCTGTTCAATCAATTTTAATAAGGCAAACTCAAATACCGACAAGTGGTGATTAAGCCAAGCAAACCGCCGCAACTCCACTAAAAACTGTTGCTGCTCATCAGTTGTTAGTTGCTGCAAACGTGGAATAGCCAACTCTACCATTGGCAAGGCCAAACGATTATCACTACTCGCCAAATGCTTTTGTAATTGCATCACCCAACGCACCATACTGGCTTGCTGAGCAAAAAAATCTCGTATTATTTGTTCAGACGCTTGTTGCTCATTTGCTAACAAGGCAAACAAAACCGTCTTTGCCCCTGCGCTTGTTTGTAAAGCACGCGACACCTCTACTGACAAAGAGCGATATAAATACTGTGCTGACAATAAGTCTGTCCACCGCAACTCTCCAACCGTGTCGCTCAATGGCATATCCAAATTAAACACCACTTCATCGTTAATATATTCTGTTGTTTGCCCAACGACTGACTCGCTGATTTTTTGGGAAGAAGAGAATGATGAAAAATGTGGGCTGTTAACAACTAAGTTTGATGATTGAGAAGAAGCAGATTGCACTTCTTTATGAGTATCACGCGTTTGATATTTAATGCGAGTTAAAAAACTAGGCGAGATAGCGTTAATGCGCTGCTCTAAGGGCGGATGGCTGGCAAACCACTCACTCATCGCAAGGCTATTAGCAAAACACATATGACTCATTTGCTCGGCATGCCAAGAGCCTAAAAACGAGCCAAATTGCCCTATTTTATATAATGCCCCTGCCAGTGCATCGGGGTTACGCGTAAACTGAACACTGCTGGCATCGGCTAGATTTTCTCGCTCACGCGATATAGCCGCCTTAATTAAACGTCCAAGCACTAAGCCGACATAACCCACCAGCCACAGCCCCAAGCCTAAAGGCCAAAAAGGAGTCACGCTTTTGTGCTTGGAATGATTGCCTGTTGGTGAGCGCATTAAAAAGTCACCCATTTGCCCTACGGCGGATAAGCCAGCCAACAACGACACCATATAGGTATTTAAACGCATATCGCCATTTAGAATATGGCTATATTCATGACCAACGACTGCTTGTAACTCATCACGCGATAAATACTGTACTGCACCTTGGGTAACTACCAACACGCTATCTTGCACATGGTAGCCTGCCACAAAAGCGTTAATGGTTTTTTCTTGCGACAACACATACAAACGCGGCATCGGGACTCCCGAGGCGATTGCCATTTCTTCACAGACATTAATAAATTGACGATGCGCAGGGTCTTGGGTAGCAAAATCTACCTGTTGCGCTTGCAACATCTTGGCAATGGCTTGTCCACCTTCACGCAATAAAAACCATTCTAATAAACTGCCTCCTGCCACTAGCCATAATGTTCCTAATAAAGCCTGAGATGACCAATCGTGCCACAACCAACTGCCTTGACCTGTATCGTGGGTAGTGAGTATTGCCACCCCATACAACACGACATTCACACCACCGAAAATAATGGCTATCGCCAACAAAAAATACAGCACCAAACGCGAGCTAGTGCGTTTGGCTGTCATTTGGCGACTAAAAAAATCCACGCTACTCTCCTAAAACCCTCACGCCATTATAAGTAGCCTGTATGCAGCATCGCGTAATACAGGATTTATTCACCAAACAAAACAGGTCTATACATCCCGTGTTACGTTGCACTGCACACGAGCTACCATGCTAATTAAAACTAATTTTAACTGGCTCTTTGGCTGCAATATTGGGTATTTCTAACTGTTGTGCCTGTTGAAAGTTAGTAAAGTTAGCCACAATGTTATTAGGAAACTTTTCGCGCTCAATGTTATAAATCATTACCGCATCATTAAAGGCTTGGCGAGCAAAACTGACTCTATTTTCGGTGCTTTTGAGTTCTTCCATCAAATTTTGAATAGTGTTATTGGCTTTAATATCGGGATAAGCCTCAGACAACACCATCAATTTTCCCAAGGCTGCACTCAACACCCCTTCGGCTTGTGATAATTGCGTCATTGCTGATGTATTATCCACCTGTTTAGCCACTAACTGTTCAGCCGATGCGGCTTGATTTCGGGCGTTAATCACTTGCGTCAAGGTGTCTTTTTCGTGGCTGAGATAGGCTTTGACCGCTTCGACTAAATTAGGAATCAACTCATAACGGCGTTGTAATTGCACATCAATTTGAGCAAAGGCATTTTTAAAATGATTGCGCAAAGCAATTAAACTGTTATAGACCGTGACGGCATAAAACCCTATTAAACCCAAAAATATCAAGGTAATTAGACTAGGCATACCAATCTCCATTAATTATCACTTAGCAAATACACCATCAGTTTTTTGACCTTAACAAATTAAACGCCGAGGTCAATCACTTTTCGCTTTTTGATGCACGCATTGACTTAATAACAGGTACAATAGCCGCCATTTTAGCTTTTACCGTTTTTCTTATTTCGGAGTGCGCTCATGTCTGTTCAACAACCCAAAGTAGGTTTTGTGTCTTTAGGTTGCCCTAAAAATTTGGTCGATTCTGAGCGCATTTTGACGCAATTACGTGCCGAAGGTTATCAAATTTCGCCCGATTATAACGGGGCTGATTTAGTGGTGGTGAATACCTGTGGCTTTATTGAGTCTGCGGTACAAGAGTCCTTAGATGCGATTGGTGAGGCTTTAGCCGAAAACGGCAAAGTCATTGTCACTGGTTGTTTAGGCATCAAAGAAGGCCAAATTCGTGACGTACACCCAAGCGTGTTAAAAGTGACGGGCCCCCACGCCTATGAAGAAGTGATGGACAGTGTGCATCAATATTTACCGCCCAAAAAAGATCATAATCCGTTTATTGATTTAGTGCCTGCACAAGGCATCAAACTCACCCCTAAGCATTATGCGTATGTCAAAATTTCTGAAGGCTGCAACCATCGTTGTACCTTCTGTATTATTCCGTCTATGCGTGGTGATTTAGTGTCTCGCCCGATTGGTTCGGTGATGGCCGAAGCACAAAACTTGGTTAAATCAGGCGTAAAAGAATTATTGGTCATTTCGCAAGATACCTCTGCTTATGGTGTAGATTTAAAATACAAACTCGATTTTTGGAATGGCCAACCGTTAAAAACACGTATGCAAGAATTGTGTGAAGCCATGTCAACCTTAGGTGCTTGGGTACGTTTGCATTATGTTTATCCATATCCACACGTTGATAACGTCATTCCGTTAATGGCTGAAGGCAAAATTTTGCCCTATTTGGATATTCCCTTCCAACACGCCAGCCCACGTATTCTTAAATTAATGAAACGTCCTGCTCACAGCGAAAACACCCTCGAACGCATTAAACAATGGCGCAAAATTTGCCCCGATTTAGTATTACGTTCTACTTTTATTGTTGGCTTTCCTAGTGAAACCGAAGAAGAATTTGAAGAGTTATTAAACTGGTTACGCGAAGCACAATTGGATCGTGTTGGCTGTTTTAAATACTCACCTGTTGATGGTGCAGCGGCTAATGAATTGCCAGACCCCATTCCAGAAGACGTTAAAGAAGCACGTTGGCAGCGTTTTATGGAAGTTCAACAAGAAATTTCTGCTCAACGTTTACAATTAAAAATTGGCAAAACCATGCAAGTGTTAATTGATGACATTGACCAAGAAGAAGGGGTTGCTATTGCTCGTTCCGCAGCAGATGCGCCCGAAATTGATGGCAATGTGTATATTGAAGGCGAAGGCGCAGCCGATTTAAAAATTGGTGATTTTGCCACTGTCACGATTATTGATGCCGATGATTATGACTTGTATGCTGAGTTAGTTTGAGTCTTTTTGGATAATCCTCTCCCATTAGGAGAGGATTATTGATTAGCCTACTGATGGTACTTAGCACTTAACTCATGTACTGCCTCAATAAACGCCCCCGCATGTTCAGGATTGGTAAATTGGTCAATACCATGTCCAAGATTCATCACATGACCTGCACCATGACCAAAACTCGCTAAAATCTGTGCCACTTCTTCTCGAATACGTTGTGGGCTGCCATATAACACCGAAGGATCCATATTGCCTTGCAAGGCAACTTTGCTGCCTACACGCTGACGTGCCACGCCAATATCGACTGTCCAATCTAATCCCAATGCCTGTGCGCCCGTTTGCGCCATACTTTCAAGCCACAAACCACCGCCTTTAGTAAATAAAATCACAGGCACTTGGCGACCATCATGCTCTTTAATCAAACCATCAACAATTTTTTGCATATAAGCTAAAGAAAACTCTTGATAAGCTGCTGCCGATAATGCCCCCCCCCAACTATCAAAAATTTGTACCGCTTGCGCACCTGCTCGAATTTGCGCATTTAAATAATCAATAATCGACAACGCCAATTTATCTAACAACATATGCAACACTTCGGGTTGTTGATACATCATGTTTTTAGCGGCACGAAAATCACGGCTTGAACCACCTTCAATCATATAGGTAGCCAATGTCCACGGACTGCCCGAAAAACCAATTAACGGCACACGACCATTAAGCGCACTACGAATGGTTTTAACGGCATTAACCACATAATCTAAATCTGTTTCGGGATTAGGAATCGGCAAAGCCAATACATCCAATTCAGTTTTAACGGTTTTTTTAAAACGAGGGCCTTCGCCTGTTTCAAAATACAAACCTAAACCCATTGCATCAGGAATAGTTAAAATATCCGAAAACAAAATTGCTGCATCTAAAGGATAACGCTCCAAGGGCTGTAAAGTGACCTCACAGGCTAACTGTGGATTTTTGCATAACGACATAAAATCGCCTGCTTGTTGGCGCGTAGCACGGTATTCGGGCAAATAACGTCCTGCTTGACGCATCATCCATACAGGAGTGACATCGACTGGTTGACGTAATAAGGCACGCAAAAAACGGTCATTTTTTAACGGGGACATAAATTTTTCCAAAAACTATCAATTTATAGGGCTATTAAATCACAAAACCAAAAGCCTTGGGTTTGATTATCACTGCTACAAACCGCGTCGGTGCTTTTAATCTCTAAAGGCTTATACACTTTTTCACCAAGCACAAAGGCAACAGGCTGCTTAAAATAAGGCGCATCATAACAAAAAGTATGATATTCGCCATTTTCACCACAAGCATCCACTTGAGCAGGTAACTCAGCAACAAATTGCTGATTAATGTCACGCCCTACCCATTGTTCATTTAAATAAGCATCACTAACACAACAAGTAATCGTCTTAAAATCTTGCGTAATAAAGTCGTTAATCAGTTGTGTAGTATTTTTTTGCCATAACGGAAAAACTGCTTCTAAGCCCACTTGCGCCAAGTTTTTTTCTCGATAGGCGCGTAAAGCGGCTAAAAAAATATCGCCAAAAATGACATGGCTAATACCTTCCGCTTTTGCTTGCAACAGCGTTTGTGCCATTTGTTGTTCATATTCACTATTTGAACCTTGATACACCTTTACTTTTAATAAAGGAATACCAATAGCTGCGGCTTGCTGCTCTAATAATGATTCACGCACGCCATGCATAGAAATACGCCCAAACTCACCATTTATCGTGGTCAATAAATACTTAACTTCATACTCAGCTGCTTGTAAAATTTGGTGTAAGGCATAAGCGGAATCTTTACCGCCACTCCAACAAAAAATAGCTTGTTTCATTTTTTAGATTTCATATTAATATATTGATAAGGACAATGACGACAGCCATTACCACAACAAGAACCACGTTTACGGTGATACCATTCGGTAAATACCCATTTGCCATCCTCAAGATAATAATCAATATCTTCAATGAGTTGTGTATTATGATATTGCTGAGGAATAACAGTAGTAACAGGATTTTGCTGTAAATAATGGCTAATTTGCTCGCTAATAACCGTGCGTAAACAAGATGGGCAACGGCAATCTTGCCCCTCACACAGAGGCATAATGGCAGGAAATTGACTACACCAACATTGCTGACTTAAACAACTATTGCATTCAAAAGGTTGAGCGCAAACGGAGCAGTTTTTAATTGTGTGCATCATGCGTTTGATTTTCTTGAGTTTGTTGTACTATCCAATCACGCATTTCTGGATTATCGACTTGTTGATAGAGGTCTTCGACCTTGAGCGTTAAGGTCAAGGAGTCTAAGTAAAAACTGTCTCCCAAAAAATATTTTTCTACTGCCCAATTCGTTCGGCGACGTTGCACCTCAATTCTAACGCAATCTTGCTCTACCAAAACATACTCCTGTAGGGTAGGAATGGTGGCATACACTTGAAATTTGGTTGTTTCGTCATATTTGTGCGTAGAGGCCGATAACACCTCAACCACCAGTACAGGTGTGGTCAGCATATTGCCGTCAGCTTTTTCTATTGTACAATCGACAACCACATCAGGATAAAAATAACGTGACTCCGTGACATTATAAATAGAAGGGATTTTTACTTTGATGCTTTCAGAAAACACACGGCAAGTTTTGCCTTTGAGGTGATTACGAATTTCACCTGCAATCGCCCCCACTAAAGTACCATGATTCAAACTGCCGCCTGACATGGCATATACACAACCGTCAATATACTCATGGCGCGTATCGGTCTGTTTTTCGAGCTCAAAATAGGCTTGTTCGCTGATAAATACTTCTTGTTTTGGGATGGCTGACATAGGTTAATCCTCACATACTGTACATATCATAGATGTTGATACGCGATGTTGTATAGTTATTACTCAGATAACTTTACAACAAAAAAGGCGCATACACTGCGCCTTTTTCATCAACACCAAAAGCACTTAGACTTCTAAATAATCCAAAATACCTTCGGCAGCTTGGCGGCCTTCCCAAATCGCGGTCACCACGAGATCAGAACCACGCACCATATCACCACCCGCAAAAATTTTCGGGTTACTGGTCTGGAATTTAAATTTAGCCGCTTCTGGCGCAACCACACGGCCACTATTGTCTAAGTTAATGCCTACATCAGCAAACCACGGCGCAGGACTTGGACGGAAACCAAAGGCCAAAATAACCGCATCAGCAGCTAAAACTTGTTCAGAGTTGGGGATCGGCTCTGGACTACGGCGACCACGGGCATCAGGTGAACCTAAACGAGTTTCTACCACTTTTACGCCTGTGACACCATTTTCATCACCGATAATTTCAATCGGTTGACGATTAAATAAGAAGTTAACACCCTCTTCACGCGCATTGTTTACCTCACGACGTGAGCCTGGCATGTTTTCTTCATCACGACGATAGGCACAAGTTACTGCATCAGCACCTTGACGAATCGAGGTACGGTTACAGTCCATTGCGGTATCACCACCACCTAAAACAACAACTTTTTTACCTTTCATGGAGATAAAATCGTTAGCGTCTTTTTCCCAACCATTGTTATGGTTGACGTTGGCAATCAAGAAATCTAAAGCGTCATAGACGTTTGGTAAATCTTCACCCGCAAAGCCACCTTTCATATAGGTGTAAGTGCCCATGCCTAAAAATACAGCATCAAATTCATTGAGCAAATCAGTGAATTGAACGTCTTTACCGACTTCGGTATTTAAACGGAACTCAATTCCCATATCGGTAAAGATGGTGCGACGACGAGACATCACACTTTTTTCCATTTTAAATTCAGGAATACCAAAGGTTAATAAGCCGCCAATTTCGGGGTTTTTATCAAAAACAACGGGTTTAACACCGCTACGCACCAATACATCGGCACAGCCCAACCCTGCGGGGCCTGCACCAATAATGGCAACACGTTTGTTTGTCCATTTCACTTTGGACATATCAGGTCGCCAGCCCATGGCAAAGGCGGTATCAACGATATATTTTTCGGTGTTACCAATAGTCACTGCACCAAAACCATCGTTTAAAGTACACGCGCCTTCACACAAACGGTCTTGTGGACACACGCGGCCACACACTTCGGGTAACGTATTGGTTTGATGGCATAATTCTGCTGCACCAAAAATATTCCCTTCCGAAATTAACTTTAACCAGTTGGGAATATAGTTGTGAACAGGACACTTCCATTCACAATAAGGATTACCACATCCCAAACAACGATGTGCTTGCTCACCCACTTCTACTTTAGTAAAGGAGTGATAAATCTCTACATATTCGTTTTTGCGAACAGCAATATCTTTTTTTGCGGGGTCATGCCGCGCGACGTCTAAGAATTGAAAGTCGTTATTTAGGCGTTCTGCCATGGCCTTGCCTCAACATAAATCTAGCTAGGTTAAACCATTCCCTAACTCTTTCTGTTTTTAGAAAGAATTCCCTCTCCTTTTAGGAGAGGGCTAGGGTGAGGTTAAAATTACTGTGGATTAGCACGCGTATTTTTCAGCAACTCTTTAATGTTAGCGGCCTTGGGCTTCACTAACCAGAATTTACGCTGATAAGACTCAAACTCGGCCAACAATTCTTGACCCCACGCACTTTGCGTTTCACTCACATAGTCTGTTAACACACTACGCAAATGATGACGATGCGCTTCCATCGCCTCGCTGCTAATACGATGAATTTCAATTAACTCATGGTTACAACGGTCGTAGAAGTCACCTTCTAAATCCAACACATAAGCAAAACCACCGGTCATACCTGCACCAAAGTTTAGGCCTGTCCGACCTAACACAGTGACTAAACCGCCTGTCATGTATTCACAACAGTGGTCGCCTGCGCCTTCGATAACCGCATGTGCGCCCGAGTTACGTACCGCAAAACGCTCACCTGCGGTACCTGCGGCTAATAATTTACCGCCAGTTGCACCATATAAACAAGTGTTACCAATAATGGCCGTAGCTTGGGTTTTGAATGGCGAACCTTTAGGTGGATAAATGACTAATTTACCACCAGTCATGCCTTTACCGACATAATCGTTGGCATCACCTTCCAACATTAAGTTTAAGCCGCCTGCATTCCACACACCAAAACTTTGACCTGCTGTACCTGTCAAATTAACGATAATTGGCGCATCACTCATCCCTTGGTCGCCGTGTAATTTGGCAATTTCACCACTTAAACGCGCACCTATCGAACGGTCACAGTTACACACTTTAAAGTTAAAGTCGCCACCCGTTTTGCTTTGAATAGCAGGAAGAATTTCTGCCACCATCTGCTCTGCCAACACACCTTTATCAAATGGCGCATTTTGTGGCTGCAAGCAATATTGTGGTTTATCAGCGGCAATATGGTCATTCTTTAACAAGGGCATTAAGTCTAAATGCTGTTGTTTTACGGTTTGACCTTCAATCATTTCTAACAAATCGGTACGACCAATCAATTCAGCAACCGAACGTACTCCTAATTGTGCCAACCAATAACGCGCTTCTTGTGCCACAAATTTAAAGAAGTTCATTAACATTTCTGGCTCACCCACGTAGTGTTTTTCACGTAAGGTGTCTTGTTGAGTAGCCACGCCAGTTGCACAGTTGTTGAGGTGGCAAATACGCAGATATTTACAACCCAAGGCAATCATCGGTGTTGAACCAAAGCCGAAGGACTCAGCACCCAAGATAGCCGCCTTAACAACGTCTAAGCCAGTTTTTAAACCACCATCGGTTTGTACACGCACTTTGCCACGCAAATCATTGATGCGTAAGGCTTGATGAGCTTCGGATAAACCTAATTCCCACGGAGAACCTGCATAGTGAATTGACGATAATGGCGATGCGGCTGTACCACCATCATAACCAGAGATGGTAATTAAGTCGGCATACGCTTTGGCCACACCTGCTGCAATGGTACCCACACCGGGTTCGGATACTAATTTAACCGAGACTAAGGCACTGGGATTGACTTGTTTTAAGTCAAAAATTAACTGTGCTAAATCTTCAATCGAGTAAATATCATGGTGTGGCGGCGGCGAAATCAAGGTCACCCCCGGTACAGAGTGACGTAACCGCGCAATTAAGGCATTGACTTTACCACCTGGTAATTGACCACCCTCACCCGGTTTAGCCCCTTGTGCCACTTTAATTTGTAACACTTCGGCAGAGCTTAAATAAGCAGGTGTGACACCAAAACGACCAGAAGCGACTTGTTTGATTTTGGAGTTTTTGATTGTGCCATAACGTGCAGGGTCTTCACCACCCTCACCTGAGTTGGAACGGCCACCCAAAGTATTCATGGCAATCGCTATCGACTCATGTGCCTCAGGCGATAATGCCCCTAAGGACATCCCTGCCGAGTCAAAGCGTGACAAAATCGCTTCTAAAGGCTCAACCTCATCAACACTAATGCTATTAGCAGTTTTTAACTGCAACAAATCACGAATAGTGGCCACAGGACGGTCATTAACCAAATCAGCATACTCTTGGTATTTGCTGTAGTCACCCGAGCGCACCGCCTCATGTAAGGCATTAATCACGTCAGGGTTAAAGGCATGATATTCTTTGCCATGCACAAACTTGAGCAAACCACCTTGGTCAATCGGCTTACGGTCTTTCCACGCATCAGCGGCTAATTGTTTTTGGTCATCTTCTAAGTCTGCAAAACGCGCGCCTTGAATACGGCTTTGTACACCTTTAAAACAAGTGTCCACCACTTCACGACTTAAACCAACAGCTTCAAATAATTGCCCTGCACGGTACGACGCCAAAGTCGAAATACCCATTTTGGACAGAATTTTTAACAAGCCTTTGTTAATACCTTTGCGGAAATAGGCTTGCGCCTCGAGTGGGTCGCCTAAAATCTCACCTGTACGCGCTAAATCGGCAATGATTTCATTGGCCAAGTAGGGATAAATAGCCGTTGCGCCAAAGCCTAACAACACCGCAAAATGATGTGGGTCGCGGGCAGTCGCGGTTTCAATAATTAAGTTAGCATCACAACGCAAACCAACCGCGCTCAGATGATGATGTACCGCACCTGTCACCAAAATAGCATTAGCAGGTAAATAATCTGGACGAATATTTTTATCTGACAAAATCAATAAGGTTTTGCCATTTTTAACCGCTGCTTCAGCTTCTGCACAAATTCGCACAATAGCGGCTTGCAATCCCTCGCTTTGTGCATAATTTAGATCGAGGATAGCATGGTCATAGCCTGCTCTTTCACGCAATCCTAAAATTTGCTGAAACTTGCTATACGATAATACGGGGCTGGCCAACACGGCACGGTTAGCGTGTTCTTCGGTTTGCTCAAAGACGTTACGTTCAGCACCTAAACAGGTCTCCAAAGACATCACAATCGCTTCACGCAATGGGTCAATGGGAGGGTTAGTCACCTGAGCAAACTGTTGGCGGAAATAATCTGCCACATGACGTACACGACGTGACAATACTGCCATTGGGGTATCATCACCCATTGAACCAACCGCTTCTTGGCCACTTTCGGCTAATGGACGAATAATTTGGTCACGTTCTTCAAAACTTACCAAAAACATTTTTTGATAGGTTTTTAGCACCGATGCGTCCATTTTACCCAAGTTTTTCTTGTCTAAGACTTCGTCATTTTCAAGGCGAATCGCTTGGTCACGTAGCCATTTACGATAGGGATGTGCTGATTTTAAACGCTGGTCAACATCTTCGGTGCGTAATAATTCGCCTGTTTGAGTATCGACCACCAAAATTTGACCTGGCCCAACACGGCCTTTAGCCACCACATCTTCGGGCTGATAATCCCACACGCCAATCTCAGACGCTAAGGTAATGTAACCGTTTTTGGTAATCACATAACGCGCAGGACGCAAGCCGTTTCTGTCAAGCATACACACCGCATGACGACCATCTTGAATCACCAAGCCAGCAGGACCATCCCATGCTTCCATATGTTTAGAGTTGTACTCATAAAAAGCACGTAAATCGGCATCCATGGTTTCGACATTTTGCCATGCTGGCGGAACTAACATCCGCAAGGCACGGAACAAGTCCATACCGCCACCGACTAAAATCTCTAGCATATTATCTAAACTAGAAGAGTCAGAACCACTGCGATTGACGAGCGGCGTACAGTCCAATAAATTGGGCAACAAAGGATTTTCAAATTTTGGGGTACGTGCCACTGACCAGTTACGGTTACCCATAATGGTATTGATTTCGCCATTATGCGCTACATAACGGAATGGCTGAGCCAATGGCCATCTTGGCAAGGTATTTGTCGAAAAACGTTGATGAAAAACAACAATATGCGAGGCCAAACGCTCGTCATCTAAATCCTTGTAAAAGCGTGGCAAATCGGCTGGCATAACCAAGCCTTTATAAGACACTACTTGTGACGACAAGGTAGTGACATAAAACAGAGGGTCTGCGGCTAATTGCTTTTCGGCACGACGACGCGCTAAAAACAACTTGCGATTAAACTCTGCTTGCTCCATCTGTTGTGGCGCATTAACAAACAAATGATTAAAGACAGGCAAACTGCGCAACGCAATTTCACCTAAAATACTGTTATCGGTTGGCACAACCCGCCAACCCGCCACTGTGAGACCTTCTTGTTCTATTTCTTTAGTTAATACTCGTTTCGCTTCTGCTGCCAAAGCGGATTCTTGATTCAAAAACACCAAACCAACCGCAAAAAGACTATTTAGCTCAACGTGTAATTCAGCTTGGGCAACGGCACGAAAAAAAGCTTGCGGTAATGCTAACAACAATCCACAACCATCACCCGTCTTACCGTCGGCCGCAATCGCACCACGGTGCGTCATACAACTTAAACTATGAATTGAAGTTTGTACGAGGTGATGGCTCGCTTGCCCTTGCATATGGGCAATTAAACCAAAACCACAGTTATCCCGAAACTCATCG
This sequence comes from Moraxellaceae bacterium, assembly GCA_024234595.1. GTDB lineage: Bacteria > Pseudomonadota > Gammaproteobacteria > Pseudomonadales > Moraxellaceae > Agitococcus. Next base: position 38,134 of record JACKNZ010000008.1, on the reverse strand, counting down.
GGTTGATAGAGGCCAGAATGGGCAACCGGCTGCATGTGCATGGCTTTACCTTACAAAACGTGGCCTTATCAAAAAACACACTTTAACGGGGCATTTCTTATAAGACCATAGCGAATGATTAAAATGCGTAGGTAGGAATTTATTACCTGCGTAAGTCCCAAAAACTAGGAATTGCCCTTGTCGAAATTAGCTAAACATTAACAAGGGCAAAATGGCCAAGCATTTTATATATAAATGGCTTGACACTCAAATAGTAACGCACATATCTCACTTTTTTTTACATTAAAAAGCGATACTACAAGACTGAACAGGCCAAATCATCGTTTTACTGTTTATATTTTAAGCTAAAAACATCAACAGATGATAAGCAACTATGAGACATAGCATTAAAGCCATCAGAATAAATCTAAAACGGGAGTCTCTTTTTGTGGAACAGGCTGTGTTTGTAGCTCATTTCCAATGTCGGAAACAGGCTCATCAACTGGCTCAACTGGCACTTCAGGTACACCTTCGTATTTAACAGGTGGTGGCCGGTCAATCGCTTGCTCAATTAAAGGAATATGAGGAACATAGGTCATAAATTTCTCTGGACTCGCTCGTACTCCGCCTACCAACCCAAAATCCATGCCATTTGACACACCTAACGCAAGCTCCATAGTCACAAAATTACCATATACCACCACATACTTTTGAATATCACCTTCTTTATACAAAAAATAGGCAAACTGCTCTTTATCATCTCGTTGAGCTAAATAGGATTTGACGACATCTTCATCTTCAGAAGAAAAAACTTGCAACGTCCATGCCAATGAACCTTGAGCCTTAATCCAATCAGCAGTGCGGTATTGAGGCCCATGATTTTCGGGAGGGGTCGCCACATAGTCAGTCGGTGGCACAATTTTAGCTAACTGTCCAAAATCCATACTAAACTCATGTGTTTCACCTGTAAACACCTCTTGAATAGACGCTTCTTTGATGACATTTTTTGCTTTCAGGCTCACTACGAACAGGCAATTTAACAGCAATACACAACATACTGCTGCACTTGGCAACCAAAAACGCGAATTGAAATTAGTCATCAATGCATCCTAAAAATTCACCAGCACTCAAGGTTTGCACTAAAATTGGCAAAGGAAAATCCGCGGTCACGACTGCTTGCCCTAATTCTTTAAGCAATACGAGGCGTAATTTACCTGCCAACACCTTTTTATCTACCGCCATTAACTGCAAAAATTGCTCTGCGGATAAATCTTCGGGTGGAATAACGGGTAAATTTGCGGCGAGTAATAGTTTTTTGACACGCAGCACATCTTGCTGTTGCAACCAACCTAAACGCCATGATAAATCAGCTGCCATTAACATACCTGTAGCCACTGCTTCACCATGCAACCATACACCATAGCCCATGGCTGTTTCTATGGCATGACCGAAGGTATGCCCCAGATTGAGCAAAGCCCGAACATCATTTTTCTCAAACTCATCGGCTGCCACGACATCGGCTTTATTCTGACAAGAACGTGCGATGGCTTCTGCCAATAATTTTTTATCGCGTGCGACTAGCCCTACTATGTTTTGCTCAAGCCACTCTAAAAAAGACAAATCACGAATCAAGCCATATTTAATGACCTCGGCCAAACCAGCCGCATACTCTCGATTATTTAAGGTGTCTAATACCGTAGTATCTGCTAAAACTGCGGTTGGCTGTTTAAAAGCACCAATCATATTTTTGCCTAAAGGATGATTGACTCCTGTTTTCCCTCCCACAGAAGAATCCACTTGAGATAATAAAGTGGTAGGAATTTGCAAAAATGCTACGCCACGTTGATAACAAGCAGCGGCAAAGCCTGTCATATCACCCACCACACCACCACCTAAAGCCACTAAAGCACAGTCACGATTAAACTTGCTTTCTAATAAAGCCGTAAAAATGGCTTCAACATGATGAATATCTTTAAACTGCTCACCATCGGGCAAAATATAATTTGCTGTTTGATAGCCTAAAGCATTTAGAGTATGTTCAACTTGCGCTAAATACAAAGGGGCGACAGTGGTATTGCTCACTATAAGTACTTGTTTGCCTTTTAAATAAGACTGATAACAGCTCGCCTGAGTCAACAGTGACTCACCAATAAAAATGGGATAACTACGTTCGTTTAAAGACACGGTCAGAGTTTGCATAGCAGAAATTCGTGATGATTAAATAAATTGGCATTTTAGCCATATTAGCAGGCAAGAGGAAATAATTATGAAAAGTTTAAAGATTGAATAATACTTTGGGCTAAATCACGTGCACAACCACTGGTTGTAGGGACAATCAAATGTGCCACATCACGATACAAAGGATCACGAATTTCAAGTAGCTCACTGAGTTTTTTTTGGGGGTTTTGCGTTTGCAACAGAGGTCTATTTTTATCATGCGCCGTACGTTCTAGCTGCATGGCAACGGGTGTTTCTAAATAAACAACCGTTCCACGCTGACGCAAATGCAAACGATTTGCTTCTCTAAGCACAGCACCACCACCTGTTGCTAATACAACGTACTTGAGAGCCGTTAGCTCAGCTATCATAGCCTCTTCACGGCGGCGAAAGCCAGCCTCGCCTTCTACATCAAATATCCAAGGTATAGTAGCACCTGTACGCTTTTCAATTTCATGGTCACTGTCCAAAAAATGCCATGATAGCATTTCGGCCAAATGACGACCAATGGTGGTTTTTCCTGCCCCCATTGGCCCTACCAAAAAGATATTAGTACACGCAGTCACTATCAGCTCAGCTATTTGCTAGCAACAGTATCGTTTAATAAACGAGGAGTCACAAAAATCAACAACTCTTGCTTATCATTACGCGTCACATCTTGTTTAAACAATCGACCTAGGAAAGGAATATCGCCCAGTAATGGCGTTTTTGTAACACCTTTTAAAGACTCATTACTAAAAATACCACCCAATACCACGGTTTGACCATCATCGACCAATACATTAGTTGAAACACGGTTAGTATTAATCGTCAAAGAGCCGTTTGCCAAAGGCTCACCCGCACTGTCTTTGTTAATAAACAGCTCCATATTCACACGACCATCGGGCGTAATACTTGGTGTCACTTCTAAGCGCAATTCGGCATTTATAAATTTAATAGCCGTGGCACCACTAGATGAGGCCTCTTGATACGGAATCTGTTTACCCGAGGCAATCAATGCTTTTTGTTTGTCAGCAGTTAACACTTTGGGTGTTGCTACAATCTCACCATGTCCATCAGACTGCAAAGCAGATAACTCGAGGTCTAAAACCACATTATCAGCATTCATAATACCGACAGCTAATGAGCTAGTACCAACTTTATCAATCCCTAAATCCACGGCTAAATCTGCTGGAGAAGTAATACTATAAGTACGTGCACCAGTTGTTGTATCAACCGTTGCCTCTCTAATATCGTTCAATGTAGTACGCGAGCCACCTGCCATGATACGTTTATTAACACCAATATTATCATGCGCCACGCCCCACTTGACACCAAGCTCTTTAGCAAAACTACTATTAGCCGTAACAATACGAGCCTCAATCATCACCTGTTTAACAGGTACATCTAGTTTACTGACTAATTCACGGATTTCATCAATCTTTTTCGGAATATCCTGAATAATCAGAGTATTAGTACGCACATCAATCGACACACTTCCGCGTGGACTTAATAGACTATTAGATGCATTGGTATTCGTACCATTGCTAGTGTTAACGCCCGATGTAATCATAGTCTGTAAATCAGCCGCTTTTGCATAACTGATTTGCATATATTCTGAGCGCAATGGCACTAACTGCTCATTCTGATTGTTAGCTTCCAATTCTAAACGTTCACGTGCTGCAATTTCGTCTGCTGGTGCTACCAACATCACATTACCTGCTGTACGTTTATCCAATCCTTTGGTTTTTAAAATTAATTCTAAAGCCTGATCCCAAGGCACATTTTGCAATCGCAAGGTAATACGACCTGACACGGTATCACTAGCTACTAAGTTTAATGAGGTAAAATCAGCAATCAACTGTAATACCGAACGCACTTCAATATCTTGGAAGTTTAACGATAACTTCTCACCCGTATAAATAAATTCTTTACGTTTTTTGGGGGCATCTGGTAATACTGGCTTAACACTAATGGTCATATTGTTGTCGGCTTGATATGCCAAATACTCAAACTCACCTTGAGGTTGAATTACCATAACGCCATTATTGCCTTCATTATAAACATCAATGGTTTTAACTGGCGTAGCAAAATCATTAACATCTAAACGACGACGTAACTTTTCGGGGATTTTTGCTCCAATAAAACGAGCAATAATTTTATTACCCTGTTGTTGCACATCCACAGGAATGGCAGGGTTAGACAATACAATACTGATTTGCCCATCGCTTTGATTACCACGATGGAACTCTAAGCCTTCAACCTGCAACAACGCAGGCAACATAGGTTTAGAGGACTTAGGTGTAACAACAGGAGCGACCACTGGCGTGTTACCAACAGCCATTTGTGCTGCTTGTGCCTCTTGTTTGCCAATTTTCAAAATCAGCGCATTACCTTCTACACGAGTCACATAACCGCTAAGTGTATCTAGATTGACTACCACACGGGTACGCTCTTGATTATCAACCACAGTCAAGCTACGCGCATTACCATTCCCTAAACTCAAATAACGCGAGGTCAAGGCATTTTTGGTATTCGGCAAGTCAAACACCAAACGTGCTGGCTTTTCGATTTGATACGATTGTAATTGTGGTGGCGCATCATCAAAGGCTAATTTGACCTCGATTTCATCGCCTGGCAAGCTAACAAAATCAACCTTTTTAAGTGTTAATCGATCTGCCGCTGCAGCAAGTTGCAAAAACGACACGAGGCTCAAGCCTAATACCATACGTTGAATGGACATGCTCTTTTTCCCAGCAAACTTGTTATTGTTCATTGTGATCCGTTTGATCATTTGTATTCTCCAGAGCTTGGCTTACTTGTCGGCCATGACTAAACTGCGTGGACGTTCAACCCAGCCATCTCGGCCATCAGGGACCACTTCAACAAGATTAATTTGGCTTGGTGTAATTTCGACAATTTTACCATGATTTTTGCCCATATAATTGCCTACTTTGACACGCTGCACGCCACCTTCAGAATCTTCAACCAAGCCGAAAAGAGGACTCCCCTCTTTGGTCAAAGTACCGCGCATACGCAACGCTTCTATGCCAAACTTTTCCAAATACTCTTGGGGGCGAGAAAAATCAGGGGCAACAATTTTACCTGTACTACGCGCCAAAAACTCCTCTAAAGTTGAAGGAGGAATAAATGGGCTACGCAATTGATGTGCCGCATAGGTAAAGGTTGGCATAGGCGTAAACTCTGGCGGTGGCTCTACTCGACCTCTAGGTTTAGCTCTAATCGCATCCATTCTCGCTTTCATGGTATCAAAGTCAGAAGAACAAGCTGTTAACCCAGTAAACATGACAAGACTCAGAGACAGCGTTATCAATCTAATTGACAGAGGGTATATTCTCATTTTGCACCTCCTGTTTTCTTAGATGTCGCATCTTCCTCAGAAAGCTCTTTATAACGATAAGTTTTGGCTTGAATTTCCATAGTAAGTACAGGTGCACCACTATCAGCGAACTTATTTGCTAATGGCGCAATCGTAAAATCATGTAAAGTCACAATCCGAGGCAATGCTGAAATGCCACTCACAAAAGCACCAAACGCATGATAGTCACCCTGAACTTTGACACTAATTGGTTGCTCTACATAAAACTCTTTTTTGAGCTCTGCCCCCAAGGTAATACCATCAAATTCCAAACCACTACCTAAACCAGTATGAGTCACATCTTCCAATAACTCTGGAACCTCAGTTTCTTTAGGCAGTTGCTTTAATAATGAGCCAAATGATTCTTCCATATCAGCCAGCTGCTTTTTATAAACATCTAAGTTATTCGCCTTAAAAACTTTTTGCTCAAATTCTTCTAGCAACGTTTCTTGTGCTTGCTCACCAGATGCATAAGTATCTCGCATTGCGGATAAATCCAACACATAGCCCAACACCAAGACCACGATAAACACGATCACATAGACCATCACTTTTGCGGCAAGCGGCCAAGAACCAATATTTTGCGGATCCAAAGTGTTCAGTGTGTTCATGAACTCCTGAAGATCAAACTTTTTGCCTTCTTGAACGTCATCACCTTTAGTGGCTTTAAGCTTCATTTGCTTGCCTCCTTATTGGTTTTTTTAACGCCCGTTTCGTCTTCTTTGACAGGCTCAGGTGCTTCTAAAGCAACCGTGAGAGCAAAACGATTGTTTTTCTTATCAGCAATAGCTTTTTTGTCATTTTTCTTAGCTTGCTCATCTGATGCCTCTACTTTAGATAACACAGGATTCTTAAACCAAACAGAGGCATTCAAGTTACGCAAAAAAGTAGATACCTGTGTGTTACTTTCGGCATAACCCTCAATCGTAAAAATATCTTCTTTACGCACCACGGATATCAAATAAACTTTATTAGGCACAGCACGAGCTAACTCATCAAAGACACGCACAATCACTGGACGACGACCTTGCAAATCTTGAATCACCTTCATACGCGCTAACAGCTCATCCTTGCGTGTTTGCAATTCATCAATTTGTTTAATTTGCCCATCCAACGTCGCTATTTCTGACTGAATATAGGCTTTTCGTTCTTCTTGCTCACTTAATTGACTGCTAAACACAATATGAAAGAACATAATAATTGCAGCAGCTGACAAAGCAACTGCGGCATTGATAGCTATAAACTCTTGTTGACGTTGTTTTTTGAGTTCTTGTCGCCATGGCAACAGGTTAATTTTAGCCATCAGTCAAAGCTCCTTAATGCAAGACCGCACGCTATCATCAGTGCAGGGGCGTCGTTGCTAATTGCGGCCGCGTTAATTTGTGGCGCAAACGACATATGCACAAAAGGATTAGCCACAGCAACCGCTGTACCCAACTTTTCTTGAACTGTCTGAGCCAAACCCAAAATAGACGCTGTACCACCAGCCAATAAAATATGATCCACATCGTTATACTGACTAGATGAAAAGAAAAATTGCAAGGAGCGTGTCACCTGTTGCACAACAGCTTCTTTGAAAGGCTGCAATACCTCAGACTCATAATCGTCAGGCAAACCACCTTCTTTTTTTAGCTTACCTGCTTCTTCAAAAGACAAGCCATATCGCCGCTGGATTTCCTCAGTCAACTGCTTGCCACCAAAAAGCTGCTCACGGGTATAGATGATTTTACCGTCATTAACCACATTTAGAGTAGTCATGGTTGCGCCAATATCAATCACCGCAACAGTTCCCTCTCGACCACAAGGCAAACTATCTACCAACAAGTCAAACGCACGTTCCATAGCATAGGCTTCAACATCAACTACTTTAGCTGTCAAACCTGCTATAGTCACCGCATCGGTACGCAACTCAATATTTTCGGTACGCGAAGCCGCTAACAACACACTGACTCGTTCAGGATTAGTTGCCGATGGACCTATTACCTCAAAATCGAGACTAATTTCTTCAAGCGGATAGGGAATATATTGGTCAGCTTCTAAGCGGATTTGGGATTCACGCTCATCATCAGACATATCCGCATCCATTTCGATGGTCTTGGTGATGACCGCAGAACCAGATACAGCGACCGCTGCATTTTTGCTCCGTGGCTTAGCGCGAGCAAGCAATCGTGTAATTGCTTCTCCAACACCTTCAACATCGGCAATAGTTTTTTCGACCACTGCATTTTGTGGCAGTGGTTCGACCCCATAGCTCTCGACACGATAACGATCCCCTTGCAAACTAAGTTCCAAGAGTTTCACCGAAGTGGAGCTAATATCTAAGCCTATCAGGCTTGTATTTTTTTTACCTAGAAAGGGCAGCACGTCATTTGTTCCCTTTTATTTTTGTAATTAGAATGCAGAGTTATACCACATTCATACCAATTAACATTAAATGCTAGTCTTATCACGACTGCAAGTACCGCACAAGTGATTATTGCAGTTATAATCAACTATTATTAGCGACTATCACCTATTTTGTTATATACCATGGTTTCCAATGAATAAAATTACGTCTTTATTAGCCCGACTTCATCCTTTGGTTGCATTTGGCATTTTAGGTTTGCTTAGCGTATCAATACTTGGCAGCGGTGTCTATTTATACCTTACGCCACAATTGCCAAATGTTGAACAGCTCCGCGAAATTAAACTCGAAACACCGCTACAAATCTACAGTATAGATGGAAAATTGATTAGTGAGTTTGGCGAAAAGCATAGTCGCCCCCTCCACTACCATGAAATTCCCCCTCGTCTAGTTCACGCTTTTTTGGCGGCCGAAGATGATAACTTTTTTAACCACGAAGGCATTAGCTTTAAAGGCTTAGCACGGGCATTTGTGGGGCTTGCCGAAACAGGTTCTATCCAATCGGGCGGCTCTACCATTACCATGCAAGTGGCCAAAAACTATTTTTTAACTCATCAACGCACATTTAGCCGCAAACTTACTGAAATCCTACTAGCACAAAACATAGAGGACGCGCTATCTAAAGAAGAAATATTTGAGTTATACGTCAACAAAATCTATTTAGGGCAACGTGCTTATGGTATCGGTGCTGCTGCGGAAGTTTACTACAGTAAAAATGTTAATCAACTATCTTTAGCAGAAATTGCGATGATTGCTGGTTTACCCAAAGCTCCTTCTAAATATAATCCTGTGGTTAATCCTACACGAGCCTTGGCCAGACGCAACTGGATTTTGGGTAGAATGTTAACATTGGGCTACATTAAAAAGGAAGAATATCAGCAGTCGATTGCCGAAGGCACTGGTATTCAATATCGTAGTGTGGTGGAAGATGTTAAAGCTCCCTATTTGGCAGAAATGGTGCGTGCCACACTGACCTCTCGTTTTGGCGACAATGTCTTGGGAATGGGCTACAAAGTTTATACCACCATTCGCTCCGATATTCAAAATGCTGCCGTGGACTCGGTTATAACTGGTTTATTAGCATATGATTTACGTCATGGTTGGCGCGGAGCTGAAGCAAATAGCCAAGACACCCCCTTAAACCATTTTGATGTGATTGGTGGACTATCACCTGCCGAAGTCACCAAAATCAATCATAACTCAATCGAAGCATTGATGCGTGATGGCAAGACCGTGACCATTCCTTGGGCTGGCCTCAGTTGGGCAAGACGTTATAAATCCGTTAATAGCGTGGGGGCATCCCCGTCTAAAGCCAGCCAAATTGTAAGCATAGGCGATATTATTCGTATTAAAAAGGCTGGGGGTATTTGGATTTTACGTCAAATCCCCAAAGTGCAAGGTGAATTGCTTGCGCTGAATCCAGAGACTGGCGCAATTGAAGCCTTAGCAGGCGGTTTTGATTTTAATGTCAGCCAATTTAATCATGCCATTCAAGGCTGGCGACAAGCTGGCTCAACGCTTAAACCCTTTATTTATGCGCTTGCACTAGAAAAAGGCTTTAAACCTGACAGCATTATCAGCGACTCACCAATGACTATTGGTAATTGGAGTCCTACCAACTCCGATGGTCGTTTTATGGGGCCAATTACTTTGAGACGCGCCTTGTACTTATCCCGTAATTTAGTGTCAATCAGGTTATTACAAGCGGTTAGCTTAAACCATGCTCAAAGCTATTTAACACGCTTTGGTTTCATTAAAGATAATTTACCCAATAATTTGACACTTGCATTAGGCACAGCGCAAGTTATTCCCCTACAAATGGCCACTGCTTATGCCGCATTTGCCAATGGCGGCTATCGCGTTAATCCCTATTTTATTGAGCGAGTAGAAGACGCCACGGGTAAAGTCTTATTTCAGGCCAATCCAGAACGTGTCTGTCAACCCTGTGACGACCCTGCTCTTGCCAACGAAATGATTGCTGCACCAGATGCCCCACCCAGCGAAATTATTGGTCAAGGAAACGATATTTCGGTATTGGAAGCCAAACCTGAAGCAGACCCACTACTGCCACCCACTAGCTATATTCCCGACTATCCAATCGCCAAACGCATTATGAGTGAAAAGTCCTCCAAACAAATGGCTAACATTTTACGCGATGTGATTTTACATGGCACAGCGCGTAGTGCGCTTAAATTGGGACGTAATGATATTGCGGGTAAAACGGGCACGACTAATGAAGCCAAAGATGCGTGGTTTGCAGGCTTTCATCCTAAATTAGTGGCGGTAAGTTGGGTAGGCTTTGATAAACCTTCCTCTTTAGGCAGACTCGAATACGGTGGTTATGCTGCGCTACCTTTGTGGACATCTTTTATGAATTACGCTCTTGCCGATGTTGAGGAGCAATGGATTGATGGTCGAAAATCGGACAGCAATAATAGCTCTAGCAATGCGACAACTAACAGCAGTACACCAAGTGATGATGTACACGCTGATTTTGCCGACCCTGATACTATCACTCCCCCCCAGACTGAAGAAAAAGCCAAGACTAATTCCACACCTGCTCAAGCAGCTACCGAGGATTTGTTTTAAGCAATAAAAAAGGCGAGTTAATACTCGCCTTTTTTAATAACTCAAGCTTATTTTTTAGCGAAGCTGCGGCCACCAAAACGTTGCTTAAATTTATCAATACGGCCACCTGTATCAACCACTTTTTGTTGACCAGTGTAGAACGGATGGCAATTGCCACACACGTCAAGGTGAATGTTTTTGCACAAGGTTGAACGAGTGACAATCACATTACCACAAGAGCAAGTTGCAGTAACTTCTTCGTATTTTGGATGAATATCGGCTTTCATAATCGCTATCTCAAAGAGTGGCTTAAAAAATTGCTCGCCCCCCTGCGTAAATGACATTTTAGGACTTACGCGGTTATCGCTTATTTGCTCACATTTCAACCGTTTTTAACGGGTTTTATGTTCACAAAACGCGCTAATTTCGGAGAAATGCGTAAGTCCTGATTTATCATCGAGCAGGAACGAACGCTGACCATTCTTTTGGCTTACCCTAACAGTCTCTTCGTTAGAGCTAAGCACAACAAGGGGGCGGGGATTATAGCAGAAGCCTATTTTTTTGGCACGTTTTTTAAGGCTGCACAGTATGATTACTACGGCTAACACGTTCATCTAACTCTGCAACATAAGCGACAATACTATTTTCGGTTGTTTTGGCAGTATGTAACACTTGTTGCTCTAGTTCACTGATTTTGCCTAGGATAACCGCTTGACTTTGAATAGTGTGTTGATTCATCGCTGCCAACTCTTCACTTAAAAATTGGCGTAACTCTGTAAAACGCGATGCTTCTGCTTGGTCGGCCAAGGCACGATGTTCATGTAATTCTTTGGCATGACGACGAGCTTCTAACAACACAGATGTTTGAAAATAGGCAATAAAGAACAAAAACAACACCGTCATCACCACCACAATGCCTAACATAATTAAGCCTAGTGGTGCTTGAACAGAGGCAAAACCTAAAGAAATGACGGTATTGGCGGCAAATGCTGACCAATTTAAAGCCGTAAAAGTGGCAATTAAGGCCACAATAATCACAAACAACAGGGTACGTAACGGCATTTTCTTTTCCTCAATTTTTAGAATATTAAAAACCTTGCATCAAGCTTTACGCTAAAATGCTACTCAGGACTTACGCATTTCACCGAAATTAGCGCGTTTTGTGAACATAAAACCGTTGAAACCAGTTTAAATGTGAGCAAAAAAGCGATAACCGCGTAAGTCCTATACTAAAGCACAATAAATAATTTTATAATTCTGAAGCTTAACGGTGCGAAGATATAATTTGCTGCTAAAAACAACATAGCATCAATCCAAAATCAACGCAAATAACCCCATTCAAGCGCATATCCCCACTTGTCAGCAAAGAATCCTATTGTATGTCTCAAAAAAGCAAAGTGACTATCGAGCAAAGCAAAGCCTCAACAGAGACTAACTCACCACCACAATTGGCAGGTGTTGGTGTACGTTTGGCGGCAGTGATTTATGATGGTTTATTGATTGTGGCCTTAAATGCGATTGTAGCGACCATTTTAATTGTCATTGCAACACCACACGATATTGCAGCACAAAACAAAACCATGGTTTTATCTTCAAACTTTCGGTCTCTGGTATTGTTTCCTGCCATGACAATCACGACTTGGTTGTTTTATGGCTATTTTTGGCGCAAAACAGGCCAAACGCTGGGTATGCAAACATGGCGACTCAAGGTACTAAAAGCCGATGGCACTTTGTTATCATGGGGCGATAGTGCTGGACGTTGCGCAGCTGCTTTAGTGTTTCCAACTTTTTGTGCTTTAGCCACCAGTTTATTAGGATATGGCGCGGGGCTATTTAGCCTCAGTTTTATTTTTGGTTTTATGGCTAATTACTGGTGGGCTTCTATTAAAGGCCGCGGCTTAGCATGGCACGACCAACTGTCGGCCACAGTGGTTATTAGAGTGCCTGTTGACCCCCGCCAAAAACGCGGGGTATTAGGCTGGTTTTCGCAAGACTAATCGCCAATATGCCAACCATTGACTAAGGGATAACGCCTATCTCGCCCAAAACCTCGTTGGGTAATGCGTGTGCCAATCGCGGCTTGGCGGCGTTTGTATTCATTAAAATCGACCATTTTTAACACTTTATACACCACATCACGCTCAAAACCTTGAGCAATAATGGCTTCGGCACTTTGGTCATGTTCAATATACAAGGCTAAAATTGCGTCTAGTATTGAATATGGCGGTAAACTGTCTTCATCTTTTTGGTCTGGAGCTAATTCGGCTGATGGCGGTCTATCAATCACACGTTGAGGAATTACCACTTGTCCTGCAATACGATTTTTGTATTCAGCTAATCTAAACACCAAGGTTTTAGGCACATCTTTTAGCACATCAAAACCACCTGCCATATCGCCATACAAAGTCGCATAACCGACCGCCATTTCTGACTTATTGCCTGTGGTCAGCACTAACCAACCATTTTTGTTAGATAAAGCCATTAACAACACGCCGCGTGAGCGTGCTTGTAGATTTTCTTCGGTTTTATCTTTGGCTAAGCCATCAAATGCTGGTGCTAACAACTGTGTAAAAGACTCAACAACTGGCGCAATCTCAATAATGGAGTAATTTACGCCTAGAGTCTTGGCTTCTTGTGCGGCATCTTCAAGACTCATTTGTGATGTGTAATGATAGGGCATCATCACCGCATTGACATTGTTTGCGCCCAAGGCATCTACCGCTATTGCTAACACTAATGCCGAATCGATGCCACCTGACAACCCCAAGACTACGCCTTTAAAACCGCTTTTAGTGACATAATCGCGTACACCTAACACCAGTGCCTGATAAGCCGCTGCTTCTTCACTCATTACCGATGGCCGTGTTTGCATCTTAAACTGTTGTTGGTGATGCTCAATGATAACTAATTGCTCAACAAATAATTCTGCTTCCACCGCAATTTCACCTGTGTGATTTACAGCAAGCGAGCCACCATCAAACACTAACTCATCCTGCCCACCCACTAAATTGACATAGGCTATCGACAATTGATTTTCTTTAGCCTGTTGTTGCAACAGGTCAATGCGCTGTGCTTGTTTATTAAGATGAAACGGTGAGGCATTGATACACAACAATAAATCTGCCTGTTGTGCTTTTGCCTGTGCGACTGGTTCCAAATGCCAAATATCTTCACAAATATTTAAGGCTATTTTGTGTTGCTTATAATCAAACACGACCGTTTGCGTGCCATGCTCGAAATAACGTCTTTCGTCAAACACTTGATAATTCGGTAATTTTTGTTTGGCATATTCGGCCAAACATTGACCATTCAACCAAACACCTGCAACATTATATAACTGACCATTGATGCGCTTGGGATAACCCAATACCATCACAATATCGCGAATATCTGTTAGACTTTTTAAGGCCGCCTCAATACGCTGACCTAAACTGGCTCTTAACAATAGGTCTTCGGGTGGATAACCTGTTAAACACAACTCAGGAAACGCTATCATATCGCAATCTTGGGCTTGCGCTTGCTGTGTCAAATGACGTACTTTTGCAGTGTTTTTGACAATATCGCCCACTAAAAAGTTTTGTTGAGCTAGAGCAATGCGTAAAGTCATAAAAAGTCTCTGTTAGCAAATAAAGGCTCATGCGATGCGGACACACGATTTCATCACAATGAATTAGGGATACAGACATGGGAACTATCTTACGGCTGCTGATTTTAGCAGGTATTGTTTGGTTTATTTACTCTTTTATCAGGCGAACCCTTGCTCAACAACAGCCCCCCCAACAACCCCCAGCTCCCTTAATGCATCAATGTGCAGAATGTGGGGTGCATATTCCACAACATGAAGCGATATTGTTTGAAGGTTTATATTTTTGTGGTGAAACCCATAAAAACAATTATTTACAACGTAAACCATAATGCAACAAACACCTATAGACTTTGTCGAAAGCCATGATGATTGGCGATTATTGCGTATTTATGCCGCCTATCGAGTAGTGTTGGCTTTTTTGTTAGTCAGCTTGTTTAGTATCAACCCAAACAATCCGCTAATTGGTGCATCTAATACACTTTTATTTTTAACGACAAGTATTATTTATTTATTTGTCGCTGCATTAGGACTAATTTTAAGCACTAAACTGCGCTCTGAACCCCGTCTGCAAGCCTTCATTTTTATTATTTTTGATATTGTCGCTATTACTTTTATGATGCATGCCAATGGTGGGCCAACTATTCAACTCAGTATGTTGTATTTGGTCATGGTCGCGGCTGGCAATATATTATTACCTGGCAAACGAGGCCCCTTAATTGCAGCCGTTGCGGCATTAGCAGTGTTGTATGAGCAATTCTATTTTATTTTAACTAACTTTGAACGCGTGAGTGCCGAAAACTTAGGCCAAGCGTCTATTTTAGGATTAAGTTTTTTTGCAGTGGCTGGTTTTAGTCAACTGATTAGCCATCGCTTTAGACAAGTAGAAGCCCTAGCACTACACAAATCTTTAGAAGTAGAAAATCTCCAAAAGCTCAATGAGCAAATTATCAATCGAATGCACACTGGAGTGTTAGTTGTTAATCAGCAACGGCACTTATTACTATTAAATACCGCCGCCAAACAATTATTAGGCCTGAACAATGTGCTTGTCGGATGTAATCTAAAAAGCTTGAACCCGATATTAGATGCAGGACTCTTGGCTTGGCAACAAAATCTGATGCTTAAACCTTTAATTTTTAAAAGCCAGCCTGCTTTTCCCGAAGTTAATGTTTCTTATATGAAGTTGGAATCCTCTTACGCCAACAACACCTTGATTTTTTTAGAAAATACGGCTCAAATGACCCAAAAAGCACAGCAATTAAAACTGGCTTCGTTGGGACGACTAACGGCTAATATTGCCCACGAAATTCGTAATCCTTTAGGCGCAATTAGTCATGCAGCACAATTATTAAGTGAATCTGAGGACATAAAAGGCGCAGATAAACGATTATTGACGATTATTGAGCAACATTGCCACCGTGTGAATACCATTATAGAAACCATTTTACAGCTTTCTAGACGGCAAAAATCAACACCACAACTGATTAACCTAAAAGAATGGCTCGATAATTTTATTGACGAATTTACGCATACCAGTGCTCAAGAAAAACAAATCATTTTTCATACCGATGCCGAGGTATTAATTCGTTTTGATACCGACCAACTTTATCAGGTGGTTTATAATATGGTAAATAATGCCTTTAGGTACAGTGCCAAAAACAGTCATAATACCATTGAGATGATTGCTGATATCAACAACCTCAATCAATTACCTTATTTAGAAATTTATGACTTAGGGCCTGGTGTCACGCCAGAAAATGAAAAGAATTTATTTGAGCCATTTTTTACCACCGAAAAAAATGGGACAGGTTTGGGTTTGTACTTGGCGCGTGAGTTATGCGAAGCTAATCAAGCACATTTAGATTATATTCCTCAGCCCGAAGGGGCTTGTTTTAGAATTACTTTTTCTCATCCTAATCGGTTGATTTAACAATGACAACAAAAGCTCTTATTATTGATGACGAACCCGATATTAGCGAATTATTGGCCATCACTTTAGAACGCATGAACATCGAATGTAAAACAGCCGATGATGTCAGTAGCGCACTCGCCCTGCTCAAAAAAGATAGTTTTCAGTTATGTTTAACCGATATGCATTTGCCCGATGGTAGTGGCCTTGATATTGTGCAGCATATCCAAAAACACTACCCTCAAACGCCTGTTGCTGTAATTACAGCCTATGGCAGCACCGAAATGGCAGTTACTGCGCTCAAAGCAGGTGCATTTGACTTTGTATCAAAACCTGTCGAATTGAGTCGTTTACGCGATTTAGTACGCAATGCCATTCAACTATCGGGGCAACATACCCCTCAAGATGAGTACGAACAGCGTTTGTTAGGCCAATCATCTGTGATGTTGGCTCTGAAAGAAACCATTCGCAAACTGGCACGCAGTCAAGCACCTGTGTACATTAGTGGTGAGTCTGGCACAGGTAAAGAAGTGGTGGCACGCTTAATTCACGATTTAAGTCCTCGTGCTGACAAACCTTTTATTCCTGTGAACTGCGGAGCTATTCCCTCTGAACTCATGGAAAGCGAATTTTTTGGCCACAAAAAAGGCAGTTTTACAGGTGCCACCGAAGACAAAATTGGCTTGTTTCAGGCTGCCAACGAAGGCACTTTATTTTTAGACGAAGTTGCCGATTTACCGTTGACTATGCAAGTTAAATTGCTGCGGGCTATTCAAGAAAAAACCATTCGTCCGATTGGTCACGCTAAAGAAATTCCCGTCAATATTCGCTTGTTAAGTGCGACACACAAAGACTTAGCTGCCGAAGTGGCTGCCAATCGTTTTAGGCAAGATTTGTTTTATCGCATCAACGTTATTCAAGCACGTATTCCTGCCCTACGTGAGCGTGGCGATGATATTGACTTATTAGCCAATACTTTTTTGCAACGCTTAAGTCAGGATTGGGGCATCGAAAAACCCAAACTAAGCACCGCTGCCCGTCAAGCACTCAAACATTATCCTTTTTTTGGTAACGTGCGCGAATTGCAAAATATTTTGGAACGCGCTTTAACCTTGTGTGAAGGCCACGAAATTTTACCTGAGCATTTACAACTGCCCGCACATCAAAGCTCTAAAACCACCACACCACTACCAAGCAACGCTGTTCCTGATAGTGAGCCTAGTGCCAGTGAATCTTTAGAAGACTATTTATTAGGTATCGAAAAAAATCTGATTGTTAAAGCTTTAGATGAAACTCGCTGGAACCGCACCGCTGCCGCCAAAAAACTGGGCATGACGTTTAGATCATTACGTTATCGCCTCAAAAAACTTGGTTTAGATGATGATAGCAGTGATGATGACAGCGAAAATTAAATAATTTGATATGGACTTTCATCGACTTGCGTTTTGTTGCCCTGCATCAAATCTACTAACAACTGAGCCGATGCAGGTGCTAATACCAAGCCATTTCTAAACTGACCTGCATTAAGCCAAACATTCTCAAAGTGTGGTAGTTTGCCAATAAACGGAATACCATTAGGCGAAGCTGGTCTCAACCCTGCCCATTGCTTAATGGGTTGATGTTGTGCCAATAACGGCATAATACCTTGTGCAGACTGCGCTAATATCTCTAAGGCTTGGCTAGTGGTGTGTTTGTCAAAACCTGTATCTTCTAAAGTAGAACCACATAAAATATGACCATCTTGACGCGGAATTAGATAATGCCCTTGATGCAATACAATATGCGACAACCGTTGTTGCGCTAATTTATACAACAACATTTGCCCTTTCATTGGTTTTATTGGAATATCTACTTGTAATGTTTTTAATAATTGCCCACTCCATGCACCTGTTGCCACCACAAAACACTCTGCCTCGTAGCGTTGCCCTGTCGTTGTAGTAACAGCGAATAACTGTCCTTGTTGATGATGCCACTGACATACTTCAGCTTGAGTGATATGTTGCACACCTAAAAGATTAACTGCGTTAACTAATGCTTGTAATAAACGAGGATTACGGACATTGGCAACCTGAGGCAACAATACCGCATTGTTAAACTCGCCTAACAAAGGAGCTAATTGCTTAATAGCATTTTTATCTAAACAATCCAATTGTTGTTGATAATGTTGCGCCCAAACAATGGCATCACGTTTATCCTCGGTATCAAGCATCAACATACCACACTGATTTAATTCAATATTTATATTTGTTAATGCTAATAGCTCTTGTGCCAAAATGGGGTATTCAGCTTGTGCTAATGTAGCTAAAGCACTGACAGCAGGAGCATAACGCCACGGATACATCGGCGAAACAATACCACCACCCGCCCATGATGACTCTTGGGACTGGCTGTGCTTTTCTAAAATAACAACTTGGTGACCTAATTTGGCTAACTTATATGCCGTCAATAATCCAATAATACCTGCCCCTATTACCACCACCTTCATGACTTGACTCACCTAAAAATATTGTTAGAATATGCACATTAAATGGACTGCCCATCTCGCCTCTTTAATTGCGATTGGGGTTTTATCAATTAGGAAGATACTACATGCCGAAAACTCACGGCTTCACTCTGATAGAAGCACTTATTACTATCACTATTTTATGTATTATAACGCTTTTTGCTCATGCAAATTTGAGTGCTTGGTTAAAAACACAAAATGCCAAACGTGTCACTAGCGAACTGATACATATTGTCCATGCCAGTCGTGCTTATGCTATTACGGGGCGCAGACCTTTTACCTTATGTGGTTCAAGCAATGGACTAAATTGTGACAATCAATGGGCTATAGGCGCGTTGTTTTTTGAAGATGCTAATCGGAATGGCATCATTGATAACAATGATCAAATTATTCGTTACACCCCTTTAAACACTAAAACCACCCTACAATGGAAAGGATTTGGAGGTCAACGATTGGTTTTTGAAAGTACAGGACTGACATCTGCCAGTAATGGAACGTTTACTTATTGCGAATTTAACAAAGACCCACTTTACAGCAGACAAGTGATAGTCAGCCGCGGAGGCCGTGCCCGACTATCACCCGACAAAAACAATGACGGTATTTATGAAGACATTAATGGCAATATCATTACTTGCCCTAACTAACAGATTATTGCCAAGCTTGTGATGCATCAGCTAAATCACAGCTTGAGGAGCCTTTTTTCCAACAACGACGGCCTGTATTATCAATCGCCAAAGCACCATCATTAGTTTTGGCTTGCAAACCTCCTGTTTTGGGGACGGCTGTTGCCACCCACGACAAACCATTAGCTGCTGGTGTAAAGGTTAAAGTGTATAGTCCAGTGCCTGTTTTAGGATATACCGAACCGCCATATAACAATGCAATTGTTGAGCCTGCATAGGTCATTTGTTGAGCACGATAGCGTTCAGCTGCTGCCGCTATCTGCATTAACTCAGCTTGCACTGCGGTTCTATTATTACGTACTGCGTACTGCTGATATTGGGGAATAGCAATTGCCGCCAAAATACCAATGATAGCAACCGCAATCATAATTTCCATTAACGTAAAACCACGCATACTTTTTGGCATTTTTCTCTCCTTTAATTAAACAAATAAACTCACTGTTAACACAGTGAGTTTATTGCAGTTTTAACTATTCATTGATGGTTTTTTCACGCCATTTTTTGGTGGACTCCATATACGGTGTACCAGGCCCTGCGTTTAAAGGTTGTACAATTTTAGTACCAACGATTGGATTAACAGTATAGTCTCCAGTTGTTGGATCTTGTGTAATCAGCAACTGTGGCTTACCTGCCAAACCTAAAGTGATATTAGAGGTTGTATAACTGCTGTCACCCGCACATAATTTGCCATAAGGCATACAAAACTTGTACAAATTGGTTTGGCCAGTCACAGGACTACAATTACTTGCGCCACTTAAGGTTGGAGAATAAGTAGTAAACAATAGTTGTGATTTAAAAATCAAACCAGGTGACATACTTTTTTCACCCGATTGCGGAAAATTAACATACCAACCTTTTTTATTGCTTACATCCACGCCATTAGTTTTTACTGCTGCAGAGTCCATATCCAACTCGGACATATCGGGCGTAGTAATAACTGCTTGCAAGCTACTATCATTTGCCGTCAAAATATCTGGACGTGTCACATCTTTATCAAACAGCACAAAGTAACGCTCATTAGTCACCACGTTTAAGGGACGACTTCTGTAACCTGAACCAATGGCAACTGTGACAAAACGATTACCCGACGTGTCCTTAAATGCTGCTACGGCAGGCGGTTCATAAAAACGACGTTGATTCGCGGTAGTCGCACTTTCGGTTTGACCAACTTTGGCCAACAAACGCACACGTTTTGCTAAACCAGCACTTGACGTTGCTTTAGAATTTAAATCCACTCTAAATACTTGACCGCCTAAATCACCAAAATAGATAGCATCAGCTACACCATCACCATCCATATCAATCATTTCGGGGGAGGTAGGGACACTAAACTTCATATCAGGCACATAAGTATCAGGTGAATCACCTGTATTGCCACTGGCAAACCATAATACTTCACCCGTAAAGGCATCCACGATATAGAGTTGATTGCCTTTGTCATTACCTGTAAAAAGCTCATTGGCGGTTTCGTGACGCGGATCATAACCACCACCAAACACAATCACCGTCTTTTTAACACCACCAACTTTAACTACACCTAATATTGGTTGCGACCATGTTTGTCCCATGCTTTTAAATTTACCTGTACCACCTTGTAGCGCAAACAATAAGCTAGGAGAGTCTAAATTAGTCACATTAAGGGCATAGTAATTACTGCCTCCCATTCGCATCCCACCATAGATATATATCTGATCAGAATTGGTAATTTGTCCAGAGGAGTCACCATCTTTACGAAATACCGTCCATGTTAAATCCATACCAAACTCTGGATTTACTGAGACAGGATTATCAAAACGGTCTTTAAGGGTAGCTAACTTTTCACCAGGTATAAAACTAAACTTTTCTTTGCCTGTTTTAGCCTCTATGGCGTGCAATGTACCCTCAAGGGTACTAAAAAAGACATAGTTCTTTTGATTGTCAGGATTATCAGCTTGACTTAAATCACCGCTATAACCGTAGTTGACCAATACAGGCTCGGAGTGTAAAGCAGCACCTAACTGTTTACGTTCGGTAGTTGGTGTTTCTAAACCATCATACAAACTAGCAATCTCGTAACCTTTATACCAATTCATCAGATTGGTATAAACATTATTGTCAGAGACACCTGTTGCCGCTTTGGCAGCGGTATTAAAACTACTATTGCTTAAATCAATGGCAGTTAGCGAAACATTTTTAGCCGCTAACGACCCCATATAAGTGTACATTTTGCGGTCATCAGGACTAGGCAACACATTTGCTGCCCCACCTAATACCGCCGACTTGCCATCTTTAACAGTACTCCAAAAACTTTGTGCATCTGCCTTAAAGAAACCTGTTGATGAGTCAATTGCATCTAAATTATTAACATCTAAGATAGCACTGGCATTAGCCCCTAATTTATAGCGTTTTAAGTTACCATCCCAACGATAAGATTTGGGACGTGGCTCAAACACCGAGTAATACAATTGGTCTAAATGCGTTAAACGGTTAAGTTGGTTAACTGCCACACCTGCAGCTGTAATTGTACCGCTGAGCTCAATGGCATCATCAACCGTTTGCGAAATCGCTTTAATCAAATCATCAATGGTATCTGCTTTATAAAACTTGCCTTGACCTGCGGCAGCGACTGCTTTCATGTTGTCAACGGAACTACCATCCAAAGGTCCCAAAATAACGGTATTGGTACGAATGCGTTTTTTGGGTTGGGGTGTAGCAGTATTGGTTTTATTATCAACATTATAGCTTGCCAGCTTAAGCATACAGTCCCAGTTGGCAGCAGTACCACTGCCTGAACAGGTTTTGTTCATGACACCTTGAGTGTTTTGTTTGACGCTAGACTCATTGTTAGGGTCACCGTCAGTTAACAAGAAAACATAATTAGCTGAGCACTCATCTGCAGCTGGGATAGGTGAAATATATTTGGTTGGGGTAGTTGTAGTTACAGTTCTTTCATCATAAAAGCCTGTTCCAACATTATAAGGTGAAATACCATATAAATAACGAGATGCCTCGGCATAAGCCGCACCCAAAGGTGTACCGCCTTTAGCATTTAAATCATATACTGCTGCTTCAAGCTGATCTCGCACAGTCTCAAGTACCGACAAATTAGTGACAACAGGGTCAATCCAATTTAGTACCAAACGCACATGGGTGGTGGCAGAACCATTACGTGATCTAAAATTAGGCCCGCTCTGATTAGATTTGGTATTGTTGACCATGGTAAAAGCCATCGCTTGGCCTTCTGTCCAACCTGTTTGATTAACAATTTCTTGTACCAAGGGCTGTACATCTACGTATTCATCTTTATTTTTACTTAGAGTTCCATTATCAGGTGTCCACAAGACACTGGCAGATGTGGTTGGCAAATCATTGGCTGCAGAAGTACTGATACAGCCCGAAGGACAGAACGGATCCAAGTTAGTAGTTTTAATACCTTGAATTAGCACTTGTTTCACATTGGAGTAATTACCACTTGATTGCCCAACTAAATAGGCACTGGTAATAGGTGACCCTTGCTTAATAGGCAAATCACGATAATAAATACCACTGACATTTTTGGGTTTTGAACCCTTGGTACTAATAAGATTAAAGTTTAAGGTAGTATTATTGTGATCCAAGGAGCCACTGGAATCACTCCACCACTCAACGTCGTCTTTGGTAGACGTAAGTGATATGATTTTGGTGCGGGGCACATTTTTGATACAGCTGTCAGTTTTATTAGGATCAATGGTAAATTTGACCACTAACTGAGGTCTTAAATCGGTGTTAGTAGCAGCCCCTTCATAAGAATAAGCACGACGCGTCGTTGGTGTAGAACCAATATCACGAATTCTAAACGCTAATGCGTTATCACCACACCAATCACTTCGAGATACAACCTCTTGCACCAAAGATGTCACTGGAATTTGTTGTACCTCACCCGCACTCCAATTTTCTGGCTGATAGACAAAGGGGACACCGTATGTACGTGATTGAATGGCACTGCTGGTATAGTCAGCCGCATCACCTGTAGCTTGGGCGGCTATTTCCCATGTTGAGTTGCCTGAATCATTGTTTTTGGCAACGACTTGCAAGTAAGCCTCGGTAATTGAGGCTCCTTTAGGAATGCGCACTTTGGCAAATTGAAAGCCTCCTACATAGTTTTGAGAGCCATTTAAACCAATACGCACTTCGGTACTGCTATTGTCAGAGCTACTGGCTTGCATGGCATCGGACTTGCCACTTGCACCACTAGCAAAAATATAACCATTGGGGTTAATTTGTACAAAAGCATCTAATGGACGCGCGGGATACGAAATATAACCACCATAATTAACGTTAGTTGGATGGAAACGTCCCAAACCCATTTTGACATAACCAGGCACTGGCTTGGTTGTGGGTGTACCACGCAAAATTTTGTTCATGGCATCTTTAAGCACATCAATACGTCTATTGGGTGCACTGCAACCATTATCGTTTTCCATACACCACGCCATACTACCCGAGGTGTCAAACATCATCATTAGATTGGGTGCAATACTAGTTTGATTAGCTGCTTCGACATAAATCTCAGTATCACTGGCATACGCTGGTACAAGAGCTAGTGTTAAATAGGCACACGCAATAGCACTTGCTAAGGCTTTAGGTTGCCACTTTTTGGGTGTTTTGGCATTTGTTTTCATGTTGTCACCTCAGAAATTGCGCTTAATTTTGTATTCGGAGGCATGTGTCGTAAACACGCTACCTGCATTGGTTAAACAGTCAGTGATGGTTTCGACTGTTTTGTCATAATCACCATTACTATCAAAGTCATCTGGCTCTTTGCTCAAACAGGTCTTGATATCAGAGGTACTCGCTGAACCAAAACTAGGAATCACTGCGGTCGAATATAACTTTAAACTATAATCATCTACTGCTTTATCGCTATATCCTTCCTCAGTTAAACTTTTTTGCTTATTGCTAGAACCAACATCTAACTCTTTAACCACAGGATCAACTCTATAATTAAGCTGGGTTAACGTTATTTTGCGCTGACTTAAGTACGAGTCGGAACTATCAGGGTTACAAGTACCTTGGGTAAAATTTGTAAAAGTTGCCCCTACAACAGGCGTTACACATAAAGCCGATTTAGTGTTGCCAAATATGCCTTTATTGCTAATAGCAACGTCTGGGTCTTGGTTAAATGTTTTTATTGCTTCGGTAGTTCCAGTATCGGCACTTTGAAACAATACTTGCACTACTTGACTATTGGTCGCTAATGCAAGGCTGGTAATACCCATACGCATCGCTGTTACACCCAAAATGGTAATAATGACCAAAATAACCAATACGGCAATTAGTGCTGCACCGCGTTGCCGCCTATGTACTGTTTTTTGCGTTAATGCTGTTGTCATGTTGGCCTCACATTGCATTGCGTAATGCT
This sequence comes from Moraxellaceae bacterium, assembly GCA_024234595.1. Lineage (GTDB taxonomy): Bacteria > Pseudomonadota > Gammaproteobacteria > Pseudomonadales > Moraxellaceae > Agitococcus. The sequence continues at coordinate 13,547 of JACKNZ010000008.1, read as the reverse complement.
AAAGTGCTGGTAAACAAACGATGAACACTTTTATCGTTAATATCATTGCCCGACACCGTTACATCTAACACCTGAATATTGGTAGGGGCAACAAAATTATTACCTGTCTTTTCGCTAGATTTAACCAAAACCCCCACACGCAAAGCACTAATAACTGGCCGAGGTGCTGGTAAGGCCATGTAATCCGTCACAGTCATATACCGAACTGGCACTCGTTGCCCAATAGGTGGGGTTGGCGTTGCGGCAATGCCAAACAAAATTTGAAAGGTGTCTATCGTTGATAGCAATACCACCCCATTATCACCATAATTACTTACCGATGCCGCGCCATCAGCATAAAAGCCCGCATCACAAGCTAAAGCAGCTGGAGAGCCTGCGGCAGTATCGGCTCGCACAAAATAACGAGACACTACAAAACGCCCACTCGCCACAGAGTTTCCTTCACAATCTCTAAAATTTGGCATACTGTCAGATATCCACTGACGAATCACCAATTGGTCACTGCTTCCAACACCTAAGGTGGTTAAATTATTGCTACTGACTAGATTTGCTGCTGCTGCAACGCCTGGTAACTCAACAGCTTCGGTAATAACACCAGAAGCGTCGGATGCACTAGTAGTTCCATCGCGGCTATATTCTGAATTACGAGTAGAAACATTGATATAATCTAAGGCAAAACGACCATTTTCTTGAACATTGCCCATGCCTCGCTGCAAATTAAAACCCATTTGATTGGTAATAAAGAGTTGCACAGCCGCCAACATGATAACCAAACCCAAGGTTAAGGAAATCATTAACTCTATAAGTGTAAAACCTGTTTGCCGCATTAAATTAGAGTGTGCTTTCATGTTGAAGCCTCCAATTTAACGCAATCCGCATTGGGCACATATGCATCAGAACTCAATGAACAAGCTGGCGCAGCTGTACCAATGGTTGGGTTAGTCGCATTCCAAGAGACATAAACACACAAATTGGTTCGGTTAATGCAGGGCAAAACTGCTATTTGACCATTGGGTAAACTGGCAGCCGCTAAATTTGTCATTGTTCTCATATCGTATTGCGCCATTTGCACTGGCGTACAATTGCCAGTTTCACATTTATTAGCAGCAACCGCTGTTGTACTCCAATTATTACGATAGGTTGCAGCCCCTTGAGGATTAAGACGCATCCGTTCGCCCATTTCTTGGGCAATTGCAGCGGCTTGCGTTCTAAACATAGCATCATTTGTGCTGTCTAACGCTCTAACTTGTAAGGCTGCGAAACCAATAACAGCAACACCCAACAACAACATAGAAACCATCACTTCTGGCATACCAATACCATGTTGCAGTTTTTTTAGTTTTATATAAGACATTCTTATATCCCCTTAGGTATTACACACTGTTGGACTATTATGTTTAAGCGTTAACACGCGCCCAAATTGGTTAATTTGCACATCGTATCCTGTTTCTTTGGTCGATTGATTATCACATACTCTAAAAGTCATATTGACCGTTGCTCCTGCTGTTGTTTGAACCATACCTGTTGAGGCCACAAAAACAATAGTTGTTGGCGTTCCGTTAATAAAAATACCTGCAGGCACACGATTATTTTCTAACATCACCTGCGTTGCACCTGCAACAACTTGCGTGAGTCGCCAACCTTTATTACCCCATGTATTTGTGGACATACTTGAATCAATAGACGCTAATGTTTGATTTCTGCGTGTTAATACCGATTCGGTACGCGCTTTTTTGAGGTCTGTAGCCAACTCATTGGCGGCACTTGCGACACGAGAATTAGCTCGTAAAATTTGCATCGAAGGCACGGCTATGGCCATAATAATAGCCGCCACCGAAATGGTGACCATTAGCTCTATAAGTGTAAAACCTCGATGACTATACATACGACATACCTTTAAAACTGGGGCGGCATAACGCCTTGTTGTTAACCTTAGACGCACTGCTTTAAAGACTCAAGCAAGGGGCGACAGTCGGCACTTTTTATTTGACCAAGATAGTAATTTTAATATTTTGTTACACTTTTAGACTTAAAATTGGCGTCATAAAGTGACATTTTTTGTCAATAAACTTTGGCTATTTTACGTCTTATCTTTTGCCAATATTGACATTATTGTTATACAGTCGTTGTTGGAATACGTAATTCTTTGGGCATCGAAAACACCACATTTTCAGGACGACCATCAAGCTCCTGCGGTAAATTACCGCCCCACTCTCGTAAACGAGTCACCACTTGTTGTATTAACACTTCGGGGGCTGAGGCACCTGCCGTTAAACCGATACGCGTTACCCCTGCAAACCATGCTTGTTGTAATTGGCTTTCGTTGTCAATTAAATAGGCTTTAGCCCCAATACGTTCGGCCAACTCACGCAAACGATTGGAATTAGAGGAATTTGGCGAACCAACAACTAACACCACCTCACAAGACTGAGCAAGGGTTTTAACCGCATCTTGGCGGTTTTGGGTGGCATAACAAATATCGTCTTTGCGCGGCCCTTGTATGGCTGGAAATTTAGCACGCAAGGCATCAATCACGCGCGCGGTGTCGTCCACGGACAAGGTAGTTTGAGTGACAAAAGCTAATTCGTTGGGTTTGCTGACTTGTAGCTTGGCCACATCGTCTTCATTTTCGACTAAATAGATTTTGCCGCCATATTGGGTGTCGTACTGCCCCATCGTGCCTTCGACTTCGGGGTGTCCTGCATGGCCAATCAATATCGCTTCTGTGCCTAAACGCGCATAACGAGTGACTTCCATATGTACTTTGGTGACTAAGGGACAGGTGGCATCAAACACTTTTAGGCCACGTTGTTGAGCTTCGTCTTGTACTGCCTTAGAGACACCATGCGCGCTAAAAATCACAATCGCATCATTAGGGACTTGATGCAGTTCATCAACAAACACTGCACCGCGTTGACGCAAGTCATCTACTACAAACTTATTGTGAACCACCTCGTGACGGACATAAATGGGACGACCAAACACTTCTAAGGCACGATTGACAATGGCAATCGCTCTATCTACACCTGCACAAAAACCTCTAGGGTTGGCCAAACTGATGTCCATTTTGTCGCCTCATTTACTTTAAGGTGAATGGTTGTTCACTCACATCGCGAACACTAATAATATCTACTTCAAAAAGCAAGTCTTTACTCGCTAAAGGATGATTAAAATCGACCACGACCTCGGTGTCGGTCAATTCTTTAACCACTCCCGCTAATTCGGCTTTACTTTTATCGGCAAAAGACACCACCAAGCCTACACTTAAGGCATCACTAAATAAGTTTTTGTCAAAACGCTGGACATTGCCTTCTTGCCATTCGCCAAAACCTTTTTTGGCTTCGATAAAAACGGAGCGTTTGTCACCAGCTTTAAGACCAAAAATGGCTTGCTCAAAGCCTTCTAACAAACTGCCATCACCGACGGTAAAACTGACAGGCGCATCACGCTCACGAGTGGTATCTAATAATTGGCCATTGGCGAGGCACACGGCAAAATGTAGGGTCACAACTTTGTTGGCACCAATACGCTGTATTACATCATCAGTCATTTGCAGTTACCTGTCGTTTTTTCTCTAAAAACAAAGAGTCAATAATTAGCATGATGGCGGCTATGGTAATGGCACAGTCTGCGACATTAAAAATAGGAAAGTGCCATGTTTGATAAAATACATGAATAAAATCTATGACATAGCCATAACTGACACGGTCATAGACATTGCCTATTGCGCCACCCAATAACAAGCTAATGGCTAAGGCTAAAAATCGCTCGTTTGATTTAAGTTTGACTAACCAAATGAGCAATCCTGTACTTACTACTAAGGCAATCCCTGCAAAAAACCAACGCTGCCAACCGCCTGCATCATGCAAAAAACTAAATGCAGCACCGTAGTTATAGGCCAATGTCCAATTTAAGAACGGTAATAATTCGATGGATTGCCCCAACTGTAAGTGCTGATTAAAATATAACTTACTGACTTGGTCGGCAATGATAATGATAAGCGTTAGAGCTAACCATTTAAGATTTTGGAACTGCAAACTTTGCATGAAGTACCTGTGACAATGAATAGGGACTGGTGATGTTTTGACGATAGCTAGATTTAAGTAGGTTAAGCTATTTTTGACCTCACCCTAGCCCTCTCCTACAAGGAGAGGGAACACCATCGCTATACAAAAAAGAGATGTCGATACATATGTCTCTAATACTTTAGGACTTACGCGGTTATCGCTTTTTTGCTCGCTAAATAATCGTTTTTGACGATTTTTAGCTCACAACACGCGCTAATTTTGGCAAAATGCGTAAGTCCTGACTTAATATCGACTAACCATCTTTTCTAAAGAAATGGGGTTGATTTTGCTGGCATTACCTGCGGTACCAAAGGCTTCGTAACGGGCAATACACACATCACGCATAGCAGTAACAGTCTTAGCTAAATATTTGCGTGGGTCAAATTCGGCAGGATTTTTGGCCATAAATTGACGAATCGCGCCTGTGGAGGCTAAACGCAAATCGGTGTCGATATTGACTTTACGCACGCCGTGTTTAATAGCTTCGACAATTTGTTCCACAGGCACACCGTAGGTTTCTTTAATATCGCCACCAAACTCGTTAATAATCGCTAACCAATCTTGTGGCACCGAGCTAGAACCATGCATGACTAAATGAGTATTTGGAATACGGGCATGGATTTCTTTGATGCGGTCAATGGCTAAAATATCGCCTGTGGGTGGACGAGTAAACTTATACGCACCGTGGGAAGTACCAATGGCAATCGCTAAGGCATCAACGCCTGTATCAGCCACAAAACTGGCCGCTTCTTCAACGCCTGTGAGTAATTGCGAGTGGTCAAGTACGCCTTCTGCGCCTACGCCATCTTCTTCACCTGCCATGCCTGTTTCTAAAGAGCCTAAACAGCCAATTTCACCCTCTACCGACACGCCGCAAGCGTGCGCCATTTCAACCACTGTCTTGGTAACACGCACGTTATAGTCATAATCCGTTGGAGTTTTGCCGTCTTCTGCTAATGAGCCGTCCATCATCACCGAGCTAAAGCCAAGTTGAATGGAGCGTTGGCAAATGGCTGGGCTGGTGCCGTGGTCTTGGTGCATGACCACAGGGATATGCGGAAATTCTTCGATAGCCGCCAAGATTAAATGACGTAAAAAAGGCGCGCCTGCATATTTTCGCGCACCTGCGGAGGCTTGTACAATAACTGGCGAATTGGTTTTATCGGCGGCTTCCATAATGGCGCGCATTTGTTCTAAGTTATTGACATTAAACGCGGGAATACCATAACCATACTCGGCAGCATGGTCTAACATTTGACGTAACGAGATTAAAGCCATGTTTATTTGCTCCTTTAATAATCTAATTAACCGCGTGTTGCGGCTTGTTCTAATGCTTCAACGGCAGGGAGTTTTTTACCTTCAACAAACTCTAAAAACGCCCCACCGCCTGTAGAAATATACGAAATATCCACCGCAACGCCATATTTATCAATGGCGGCTAAAGTGTCGCCACCGCCTGCAATCGAAAAGCCTTTGCTGCCTGCAATCGCTTGTGCCAAGGTTTTGGTGCCTTCGCCAAATTGGTCAAACTCAAACACGCCCACGGGCCCATTCCATAAAATAGTTTTGGCTGATTTAATAAAATTAGCAAACTTAGCGGCTGTTAAGGGGCCAATATCTAAAATCATGTCGTCATCGGCCACTTCTTTAACCGATTTAATGGTCGCGGTTGCGCTTTGGGCAAATTCTTTGGCCACCACCACATCTTCGGGCAAGGGAACGCTGACACTACGGGCAATCTCTTTGGCGGTCTCTAGCATTTCGGCTTCGTATAACGATTTACCAACATTGTAACCTGCGGCTGCCAAAAAGGTATTGGCAATACCGCCACCGACAATTAACTGGTCACACACATCGGCCAACGATTTTAAGACATCTAATTTAGTAGAGACTTTAGAACCAGCGACAACCGCCACCATCGGTGGTGCAGGATTATCTAAGGCTTTGGCAAGGGCTTCTAACTCGGCGGCTAATAATGGCCCTGCACAAGCCACAGGCGCAAATTTGGCCACACCATGCGTTGATGCTTCGGCGCGATGGGCTGTGCCAAAGGCATCCATCACAAAAACATCACACAAAGCAGCATATTTTTGGGCTAATTCGTCATTGTTTTTCTTTTCGCCTTTGTTAAAGCGGACATTTTCAAACAATACCACAGCTCCTGCTGCAATCTCGTAACCGTCAACATAGTCAGTAATCAAAGGCACATCACAGCCTAAAGCATTGCTTAAATAAGCAGCAACAGGGGCGAGAGAGTTTTCGGCAGAAGCTTCACCTTCGGTCGGGCGACCCAAGTGCGAGCAAACCATGACCGATGCGCCTTTTTCGAGGGCTAAGCGAATGGTCGGCAGCGAGGCCACAATACGCGCATCGCTGGTAATTTTGCCGTCTTTGACAGGCACATTGAGGTCTTCACGAATTAACACACGCTTGCCGCTTAAATCTAAATCGGCCATTTTTAAGACGGTCATCATTGTTCCTCTTAACTTAATATCAATAGGCGGTGATTTTAGCGCATTTTGGCCAACACCATACATAAATCTAACAAACGATTGGCGTATCCCCATTCGTTATCGTACCACGCCAAGACTTTGGCTTGCTGCCCCACCACTTTGGTTTCGGTAGCATCAAAAATTAAAGAATATGGCGAATGATTAAAATCGCTCGATACCAACCATTCATCACAATAAGCCAGTATTTGCTGATAGTCGTGTTGCGCTTTGTGCTTAAAGAGGGCATTGATAGCGGCAACACTTATCGGCTGTTTGGCAACAAAACTTAAATCTATCGCTGCAACGTTGAGCGTTGGCACTCGCACCGAATAGCCGTCTACTTTATGGGCTAAATGCGGCAAAATACGCTTGAGTGCGCCAATACTGCTTGATGAAGTGGGAATCATATTATGTGCCGCAGCACGACCACGCCGTACATCACGGTGGGTGTGGTCAAGCAAGACTTGGTCGGAGGTAACGGCATGAATTTCGGTCATCAAGGCTGATTCTATGCCAAAGGCTTCGTCTAGTATCTGCATTAACGGCACAAGGGCATGAGTAGTACACGAGACACTGGAGATGATTTTTTGCTCATGGGTGAGCTGATGATGATTAACGCCATAAACAATGGTTGCGTCAACCTCATCAAACGGGGCTGCACCAATAATGACCTTTTTAGCCCCTGCTTGCAGGTGTCTAGCAGCTTCGGCACGCGCTCTAAATTGGCCTGTACACTCTAATACCACATCAACATCAAGGCTTTGCCACGGTAAAGTTTCGGGCTTGGCTTGATTGTATAAAGGGATAAGATAGCGTTGTGGGCCATGATGAGGACTAATGGCCAACTGTCCTTCTATTAAATCGGCATGACCGTTAAATCGGCCATGTGTACTGTCGTAGCGGGTTAAGTGCATTAGGGCTTGCGCTTGCCCTAAGTCGTTAATGGCCACAAATTGCAAGTCAGACGGACAACCACGCTCTACCCATGCGCGTAAAACGTGTCTTCCAATGCGTCCATAGCCGTTGATGGCTACTCGTAAAGGGGATTCACTCATCTGTAGCTCTTGGACATCTGAGACAACATAAGTATTTACTTCATTTAATCAGGCAAATAATGAATATCTAACACTTGCTCTATCGTCCACAAGCATTGCTGAGGGAAAGTGCTGTCATCTAAACCCGTTTCTAAACACGCGTCATCTTTAGCTTGTTCATAGGCATCGTGCATGGTCTCAATGAGCCAATGCTTGAGACTAGGATTATCAGTCAATAAGTCTTTAATGGCACGACGTTGGGTACGCAAGGTAACTTGCCAACTGGTGCTTCTAAAGCTCGGTTGAAAATGCCATTTTAAAAGATGCATAAGTAACACACTGAGACGAGATTTAAGTGCGCGCTTTTCACTTTTGCCCATGCTTTCTATCTCTTCAATCAAATGCTCAATATCAATTTTTGATAACTGTTTACTGCGTAACAGTTGCACTTGCTCTTGTGTCCATGCATAAAAGTCTTGTTGGTATTGACTGCTATTCATCGCTCACCTCAACATGGCTGACACAAGAAAAACTCATATCAACCATGATTAACATCGCAATTAACATCTTAAATAAGAGTATTAACCGCTTCTACAATCGCGTCAACGGTAATACCAAAATGTTGGTACAAGTCTTTAATGGGAGCGGATTCGCCAAAGGTAGTCATACCAATCACTTTGCCATCTAAGCCAACAAATTTGTACCAATAATCGGCATGAGAGGCTTCGACCGCTACACGCGCACGCACTTCATTAGGCAACACCTTTTGACGATAGGCGGCATCTTGCGCCATAAACAAATCGACAGAAGGCATAGACACCACACGCACACCTTTGCCTTGCTCGGTTAAGGCTTTTTGGGCTTTGAGTGCCAAGTCTATCTCGGAGCCTGTGGCAATAATAATCGCTTCTAATACCCCTTGTTCTTCGGCTAATACATAGCCACCTTTGCTGATATTGTCTAATTGCAAGGCATCACGCTCAAGATGTGGCAAGTTTTGACGTGAAAATACTAAGGATGTTGGGCCATTTTTGCGTTGCAAGGCCGATAACCATGCCACGGCAGACTCTACGGCATCGGCTGGTCGCCAAACTGACATATTGGGTGTGCCGCGCAAGCTGGCTAATTGCTCAATCGGTTGGTGGGTTGGGCCATCTTCACCTAAACCAATCGAGTCATGGGTAAAGACATAAATCACCCTCTGTTTCATTAAGGCACTCATACGCACTGCGTTACGCGCATATTCCATAAAAATTAAGAAGGTTGCGCCATAGGGAATAAAGCCACCATGTAAGGCCATGCCATTCATAATTGCGCTCATGCCAAATTCACGCACGCCATAAAACACATAATTACCAGCAGGATTTTCTTGAATACCGTGACAGCCTTTCCACAAAGTGAGATTAGAGCCTGCCAAGTCAGCAGAGCCCCCCAATAACTCAGGCAATAATGGCCCAAAGGCATTTAAGGCATTTTGGGAGGCTTTGCGTGAGGCAATGGTTTCGCCTTTGTTAGCTACTTCTTGAATATAGGCTTTGGCTTGCAAAGCAAACGCTGGGGGTAACTCACCTTGTAAACGGCGTAATAATTCTTGTGCTAATTCAGGGTGGGCTTTTTGATACGCCTCAAATTGTGCTTGCCAATTTTTTTCTAATACCTCACCTTTAACACGACAATCCCATGCTTCGTAAATATCAGCAGGAATATCAAACGCGCCATGCTCCCAAGCCATTGCTTCACGCGTGGCAGCAATTTCAGCTGCTCCCAATGGCGCACCATGACATTCTTCTTTGCCTTGCTTGTTAGGAGAACCACAACCAATGACGGTTTTGCAAATAATCATACTAGGGCGAGTGCTATCTTGATGAGCCTCGATAATCGCGGCACGAATGGCTTCGCTGTCATGGCCATCAATCGGGCCAATCACTTGCCAACCATAAGCCTCAAAACGCTGTGTGGTATTATCGGTAAACCAGCCTTCGACTTCACCATCAATCGAAATACCGTTATCATCATAAAAAGCGACTAATTTGCCTAACTTGAGCGTGCCAGCTAAAGAGCAAACTTCATGCGAGATGCCTTCCATCAAACAACCATCACCTAAAAAACAATAGGTGTAATGGTCAATCACGTCAAAGCCATCACGATTAAATTGCGCGGCTAAGGTTTTTTCGGCTATCGCAAAACCGACTGCATTAGCAATACCCTGACCCAATGGCCCTGTGGTGGTTTCGACACCTGCGGTGTAACCGTATTCGGGGTGACCCGGTGTACGACTATGCAACTGACGAAATTGTTTGAGGTCATCAATACTTAAATCATAACCAGTCAGATGCAATAAGGCATATTGCAACATCGAGCCATGACCATTAGACAATACAAAACGGTCACGGTTAATCCAGTTAGGATTAGTGGGATTATGCTTAAAAATACCGCGCCATAACACTTCGGCAATATCGGCCATGCCCATTGGCGCACCTGGATGGCCAGAATTGGCTTGTTGTACAGCGTCCATCGCAAGAGCGCGAATGGCATTGGCAAGACGACGTTGGGGCAAAGCAACAGCAGGCATAAAGGACTCCAAGGCGGGCAGTCAAGATTAAAAGTGCGTAATTGTCGCTTAATTACAGAGGGAGCGCAAATTGAATTATGGCTTCTCCACTTCAATCGACTCCACCCGTTGAAAACCCCGCGGTAATTTATGGCCACGTTTACCGCGTTCGCCCTGATAATGCTCTAAATCTGACCATTTGAGGGTTAAATGACGGTTACTGGTATGCACCACCACTTTATCGCCTGCTTGGCATACCAACCATGACTTTAGGATTTCGTTGCCATCTAAACTAATCAACTTATTGCCTTTGCCTTTGTTAAGCTGAGGCAAGTCTTTAACTGGGAACATCAGCAAACGGCCTTCGCTGCTCACTAATACCACATAATCTTTGTCAATATCCCTTACCATTAAGGGAGCTAACACCGTTGCGCCATCAGGCACCGTAATCACTGCTTTACCGTTTTTGTTGCTGGCATCTAAATTGCCAAGTGTTGACACAAAACCATAACAGGCATCTGTGGCTAAAATAATAGCCTGACTTGCCTCACCCATCACGACGGTTTTAAAATTTGCCCCTGCTGGTGGATTGAGTTTGGTAGTTAATGGCTCGCCTTGACCACGCGCCGAGGGCAAGGTATTGGCTAATAGCGAGTAACTTCGCCCCGTACTATCTAAAAAATAAACAGGCTGATTGCTTTTGCCTTGTGCTGAGGTCAAATACTTGTCATTGCCTTTAAAACTTAAACTTTCTACCGCAATATCATGGCCTTTGGCGGCGCGTACCCAACCCATTTCGGACAAAATTACTGTGACTGGCTCGGCTGGTGTTAAATCACTTTCTTTGAGAGCTTGTGCTTCGGCGCGTTCGACAATCGGTGAGCGTCTATCATCGCCATACTTGTCCATATCGGCTTTAATTTCTTTAATAATTAACTTATCCATCGCCGCAGGACTGGCCAATAAACCTTGTAAGGTGTCGCGCTCTTTTTCTAAGTCATTTTGCTCTTTACGGATTTCCATTTCTTCTAATTTAGCCAAATGACGTAACTTTAACTCTAAAATAGATTCGGCTTGCATATCACTCAAACCAAATACTTTCATGAGCTCGGCTTTGGGGTGATCTTCGTAACGAATAATCCGAATCACTTCATCAATATTTAAATAGGCAATTAACAAACCTGCCAAAATGTGCAAACGTGCCAATACTTTATCTAAACGAAACTGCAAACGGCGGCGCACCGTGCCTTGCCTAAAACGCAGCCATTCATTGAGTAATTGCAGCAAATCTTTGACTTGTGGCCGCCCATCTAAGCCAATGACATTCATATTCACGCGATAGCTATACTCTAAATCGGTAGAAGCAAATAAATGGCTCATTAGCATCGCCACATCTACCCGATTAGAACGCGGTACAATCACTAAGCGTGTTGGATTTTCGTGGTCAGATTCGTCACGCAAATCGGCCACTAAAGGCAATTTTTTGGCGTTCATTTGCTCGGCAATTTGCGCTAATACTTTTGCTCCTGACACTTGATGGGGCAAGGCGGTAATGACAATGTCTCCGTCTTCCACTTCATACACTGCACGCATTTTGAGTGAGCCACGGCCTGTTTTATACAGACTTAACAGCTCATTTTTGGGAGTGATAATTTCGGCTTTGGTCGGAAAATCTGGCGCAGGAATATAATCGACAATCTCTTCAAGACTAAGATTCGGTTTTTTTAGCAGGGCAATACAAGCATTTGCCACTTCGCGCAAGTTATGCGGTGGAATATCGGTGGCCATACCGACTGCAATGCCTGTGGTTCCATTAAGTAATAAATTAGGCAATCGTGCTGGCAGCAGGCTAGGCTCTTCCATCGTGCCGTCAAAATTGGGAGTCCAATCGACCGTGCCTTGACCTAATTCACCTAGCAATACATCAGCATAAGCGGACAGTTTAGACTCGGTATAACGCATGGCCGCAAACGATTTAGGGTCATCGGGAGACCCCCAGTTACCTTGCCCATCAACCAAGGGATAACGATAACTAAACGGTTGCGCCATTAACACCATCGCTTCGTAACAGGCACTATCACCGTGAGGGTGATATTTACCCAACACATCACCCACCGTACGCGCTGACTTTTTGTGTTTAGCACTGTTTTTTAGGCCTAATTCGCTCATGGCATACACAATGCGCCGTTGCACAGGCTTTAGACCATCGCCAATATGCGGTAAGGCACGGTCTAAAATCACATACATAGAGTAGTTGAGGTAGGCTTGTTCGGTAAAATCGGCCAAAGAACGGCGTTCGCTAAAGTCTGTTAGCAGTGCGGTCATAGTAATTCCGTGATTGTTTGATGATTTTTAGAGAGGGATTTTATACATATTAGACGTGAAAATCAGTGCTTTCTTTTGGTAAACAGACAGTTTGTGACGTGAAAAGCTTGTTCCTCCCCTAATTTAGGGGAGGGTTAGGGTGGGGTAAACACTACTGATCAACTCTGACACAGAAACGGACATCGCCACTTTGTCCAGAACCTAAGCCTAAAGGATTGTTAGCAATATTCCATTGAATTGCCCCTACCCCTCCAACCGTCGGACTGCTAGACACACTACACAACACACTCGGAGGTGTCGTTCGGCAGCTCGCACTCCTAAACGTCGTGAACGAAGGGGTCATGTCGTTTATTACTATATTTGATACAACATTTGACGATGGATTGCTATATACAATCTGGTATTCAATCAGTGTATTGGGTAACGCTTGATTATTAGTCACAAATACATTGGTGTCCGCAACTGTCGAGGGACAACTCAATACTTGTCTTACCTTCTTAACCAACACTAAACCCGTATCCATAATAATCGTGGTGTCATTTTGGCTGTAATTACCCACTATCACACTCGGCGCAGCATATACAAAACTGGCACTAAGCGTCGAAACATCTTGTGCACCATTAGACGCCGTACTCGGTGATTGTACTTTTTGCACTAAACACAATACTTGATCAGCCACTACCAAAATAGGCGTAGTAACTTGGGTATCACCTGCATCTAATAACGCATTACAGTTGTTGTCTAAATAAACTAACGATGTCCATGTCAAATTAGGTGTCGGTGCTTGGGCTGTACTAAACGTCACTGTACCCTCAGTACCAGCAATAAATTGATGGCCATAACTTGCCGTCGTACCTGCTGCTATAGTTTGATTACCTGTACCTGTTAATTGACTTTGAACAACATTACCAAAATTAACGCCTGTATAGTTTGTGGCTGCACTTAAGATAAATTGCGTGCGGTCTTGGGCTAAACTGTAACTGCCGCCTGTGCTACCTGCTGCGCCACTGACAGAAATTAAATTGCTACTTGGCTGCTCAACTACACATAAGCTGCTGCCTGCAACAATGCTATTGGG
>JACKNZ010000007.1 GCA_024234595.1 Moraxellaceae bacterium | reverse complement strand
ACTTACGCATTTCACCGAAATTAGCGCGTTTTGCACCCTCACCCCAACCCTCTCCCTGAGGGAGAGGGAGGAGCGTAGCGGAGGGTGAGGGCGTGAGCAAATAAGCGATAACCGCGTAAGTCCTAACTATGTGTCGTTTACTGACAATAAGCCGTAATTTCACGTTTTGTTTCGTCAGTGCGTTTGGCAATTTCTTCCGCAGTCATTTTGCGAACCGAGCCATCTGCTTCTTTGACACTGACACGAGAGCCTTTTTCGGTGAGGTTTGCCAAATCTTGTTTAAGGGAAGCACATTTTTCTTTGTAGTCAGCAGGGGCTTTGCTGACATCGGTTTTGGCTTTTGAGCCTGTTTTAGACACGCCTTCTTTGTTTTCTTTGCGCGCTTCTGCTTTTTCTGCACGTTGTTGTTGTAAGTTATTAATTGCCTGTTCACTACCACGAGGAATAAAGGTACTCACATTGATTTTTTCAGCTTTAATTTTGCCATCATCGGGTTGGGTCTCGGAGTAATGGGTCACTCCACGTTCATCCACCCACTTATAATACTCATCGGCTGCATAGCTGATATTGGCGGTTACTACAGTTAATAAAATCGTTGTTATCAGTTTTTTATTCATCTTTCTCTAACTCCCTTCATGGGACAAAAAATAATAGGCCAAATATAGCCGCTTTTTGTGCGCTTGGTAAGTAAAACTATGTGATTAAACGTACAGAGTGTTAACAGGCAGACAAAAAAAAGCTGTTTTTTCTTGACAGATAGAGCCCGAAAATAAAGAATGTTTAGCTTTTTTAGGCAAGTGATAACGAATACTCATCAAGTGAGGCAAAATAAGGTATCATATACGCCCTAAAATGTAGCGGCATTGTTATCAAACAGTCACCCTCTGCTTGATAATAGTCATCGCAATAGCGATATGTAGTTTGCCACACGCAGCTAGATATCAAGGCTTATTCAAGTATTAACGACAAACCCTGTCCTTAAATAGCTTGCGTATTGACCCCTAATACGTCTTATTAAGCCTGCACCGCCGCTAATATGGCTTTAAAGCCGATTTATTTAAACGCCAATAGGCGTTAATTGTGTATTGAAAATTTGTATGAACATTCGTTCATAATCTGTAAAGGGTGATAGTCGTGGAACTTTTATCTGGTGGTGAAATGCTCATTCGCGCACTTGCGGATGAGGGAGTAGAGTTTTTGTTTGGATACCCCGGTGGTGCGGTACTCCATATTTATGATGCGCTATTTCAGCAAGAGCGTGTTAAGCATATTTTAGTGCGTCATGAACAGGCGGCTGGCCATATGGCCGATGGTTATTCGCGCTCCACAGGCAAAACGGGTGTGGTGTTAGTGACCTCAGGGCCGGGTGCAACTAATACGGTAACGCCGATTGCTACCGCTTATATGGACTCAATCCCGATGGTGATTATTTCGGGACAAGTCCCTTCACATTTGATTGGTGAAGATGCCTTCCAAGAAACCGATATGGTGGGTATTTCTCGTCCAATTGTTAAGCATAGCTTTCAAGTACGTCATGCTTCCGAGATTCCTGCGATTGTCAAAAAAGCCTTTTATTTAGCGGCTTCTGGTCGTCCTGGCCCTGTGGTGATTGACGTGCCTAAAGACTGCACCAATCCCAACGAAAAATTCCCTTATGAATATCCCGAAAAGGTCAAACTCCGCTCTTATAATCCACCAGCGCGTGGCCATGCAGGACAAATCAAAAAGGCCATTGATGAATTAGTACAAGCCAAACGCCCGATTATTTACACTGGCGGTGGTGTTGTGCAAGGTAATGCGGCTGCATTGCTAACAGAATTGGCTCAGATACTAAACTATCCAGTAACCAATACTTTGATGGGTTTAGGGGGGTATCCAGGGTCTGACCGTCAATTTGTGGGTATGTTAGGCATGCACGGTACTTACGAAGCCAACATGACCATGCACCATGCCGATTTGATTTTGGCAGTTGGCGCGCGTTTTGATGACCGTGTCACCAATAATCCCAAAAAGTTTTGTCCACACGCCAAAGTGATTCATATTGATATTGACCCAGCCACGATTTCAAAAACTATCATGGCGCATATCCCAATTGTGGGTGCGGTAGAGTCAGTGTTAAGCGAAATGTTGGCACAAATCAAACAAATGGGTGTCAATAAGCCCAATCCTGAAGCGATTGCCGCTTGGTGGCAACAAATTGACCAATGGCGCGCGCATCATGGTTTACGCTACGAGCCTGCTCAAGCAGGTGGCGAAATGAAACCACAGCAAGTGGTAGAGATGATGTACAAAGTCACCGAAGGTAAAGCCTTTGTGGCCTCTGATGTTGGTCAGCATCAAATGTTTGCTGCCTTGTATTATAAATATGATAAGCCTCGTCAATGGATTAACTCGGGTGGTTTAGGCACAATGGGCTTTGGATTACCAGCCGCGATGGGTGTAGCGATGGCCTTTCCCCAAGAGACCGTTATTTGTATTACAGGCGAAGCCTCGATTCAAATGAATATCCAAGAGCTATCAACCTGTTTGCAATACAATCTGCCTGTCAAAATTGTCAATCTCAATAATCGTGCTTTGGGTATGGTTAAACAGTGGCAAGACATGATGTACGAAGGCCGTCATTCTAACTCTTATATGGAGTCTTTGCCTGATTTTGTTAAATTGGTCGAGGCCTATGGCCATGTAGGTATGAAAATTACCAAAGCTGATGAGTTAGAAAGCAAAATGCGCGAAGCCTTTGCCATGAAAGATCGCTTGGTATTTATGGACGTGTATGTTGACCAATTTGAGCATGTTTATCCGATGCTAATTGCCAATAACTCGATGCGCGATATGTGGTTGTCTAAAACGGAGCGTACTTAATCATGCGTCATATTATTTCTGTGTTAATCGAAAATGAAGCGGGCGCATTGTCACGTTTAGTGGGCTTGTTTAGTCAGCGTGGTTATAACATTGAGACTTTAACCGTTGCACCCACCGATGACGAAACTTTATCGCGTTTGACCTTAACTACCTCTGGCGATGACCATAAAATTGAGCAAGTGACCAAACAGCTTAATAAATTGGTCGAAGTGGTCAAAGTGGTTGATTTGAGCGAAGGTGAGCATATTGAGCGTGAGCTGATGCTGATTAAAGTCAAAGCGACAGGCGCGATTCGTGCCGAAATCAAGCGCACGGCTGATATTTTCCGTGGTCAAATTGTTGATGTGACTTCGACAACTTATACCATTCAGTTGGCAGGTACATCTGACAAATTAGATGCCTTTATTGAAGCATTATCTGAAACTACGATTTTAGAAGTAGTACGCAGTGGTGTTTCGGGCATTGCACGTGGCGAAAAAGTGTTAAGTATTTAATTCAACCCAATCAGAAAGCATTATGCTTTCTTTGTTTACATAGAGGAATTCTCATGCAAGTTTATTACGATAAAGATGCCGATTTATCTATCATTCGTGGCAAAAAAGTGACCATCGTTGGTTACGGCTCTCAAGGCCACGCTCACGCACAAAACTTAACCGATTCGGGTGTTGACGTGACTGTTGGTTTGCGTAAAGGCGGCGCAAGCTGGGCTAAAGTTGAAAAAGCTGGCATTAAAGTTGCCGAAGTTGCCGCCGCCGTTAAAAGCGCAGACGTAGTGATGATTTTGTTACCAGACGAAAACATTCCAGAAGTTTACCGTAACGACATCGAGCCAAACATCAAACAAGGCGCAACTTTAGCGTTTGCTCATGGCTTTAACGTCCATTACAACCAAGTTGTACCACGTGCTGATTTAGACGTTATTATGGTTGCGCCAAAAGGTCCTGGCCACACTGTACGTTCTGAATACTTAAAAGGTGGCGGTGTACCAAGCTTAATCGCTATTTACCAAGACAAATCAGGTAATTCTAAACAAATCGCTTTATCTTATGCTGCTGCTAACGGCGGTACCAAAGGTGGTGTGATTGAAACTAACTTCCGCGAAGAAACCGAAACTGATTTGTTTGGTGAACAAGCTGTATTGTGTGGTGGCGCAGTTGAATTAGTAAAAATGGGCTTCGAAACATTGACTGAAGCTGGTTATGCTCCAGAAATGGCCTATTTTGAATGTTTACACGAATTGAAATTGATTGTAGACCTCATGTATGAAGGCGGTATCGCTAACATGAACTACTCAATTTCTAACAATGCCGAATACGGTGAGTACGTGACTGGCCAACGTGTTATTAACACTCAAGCCCGCGAAGCGATGCGTGAATGTTTACGTAACATCCAAAACGGTGAATACGCCAAACGCTTCATTTTAGAAGGTCGTACAAACTATCCAGAAATGACCGCTCGTCGTCGTTTAAATGCTGATCACCCAATTGAGAAAGTTGGTGCTCAATTGCGTGCGATGATGCCTTGGATTCACAAAAACAAATTAGTTGACCAAACTCGCAACTAATCTTGTCGCGTGACCCTAAAAAAGCGTACTTTGGTACGCTTTTTTTATAGCGATTAAAAAATTAAACGAGAAATCCTGAGTTATGAGCCAAGCAAATCAAGATAATCAACCTTCTAGCACAAATAATGACAGCTCAAGCACTAAAACATTGACATTGTCGGCATTATTGGCAGAATCCTTACAAAGTAAAAAAGAGGAAGTCAATTATCCTCAGCCTGATAAAGTACGTTTTAGCCAGCGTCCAAGTAGGCCACCGCATGGTACTCGTCGTGCAATGGGTAAACGATAATTTTTACCAAATGTCTATTTTGTATTAGACTTAGCAAATATAAAAACTTGATAGCTACTAAAAAAGAGAGACACATTATGCAAGGCCATATTTCTGGAACTTATGTGCGCCTGTTATTTGAATGGCTCAATGATAAAGGTTTTGAGGCAGAACAAGTTTTACAACGTAGTTGTCCTGAGTTAGATGAGCGTATTCGTGTGCCATTTGATGAATGGCGTGCAATGTTGGAACGTACTTATCAAGTCACGCAAGATGCTTTTTTTGGTTTAGAGGTGGGGAGTCGCATTACGCCTCGCCATTTAGGTGTACTAGGCTATGTTTCTTACTCTTGTAATACCTTAGGTGAAGCCTTATTACGTTTGCAGCGTTTTGAAGACCTAGTTCATGCGGTTAATGACATGAAAGTCAACTTTGATGGTGACTTAATTTTATTGCAATGGGGTGCAGAATTAGGGATAACAGGCGAATTTGCAGACCAAACCGCCCAGTCAGTGTTGGTGAGTTATATTCGTTATTTGATTTCGCCCGAATTTTCACCTGTCTGGATGAGTTTTATCAATCCAACGCCTGCCAATGTTAAACCTTACGAAGACTTTTTTAGGTGTCCTGTTAAATTTGAAGCCAATATGACCACTATGGCTTTTCCTGCTATGTGGTTGGCTAAACCAGTTGCCAAACCTGACCCTGTGTTGAGGGATATTTTAGATAGACAGGCGGAAAGTCTATTACAGCAATTACCTGCTAATGATGAATTTGTTGATGCCTTGCGCCAAGCGATTCACGCTGCCATCCATGCGGCAACTCCTAATTTGGATATTGTGGCAATGCGGATGCACTGCTCTCCACGAACCTTGCAACGGCGTTTAGATGAGCGTGGACTTAAGTTTCAAGTGCTGTTGGATGATGCTCGTTTACAATTAGCCAAACGTTATTTGGGCAAAGCAAACACCTCTTTAAGCGAAATAGCTTTGTTGTTAGGTTATGCCGAGCAGAGTGCTTTTAATCATGCCTTTAAACGTTGGACAGGTGTCACGCCTAAAATGTGGCGCGAAAAAAATGCGTCAATGGTGATTTAGTTAATACTAAAACGAGTGTGTTTGCTCATCAAAGACGGTGATAATGCCTGCCCAATAGCTGTTGATACTGACATATAAAATGGCGATATTGGGCGCAATGTTTTGACTGATTTGCTCATGGTCAATCTGTGTTTTTATGCCAAGTTCATTCATTAAGGTATGGCTGCCTAAAGCAATAATTCGGCCATCGACCACGCCTGTTAAACCATATCCCGTATGCGTTTTAAACTCACTGACAGTTTTTATAGGCACCTGATTTTTGCTTGCTTCACTAACAATCGCTTGCGCTAATCTATTGTCACTGGCGTTTGCCAAACTAGCTGCAACGTGTAAAACAACATCGTTATTAAAACCCATACGAGCAGTTAAACTGTCAAATTTTGCCTCGGCTGGCGTTTTGTTAGCTGACGGTTGAGCAAAATAACGTCGATAGACAATCAAGCCTAATAAGGCGACTGTCATCAAAAGAGTTAAGAGGATTTGAAACGAGGATGGAGCAAACATAGTCGTCATTATTGTTGTGTTGAAAATGTGACGTTTGACTATAACAGCTTTTGAAACTTAGGACTTAGGCATTTAGTAAAATAAATGCCTAAGTCTAAGACAATCGTTAATTAACGACGAGTCCACTCCTGTGTACCACGACGTGGGCGTTCTGCCTGAAACTCACCACCTTGACGACGACGGCTAAAACGTTCGTCATTATTGCGAGGAGTGCGTGGTGCAAAATCACGAGTAGCATTGTCGCTGATTAAATCGCGTGCAGGAAATTCACGAGCGTTAAATTCACGTGCCGCTTCATCACGATTGTTGCGACGACGTGGACGATCTGTTTCATAGCTGTAAGCAGGTGCATCGTTAAAGCGTGGTTGCGCTGCTTGTGGACGACGTGGTGCATTATCACGATAGCTATCACGCTCATTAAAACGGTCTTGACGTGGTGTGTCACGCTCAAAACGTTCTGTACGGACTGGTTCTCGGTCAAAGCGTTCAGCGCGAACAGGCTCACGCTCAAAACGCTCATTAGGACGTTGTTGGTCAAAACGAGGCGCACGAGGAGCATCATCAAAACGTGGACGATCATCACGACGTGGTGCGCGTTCTTCACGGAAAGCACGGTCATCAATACGGCTATCACGACGACCGCCACCACTATTAGAACGACGCTCTCTGCGGTCATTGCTCCAACGGTCTTTATTGCGGCCTGCGCCACCATCACGACCAGTTCTGGGCTTAGGTGCGCGTTGCGGTTCTAAACCTTCAATTTCTAACACTTCAACACGCACAGGTAATAAACGTTCAATACGTTGCCATTTAAAACGGTCACCGTGTTGAATTAAGTTAATGGCAACACCACTACGACCAGCACGACCAGTACGGCCAATACGGTGGATGTAGTCTTCGCCATGCTTAGGTAAACCATAGTTAACCACGTGAGAAATAGTTGGCACGTCAATACCACGAGCAGCAACGTCTGTTGCGACTAATACTTTGATTTCGCCACGACGTAAACCTTGTAAAGTACGGTTACGCATAGACTGTTTCATGTCGCCATGTAAGGCACTAGCAGCATGACCTTTTTCGCTTAAATCATCCGCTAAAATGTCAGCTTCGGCTTTGGTAGCGGTAAAGATAATCATTTGTTGCAAATCTTCACTTTCTAACAAATGGTCAAGTAACTTTTCTTTATGATTGATGTCGTCCACATAATGCACACGTTGCTCAATACGTTTGTAATCCATTTGCTCTTGTGCAATAGCAACACGCACAGGGTCATTGAGCATTTCAGCCGCTAACTCACCTGTACGGCCATCTAAGGTTGCCGAAAACATCAAGGTTTGACGAGTTTCTGGTGTTTGGCCAACAATCGTGTCAATGTCTTCAGAAAAGCCCATATCTAACATACGGTCAGCTTCGTCAAATACCAACATCGACAACTGACTTAAATCAATACGGCCAGAGTTCATGTGGTCTAATAAACGACCGGGAGTAGCCACTAAAATATCAGGCATTTTGGCTAACATTTCGAGCTGACGTGGATAAGGCATACCACCCACAATACTGGCGCAAATAGTACGACGTAAGTATTTGTCAAATTGGGTGGTTGCAGAAGTCACCTGTTGCGCTAATTCGCGTGTGGGTGTTAAAACAATTAAATGTGGTTGTGCAGGGGCAGGGCGTGGACGACGACCTTTAGCATTACGTTGAGGCTTAACGATTTCGGGGCGTGGCTTTTGTGAGATTAACTGCAAAGCAGGCAACATAAAAGCGGCAGTTTTGCCTGAACCTGTTTGACTAGAGACTAATAAATCACGACCAGCTAAAAAGGCAGGAATCGCTTGGGCTTGAACAGGTGTGGGTTTTTTAAAGTTTAAATCATCAAGTGCGCGAATAATGGCAGGGTGTAAACCGAGCGCGGCAAATTCATTTTCAAGAATGATGTCTGAATGGGCAGGGGCAGACGTGGACAAAGGCAATGCATCATGAGCAGTGGTCATGTTAATAACTTCTATAACGAGATTTAACCCAATGTTTGGGCAACAAGGCTAATTTTAGGAGGGCTTTTGTTTTAAGCGTGGATTAGCCTTGGTTAAAGATGCTAAAAGTACACAAGAGTACAGGAGACTCTACTAACAAAAATCCTAGATGGTTTAGCCGCTAAGGCTTCGCGCCAATCAATCAAGCCGTTGATAAGGACTCAACGTGCGGTGTGTGGGGGCTAAGAATAAGCCCAACAGATAAGATAATAAGATTGGAGGCGATGCTCAATTGTGCGTTTTACGCGGCGCGAATTATACAGATTTTTTGGTAAAAGTCTAAGCTATTTTAAAAAATCTTTGTGGATGGTACGAACAATAAAAATACAGGTGTATTTTTATGCTATAGTTCGTTTATATTTTTATTTATGAAAGACAATAATTATGCTACCCAAACTTTTTGCACGCGGTACTTTTGCTCTTGCTGGTTGGAAGTACAATAATCAGATGCCCAAAAATATCAAACAATGTGTGATGATTGCAGCTCCGCATACCACAAATTGGGATGCCCTTTATACTCGTTTAGCGTTTGTGTTGATGGGTATTCCTGTCAAAATTACCATTAAAGATAGTTATATGAAGTTTCCGTATGGGCCTTTAATTCGTTATTTGGGGGGGATAGGTATTAACCGTCGCCCCAAAAAAGAAGGTGAAAAGCGCGAAAGTATGGTACAGCTGATGGCAAATTTATTTAAAGAGAATGATGAGTTAGTGATGTTAGTCACACCAGAAGGCTCGCGCTCACTTCGTACCGAGTGGAAAAGTGGTTTTTATCATATCGCAGTAGCCGCTAATGTGCCGATTGCCTTGGGTTATTTAGATTATAAAAAGAAAGAGGCAGGGGTAGGTAAGGTGATTTATCCTAGTGGTGACATGAAAAAAGATATGCACGAAATTATGGCTTTTTATAAGCATATCGCGCCTAAATATCCGCAAAAGTTTAGTGTTGATTTAA
Source organism: Moraxellaceae bacterium (assembly GCA_024234595.1). Classification (GTDB taxonomy): domain Bacteria; phylum Pseudomonadota; class Gammaproteobacteria; order Pseudomonadales; family Moraxellaceae; genus Agitococcus. The sequence goes on along the minus strand of JACKNZ010000007.1, from coordinate 219,360 downwards.
ATTATCATGATTAAAGGAGTGTTTCCTCTCCTTGTAGGAGAGCAGGGCTGTCAAGTTCTTGTGTTAACCCCCTCTAAATCTCCCCCTTATCAGTGGGAGACTTCCCACAAACCTAATGCTTTGTAAGGTTCGTGAGATTCCTCCCCCTTTTTAAGGGGAGGTTAGGTGGGGTTAAACTTGACAGCCCTGCTTTTTCAAAGGGGGGATTGACGAGTCCTTACATATCCTCAGCGTCTAACTCTGCCTCACGCGCTTCTTGTTCTGACGCGGCAACAGGGGCAGGGGTGGCCAATAACTTACTTCTAATTTCGGCCTCTACTACTTCGGCAACGGTTGGGTTTTCTTCAAAGTACTTGCAAGCATTAGCCTTGCCTTGACCAATTTTGTTGCCTTGATACGCATACCAAGCACCCGATTTTTGAATGATGTTTTGGTCAGCACCCAAATCAATTAACTCGCCCAAACGGTTAGTGCCTTGACCATACAAAATTTGAAAGGTGGTTTCGCGGAAAGGTGGAGCTACCTTGTTCTTAACCACTTTAACTTTGGTTTCGGAGCCAATCACTTCTTCGCCTTCTTTAACCGCACCAGTACGGCGAATATCCAAACGTACCGAGGCATAAAACTTGAGTGCATTACCGCCTGTGGTAGTTTCGGGGTTGCCAAACATCACGCCAATTTTCATGCGTAATTGGTTAATAAATACCACCAAACAGTTGGTACGCTTGGCATTGCCTGTAATTTTACGCAAGGCTTGGCTCATTAAACGGGCTTGCAAACCCATGTGCGAATCGCCCATTTCGCCTTCAATTTCGGCTTTAGGGGTTAAGGCAGCCACCGAGTCCACAATAATCACATCAACCGCACCTGAGCGTACCAACATATCGGCAATTTCAAGGGCTTGCTCACCGTTGTCAGGTTGAGTGACCAACAAATTGTCCACATCTACCCCTAATTTACGCGCATAAGTGGGGTCAAGGGCATGTTCGGCATCAATAAACGCGGCTGTACCACCTTGACGCTGACATTCGGCAATCACTTGCAAAGTTAAGGTGGTTTTACCCGAAGATTCAGGGCCATAAATTTCGACAATACGGCCTTTGGGCAAACCGCCAATGCCAAGAGCAATATCTAAGCCTAAAGAGCCGGTCGAAATCGCGCCAATAGACTCGGCAGTATGGTCGCCAAGACGCATGACGGTATTTTTACCAAATTGTTTTTCGATTTGCGCTAAGGCAGCACCAAGTGCTTTACGTTTGTTATCGTCCATTTTTTATCTCCTACATGAGTAGAGTGGGTTGTTGAGTTCAGGACTTATGCATTTCACCGAAATTAGCGCGTTTTGTGAGCATAAAACCGTTAAGAACGGTTGAAATGTGAACAAATAAGCGATAACCGCGTAAGTCCTAAGTTGATATGCCTATGGTCGCAGCTTAAGTTGAGTTTGGCTATAGGTCAAAGCATGTCGTGCGTCATAAGTTGTCGTTATGTTAAAATCTATCTTCTTATGTTGCGCATTGCTAAAATAGGCCGCTTAAATTATCACTGAATAGCTAAGATGACTACTAAAAATTTAGAAGACCATACCCCGATGATGCAGCAGTATTTACGCATCAAAGCCGATTATCCTCATGCGCTAGTTTTTTATCGAATGGGGGATTTTTACGAGCTATTTTTTGATGATGCCCATAAAGCAGCACGTTTATTGGATATTACCTTAACTCATCGTGGCAAAACCGCAGGTACGCCAATTCCTATGGCAGGTGTGCCGTTCCATGCCGCCGAAGGCTATGTGGCAAAATTAGTTAAAATGGGCGAAGCGGTGGTGATTTGTGAGCAAGTAGGTGACCCAGCCACTAGCAAAGGGCCTGTGGAGCGCAAAGTTGTCAGAATTTTAACCGCAGGCACCGTCACCGATGAGGCTTTTTTAGAGGCCAAACAAGAAGCCTTATTACTCGTCATTCATGTTTATCAACAACAGCTAGGTTTAGCGGTGTTAGACATGAGCAGTGGCCGTTTTAGTGTGTTGCGTTGCGAGTTGTCACCAGCCGCTTTAGCCGCAGAACTAGCCCGTCTCAATCCTGCCGAAATTGTACTCAGCGAGGACAGTGCGGTGTTAGCGTGGTTAGACAAAACACGGCCTATTACTAAGCGTCAACCGTGGGAGTTTGTGTTAGAAACAGCACAATATTTGCTGTGTCAGCAATTTGCTGTAAAAGACTTGCAAGGTTTTGGTTGCCAAGAGATGCCTGCTGCTGTGATTGCCGCAGGGGCGTTATTGCAGTATGTCAAAGATACTCAAAAAACCGACTTGTTGCATTTGCAAGGGATAAGCGTTGAGCAAAGTGGCGACTTTATTTATTTAGATGCGGTAACACGGCGTAATTTGGAGATTACTCAAACCCTTGAAGGAAAAACGGAATACAGTTTGGCATGGGTGTTAGACCACTGCCAAACAGCGATGGGTAGTCGTTTGTTGCGCCGTTGGTTGCATCAGCCCTTGCGTCATCAGCCGACTTTATTACAACGACAACAGGCGATTATGGAGCTAAGTACAGACTATTTATACGAAAAACTACAACAGCATTTGCAAGCGATTGGCGATTGTGAACGAATTTTGGCGCGAATTGCCCTTAAAAGTGCGCGGCCGCGTGATTTAAGTCGTTTGCGTGAGGTGTTTGCTGAGTTGCCTACCTTGCAAGCACAGTTAAAATCGCTTAACAGTCCATTGTTACAGCAACTACGCACCGATATTAGTGAGTTTCCTGAGCTAAACGACTTGTTGCAGCGTGCCATTATCGACAATCCACCTGTAGTGATTCGTGAGGGTGGCGTATTGGCGCAGGGGTATGATGCAGAGTTAGACGAGTTACGCGCGATTAGTACTAATGCAGGCGATTATTTGTTGCAATTAGAACTCAAAGAGCGCGAAGCAACAGGTATTCCGACGCTTAAAATTGGTTATAACCGTGTGAGTGGTTATTATATCGAACTCACTCGCGCCCAAGCCGACAATGCACCAGCGCATTTTATTCGCCGTCAAACCCTTAAAAATGTCGAGCGATACATCACGCCCGAACTCAAAGTCTTTGAAGATAAGGCATTGTCTGCCGCCTCGCGTGCCTTAGCCCGTGAAAAATTCTTGTATGAACAGTTGTTAGAGGGTTTGGTACAACATATTGCACTGTTACAACAAATGAGCATGGCCTTGGCGCAATTAGACGTGTTAGTTGCTTTGGCTTATCAAGCGCAAGAAGGAAATTGGGTACAACCACAGCTAGTGGCTGAAACAGTGATTGATATACAACAGGGTCGTCACCCCGTGGTCGAAAAAGTCTTGCAAAATACCTTTACCCCTAATAACACCCAGCTCAACGCCCAACAAAAAATGTTAGTGATTACAGGGCCAAATATGGGCGGTAAATCGACTTTTATGCGCCAAACGGCACTCATAGTCTTGTTGGCGCATATTGGCAGTCTTGTCCCTGCCCAAGCCGCCACCATTGGTGCGATTGACAGAGTATTTACCCGTATTGGTTCGGCAGATGACTTGGCAGGTGGTCGCTCAACCTTTATGGTCGAAATGACCGAAGCCGCCAATATCTTACAAAATGCTACCGCACACAGTTTGGTGTTAATGGATGAAGTAGGGCGCGGCACCAGCACCTTTGATGGCTTGGCCTTGGCGTGGGCGGCGGCAGTGCATTTGGTGCAACATATCAAAGCCTTAACCTTGTTTGCTACTCATTATTTTGAATTAACCAGTCTGCCTGAGCATTATCAAGGCGCGGTGAATGTGCATGTAGAGGCGAGTGACTATGGGGATAACTTAGTGTTTTTGCATCGCGTTACTCAAGGAGCAGCCAGCAAAAGTTTTGGCTTGCAAGTGGCCAAACTTGCAGGTGTGCCGCTTACGGTGATTCAAATGGCGCAACACAAACTCAACGAATTAGAGCAAAGCCCTACCGCCAAAAAAGCCAAAGCCAAACCAGCTCCGCAGCAAGTAGGTTTGTTTAATGAACCAATGGTGGTCGAAAAAGTGGTCGAAAAAACGCGTATGAGTGAGGTGGAAACTAAACTCCGCACCCTAGATGTCGATAATTTAACGCCACGCGCTGCCTTGCAATGCTTATATGAGTTACAAAGTTTATTGATGACTCAAAGTGATAATAAAGCTGACAAAACAGGTTAATTTTGCTTAGAATAGGCTATCGTTATTTAATTGACTTATTAAGAGGCAGGACAACATGGCTTTTGTCGTTACCGAAAACTGTATTAAATGTAAATATCAAGATTGTGTAGAAGTTTGCCCCGTTGATTGTTTTTATGAAGGGCCAAACTTTTTGGTGATTCACCCAGACGAATGTATCGACTGTGCCTTATGTGAGCCAGAATGCCCAGCCAATGCTATTTTTTCGGAAGATGAAGTCCCCAAAGGCCAAGAGCAATACATTAAACTCAATGCTGAGTTAGCCGAAGTTTGGCCAAACATTACCGAAAAAGGTGATGCTCCTGCCGATGCTAAAGAGTGGGACGGTGTTAAAGACAAATTGCAGTATTTAGAGCGTTAATCGTTGCTAAATCTAAAAGACCGCGCATTGTCGCGGTTTTTTGTTTTTTACAGAGGTCAATCAGGCAAAAACTCTTGATTGAGAATCTGTTCAGTCGTCCAACAGCAAGATTCAGGAAATGTGTTTAATCCTGTTTCATCTTCTTCTGCCTGAGCGACTGCTTTTTCCCAGACTAACTCCGCCCATTCAGGGTCGGCAAGTAATGTTTTTAGACTGGGCATATCACGAAGTTCATAAGCGATTTCTTTACGCTGGATTTTTATGGTTCTTTCCCAGCTAGAGCCGCGTCTTGCAGGTTGGTGTTGCCATTTGAGTAGGTGAGCAAGTAGTAATGCCATTCGATTGGCTAATTCTCTTTTTTCACTCTTACCCATTATTTCCATTTCCTCAGCGATATGTTCTAAGTCCAACAAATCAAAACGTCTAGCGCGAATGAGGCTTGCCTGTTCATTAGCCCAAGCCACGATGTCTGTCTCGTATGCAATGCCCATGCGTTGCCCTCCAGTAAACGCTCAGAATATAAGCCCAAAACAGTCTCACATCTAAGCCGTTTATGATAAACCATCAAAAAACAGTGTTTTTGCAAATAGCAGGTATCTAAATATATTCAGTATAACAGCTAATCTTCTACATAGTCCTTAAAACGGTCTTAATTTATAAAACATAATCTTGCCACTGTAAAAATATTGACCAATCAGACACAAAAAGTTGCCACAAACGCAAAAAGGTGGCATAAACTTAGCCCACTCTAAAATAGCGGCTTTTTAGCCAAAACACAGAGCTGATTCTTACAGAATCAATTCTTTTAAGTGCCTATACAAAAATAGCGATAGGTACTGAGTTTAAACCACCACGATGGAGATTTAGGCATGATTTATTCAGGAACTGCCATCAGTGTACAAGCCTTAGAAGGCGGTATTGCTGAGTTTAAGTTCGATCTCGCCAATGAATCGGTTAACAAATTTAACCGTGCAACGCTCGAAGACTTGAAAAGTGCGATTGAAGCCGTTAAAGCGGACAGCAACATTAAAGGTTTAGTTGTGACTAGCGGTAAGCCTGTCTTTATCGTTGGCGCAGACATTACTGAGTTTGTGGGTAGTTTTGCTCAAGGCGAAGCGGCGATTGTTGAATGGGTTGCTTCTGCAAACCAAATTTTCAACGCTTTTGAAGATTTACCATTCCCAACTGTTGCCGCGATTAATGGTATCGCTTTAGGTGGCGGTTTTGAAATGTGCTTAGTGTGTGACTATCGTGTGATGTCCACCGCTGCAAAAGTGGGTTTACCCGAAGTTAAATTAGGTATTTTCCCAGGCTTTGGTGGCACAGTACGTTTACCTCGCGTGATTGGTATCGACAATGCCGTTGAGTGGATTGCTGCTGGTGCAGAAAAGCGTCCAGATGCTGCTTTAAAAGATGGTGCTGTTGATGCTGTTGTTGCACCAGACCAATTACAAGCTGCTGCATTATCTTTGGTACAACAATGTATCGACGGTAAAATTGACTGGAAAGCAAAACGCGCTGAAAAATTAAACCCAGTTAAACTCAATATGTTAGAACAAATGATGGCTTTCCAAACTGCAACGGCGGTTGTTGTTGGTAAAGCGGGTCCTAACTACCCAGCTCCAAAATTAGCTTTACAAGGTATGCAACAACACGCCAGCTTAGGCCGTGAAGATGCCTTAAAAGTAGAAGCTAAAAACTTTGCTAAAGCAGCGGTTACTCCACAAGCTAATGCCTTAATTGGTTTGTTTATGGCTGACCAAGCGGTTAAGAAAGCTTCTAAAAAGCATGAAGGCAAAGGTAGCAAAGAGATTAATCAAGCTGCGGTATTGGGTGCAGGCATTATGGGTGGCGGTATTGCCTACCAAGCAGCCAGCAAAGGCACACCAATCATTATGAAGGACATTCGCACCGAAGCCCTTGATTTGGGTATGGGCGAAGCCTCTAAATTATTAGGTAAGCAAGTTGAGAAAGGTCGTTTAACACCTGCTGATATGGGTAAAACCTTATCTCGTATTCGCCCAACTTTAAACTATGGTGACTTTAATACTGTTGATATCATTATCGAAGCTGTTGTTGAAAATCCAAAAGTTAAAACAGCCGTATTAAGCGAAGTTGAAGGTTTAGTAAAAGAAGACACTATTTTAGCGTCTAATACTTCTACTATTTCTATTACTTACTTAGCGAAGTCTTTAAAGCGTCCAGAAAACTTTGTCGGTATGCATTTCTTCAACCCAGTGCACATGATGCCATTGGTTGAAGTTATTCGTGGTGAAAAGTCTTCTGATGAAGCGGTTGCTGCAACTGTTAAGTTAGCACAAAAAATGGGTAAAACACCTATCGTTGTTAACGATTGCCCAGGCTTCTTGGTAAACCGCGTATTATTCCCATACTTCGGTGGCTTTGATATGTTAGTCCGTGATGGTGCTGACTTCCAAGCTGTTGATAAAGTGATGGAAAAATTTGGTTGGCCAATGGGTCCAGCATACTTGTTAGACGTTGTTGGTATTGATACGGGCGTTCATGCTGCCAAAATTATGGCTGAAGGTTTCCCAGATCGTATGCAACCTAACTACAAGTCTGGCACAGAAATCATGTTCGAAAATAACCGTTATGGCCAAAAGAATGGCAAAGGTTATTATGTTTACGAACAAGACAAAAAAGGCAAGCCAAAGAAAGTGGTTGACCAAACAACTTATGAGTTGTTAGCACCAATCGCTGCTGAACGTAAAGAGTTTGATGCTCAAGAAATCATTGACCGTTGTATGATTCCAATGGTTAACGAAGTGGCTCGTTGTTTGGAAGAAGGTATTGTTGCTAGCGCAGCAGAAGCTGATATGGCCTTAATTATGGGTATCGGTTTCCCACCATTCCGTGGCGGTGCATGTCGCTATGTTGACCAAATCGGTGTCGCTAACTACGTTGCATTGTGTGAAAAATATGCTCACTTAGGCAAAGCCTATGAAGCACCACAATTGTTACGTGACATGGCAGCCGCTAACAAGAAATTCTTTGGTTAATTAGGAGCGAAAAATGAGTCTTAATCCTCGTGATGTAGTCATCGTTGATGGTGTACGTAGTGCAATGGGTCGCTCCAGAAACGGTATGTTCCGTAATGTGCGTGCCGACTCTTTATCTGCTGAGTTAGTAAAAGCTTTATTAGTGCGTAACCCAGCCGTTAATCCAGCCGAAATCGAAGATGTGATTTGGGGTTGTGTTAACCAAACTTTAGAACAAGGTATGAACGTTGCTCGTAACATTGCAATGTTAGCTGAATTGCCACGTACTGTTGCAGGTCAAACTGTTAACCGTTTGTGTGGTTCTTCGATGCAAGCTTTACACACAGCCGCTGCACAAATTGCAACTGGCCAAGGTGAAGTTTTCATTATTGGTGGTGTTGAGCACATGGGTCACGTTCAGATGACTCACGGTGTTGACATTAACCCAGCCGCTTCTAAGTACTATGCAAAAGCCTCTAACATGATGGGTTTAACCGCCGAAATGTTAGGCACCATGAATGGCATTAGCCGTGAAATGCAAGACCAATTCGCTTTGCGTTCTCACAAAAAAGCATGGGAAGCTACTCTTGAAGGTCGTTTCAAAAACGAAATCATTGGTGTAGAAGGCCATGATGCTAACGGTTTTAAAATCATGTGTGACATTGACGAAGTTATTCGTCAAGACGCTTCTTTAGAACAATTAGCTTCTTTAAAGCCAGTCTTTAATCCAAAAGGCGGTACAGTGACAGCAGGTTCTTCTTCAGCATTGTCTGATGGTGCATCTGCCATGTTGATTATGAGTGCTGCTAAAGCTAAAGAATTGGGCTTAAAGCCACGTGCTAAAATTGTCTCTATGGCAGTTGCTGGCTGCGACGCGGCAATCATGGGTTGGGGTCCTGTACCAGCAACTGAGAAAGCCTTAAAGCGTGCTGGTTTAAGCATCAAAGACATTCAAACTGTTGAGTTAAACGAAGCGTTTGCTGCTCAAGGTTTATCAGTCATGAAGGGTTTAAACATCCTCGAAAACTCTGATAGCTTTGTTAACTTAAATGGTGGTGCGATTGCTTTAGGTCACCCATTGGGTTGTTCTGGTTCTCGTATTACTACAACATTGTTAAACGTCATGGAATGGAAAGATACTGAATTTGGCTTAGCGACCATGTGTATTGGTTTAGGTCAAGGTATCGCAACCATTATCCAACGCGTGTAATGTTGTGTAGGGGTGGCTTTAGTGGTTGCCCTAAAAAATTAGTCTTTATCCAAGACGACAACTAACCCTCAGACTCACAAGGTTTGGGGGTTTTTGTTTTTAGACTATAGACGTAATGATAATATGATGTAGAATTTGATGTAATTTATCATCAAAAAAGTGATGCTCTATGCGAACTACCGTGACAATCGAGGACAGCTTATATCAAAAAGCACTCTTAGTGGCTGACCCTAATATGGATAAAGCCGATTTATTTCGTGAAGCAATTAAGACTTTTATTAGAGTGAATGCTGCCAAGCGTTTAGCAAGTTTAGGTGGTACTATGCCTGATATGGCAGATATTCCAAGAGGTGATAAAAATAACACTTTTGAGTCAAGTTAATGAATGTGTTAGTAGATACCTCTGTTTGGGTGCGACACTTTAAAATAGCAGACCATCAGTTACAAAGTTTGTTATTGGATGATATGGTCGTTACACATCCTATGGTTATATTGGAATTAACGTGCGGTACTCCACCACAACCGCGATTAAAAACCTTACAGGATATTGCTTTATTAAACACGGCAATCTCAGCTACTTTTGAGGAACTTGCGCAATGGATAGAAAGTCAGCAACTTTATGGCTTGGGTTGTGGATTAGTCGATTTGTCATTGTTGGCTTCAGCACGTTTAACAGCTAATACTCAATTATGGACGCTTGATAAGCGTTTGCATCAACTTGCTGTACGTTTTAATGTGGCTTATCAATATCAATAATTGTTTGAATAAACTCAGGTATTCTCTTTTCTAAATAATATTCAGGTTGTTGCAAGCTTCCGCCAATAAAACCGACATGACCACCGTGTTTTGCTAATTCAAAATGAATAAAAGGCGATAAAGTATGTTCGGCAGGAATAACATCCACTGACATAAACGGATCATCTAAAGCATGAATCACCAACGTCGGTACTTGAATATTACCTAAAAACTGGTTAGGTCGGCAGCGTTGATAATAATCATCCACATTGGCAAAACCATGTAAGGGCGCCATTAACAAATCGTCAAATTGCCAAAATGATTTAAAAGGCGCGTGTTGGAGTGCGTTATCCAAACGCTGTAAAGCCACCGTGTCATGTTGTGCTAAGAAATGTTGATATTTTTTTTGCCATAACTCATGTAGTCCATTTAACAAATGTTGGCGGTAAATAATCGAAACACCTGCATCAAGTCGATTGGCACACGGCGCAAGCTCTAAGGGGGTAGAAACGGCAACGCCTGCCAATAAACGTGGATGTTTGCCTAATTCAGACAGGGTTTTTAAGGTCATGCTGCCACCCAAAGAATAGCCAACAATAATCACAGGGCGTACTTGATGTTCGGTTAAATAGCTAAACACATCACGCACATCGTCACTCGCACCTGCATGATAAGCCCGTACCGCATGATTGGCTTGAATAGAACCGCGACAATTCATGGCTACACTGGGAATACCTTGAATGGCTAAGCTCTTTTGTAAACCAATGACATAATGCGAGTCACTTGAACCACTTAAACCATGAATTACCAATACTAAGGGTGAATTGTTTTTTTCTTGGTTGGGATAGTGAAAATCTAAAAACAAATGATCGCCATCACTTAATAAAATGGTTTCGCGCTCACGTTTAATGCTTAGCGGTTTACGACGATGTACAGAGGCAAATAGCGTTTGTAGATGGGCATTTTTTAAAGCTTTGGCAGGATGAAAAGGGCTGTGGAAAAATCCCGTTGGAAAACTTTGTTGTGGGTGATGATGTTTAGACATGAGTAAAATCCACTTTTGCCAAATAACTATGCACACTCCCAGCTTTAGTGCTTTTGACGTATTGCCAGCAGTCAGGAAGGGCGAGGGCAGTCCAGTCTTTATCCGCTTCAATATAAACTAAGCTGTCTTGATGAATAAGATTGCGTTCAACTAATAATTCACACGCACCTTGCCACAAATTAAGGCTATACGGTGGGTCTAAAAAGACAATATCAAAAGCTTGTTGCTGTTGGCTGATTAGCTGCAAACTATCACCCATAAACACCTGTGGTTGATGCCCAAAATTGAGCAGAGCTTGCTGCAAGTGTTTAGCTTGCGCTGGATTTTTTTCAAAAAATAGACACTCAGCCGCACCACGCGACAACGCCTCGACACCTAAAGCACCACTGCCAGCAAACATATCAAGGCAACGTGTGCCTTGAATGTCAAATTGTAGCCAATTAAATAGCGTTTCGCGCACTCTATCAGGCGTAGGACGTAAGTCGTTTACGGCCAAGAATGACAAAGAACGCCGTTTCCATTGACCACCAATAATCCGTACTTGACTACTGTGGGGCTTTTTCATCTTGGACTACCGATACCCCTTGGCCAACTGTGACTGTGAGCATTTTGTTAGGATTGATGTGTTTGTTAAAGGCGGTTTTGATTCGCTCGGGTGTAACCTTGTTTATTCGCTCGTTAAAGCTGTCTAAATAATCTAACGGTAAATTATAAAAGCCCATCGAGGCTAAATAAGCTAAAATACTAGCATTACTGGCGGTGCTGAGTGGAAAGCTGCCCAAAATATTGTTTTTAGCTTCTTGTACCTGAGCGTCAGTTACGCCATTGCGTAAAAAATCTTGTAAATTGCTGCGGATTAAAGCTAATGCTTGTTCGGTTTGGTCGTTGCGGGTCGATAGGTTAATCATAAAAGGCCCTTCGACTTGCATAGGTGCAACGCTACTATATACGCCATAAGTTAAACCGCGTTTTTCGCGTAGCTCTTTCATTAACATACTGCCAAAACCACCACCGCCAAAAATTTCATTGCCGACATACAAGGCTTCATAGTCGGGGTCGTCACGTCTAATGGTGGCTTGACCCATCATAATGTGCGTTTGTTGCGATGGAAAATTAAGGTGCTTATGTACGGCTTTGTCGAGCGTAATCCCTGATGGCAGCGCATCGGCAGGGCTGCCTTGTGCCAGTTGTGTACTAATTTTTTCGCTAATGGCTTTGGCTTGTGTATTATCGACATTGCCAATTAAAGCAATGGTGGCATTTTTGGCCACAAAATAACGCTGATGAAAGGTTTTTAGGTCATCAGTGCTAATCGTTTTTAGGCTTTCGGCAGTGCCATTAGAAGGGTGAGCGTAAGGATGAGAGCCATAAAGTTGTTGATAAAATAAAATGGCAGCTTGAGCGGCAGGTGATTGTTGGCGTTGTTGTTGCCCCATTTGCGCGCCATCAAAAATACGATTAAATGAATTTTGTGGAAAAATAGGGTGTGCCAACACATCACTAAACACATCAAGGGCTGGCTCTAAGTAATTGTTATCGCTCAATACGCGCAAATCAGCCACAAACATATCACGGTAAGCACCGACATTAAATGACGCGCCTAAACTCTCAAAAGTATTGGCAATTTGGTCGGTATTACGTGTGCTAGTGCCTTCGTCTAGCATTTGGCTAACAAGGCTGGCAAGTCCAAATTTGTCACCATCGCGTGCGGAGCCTGCATTAAATACCACGCGTACATCGAGCATTGGTAAATCGGGGGCGGCAACAAATAACACGTTTGCGCCGTTGCTAGTTAGCCAGTGTTGAATGGCGATGTTACGTCTAGGCGTAGGGGCTTTTTTGACGGCGGCATAACTTTGTAGTTTGTCTAAAGATGTGAGTGCGCCTTGAGTCACTACGCCACCTTCGGCATAGCTTAGGCTACTGGCAATACTAAGTGCGAGTACGAGGGGCTTAATCATTTGGCTTCTCCAACCACCAGTGCTGTTGGTTTGAGGTAAAGGGTGGTCATATTGGCAGGAATTAGCCATTGTTGTGCTACCTGACGAATATCATCAGTCGTAATTGCTTTAAGGTTATTACTATAGTCGTCCAAGATGCGCCATCCTAAACCGATACTCTCTAATGCTCCAATTTGATTGGCTTGTGCGCTAATAGAATCTTGACTAAAGACGTTATCGGCAATAATTGAGGCATAAACGGTTTTTAGCTCATCTTCGCTAATCGACTCGGTTTTTAGGGCGTTAATTTCGGCTAAAATAGCCTCTTGTGCCTGTTCTAGGCTGTAACCATCAGCAGGAATCGCAGTAATGGTAAACAGGGTGTCGCCACGACTAAATGGCCGATAGCTACTGTTAACAGCGGTTAAAATGCGTTTTTGGCGCACCAATCGACTTTCTAAACGCGCGCTTAATCCTTCATCTAATACCCCTGCTAACATGCGCAACGCATAGGCTTCTTTGACGGTGTTAGCACTGCTTAGACTTGGTACATTAAATCCCATATACAAGTTGGGAACTTTGGCAGGAATTTCTAAATTTACATGACGTTGGCCAATCGCGCGTAATTCTTTAGGTGTTGCAACGGAGGGCAAAGGTCGAGCAGGTATTTTGGCAAAATATTGAGTGACTAATTTTTTAACTTCATCGGTTTTTACATCGCCAACAATCACCAACGTAGCATTGTTAGGTGCATACCATTTTTTGTACCACTGCCGCAAATCATCTATTTTCATATTTTCGAGGTCAGTCATCCAACCAATGGTTGGGTTACGATGAGGGGTGGTGAGCATTGCCACTGACTGAAAACGCTCTAAGGCCAAGCCTTGTGGATTGTCATCGGTACGTTGGCGGCGTTCTTCCATTACCACTTTAATTTCTTGTTTAAACTCATTTTCGTCTAAGACCAAATTGCTCATACGGTCGGCTTCTAATTCTAAAGCCAATGGTAAACGGGTGTTACTATACAACTGATAATAAGCAGTGTAATCATCGGTGGTAAACGCGTTGTCTTCGCCCCCTAAAAAAGAGACTAAACGTGAAAACTCACCTGTGGGAACTTTAGGTGTGCCTTTAAACATCATATGTTCAAGGGCATGAGACAAACCTGTGCTGCCAAATTGCTCATAACTAGAGCCAATTTTGTACCACACTTGAGTTACAACCACGGGCGAGCGTTTATCTTCGCGTACTACCACTTTAAGGCCATTGTCGATACTAAACTCGTTGGTGACGGCAGCCATTGCCCAAAAAGGCACTAATAACAAACTTAATAACCATTGTTTACGCATAATAGTCTTTTTGTGTAGGGATAATGGGGAAGTGATGGTAGCATAGCGCGTCTTTTTTAATGTATGACAACGCGCTTAAAAAGTCGTCTTTTGGTTGCTTTTTTGCAAGTGCTTGTTGTTTGTTCTTGAGTTGTGGATAGCAATATGTCTGAACAAGATAAATTAACTAATCAAAAAATATCGGTAAAATCATGGTTTTCGTGGGGAAAAGAAACAGTGAATGCCGCCACACCTGTCGCGAATGCGGGTGAGGCTGTTAAGGCAGCGAGTGCAGAATGGGTCAATGACCCTGTGTATTTTGAAGAAGGCAGCCTTGACGTCACCTTGCCCAGTTTGCCAGCCGTAGATGTGCCGATTATCGAAAATCCGCGCACACAAGCACTGGTTGATGCGCAGACGGACGCCATACCACAAGAAGCAGAGCCAGCCGCCAAGCCAGCAATAGATGATAATTCCTTTTTTAGTCGTATGAAAGTAGGGCTAAGCCGTACTCGTGAGCAGTTATCCAATGGTATGGTGACGCTGTTAATTGGCGGCAAAGAAATTGACGATGAGTTATTAGAAGAAATCGAAACCCAATTATTAGTGGCCGATATTGGTATAGATGCCACTCGCACCATTATTGATAAACTCACCGAGCGCGTCTCGCGTAAAGAGTTAGTGTATTCCAATGGCTTGTACAAAGCCTTGCAACAAGAATTGGTCGAATTATTAGCACCGCGTGTTAAACCCTTGCATATAGATACTGCCAAAAAACCCTATGTGATTTTGATGGTGGGAGTAAATGGTGTGGGCAAAACCACCACCATTGGTAAATTAGCCAAGCGTTTGCAATATGAAGGCAAAAAAGTGATGTTGGCGGCAGGGGATACCTTTAGAGCAGCAGCCGTTGAGCAACTGCAAGTATGGGGTGAGCGTAATAATATTGCGGTGGTGGCACAAAATACAGGCTCAGACTCGGCTTCGGTAGCTTTTGATGCATTACAAAGTGCCAAAGCCAAAGGCGTTGATGTGTTGATTGTCGATACCGCAGGTCGTTTGCATAACAAAGGCCATTTGATGGAAGAATTACGCAAAGTTAAACGGGTATTGCAAAAAGTCGATGCCACCGCACCGCATGAAGTGATGTTGGTGGTAGATGCTGGCACAGGTCAAAATGCCATTAGCCAAGTGCAAGAATTTGACCAAGTGGTGGGTTTAACGGGGTTAACCATTACCAAATTGGACGGCACAGCCAAAGGTGGTGTGTTGTTTAACATTGCCAGCCGTAGCCATGTGCCAATTCGTTTTATTGGTGTCGGCGAAAAAATTGATGACTTGCGACCGTTTGTGGCTAAAGAGTTTGTGGCCGCGTTGTTTCAGACAGAGCAGTAGGCTTCGACTCTTTGGCAGGCTCAGGGCTGGCCAAGCTAAGCCAACGCAAAAATGTCCCCTGAGCTTGTCGAAGGGGCTTTTTTATGGCTAATTTGCATTAGATGATTAAAATAAATGGTGTGACGATGCGTGATTTAGCAAGGGAGTGTAAAAATGATTTATGTTTTGTGGCAGGGACATTAGTCCATACAGATAAAGGTTTAGTGCCGATTGAGCAGTTAAAAGTCGGTGATAGGGTCTTATCGAAGCCTGAAAGCGGCGAAGGGGAGTTGGCCTATAAAGCCATTACTCGGACCTTTAAATCACAAGAAAAACAACCGATTTTTATGGTGTCATTTTATATTGATTCGGTACGCGCTTATACCTATGGTGAGGGAATATCCGATTTATATAAGCATAAAGTCATTTTTATGCAAGAAGCAGCGGCTAAAGGCGAGTATCTTCTTTCAAGAGAAACAATGTACCTGTTTTGTACCTCAGATTACCCCTTTTGGGTGATTGGTAAAGGCTGGGTACCCGTGTATCAACTCAAAGAAAACGACCAATTTGCCTTGTTTGATGGCGATACAGCCACCATCAATAGTGTCTATGATTATTGGCCTCGTCCCTTAGAGGCGACCACTAATCCAGATATTGCCATTTGCCCCTGTTATGAAGCGGAAGATGCTGGTATCGGATGTATAGTTGATTTTCGCTTTGGCTATTCGCAATTTATTTTGGACAAAGAAGAAAGAGAAAGTAATACACTTCATCCTGCAGAAAACTTCATTATTGTACCTTCAGATGCCAGTGACCCATTATCTAAATTGCTACGCCCAGAGGAGGATAAAATAGGCTATGCCGATGATTTTACCGAAGATAATATCAATTATTTAGTACGGCACTTTTATCAGTCTGTTTATAATATCGAAGTAGAAGACTACTATACTTATTATGTAGGTACGGCTGGGGTGTGGGTGGGTACACAATGCTGACTGCTTTAAACCCACCCAAGTAATTTTAGGGCAGAGCAAGCCTGAAACCTGTCTTTTACAACAGACTACAAATGCTACGGCATCATGCTATGATTAACAGGCGTTTTTAGTTAAAAAGAGAACATATTATGTATGCTCATCGTCAAATATACGACCATGTTCAAGACAGCGTGCCAGTCCCTGAGTCTATGCGCCATCAACGTGTAGAAGTAATTTTTATTAGTCTTACTGACAACCAACCCGTCTTAAAAACTAAAAAGCGTGTTTTTGGAAGTGCAAAAGGTCTTATAAAAATAGCAGATGATTTTGATGAGCCATTGCAAGACTTTGTTGATTATCAATGAAATATTTATTAGATACTCATGCCCTATTATGGTTTTTGTCGGGTGATGAAGCTTTAAGTAAAACCGCAAGATTATGTATAGAAAATGAAGCAAATGAAATTTTTGTGAGCATGGCAAGTTTGTGGGAGATTACGATTAAATCTAGTTTAGGCAAACTAAAATTGGCGACAACACTTGAAGAGATGTTTATAGACAAACTATCCGATAACGATATTCAAGTCTTAAAAATTGATACATCTCATTTAATTTATGTGCATACGCTACCATTTTATCATCGTGACCCATTTGATAGATTGATAGCCTCACAGTCATTAGTAGAAAATATGCCTTTAATAAGTAAAGACCTAATTATGGACGATTACGGCGTTCAACGTATTTGGTAGTTTTTAATAAAGAAGTAGTTCGGCTGAGGTACGAAATCCATAATTAACATGACCTAATCCGAAAGCTAAAGAAATCTAGTCATTGTAAAGATTGTTTACACAAGCGCGATAAAAGTCACACATTGCAGACTGGTCAATAAGTGGTTATCGCGTTATCATCAAGAGATAAGCAATGCAAAAAGTGTATTGCTGACAGTATAACTTAACAAATTGGAGATATACCATGAGCAATAGTCGCAGTTTAGTGCCTGTGACGCTCGCCGTTCCTGGCGTTAATCTAGGAGCATACATTTCTAATGTTAATCAAGTCGCCATTTTATCTGCCGAAGAAGAACGCGAGCTGGCCGAACGTTATTTTTATGAGCAAGACCTTGATGCAGCCCGTCAATTAGTATTAGCTCATTTGCGTTTTGTGGTGCATATTGCGCGTAGTTATGCAGGTTATGGCCTACAACAAGGCGATTTAATTCAAGAAGGCAATGTCGGTTTAATGAAAGCCGTTAAGCGTTTTGACCCGAGTATGGGTGTACGCTTGGTTTCGTTTGCAGTGCATTGGATTAAAGCCGAAATCCACGAATTTGTGATAAAAAACTGGCGTATTGTCAAAATTGCCACCACTAAAGCGCAGCGTAAATTGTTTTTTAATTTGCGTAGCCTCAAAAAAGGAAGCCATAGCTTAACCCATGTTGAAGCTGAGTCGATTGCTCAAGACTTAAATGTGACACCTGAGCAAGTATTTGAGATGGAAGGGCGTTTGGCCGCTTTTGATGCTTCCTTTGAGATGAATGCAGAAGACGATGACGACAAACAACATCAAGCCCCTGCTTATTATTTAGAAGACAATCGTTATGACCCTGCGCGTCAGCTTGAAGAAAGTAATTGGGAAGACAATAGCAGTGAACGTCTAATGACAGCGATTCAGCATCTTGATACACGCTCTCGTGATATTTTAACGAGACGTTGGTTAGCCGAAGACAAGCCTACTTTGCATGAATTAGCTGCTGAATATGGTGTCTCTGCTGAGCGAATCCGCCAACTCGAAAAAAATGCAATGGATAAAATCAAGGCATTTTTGGGTACAGAAGAACAACAGCTAATGACGGCTTAATAAAATCTAAGTAAACTTGCGCCGCGTTTATCGCGGCGTTTGTTTTTGGGGACAGTAGTGATGAAAAAGTCTATTTTTAAGGCTGATAAAAAATATACCTTTAAAGATTATTTTGACATGCCCTATCCTGTGGAGGAGATTATTGCCGCTTTAGGGTACTGCTATCAGTTAGAATCATTGGTGTTGCCGCAATCACAACAATTTAATCATCAAGCGATACAGGCATTACAACAAAGTTTTTATACGGTATTGCCCAAAGTCAATTTGTCGTCTGAAGCGGCACGCCGAGAGTTTTTGATTTCGCCGTTATTGTTTGAAATGGCTAAAGAAAGCGATGTTAAGTTTTATATCGAATATCCAGTCGAAGTAAATCATCTATTAAGTGGTTATTTAGATTATTTAATTTATAGCCCCAAAAATTTGATTGTCATAGAGGCAAAGCGGGGTGATTTAGACAAAGGCTTTAATCAACTTGCGGCTGAACTAATCGCCTTGGATATGTATGAAGAAGACTGCTCTGATGAGCTATTTTATGGTGTAGTCACGGTGGGGGATATTTGGCGTTTTGCGGTATTAAATAGAACACAAAAAAAAATCAGCCGCGATATGCGTAATTACACCATTCCAGAGCATGTTAAAGAAGTTTTTAGTATTTTAATAGGAATTACCAGTTAATGTTTTTTTCTTTAGGCGCGTTAAATTTGGCCATTGCGGTGACTTTAGGGGCATTTGGTGCGCATGGTTTAAAAGCCAAAGTCACGGCTGAACAATTAGCATGGTGGCAAACAGGTGTCGAATATCATTTTTATCATGCTTTAGGATTATTAGTGATTGGTGCGTTAATGGCTGCACAGCCACAATTAGCCTTGCCTAAAGGCAGTGCTTGGGCGTTACAAATAGGCATTGTCATTTTTAGTGGTTCTTTATATGCCATGACTTTAGGTGCTCCACGTTGGTTTGGCGCGATTACGCCAATTGGTGGCACAGCATTTATTATCGGTTGGTTGTGGTTGGCCTATGCGGCATGGCAAAAAGGGTTATAAATGATGAATATTCAGGTAAATGGTGAGCCGAAACAAGTCTCTATCGGTTGTTCAATCACCGATTTATTGTTGTTGTTAGAGATAACAGGTCGTCGGGTGGCGGTTGAATTAAACAAAGAAATTGTGCCTAAAAGTTTGCATGCAACAACAATATTGCAAGAGAATGATTGTGTCGAAGTGGTTCATGCCATTGGTGGCGGTTGATTTAATCCTCCCCGACCCTCCTTTGCAAAAGGACGGAGTTTCTTTTTGAAAAGGGGTTAGGGGGATTTAGTTTATATGAGTTATTAACAATGAATAATGATCTATTACACATAGCAGGTCGAAGTTATCAGTCGCGTTTATTAGTCGGTACAGGTAAATATCAAGACCTCGAAGAAACACGCTTAGCGATTGAGGCAAGTGGTGCAGAAATTGTCACGGTTGCCGTACGTCGTACCAATATTGGCCAAAATCCGAATGAACCGAATTTATTAGAGGTAGTTTCTCCTCAAAAATACACCATTTTACCGAACACAGCAGGTTGTTATACCGCAGAAGATGCGATTCGTACCTGTCGTTTGGCGCGTGAGTTATTAGATGGTCATAACTTAGTCAAGTTAGAGGTGTTGGGTGACGAAAAAACCTTATATCCCAATATTGTTGAAACCTTAAAATCAGCCGAAGTGTTGGTTAAAGAAGGCTTTGAAGTGATGGTTTATACCTCCGATGACCCGATTGTCGCTAAACAACTTGAAGAGATAGGCTGTGTGGCCGTGATGCCTTTAGGTAGTTTAATTGGCTCAGGTTTGGGCATTATTAACCCCTATAACTTGCGTATTATTATGGAACAGGCCAATGTGCCGATTATTGTCGATGCAGGTGTGGGGACAGCCTCGGATGCTGCGATTGCGATGGAGTTAGGTTGTGCAGGCGTGTTGATGAACACCGCGATTGCTAAAGCACAAAAACCTATTTTAATGGCTTCGGCAATGAAAAAAGCCGTTGAAGCTGGCCGTGAATCCTTTTTAGCAGGTCGTATGCCCAAAAAATTATACGCCTCTGCATCAAGTCCCCTAGAAGGTAAGTTTTTTTAACATGACTGAGTTAGTAAGCCCTAAAGCATATCCACGTCGTATTATGACTTTTATGCGACGTTCAACCGCTTATACCGTATCACAGCAAAAAGGTTTAGATGAGTATGGCGAGTATTATTTGTTAGAGACTGAGCAACAGACCTTTAACCAGCAAAATATTTTTGGCCGAATCGCTCCTTTGACGGTTGAAATTGGTTTTGGTATGGGTAGCTCATTGATTCAAATGGCAGAGGCAGCCCCCGAGCGGGATTTTATTGGTATAGAGATTCACCCGAATGGCTTGGCACAAATTTGTTTTGAAGCAGGCGAACGCAAGTTAAGCAATCTGCGTGTGATTGAGGGTGACGCGCTGTTGTTATTAGAGCATTATTTTGTCGATAACAGCATTGATACGGTGCAACTGTATTTTGCCGACCCTTGGCCAAAAAAGAAGCATCATAAACGTCGTTTTGTGCAGCTTGATAATATGCAGCTTATACGACAAAAGCTCAAAATGGGTGGTGTTTTTCATGCGGCCACCGATTGGGAGCATTACGCACTATGGATGTTAGAGATTTTAGAGGCCAGTGAAGGTTATAAGAATGTTTTAGGAAAAGGACAATTTTCGCCACGTCCAGACTATCGCCCCTTGACCAAATTTGAAGTGCGAGGCCAAAAATTAGGTCATGGGGTATGGGATGTGTTGTATCAGCGAGTTTCGTAAGGAGAGTCTTTTATTCCCTCTCCTGTTAGGAGAGGGCTAGGGTGAGGTTATTCATCATCATAAGCCAAAAATGGTTCATCATCATAAGGTGGGTCATTATAAAACAGGGTGTCGGTCTGACTCTCGGCAATAATATGCGTGGCGCAATAGCCTTTGTCATTTCGCCCTAAGGTATAAGTGACTCTATCGCCAATACGTAGTTCGGTAAAACTGCGGTTTTTGACTTCACTAAAATGAAAAAAGATATTCTCCATATCCTCATCGGGAGTAATAAAACCAAAACCACCTTCTTTTAGGCTTTGAATCACGCCTTCACTGCGATTTTCTTGCTCAAGATGGTGATTAGTATTAGTCGGATTAACCGAAGGCGAATGAGTAATAGGCGTACCATAGTTAATGGCATTAAGAATGGCTTGTTCTTCTTTGGGATACAAAAATAACTTATTGATTTGTGGGTCATTACGTGCAGAACGGTCATCAATCACTTGGTGCATGAGAACAGGGTAGGTCGCTTCATCCAAGAGTACTTGAGCGGTACGAGTGAGTTTTTGGACATTGTGTCTATCGGTATATTCAAAATCCCAAGCCAGTAACATGACACGCGTGCCAACGGTGTTAAGTTTGCGTAATAAGGGTCTAAAATCACCATCACAAGCCACTAAAACCAAAACATCAAATTGTTTATATATCGACAGTTCATAAGCCTCCAAAGCCAACCAAACATCAATGCCTTTTTCGCCATCAGGGCCAAGCGGTAAATAATGAGTAGTCACGCCCTCACGCATTAATACTTCATCAAATAAGCGTTCTTTAAGCAACAAATCCCGTTGTTCGGCATCTTGAGCACGCAAACGGCCTCTAAAATAATGCGCATCGACAATATGGCAAAATCGGACATCGGAGTTTTCTTCGGCAGCAACGCGATGACGAATATATTCATGTAAACCAGAGATGCTAATTCGAGATTTACGTGAGTGATAGTATTGATAATAATTACTGACATGCAGAAAGAAATTACCATCGTAAAAAATGCCAATTTTGGTAAAATTTTTAGTGTTATTAGCCATTTAAGATACTCTTTTTAAAATTGTTTTTGCTTGTTATAAATGTCGAATGATTTAATGTCATTCTAAATAAGTGCGTTAGCATCAAGACCGATATTATTTTTATTCAAATTATCGGTCTTGGCCATTAAACAACAAAATGAATACTAAGTACACCCTCTCATTTATAATTCAATTTGTGTGCCAAGTTCGACAACACGATTGGTTGGAATTTGAAAGAAGTCGGTTGCTGAGGCCGAGTTTCGCGACATAGTAACAAACAGCAATTCACGCCACGGAGCCATGCCACCCTCAACACGCGGGATAATGCGTTCACGCGATAAAAAGAAGCTGGTATCCATCATATCAAAGCTTAAACCATAGGGCTCACATAATGCTAAAAGTTCAGGTACATCAGGTTGTTCTTTAAAGCCGTAATAGCCTGTAATGAGCCAAAAATTAGGCGAAATTTGCTCAACAATCAAGCGGTCTTTATCTTCTACGGTGGGAATATCTTGGGTGTGTAGGGTCAGCAAGATATTGCGCGAGTGCAGAATTTTATTATGTTTAATATTATGTAAAAGAGCATGAGGCACAGACTTGTGTGTGCCTGTCATAAAAATGGCTGTGCCTTCAATGGTTTGAATAGAGCCAGCACCAATACTATTCACAAATAAGTTTAGTGGCATGGTTTCTTGATTCAGTTTGTCAAATAAAATCTCGCGGCCACGCTTCCATGTCATCATCACTGTAAAGGCACTCACGCCAATTAACACAGGAAACCAACCTCCCTGTAAAAACTTGAGTGAGGTTGCACCAAAAAAGGCAAAGTCGGCTAAAAGTAACGGTAAAACAATCACAACGGTAAGTTTTTTAGACCATCCCCAAATGGTAATAGCGACAAAAGCAGCTAATAGGGTGTCACAAATCATGGTCATGGTTACCGCAATGCCGTAGGCAGCCGCTAGGTTACTAGAAGACTTAAACATAAAAACTAAGACGATGATTGCACCAAGTAACATCCAATTAAGTGCAGGAATATAAATTTGCCCTATTTCTTTGGCAGAGGTATGCAAGACTTCAAAACGCGGTAAATAGCCTAATTGCATGGCTTGGCGGGCAATCGAAAATACGCCCGAAATAACCGCTTGTGAGGCAATCACAGTAGCTAATGTTGCTAATGCAATTAATGGCACAATAAACCAACTTGGGGCTAATTGATAAAAAGGGTTTTCGACCGCTTCGGGATGATTAAGTAATAATGCCCCTTGCCCACAATAATTAAGGATTAAAGCAGGCAGCACCAAACCAAACCATGCATAACGAATCGGTTTACGACCAAAATGCCCCATATCGGCATATAGGGCTTCACCGCCTGTTACTGTGAGCACCACCGCCCCCAAGGTAATAAAAGCCACGGTAGTATGATTAACTAAAAAATTTACTGCCCAAAAAGGATTAACTAACTCTAATACACTTGGAAACTGTGCAATATTAACAATCCCTAATATCCCAAGTGTGCTAAACCAAAGCAGCATAATAGGCCCAAATAATTTGCCTACCGAGCTCGTACCATAACGCTGAATAACAAATAATGACACCAGTACCGCAATGGTAATGGGTATCACATAAGGGTCAAACACAGGTGTTACTAATTTGAGTCCTTCAACGGCAGACAATACCGAAATTGCAGGCGTGATAATGCCATCGCCAAAAAACAATGCTGCACCAAATAAGCCAATACTCACTAACGCTAAACGGCCAGTGGCACTCAGGTTTTTATTGCGCAAGCTCAAGGCAAGTAAGGCCATAATGCCGCCTTCGCCGTTGTTGTCAGCCCGCAT
Source organism: Moraxellaceae bacterium (assembly GCA_024234595.1). Classification (GTDB taxonomy): domain Bacteria; phylum Pseudomonadota; class Gammaproteobacteria; order Pseudomonadales; family Moraxellaceae; genus Agitococcus. The sequence goes on along the minus strand of JACKNZ010000007.1, from coordinate 195,619 downwards.
AATAAAAGCAATATATTTAATAGATACCACTAAGGTAATTGACCAAAAGATAACCGATAACAAGCCAACGATATTATCATGAGTAATCGCAAGGCCGTGACTAGCATGAAAACACTCTTTGAGAGCATATAGCGGGCTGGTACCAATATCACCAAAAACGACACCGAGTGCCCCTAATGTCAGTAAGTGCAGAGGCGTTTGTTGTGGCTGACTCATAAATCTGGCTGCTTGTTTAATAGTAGGGCTTACGCATTTCACCGAAATTAGCGCGTTTTGTGAACATAAAACCGTTGAAAACGGTTGAAATGTGAGCAAAAAAGCGATAACCGCGTAAGTCCTAAATAAGATGTAGATGATTTTACTGCGGCATAGTGTAGCACTGCTTGATAAAAGCAAAAAATAAAAATAGCTTTGATTTTTAGAGAGAAGTAGGCTATTCTTGCGCGCCTTGTTAGTCCATAACAAGATTGGTGAGATGGCCGAGTGGTTTAAGGCGCACGCCTGGAAAGCGTGTGTACGTTAATAGCGTACCGAGGGTTCGAATCCCTCTTTCACCGCCAAATTAAAACCGCGCATAGACGCGGTTTTTTGTTTTTTTGCGGCAAAGTATGGTTGTCGCGCTCAAAACGGCAAAAATAAGCTATGCTATCAGTACATTTTGATGGCGAGTTTATGTAATGTTGACCCAACTTTTTTATACCCTCAAAAAATATCAAGTACCCGTTTCTATTCGAGAGTATTTAGATTTGCTCAATGCTTTAGACAAAGGTTTGGTGTTTGCCGATAACGAAGAGTTTTATCGCTTAGCACGCATTTGCTTGGTTAAAGATGAAAAAAACTTTGACAAATTTGACCGCGCATTTAAAGATTTTTTTGATGGTGTCGAGAGTATGGCCAATCCTTTAGCCAATGCCGCTATTCCTGAGGATTGGTTACGCAAAGAAATAGAAAAAAACTTAAGTCCCGAAGAGTTAGCGCAAATCGAAAAAATGGGCTCACTCGAAAAACTGATGGAAGAATTTGAAAAGCGTATGCAAGAGCAACATAAACGCCATCAAGGTGGTAATAGAATGGTGGGGACAGGCGGCACATCACCCTTTGGCGCGTATGGTTCAAACCCCGAAGGTATTCGTTTAGCTGGCCCTTCGCGCAACAAAACAGCGGTAAAAGTATGGGAAAAAAGAGAGTTTAAAAACCTAGATGACTCCTTAGAATTAGGTACACGCAATTTACAAGTCGCCCTGCGACGTTTGCGCCGTTTTGCACGACAAGGTTTAGAAGAAGAGCTGGATATTGATGACACCATCAAGTCAACGGCTCATAAAGGTGGCTTGCTGGATATTAAATTAGTCGCGGAACGTAAAAATCGCGTTAAAGTGCTGATTTTTTTTGATGTTGGTGGCTCAATGGACCCTTATGTCGAGGTATGTGAAGCATTATTCTCGGCAGCGCGTAGTGAATTTAAGCATTTACATTATTTTTATTTTCATAATTTTATTTACGAAAGTGTGTGGCAAGACAATAATCGCCGTTGGTCGGAGCGTTTGCCCATTTGGGATATTATTCATAAATATGGCAATGATTATCGGGTAATTTTTGTAGGGGATGCCTCAATGTCACCTTACGAAGTATTATCGGCTGGCGGTTCGGTAGAACACTTTAATGAAGAAGCAGGTGCAGTGTGGATGCAGCGTCTGACGCAACACTTTCAAAAAGTGGTATGGTTAAACCCTGAGCCCGAAAGAGCATGGCAACATACGCAGTCGATTGTACATATTCGTAAATTATTGGATGAGCGAATGTATCCTTTGACTTTACAAGGGCTAGAAGCAGCGACTCGGTATTTAAGTAAATAATAACAAATCATCGCCAATACTTGATAATGTTCAAGTAAGGCAACAAAAGGAGCGAGCGGTGACTAATAATTTTAGATGGTTTTTGCGTTTTATTATCTATATTCCGCTCACTATAGCGTTGTTTTTTACACTCGGTTATAGCTATTTTAACAGTCGATTCGAACAAAATTTTAGTGAATGTTTGGCGCAAACCCCAATCAGTGCCACTAATAAATCGGCAAGAGAAGTGGATGCCTTTGTAGGGTGTTTGAAGAAAAAAGGTAATTTTTTTATTAGTAATATCATGCATGAGGAACGTTTGTATCAATATGCTAAGCCTAAAATGCATTGTGATTTTGTGGGTAAATGGCACGTTTCCGAAGGTTACAAAGAGTATTGGTTAACAATTGAACCAGATAGTCGATTTTTTGTTGAGCCGATGATTATGGCACGCAGTGAACAAAAAAATACTATCGAAAAAACAGGTATTTGGAGTTCGGTTAATAAAAATACTGCTATTCAATTTTTTGATGGTGAGTATTTTTGGCCTATCAATGAATATAAGATTGAATGGTTGAGTGATAAACACTTTTTGATGACTAATCCTTTACAAGAAAAACAAGCGTTCTTTTTTAGACACACACCCATCAATAAAGATTGTCAAGAAACGGCAACTAAGTAGTGAGTTTGTATGAGTCGTAATTTACGCATCTTTTTGGGAGTAGCTTTTTGGATTCCTTTTTCTTGGTTTGTGTGGTCGTTTTTTAAGGGCTATTCTCATGGTCAATTGTTGCAAAATATGGAAGTGTGTGGCAGGGAGTTAGGCATTCATTTGGCAGAAGCAAACAATAAAAAAAATGCGGCTTCGTTTGTGATGTGCCTTAAAGGGCGTACTCAATGGTTAAGTTGGTGGTATTTAGATCCTGAGCGTTTATATCAAATTGTCCAGCCTCATACCCCTTGCCAGTGGGTGGGGCGTTGGCAGGTTAAGCGTGGTGATACCTTGACTTTTGCCATTGAGTTAAATGCTTATGGTCGATATCAGATTGATAGTTCAACATTAAAAAGCACTTTGGCGCAAGATGAATCCAGTTATCAAGGTGTATGGAGTAGTCCTGAGTTAAATCGTATCTTGTGGTTTACAGATGGCCGACTTTGGCCGATTGATGACAATCCAGTAGAATGGCTTAATAGCGACCAATTAGTTATTCATGAATTAGATGGTGTTAACACCTATTATCAGCGCATGACTTCTCGCGTACCAAATTGTCCCACTTACCCTTGAAGTTAATCAACAAAACCCCATGTTGAAGGAAACTATTTTATTTTCCTTCGTTTTAGGACTTATGATTTTTAATGAAGTATCTAAGTCCTAATTTTTTATCATGGAGTCTTTAACATGAGCGAACAAGCACAAAAAGAAACCTTAGGCTTTCAAACCGAAGTCTCTAAATTATTGCATTTAATGATTCACTCGCTATATAGCAATCCTGAGATTTTTTTACGCGAGTTGATTTCAAACGCTTCTGATGCGGCCGATAAATTGCGTTTTGAAGCTTTGACCCATGCCGATTGGTTGAGTGCAGACCCTGAGCTAAAAATTTGGATAGATGTTGATAAAGAAGCCAAAACTATTACCATTCGTGATAATGGTATTGGTATGAATCGTCAAGAAGTGATTGAAAATCTTGGTACGATTGCGCGTTCAGGCACATCAGAGTTTGTTAATAACTTAACAGGCGATCAAAAGAAAGATGCACAGCTGATTGGTCAATTTGGGGTGGGTTTTTACTCGGCTTTTGTGGTAGCACAGCGTGTTGAGGTGTTAACACGCCGCGCAGGTGATGAAGCTAGTGCAGGGGTTAAGTGGCAATCGCAAGGCGAAGGTGATTTTAGTGTCGAAGCAATTGAAAAGGCCGACCGTGGCACAACCATTATTTTGCATTTACGCCCAACCCAAGAAGAATTTGCCGATGCGTATCGTTTAAAAAACATCATTCACAAATACGCTGAGCATATTGCCATTCCTGTGTGTATGCGTGAACAAAAATGGACAGATGATGGTAAAGAAGAATTAGGTGATTACGAAACCGTTAATAAAGCAGCCGCTTTGTGGACACGTCCGCGTAACGAAATCACCGATGAAGAATATCAAGGCTTTTACAAGCATATTTCGCATGATTTTGACAATGCCTTGGCATGGAACCATAACAAAGTTGAAGGCAAGCTCGAATATACTTCTTTATTGTTTGTTCCTAAACGTGCGCCTCACGATTTATATCAACGTGAAGGGGTACGCGGTTTAAAACTGTATGTGCAGCGCGTGTTTATTATGGACGATGCCGAGCAGTTTTTACCGATGTATTTGCGTTTTATCAAAGGTATTGTGGACTCTAACGACCTGCCTCTTAATGTCTCGCGTGAGTTGTTACAGTCAGGAAAAGTGATTGACAGCATGAAATCAGCGTTAACACGCCGTATTTTAGATATGCTGAGTAATATGGCCGAAAGCAAGCCAGAAGATTACGCTGTTTGTTGGTCACAATTTGGCAATGTGCTAAAAGAGGGCGTGGCCGAAGACCATGCTAATCAAGATAAGATTCTCAAGTTGTTACGTTTTGCCTCCACGCATTCAGGTGATGCCTTAGAGTCTGTCGCTTTGGCGGACTATGTGTCGCGCATGAAAGAAGGCCAAGAAAAGATTTACTATTTGACGGCCGAAAACTTTACTGCCGCCAGCCAAAGCCCGCATTTAGAGGTGTTCCGTAAAAAAGGCGTAGAAGTGTTGTTATTAACCGAGCGTTTAGACGAATGGTTAATGACTCATTTAACCGAATTTGAGGGTAAACAATTTCAACATATTGCCAAAGGCGATTTGGATTTAGGTAAACTCAGTAGCGAAGAAGACAAAAAAGCCGAAGAACAACTGCAAGAAGCCAGTCAGCCTTTGGTAGAGCGTTTGCAAAAAGTGTTGGCTGACAAAGTGCAAGCGGTCAAAGCGACCCAACGTTTAACTGATTCGCCAGCTTGTTTGGTGCGTAGCCAATATGATTTAGGGGCAGCGATGCGCCAAATTTTAGAGGCGAGTGGTCAAAAACTACCTGAGTCTAAACCAACATTAGAGGTGAATCCGAGCCACCCCTTAGTGGCACGTTTGGCCGATACCCAGAGTGATGAGCGTTTTGAGTCTTTGGCCTTGATTATTTTAGACCAAGCGACTTTGGCCGAGGGCAGTGCCTTAGCCGACCCAGCCGCTTATGTTAAACGCTTAAATGGCTTGTTGATGGAGTTGGTGTAGTTTTGGGCGTTAACCCCCTCTAAATCTCCCCCTTCTCAGGGGGAGACTTTAAAAATAAAAGGGCGCATTGCGCCCTTTATTTTGCCTAATGATTAAGAGTTTGTTATCTTGGCGCAAATTATTGAGACTTTTATAGGTTTATGATGACAACAGAGCAGCAAGCACGAGTGACGGTATTAGGTGGTGGCAGTTTTGGTACGGTCATTGCTAATTTGGCAGCGAGTAATGGTTATCCGACGACACAATGGTTGCGTGATGCCGAGTTGGTTGCTGAGATGCAGGCTACCCATCAAAATACCCGCTACTTAAAAGGCTTTAACCTAGATAGTCGTTTGCAATTTAGTACCGATTTAGAACAGGCAGTCAGTCAAGCAGATTTGGTATTTGTCGCCATCCCCAGTAAAGCGTTTAGGCAAGTGATACAAGCCGCAAAATTGTACTTTAAACCCAAGCAAATGCTGGTAAGTATGACTAAAGGCATCGAAGCTGGAACATTCTCTTTAATGAGTCAAATTATCCGAGAAGAAGTGCCTGATGCGCGATTAGGGGTATTAAGTGGTCCCAATTTGGCTAAAGAAATTGCTGCCAAAATGCCTGCTGGAACGGTAATTGCTAGCCTTGACCCTGAATTAAGAAGTTTTGTTCATGAAGTGTTAGCTTGCGCACACTTTAGAGTGTTTGCTAATACTGATATTTATGGTGTTGAGTTAAGTGGTGCACTTAAAAATATTTATGCCATTGCCACAGGCATTGCTCAAGCGCAGCAAGTGGGTGAAAACACCCGTAGTATGTTGTTGACTCGTGCCTTAGCCGAAATGAGCCGTTTTGCGGTGCAATTAGGGGCGAATCCGCTCACATTTTTAGGTTTAGCAGGTGTAGGAGACTTGTTTGCTACTTGCAGTTCACCTTTGAGTCGCAACTATCAAGTGGGTTTTGCTTTTGGCTCAGGTAAAAAATTGGCTGATATTATTGCAGACTTGGAACAAACAGCCGAAGGTATTAACACCATTCAGCAAGTCAAACAGCAAGCCGATAAATTGGGTGTCTATATGCCCATAGTATCGGGTTTATACGATATTATTTACAATGATATTCCAATTCATCAAGTTGCTGCCAATATGATGAATAGTGGTCAACGTAGCGATGTCGAATTTGTTTTACCTAATCGGTGATTAACATGAATGTGATTGTAATACGTCATGGTCAGGCACAAGCGCAAAGTACAAGCGATGCAAATAGAACGCTAACTGCTGTAGGCGAGCAACAAGCTCAAAAAACCGCCGCTTGGTTAGCCAATCAGGGTTATCAAGTGGATGCTTTATTTGTTAGTCCATATATACGCGCGCAACAAACCGCGGCCTATGTGGCGCAAATATTTGATGTACCTATAACGACTTGTGATTGTATTATGCCTGACGATTCGGCACAGGCTGCTTTTGAATGGTTTGATGAGCTTAACCTGCCTGCTTCTGCAACCATTGCGATTGTTTGTCATATGCCAATTGTGGCGCGATTAGCAGCCTTGTTAACGGGCGAGTCTGCTTATGCCTTTGATGTGGCAGAAGCACAAGTCATAGAGCTACCGATGTTTGCATTGGGTATGGGTAAAATAGCGAATCGTTTTGTGCCAGTCACTTGAATAAAACTCTCTCTTAGATGAGAGAGCTTTAAACAAACAAAATATTAACTCAAGGCTTTGCCTTCATACTGTCTGTCGGCATGATACGAAGAACGTACCATTGGCCCACTCCAAATGTTGCTAAAGCCCAGTTTTTTACCGTAATCGGCATATTCTTTAAATTCATCAGGATGAACAAAACGGTCAACAGGCGCGTGATTTTTAGAGGGTTGCAAATATTGGCCAATGGTTACGAGGTCAACATCATGTGCGCGTAAATCGTCCAATACCGCTAACACTTCTTCTTTGCTTTCGCCAATCCCGACCATCAAGCCACATTTAGTGGTTACCTCTGGACATTCTTCTTTAAAGCGTTTAAGCAAATTTAAAGAGTGCTGATAATCCGAACCAGGTCGAATCGCTTTATAAATACGTGGCACAGTTTCGATGTTGTGGTTAAACACATCAGGTGGACACTCGCGCATAATGCGCAAGGCAATATCCATCCGGCCTCTAAAATCAGGCACTAAAACTTCAATTTTGGTATTTGGATTCAAAGAGCGTGTTTGGCTAATACAATCGACAAAATGTTGTGCGCCACCGTCTTTTAAATCGTCGCGGTCAACCGAAGTCACTACCACATACTTTAATTTTAAGTTAGCCACGGTTTCGGCTAAATGGCGTGGCTCGTCTGCATCTAAGGCATTGGGGCGGCCATGTGCCACATCACAAAACGGGCAACGGCGGGTACAAATATCACCCATAATCATAAAAGTTGCCGTGCCACCACCAAAACATTCAGGCAGATTAGGACAAGCCGCTTCTTCACACACCGTATGTAATTTTTGCTCGCGTAATAAGCCTTTAATCCGTTGCACTTCGCTAGGGTTAGAAATACGCACCCGAATCCAGTCTGGTTTACGCGGTAAGGTGTCGGTAGGAATTACTTTAACTGGAATACGGGCGACTTTTTCGGCACCGCGTAGTTTTTCGCCAGTCACGACTTTGACGATTTCGCTCATTAGCAATTGCTCTTGCTTAACAGAGATAAAGAGGGAGTGGGGCATTTTAGCCTAATTACATCAATTAAGCACCCAAGTTAAACAGGCAGTTTTTTGGAGATTAACGACAATTATTTGACTTTGGCTGCCTAGTTTTCAGCTGGCTATATAGAGTATTTTAAAAATCCAGTATTCTCGCTTGCAATTAAAAATGACTTTTTTGCATCGGCAGATGCGTGATGAATTAGGTAACAAAATGAATTCTCGTTTTAATCGTTGGGTAATCAATAGTCCTAAAACTGCATTGGTCATCATGTCTTTGGTGCTGATGCTGGCCTGTATTGGATTTAAAAATGCGTGGCTTAGCACCTCGTTTAAAATCAATTTTGATGCCGATAATCCACTATTGGTGGCGATGAATGAGCAAGAAGATACCTTCTCTAAAAATGATAATATGGTGGTGTTAGTCGTTGCCAAAGATGGCAATATTTTTAATCGCCAAGCCTTGCAAGCGATTGATGAATTAACCGATTTGGGCTGGCAAAGTCCTTATGCCAGTCGTGTTGATTCTTTAACTAATTTTAACAGTGTCGAAAGTGATAACGACAATATTGTTGTTGAAGCTGTTTTAGACAATCCTAGTAGCAAGACTGATGAACAATTAGCCAAAGGTAAACAAGCAGTTCTCAATAGCCCCGAGCTAAAAGGTTATTTGGTGTCGAATAATGGCCGTAGTTCGATTGTGTTAATGACCTTTCAATTACCCGAAAATCCTGTTGGTGAAATCAAACAAATTTCTGACCATGTGCATCACATTGTTGACCAAGTTGCGCCCAAATATCCACAAGTCGATTTTCATGTTACAGGCACAGTTGAGGCATCTATGTCCTTTACCGATGCCATGATTAAAGATATGGCCTTATTGCTACCCATCGGTTATGGCTTAATGATTGCTTCCCTTACGTTACTGTTACGCAGCTTTTGGGCAACCGTCATCACACTGAGTTTGGTGAGTGTGGTCAGTATGTTAGTAATGGGCATTAAATGTTGGTTTGATGGTGCAATTACAGCGGTCAATATGTTTGCACCAACGATGATTATGACCATTGCCATTGCCGATTGTGTGCATGTATTAACTGGTTTTTTATTGCATTATCGTGAAGGTTTAAGCAAAAAAGAGGCAATGTTGACTGCACTCACCGAAAGTCGAAAAGCGGTATTTTTAACCAGTATTACCACCGCCGTTGGTTTTGCTTCGCTTAACTTTCACGAATCGCCAACCTATCGTGAATTAGGGAATTTAGTGGTGTTCGGCATTGGTGTCGCTTGGTTTGTCGTGTATGCCTTGTTACCTGCCTTGGTGATGGTATTGCCGATTAAAGCAGGCAAACCGCAAACTGGGGCTAAGCAATTTATGACCGCTTGGGCGAATTGGGTCATTAAATATCCAAAGCAAATTTTAGCAGTGATGGCGATAGCCTCAATTACCATTATTGCGCTAGGTATGCCGCGTAACGAACTTAACGAAATGTTTACCACTTACCTAGATGATACGTTTGAGTTTAAGCGTTCTAACACCAAATTAAATGAAGAATTGGGTGGTATTCATCGTTTGTTATATACCCTCGACTCGGGCAAAGAAAACGGTATTTACGAGCCAGCTTATTTGCAAAAAGTAGATGCCTTTGCCACATGGTTTAGACAACAACAAGGCGTGTCTAATGTTTATACCTATACTGATGTCATGAAGCGTCTTAATCGTGCCATGCACAATAACGACAGCCAAGCCTATGCCTTGCCAGATAGCGTTGAGTTAGCTGCGCAATATGCTTTAGTTCATGAAATGTCTTTATCCGAAGGGCAAGAATTGACCAATATGGTGAGCATGGATAAACGCAAAACCATGTTAACCGTGATTGTTTCCGAAACCGATTCAAAAGCCTTATTAGCCTTAAACAAGGGGGCTGAAGATTGGTTAGCTAACAATGCGCCAGCAGAGATGAAAACCAAAGGTGTAGGCTTGGATTTAATATTCTCTAATATGGCCATGACCAATATTCCATCAATGGTTTACGGTACATTTTTGTGTATGGCCATTGTTGCACTGATGTTAGCTATTGCGCTTAAATCGCCACGTTTTGGGCTAATTAGTATTTTTACTAATGCCTTGCCAGTGGCGGTAGCCTTAGGTCTATGGGGCTTTATTAACGGTCGAATTGATATTGGCGTGGCCGCCGTTGGCACATTATCGTTTGGCATTGTGGTTGACGACACCATTCATTTTATGACCCATTATCAAAAATTTAAACAAGCAGGCATGGCAACGGTTGATGCCATTCGTGAGGTTTTTATCAGCTCAGGTTTAGCAATGATTACCACCACCGTGGCTCTAATTGGCGGCTTTGGTATTTTGGCGTTTTCTCATTACAGTGCTAATGCCAATATGGGCTTTTTAACGGCTGTGTGTATGTTTTTGGCGATTATTATTGATTTATGTGCGTTGCCCGCATGGTTGGTATGGCGTGATAAAGCAGAGGTGCACCATGACTAAACAAGTAGGCCATTTTGAGCTTCATTTAATAGAAGCAATAGCGATAAACAGTGAACGTCAAGCATATTATCGGCAACAGACACAAGGAAAATCCAAGTGGTTGAGTTGGTTGTTAATTTGGTCTGAACGTATGACATTGGCTTTAGCGCGTTATTTTGATAAAAGCGCACGTCCGTTTAATGAGCGTGGTATTGCTGTGGTTGAGGCTGATTTTGTGTCGATGGCAGACATTAAACCTGTTGAAACGGCACCAATTTACCAAGGCATAGCAACCGCTGCACAGCGTAAACAAGTGTTGATGTGGTTAAAACAACTGCAAAAACAGGCAAAGCCTGCCTTAAAACAAGGTAACTATCAGCAAGTTGCCGATTTAACAGCCCAAGTGTTGCAACAGCTTCATGACTATGAGCAACAAACCGCTTGTCATTATGCCATGACTATACATTTGTTGGAGTCATTAGGTTTTGCGGCATTACATGCAGTGCAATATATTGAGCAAGACGCTCAGGTTGAAAGCTTATGTCGGCGTTTAGTGGCTATTCAAGTGTTGTTATTAACAGGTGGCATTTTTTATGACCGTTTGGCACAGCCTTGTCATGCACAAGGGGCAGGCATATTACTCAATGATGTGCCAGTTATTCCTTTTTTACCCGAGTATCACGCTCTAAAATCCCATCCTTCAACACCAGTTGTCGATCACAGCGGTTTGCTAAATTAACATCATGGGTGACAATCAAGAAGGCTGTACCGTCTTCTTGATTGATTTGCCTTAACAAACTAAAAATACTATCCGCTGTTTGTGAATCTAAGTTACCTGTTGGTTCATCGGCCAAGACTAAGGCTGGTTGAGCCATTAAGGCTCTGACAATTGCCACACGCTGTTGTTGTCCACCTGATAATTGTGTGGGGTAGCGGTGTGCGTATTTTTCTAATCCGACTTTGGCCAATAACTCTTGGGCGCGTGCTTTCAGTTGTTTATTGGCAATACCACGAATTTTCATCGGCATCATTACGTTTTCAATGGCGGTAAATGCCGACAATAAGTGATGAAATTGAAATACAAAACCTAAAGCATGATTACGCAGGCGAGTACGTTCTTGTTCATGAAGCTGGCTAATTTGTTGACCTGTTAAATACAGCTCTCCAGAGCTAGGCTGCTCTAATAAACCAATTAAATTCAGCAAAGTCGATTTTCCTGAGCCTGATTGACCAATTAAGGCGGTAAATTCACCTTGTTGTAAACTAAAAGAAATATCTTTTAAAACGTGATTTTGCGCTTCACCTTCACCATAAATACGATTAAGTTTTTCTAGCACCAAAACCGAGTTAGCCATAACGAATCGCCTGTACAGGGTCTAATTTAGCGGCTCGATGAGCGGGCATTGCCGCAGAAATTAAGCCAGTAATAGTGGCAACAAGCATGGTACTCACAAAAATTTCTGGAGTCAGTGCTAATAAAAATAAAGGTTCGCCTGTCGCACTTTTAACGAATAGAGTAAAGATTTTAACCAAGCCCATGCCTGCCAAAGAACCTAAAATTGAGCCAATAAAACCTAATAAACCACCTTGAATTAAAAATACCACTAGCACAGAGCGTTGACTTAAACCCATTGCTCGCAAAATGCCAATTTCTTTTTGTTTTTGTACCACGGCAATCGCCAAGACACTGGCAATGCCAAAAGCTACCGAAATTAACACAAAAAATCGAATCAGCGTGGTTGAGGCCGTTTGAGAACGTAGGGCAGTCATCAATTGTTGGTTACTGCTCATCCAGCTTTCGGCTTTAATCGGGTATTGTTGTTGTAATTGTTGAGCAATTTTCTCTGCATCAAATAAGCTATAAACTTGTAAATCAATGCCCGTAATTTGACCTTGTAAATCAAGTAAATTTTGTGCCGAACGTAACGACAAATACACCCAACGTCTGTCTAAATCTTTAATGCCAAATTCAAAAATACCCGTAATTCGCACCGAAATTTGTCGATTATTGGCGATTAATAAATTTAGGCTGTCACCCACACGCACCCCTAAATCATCGGCTAAACGAGTGCCAATCATCGCCTCGTTACTATTAAGTTGTAGTTGGCCTTGTTTAAGATAGTCTTTAAGTGGAATGATACGGTTATAGGCTTCGGGTTGAATGCCTAATATCGCAACTGATTTGTCAGCTTGGCCACGTAAGGCAAAGGCTGCACCAGATAACACGGGAGAAACGGCTTTAATTTTGGGGTCAGTTTTGATTTTTTGCTCAATCAGTTGCCAGTTTAGAATAGGTTCTATGCGTTGCGGGCGGGGTTGGGTTTGTCGAAAAACTTGCTCGCCTTTAACGCTGGCCAATAATTGTTTGTCAGGCTCAGTTAATACAATATGTGCTTGTGTGCCGAGTGTACGTTCAATAATAGTGCTTTGTAAGCCAGTCACTAGCGTGGTAATAAACACAATCACCGCCACACCCAAGGCAATACCACTGGCAATTAACAAAGTTTGGGTCTTACCTTCTTTAAGAAAGCGTGTGGCGAGCTGCCATTCAAACCAAACCATGTTTAACGCGCCTGAATGGATTGTTTAGCTTGTAGGGGAGTTGGGCTGTCAATTAACTGACTGTTTTCATCCAAGCCTTCCATAATTTGTACTTGATCTAAATGACGTAAACCAATACGCACATTTTGACGTTCGGCTCGCTGATTTTTTGCTAACCAAACCCAATATTGATTATCTGTTTGTTGTAACAAACGACTAGGAATAATCACAGTCTTTTGAAAAGATTTATTCAATAGCTCCAAAGAAACGGTCATGCCTTCTTGCAAAAACGTTGGCCATTGACTACTTTGTAGACGAATTTCGACCGTTCCACGACTATTATCAACAGTGGGGGAAATATAGCTAATTTGAGCTTTAAAAGCTTGTTGTGGAAAAGCATCAGCAATGACCGATGCTGTTTGATTGAGGCTGAGTTGTGGTAACCAACGTTCATCAACATTGGCAATAATTTCAGCCGCTTGTTGTGGACTAAGTGCAACAATGGCTTCGCCTTGTTTTACATATTGACCAACGTTAGCTTTTCGCTCGGTAACAACCCCGTCAAAAGGACTAATAATTGTTTGGCGTTGTTGGCGAATTTGAGTTTGTTTTAACAAAGCTTGGGCTTGTTGTAGTTGGTTAAGCGCAGTTTGCTCGTCTAAGCCTTGTACCTGCACCGCTTGTTGTTGCAAAAGGGCGGTGGCTAATTCTTTTTCACGTAAACTTAAAGTTTCTTGCGCCGTGATTAAGTTGTTTTGAGAGGTTAATTGCTGTTGTGCTAAGGCTTGAGTATCCGCAAGTTGGCGTTTAGCTTGCTTTAATAAAATTCTTGCTTGTTCAACTTTGAGTTCTGTTTGCTGACGTTCGATAGTTTGTAAGCGAGAGAGCTTTAATTGGGCATTGTTAACATTGGCTTGTTGCTGTTGAAGTAGGGACTCAACATCTTTGTCAGTTATAAAAGCAATCGTTTGACCTTTGCTTACAGGTGTTCCTTCTTCAAGAACTTTACTAAGCAAACCTGCATTTTCGTTGTGTAGCGTGGTGTGAGCACGGTTTTTGACTTGGCCTGTTGCTAAAATAGTGCTTTGTAATTGGCTGATTTGCGGTTTAATAAGGGCGACTTTTGTAGGACGTTGCTGCAAATAATAATTGCCGCCAGCCCCTAAAACGACGCCTAAGAGTAATGTAGAAATTAACTTTTTATTCATGCCTTAGTGCTTTAAAGATAAACTTGCAGAGATTTAGTGAGTAAAACCTTTGTAAGTATTACAAAATTTTGGTGTCGCGTAATTTTTTCTCGGCTTGCTCTAATGCTTTAAGTACCGCCTCTTTTTCAAAATTACGAATTTTGCTTAAATCCATGTGCATGGTAAAGCCATTAAGCTCATGCTCAACCCAAGTGCTATGGCTACTATTCATATCTTTATGAAAATCAACAACTTCCCATACTTGAACAGGCTTGTTAATGCCTCGTAAAGATACAGCTCCTTTTTCTTTGCAAGAAACGTGTTCGCGAACCAATAAATAAGTCTCGTGCGAAATCAAAATTTCATCAACCGCAGCAATACCTTGTAAACGTGCGGCTAAATTAGCATCACGGCCAATGATGGTGTAACTCATGCGTGTTTCGGAACCAAAATTACCCACATGGCAATAGCCTGTATTGATACCCATACGAATATGCAAAGGTTTATCAATGTGCATACTTTGCCACTTTTGACGCAAAATTTGCATTTCACGGCGCATTTCAATGGCCATAGAAACGCAAGCAATAGCATCTTCTTTAGCACCTTTGGAAACAGGGTCACCGTAAAAAATTAAAATGGCATCACCAATAAATTTGTCAATCGTGCCGCCATATTGCAGGGCGATTTTGGACATCCGCTCAAAATAGGTGTTGAGCATTTCGGTTAATAAATCGGGCGGCATTTCGTCTGAGGTTTCGGTAAAGTCTTTGATATCCGAAAAAAATACCGTTAATTTTTTGCGTTGAGTTTGCAATTTGGCATCACGCTTGCCCTGAAATATCGACTCCCATACTTGTGGAGGTAAGTATTTAATGAGCTTGCGTGACATTTGAAAAGATTCTTCTTTTTGCTCTTGTAACTGTCGCTTGGCACTGAGTAAATCGCGCGATTGAGAGTGCGAGTGAAAGGCATTAAGACCAAAATAAATGGTGACGCCTATTAAAGAAACAATACTCACAGAAGTAGGTACTTGTTCGTGTAGGCCAGGCTCCAGACCAAATACAAAACCGCCTAATAACGAGCCAAGCACACAAAAAAAGCCTGTAAACACCCACAAAAATAAATTGCCAAAACCTAACACCGTGGCATTGAGCATGGCAATGAACACTAAGGTTGGCACAAGTGCGTAATGAATGGCAGCAATGCCTAAACCTGTAATAAAACCATCTAATAACAAAGTTACAGCGGTAGCTTGAGCGGGAACTACATTGCGTAAATAACGATGCAACCACGATTGCGCCATAGAAAGTATCAGAACTAGTGGAATGAGCAGAGTCGTTTTAGGATGATAAATACCTGCATATATACCAGAGGCAAACACAGCAACGGCAACCATATAGGCTAACAAACGCATATGTTTTGCGCCCAATTTTAGTAGCTCTTGAAATTGATTGCTTGATGCTGACATAGTAATTCTGTTTATCCAAAAAACGGTTGTGTTGTTTAAAGGGAGGTATCTTTAACACAACATTCCTATTGTAATGTGTCAAACGCACTGTTTTGGCGCGCTTTATGTTTTTTTATGTATTTGTATAAATGTATCATGTTTTAGTTATCTGTCTTTATCATTTTTTTGCTTTCTTTTAAAAGGATTAGTTTTGTTTGCTTCGTATAATGATGTGAAGCAAGTTTTTACTATAAATACGAATTAAAACAACCACCTCTAGTGTCTAAGTTGGGCTAAAGATAATCAGCTATCTTCTAATAATCAAGTATTGATTAGCTAACTTACGCAATTTGTACAAAGTTAAGAGTGTTGTTTAAAGTAAAGCTAAAACGATTCGTTTTTTATATTTGTAGTTTGTTATGGCTAAGTGATTTTTGGAGTCTATTGTCTTACAAGATTAAAGCTTTTTAAGGGCTAAAAAATGAAATTTCAGATAGAAGGTTGTTTTTTGAAGATGAAAATAAATGTTGCCAAGCAGTTGCTTGGTATTTAAATTTGTTGTACGCTCATCCAATAAGTTGTATTTTTCTCAACATCACATACTTGAGGTATTAAAGGATGACAACAGAAGCGTTTATTTATGATGCAGTGCGTACGCCGCGCGGCAAAGGTAAAAAAGATGGCTCATTACACACCATTAAACCCATTGACTTAGTCGTTGGGTTGATGGATGCCTTAGCTGAGCGTAATGGTCAAGCCGTAAAACAATTAGCGGATGACGTTGTTTTGGGTTGTGTGACGCCTGTGGGTGACCAAGGTGCTGATATTGCCAAAACGGCTGCATTAGCAGCAGGTTTAGCAGACACCGTTGCAGGTGTGCAAATTAACCGTTTCTGTGCTTCTGGCTTAGAAGCCGTGAATATGGCGGCGATGAAAGTACGTTCAGGCTTTGAAGATTTAGTCATTGCTGGCGGCGTAGAGTCTATGTCACGTATTCCAATGGCTTCTGATGGTGGTGCATGGGCAATGGATCCTGCAACCAGCTTAGCCACAGGTTTTGTGCCTCAAGGTATTGGTGCGGATTTAATTGCTACGATCGAAGGTTTTTCACGCACAGATATTGATAGCTTTGCTTTACAGTCTCAAAAGCGTGCAGCTGCTGCCCAAGCAAGTGGTCATTTCGATAAGTCTGTTGTACCTGTCAAAGATATTAATGGTTTAACGGTATTAGCCAAAGACGAATTTATTCGTGGTAATGCGACCTTAGAAGGTTTAGGTGCATTGCAACCTTCGTTTATGATGATGGGTGAAATGGGCGGTTTTAATGCCGTTGCCTTACAAAAATATCATTGGGTAGAAAGCATTAACCACGTTCATACCGCAGGTAATTCCTCAGGTATTGTTGATGGTGCAGCGTTGATGTTGATTGGTAACGAAGCAGCAGGCAAAAAATTAGGTTTAAAACCACGCGCCCGTTTTGTCGCCACCGCTTTATCGGGTGCTGACCCAACCATTATGTTAACAGGCCCAGCACCTGCAGCTTATAAAGCTTTAGAAAAAGCAGGTTTAACGGTTGCTGATATTGATTTGTGGGAAATTAACGAAGCTTTTGCCGCAGTAGCCTTACGCTTTATGAAAGATATGGGCATTAAAGATGACATCGTTAACGTCAACGGTGGTGCGATTGCCATGGGACATCCACTCGGTGCAACAGGTTGTATGATTTTAAGCACTTTATTGGATGAGTTAGAGCGTCGCAACTTAAAACGTGGCCTTGCTACCTTGTGTGTGGGTGGCGGTATGGGCATTGCAACCATCATTGAGCGTGTATAAGACCTTCGCATTGCACCGCAATTAGCGCGTTTTGTGAGCATAAAAGTATTGAAAATACTTGAAATGCGAATAAATAAGCGATAACCGCGAAGGTCTAAAAAATAGATTGGAGTATAATAAATGACTGATATTATTGGTATGCACTGGGCTGAAGACGCTGATGGCATTGTCACCTTAACGATGGATGACCCAACCAGCGAAGCAAATATTATGAATGAAGTCTTTGAGAAGGCATTGACACAAACTGTCGCCAAACTCAAAGAAGAAAAAGCCCGTATTAAAGGTATTATTGTCACTTCTGCGAAAAAAACTTTCTTCGCAGGTGGTGATTTAACCGCCTTAATTCAAGCAAAACCTGAACACGCACCGATTTTTGAACAAAAAGTCAGTGAATTAAAAGCGTTATTACGCGCTTTAGAAACCTTAGGTAAGCCTGTTGTTGCCGCAATGAATGGCACAGCCTTGGGTGGTGGTTTAGAGATTGCATTAAGCTGTCATCACCGTATTGCCTTAAACAATCCAAAAGCCGAATTTGGTTTACCTGAAGTGTCTTTGGGCTTATTACCCGGTGCAGGTGGTGTGATTCGTACCGTGCGGATGTTAGGTATTCAAAATGCCTTAATGAACGTCTTATTAAAAGGCGACCGCATGAAAGTGGCCAAAGCCAAAAGTGTTGGCATTATTGATGACATCGCCGAAACACCCGAAGAAATGATGGCGAAAGCCAAAGCGTGGATTGTGGCTAATCCAAACGCGCAACAGCCTTGGGATAAACAAGGCTATAAAATTCCTGGTGGCTCACCCAGCACACCCAGCTTTGCTATGAATTTGCCAGCTTTCCCTGCTAACTTGCAAAAGCAAATCAAAGGTGCAAATTATCCTGCTCCTAAAGCGATTTTGTGTACCGCCATTGAAGGCGCACAAGTTGACTTTGATAATGCTTTAAAAATTGAAGGCCGCTATTTTACGAGCTTAGCCTGTGGCAAAGAGTCGAAAAATTTTATTAAAGCGTTCTTCTTTGATTTACAAAAAATCAATAAAGGGGCTAGCCGTCCTTCTAAAGAAACTTATCCTGTGTGGAAAAGCAAAAAGGTTGGCGTATTAGGCGCAGGCATGATGGGTCAGGGCATTGCTTATGTCTCTGCTATGTCTGGCATTGAAGTCGTTTTATTAGATATGTCTTTAGAAGCGGCTGAACGTGGTAAGGGTTATACCCAAAAATTACTCGATAAGCGTGTCTCTAAAGGTCGTATGACCAAAGAAGCGGCTGCCGAAAAATTAGCCTTAATTAAAGCCACCAATGACTTTGCCGATTTAGCAGGTTGTGACTTAGTGATTGAAGCGGTATTTGAAAGCCGTGAAATTAAAGCTGATGTCACTAAGAAAGTTGAAGCGGTGTGTGATGCAGAATTAGTCTTTGCTTCTAATACCTCAACATTGCCAATTACAGGTTTAGCAACCGCTTCGCAGCGTCCACAAAATTTTATTGGTTTACATTTCTTCTCACCAGTCGACAAAATGCCGTTGGTTGAAATCATTTGTGGCGAAAAAACCAATGATGAAACCTTAGCTAAAGCCTTTGATTACGTATTACAAATCAAGAAAACGCCCATTGTGGTGAATGACAGTCGTGGCTTCTTCACTTCTCGCGTGTTTGGTACTTTCTGTATGGAAGGTGTCAATATGTTGGCCGAAGGTTTTAATCCTTTGTCAATCGAACAAGCGGCTGCTCAAGCAGGTATGCCTGTTGGCCCATTAGCGATTCTTGACGAAGTTAATATGGAATTAACTCGTAAAATTCGCAAACAAACACAAGTGGATTTAGCGGCTGAAGGCAAAGAGATTCCAATGGAACCTGCGTTTGGCTTAATTGACAAAATGTGTGATGACTTTAAGCGTCCTGGTAAAAAAGACGGTGCAGGCTTCTATGAATATCCTGCTGATGGCAAAAAGCGCATCTGGTCTGGTTTATCTGCCTTTGTCACTGATGATAAAAAACAACCTTCAGTTGCTCAGTTTACTGAGTTAAAAGAGCGTTTGTTATATCGCCAATCCATTGAAGCCGCACGTTGTTATCAAGAAGGCGTGTTACGCTCTGTGGCTGATGCCAATATCGGTTCGATTTTTGGTATTGGTATGGCACCGTGGACAGGCGGCCAGTTGCAATATATTAATTATATTGGTGTGGCTGAGTTTGTTAAACGTGCCGATGAGTTAGCCGCAAAATTTGGTGAGCGTTTTGCGCCACCCCAATTATTGCGTGACATGGCTGCAAAAGGTGAGACTTTTCAATAAATCTCACCCTAACCCTCTCCTCAGGGGGAGGGTCTATTATTTGGCTAAACCAATAGCTACATCTCTAAACGCCATTAATGCTGCTTCTAAATGTTCAATAATTTCTTGCTGCAAAACATCGGGTGGCGGTAAATCATCTAAATTATCAAGGCTGTCATCTTTAAGCCAAAAAATATCAAGATTGGCTTTATCGCGGTTGACTAACTCATCATAGCCAAAATACTTAAAGCATTCCGTTTCGGTGCGTTGGTGGCGATTTGAGGGGTTATAGCAGTCAATAAAGTCTTGCAAATCTTCGCGCTTGAGTGGGCGAGTTTTAAGAGTAAAGTGTTTGTTAGTGCGTAAATCATAAAACCATACACCTTGCGTATGTATTTTACCATCTTTAGGCTTTGCATCAAAAAACACCACGTTGGCTTTAACGCCTTGCGCATAAAATATGCCTGTAGGCAGTCTAAGCACGGTATGCACATCACACGTCTCTAACATTTTACGGCGGATTTTTTCACCTGCGCCACCTTCAAACAGTACATTATCAGGTAAGACAACAGCGGCTTGACCTGTCTCTTTCAGCATGGTGATGATGTGTTGTAAAAAGTTAAGCTGTTTGTTGGAGGTGGTTGTCCAAAAGTCTTGGCGTTCATAAATCAGCGCGTCTTTGTCTTCTTCGCCTTCTTCGTTGGTAAACGTCATGCTGCTTTTTTTGCCAAACGGGGGATTAGCGAGTACATAGTCATAACGCTTGCCTGTATCGGCAATCAGTGCGTCTGCACGCTCTACGGTGGGTTCGCTATCGAGTTCACCAATGTTATGCAAAAACAAATTCATCAAGCACATACGGCGGGTACTGGCGACAATTTCATTACCAAAAAATGTTTTATCACGCAAAAATTGTTTTTGTTTTTTGTCTAAGTTAACACTAGGCCGCGTCAACCAATTATAAGCTCCCAGAAAAAAGCCTCCCGTACCACAGGCAGGGTCAGCAATTGTTTTCATCGGTTGCGGGTTAATACATTCCACCATTGCTTCAATTAAAGCACGGGGCGTAAAGTATTGTCCTGCGCCGCTTTTGGTATCTTCGGCATTCTTTTGCAATAAGCCTTCGTAAAGATCGCCTTTAATATCACTATCCATTCCCACCCAACTTTCGGCATCTATCATTTGCACTAAGCGCGAGAGCTTGGCAGGGTCTTGGATTTTGTTTTGTGCTTTAAAAAAGATTGCCCCTAATTTGCCCGATTCTGTACCAAGGCGATGCAGTGTTTTGAGGTATTGTGCTTCTAAAGGCTCACCCACTTGGGAGCGTAAGGCTTCCCAGTTACATTCACTAGGAATACTTGTATTGCGGTTATAGGGTTCTTGAGCGTATTCGTGCGCCATTTTTAAAAACAATAAGTAGGTAAGCTGTTCTAAATAGTCGCCATAACCTACACCGTCATCTTTGAGGGTGTGGCAAAAATTCCAAACTTTTTGAATAAGGGATGATGCGTTCATAGTTGTTTAGCTTCAATATCTTGATGAAAAATAGCGGCTTGTGAGCATAACGCTGTTACGGTTGTCCAATTTTTGGTGATCGTTGAGGCGCGTGACTGGTATTCACGAACACTTTTTCTGACTTTCAACGCTTTTGGCAATACTGATAGTCGAGTTTCAAGATTAAGATTACATTCAATACCCGTTAGCAATGGGTGTGCTTCTGGCAGAATTGCCGCCGCTAACCATGCTTCACCTGCTTTTGATGGGACACAAAACACTGTTTTAGCATCTTTCTGTGTAATACCGAGCCAAGCCAATAGTAATTGTTGTAATTGGCTAACGGTATTAGAGGGCGGTGGGCAAGGCTGTGAGCATGGCAATATTGGGAGTGTTGCGGTAGCTTGAGCCACAGCGGTTCCGTAGTCTGCGTAAGATTTCTCTGCTACATCCGCATCTATATGAATAATGATCAAGTCAAAGTCCATGAGTGTAGGGTCTGTCGCCAATGACCTTGTATCAACATTTGGGTTGATATGTGTGAATTCTTGACACCATTTCAATACCTTGCCCCAGCCTTCACCAAGTTCTGAGCGCGTATTTTCTGTAGGGAGCATCGTTAAAATAAAAGGCTTTGGTAAAATAGCATTTAATGCCGCCTCAATAATAATGTAATCCGTTTTGCCTTCAGCAATCAGGGCAATGCGAAGACTGTTAGACATTCGGGATTGCTCCCAAGCGACCCATTAGCCACAAACGTGATAGCGGATAATTTTCGTTAAGGGCTAATAATTCGTTTGACGGTTTAATGCGTCTGACTTCGGTATAACCCTTATTGTTGCGTTCGACGGCAAATAAACGGACTTCATCATCGGTTAAATCTAGGCCATCTAGCACAGCAGGATTATGCGCAGTAAATAATAATTGTCGTTGTGGGTCAGCAACTGTTAGCCATGTGGCCAATTTGCTAGTTAGTCGTGCAACTAATTTGGGGTTTAAGGCTTGATCTAAGTTATCAATGGCGAATATTTTTGGTGCATTGGGGGCTAGGCACAATAAGGCGCAAAACAGCACGTATAACGCGCCTTCGCTGGCATCATAGGCTGTAAGTGTATTGCGGTTTTTACGCATAAAACGGTCGGTAAATTTTAAGACGTATTTTGTACTTGGCACAGAAGACGACAAAATAGCACTCGAAGGATGGCTGGTTTCTATCTCTGCCACCCAATCAATTAATTCAAAGACACTATCTAGCAAGTCTTCGTTTTTATCCAGTAAGTTTTTACGCAAATCGGCAAAACCTTCGGCCAGCCGTCCGCCTGCTAAACCAATCGGGTCTCGGGATTGCGGATCGGTGACAATGCCGCGCATGGCAGGCGTATTAGGCGAGTAAATCGCATAATTTTGGAGTTGTTGTATCAGTTGAGCAGCTGGGTTAGTGGCTGCAAGGTCAATTATTTTCAGTGCAGCTAAGCCTCTATCCTTTTGTAAGTTCATATCGGGACTACGCATTCCCCGTGAAAATATTTTCTCAACTCCGTTAGAGAGCAGTTCGGTTTTAAAATTCCATGCGGGGTTTGGGTTTTCCAGTGGGTTTAATAACGAGACACTGTATTCTTCGTGTGTATCACCTGTAGCACTTAACGTGATTTGGGGGGAGGTTTTTGCTGTTTCAAACGAGCTTTTAAATAAGCTGGGTGTGCCTACGCGTACACCGCGCCGCATCAGCGATTCGTCATCAACGCGGCCATTGGCGGCGGCACTGAGTACGCCAATGGCTTCTAATATATTGCTTTTGCCTGAGCCATTTGCACCAATCAAACAATTAACGCGCCCTAATTCAATGGGTTGTTCGACGATGGATTTAAAGTCGTTAATGTGAATGGTGCGAATCATGTGTTGGCCTCTTTTGTTTTTTGCGTATTTATTTTTTTAGGCAGTTTTTCTTGTTTTGCTCTTTCGGCTTTGATGCGCTCTAGTAAAACGCTAGCGGGTTCGTCGTTGGGGTTTTGGGGTACAAGTTGGCCACTAAAGGCGGCTTTGAGGATGTTTTTACGTTGGGCGGCGGATTGTTTGAGAGAATGTTCAATAAACTTCTCTTGATTAGCTATTCCATCAAGGGCAATATTTAGTAGTTGAGTCAATTGCTCTAACTCCATTAGAGGTGGTAATGGCATAGGAATTTTTTCAACAATTGATTTGTTTAGTGCGGGTTGGTTATTGCCACTACTACCTTTACGAGTTTCTTCGTACCTAGACCATAACCAGTAGTAAACATATTCCGAAGGTATATCAGTTTCTGAAACCCAAATAGCTGCACAATTTTGATTGTTGGCTGCTTCAATATCTAGTATTGATACTTGGCCTCTAGTTTTACCCTCGCCAATCATACCCAATAGAACACTTCCAATAGGATTGATATTCGTACTACTATTTTTTAGGCCATCCACAGAAATTTTTTCTTTAGTGTCTCTTATGTTCGTAAATCGTACTTCACCAGAGCTAACCCAAGGAATATCCCCATTCCAATAAGTAGACTCTTTGCGACTAGGAGTAGCACCAACAGCAACGTTAAAGCTCTGCCCAATAGATGTCCAAACCCACCCCTTTGGCAACTCCATCAATCCCGTTGTATCAGGCTGCACAGGTTCTACATATTTTTTTTGCCAATCTTTAGGCGGTGTTTTGCCTTGTTCGTTAAATTTCTCTAATTGTTTTTGCTCCCAACGAGCGCGGCGTTCTTTGAGTATGCGTTCTAATAGTTGGCCGCCTGATTCACTTGGGGTATTTTGGGTGCGCCATTCTGCGGTGAGTGCGCCTTCTACGGCTGCTTTAAGTAAAGACTGGCGATATTGGGTGAGTTTTTTTTGTGCGGTTTTTAGCTCGTTAACGCCTGTGTCGAGGTCGGTTAGCAGCTCTTCTAGTTTTTCGACAATGCGGGTTTGTTCGGCTTGTGGAGGTATCGGAAACTCTAAATTACCTAAAACTGTAGGATTAATATGAGGGATACCTACACCTTTTGTTTGTGTATTTAAAAAGTGATATTTAGATTGTATAAAATAAAAAAGATAATCAGGCTTTGCTATATCAGATGTGATTTTTGCTAAGGTAGAGCCAATATAGCCATTTGCGCCTCTTCCTGATAGTCCAGCCCTTGCTCCATCCCAAACGAGTAGAGTGTCTGCTGGCTGACAATATGGAATATTTTGTGCGGGTGCATATTCTGCAATTACACCAGTTTCAAAGGCTGCTATATTAATATATGGCGTATTTCTTACGTCACTTTTAGAACCTAAATCAAATGGTTTTTTACCTTTTTGAATAAAAATAGCTTCTGATAAACGAATAACTTGCCAACTCTTAGGGTAATCACTCACGCCACTAACTCCCGATTCATCTCACCCATCACCACATCCAACTCCTTACCAAACAAAGCCCACACCTTTTGCAAGCCCCCTTTATTCGCAAACTCCGCATACCCAAAATCATCACGCTCAATACCACAACTGGACGCAATATGATTTTTCATCATCCGTAACCACTCCGTTTGCTCCACACTAAAAGCCGTACTGCGCTGTGCATTATGCCTAAAAATCCACTCCTGAAAACGCTTATCCACCTGCTCACTAAATGGCCTAAGCTCACCATCCAAACCTATTGCAAACCGCACCAAAGCAATCAAATCGGTTAGTTGACGTTGACTATTTGCCCCTTTCACCTGCGAAGCCTGCACCCGCGCATAAGCACTCCACAAACGCTCAGTGGTGAGTATAAGAGGGGGACGACTTAACTGCTCATGTAACTCTTGCAACATCTCAAAAGTTAATGGCTGTCGCTGATAAGGCTGCTGATAAAAAAAGCTCAAGGCCAAGATTTCGTTTTTATGTTGTTGAATATAGTCACTAAAGGACAAAATGACTTTTTGCGCCTCGGCTTCGGCTTGCTCACTAAACCCCGAAAAAACCACTTGATCTAAGTTAACATGGTCAATCAATTGCTCACGTTCACGGCGTGCGCCTTCTATGGCCTCGCGTAATTCAGGATTATCAAACGGCACACACGCTGCGGTCACCCGTTGGTTACGCGCCGCACTCATTTCGGCTTCGGTGAGCGTATCTTCACTGCGGGTAATGCCTTGGGCTTTAGCGGTAGCCAGCGCGGTGGCAATAATTTGGTCTGGGTCTAAAGCCGTCATTAACGACTTCGCTAATTGTGCTAACTCAATACCGCCTGAGATTTTTTTGATGCGTGCTTGCGCCTTTTCGTCCAGTTGTTTGTTTAAACGCACCAAACGATTCACCAATGACAACACTGTATCATCATCCCGATGGCCAATCGCTACACCTTGTAATAAGTCTTTTAGGCTCAGTGAGGGTTTGCTTTCTAAGGGACGACTTTCGGTTTTTAGCGTTTTTTCTACGCCAACGGCATCAATCAACACAAAGCGTGTTTTGGCACTATCGGCACTATTGCTCACACGTTTTAAATCATCTGCGCTTAAACTACGAACACCGCGTCCTTTCATTTGCTCATAATAACCCTTGCTACGCACGTCACGCATAAACAGCAATACTTCTAAAGGTTTAACGTCTGTGCCTGTGGCAATCATATCAACGGTAACGGCAATACGTGGGTTGTAGTCGTTACGAAAGCTCGACAGGATTTGGTCGGTATCATCTTTTTTCTTGGTTTGAGCATCTATTTCGGCGTTATACGTCACCTTTTTACAAAAAGCGTTGCCCAGTCCATAAACCTCACGAACAATTTGCACAATATCATCGGCATGACTATCGGTTTTAGCAAAAATGAGCGTTTTGGGGACTTCTTTTCGTTGCGGATAAATCACCGTTTCTATAGCATTTTTCATGGCTAAAATGACTTGGCGAATTTGGCTTAGATTCACTACTGAACGATCCAGTTCTTTGCCTGTATATAACACATCCTCATCTAATTGATTCCATCGTTTTTTTCGTGTCAGGCGGTCTCGATGGTCAATCCACTCTTTAGCTTTAACTTCGGAGCCTTTTTGGGTAATTTCGGTTTCAATCACATACACGTCATAACCAACATTCACGCCATCAACCACCGATTGCTCGTAGGTATATTCGGCAACAATATTTTCGTTAAAAAAGCCAAAGGTACGTTTATCAGGTGTGGCGGTTAAACCAATTAAAAAGCTGTCAAAATAATCAAGCACCTGTTTCCATAAGTTATAAATCGAGCGATGACACTCATCGATAATAATAAAGTCGAAGGTTTCTATGGGAATATTGCTGTTATAGCGCACTAATTTGGCTTGCTGCTCATTTTGTTTAAGTTCGCTGAGTGAAATGTCTTCGGCAGAGTCATCAATAGGCTCACCCGATAAAATAGAATACATCCGTTGAATGGTCGAAATACACACTTGTGCGTGTGGGTCGATATTGCTAGAAGCAAGGCGTTGCACGTTATATAACTCAGTAAATTTTCGGCCATCGTCTGGCGGCGAATAAGCCATAAACTCTTGATGTGCTTGTTTGCCTAAATTGCGCGTATCCACCAAAAATAAAATGCGTTTTGCGCCACCAAATTTTAACAAGCGATAAACGGCAGTAATAGCAGTAAAAGTTTTTCCTGCCCCCGTAGCCATGTGTACCAAAGCACGCGGCTTGTTGGTGGCTAAGGATTGCTCTAAACCTGTGACGGCACTGACTTGGCAATCGCGTAAATTCAAAACGGATAAATTGGTCATCAGATTGGCTAAACGATAACGTAAGGTATTGGCCTCGCCATACCATTTAGCCAAAGTCTCAGGCTTAAAAAAGTGAAAAATCTCACGCGAGCGCGGGGCAGGGTCGCGACCATCAGTAAAGCGGGTAATTAAGCCTGTACTTTCAAATAAAAAAGGAAGTGGGGTTGTATCTTTACGCCACTTTAATTGACTGGTGGCATAACGTTCGGTTTGCTCTTCCACAGCGGTAAGAATAGATTCATCTTTTTTGGCTTCAATCACTCCAACGGCCTGACGGTCAACAAACAGCACATAATCGGCTGGCCCTGAGTCTGTGGGATATTCGCGTACTGCAACCCCTAAGCTCGTACCTAGGTTTATTTTTTTCATGTCTTGAACAATCCAGCCTGCTTGTTGGAGCTTCTGGTCAATTTGTTGCCGTGCCTTGGCTTCGGGAGTCATGATAGTACCCTCGTTTCATGATTTTATTATATTAGTGATAGCAGTGTGTTGATTGTGTTAAAAGGGTCATCTAGTAAATTCATATGATAGTTCCAAGACCGTCACTCTTGCTGGCTTTCTAACCATTCTTTTACATCGTTGTTTTGTACACGTTCATAAATATCTTCCACAGTTAATGTCAGCCCAATCGATGAAAGAGTCAGTTCATCACCTAAAAAATAATGCTCTGATAACCAACCTGTTTCGCGTCTAATAATTTCTACATCGACAAAATCTTGTTCAATCAAAATATATTCTTGCAAACTCGGAATTTGCATATAATTCATACGTTTAGTGGTCTCATCCATACGTCGTGTTGATTTAGACAGCACCTCGACCAAGATTTTGGGTTGCTCAGTAAAATAACTGTCACCTGTGAGGTTGGAGCAATCAACAATCACATCAGGATAAAAATATCTACTGCCAATTTTTACTTTCATATCGGATATGTAGGGACGACATGGTTGCTTTTTAAGATGGTTGGCAAAAGCTAAAAAGACATTGCCAGCAATCAAATTATGATTATTACTGGCACCAGACATGGCATATACATCACCATCGATATATTCATATTTGATGTCAGAAATTTTTTCGCCTGCTAAATAATCATCTTCGCTGATAAAAGTAAGTTTTTGTGCGCTGGTAGCCATGTGTAAACTCTACTTGTTTGCTGTGGAATGTTTTGATTTTAGCAAATAATCATTGGCTATACTGAAAAATTAAATAATGCCAACTGTTACTCAGTTTGATGATTTTATAGTTTGATAATTGTCGAAATATAGAATAATATAGCCACATCAACTACACAACAGAGAGAAAATCAACATGTCAAATTTAGCAACCGTCATTACTGGCGCATCAAGTGGTATTGGTGAGCAGTTAGCCAAACAATTAGCTGCTCAAGAGCAACAAGCCTTAGTGTTAGTCGCGCGTCGTGCCGATAAGTTACAAGCTTTAGCAGAACAATTAAAGCAAGCTCATCCGATTCGTGTTGAAGTGATTAGTTTAGATTTGGAGCAAGTAGGGGCTGCTCAACAATTAGTAAAGTCAGTACAAGACTTGGGTTTAGAAATTGATACCTTAATCAATAATGCAGGCTTTGGTGTAAATGATTTATTTACAGATATGCCTTTAGAACGTATTCAAGGCATGATGCAGTTAAATATGGTGGCTTTAACGGAGCTATGCCATGCTGTGTTGCCAGCCATGCGTCAGCGCAAACAAGGTCGTATTATGAACATTGCCTCAGTTGCTGCTTTTCAAAGTTGCCCTCGTTTTGCTGCTTATGCCGCTACTAAAGCCTATGTTTTATCTTTGTCTGAAGCCTTAGCTAATGAAGAAAAAGCCAATGGTATTAAAATTACAGCGGTTTGCCCTGGTGCAACAGCAACAGCTTTCCATGATGTTGCAGGTAATAATGGCTCATTTTTTACTAAAATGATGGATTCTGCGGAAGATGTTGCAGCCAGTGCTATTAAATCGTTAAATGCGGGTAAACCTGTGATTGTGACAGGCGCAATGAATAAACCTTTACCATTTTTTAATCGTTTATTACCACGTCAATGTGTGGTGTGGATAGCAGGAAAATTGGCAGCGACTTAAACTTTTTTACTCGCTTGGTTTCGACTCCGCTCAACCAGCTCGGCTTTTTGCCTTGGGCGGAGTCGAAAGGGTATTTTTACACCATTTGCGGCCACGCTCTGTTAATAATCGCCTCTAAATCACAATCACGCGGCAAACAACCATAATTATGTTGGCCTTGTTGGCCTAAACGTGAGGCACAAAACGCATGGCTGACATAATCAGGTGCATGGCGTAATAATAGGGCTGCTTGAAACGCTAAGGCCAAACGGTCAACCAAATCACGCGCCCGATATTCAAAATCGGCTAATTGTTGTAAGTCTTGTTGCAGCTGGCTGACAAAAGAGTCTAACAGTGCGTTTTTAGCTTGCGCTTTGCCAATTTCAGCAAAAAAGGCGTGTACCACCGCAGGTGTTTTGTACATGGCGCGCAAAACATCTAAACATTGGACATTGCCACTGCCTTCCCAAATTGCGTTAATTGGGGCTTCACGGTATAAACGGGGGAAAATACTATCTTCCATCACACCACTACCACCCATACATTCCATCGCTTCATAAGCGTGATTAGGTGTACGTTTACAAATCCAATATTTACCCACGGCTGTGCCTAAACGCACCAATAAATCTTCATGCGTATCATCACGATGATCTAGGGCATAAGCCATGCGCATACTAAAGGCCAATGAGCCTTCATATTCCAAAATTAAATCAGCAAGCACATTTTGCATTAACGGTTGTTCAATTAAACGTTTACCAAATGCAGCACGAATAGAGCAGTGGTGTAAGGCTTGGGAAACCGCCATACGCTGTCCAGCACTTGAACCAACCATACAATCAAAACGGGTCATGCTAACCATTTCAATAATGGTACGTACACCACGACCTTCTTCACCAACCATCCAGCCCTCAGCACCCCGAAACTCAACTTCGCTCGACGCATTAGAGACGTTACCCATTTTGCGTTTTAGTCTGAGCACTTGCAGTGGATTTTTTTGGCCATTGCTTTGCCAGCGTGGTACTAAAAAGCAGGACAAACCACGTTGAGTTTGTGCTAACACCAAAAAGGCATCACACATGGGTGCAGATAAAAAGAATTTATGACCAACGATTTTATAGAGTTGGCCACCACCTTCAGCGGCAACAGCATAGGCTTTGGTGGTATTGGCTCGCACATCAGAACCGCCTTGTTTTTCAGTCATGCCCATACCAATGGTCACGCCTTGTTTTTGGTCAATGGGTACATTGCGCGGGTCATAAATACGCGAGGTGATTAATGGCAGCCACGTTTTGGCTAAGTCTGGTTGCAAACGAATGGAAGGTACAGCAGCAAAGGTCATGGTAATCGGGCAGCCATGACCCGCTTCCACTTGGCCTTGTAAGATGTTTTTTGCGGCACGAATTACATGTGCGCCTGCACGATTATCCGTCCACGGTGAGGCATGTAAACCATGCTCAATCGCCGTTTTCATCAATTGATGATAAGCAGGATGAAATTTGGCTAAATCAACACGATTACCAAAGCGATCATGGGTATCAAATTCGGGCGGGTATTTATTGGCTAAGTGGCCAAGTTCTAAATAATCGGCAGAACCTGCTAATGTACCAAACTCAATCAATTCTTGCTCAGCCAAGGCACCGCCTTCACGATGTAGGGCTTCTTGTAGGGCAAGGTCTTGTAAATACATATTGTAATTAACTAATTCTCGGCTGACGTTATTGACTTCGTGAGTGTCAGCAAGATAATCAGGGCTTGGGGAATAAGGGGCATTCATGGTGGACTCCATCGGTTAGTCGGTTGGTATGTCGTATGCCATTTGAACTACAATGGGTATTTCAGGGATGGCGTGGCGCAGCATGTTCGAGGCATGGATGCCGAGTTCTGCGCCACAAATGGTTTTGCTTACTTTTGCCGAAACAAAAGTAAGGCCAGCCGCAGGCGATTAAAGATTGTTTCAGTAATCGTTGGCTCAATGATTTAGGCTTTTAGCACTCACAATCTTCAACACATCCACATAGTTAGGTGGATTATCAATCACACCCTTGGCTAACAACATGTGGTGCATCACAGGTAAATTAAAATAAGGGACACCTGCCATTAAATGATGTTCACGGTGATAGTTAACGCGCAATGGGGCAACAGTAGCACGCGCCAACCAACCCGCATGGGTCGTGCGTGTGTTGTCAAACATATTGCTACTACGCTTAGTGCAGGCATGTTCTGCCATATTGCGAATACGAATAAACAAAGGAAAAGGGGTGATATAAGCCAAAACCCATAAACCATATAATTCAGCATAGCCAAAAGCAGATAGGAGCGCGAATAACAGCCCATTGGTGATTAACATGCCATAACTATTTTTAACAAAAGCAATAGGATAGCTGAATAAAGAGCGGTGTTGTTGCGGCAGTTTTTGGATGTTATTAGTGACTGACCATTGCAGAATCTCTAAATCCATTAACAAGCGACCGACTAAAAACTTTAAACCTGTTAAGCCAACAAGATCACGGGCAAACTTTCGGATTAATGACCTTTTCGTGGTAGGTAAATCAGCAATCAAACAACGGTCTGGGTCTTCATCTGACGAGGTTTTGGCATGGTGTTGTAAGTGATAGGGACGATAATGGCTTAAATCATTCCAAATGGGCTTGGCACATAACCATGTACCAATCGTTTGATTGAGTTGTTTATTGGCAAACAACGTACCATGTGCCGCATCATGCATCATAATTGCTAAACACAGTTGTCGGCCTGCAATCACCATTAACGCCAATAAGATAACCAATACCAAGCCTAAAGAACTTAACTGTTGGCTTGCCCACGCAACACTGGCAAAGGCTGCCGCAATGATTAGCCATGTTGATAACACCGCCCACCAGCCCATCAAATCGGAGCGCGTGGTGAGTTGTTTGATTTCTTCTCGGCTAAAAATGTCGGTAATTTTGTGATTTTTTGACGAGTTCATCATGTGTTTATCTCAATCAATTTGCGCCAAATGACATGACCCGCTTGGTCAAAGGCATGTACCGCTTCCACAAAACGATGACGCTCAGCAACATCGACCCACGGCTCAGGTAATAACGGGTCAAATACCACTTGGCGAATGGCTTTACTACCGAGTAAAAAAGACTCTCGTGCCGCCACATCAGGCTCTAAACTCGGTGCATGGGCTAACCAATCCGCCATTTGTTGTTGTAATTGACGATAGTGTTGATTAAGTGCCGCACCATTCCACAAATGCTGAATACGGTTTTCTTCTTGCTCGCTAAACTGATGGGCATAAAAAACAAGTGCTTGCTCTTCTAAACCTAACCTACATAAACGTTGACGAATGTGATTCAAATTTTCATCAATATTATCAGGCCGTAAATAAAAGCCAGTTTCTAAGCTAGCAAAACCCAACATTGCTAAGGCGCGTTCACGTTTGCGTAAGGCGGCACGGTCGGTTCGACCTAAATGTTGGGTTAACACGGCAATATAGCCACCTTGCCACGGTCTAATACCTTGCTCGGCAGTGCGCCATGTGGCGACTTCGCCCGCTAACTGTAATGCAGAAGCACCTAAACGATACGTGCCACGGCCTGCGGCTTCAATCAAACCATCGGCAGAAGCACGCGCCAAGGCAACACGCACACTATTATCGCTTAAACCAAACAAACGACAGGCGGCAATGGCATCTTGTGCCGAGAGAGATGCCCCATTAGACGCTAACAATAAATCTAAAATTAGACTTTTAGCATTGAGCTTCATGTATTACTCATAAACTATATAAATGTATAGTTTTGTAATATTACACAAAATATCCAATAATGCAATTTTATGTAATTTTATTTTTGGCGCGTCATACAGCGTTGATAACGACCATCCACACGCTCGGCAAACCATTGGGTAGTGAGTTTGCGAGTAATTTTCGGGCTGACTAATTGAATTTGAGGCATGATTTGTTGTGGTAAATTTTTGCCTGTTTGTTGATTGGCAAGTTCAAAAACTTTTTTAAACAAAACGGATTGATAAAAAGCTTCACTTTTTTCGAGTTGTAAATCACGCTCAATGGCTTTGACGGATAAACCTAATCGTGGTGCCAGCTTAACTAATTGCTGTTGGGTAGTGCTGGTTTTGTTACTGGTATAGACTAATAAGTCACCATCTAGCACTAATTTCTTTTGGCTTAGTACACCAACGGCTGCCTGAAATGCCGCATTACGACTGCTATAACGTCCTGCATTAAAATCGGCAAAACGGTATTTCATTTGTGGGTAATTGGCGCGATATTGCAATAAATTAGCAATACCAAAATATAACCCCCCACGACGGCTAAACACTTCTTGGCGCAAACTGCCTTTATAACTATAGGGATATGGCCACGCTTTGCTTTGAGACTCCGCAAACTCCACACTGACTTGCATTGGGCCTCCTGTGCGGATAGGGTTCTTCATCGAAAAGGGCAAGCCAATTTTTTGAGCATCACGGACGATATCTTCAAACAACGCATTCATTTGCGTTTCGGTTTTTAGCGCATCAATACGAGCACTATAACTTTGGCCATTGGGTGAAGGCTTTAATAACGCCAATTTAACGGCAAACATTGGAATGTGATATTTATCGGCACGCTTTTCGATTTCTTTCCACACAATTCTGTTTAAGTTAGCGACGGTTGGGTCGCTTTGCCAACTCGATTCTTGCTCAATAATGGCTATGGCCGCACAAAAGTATGGTGCTTCGTAGGGGATTTTGAGGCCAGTAAATGCCGATAAAATGTCATCACGCCAGCCGTTACGGTCTTTAATGCCTGTGGGTAATAATTGTTGTAATAATAAACGCGCTTCTTCGATACTTAGCGTGTTGTTTGTTTTTGGAGAGAGGATGGGTGGTAAGAGCGTAGGTACTGTTGGCGGTATGTTGGTACTGGTTATTAAGTCGTTATTATTAGGTGTGACAATAGCATTGGTGTCGGTTGTTATGGTTTTTTTGGTGCTAGGTGTTGTTTGGGTGATGGGGGTAGGTTTGGTGTTAACTGCAATAGGTTGAGTGGAGCAGGCGATAAGTACGCTACTAGCAATAAATACTAAAATTGAGGACGAAGATTTTAACATTTGTTGCCTATGGGAGTTATGAGTGTTGTTATTTTATCAGAGTTGTTGATAATCTTGGTATTACACATCAAGACGAATTGAGTTGATGATTATAAGCTTAGGACTGACGCGGTTATCGCTTATTTGTTCACGCGCTAATTTCGGTGAAATGCCTAAGTCCCGAACTAAAAATTTAAGGAAAATATATGACTACAACACAAATCCAATTCACAGATGGTGCAGCCTATGAGCGTTATATGGGCGTATGGAGTCAACTAGCAGCTAACGCTTTTTTAGACTGGTTAGCCCCAAAGCCTAATCAACAATGGCTTGATGTCGGTTGTGGCAATGGCGCATTTACCCAAATGGTAGTTGACCGTTGCACCCCTAACAGCATAGACGGCATAGACCCAGCCGAAGCACAACTTGCTTATGCCCGTAGCGTACCCAAACTAAGCAACGCCACCTTTCAACAAGGCGATGCAATGAACTTACCCTATCAAAACAACAGCTTTGATATTGCTGTTATGCCTTTAGTCATCTTTTTTGTGCCAAACCCAGCGCAAGGCGTAGCAGAAATGGTCAGGGTGGTTAAGTCGGGTGGCACAGTCACTGCCTATGGTTGGGATTTAATGGGTGGCGGTTTTCCTTATGAAGTGTTACGCCAAGAGCTAAAAGCTCGCAATATCAGCGCACCTTTACCACCAAGCCCTGATGCCAGTAGCCAAGAAAATTTATATCAATTATGGATACAAGCAGGCTTGCAACACATTGAACAAAAAGAAATTATTGTTGAACGCACTTTTAATAGCTTTGACGAGTATTGGTCAATTGTGATGGTTGCCCCCAGTTTAGGTACAACATTAGCCGCAATGCCTACGGATGATTTATTGGCTTTTAAGGATGCAGTTCGCAATCGTTTAAATATTAACAACAATGGCGAAGTGATTTGTAGTGGTAGAGCAAATGCGGTGAGAGGTGTGGTGGGGTAAGTTCAATGAGCAAGCGTAGGATGGGTAGAGGTACGAAACCCATCACTTACCCCAAAAACAGTGTGCTTCCTTCGTCAATCACCCCTACGATGCAGTTTTTAACTGCTCTCTCATGTCTTCATTTTTTAAAATCAAATAATTTGGTGGTAAGGATAGCTTTTTTCTTTCTGTCAAAAATCAGTTAAAATAACAACAATTTTTTTCTAATTGACTGTTGCCATGACTGTTGAAATTTTTAGCCCACAAAGCTATCCCCAAGCCAAACCAGCCCCTGTGGATGAGTCTTTGGTTGCTACGCCCAAAACCCGCACCGAATTTAACAAATTACAAAAACGCTTGCGTCGATTAACGGGTCAAGCCATCGCCGATTACAACATGATTGAGGATGGTGACAAAATCATGGTGTGTTTGTCGGGCGGTAAAGACAGCTACACCATGCTCGATATTTTGTTGAGCTTGCAAATGAGTGCTCCAATAAAGTTTGAGATTGTTGCTGTCAATCTTGACCAAAAACAACCAAACTTTCCCGAAGATGTGCTGCCAAAATACCTCACTGAACGTGGTATCCCTCATTATATTTTAGAAAAAGACACCTATAGTATTGTTAAAGAATTGACTCCCGAAGGCAAAACCTATTGTGCGGTTTGTTCAAGGTTGCGTCGTGGCAGTCTGTATGGTTTTGCTCAAGAAATAGGCGCGACAAAAGTGGCTTTAGGGCATCATCGTGATGATATTATGGCGACTTTGTTTTTGAATTTATTTCATGGTGGCA
Organism: Moraxellaceae bacterium; assembly: GCA_024234595.1. Classification (GTDB taxonomy): domain Bacteria; phylum Pseudomonadota; class Gammaproteobacteria; order Pseudomonadales; family Moraxellaceae; genus Agitococcus. Next base: position 159,933 of record JACKNZ010000007.1, on the reverse strand, counting down.
AACTCAAAGCCATGCCGCCTAAACTGTTGTCGGATGATGGTAAAAATATTTTGATTCGCCCTTTAGCCTATTGCGAAGAAAAAGACATTATTAAATATGCACGTTATAAGGCTTTTCCGATTATTCCCTGTAATTTGTGTGGTTCGCAAGAAAATCTACAACGCGCCAAAATTAACGAAATGTTACGTGAATGGGGTAAACAACATACGGGGCGTTTGGACAGCATTTTTACCGCTATTCAAAATGTTGCACCTTCGCAATTAGCCGACCGCCAATTATTCGATTTTGAAAGTCTAAAAGCTAACAATGCTGCGCCTGTTGCACCAAAAGACCAAAAACGTCTTGAAATGGTTAACTTGTTGCTGTAATTGTAGATAAACATTCAACAGAATAAGGTGTTGTGATGACGCAATCTTCGCCAAAAGCCAAGCAAAAACTACTTGACCGCACCTTAAATGCCGCTAATAAAGCCATAGAAGCGGCTGAAGATTTAGTGGATATGGCACAAGATACCGCTAAAGCAGTGGTAGATACCGCCAGCGATACTGCCCGTAGCACGCTTAAATTTACGACCGATAGTGCCCAAGTATTGGCGATGTTGGCAGGTGGTGGTGTAAAAATGACCACTCAGCTTGCCAGCGAAACGGCTAAAGCAGCAACGCATTTAGCACAAGAAGCCGCTTTGCAAATGGCGCAAACTTATTTTAGCAAAACAACGCTTACTATTGCCGTGACTGAAAACCAGTTAAACAAACAGCTACGGCAAATGACCGAAGACCATCCCTATATTGACCATATCACCGTTAATTGTGGCAATGACCGCCTGAGAGTCGATTTAGATGGTCATTATCAGCGTTTGGTTTATACCGTCAGTTTAGATTTTGATGTGTTGGAGTGTAAAGTATCTCATGATGAACAGTTTTTGATTCTACGTCATGTAAATAGCCATTTAGATGCTCAATTTCGGCAAGCCAATGCCTTATCCAATTTTGCCTTGCGCCGTGCTGCGGTAGGCACAGCTTATTTAATCAAAAAGCTACCGATGATGTTAGACCCTGTTAGCTTCTTTTTAGATAGAATTGAAGGAGTTAGTAGCGAAGGAGCGAATTTGTGGCGTGTCGCTTTGCACAAAAATTTGCTAGTAGAGCTGTTGCATAACCGTTCATGGATAGTTGATAAACTATTAAATCTGACCGATGCTACTATTGTACCGGGTTTGTCTTTATTGATTGATAGTGAAGATATGTTGATGAAATTAGTCAATCAATTCGAGATTCGTTCGATGCGGGTGTTGCCCAATCGTTTGGAGTTGTTAGTGGGTATCAATACCTAAAAAAGCTATCAATTAAGGACATTACCATGCTATTTAGACCTCTAGGACTTACGCCGTTATCGCTTATTTGCTCGCTAAACCATCGTTTTTAGCGATATTTAGCTCGCAAAACGCGCTAATTGCAGCACAATGCGTAAGTCCTGACCTTAAGCACTATCTATTTAAATAAAGTTTTTGTAAGGTAAAAGCCCCTGCAAAATGTAGTAGAGGCTTTTATGGCAAACACCGACAGCTCAAGCATCAGTTTTACCGCCTATTATACGGGTGCAACGTGGTATCAGCATGGCTTATCCCTGAAAGCCTTTGATACCACACAAGGCAACATCTTGTATTTTTTAGCCAAACCCTTTGAAAAAACGTCGCAATTATTGGCAGGGATGTCAGTTCAAACAACCTTGTTGCAACGTCATCTGATTATTGATTATGTGGTCAAAAAAGCAATAAAAGAGCAGGGTATTACTCAAATTGTCGAAATTGCCTGTGGTTTATCACCGCGTGGGGTACGTTTTTGCCAAGAATTTCCAGATATTCATTATATCGAAGCAGACTTACCAGCCATGTTAGCCCATAAACAACAGTTGCTTGCTGAGCATGGTTTGTTGTCTGAGCGACATCGAGTCGTGGCTATCAATATTTTAGAACAAGAGACAGATGATGCTTTGCCTGTGGTATTTGCTAAGGCTTTAGACCCAACGCGTAAAACCTTGGTAATTACCGAAGGTTTAATCAATTATTTTGACCTTGCTACTATTAGTATTTTTTGGCGTAATTTAGCAAATGCTTTAAAACAATTTCCTCAAGGAGCCTATGTTACTGACTTATATCCCAATTTTGCTTGGCATCCCGTGACTAAATGGATAAATACTTTTGTGCAAGGATTGTCGATTGCCACTAAAAGTCATGTCAGTTTACATTTTAACAGCCATGCCGCGATTGAGTCAGGTTTTACGCAATTAGGGTTTAAGCAAACACTCGTTCATATTCCCGAAGCCTATTACCATAGTTTGGCAATTCCGACTCAACGAAGTCCAAGCTTGGTTCGCGTGGTCGAAAATTGGGTATAAACCATCTGCTGAAACAAAACCTTGCTGTTGTTATCTAATAATTGTCCTGCATGGTTAATAAGACAAGGTAAGCTCATGTTTCAGCAAAGTTTGATGAGTGGTCATAAGGTCTTGAAATGACTTGAAGCTCATGAAGCGATTGCCTATACTCAGGCGACTGCTCAATGTTTGCGAGTACGCAGGGGCAGTAAGAAAAAATTTAGTTCCACCCGTCATTGTTCGTGTTGCTTGCCAATAATCCGAAAGGTAGGGCAATGAAGGAATAAGCATCCCAGCGAATTGGAATGTCCTTGTGACTCGATGGGATGTGCGGCAGGACATTGCCGTCTAGCTGTAGGAATCCCCGCTGTTCAAGGGCGGGGAGGATGTCAAAGAGATATTTATGTTTTCTTGGTTCGAAAAAAGAGTCAATCCTTACCCCGAGACTATACCGACTTTACCAAACAAAAGCTTATTGTCTTTTATGTATGCCTGTACCGAAGGGATACGTTTTTGGATTGTCAGTTTGATGCTAGTGACTGCGGCTATTGGTGCTTTTGAAGCCTATTTGTTTAGTATGATGGGAGAAGTAGTGGATTGGCTAAATAATTTAAAACCACATCAGTTATGGCAACAAAAGCGCACTGAAATTATCGCAATGATAAGCCTAATTTTATTAAGTCCTTTAGTCGTTCTATTACAGTCTTTACTTAAATTTCAGGCATTACAAGGCAATTTTCCAATGCGTTTACGTTGGAATTTTCATCGTTTAATGCTTGGCCATAGTTTAGGGTTTTATCAAGATGAGTTCGCTGGCAGGGTTTCTGCAAAAGTGATGCAAACAGCATTGGCAGTGCGTGATGCCATAATGACCATGTCAACAATGGCGATATTTATGCTGGTGTATTTGCTAAGTTGTGCCTTAGTCTTACAGTATTTTGAACCGTGGTTATTAGTGCCTTTTGCCGTTTGGCTAGTACTTTTTAGTGTTGCCCTGTGGTTTTTTATCCCACGATTAGCGTTAAGTGCAGAGCGTCAAGCCGATGCTCGTGCTTTAATGACGGGAAGAATTACCGATGCCTATGCCAATATCAGTACCGTTAAATTATTTTCGTATAGTCAGCGCGAATCGCAATATGCCAAAACTGCTATGCAAGAATTTATGCACACAGTACATCGACAAATGCGTTTGGTATCGCAGTTAGAAACCGTCAATCAAACAGTAAATATGGCGTTGGTGGCGAGCAGTGCTGGCTTGGCATTATGGTTATGGTCGTTAGAGCGTACCTCGGTTGGAGCAGTAGCTGCATCAACAGCAATGGCCTTGCGTTTAAATGGTATTTCGCATTGGATTATGTGGGAAATGGCCATGTTATTTGAGCATGTTGGCACAATAAGAGATGGTATGAGTACGCTCTCTAAACCGCATAGCATTGTAGATGCCCCCAATGCCAAAGATTTAATTGTGACTAAAGGAGCAGTAAAGTTTGAAGATGTTTCTTTTGCTTACAATGCACAGCAATGGATACTAAAAGATTTTAATTTAACTATTCAGGCTGGTGAAAAAATAGGCGTTGTAGGACGTTCTGGAGCAGGCAAAAGCACTTTAGTAAATTTGTTGTTACGTTTTTATGAGTTAAATCAAGGCAAAATTACCATAGATGGTCAAGACATTAGTCAAGTCACACAAGAGTCTTTACGTCATCATATGGGTATGGTGACGCAAGATACCTCGTTATTACATCGTTCAGTGCAAGACAATTTGTTATATGGTCGGCCACAGGCGAGTCAGCAGCAAATGGTCGAAGCCGTCAAAAAAGCCCAAGCCTTCGAGTTTATTCAGAGTTTAAAAGATGCAGCGCATCGAGAAGCCTTTGATGCACATGTGGGTGAGCGTGGCGTTAAATTGTCAGGTGGCCAGCGACAAAGGATTGCCATTGCGCGGGTGATGTTAAAAGATGCACCTATTTTGTTATTAGACGAAGCCACCAGTGCTTTGGACTCTGAGGTAGAAGCAGCTATTCAAAGCAGCTTGTATCAGTTAATGCAAGGTAAAACAGTCATAGCGATAGCGCACCGTTTATCCACTATTGCCGCTATGGATAGGTTGATTGTGTTGGATGAAGGGCGAATTGTAGAGCAGGGTACACATCTTGAGTTATTAGCACAAAATGGCCTATATGCACGGTTGTGGGCAAGGCAAAGTGGGGGATTTTTGGGAGAATAAACAATCCCCATTAGAGGACTCCCTCTCCTGTGGGAGAGGGTTGGGGTGAGGGCAAATAACAAATGTTAATAACGCCTAGTAATTTAAGTTGCGGCGGATAGGTTAAGCCGCATCTAACAAAGCGACAAACTCACGGGCATGAGGATGTTGCTTAATAAGCTCAGCAAAAGTTAAACCCTGTGCATTTTTAGCATTAACATCACGGCCATCAGCCTTAAAAAACACTAAAAAACGCTCAAAATCAGCAGGGCGCATATGTTTATAAGCAATGTATAAAGCATTAAAGTCTGCATTTTCGCCAGTCGGAGCTTGGCGATTTAAATAAGACTTAACCCGTTCATCGCTCCATTGTTCATTAAATGTGGCAGGTTGAGCAAAGGCCATCATGTTTTCCTATCATTAGTTGATGCGTTGATCTTCGGGCAAGGTAATATCCATTTCAATCACTTCTAAACCATCCTTGTTTTCAACTTTAATATCAACGGCATTATCGGGTACTTGTACATATTTACGCACCACTGCCAAAATTTCTTCGCGCAGTTTGGGTAAATAAGGGGCAGCACTGCCATAACCTCGTTGATGGGCAACGACAACCATCAATCGTTCTTTTGCGGTATTAGCGGTATTGGTTTTTTTGTCACCGCCAAAAATCTTGCGCCAATCCATCATGTTTAGCTCCCAAGTAACCAAGCGAACAATCCTTTTTTCTCTGGGTTTAAAAAGCGGTGTGGGCGTTCTTCTCCTAAGAAACGAGCCACTAAATCATCATAAGCTGCACCCGCGTCGGTGCTTTTATCACTAATGACAGGCGAACCACTATTAGAGGAAGTTAATACAGAAGGAGACTCAGGAATTACGCCTAACAGCGGAATTGCTAAAATGTCTTCAATATCTTTAACCGACATCATTTCGTTTTTAACAACACGATTAGGATTATAACGGGTTAAAACGAGATGCTCTTTAAGACGGCCTTTGCCTTGTTCTACTTTTTGGGTTTTACTGGCCAATAATCCTAAAACACGGTCGGAGTCACGTACCGAAGAAACTTCGGGGTTAGTAACCACTAAGGCTTCGTCAGCAAAATACATGGCTAAATGAGCACCACGCTCAATACCTGCGGGAGAGTCACAAATAATGTATTCAAAGTCTTGTTTAAGTTCGTTTAACACACGCTCTACACCTTCTTGGGTGAGGGCATCTTTGTCGCGTGTTTGGGAAGCAGCCAAAATATACAAGTTTTCAACAGTTTTATCTTTAATTAGGGCTTGTTGCAGTTTGGCTTCACCATGAATAACATTCACAAAGTCAAACACGACACGACGTTCACAACCCAAAATTAAGTCCAAATTACGCAAGCCGACGTCAAAGTCGATAACGACTGTTTTATGGCCACGCAGTGCAAGTCCTGTTGCAAAAGAAGCACTTGTCGTTGTTTTGCCTACGCCGCCTTTTCCTGAAGTAACAACAATAATCTTTGCCACAGTTGCATTTTCCTCTAGTTCTTACATTATTGACTTAGCACAACCATGATTGTTAGCCGTGTTAAGCGTTAATGTTGACGATAAAATCAGTTAATTAAGCAATATTGCCTAATGTTATTACGGATATAAAATGGCCACATTCTAGCAAACTAAAAGTGCCCTTGTCTCACTGTATCTGTGAGAGAATGTGCAAAATATACCTTTACTCTAAAAGCTCAATGTTAATGTTGCCATCTTCGCCAAGTTTTACTTGCACTGATTTGCCCAATAGTTGTTTGGGTATTTGGTCAGCAACCATATAAACGCCAGCAATGGCTACTAAGTCAGCTTCTAGGCGTTTGCAAAAAATACGCGCATTAGGGTTGCCTGTCGCACCCGCAATCGCTCGTCCACGTAATGCCCCATAAATGTGAATGCAACCGTCGGCAATCAGTTCTGCACCTGAACTTACGGGCGCAAGTACCACTAAATCACTGTGTTCAGCATACACTTGTTGGCCAGAGCGTACAGGGTCAGTAATCATTTTGGCAGGTAATTTGGGTGGTTCAAATGCTGCTTGAGCTGTTGTGCTTTTAGGAAGGCTTTCTCTGTTTTTGGCTTGAGTATGGTCAGGTGGCAAAATCGGTAAATCTAAGGCGATAGCCTGTTCACTTAAAATACCGTTGGCGACTCCCAAAATTTGAATGCCCGTTTTTTTGAGAACTTTGACTAACCATGCAAGGTCAATATCGTATTCGGACTCAATAATCACGGGTAACCCTTGTTTGAGCATCGGATTTTCGAGGGTGAGTTTAGTTAATTCTTCAACAATTTCTTGTGGGATTGCTGATTGAACGCGTAAGCGAGAGAGTGTGAGTACGCGGCCTAATAAGCGTAGGGCTTTATTATCGTCGGTAGACATATTTTTATAACACGAAAAAATCAAAAAAGGGGCGAGTTAATGACACTCGCAAAATGCCATGAGCAAGATACTGTTTGTCGTCATGGCTGACAAGTAGATTATGTTATTTTTGCACTTTTTCTTTTTGTTCCTCTATTTTCCATTGTTGCACCGCCACTTGGCGTTTAATAATTTCTATTGAGTCGGCAATAATTTGTTCAATCGCTTGGCTTAATTGAGCATCGGAACTGGTAAAAGTCTCAAAAGCAGCATCGGCAACATCGTGTAATGCCTCATTATTCTGCTGAGATAAATCACTTAGAACCTGCTGAGCAATATCATTTACCAAACTAGCAACAACGGTATGTAACTCGTCTTCGATAAGATTTCCTACCAGTGGTAAGCGTTTTTTGATGCTGTTCCACTGGGGGTTATGATGAATAGAGTGATGAGTCAGTTGATGAATATAAGTGTTGAGTTCTTGTTCATGTTTTTGATGGGATATTTTAATTAACAGACTGATTCTATTAGCTAACCATTGGCTAATAACTGCTTTGTGTGGAATAAGAACACTGTCGCGTAGTTCGGCTGCAATAGGGGTGTTGTTGGCTAATTCTTTTTGAACGCCATCAAGGACATTAATGACAATACGGTCTGATATTTCTTCTAAAATAATGGCATAGTATTTTTGAGCGAGCTTAACTAAGCGAGTTCCAACGACAATAATGCCAAATTTATGCAAACGATAAAACACCGATACCAAGCGTAATAAGCGCAAAAATTGCAAGTTTGGTAAGCAAGCTAAAACGTCATACCAATGAATAAAAGGATAAAAAAACCAGCGATGATAGGTTTTTTTGTGAATCGCCCATAACCAACGCAAGCCTAGTTCTGTAAGTAAAAACAAGGTAAAAAAGGCATCATACAGGCGCAAATGAGGATGCCAATCTGTTTTGTAGCCTTGCGTTAGTTGTGGACTGTACTGCTCCAATAAAATGCCAAAGCCTGTTTCCATGACCACTGTGTCAGTTAATAGCCATAGTAAGTTAAAACTAATTAAACATATGACTAATAAGTCTAATAACAACAGTGGTGTTTCGGTTTTATGGGCTTTAAGGGCTTGCCAATTTATCAATGATAGGAGTCCTCACTCAAAACATCTTCTAGTAGAAAAGGAAGAGACTTAAACTAATTTAGTTAATGTTGGACTTTGCAAAATAGCATGCAGGCGTTGTTTAATTTGTTGGCTAAACTCCTCGTTTAAGCCCCAAGTGAGTAACAAAGCTTGTAACTGTTGACTAATCAATGACAAGGTATCAGCCTCTGTTTTGGGGTAGGCTTGTTGTTCAAATAAAGCCATTTTTTTGGCGGTGCGCGCCGTTTTAACTTCGCTCGGGCTGTCGATATCGAGTAGCAGCTCTAACAACAAGCACATATCAAGCGCGTTTTGCTGTCGTGTTTGTTGTTCCTCTGCTGTGATTTTTTTAAGACTGCTAATAGACTGCCAACGTTTTTGCAATACATTTTTAAATGGTTGTGGAATCACCAAACCTTGCCAAGTAAGAGCTAAAGATAAGCTCACCGCTTGGCCAGATAATTTACTCTTTTCCGCAGCGACACATAAATCCCAAGCCGTTTCAATTTGTTTTAACTGCGCTTGTTTTTGGCGAATAATTTGGCTGTCACTGTAAGTTTGCCATTGTTGTACCAAGACATTAAAGCGTTTGCGTAAGGCTTGATTGACTTCTTTAGGCAAAAATAGTTTAGAGAAGTCGGTTATCAAGGGTTGAATTTTATGGGCATTGGGCGTGGCTTGAGGCGAATTTAATTGTTTGTCTAGTTCATCCAATATATGTTCGGCAAGCTGGATATTCATTTGCTCTTGTGCTTTTTGTGCTTCTTTATGTGCCTCACGTTTAGCAAAAAGCGCATCACATTGTTCCTTAAACTGTTGCCATAAAGCGTGTTCTTTTTGATGACCACAAAAACCGAGGGTTTTCCAAGTGTTTTGAAGTTCTTTGGCTTTTTGGCAAGCATCAAAAACATTCTCGTGTTCGAGTAGTTGTGTGACTTCGGCGATTAAAGCTTTTTTATGACTTTCTTGTAAGTCATATTCGGCATGAAGCTTATTTTCTAACGCCTTGATAATATTGTTAAATCTTGATTGAAGTTGCTTGTGTTTTTTTGCTTCTACTGGGTGATGTTTTTGCCAGTCTTCACGCGCTTGTTTAAGAATAGCGACATGACCTTGCCAATTAACCATTTCGGGTAAGTTGTCTAAATAGTGTTGCAGCTCATCACATAATTGTTGGCGAGCAGCGGCATTTTGTTCTTGAATGGCATTTTGGGCATCAAAATAAACTTGGCAGGGCGCATAAGCCTCTTGGCCAAGTTGTTTAAACTCTTCCCATAAGGCTTTTTCGGCATCGTTATAAACTGTACCTAAACTTTGCCATTCGGCTTGCAAAGCTTTAATTTTATCAAATTGAGTTAATGGCTCTGTGTCATTGGCTTGCGCGCAAAGTTGTTTCATTTGTGCTACAAGGTCTTGTTTTTTAGGCAAAATAGCAAAACCAGCCCATTCTTTCATTTGCTGCAATTTATCAAGGCTTTCACCCAAACGATGGTCGTGAACATGATGTGTTTTGGCGTATTTTTGGGCTTTGCGAAGTAGTTTGTCGGCTTCTTTGCTACGTCCCTGAGTAAACTCTTCGTTAATTTGGGCAAAAAGTTTATCAAGCTCAGGGTGTTTTTGTTTTTTTGGTGTTGTTGTTTCGGGGGTGTTTTGCTGTTTGTTAAGTGCGTGTTGATAGGCAGTGATGGCTTGCTGCGAGGTGTTAAAGCTCTCGACAACTCCTTTTAACAAAACAGGTAAATTTAATGGGCTGTGCAATAAATTGTTTTCTTGCAATAGCGCGTTAAGCTCATCATAAGCTGGTTGATTAAGAGGTGAATCCGTAAGTTGTTGTTGGCAATGTTGCATTTTTTCAAGCGAAGTCAACGATTTTTGCAGTAGGTCACTGTATTGCTGTAGTTTTTGCTGCTGTTTTTGAACCTTTTGAGCTAGCGTGTTTTCGATTTGCGTGTGTTGTGTACAGTATTGCCAGTCAAAAGCTAAGGCATTGAGTTTGCTAGAAAACTCGCTAATTTGTTCGACTGATTCTATCAGCAAAACATCTTTTTCGAGTTGGGCAAAGCTGTTAGCCACTTGTTGCTGTTGTTCGAGTAGCGTTTTTTGAGTGTTTTCTTCTTGAATGGTTTGTTGCGCTTGTTGCAGTGCTTTGTCAAAACGTTGTTGCAGGATGGAGTCGTTGCTGTTAGTAGCCAGTTGTTGCCATTGTTGCTGCAAGCTTTGAACTTTAGCCGCAAATAGCGGTGTATGTGCCGCTTGCAAATGATGTTCTAAGTCTTGGCATAATTGGCTAAGCTTGTCTTGTTGTGCTTGACTTTGTTGCTGTTGACTACTTTCTTGGTCAATTTTTTGACGTAAAATCCGATACACGCCTTTGTCTTTGTGCTTGGCTTTGTGAGCGACATCGTGTATCAGTGTGGCATCGTTAAGTTGTTCTGCTGCTTGTTGGCGTATTTTGGCTATTTTGTGTGTCAGTGCAATCTCAGCCAATAATTTGGGGTCATCAATTTTTTTGAGGGTAATTTGTTTGACACTAAAGGCAGTTTGAGGATTATTTATTAAGGATAATTGGTTATTACCGCCTGCTTCTGGTTCGGTGTTGGTAGTTGTAGAAACAGCTTGTTTAGTTTTAGTGGGTGCGGTGGCTGTGGTTTTGGCTTTTGGAGCACTGACAACAGGTGTTGGAGTGGGGTTTGGTGCTTTTTTGTCGTTTTTGCCAAACCAAGATTTGATGATGTCAACAAGAGCCATGTTGTTATCCTTAAATAAAAAATAAATAAAATACAAATTATCAGTGTTGTTATACGCTATCACTGAACTTTTTTATAGTCTTGATGCAGCTGTGCTAAACGTGCATCTTTTTGTTGCCAAAGTGTGTTTATCCATGCCTGAAACTCTTGACGACAGGCAGGGTCGTTCTCGTAGTCACCTTCTCTAAAACTCTCAGGAATTGCTTGTAACTCACCACGAATAATAATGTTTTTTGTTTTACCCGACCAGAAGTCAATAAAGCTAGGCGCACCTTCGGGATAAAAAACGGTAATGTCCAAAATATGACTAATATCATTGCCCAATGCTTGTAGCGCAAAGGCCGCACCCCCTGATTTGGGTTTTAATAAGTATTGATACGGTGATTGTTGAAGGTCATGTTTTTGTTGGGTAAAGCGAGTGCCTTCTAAAAAGTTTAAAATGGCAAAAGGGTGTTGTTTGATTTTGGCACAAGAGATGCGTGTTGTTTCGAGGTCTTTGCCTTGTAACTCGGGATGTTTCGCCAGTTTTTCTTTGGAGTAGCGTTTCATGTATGGAAAATCCATGACGTACAACGCCAAGCCCAAAAAGGGAATATAAGCTAACTCTTGTTTGGTAAAAAAACGAATAAATGTTGTGCGCTTATAAAAAGCATATTGCAAAATAACAATATCCACCCACGTTTGATGATTGGCAATCATAAAATGGTTTTGATTGTAGTCCAACGCTGGCATTTGAATATCAATGTTAATATTGGGCAAACGATTGATAAATAGATTATTTACAAATGTCCAATGCTCTGCCCATTTAAAAATATCAGGGTGAATGTATTTGTTGTGGATATCTTTAGGTAAGAAACGCTTAAAGGGATAGTGTGCCATAATGCCTAAAGCATGGACGGCGGTGCTACCACTCAAGATGAGCAAGCGTGTACTTCCTTTGATTTTATTAAATAAAGACGGCTCAGCCATTAACAGAATATCCTGACAAAATACCTAAATAAAAAACCGTTATATCTTATCAGGATGTTTTTTAGAAGTCTTTGACTGTTTAGAACTTACGCGCTTATCGCTAGTCCTACCGTTAATACACAATAATCCCTTGTTGCTGCCACTCTTGTAATTGTTGCTCGGTAAATCCTTGCGCTAATAGTGTGGTTTTGGTATGTGAGCCAAGTGCTGTCCCAGTGTGTTGATATTGATTGGGCGTTTGGCTAAACATAATAGGAGTAGCGATTTGTGTTTGAGTGTTGCCATTAACGGTTGGCACATTAACCAGCATCTGACGACTTTGTAGTTGAGGATGTTGACAAGCTTCGGCAAATGACAAAACGGGTTCAACACAGGCTTCGATAGGGGCAAATATCGCCTGCCATTCGGCCAATGTTTTTTGGCTAATGGCTTCTTTAATCGCTGTTTTGACGGTATTAACGGCTTCGGCATCGTGGCGAATAGCAAGCGGGATTAAATCAGGGCGAGCAATGGCATTGGCAAAGGCCATAAAAAATTGCGGTTCTAAACCACCAATACTTAAATAACGATTATCAGCTGTTTGATAACAATCATAAAACGTACCGCCGTTAAGTACATCGGTTTCAGGCTTAGGTTGTTGATTGCCGACCAGTGCAGCAGGCGCAGTAAGAGCTTGTAAGCTAAAGGCAGCATCGGTTAAAGAAACATCGACAAATTGACCTTGCCCTGTGTGTTGACGGTGTATAACGGCGGCTAAAATGCCAGTTACCGCATACAAACCACCTGTAATATCCGCCGCTTGAATGGGTAAAGGCATGGGCCCTGACTCTTTACGGCCTGTGTAGTCTAAAATGCCTGCAATCGCAAGATAGTTTAAGTCGTGTCCTGCACGATTTTTATACACACCTTGTTGGCCATATCCTGTCACCGCACAATAAATTAAACGCGGATTGATGGCATTTAAATCGTCATAACCTAACCCTAAACGTGCCATGACGTTTGGACGAAACTGCTCAACCACAATATCGTATTCTTGCACTAATTTTTTGATGATTTCGACGCCTTGCGGTGTTTTTAAATCCACCACAAGGCTGCCCTTATTGCGATTTAATGAGCTATGCGCGGCTGACAAACCTTGTTCATCAAAAGGGGGCATTACTCTAACCATGTCTGGGCGAGTAGGGGCTTCGATGCGTAATACTTCTGCACCCATATCGGCCAAAATGCGTGTGCCATACGGTGCAGGTAATAATCCCGAAAAGTCTAAAATCTTTAAGCCTTTGAGTGCAGACATCTTGAATCCTCGTTATTTGTATGAACTTACAATACGATTGTACAAAATGTTTGTGGGCGAGGCTAGAAGAAAATAAATTAATCAAACATATCTATTTGTTCGCCTGCGACTCTTTTTTTGGCAGATTTGCGATGTTTCCACCATTTTTGTGCCATTGCGAGTGCGGCTTCTGGCTCTGTGGCTTTTTGCAAACCAATTAAGGCTAAAGCCAATGTGCCAACAACCGCGGCCTCGCCATATTGGTGTGTTGCGCTGCCGCGCCATACAGCCAAAAACTCGTTTAGCTCAAAAGCATCTTCGGCCTGATGACGCTCTTCAAACATCATTGGCCATTCTAAATCATATAATTCATTGTTTTTAATGCCTTTTACTAAGCAGCGACCATCAGGATTACGCTCAAATTCGCCGCCTTCACCTTTAATTACCATGGTATTGGCATAATTTAATATTTGTGCGGCTTGTTGGTGTGACTCGCGGTAAGCAGGATGAAAAATCGCTTGTAATGAGCATTTAGCATTGAGTGGATTGATAAGACGTGACAAGGTATGCACAGGAGAACGTAAGCCTAAAACATTCCGCAACTGAATCATATTAGCTAATGGCGGGCAAAATGCTTCAAGTGGTAAATAAGCAAAATAAGACTGTTCAAGATGGGCTTGGACATCTTGCCATGTACGACAGACATTGTGTCCAAGTAGCGGTAATACATCTTCGGTATAAAGTCTATTGATAGTGTGGCCACTTGCGCCGTGCATAAAGACCCGTACCCCATTTTCGGCCAAAATTAACGCGGCCAATAAAAACCACGGATAATGTTTACGTTTGCCTGCATAAGATGACCAGTCTAAGTCAACGTCAATACAAGGTGCATTAAGCCATTCACGCGTGGCGTTAACAAAGCCTGCTAATTCTTGAGGAGATTCTTCTTTAACACGTAATAACATTAAAAACGCGCCTAACTGAGCATCTAACACATCACCTGTTAAAATCATGCCAAAGGCAGTTTGCGCTTCTTCAAAACTTAAAGAGCGGCTACCACTTTTGCCTTTACCCAAAATACGCACATATTGCGCAAAAGGATGTTCGCTATCTTTATAAATATTTTTCATGACCATGTTAAAGCGGTGTCCTAAATACAGTTAGGGGGTTTGGGTAAGCCAGCTAGTTTAGCAATGCTTTTGGCAGGTGTGCCACTACCAAAAAGCTGCATCACATAAATACTACTGCCTTTTTGAGTGCCAAGTTGTTGTGTTAAGTATTTTAAAAGCACTCTTGTTGTCGGTGAACGTTGGTATTGGTTATAAAAGTCACGTATGGCGTTAATTATTTCCCAATGCGCTTCGTTAAGCGTAACAGCTTGTTGTTGTGCTAAAGCGCGGGCTATGTCGGGAGTCCAGTCTTTATAATCAAGTAAATAGCCATCTTCATCTATTGCAATATTATGCCCAGCTAAGACTACGTTCATAGTCAACTCCTAATTGTACAAATTGGGCATAGTCGATGTGTGAGATGGTAGTATTAACTTGAGGACGAAAACTGCTTTCACTGTTAAGCAAATATAATTTGTAATTTGTCAAAAGATGAAAGCAGCTACTATAAATGCCCTCGGCTAAAAATAATAAGGCATCATTAGCAGATAAACTATGTTGAATATGCGTCAATACTTCATCGCTTGGGCTGAGATTACGACTAATAAGATGTAGAGTAGCCATGATTAAAGTCTAATAATAAAACGGTGTTGTTGAATAAAATCACTGAGCTGTTGAGCAGCTAAGCCTTGTGCTGGAATGGCTAAATCACTGAGTTGTAATTGGCGTTGTTGCAAACTATTTAGGTCAACATAGACCTTTTCTACGTCATACAATTCTAATGCGCTTGTTTGAGCCACAATCGAATTTTGCCCAAAAAGTTGTGCGTCTTTTTGTGTGCCAACCAGTTGCCATACACCATCGCCTTGAAACAATACACTCGGATTTTGGCCAAAAGTAGCCATTACCAACAAGGCATCTAATGTTTCTTGTGAGTTATGATTGCTATAAGGGGCATGATGTTGAATAAAAAGCGTGCTACTCATAAATTAACTTCCAACAAAGCTCAGGTGTCTATCGGCAGTGATAAGCCATTCTGTGAGTGTGCCTAAACCTGCGAGTGTAAAACCTTGTGCTAAATTGTGTGCTTGTAAATGGTGGCGGTGGGCGTTGTCACTATCAGTAATGCCTCGTTTGAGCGCGGCGGCTATACAAACAGCTAATTCTAGCTGATACTCTTGCGCTAACTGTTGCCATAATCGGCTAAGATTAAGCGCATCTTGTGGTGGAGATAACAGCTGATTGGCCACTTGCACACCATCTCCATAAAAAAATGGTTGTACCGTATGGCCTTGCTTTAAAGCAGACTGCGCAAAATAATAACCATGCCACGCATTGGGATGGCTGATGGGGGCGGTAATTAACAAGACAAAATTCATAAAATACGATTCAATAAGCAAAAACTAACACAGAATAGCTAATTATGGCTTAATCTGTGAGCGATGAGAATTCAAAAAACAAAAGATGACCGTTATACGGTTTTTTGATTTTTGGGTGATGTTAACCATTTAATCGTTATCTTAATGATAGCAGTTACACGCGATGTAGAGGCAAAAATGCAGCCATATTTATTGAGCTTAGACCAAGGAACAACTAGCACTCGTGCCATTATTTTTAATTTACAAGGCCAAGCAGTTGCTAGAGCACAACGTGAACTCAAACAGTATTTTCCTGCCGATGGTTGGGTAGAGCATGATGCTCAAGAAATTGCTGATGCTTCGTTAGCAGTATGTCGAGAAGCCTTACAACAAAGTGGCATTACCGCTCAGCAAATAGCCGCTATTGGGATTACTAATCAACGTGAAACAACGGTGGTTTGGGATAAAAAGACAGGTAAGCCAATTCATAAAGCGATTGTATGGCAAGACCGTCGCACTGCCGAAACCTGTCTTAAACTCAAAAATAAAGGCCACGAAAAAACCGTACAACAAAAAACAGGCTTGTTACTTGACCCTTATTTCTCGGCCAGCAAACTGGCATGGATTTTAGATAATGTGTCTGGTGCGCGCAAACGTGCCGAAAAAGGTGAGCTTGCTTTTGGTACGATTGATACATGGTTGATTTGGCAATTAACAGGCGGCAAAAAACACGCCACTGATGCGACTAATGCCGCACGTACTTTGTTGTTTAATATTCATACCCAAGAATGGGATGAAGAATTATTAAAACTCTTTAATATTCCTGCCAGTGTATTGCCTGCTGTGCAAGATTCAGCTAGTGATTTTGGTCAAACCCAAACTCAACTATTTGGCGCACCGATTCAAATTGGTGGTGTGGCAGGCGACCAACAAGCGGCTTTAGTTGGTCAAGCTTGTTTTAATGCAGGCATGGTCAAAAGTACCTATGGTACAGGCTGTTTTATGGTGATGAATACGGGCGAAGAAGCCATTAACTCTAATCATCGCTTATTAACAACGGTTGCTTATCGACTGAATGGCAAAGTCACTTATGCCTTAGAAGGCAGTATTTTTGTGGCAGGTGCAGCCGTACAATGGCTACGTGATGGTATTCAACTGATTAAACAAGCAGGGGATACCGAAGCCATTGCCGAAGAAACCGTTGATAGTCGTGGTGTATATCTAGTCCCTGCCTTTACAGGTTTAGGTGCGCCCTATTGGGATCCTCATGCGCGTGGTGCAATTTTTGGCTTAACCCGTGATACAGGTATTGGCGAAATTGTGATTGCTGGATTAGAAGCTGTGTGTTTTCAAACGCGAGATTTAATGGAAGCGATGAAAAAAGACGGTGCTGGCAAGTTACAAACTTTGCGTGTTGATGGGGGGATGGCGGTTAATAATTGGCTCATGCAGGCCTTGTCCGATATTGTTGGTGTGTGTGTTGATAGACCAACCGTTACCGAAACAACGGCATTAGGTGTGGCTTGGTTGGCAGGCTTACAAGTTGGCAAATTTGCCTCTTTAGATGCGATTGCAGAGTTGTGGCATTGTGAGCGAGAATTTAATCCTAAAATGAACATTGATAAACGCGAACAAATGTACGCTGGTTGGCTAGATGCGGTGCAACGTGTCACGTTTAAGCCTGTGTAAATGATTCAAATGTGCACTCTCATAATGCAGGACTTACGCATTTCACCGAAGTTAGCGCGTTTTGCACCCTCACCCCAGCCCTCTCCCTGAGGGAGAGGGAGGAGCGTAGCGGAGGGTGAGGGCGTGAGCAAAAAAGCGATAACCGCGTAAGTCCTAAATTAAGTGAGAGTGCTTTTCACGCATAGTCCTAGCCCCTATAATGCCCGAGCATAAATCAACAAATAACAGGGCGTTGCTCATGTCGGTAAATTATTTTTTTAATAAAAACCTAATTGTTTCAGCTTCAATGGCTTTTATATTAAGTGCTTGTGGTGGTGGCGGTGGAGACTCAACAACCAGCTCAAATAATAACGGCTCGACAAATAATCCTGCTACACCTAATTCGGGTAATCAAGCCCCTACTAATGTCACCATTAGTAGCGTGTCACCCACTCAAAACAGTGTCAGCGTCTCTTGGCAAACTGCCAATGACGATAGTACCGCTAGCAATCAATTAACGTATCAACTCCACTTAGTGGAAGGTGGCGTAAATTTTGAGCCATCGGCAAGTAGTCAAAAGTTTTCGGCTGTTAATAGTACATCAACCGTCATTACTGGGCTAAAAGCCCAAACAACCTATGGATTAAAATTGCTTGTTAAAGATGCGCAAGGGTTAACAACAATCAGTACCTTGATTCCATTTACAACTCAATCAATACCTAACAGTGGTGGTGGCGGTTCAACCCCCATTAACACCCCCCCAAGCAATGTCGCATTTAACTCAGTCAGCGCGGTTGACTATCAAACAATAGATGTGACATGGAAAACAGCAGCTGATGATACAACCGCAAGTACTGCCCTCGATTATGGCGTATATGTAACAGAGGGGACGACAGATTTTGTGCCTAGTGCAGCACTGTTAAAATTTTCGGCTAAAAATACCACTCAAACAACCTTAACTAATCTTAAGGCACAAACAAATTATGCACTTAAATTAGTCGTCACAGACAAAGAAGGTTTGCAAACACTCAGTACGGTCTCTGTAGTAAAAACACCTAATTTACCCATTATCACGTTGAGTAAGTTGAATGATACTGGCGTGACTACCTGTGCCAATAACAACACATGGTTTGCTGATTGCAGTAGCTCCAATTTATTAAGTTTTGCTAGTTTGAATCAAGATGCAGAAGTAGGGCGTGATTATTTAGTGACAACGGCTCAACTTAATAAGACGGGGGCAGGGATGGCTGGTTTTGATTTTAGCAAAATAGATAATACTGGCCAAAAACTTGCTAATAACGCGCCTCAATGGGCTTGCGTGTTAGATAATGTCACAGGTTTAACATGGGAAGTTAAAACCACAGACGGCTCGATGTTTGATAAAACAAAAACGTATGCATGGTATAACAGTGATTACCTAATCAATGGGGGGGATGTTGGACATGCAAAAGAAGGGCAAAATACCAGTGCTTATATTGACTATGCCAATACTCAAAAACGTTGTGGTTACAATGATTGGCGTTTGCCTACTAAGTCAGAGTTAGATTCGATTGTTCATTATGGTCGTTTTAATCCTGCAATTGATAATACCTATTTTTACAATACTCAAAATGGCTTTTATTGGACAGCCGATAGTGTAGCGGTTGGTGTTACTAGCGCATGGGCAATCAATTTTAGCAATGGTGGGGAGTCAGCGAGTTATAAGGGATTGATGTACTATGTTCGTTTGGTGCGCTGATTTTTGGTTATAGTTTAGATGATCAGGCTGCCTCTCCGATTGGGAGAGGAAAAAACTTTGTTTGTTATTTTAACTCAAAACTAATGCCAGCCGCTTGAAGTCGTTTAATCAACGTTGTACCCATGGCTTCGGCAGGGCTTACAATGCCAAAGTTAGCGGGTAAAGCATCTTTTTCTACTAACAAACACAAGGCACTTTCGGCCAGCATCTTGGCGGTTTCATCATAACCAGGGTCGCCGCCACTGACTAAGGCACGCTGTTTAATGGTTTGATGTTGAGGGGTTTGTACCGTCGCAACAAACTCAACATTAAACCAATGTTTAGCGCGGACTTCAGGCATTGGTCCTGTGCCAGATGGCCGTTGTTTAGCCAACCATGAGCGGCCTTTGTCAAATTGCGACAGGGTAAAAATCCCTGCAACAGCCGCACCTGTTAATACCAAACGGTGTAGTTGTGGTACAACGCCAAAATGGGCATAAGCAAAGGATTTGCCATAGTGTGAGTAGCGTTTAGCACTTTGGATAACAATCATTGGGTCAATGGTCGGTAATGGCGCAGCCCAACCATCTTTTAATTTACGAATGGTAGGTTTTTCGACTAAACAAATATCGCGCTTATTAAAATGTTGTTGATATTGTAAGCGACGTTCACGCACAAACTCGCGCCATTGTGGCATGGCATTGATAGCAGAATGCCACGTTCCGCCAGAAATATCACCATGACCACGTACAAAGCCTTCTATGCTAACGCTCGATTGAGCCATTATCTCGGCAGATAACTTTCGACAGAGCGCGTCAATAGTAAACAACACCCCCAAATCGTGGGGAATACTGTCAAAACCACAACAGTGCACAATTTTAACCTTAGCTTTAGTCGCATCTGCCCCGTATTTTTGTTGCATTAAGCTAACAAATTGCGGCTCACCTGTTAAATCAACATAATCACAGCCTTGAGTGACACAAGCGGCAATTAAGTCTTCACCATGTTGGGTATAAGGGCCTACGGTACTAATCACAACCTTCGTTTGGGCACAAAGTTGTTTTAAGCTCGCCATATTATGGTTGTCTGCAACTAACAGGTCAGGTTTATTGGCCTGTGGGTTATCGGCTAACAAAGATTCGCATACTTGTTCCAGTTTTTCTGCATTGCGTCCAGCCAGTGCCAACTTAATGGGTTGAGCCTGTTTGAGTAAATATTCTGCCGTGAGTTGACCCGTAAATCCTGTTGCACCTAATAAAATAATGTCATAAGGACGTTGTTTGCGATTCATTATTTTTCCAATTTTGCAAAATGTTTTGTCGTTGATTTTACTCAGTGAGTCACAAAAAATAAAATAGGCTCAATAAATTTGCGTAAATGATTGTGTAAAAATAGTGCAATAAGTAGGCGTTTTTTGTGATAAATGGGCTTGGATTGCTTAGTAAGCAGGCGTATATTAGCTAGATAGAGTAAAAACTCTATTCTTGTAATGTCCAAAAACAAACGATTTACAATAAAATTGCATGACGGAGAATAACAATGCAAAAAGGTATTATATTAGGTGGTGGTTTAACTTTGTTGGCAGCTTTAGTGATGACTGGCTGCGAAATCAATGATGATGTTAATCCAGTGCCGGGTTCGACTACCACAGTCACAGTGACACCTTCTTTAGGAAAAATTCTGAATGCTAAAGTAGTATTAAAGAATGCTAAAACAGGTAAGGAGTTGGGTTCAGGGGGTACAGGAAATACAGGTATTGCTACTTTTACTGCTCAAAAGACTTCTGACCCTGTTGTGGTGGAAGTCATGGGACAGGCAGGTGCGAAATATTTTGATGAAAGCAAAGGAGAGGAGGTTGACTTTGATGCAGGCAAACAAATTCGTGCCGCATTGCCGATGCTTGAGGACAAAATTGGCGTGAGTACCTTAACTGAAGTGGCTTATCAAGCCGCAGAAAAGAAGGCTGGTCCTAGTTCTGCGTTAAGTGCTGAAATTATCAGTGGTGCTAATGAAGCTATTCGTAAAGCATTAGCTCCTGAGTTAGAAAATATTACAACACCTCCTCACTTGGTAGGTAGTGTTGCTGATTTAGCAACAATTGCTAATAATGCAGCAGGTAAATACGCCTTAAAATTAGCTGCATTGGCAAAAATTGTTCCAAATACAGATGCAACGCCTGCCTTAACCTTTCTAAATCAATTAGCGGCTGATTTAGAAGATGGCAAACTAGATGGTGTAACCACTAAAGATATTTCTCTTGGCTATAATGATAGTAATTTTGTTTCTAAAATTACCGCTAATTTAGAATCACTAATTACTGATAATGCCAATTTAACGGGTTTAGATTTAACTAAATTTCATCCTGTTTTTGGTGATATTGTGATTACGATTGGTGGCAGTGGCAGTGGCAGTGGCAGTGGCAGTGGTGGCAGCGTCCCGACAGGAAATTTCAATCTCACCATTGAAACTACAGTGTCAGGATTAGGAAGTCTACCTATTCCAACAGTCACTATTCAAAACATTCCCAAACCAGATACCCAAGATGTATTTTGTAATGATAGTAGCGTAAAAGGTGCTTTACCAAGTGGTGCTATTACCATTACGGGATGCTCGTTTTCAGGGAATGTTGGGACAATTTCGGTGCAGTTAAATCAAGGCATCTCATTGAGTTATACAGTAAAGTATACTTATACACCCGTATAAATTGTATAATTTTAAAAGGGCATCTTTTGATGCCCTTTTTTATTATGCGCCTAACACTCTAGCAATGACACATTTTAAATAAGAAGTTTCGGGAATAGCAGGATGAATAGGATGGTCAGCTCCTTGACCCCCAACAAATACCACTTGTGCAGTTTTGTCTAAGTGACGACTTGCTCCCCGAATTACATCGACCAACTCTTCGGTTTTTAAGTGCATAGAACAAGAACCCGATACCAACACCCCATCTTTAACTAATAAACGCATCGCCAACTCATTAATACGACGGTAGGCTTGCAAACCGTTAGCATGGTCTTTGCGTTTTTGCATAAAAGCAGGGGGGTCTAGCACAATCACATCAAATTGTTCGCCTTGCTGTTTGAGCTGAGTTAAGACGTTAAAAGCATCACCCTGCAAGGTTTTAACATTGTCTAAGTTATTAGCTTGGGCATTTTTTTTCACAATGTCTAAGGCAAATTCAGAGGCATCAACACAAGTGACTTCTGCCGCATCAAAAGCAGCTGCTTGTATTCCCCAACTGCCTGCATAACAAAACACGTCTAATACACGCTTATTTCTTACCAGACGTTGTAATTGCGCGCGAGACTCGCGGTGGTCATAAAACCAACCTGTTTTTTGTCCCTCATGGACAGGTGCAAAAAATTTAACACCATTTTCTACTAAAGAAACTAAATCGGGTACTTGACCATAAGCCACTTCAATGTAACTTGGCAGACCTTCTAAGGCACGCGCTTTGCTATCGTTTTTAAATAAAATACCTGTTGGATTAAGCACTTTTACTAAAGCTTGTACAATGTCATCTTTGACAAGCTCCATACCTGCAGTGGTGGTTTGTACGACACAATAGTCGCCAAATCTGTCCACCACCAAGCCAGCTAATTGGTCACTATCACCATAAACTAAACGATAATAAGGTTCATCATAAAAACGCTCACGCAAACTTAATGCCTGATTTAAGCGATGCACTAATAAGGATTTATCTAAAGGATGTTTAACATCACGACTAATTAAACGCGCACAAATTAACGATTGTGGGCTTACGGTTGCTATGCCAAGCTTTTTGCCTGCAAAATCTTCAATAACAACTTGCTCACCTGCAATAAGCGTTTTTAACGGTGTTTTAGCGGTATCGACTTCGTTGGAATAAATCCATAAATGACCTTCACGCAAACGGCGATCTTCGTATTTTTTTAAAGCGAGAGTTTTCATGGTTTTTCCAACGAGGCAGGACAAAGAAACAAAAAAGCCCTAATTCTTTATGAATTAAGGCTTTTAAATGCCTGTCAATCGACAGTGTAATATGGCTCCTCAAGCTGGGCTCGAACCAGCGACACACGGATTAACAGTCCGTTGCTCTACCGACTGAGCTATTGAGGAACATCATTCGGTGTGGGGCGTATAATAGCGATTTTTTTTATAAGGTCAAGTCTGAGAATGGTTTTTTGCTTGTTTCTTGTACTTTTGAAGATGTTTTGCGTGTTTTGTAAACAAAAGCCCCTTCAAAAGAAGGGGCGAATCATATTAGCCTTCAATTGCCTTTTTGATACGAGCAATCGCATCTTCTAAGGTCTTTAAGCTAGTTGCATAAGAAATACGCATGTGGCCATCTAAACCAAAGGCAGAACCCGGTACAACTGCAACACCCACGGTATTTAATAACACTTCAGAAAATTCTAAATCGTTCTTTAAACCCATTTTAGCAATTGCGCCTTCAACATTAGCAAAGGCATAGAATGCACCGTCAGCAGGGGAACAAGAAACGCCTTGAATCTCATTTAATGCACCAACCACATAGTCATGGCGCTCTTTAAATGCAGCAACCATTGGCTTTAATACGTCTTGATCGCCATTTAAAGCAGCTTCTGCGGCAACTTGAGACACAGAAGTTGGGTTAGACGTAGATTGAGATTGTACGTTTTTCATTGCACCAATCACTTTTGCTGGGCCAGCAGCATAACCAATACGCCAACCAGTCATGGCATAGGCTTTAGAGACGCCATTTAACACTAAAGTACGGTCATATAAATCTGGTGCAACCGTGACGATATTTACAAATGGCTCTTTAGTCCAAATGATATGTTCGTACATGTCGTCAGTGGCTACCCAAACCTGAGGATGTTTGCGTAAAACCTCAGCCAATGCCAATAATTCTTCTTTAGAATAAACCATACCTGTTGGGTTAGAAGGCGAGTTTAAGACTAATAATTTGGTGTTTGGTGTAATCGCTGCTTCTAATTGAGCAGGAGTGATTTTATAGTTTTGGGATTGTGGACATTCGATACAAACAGGCGTTGCATCTGCAATCAATACCATGTCTGGATAAGAAACCCAGTATGGTGCAGGAATAATGACTTCATCACCTTTGTTTAAAAAGGCTAAGGCTAAGTTGAAGAAGCTTTGTTTGCCACCACAAGAAACCAAAATTTGATTCGCTTGATAATCTAAACCATTATCACGCTTTAATTTAGCAATAATTGCTTTTTTAAGACCAGCTGTACCATCAACAGCCGTGTATTTGGTAAAGCCATCTTGAATGGCTTTAATAGCAGCCGCTTTGATATGTTCTGGGGTATCAAAATCTGGTTCGCCAGCACCCAAACCAATAATGTCTTTACCCGCTGCTTTTAATTCGGCTGCACGGTTGGTTACCGCTAAAGTAGGAGAAGGTTTGATGCTTAATACACGGTCAGATAAGCGTAGTTCCACGGAGTTAACCTCTTGTTGATGTGATAAATTTGCCCATGATGATAAAATGTCTGATGTTGTGACGATTTTGTCAGTGGGCAAGTCCAAGCTAAACGCTAATAATACCGCAAAATAGCGTCAGATAAGAGAGCTAAAATGCAAACTAAACAGGCTTTTCAATTACAAACCGAGTTTCAGCCTTCTGGCGATCAACCAACAGCCATTCAAGCCTTGTGCGATAGCATTCAACAGGGCAAGCAACATCAATTATTATTAGGGGTTACAGGTTCGGGAAAAACCTTCACCATTGCCAATGTCATTGCCAAATTGCAACGACCGACCATTATTATGGCGCATAACAAAACCTTAGCCGCGCAGTTGTATAGTGAATTTAAAAGTTTTTTCCCCAATAACGCCGTTGAGTATTTTGTGTCGTTTTATGATTACTATCAGCCTGAAGCTTATGTGCCGTCATCTGATACTTATATCGAAAAAGACTCTGCCATTAACGAACACATTGACCAAATGCGTTTGTCGGCCACTAAAGCCCTGTTAGAGCGACGTGATGCGATTATTATTTGCAGTGTGTCGGCCATTTATGGTTTGGGTGATCCTGATGCCTATTTAAAAATGTTATTGCATGTGAGTCGTGGCGAACGAATTGATCAACGAGCTATTTTGCGTCGTTTGGCCGAAATGCAATATCAACGTAATGATTTAGAGTTTAGTCGGGGGACGTATCGAGTAAGGGGCGAGGTAATTGACGTCTTTCCTGCCGAGTCTGATGATGAAGCAATAAGAATCAGTTTGTTTGATGACGAAGTAGAGGGAATCCATTATTTTGACCCGTTAACGGGCGCACCATTGCGTAAAGCAGCACGAGTCACTATTTATCCAAAAACACACTACGTCACCCCCAAAGAGCAAATCAATAGTGCAATAGAAACTATTCGCGCCGAATTAGAACCGCGTTTGCAGTGGTTTATGGGTGAAAATAAACTGATTGAAGCACAGCGTTTAAAAGAGCGTACCCAATACGATTTAGAAATGTTGCAACAACTCGGGTATTGCAATGGTATCGAAAACTATTCACGGCATTTGTCTGGACGAAACGAAGGCGAAGCTCCGCCAACTTTGTTTGATTATGTGCCTGCCGATGCGCTGTTGGTGATTGATGAGTCTCATGTCACCGTACCGCAAATTGGTGCAATGTATAAAGGCGATAGAGCGCGTAAAGAAAACTTAGTCAATTATGGTTTTCGATTGCCGTCGGCCTTAGATAATCGACCAATGAAGTTTGAGGAATGGGAAAAAATTAGCCCACAAACCATTTTTGTCTCGGCAACTCCTGCCCATTATGAGCAAGAACATTGCCCGATTGCCATTGAGCAAGTGGTTCGGCCTACGGGTTTGGTTGACCCTGAGATAGAAATACGTCCTGCTTTTACCCAAGTTGATGATTTAATGTCAGAAATTAATGCTCGTATTTTGCTAAAAGAACGGGTATTAGTGACTACTTTAACCAAAAAGATGGCTGAAGACCTGACCGATTATTTGCGTGAGCATAAGATTAAAGTGCGTTATTTGCATTCGGATATTGATACCGTTGAACGTGTTGAGATTATTCGAGATTTACGTTTAGGCGTATTTGATGTGTTGATTGGCATTAATTTATTGCGTGAAGGCTTGGATATGCCCGAAGTATCGTTGGTGGCGATTTTGGATGCCGATAAAGAAGGCTTTTTGCGCTCTGAGCGTTCGTTGATTCAAACCATTGGTCGTGCCGCACGTCATGTGAATGGCAAGGCAATTTTATATGCCGAGAAAATGACAGGCTCAATGCAACGTGCGATTAACGAAACAGAGCGCAGACGGGCTAAACAGATGGCATTTAATGCGGCACATGGTATTACCCCACGCAGTGTTTCTAAACCGATTTTTGATATTTTGGAAGTGTATGGTGGCGAAGCCGCAAAACAAGCTGCCAATGATGCCAAAGAGCAAAAAATTGCCGAAGCTAATGCTGAATATGTGGTGTTAGAACCCAAAGTATTAGCTAAACGCATTAAAGAATTAGAACAACAAATGTTAGCCAAAGCACGGGATTTGCAATTTGAACAAGCAGCTAAAATCCGTGATGAAATGATGAAGTTAAAAGAACAATTGTTGGTTCAGCAAGTTTAGGGAGTTAAAAATGGGCAATCGTCACGATGTATATATTTGGGACGCGGATGTTTATGGCAAGCCTCAACACTTTGAAGAGGCGATGGATATGGCTCAACGCCTAGCCAAACAACGCATTGAAACACAAACTGCTAATATGTTGGCTTTTGGTCAAACCGTAGAAAGATTACTCAAAACCTATGATGAAGATGAACAAAGTGAATTGTTTTTAAAAGGAATAGCTGCCGATATTGCTGAGACGCATAAAGCTGCTTACAACATGGAAATTTCTGAGATTGGACTGTGGCCATTATTAGTAAAAATTTTATTTGATGCTGCCAAAGAACATTCCGTGGTTATTTTTGACCAAGAAGCATGGATTGCTTGTGTGTCACCCAATACGATTTTACCTGAGTCAGCAGAGGTAGAATGGCAAAGAACCGTTGAAAAATTTACAACCAATAAATTTCCTAAAACGCCAAAACAAATGAAAAAACACTTTGAGCCATTATTGACTAATTTATTAGTACCTCATGGTTTTAGGTGTGTAGAAAATCGATCCAGAAGGGCTGACTTTTCAAAGAAATACTCTGTTTATATCGTCACATTTTGTAGAGTTTGGGGCTGACTGGTGTAATGAGGATGTTAGAATTTTTGTAAGATTTTGAGTGGAACAATCAAACATGTCAATTGCAGCATTAGGTAAAAAAAACCTATTGGCTCAACAATAAATCTTCTTTTGGCTTGAATTTATTGATGATAATTGTCATTTTTTTTATGTTGAATCTTTTGGTCTCTCTCACAAATAAGCTTAGCTTTAAAAAGAGATAGGACATGACTTTAGAGATTATTAACGAGCGAATTAGATGTGATTAGGTGCTAAATTTAATTTAAAAATTTGGTACTTCCTATCTTTAACCATATAAAAGATTTAAAAAGTGCTAATATTCTTATCAATACAGATAAGTTTTTTTTAGACGTGCAGCAAGAAGTTTTTAGACGTTTATCAAGAAATCATTGGCAATTGCTCGTCTAGCTAACCCCAATAATCTAGAAGAATTTGAACAAGTAGTATCTGATTATATTAAATCCAATTTAAAAGTGACTCAAACTAAAGATTGGGAATGGTTTGTTGATAGTTTAAGAAAATTAGATGTGGAAGATTTTAAAAGAAGAACCCAAACGTTATCAACAATCAATAAAAAAAACACTTAGAGAAAAAAAAACCATCCCAGCTAATGGATTTAGGAGAGTGGTTTGATGCAGAAACAAATCTAATATGGCAGCGTTATTGCTTAGGTCAAGCATGGCAAAATGGTAATATCAGCGGACAAGGCAGCCAAATGACATGGACAAAAGCGACTGAATTAACTAACGCAAAAGAAATTAAAGATTTTGGCTGGCGTTTACCTACCGAAAAAAAATTAGCCAGTTTAATGTTGCCAGATAAAGAAGGTTATAAAACAGAACAAGGTATTTTATTATGTTGCAAAAAAACTAAAGAAGAAGGACAATATGCGACATTTTGGACATCTACCACTCAAAAAATAGCACAAGAAGCCAGTGTTGTGGTTTTTAAAAGGCAAAGCAAAGTTCGTAAAAAATCCTTAAACAGTTATGGTTGTTTTTGTTGTTTATTAATCGAAAAAAAATGCTGAAGGTTATGTACGTGAATATAATCTCGCAATCAGGCATTAGAAGCGTTTAGGCGGAATGCATTCCGCCATCTTTAACGATGAAAATTATTCTTAATGATGATGTTAATATAAAAAAGGTGCATTACGCTAACGCTAATGCCACCCTACAATTAACTAAAATTTAATGAGATTGTGTAGGGCGCATTATAATGCGCCATATTAAAAGCTTAAGTTGGGTGTTGCATAGACTGTAGACTGGTTTTATCGTCAGAGTCATATTGACACCATTAAAAACTATGATACCATTATGTCACCAAAAAATTAAATTGTGGAGGTACAAACATGAATTAGTGTTATTTTTTGGTACGTTCCCCTTTCAAACAAACTAGTGAAGCGTGCAGTATGTCACGCATAACTCACAATGCAACCATCAAAGCCTGTATTACAACCCACCTCAAGTTCCAATTTGAACGTACAGCAAACAATACAATCAGGCATGGGTCAGTGATTTTACAGGCGTTGACAGATGAATGCCTACATGGCTGTGCAAAAGATGGTTAATCAACATGCTTTAGAATCATTTGCATGACGACTGGTATCGTGATTATATTAAATGCATTGCAATGGCGATGTAAAACTCAACGATTCGGAATGGTTTATTGATAGTTTACAGTATTAGTCTTGATCGCCAAAGCCAAATTGTTATACTGAAAAATGAATGTGTGGTTCAATGAGTGCAAGGCAATCAGCGACAATTAAACAACAGAGCTTTTGGGCAACCTTAAAAATGAGCATCCCAATATAATGGATTTAGGAGAGTGGTATGATGCAGAAACAAATCTAATCAGGCAGCGTTATTGCTTTTTTCAAGCATGGCAAAATGGTAATGTCAGCGGACAAGGCAGCCAAATGACATGGACAAAAGCGACTGAATTAACTAACGCAAAAGAAATTAAAGATTTTGGCTGGCGTTTACCTACTGAAAAAGAATTAGCCAGTTTAATGTTGCCAGATAAAGAAGGTTATAAAACAGAACAAGGTATTTTATTTTGTCCTAAAGAAGAAGGACAATATGCCACATTTTGGACATCTACCACTCAAAAAAATAGCGAAGAAGCCAGTGTTGTGGTTTTTTATGAAGGCAAAGTTCGTAAATATCCCAAAGGTTATGGTTGTTTTGTACGTTTGGTAAGAAATGGAAAAAATGCTGTCACCAAATGAATATAATCTCGCAAGAAAGCAAGCGTAGGGCGGAATGCATTCCGCCATCTTAAACGATGAAAATTATTCTTAATGATGATGTTAATATAAAAAAGGTGCATTACGCTAACGCTAATGCCACCCTACAATTAACTAAAATTTAATGAGATTGTGTAGGGCGCATTATAATGCGCCAATTAAGCAAGTGTAGCTTGTTTTAAAAATGGAGTCATATTGACACCATTAAAAACTATGATACCATTATGTCACCAAAAAATTAAATTGTGGAGGTACAAACATGAATTAGTGTTATTTTTTTGGGGTATGTTTTTCAAACAAACTAGTGAGGTGCAGTATGTCACGCATAAGTGCAAATGCAGACATAGAAAAAGGCCGTATTACGGCAAGAGTTCCGTTGAACGTACAGCAAACAATACAAAAAGCTGCTGATTTAACAGGCGTACCTATGAATGCCTACATGGTGCAAGTGGTTCATCAACATGCTTTAGAGTTAATCGACTGGTATGAAATGAAAAATATTGTATTGTCTCAACGTGATTCGGAATGGTTTATTGAACAACTGGCTAATCCTCCTAAGCCAAATGCAAAACTAAAACGAGCATTAGCGAATTATAAAGAGACTCCGTACCATGTTACAGATAACCCTTCAACCCTTGAGTCAGCTCACCGCTGAACAGTTGGCCACAAAAACCACATTTGATTGTGGCCAACCTGCGTTAAATAATTATTTAATTAATATCGCAAAGCAACACGATAATAAAAATATTACGCGCAGTTTTTGTGCGATTAAAGAAGATAATATTATTGGTTATTATTCGCTGAGTAATGCCACAGTAGATATTAACAATTTGCCGCAAGAAATTACTAAACGTTATAAATTACCCAAGCATGATATGCCTGTTGTACGCTTATGCCGCTTGGCGATTGATAGTAAAGCACAACGCCAAGGAATTGGTGAAAAGCTATTGATTGATGCACTTGAAAAAGTGTTGTCAGTAGCTAAAGTATCGGGTTGTGTAGGGATGGTGGTCGATGCTAAAGACCAAGCAGTAGCGAATTATTATCAAGGTTATGGTTTTGTACCTGCACCAGATAATCCTTTACTGCTATTTATGCCCTTACCAACTATTCAAGAACTTTTTGCTGAATAAAACAAAGGCGGACTTAAGGTCACCTATGTTTTATCGTTTAAAGTTCAAAACCCATTTTAGCCAAATGTGTCTTTTATAGAACTATAAATAAAGCTCGCGTAGGGCGCATTATAATGCGCCGACTAAGGCCATAAAAAAAACATTTTATAACTAAAATAACATGGTGCATTCCGCCATCTTAAACGATGAAAAATGTTCTTAAAATTTGGAATGAATTTATCAAACCGCAGCCAACGCCTCATGCAAACGAGTCACACCCACAATTTCCATGCCCTCAATATCTTGGCGTGGCACATTGGCTTTGGGCACAATTGCTCGTTTAAAGCCATGTTTTGCCGCCTCACGCAAGCGTTCTTGACCATTTGGCACAGGGCGAATCTCGCCCGACAAGCCCACCTCCCCAAAAACAGCCAAATCATTGGGCAAGGCTTGGCCGCGTAAACTAGAGGTAACAGCGAGTAACACAGCCAAATCTGAGCCAGTCTCCAACACTTTTACGCCACCAACCACATTCACAAACACATCTTGGCCAATAGTATGTACACCACCGTGCCGATGCAAAATAGCTAACAACATCGCCAAACGGTTTTGGTCTAGTCCAATCGCGACACGGCGAGGGTTAGCAAACGCATCATCAACCAAGGCTTGAACTTCGACTAATAACGGCCGAGTACCTTCACGACTAATCATCACGATTGAGCCTGCAATCGGCTCTTCATAACGCGATAAAAAAATGGCGGAGGGATTAGCCACTTCGCGTAAGCCCCTATCTGTCATAGCAAAACACCCAATTCATTAACCGCGCCAAAACGATTTTTAACCGCACGAATCATTCTAAAACGTGAGTCAGATTCTCCCTCAAAATACAACACACAATCCACCATGTGTTCTAACACTCTAGGGCCTGCCAGCGAACCTTCTTTGGTCACATGCCCCACCAAAAATAACGCTGTACCACTTTGCTTGGCATAACGTGTGAGTAGGGCGGCTGATTCGCGTACTTGCGATACACCACCGGGGGCAGATTGCAAGGCTTCGGTATAAAGAGTTTGAATAGAGTCAATGACAGCCACCATTGGTTTTTCGGCTTTAAGAGTGGCCAAAATATTTTCGACACAAGTTTCGGCCATAATTTTGACTTTATCGCAGGGTAACTCTAAACGTTTGCCACGCATTGCCACCTGTGACAGCGACTCTTCGCCTGTAATATATAAAGCATTATGCTGCTGGGCTAAATAGGTCAGCGTTTGTAGTAAAATTGTCGATTTACCAATGCCGGGTCGCCACCAATTAACACCACCGAGCCAGCCACTAAACCACCGCCTAATACACGGTCAAGCTCTGATAATCCTGTTTCGGTACGGTCAATCGCGTTAATGCTCACTTGGTCAAGTATGGTCACGGTACTGGCTTGGCCTGCATAATTACCACGTTGACGCGGGCTGAGGTTGCTTTCGGCAGGGGCTTCATGAATGCTATTCCACGCATGACATTCGCTGCATTGGCCTGACCATTTAAAAAATGTGCTACCGCAGGCATTACAACTATAAATTGTTTTGTTTTTACTCATCGTTTTAAGGCAATATAAAAATAGAATAATTGATGATAGAGTACGTTTTTTTGGCTGTTGACATCCTCCCCTAGCTAAAGCAAGGTGATTCCTTCTACAAGACGCTCATGTCCGAGCGCGAGAATATTCTTGGCGGCATTGATGTCGCGGTCATGCAGTGTACCGCACTGCATACAAGTCCATTCTCTTATTCCAAGTCCTGCTCTACCTTTCGGACTACTGTCGCGTGAGCCACAGCACGAGCAAGTTTGGGTGGTATAGCTTTCGTTGACTTCTTCAAACCATACTCCTGCGTTCTCGCATTTATACTTGAGTAGGGTTCTAAACATTGTCCAGCCTGCATCCAATACCGACTTTGCTAGTTTAGTTTTGGCTAGACTTTTTGCATTGACATTGCCAACAAATATCGCGGCGTAGTTTTTAACTAATGCGGTGCTTTCTTGGTGTAAGTGATTATGTCTAATCTGTTTGATTTTGGCATGAATGGCTTTAATGCGCTTTTTGTTTCTGGCGCGTTGGGCAATACCTAATTTTTGCTCATATTTTCGGTAAGTGCGTTGTGCTGCAATTTTTTCACCATTGGAGAGAGTAGCAAAGTCTTTTAAGCCTAAGTCTATGCCTACACTTCGACTGCGCTCAGTGACCGCACTAGGTGCTAGGTTAGTGAGCGAAGTCGAACTATCAACCACCAAGCACACATACCAACGACCACGGCTATCTTGGACAAATGCCCCTGTTTTAACGTGGTATTTATTTAATCCGTAACTATCCCAAAGATTAAACCAGTGATTGCCATATTTAACCTGTCCATGTTGATATTTGATGGCTGTTTTTTTGAAGGGTATCCAACCCAGTGATTTTTTGGCTGAGTGACGATTCGATACGCGCCATCTTAATTTGGCTTTTTTGAATTGTTTGCGTCTTAACACCAATTCTTCGGTAATGGCTTGTATGGTTTGACTATGTAGATTTAATTCTTTGGATGCCCCTGCTGTATATTTGGCAATATCAAAGGCTGAAAAAAACTTGCCTGTTCGTTGTAAGTGCTTAAAACACAAGTCATTGACGTAATTCCAAACAAAGTTTACCTCTGATGCGAGCTGATTTAGCACCTTGCAATGTTTGTCTTTTATGCGTAATTTAAGTGTTTTCATAATTGTATTTTAAGAGTCATTCATTGTTAAAACAAATGCTTTTTTAAGACCTTATTCTATGAGTGACACTTGCCAGCTTATCAACCTTACTGATTTGTACCAAATCGCATGGTTACTGAGCCAAAGGATTGATAAGCTGTCGTGTCACCGCCTTATATCCTCGGCCTAAAGGCCAAAGGTATCTACACATCTTTTTAAACGGCTAAAATTGAGGCTATAACGATGAAATTCCCCTCCTCGGAGGGGCTAGGGGTGGGTTAAAACAGACTGCAATACACTGTTCTTTGGTCTGACACACCCCTAAATCCCCTCTCAAGAGGGGACTCAACGCTCATTTTTATAGAGTTTTTAGCTCCAAAATACTTGTGTAGATACCTTTGCCTAAAGGCACGAGGTTTTACGGCGAGGCTGATAAGCAAAGACATAAACGACACAAATAGACGCAAATAATCAGAGGACAAAATCGGCATGACTCATCATAAAATAATCATTAGCTTGTTAGTATGTACTTTATTAAGCGTAGGCTGTAGCCGTCAAGAAGATAGTGAGCTACAAAAACAATCGGAACAAGTTACTGAAGCCTATAAAAAAACATTAGAAGCAGAGGGTAAAGTAGAGGGGCAATTACCCAGTAATACCGATTATCAATTACCAACACGCCCCGATACCCCAGAGCCAGTGTTAACGGTGCAAGATGTACAAGCCATGACAACCCCTGAGCAGTTAGCCAAAGCCTTAGTTGCGCCAAGTGCTGAGATTAGAATGGCCGCAGTGCAAGGTTTAAATGTCTTTATGGGAAAATTACCTGATGCGGCATTACAGCGTTTAATCAATATGTTAGATGCCGAAGAGGATAAAACGATTGTGGTGGCGGTTGCGCAATTATTAGGCGGTTCATGTCATCCTGCGGTAATGGTGACTTTTTTAAATAATTTAAAGCGCGATACTCGCACCATCAATTTAGAGGCATTGACGGTGTTAGGTGATGTTGGGGGTTATCGTGCGGTAGAAGGCATAGATATGCTATTGGAGAGATTGGCTGACGAGCAGCCGACCATTAAAGCGCAAGAGCTACGTTTGAATGCAGAAACAGCCAAAAACAAAATCTTGGCGCGTAATGGTCGTCCTTTGTTGTGTACATGGTAAAAAATTAAAACCCCGCGTAACAAAGCAATTGTAGCGGGGTTGGTTCGTCTGCATGACGGACAATGTAGGCATTTCTGCCTTGCATGATTAACAAACAAATTGTAAAAAACTCATCTTAATGTTGTTTCTCCTCTTGGTTTGCTATCATTTTAAGCATAGACGGCTATGCTGATTGTGCAAGAATATTTTGCAAAATTTATGCAATAAATCGAGTGACACGTTGGGTGATTTGGCAAAATAGCTCATAACTAATGGTATTAGCAGAGTTGGCAATGGTATCGGCAGATAAACCCTCGCCCCACAAAGTCACATCATCGCCTATTTGTGCCTCAATGTCTGTTAAATCAACGGTTATCATATCCATACTCACCCGTCCAATAATCACGGTTTTTTGACCATTGACCAATACAGGCGTGTTGGGCAAAAGATGACGCGGATAACCATCACCATAGCCAATGGCAATCACGCCTAAACGGGTATCGCGTTGCGCTTGCCATGTTGAGCCATAACCCACTGTTTCGCCTTGTTTAAGGTGTTGTATGGCGATTAACTGGGTTTTGAGGGTCATCACAGCTTGCAAGTTAAAATCGTGAGCAGTTTTATTAGCAAAAGGTGAGCTGCCATACAACATAATGCCAGCCCGTACCCACTGATGATGCGTTTGTGGCCACGCCAAAATAGCCGCTGAGTTGGCAAAACTGCGTGCGAGTGGCGGTAATTGTTTGGTAAGCTCATCAAGCACTTGCAGTTGTTGTGACGTTTTGGGAGAGCCTAAATCATCGGCACAGGCAAAATGACTGGTCAAAATAATGTCGTGTACACAAGGCAATGCACGGAGTTGAGTATAGGCACTTGTGATATCTTGCGGTGTAAAGCCCAAACGATGCATACCACTATCTACTTTTAGCCAAATTAAGGTTTTTTTATTGCCAGCATATTGGCTTAAAAAATCAACTTGTGCTTGTTGATGCACCACTAAATAACAATCGTGTTTAAAAGCCAAATCAAGCTCATTGGTACTAAATACGCCTTCTAAAATAGCAATCGGGCAATGAATGCCAGCCTCTCGCAAAGCAATCGCTTCGGCCAAAAAAGCCACACCAAGCGCATCAACATGATTTTTGATGATATTGGAAACAACAACAGCACCATGACCATAAGCATCGGCTTTAACCATGGCCATCACTTTGGATTGTGGGGCATAGCGTTTAATCTGTGCAACATTGTGTAGCAGG
Organism: Moraxellaceae bacterium; assembly: GCA_024234595.1. Lineage (GTDB taxonomy): Bacteria > Pseudomonadota > Gammaproteobacteria > Pseudomonadales > Moraxellaceae > Agitococcus. The sequence continues at coordinate 124,310 of JACKNZ010000007.1, read as the reverse complement.
GCTTGGTGGTTAATGGTTAAATGAGCATTACGCATTATTCATCATCGGGTCGATAGTATTCGGGAGCTAAATCAGCAAATTTGGTTAAATGGCCTAAAAAAGCTAAACGTGAAGTACCAATAGGGCCGTTACGCTGTTTGGCAATAATAATTTCGGCGGTGCCTTTGTCTTTAGATTCGGGATTATATACCTCGTCCCGATAAATAAACATAATTAAATCAGCGTCTTGCTCAATAGCACCCGACTCGCGCAAGTCAGACATAACAGGCCGTTTGTTAGGACGTTGTTCAACATTACGGCTAAGCTGCGACAAGGCCACCACAGGGCAATCCAATTCTTTAGCTAAGGCTTTTAAAGAGCGAGAAATTTCACCCACTTCATTAACACGGTTGCCTGCATCAAAACCCGGTACGCGCATCAGTTGCAAATAGTCCACCATAATTAGACCCATTTTGCCACCGTGGTCACGCGCCACACGCCGCGCTCTGGCACGAACTTCCGAAGGGGGCAGAGCAGCACTGTCGTCAATATAAAGTAACTTTTCGCTGAGTTGGGTCATGGCCGAAGTAACACGCGGCCAATCTTCATCTTCGAGTTTACCTGAGCGAATCCGTCCTTGGTCAACGCCACCAATCGAAGACAACATTCTGAGTAACAGTTGCTCGGAGGGCATTTCCATCGAAAACACTAAAGCAGGTAGTTGGGTATTAAAAATCACGCTTTCGACCAAGTTCATGGCAAAGGTGGTTTTACCCATACTTGGACGTGCCGCCACAATCACTAAACTACCACCCTGAAAACCTTGAGTGCGTTTGTCTAAATCGGTAAAGCCTGTGCTAATGCCTGTTAAGGCTTCGGTAGAGTGATACAGCTCATCAATTTTTTGAACAGTTTTAGCCAATAAAGGTTTGATGAGTTGTGGGCCACTTTTAACCGAGCGATTTTTTTGTTGCTCAGCAATGGCAAAAATTTTGGTTTCGGCTTGGTCTAAAATCGTTAAAGCCGATTCGCCTTTGGGGTGAAAGGCAAGGGTGGCGATTTCGTTAGTGGAGCTAATGAGTTGCCGTAATACCGAAAATTCACGCACGCGCTCGGCATAAATTAAAATATTGGCAGTGGTCGCAGGCGAGTCTTTTAAAATTTGCTCTAAATAGGCTTCACCTCCTGCTTTGGCGAGTGTGCCAATATCTTCCATATATTTGGCAACCAATAAGGCATCACACGGTTGTTGAGCATGAATCAGATGGGCAATCGCTGCAAAAATAAACTTATGACGTGGCGAGTAAAAATCATGCTCTCCCACAATAGATTCTAAGCTATCCCAAATTTCGGGTTCGGTCATTAGACCCGATAAAATGGCTTGTTCTAAAGTCAGGCTATGTGGTGGTACTTTTAAGGAGGCAACCACATCATCCTCAACATATTGAAGATTGGTATTCATAAACGTATCCTAAAAAAATCACCACATAAATTGACGGGCGTTGTACCAAATTCGTAGCCTGTATGGAGCATCGCGGAATACAGGTCAGGACTTACGCATTTCACGCATGTCTATATTGGCTTGTCTTAATTTATTTGTCGAAATTATTGGTGTTATATGTAGATATGTATATTTTTAACTTATTGAAAAACATATAAAAATAATATAAAGACAAAAAGCAATAAAATACTCTGCTTTAAAAGCAGTAGAGATTGGTGGCTTGTATGCAGCAGTGTGGAATACAGCTCAGTTATTGGCTTAGCTTTTAATTCCTGTGTTACGTTGCACTCCACACAGGCTACTATTTTTTTGAGTGCATTGTTAGTCTTGACAAACAAAAAAGCACTGTATCATTAAAGAAACAGTGCTTTTTGTATGCTATTAAAAGCTGAGCTAAAATTATTCAGCAACAACCGTTAATGCCACTTCGGCCATTACATCGCTATGCAACTGCAATGCAATTTTGTATTCGCCCGTATTGCGTAATGCACCATTTGGCAAACGTACTTCTGTTTTAACAACAGCAATACCTGCCGTAGTAATTGCATCAGCAATATCACGAGTACCTACAGAACCGAAGAGTTTTCCTTCGTCACCCGATTTAGCCGCAATAACAACCGCTAACGTGGCTAATTGTTCGGCACGGGCTTGGGCAGCCGCTAAAATTTCAGCTTCTTGACGCTCTAATTCAGCACGACGTGCTTCAAAGGCTTCTAAGTTAGCCGCAGTGGCAGGAACCGCTTTACCTTGAGGAATCAAGAAGTTACGGCCATAACCTGCTTTAACATTTACTTTAGAACCTAAAGCACCCAAATTTGCAACTTTTTCAAGCAGAATGACTTCCATTGCACACCTCTTACTGATGGTTGTCGGTGTAAGGGAGCAAAGCCAAATAACGGGCTTGCTTGATGGCTAAAGCCAACTGACGCTGATAACGCGCTTTTGTACCTGTAATACGGCTAGGTACAATTTTGCCGTTTTCAGTGATGTATTGCTTCAAAGTTTCTAAATCTTTGTAGTCAATATACGTGGTGTTTTCTGCAGTAAAACGGCAGAATTTGCGACGACGATAAAAACGTGCCATGACGAATCTCCTAAAAATTAGCCTTCGCTATCAGCAGAAAGGTCTTCAGAGCGGGCAGCTTTGCGAGCGCGTTTTTCTTCGGCACTCTTAGCTAACAAGGACTCACCTGTAATTGCTTCATCACGACGGATGATAACGTTACGAATGATAGCATCGTTGTAGCGGAAGGCTTCGCCCAATTCGTCAACCATAGTTTGAGCGCATTCGATGTTTAATAACACATAATGGGCTTTATGGATTTTGTTGATTGGATACGCTAATTGACGGCGACCCCAATCTTCTAAACGGTGAATTTGACCGCCAGCCTCTTTAACAGCACTGGTATAACGCTCTACCATAGCAGAGACTTGGTCGCTTTGGTCTGGATGAATCAGCAAAACGATTTCGTAATGACGCATGATTGCTCCTTACGGGTTAACAGCCCAAACAAAATGTAGGGGCAAGGAGTAAAAATCTCAGTAAAAAACTGGATTCGCTAAATTGCTATGACGTGGACTTACGCATTGCTCAGCAATTAGCGCGTTTTGTGAGCATAAAACCGTTTAGGACGGTTGAAATGCGAATAAATAAGCGATAACCGCGTGAGTCCGAACAAAGTAACACAGCAAAGGGTGCGAGATTATAAAGAGTAACGTGTGTATTGGCAATCATTAAATCCAACCCCTCTCAGCCAACGAAACCACTTCACTGTTGCCAACCACAAAATGGTCAAGCACTCTAATATCCACTAAGGCCAATGCGGCTTTAAGTCGTTCGGTAATTTGCTTGTCTGCAGCCGATGGCTCGGCATAACCCGAAGGATGATTGTGAGCAAAAATAATACTCGCCGCATGTAATGCCAATGCGCGTTTAACCACTTCACGCACATGAACCGTACAGCTATCTAACGTACCTGTAAATAAGGTTTCAAAACTTAATAAACGATTTTGATTATCTAAAAATAACGCTGCAAACACTTCGTGTGTTTGGTGGCGTAATTTAGCACGCAAAAAATTTTTGACCATTTGTGGATTAGTAAGGAGTTCTTTTTCGGCTAAAGACTGTGCTAAATGCCTTCTGCCTAACTCCAGTGAGGCCATGAGCAAGGCATATTTAGCATTACCAATGCCTTCTTGGGCTAATACCGCCGCAGGTGGAGCATCTAATAATTGCCGTAATGAACCAAAAGAACTCACTAAATCACGGCCAATATCCACTGCGCTTTTGTTGATTGTGCCTGTTCGCAAAAATACCGCTAATAATTCGGCATCTGATAAAAACTCAGCACCCCGTTGTAATAATTTTTCGCGCGGGCGGTCATCTGTTGGCCAATCCTTGATGCTCATTGTTTTATCCTTAAATATGGCTAAAAATCAGGGCGGAGTTTAGCAAAAAATAAATGATTATGGTATCTTTAGGCTTTTGTGCAATGACTTTAATTTTATGTGGCAAACTGATGAGCTTGCTATGTTTTTAGGGGCAGTGCAGTATTATTTACACATCAACGAAAGACATTCATGTTAGCAACTCTTAGGCAAAAACGGGTGATTTTGGGCATTAGTGGTGGCATTGCGGCATATAAAAGTGCCGATTTGGTGCGTCGCCTTAAAGATGCAGGTGCAGATGTCCATGTGGTGATGACGGCAGCTGCACAACAGTTTATTACACCACTGACCTTACAAGCCTTGTCGGGTAATCCTGTTCATACTGAATTATTAAATCCCGAAGCCGAAGCTGGCATGGGGCATATCCAGTTGGCGCGTTGGGCTGATGTGGTGTTGGTTGCACCTGCCAGTGCTGATGTGATTGCGCGTTTGGCTCAAGGCGTTGCTAATGATTTACTGACGACTTTATGGCTAGCAACTAAAGCCAAAAGAGCCGTTGCCCCAGCCATGAATCAACAAATGTGGGCAGCACAAATTACCCAAGACAACATTGCGACACTAATTAAACAAGGTGTAGAGGTTTTTTATCCTGCATCGGGTAGCCAAGCTTGTGGTGATGTGGGCATGGGACGAATGTTAGAGGCCGTTGAGTTAGCGCAATGCTGTGCTGATTTATTTGCTACTCAAGCTTTAACAGGTAAAAGGGTGGTGATTACCGCTGGGCCAACTCAAGAAAACCTAGACCCTGTACGTTATATGACCAATCATAGCTCGGGCAAAATGGGTTTTAGCATTGCTCAAGCCTGTATTGAAGCAGGAGCGCAAGTGACCTTGATTAGTGGGCCTGTGCATTTGCCTACACCAGATAGAGTTCAAAGGGTAAATGTTGTCAGTGCCTTGCAGATGTTAGAGGCCAGTCAACAAGCGGTGAATGATGGCTGTGATATATTTATTGCCTCAGCAGCGGTAGCGGATTATCGGCCAATTCGTATTGCCGAGCAAAAAATAAAAAAACAAGGTGATAACATCCATATTGAGTTAGTTAAAAATCCTGATATTGTTGCTACTATTGCTCAAATGACACCTAAGCCCTTTGTACTTGGTTTTGCAGCCGAAACAGAGCGGGTAGAGGAATATGCGCGTCATAAGTTACAAACAAAAAACTTAAATATGATAGCCTGTAACGATGTGTCGCGTACCGATATTGGTTTTCAGAGTGACGATAATGCCATGACCGTTTTTTGGACGAATGGTTGCCAAAAACTGGACAAAGCACCTAAACAGCAGATTGCGCGCCAATTAGTCGCGTTGTGTGCTCAACAATTTTTGAATGAATATAACGATGAAGCTACAAGTTAAAGTATTAGATACACGAATCGGCACACAATTTCCCTTGCCCAGTTATGCCACAGCAGGGTCGGCAGGCTTAGACTTACGCGCTTGTATTGCTGAGCCAATCACCATTGAAGCAGGCGAAACCAAGTTGATAGGCACAGGTTTAGCGATTTACATTCATGATTCTGGCTATGCTGGTTTGGTATTGCCCCGTTCGGGTTTAGGGCATAAACATGGGATTGTCTTGGGTAATTTAGTTGGCCTAATTGACTCTGACTATCAAGGTGAGTTGATGTTGTCATGTTGGAATCGAGGTAAAACGCCATTTACCATTGAGGTAGGTGAGCGTTTGGCACAATATGTGTTAGTCCCTGTGATTCAGGCAGAATTAGAAGTGGTAGAAGAGTTTACAGCGACAGAGCGTGGCGCAGGTGGCTTTGGTCACTCGGGTCGTACCTAATGGCTTGTGCCTAATAAATTAGCTAAAGCAAAAACACAAAAAAATCAGAGGAACAAAAATTGGCTAAGCAAAAAAGCGTCTTCAAAATGGCCATGCCTTTTGTGATAGGTATTACGGTACTGGTGTTGGTGATTATTGCGGTCATTGGAGCCATCGCCATCACTGATCAAAAAAACCAGCAACAACAAGAGGCCAAGCAATATGAACAGCGTGCTGTTGATGTGGTCAATAACTTTTTAGAGCAGCAAGACGCATTTGCTAAACAATTGGCAAGTCAGCCCTCAGAGATTATTGTTGGTGCAATACCAGGTACAGTGTTAGCTCAAGTGGTATTAACGGGCGACGAAGAAACGCCCAAAAAACTCAGCTTTAGTAATCAAGACTTATTGCGCCGTGCCGCAGCTCAGGGGGGGAATGTTGCGCCCGAAATGAGCGTTGATAATAATGTTCAAATTTTAGCGATGGTTAAGCCTTTAGCCGACGGTAAAGGTTTGTTGCTTATCAATACCCCCTTTGATTTTTTGCGTAAAAGCTTAGAAGGCTTTAGCAAAAAAGAGGGCGGCAAAATCAAGTTGGTTCAAAAATTAACCAAAGATGGTAGTGAAGAAGCCATTATTAACCTCAATGCAGACGCACTTAATAGTGAAACTATTAAAGTCAATAATCCAAATTGGTACTTGAAGATTGAAGCCCCTGTACGTCAAGGCAAAGTTTATGTGATTGTCGGGGTGTTGTTTTTATTTGCAGTGGGTGTGGTTGTGGCGATGGTTCGATTGGTTAAAAAGTTTGACCATACCCTGAATCAAGATATGAATGCCATTCAAAGTATTCTTAAAGGTGAAACACCAGCAACGCCCCTGAATTTTGAATTAACCAAAGGCTTGCATGGAACATTGGTATCAAATCCTGTGATTGCCGCTAGTATCAAACAAGAAGAGGCCAAAAAATCGGAGCTAGATGAGTTAGCAAGCATCGAAGGCTCAAGTATTGAGATGACCAATGTTGATATCAATAGCCTCAAAAAGACTGAAGAAGCTGCACCACAATACAACCAAGCTGATGTGTTGGAGTTGAGTGCAGGTAATCAAAGAGTAGAGGTAAATGCTACTACAGTCGAAGCCAAGGTAGATACTCAGTCTTTAGAATACCAAAAAATGCAACTAAAATTGGCCGAAGAAGCGAGCATCCCCTCTCTTGTTTTTAGAGCTTATGATATTCGTGGTAAAGCCTATACCGAGATTAGTACAGCATTAGCCAAACAAGTTGGTCTGGCTGTGGGTTCAGAGGCTCGTCAACGTGGTGAACAAACTATTTTTGTCGGACGTGATGCACGATTATCCAGTGCAGACTTACAAAAAGAGCTTGTGGCTGGTTTGCAAGAAAGTGGATGCGATGTCGTTGATGTTGGGCAAGTACCATCACCAGTATTGTATTATGCAGCCAAAACTTTTGGCTCGGGCAGTGGTGTGATGGTCACAGCCAGTCATAATCCCGCGCCTGACAATGGCTTTAAAATTATGTTGGCACACCATACCTTAGTTGATACCGAAATTGCTGCTTTACGTCAGCGTATTTTGGATAAAGATTTTAGCAAGGGCAAAGGCTCTTATGTCGTGCGTGATGTTAATGATGACTATTTGCAGGCAGTGCATGACGATATTATTTTGGCGCGTGACTTTAATGTTGTGGTCGATGCGGGCAATGGTATTGCAGGGCCTATTGCAGTAAAAATGTTAAAGGATTTAGGCTGCACCGTCAGCGAGTTGTATTGTACTCCTGATGGTAACTTTCCTAATCATGACCCCGACCCCAGCAAGCTAGCCAATTTAGATGATTTATTGAGTGATGTGGCCATTAGCGGCGCAGATTTAGGCTTGGCATTTGATGGTGATGGTGACCGTGTCGTGGTGGTCACTAATAGCACCAAAGTGATTGCTAGCGATAAATTGTTAATGTTGTTTGCCAAAGAGTTATTAGCCACTCAACCAGGTGCTGATATTTTATTTGATGTTAAATGTAGCCGTGACTTGGTGACAGTGATTACCAGTAATGGTGGCCGCCCGATTATGACCAAAACAGGCCATTCTTTCCTCAAATTAGGTTTAGAGCAAACAGGTGCATTGTTAGCAGGTGAAATGAGTGGTCACTTCTTCTTTAAAGATCGTTGGGGTGGCTTTGATGATGGTTTGTATGCTGCAGCACGCTTTTTAGAGATCTTGGCTAATCAGTTTGATAGCACAGCGGATGATTTATTTACTCAATTCCCCGAGCGTTGTGCTACTCCCGAAATACAAATACCTGTGGATGATGCTCAAAAAGTGTCACTCATCAATACCCTCATTCAGCAAAATAAAGATATGGCTGATGCTAACGTCAACACCACTGATGGTTTGCGTATTGAGTTTGCGCATGGTTGGGGGGTAGTGCGCGCCTCTAATACAGGCTCGTATTTGGTGGCGCGTTTTGAAGCAAATACCGAAGATGACTTGCAGCAAGTAAAATCAACTTTTAAAGAGTTATTGCAAAAAGCAGACCCGATGATGTTGATTAGTTTGTAATTTTTTATCCATTGTTTTTTTTGAGATTGCATAAAATATGACTTTATCGCGTGATGCGGCTTTAAATGTCGCCAAGGTGTTAACAGAGGCTTTACCCTATATTCAACGTTTTGCGGGCAAAACCATTGTCGTCAAATACGGTGGTAATGCCATGACTGACCCTGAATTAGAAAATTCCTTTGCGCGTGATATTGTATTGTTAAAAACCGTTGGTCTAAACCCGATTGTAGTACATGGTGGCGGCCCTCAAATTGGGGATTTGCTTAAAAAAATTGGCAAACAATCAGAGTTTATTGACGGTATGCGTGTTACCGATGCCGAAACCATGGATGTGGTTGAAATGGTCTTAGGGGGATTAGTTAACAAGTCTATTGTTAATTTAATCAACAAAAATGGTGGCCGAGCCATGGGCTTAACAGGCAAAGATGGCAACCTGATTCGTGCCAAAAAAATGTATCTCGACAAAGTTCAAGAAGATGGCACTATGCAAAAAATTGATATTGGTCAAGTAGGAGAAGTGGCAGGCATTAAAAGGGATGTGTTGGATATGTTTGTGGCCAGTGATTTTATTCCTGTGATTGCGCCTGTGGGTGTGGGTGATGCAGGTGAGTCATACAATATCAATGCCGACTTGGTCGCTGGTAAAGTAGCCGAAGCACTTAAAGCCGAAAAGTTGATTTTACTGACGAATATTACGGCTGTGTTAGATAAAGACAAGAATGTGTTAACAGGATTAACCACTCAAGATGTTGATGCATTGATTGCAGATGGTACAATTTATGGCGGTATGATTCCTAAAATTAGTTGTGCCTTAGATGCTGTTAAAGGTGGGGTCGTCAGTGCCCATATTATTGATGGTCGTGTTCATCATGCCAGTTTGTTAGAGATATTCACGGATGAAGGCATTGGTACATTGATTACCAACAATAAGCGTTATTTGCGTCAGTTAGGGGCAGATTAACAGACCTGATTGCGACCATTACGTTTGGCTTTGTACAGTAATTGGTCAGCTCGTTGTAATAGGGTAGGTAGGGTTTCGTGTGGATACACAGGCTCTACCGCGCCAATACTAATGGTTAAAGGCACTTCTTGACCGTCTTCTAAAACAATTATCGTGGATTCTATCGCTTGACGTAAACGCTCAGCAACTTCATAACCACGATTCAAAATTGGTGTTTGTACCAAAATAATGGCAAACTCTTCACCACCAATGCGGCCAGCAATATCTGTTTCCCTTAATGATGACTTAATAATCTCGGCAACTTTTTGCAATACTAAATCACCTGTCGCATGACCAAAGGTATCATTGATATGTTTAAAAAAGTCTATATCACACATCAGTAAGGTAAACGGTTCATTATAACGACGGCTACGATTTAAGGTTTGTTCTGATAACTGCAAAAAGTAACGACGATTGTTTAAGCTTGTCAACTCGTCTGTCGTGGCCAGATGTCTGAGTTGGTCTTCTAAACGCTTACGTTCGGTAATATCAGTCGAAATGCCTAACAAAGCGTAAGCTTTATTATTTTTGCCCAGCAGGGGTACTTTGACCGACCAATAATAGCGTGGCGTGTCTTTATCTAGGGTTTGAATGGTTTCTAAAACCTCTAAACGCTCTTGTTTGTCAAAAACATAAGCATCGTTTTCGGCAAGTTTTTGACTCACTTCATTTTCAAAATATTCGTTATCTTTGTGGCCAATCAACTGCGCTGGCTGTTTTTGCATCAGTTCAGCCATTGCGTTATTAACATATAAATAACGGCCATCACGCGATTTCATATACACACAGGCACCAATATTATCAACCACGGTTGATAACAACTCTTGACTACTGCGAAGTGAGTTTTCGGTTTGTTTTCGTTCGGTAATATCGGTCGAAATACCACACAAGCCGCGTACATTACCTTGTTCATCATACAAAGGTATTTTAATCGTTAAATAATAACGATGAGCACCCGTATGCTTATCAGTCAGTGCTTCTTCACCTTGTATAGTTTTGCCTTGTTTAAGCACCTGATGGTCATTTTTATAAATCTCATCAACGGTATCTTCACTAAAAAAGTCACTATCGGTATGGCCAATAATGCTTTCTAGTGGCAAGCCAAAAAGCTCACACGCAAGACGATTGGCATAGGTATAACGACCTAAGTGGTCTTTTAAAAATACAAAAGTTTCGATGTTGTCTATGGCTTGTGCTAAATCATGGACAGGCAGTGGGGGCGTAGGCATAAACTCTTTGCAAAGCTGCGAGCAACGCTCTTGCAAATAAGTGTGTAATAAATGTGGGTCGAGCAAAAACTTTGCTGCAACTGCGGCAATAGACTCACCTTCAAGGAGCTGTAACAAAGCCTCAGTAGGGATGGCTTGCGTTTGTAAGGCTTGATCCATAGCAAATCCTTGTGAAATTGTGAGCCTAAATTAGCTAATAACTGTCAAACAGCCTGACTTTAAATCGTCATGACAACGTCACTTTGCGTTCACGGTTATGAGTCATTCTCTTATCCTGACTGTAGCGGACTAAAGGCTTCAAACTCAATAGTACAAGCGGTTGGCTACAGTAAATTTTTGATTATTACTCATAAAAAAATGAGGAAAAAGCGATGAATATACTGCAAGCTAAAACACAAACTATTTATTGTAAGCCTAGTCAGCCTAAAGCTATAAAACAAGCAAAGTTTATTGCACAGTTTGCACATAGCACGGCAGCGATTGAGTCAGCTCAAAAATTGCGCGCTCAGACTTTTAGTCAGGCGTATGGCGTTCATTTTGATCATGCTCAAGGCTTAGATGTCGACTTTTACGATGCACACTGTTTGCATTTGAATGTTTATGATACTACACGTGGCTGTGTGGTTGCTACTACACGGCTATTGACGGCAGAAAAAGCCCGATTAACGCAAGGATTTTACTCTGAACAAGAGTTTGATTTATCGCCATTATTGCCACATTTGACGGGGCGAGTGTTAGAAATAGGTCGAACCTGTGTTCATCCTGACTATCGTTCGGGTGCAGCAATCACCGTTTTATGGACAGCTTTGGCTGAGTATTTGTTGACAGAAAATTTTAATTATTTAATTGGCTGTGCATCTATTGCCTTAGATGAAGCAGTGTCATTTAAGTCGATTATGCAACGTTTTGAAGAAAATGATTTTATTGATAAATCTTTGAGAGTTGTTCCTAAAAAGGCTGTACCAGTCAATCTTTTTGATAACATTACAAACGATGAAAAAGTACAATTACCGCCCTTATTAAAAGCCTATTTACGCATGAATGCTAAACTAGGGGGGGAGGCATACTTTGATGAACTATTTTCTTGTGCAGATATTTTTGTTGTGTTAGATGTTGCAACTTTGGCTGGGCGTTATGTTCAACGCTTTCTAAAAACAGCGTAAATATCCATTTAGGACTGTTATGACACAATTATCTTCAATAACATCATGGTTAAAATTAGCACGATTGGGAATGCATTTAGGCGAAGGATTTGTATTAGGTGCCGCATCGGGTGCGCTGTTTATGCCCCATCAACGCTTTCAGCAGCCTGTGATTAAATTTTGGCATAAACGGTTATGTCAGATTTTGGGTTTACACATTAAGGTCATTGGGCAAGCCGATAAACGTCCTGCATTGTGGGTCAGTAATCATATTTCTTGGCTGGATATTCCTGTGATTGGTGCACATTTTCCTGTACATTTTTTGTCAAAAGCGGAAGTGGAAGCATGGCCTGTTGTGGGACGTTTGGCTAAAGCAGGCGGTACTTTGTATATCAAGCGTGGTTCGGGTGATGCCAAGTCGGTTGCTAAACAGATGGCCGAGCATTTACAAGTTGGCCGTTCGGTGTTGTTTTTTCCAGAAGGCACAACCACTGATGGTGTGGGTTTAAAAAGATTTTTTCATCATTTGTTTCATGCTGCCTGTGTGACAGGCACAGATATTCAGCCAGTGGTATTACGTTATACCGATGCCAATGGCGAATTACATACAATTGCACCATTTATTGGTGATGATGAGTTTGGCGAACATTTATTTAGAGTGATTCGTGAGCAACATATTAAGGTGGAATTAAAATTATTGCCTCGGGTCTCGGTGTATGGCAAAGATGAGCGCACTTTGGCTAAAGAGTTACAAACAATGATGGTGGCTGCCTTACAAGAGTAATTGACTGGCATAATAACCGTGGTCGGTTGCCCATTTAGAGGCTTGGCCAATCAGTATTATCATGGCAAGGTTGATGATGACACTGATAAATAAAATCAACACGATTTTGCCCCAATGATGCTGTAAATAATATTTTAACGAGATTAGCCAAATTACCAACGGCAAACAAAAAATAGTCAACGCCAAAAATGGCTTGTATGTTAGTCGAATATGCTGCAATTCGGCTTGTTGTAAGCCATAAGTTACTAAGCTTATCATCATAAAAATTAAGATAGTGGCTAAAATGCAAGCTTTGAATAAACGCCAAAGTAGCCATTGGCGAGTGACTAAGTAATGTGCCGTGGTTAAAGAAAAAAAGCTTACTGTCAACAATGTGATGAGTAAGATACTAAAAATGATGGGGAGTTGTGTCACAATCAGCGCGTGACTCACGAGCGAGAATAACCAAAACATAGATGTCAACATTCGTCAAATATGGCTTGGATTATAATGTCATGCGAATAGCGGTTATTGATAATAAAGGACTATTTATGCCACCTCCCCCTGAGCAGAAAGGGGGAGGTTCATGTTTAATGCTGATAACGCGCCAACTCAACAGGGTCGTGAGCACTAAACAGCTGAACTTCGTTGCCTTTGCTTAAGGCTAATTGTTGCAAACGTTTAGTATTATATAAACGGTCTTTATTGCTTGCTGCTAAGCTGTATTGTAATAACTCTAAGCCAATAGGACAGCTTGGGTCAGCCGCCATTTGTTGATGATTAAAATAAGCGTCACCGCAATGTAATAACCAACCATCTTTAGTATTAACTGCCACACCACTATGACCACGAGTATGACCGACTAATGGCACTAACAAAATCTCATCCTTAAGCTCTGGTATAGCGCGAATACTGTCAAAACCTTGCCATTTTTCGCCTTGAGTTTGATACGTTTGCCAATTTACACCATGCGCCCATTGATGTGGTTTGTAACGCTGCTTTTCGCGCCAGTTGGGATTCATGGCCGCATTAAATTCGGGGGCAAAAATATGTACTTTGGCTTGAGGGAAATCGACCAAACCACCAGCATGGTCTAAATCTAAATGAGTCACTAGAATATGACGCACATCACTTGGATTAAAGCCTAATTCTTTGATTTGCATATAAGCAGTTTCGCGATAATCAGCCACAGGGCGCGAACCTGCTACAAAGGCATGGCCAAGGCGTTGATGAGGATGTTTGACATCTTCAATGCCAAAACCTGTATCGACTAATACTAAACCATCATTACTTTCTATCAATAAACAATGGCAAACCATTTTGCCGTCATCGGTGATTTTGCCGTGACCATTGATAAACGGTGCGCCATGTGGACACATTGTGCCACAGTTAAGATGGTGTATTTTTAAGGCCATGACCACTCCTCAGCCAGTATAAGGATAAGTAAAAGGAACTTTTCGACCAACCAGTGCTTCAAGCTCCACCAATTCCTCGTCAGTATGCCCTTGCATAGCGTGATTGTCTATGCTGCCGTTATCGCTAATCAGTTGTCCAAGATGATGTTTTGCTTCTAAGGGGATTTGAGTATCAGGTGTTTGATTAGCGGCTAAATCGACTTTGCCATAACATAAACACACATAACTACTTTGTGGTGACGATTCCATATAAACGCCAGTTCCGCGAATGCCAATGGTAGCAGTGTTAGTAATGAGTTTTTTATTGCCTGCGCCAAACACACTTAACAAACCACCCGTAATGAGTCGTAACGTCGAAATGGCTGCTTTGCCACCATTAAGGGCAGTAAATTTAACTTCGCTGTTGGCGCGTAACTTAAAGGCGTTATTACCAATCACAAAAGCAGTATCTTGTGAACCTGTTTTAATGGTGCTATTAGCATTGATGCGGGATTTTTGATGAGCAAGACGGCCATTGACCCATACTTTGTCACCAAGAGAGTGGCTAAAACCTCCTGCAAAGCTCCAGTCAGGTAAAATTAAACCAGCACCTAAAACTAAACTTGTGCTTAAAAATTGACGGCGTGATTGGCAATGTTGGCAAGTTGACATAGTGCAATTTCCTTTAGTGAGTTTATGAGTAATAATTATTTTGATTGCTCATAAAGCAGTCTGTTACAGTAAATGTCAAGGAAATTGTGAGTGGATTGTTAACAAAGCACGGCAGGCATTTGTTATGCCTGCCGAAAGAGGATTTGAATCACGCGGCCGCTTGCTGTGGTTGAGGATCATCGTATAAAGGTTGACTGAGGGTTGCCCAGTCAATATCGCCATCACTGACTAAATTTTCGTATTCCAAAATACCTAAAGCTTCAAATTTTGGTCTGACGCTCTCGGTTAATAGGCCGATTCTCGCTAGATTGGGAATAATGCGCGTAAACAAGAATTTATTAAAATATTGCATCACGGTGGAGTCGAGCATATGACGGCGCGCGGCTTCAACATCCCAGCCAAATTCGGCAAAGACTTCGGTGGCAATTAAACGCTCACGCATGACCACACACGCTTCATAAGCAAATTGAGCGCGTTCTTCAATTTCTTCAGCAGAAAGGTGTTTAACAATATATTCCAAGTAGTTGACACCAAACGTGACATGACGTGCCTCATCACGCGTGACTAAATAAATTAAGTCTTTTAATAGTGGGTCTAAACAGGTCATCCGCATAGTATTAAATGCTGCTAAAGCTAAACCTTCAATGACAATTTGCATGCCAATAAATTTTAAATCCCAACGCGAATCGGCCAATATTTTATCAACCAATAATTTTAAGGCTGGGGTAATTTCGTACATAAAACCGATTTTTTCTTGCAGATAACGGTTAAAGGTTTCGACATGACGTGCTTCATCAAAAGTTTGCGAGGAGGCATAAAGTTTGGCATCAAAAGTTGGTGCGCAAGACACTAATTGGGAGGCAACTAATAACGCGCCTTGTTCACCATGCAAAAATTGCGACAACGTCCATGATTGATAATGCCAAGCAAAACGTAATTTTTCATCTTCACTGAGATTTTCAAAAGGTGCATAACCTGCAAAAGGATTAAAGCTCGTGTCGGAAGGATAATTCTCTTTGGAGTAATTTTGTGACCAATCTAAATCCATTTCTTGATTCCAATTCAGTTCTTTGCCTAAACGATACAGTTTACGAATACGGCCATCGACTGAGGCATAATCCCAATTATAAGTGCCTTGTAGCGGAGTATTAAAAATCTCAACAATATCATGAATATGTTGCTCATTGAGTTGATGTGCAATGTCATCTTTATCAGGAAAATAACGAATGCCTGTGGGAGTTTTGCTGAGGTGGTTAATGGTCATAATTATTTTTCCTGTTTTTATTTGGTACTATGGTGCTACTTAATATAGACCAATTTTGGCTAAAGGGCAAATAATTTTTTGTGTTAGAATCGACAAAATCTTAAGAGGTTTAGAAATATGTCACGTCAAGCACTATTGACCAGTCGTTTACAAGCTGCTTTTGCGGTTGAGCATTTAGAAGTGATTAATGAATCACACAATCATCGTGGTGGCGAAAATGCCGAAACGCATTTTAAATGTGTGATTGTGTCGCCTGATTTTATTGGCAAACGCGCCGTACAACGTCATCAAGCGATTTATGCTTTAGTGACCGATGAAATGCAAAAAGGTTTACATGCCTTAGCTTTGCATACCTATACGCCAGAGGAATGGGCGGCGTTGGGTAAAGCACCTGATAGTCCTGCTTGCCAACATAAACGTGAGGTATAAACATGGATAGTTATGTGATTTTTAAACATCTGCATATGACAGCTGTGGTATTAAGTGGCTTATTGTTTATGGTACGTGGTTTGTGGCTGTTGCAGGGTTCAACACAGTTACAAGCCAAATGGGTCAAAATTACGCCACATGTGATTGATACGCTGTTGTTGTTTTCAGCAATTGCCATGTTGGTGGTTGCACAGCAATTTCCAGTGTGGGTACACGTTAAAATTACCTTATTAGTTGTGTATATTGGTTTAGGGGTTATGGCGTTTAAGAAGGCAAAAACACAAGGTCAAAAATTAACATTTTTGTTGGCTGCGGTGGCGGTGTATGTGTTTTTGATTAGTGTGGCTTTAGCAAAATCACCTGCGGGTTTTTTTGCGTAAAAAAGTCTTAAGCTTTTAGAAATAGGACTTAGCTAATCAAAAGTAATAGCTAAGTCCCTAGAAAAATTTCAATTAATCCCAATTTGCTGCCGTTGTTGATAGCGAAAAAAGCCTGTTTCTTCCTCATTACGAATATATTGGGCTTCTTCTGCACCAAACTTACGAATTTGTAAGGCTTGAATATGTAATTTTAAGGTATCCCCTTGATATTGTTTTTCTAAAGCAGCGCGTTCTTGCATATAAGATTGGCCAGCGCTTGCGCGTTGATTACGCTCTGCGTCCAATTCATCCCAACGTTTGAGTGCCGCCTCATCTAAACCAATTGCCTTGCGTAAGTGACGTAATTCCTGTTGACGTTGTTCGGGAGGCATACTGTGCAGTTGCTCTTGCACGGAGTTAAGTGTTAATAAGCCTTCCATTTGTTGCACAGGCTGTGATTTATCAGGGTCAGTGACTTCTGTGCCATACACATCTTTGAGCGTTTGTACATAACGGTCTATTTTGCTATTAAGTGGCAAATTGGATTGGTCTAACTGTTGGAGTACAGCAGTTACTTTTTCTTGTTTAACTTGTGCTTGCCAAATAACTTTTGCATCCTCACCAAATAATTGCAAGCGTTTATCCCATATTGCTTTGGTACGTTCTTCGGGACTGTTAAAGGTCATCGAGTGTTTTAGTTGCGCCATCCAGTCGTTATAACTTTCAATGGCATTTAATGAGGCGAGTAATTGCTCATAATGTTCAGGAAATAATATTTTAAGCATGGTTTTAAGTTTGGCTAACCAATCATAAGGGTATTTTTCCATTAAATAGCGTTTTAAGGCTTCGATGGTTTGTAATCGCCAATAAGGATGATCAAGTTTTTTACCGTAACGTTGTTGCAGGTTTGCGCCAAGCTGTTGCTCTTCGGCAGAAAGACTCGCTATGCTATTGCTATCGGTAGCTGATAGACCATTGCCAGTAGCAGTAGTAGCTGTACTTTTGTTATTTGTTTTTGTTTGTTGCCAGACTGACGGTAAATTGGTGCTTGTTGAATTTAACCATACCAAAGTGCTTATGCTACCTAATAGTAATAAGCCACTCAAGGCAAGTGCAGTTTTGCGATAACGCGGGTTAGATATAGTTGACTCTGTTGTTGGTGTTGTTTTTTTGCTAGGCATGGTTATTTTCTCGTCGCTTTGCTGGTTGTTTTATCAACCACTAACATTCCCGAAAAATAGATACTGGTATAAGCCATTGCCCGTTGAATAAACGAAGGTTTAAGACCTAACATCTCTCTAAACACATGATTAAAATGTGCGGCATCAGAAAAGCCAACGGCGTGCGCTGACTCAGTGAGTGAGACACCATGTTGCATCAGTCCAGCCGCCAAAAAAATTCGGTGCCAATTACGATAGCGTCGAAGTGTTAGTCCTGTAACCTGTTTAAACCAACGAGATAACACTTCTTCCGAAATACCAGCCTCGGCTGCGTAATGGGCGTTGGTTAAGTTACCTGCAGCAGTTTGTTTAACTGAATTGACAATATTAGCAATCGTGAGTTGCATCTGTCCTTCTGCTGTTGGGGAGGGTAACGATAATGCGTCAATAAGATGGTGATAAACTTCTGAAGCAGCGATAGTTCCTGAATAGCATTGCATCAGTGTGTTGATTGTTTTTAATTCAAAACTCGAATGCTCATCACTAATATAAAGGCCGTCACCAATAGCCTTCATGGTTGGAGCTAAGTGTCGATAATCCCGACCCAAAACATCTAAAAAACAGCACGCCAATAAGCCATCATTAGGGAGATAACGCAATTCGCCACTGGCAGGAATCAGCGCAATACGGCTATTAACACGAGGACTGTCATTAACAGCGACTTCAAAAGGCGAGTTCAGTCCCACTAGCAGCCAAGCACAAGCAGGTAAACATTCTACAGGCTCAGGAATAGAGCCTAAAAACAGTGAACGATGCTCCCACAAGTGTAGCTGCATTGGTAGTAAAGCATGAGATTCGTTTTCTGTTATCAAACTATCGTCAATATGATTATTGCTGATACCCATTCGTTGTTCCTCAAGGTCGAGGTTTATTATTGTTGTTAGTGTGATGGGAGTAAGAGCTTATTGAAGCCTTAGGCAGTTTTTATCTAAATCACGTCAAATATTCTTGTAAGATTTTCGTTTTTTATCAAGACAAATTAAAAAATCCGACAAATGGCATAAAATCTTACAAGTATTTTTTAAATTTGAGTACTACCTTAACAGCGTATAGGGGAAAAGAAGATTTAATTATTTTGAATACTCTATAAAAAAGTTGGCACTATTACTGTTGCCGACCTCACAAAAATAACACGCATAATAAAAAAAGGTGAGTACCATGTACTACAAAAAACTGGCAGCATTAGCTGCATCTATGTTGTTAGGTTTAGGGTTATCATTACCAGCACAGCAAGTTCATGCAGGCGAAGCACAAAAAACCAAATATCCGATTATTTTGGCGCATGGTATGGCAGGTTGGGATGAAATTGCTGGTATAGACTATTTTGGCAATGAAACAGGTGTTTTTGCCTTAGATGGTTGTGGTTTATTAGAAATTAATGGCTGTAATGATGATGTCAATGGCAGTCAAATGGCGACCGCTTTTCAAGTCACATCTTTGGCAGATTCCGAAACTCGTGGTACACAGCTTACAGACCAAATACAAAGTTATATGGCAAGTAAAGGTGTGAGTTATGTCAATTTGGTGGGGCATTCACAGGGCGGCTTCGATATCCGCAAAGCTGCACATTTGCTTAAGTCTCGTAAAGGCTATACCGTTGTTAATAACTTGATTAGTATTTCCTCTCCACATCGTGGTTCACCGTATGCTAAAAAGCTTTTAGATAAATATGCACTCAACGGCTCGTCTTTTTGCTGGAATATGGCGTGGGATGGCAAACCAGCTAATGACCCCTGCGGTGTGTTAATTACCAAAATTGCGGATAGTCTATTTGATGCCCTCAATCAAAGCAGTGCTTCAACACGCAATAATATTATTGCGGCAGGTAAACAGTTGGTTTATAGCGACTATGACCCCAATGATGGTGTAACCACAGGCGCAAAAGCCTTTAATGCTAAATACAATCTCAAAAACAGTGCTGGCCAGTATGTAGCAACACGCTTTCGCTCAATTATTACTGCACAAGATGATGGCAACCGTAATCCTGTGATTTCGGCGTTACATACTTTATTGGGCTTTAATGCCGATGGTGATGGTTATTGTGTAGATGATTGTGATAATGATGGTGCAGCTGGCAAAGGTGACGGCTCGGTGTATGACATGGATGATGACGGTTTAGTGGGAGTTAACTCGCAACAAATGGGCGGTCGTCTGCAATACAATTCGATTTTAGGCGTGCTTGATACGCTTACCGAAACGACTGTGACTGCGGTAGATGATTTAAACAATCCATCCTCTGCTGCGATGACTTCGCAAACAGCAATTGTTAAACAAGATCATTTGGATGTGGTAGCTGTAGGGCCAGACACCTTTGATGAGTTAGAGTTTTATGCTGCTATCAATGATTATATTGCTAAAGCAGGGGGATAATCGGCTTAATTAAGCTGTATTAAATAAAAGGCCTATATCCAACAGATATAGGCCTTTTTTTATTACCAGTGTTGACCTTGCAATACGTTGGCCAACAAAATAGCGGCTGTTGAAGGTTTATCTTCTTTAACCCCTTTAGCTGCAGCAGAAGATGGGAACAACTTAAAGCCAAGATTCAAAATAGCATCATTCATTTTAGGCCATAGCGCATAAGATAACTCGGCAGTTTGACCTAATGGTGTTTTGATGCGCTTAGGTTTATCAACAATGGCTTTAATGACCAAATTGGCGGCTTGGTCGGGTGTATATGTCGGAACATAATCATACATCTTAGTCGGTGCAATCATGGGGGTACGCACTAAGGGCATATAAATGGCTGTAGTCTCAATATTGTATTGTTTTACCTCTGCCGACAAGCAACGTGTAAAGGCATCTAAAGCGGCTTTACTGGCCACATAAGCCGAGAAGCGTGGTGAGTTTGCTAAACAACCAATAGATGAAATATTGATAATTTGGCCGCCTTTGGCATCCTTCATAGACGGTAATAAGCCCATAATTAAACGTACTGCACCAAAGTAGTTAAGTTGCATGGTACGTTCAAAATCGTGGAAACGGTCCAGTGATTCTAACACGGCACGACGAATAGAGCGGCCAGCATTATTAACCAACACATCCACATGGCCGTGGTCGGCTAAAACTTGTGCCACTAATTCATCAATGGCGTGCATATCATTAAGGTCACAAGGATAAATAGAGGCTATCCCCCCGACTTTTTCAATCATATCAGCAGTTTGCTGTAGTTTGTCGGCACTACGGGCAACTAATAAAACGTGTGCACCTGCTTTGCCCAATTTTTTGGCAACGGTTAAACCAATACCGCTCGATGAGCCAGTAATCATAATGGTTTTGCCTTTAACTACTTGAAGGGCTTTGTTGGCCATAAAGGCACTGGCATCTAAATTCCACTCCCAATAGTCCCAAATTTTCTCGGCATAATCTTCGAGGCGAGGGCATTTAATACCGCTACCTTTTAGTGCCTGACGAGTGTTTTTATCGTCAAATTCAAACTTGTTAAAAGCATAAGTGAGGGTAGAGATTGGTGCGCCAATTGCTTGAGAGACTGTTGTGGCAAGGTCACTCGCCGCAAACTTATTAAATAGATTTTTGGCGACGCTTGGTACTTTAAGGTCAGGCACGTTAAAGTTTTTGGCAAATTCGGGGCCATGCGCGGCATTAAACATAATTTGCAAAAATTCGCCAACATTTGGAGCAGGATTTTGTACTAAGCAAAATACTTTGCCGTCTAAGCCCTCTTTATGAGCCAGATAATCGGTAGCGTCCGCCACATAGTCAACGGGGCAGATAGGCATTTGGCCGCCATTGATGCCCAATAAAGGCAACCACTTGGGGACGTTGTTACGAATCATTTGAATCATTTTGAAGAAATAATAAGGGCCATCAACCTTATCCATGACACCTGTTTCGGAGTCACCAACCACCATACCAGGGCGATAAATACGATATAAAACTTTACTTTCTTCACGGACAATTTTTTCGGAGGTAAATTTGCTGCTGTAATAGGGGTGGCTAAAGACTTGACCTTCATCAAACATCGACTCTTTAAATACACCTTCCCATTCTGTGCCAGCTACGGCAATTGAGCTCATGTGGTGTAAACGAACATTGCCACCTAATTGATTAACAAAATTCACCACATTGCGCGTACCTTGATTGTTAATCGCTTCACCTTCGGCTTCGCTCATGTTCATATCATAAATAGCAGCAAGGTGAAAAACATGGTCGATATTGCCTTTTAACTTGGCTAAATCTTCCTCAGATACTAAAGAAGGTTGCGAAATATCGCCAAAAACAGGAATCAATTGTTGCTCGGTAGCCCCTAGCTCATCCATTAAATCAAAAAATTTGCCTTGTGATGATTGACGACATAATAAATAAATCACCGCATCTTCACGTTTTAATAAACGTGACACCAAAAAGCGACCAATAAATCCAGTACCACCAGTAACAAAATAGTTCATTGTTTAACCCTCATTGCTTTTGTATGGGTATGATGTTGTCACTTAAAGTGATGACATCATCCGAGCATTAAACCTTATTTGTGATAAGGTTTATGCGTGTTGCAATGATTATAGAGGACAATGTTGTAGAATAAATATTCTAATATACTGTTTTTTATAGTCTTAAATGTAAAAAGTCGTGACTAGAAATAGAGTGAAAATACTAAAAAAGCTAGACGCTGGTTTTGTTATCATTACAATCGCTGTTTTAAAAAATCCTCCCCAACCCTATTTTAAAAAAGGAGGGAGTTCCCCCTTTGCTAAAGAGGGTTAGGGGGATTTAATATATGAATTAAATGCTAACATACTGAATTTATAGAGGGGATGTACGATGAGACGTGTGATTTTTAACCAAAAAGGTGGTGTAGGAAAATCGAGTATTACCGTCAATTTAGCGGCAGTGAGTGCCAATCAAGGTTTAAAAACCTTAGTGTTAGATTTAGACCCACAATGTAATGCAACACAATATTTATTGGGTGAAGTGGCGGAATACGCGCCTAATAAACCTGAATTACAGCCTAATATCGGGCAATTTTTTGCACAGACGCTGAGTTTAAAAGGACGTGAAAAACCTTTGTTAGAGTATGTTCACCCGACTCCATTTGAAAACTTACACGTTATTCCTTCTAACCCCGAATTAGGCGAGATTGAGCATTTACTGCAAAGTAAACATAAAATATATAAATTAGCGGCCGCGCTTAAAGCACTGGGTTCGCAATACGATAATATTTTTATTGATACCCCACCTGCGTTTAATTTTTATACTTTGTCGGCTTTGATTGCATCTGAAAGATGTTTGATTCCTTTTGATTGTGACGCATTTTCGCGTAGAGCCTTATATACTCTGATGGATAATGTTGCCGAAACCAAAGCTGACCATAATGCCGATTTAGAAGTGGAAGGGGTGATTGTTAATCAATTTCAGCCGCGTGCCAGTTTGCCGATGCAATTAGTTGCTGAGCTAAAAGAGGAAGGTTTACCGATAATGGATACCCATTTAGCTTCTTCGGTGGTTATGAAAGAGTCGCATCAAAAAAGTATGCCTTTGGTTTATCTTGCACCGCAGCACAAATTAGCCGAGCAATATGTGGCTTTGTTTGGTGAGTTGAGGGAGTAATTGGCTTCGACTCAGCCGCCGATACGATACACAATTCATGATTTGTAGCCTGTATGGAGCATCGCGCAATACAGGAAAATCAGTGAATAAAACTAATAATCCCGTGTTGCGTTGTACTGCACATAGGCTACAAGATGTTGACTTCGCTCAGTCAACGAGTGTTCCCTGAGCGGAGTCGAAGGAAATAGTGGTGGTGGGCTTAATTCATACTCAAACGGTCGCTATTGCCACCATATAACTTGTTATAACGGCTAATCACGCGGCGCACATAATCTTGAGTTTCGGCAAAAGGGGGAATCCCTTTGTATTTATCAACATTGCCTTCGCCTGCATTGTAACCAGCTAAGGCCAACTCTAAACTATTAAAGCGTTTTAATAAAAAGCTCAGGTACTCTGTGCCACCACGAATATTTTGTACAGGGTCATACACATCATCTACTGCAAAACGACGTGCAGTAGCAGGCATCAATTGCATCAAGCCTTTAGCACCTGGCCCAGAACGCGCACGAGGATTAAAGCCTGACTCCGTGTGTATTACCGCTTTTACTAAACCTTTATCAACCCCAAAGGTCATGGCCGCTTGTGCAATCACTTCGTCATAGGCATCACGATTTTTGCTAAAGCTTGGACGAACAGAAAACTCATCACTGCCCCAATTTTTGTATTTGTGAACATTGGTATCGGCAAACCATGTGACTTTTTCGAGTTTGGTATAGCGGTCAAAATCTTCGCCACGAGGTTTACCGCGACCATCCACCACGTTAGTAAATAAAATATTGCCGTTGGCATCACGGAACTTATAAATATTACCAGCCCACACAGGAGCACATAGGCTGAGGGTTAAACAAAGCGTAGAAATGCGTTTGACCATGGTTGTAATTATCTTATTTGACGATTTTCTTCTACTATTTTGGCTACTTTATTGAGATTAGACAAGTTTTTTTATGTCAACAAAAAACTACCAAAAAATAGATTTTGTCACAACTCGGAAATATTTTGACAAACAATGAGTGATTAAAAAATAATCAACAAAAATTAAGTCAGTATTGACATAAGTTTTGCAAGCTTTTTATTTTTAATTTTTGATAAATAATTAAAATGTTCGGTTGTAAAATGTAACTTATTGATAAATATATATTTTATTTTTTAGTTTAAAAATTATTCAATTTGACTCAAGGCGTTGGGACTGTTAGCTTGGCGTGGGACTATCCCGACTTATCCACAGACTTATCCACAGCTTTTGGGGATAACTTTTTAGAAAGACTGATAAAATATAACTGTTTGATAACTAGGCAAACAGTCAAAAAAAAGTGTTTTTTATCAAATTTTAGGTTGACAATGTGCGATTATTTACAGCTTGTTTGCTGCTAAACATCAATGGAAAAAATTATGTTAAATCGTTTGTGGCCAGCATTATTTCTGTTGGCTTTTTTTAGTTGTCTGTATCACGCCATCATGGGGCATCCCGAAATTTTGGCACAAACGATTGAGGCTAGCTTTAAAACAGCCAAATTAGCAGTCGAAATTGCCATTGGCTTAGTGGGTTTATTGTGTTTTTGGTTGGGCTTATTTCAGATTGCCGAAAAAAGTGGGCTAACCGATAGATTGGCTTGGCTATTAACACCCTTGTTTCAAAAATTGATGCCCGAAGTTCCTAAGGGACATCCTGCCATTGGTTCGGTGACTTTAAATATGGCGGCTAATTTATTAGGTTTGGATAATGCAGCTACTCCAATGGGCTTAAAAGCGATGAAAGATTTGCAAAGCCTTAATAAAACGCCTGATACTGCCAGTAATCCACAAATATTGTTTTTGGTTATCAATACTTCCTCTATTACCTTAATTCCTGTCAGTATTTTTATGTATCGCGCTCAATTTGGCGCACCAGACCCTGCCAGTGTGTTTTTGCCTATTTTGTTTGCCACCAGTTGTTCCAGCTTGGCTGGTATTTTGTTGGTGGCATGGTTACAAAAATTAGATGTGTTTAATCGTGTGGTATTGGCTTATGCGGCTGGTTTTGCGCTGTTAATGGCAGGGCTGATTAGTTTAGTAGTTGGTTTGCCACCAGATGCTTTGAGTGAACGTTCGGCTTTAATTGGTAATTTGGCGTTGTTTGGGGTGATTGCTTTATTTTTATTGGCAGGATGGCGCAAAAACGTGGCCTTGTATGATGAGTTTATTGTGGGTGCAAAACAAGGTTTTGACTTGGCCGTCGGCTTGATTCCTTTTTTAGTGGCGATGTTGGTGGCGGTAGCGATGTTACGCGCCAGTGGCGTATTGACGATGATATTAGATGGTATTGCTTATATCATTGCCTTGATGGGGCTTAATACCGATTTTGTGCCAGCCTTAACCACCGCCTTAATTAAGCCTTTTTCGGGCAGTGGCGCGCGAGCAATGATGATAGAAACCATGCAGAGTTATGGGGTTGATTCATTTCCTGCTTTGGTGGCAGCAACCATTCAAGGTTCTAGCGAAACTACTTTTTATGTTTTGGCGGTGTATTTTGGCGCAGTAGGGATTCGTAAAGAGCGTTATGCGCTAGCTTGTGGTTTATTTTGTGATTTGGTGGGGGCGATTGCAGCAATTAGTGCCGCCTATTGGTTTTTTTACTAAAATGTATATAATTGGCTAAAGGACACAAATACAATAGAGTGTGTGTCTATTTTCAGGGGAGTCCTGCGATGTTCGATTTTTTAGTATTTATTGGCCGTTTTCAGCCGTTTCATGTGGGACATTTGAGGGTACTTAAACAAGCCTTAGCCCAAAGTGCGCAAGTGATTGTGTTAATTGGCTCCGCAAAACAAGCACGCAATACGCGTAATCCATTTACTGTCGCAGAGCGCGCACAAATGATTTTGGGCAGTTTAACACCCGATGAAGCTGCGCGTGTGCATTGTCAGCCTTTGCATGATTGTTTGTACAACGATGCCATGTGGGTTAAAAACGTGCAAGAAGCGGTACAACATGTCGTTGCCAAACACGGAACATCAACAGCGCGTATTGGGCTGATTGGTCATCAAAAAGACCACAGTTCGTATTATTTGCGTTTATTTCCACAATGGCAAAGTGTTGACGTGGACAATCATCAATCCTTGTCAGCAACGCCATTACGCGATAACTATTTATTAGGACAAATGCCAAATACAGATTTATTGCCCATCGGTACACAACAGTTTTTGCGTGACTTTATGCACCATGAGCAGTATCAACATTTAGCGAGTGAGGCAGCGTTTATTGCTCAATACAAACAAGCATGGTCGGTTGCGCCATATACACCTACGTTTGTGACGGTAGATGCCATTGTGGTGCAGTCGGGGCATATATTGTTGGTAGAGCGCAAGGCTAGACCAGGTAAAGGCTTGTTTGCCTTACCTGGTGGATTTGTTGACCAACAAGAAACCCTTATCAATGCCTGTATTCGTGAACTGCGCGAGGAGACACGGCTTAAAGTGCCTGAGCCTGTGTTGCATGGTTCTTTAAAAGGGCAGCGGGTGTTTGATGACCCATATCGCTCGGCGCGTGGCCGTACCATTACCCATGCGTTTATGTTTGATTTAAAGCCCGATAGTGTCTTGCCAAAGGTGAAGGGTGGCGATGATGCTAAAGCGGCATTTTGGCTGCCATTATCGGCCTTGCAGCCCGAACAGTTATTTGAAGACCATTTTGATATTATTAGAGCAATGACGGGTATTTATTAAAGAGCTATGGCGCATGTTAATGCGCCATCTTAACCCTCACTCTAGCTCTCTCCCTCTCTTGTGAGAGAGGGTTGGGGTGAGGGCAAATACCAAACGTCAACAGACACTAGCATCAGTTTTGTTTTTGTGACTGCTACGTTGATTACTACTGACTGATTTTTGACGTGGCATTGCATCGTTGCCCACCATAATATCCACCGTTTTCTTTAAACGTACCCATACCGATTCTTGCACATAAGGAATACCATATTTTTCACACAAGGCTTTAACTTGTGGCTGCAAACGTTGATATTCGCTCATGGGTAAATCTGGCCACAAATGATGTTCAATTTGATAGTTTAACCAGCCATGTAAAAAGTCATTAAAATCACCACCTGTTTTAAAGTTAGTTGAGCCAGTAATTTGTCTTAAAAAGAACTCGCTTTTGTTATTGGCAGTCTCTTCAAATAATAAAATATCATTGCCTGCATGATTAGGCACAACCACCAAAAAGCCATGCAAATTACTGATAATTTCAGCTAATAAAGTGTTAATCCACACGTTAACGACCGCTACAGGGCCTAAGGGGATAAACAGTAAAGGCATCAACACAAATTTAACAAAAATATAGGGTAACAAGCATTGTGACCATAAATCACGAGCCGCAGGGTTTAAGGGATTCCACAACGCTAATTGGGTTAAGGTCGCTGAATCACGCTCTTGACCTAAAACATTATTTTTGGTGCTTCTTAGATGTTTTAGGGTATTGGGAGCGTAGTATAAAGGCTTCCATGTTGCCGCAAACAATGCCACAACCGCATAACGTACAGGCATGGGTAAGTTAGAGTCGCGCAGCCACTCTAAATTTAGTTCAACTTGGTCGGGGTCGGCCGCCTCGCCTAAGTTATAATGATGAAGTTTGTTATGCTCATTACTCCAAGCGTCTGGCAACATCCAGTCATTCCAGTCTAAAAAACGTCGCCAACCTTTAGCAAAACCTTTGCTGGTGTAACGCGCTGGAATGCCTTCAATTTTATCAAAGCCCTTGTGTAACACATGATGAGCGATGGTTGTCCAACGAGTGACATTGCCTTGACTCATCAAAAACGCAGAAATGGGATTAGGGGCAATCCATGCTGTGCCATAACCTGCCAAGCTTGATAATTTGCCCCAACGCTCAATTTTTTTGAGATGTTTAAAGTCCTCTAAACTTAAACGCTCATTGGCTGCGCGGCGTAGTGCCATAATTTCTTGGGTAAAGTTTTCGACATCTTGGTCGCTGAGTGTAAATGGCACGGTTGTCATGGTAAAAAAGCCCTAAAACCACAGAAAAGGGGCGGAGTTTACCTGTTTTAAGTTGTTTAAGAAAATAATAAATCGTTATTTGGGTGATAAGCGCAGTAGAGCGCATTGTAATGCGCCATTATTGATAGGTAAATCAGCAGAAGTGGCAATCAAAGGCTTTGCATATTTTGAAAATGGCGGAATGCATTCCGCCCTACGCTTGCTACGGTTGTTAGGTTTGGTTTCGACTCCGCGCAACCAACGAGATGTTGTTCACTGAGCGAAGTCGAAGTGAAGCCTATCAGCAACATCCTTGTTGCCATTTGTGTTTAGCTCTCACTTAACAGCTTTTTAAGAAGCTCATTCACTTGCGCAGGATTAGCTTTGCCTTTAGATGCTTTCATAATTTGTCCTACCAAACCATTAAAGGCTTTTTCTTTGCCTGCTTTGTACTCTTGCACCATATTGGCATTGGCAGCTAAAACTTCTTTAATCACTGCTTCAATTGCACCAGTATCGGTTTCTTGCTTTAAGCCTTGTTCGGCAATAATCGCATCAACCGATTTACCTTCATGTTCCAACATAAAGCCAAACACTTGTTTAGCAATTTTGCCCGAGATGGTGTTGTCGTTAATACGGTTAATTAACATACCCAGTTGCTCGGCACTCACAGGTGATTGGCTAATGTCTTTTTCGGCTTTGTTAAGCGCACCCAACAATTCTACCATCACCCAGTTAGCCGCTTGTTTGGCTTGATTATTGGCGGCTTTAACTACTGCCTCAAAATAATCCGCTAATTCGCGTTGGGCAACCAATACGCCTGCATCATAGTCGGGTAAGGCGTAATCGTTAATAAAACGGGCTTTTTTAGCCGTGGGCAATTCGGGCAAAGTGGCTCGAACCGTGTTAATCATCTCTTCACTGACCACTACAGGCAACAAATCGGGGTCTGGGAAGTAGCGGTAATCGTTCGCTTCTTCTTTGCTACGCATGGCGCGGGTTTTGTTGGTGTTTGGGTCATAAAGCACGGTGGCTTGTTGAATGGCACGACCAGACTCTAATTCGTCCATTTGCCATTCAATTTCGCTGTTAATCGCTTTTTCAATAAACTTAAAGGAGTTAACGTTTTTGATTTCACGGCGTGTGCCAAACTTTTCTTCGCCTTTATAACGCAAAGACACGTTACAGTCACAACGCATCGAGCCTTCAGCCATGTTACCATCCGAAATACCCAAATAACGGATAATCGAATGAATGGCTTTGACATAGGCAACGGCTTCTTTAGCAGAGCGCATATCGGGTTCAGAGACGATTTCTAATAACGGTGTACCTGCACGGTTTAAGTCAATGCCTGACATGCCTGCAAAATCTTCATGTAAAGATTTGCCAGCATCTTCTTCTAAGTGGGCGCGAGTAATGCCAATACGCTTGGTGCTACCATCTTCTAAAACAATATCCAAATGACCTTTGCCCACAATAGGGTGTTCAAATTGCGAAATTTGATAACCTTTGGGTAGGTCAGGATAAAAGTAGTTTTTACGGGCAAAAATACTGGTTTTGCCAATGTGTGCATCAACGCCTAAACCAAAACGAATCGCCATATTTACGGCTTCTTGGTTAAGCACAGGCAATACACCAGGCATACCCAAATCAATTAAGCTGGCTTGGGTGTTGGCTTGTGCGCCAAAACTGGTGTCACTGCCCGAAAAAATTTTACTATTGGTTGCTAACTGTACGTGTATTTCTAAACCAATCACAGTTTCCCATGACATAGAATGTTCCTCTTAAGCAAATTGTTCAGGCAATTCTTTATGCCATGTGGTCACTTGTTGATAACGATGGGCAACATTTAATAATTGTGCTTCTTGCCAGTAATTACCAATTAATTGCAAACCAACGGGTAATTTTTGGCTAAAGCCTGCAGGAATGCTCATCGCAGGTAAGCCAGCTAAGTTGGTGGCGATGGTGTAAATGTCGGATAAATACATGGCAATCGGGTTGGCATTTTTTTCACCAAAACCAAAAGCAACAGACGGTGAGGTTGGGCCAGCAATCACATCACATTGAGCAAACGCATTAGCAAAGTCTTGTTGAATTAAACGACGAACTTTTTGGGCTTGTAAATAATAAGCATCATAGTAGCCAGCCGATAAAGCATAAGTCCCAATCATAATACGGCGTTTGACTTCACTACCAAAACCTTCACCACGAGAGCGTTTGTATAAATCGGTTAAATCAACAGGATTTTCACAACGATAACCAAAGCGCACCCCATCAAAACGCGATAAGTTGCTAGAGGCTTCGGCAGGGGCAATCACATAATAAGCAGGTACAGATAAACCTGTGTTGGGTAAATCAATATCCACCAAAATTGCCCCAAGTTTTTCTAATTCTTTTAAGGCGTCTCTGACCACTTGTTCAACTTGGCCATCTAAACCTTCACCAAAATACTGTTTGGGAATACCAATGCGTAAACCTGTTAAATCTTGATTTAAGGTGGCGGTGTAGTCTGGTACAGCGGTGTTAATGCTGGTTGAGTCTTTAGCATCATGGCCAGACATCACATTCATTAATAAAGCGGCATCTTCTGCGGTTTGGGTCATTGGCCCAGCTTGGTCTAAACTAGAGGCGAAGGCAATCATGCCCCAGCGGGAAATACGGCCATAAGTCGGTTTTAGACCTGTTAAGTTACACAATGCCGCAGGTTGACGAATAGAACCGCCTGTATCTGTGCCTGTTGCGGCAGGTGCTAAACGAGCGGCTACAGAGGCCGCAGAACCACCAGACGAGCCACCCGGAACTTTTGTTAAGTCCCAAGGATTTTTAACGCCACCGTAATAACTGGTTTCGTTAGAAGAACCCATCGCAAACTCATCCATATTGGTTTTACCCAACATCACTAAGCCTGCCGCCTCACTTTTGCTAATCACCGTGGCATTATAAGGACTAATAAAGTTATCGAGCATTTTTGAAGCACAAGTGGTTTTTACGCCTTGGGTACAAAAAATGTCTTTTTGTGCAATCGGAATGCCTGCTAAGGCATGAGCAGTGCCTTGAGCACGAGCGGCATCGGCGGCATCAGCTTGACCTAAAGCTTGGTCGGCACAAACAGTAATAAAGCTATTGAGTGAGCTATCGTATTGGCTAATACGTTGTAAAAAATGTTGAGTTAGCTCGCGGCTAGAAAAATCGCCACGGGCTAAGCCGTCACGCAGAGCGGCTAAGGTATAGGTGTGTAACATGGTAAACCTTAATTTGGGTTGCCAAAAATAAAGATGAAATTCCCTCCCTTTTTAAGGGGAGGGCTAGGGTGGGGTTTTATATGCCCCTCACCCCAACCCTCTCCCCTAGGGGGCGAGGGAGCTAAATACTCATAAAAGAATCTTATTCAATGACCTTAGGTACTAAATACAAACCTTCTTGTACCGCAGGTGCAATTTTTTGATAAGCATCACGTTGATTGGTTTCAGTCACTACATCAGGACGTAAAGGTTGAGTCACATCAACCGCATGAGCTAAAGGCTCAATGCCTTGTGTATTGACGGCTTGCAGGTCATCAATTAAGCCTAAAATATTATTTAAGCTATCGGTATAGCGCGATTTTTCCTCATCACTTAAGCCTAAACGCGCTAAGTGAGCAATTTTGTTAATATCGTTAAGAGTTACAGCCATGATTTTTTCTATCTAAGTCAAAATTAAACGCCTGCAAATTATCACAGACTGATAAAATACAAAACAAGCTTTTATTTTAATTAACTTGACTTGTTCAACATACAGCATTTCGTTAAAGTTTGTGACAATTAGATTTTTTATCATTTGGGTAACAAACTCATTCTTAATTAGGGTCTTTATGTTAAAGCGCATTTTAAAGTTGTTTTCGACCGATGTGGCTGTTGACTTAGGTACAGCTAATACCGCCATTTATGTTGCCAAACGCGGTGTGGTGTTGCAGCAGCCAACGGTTGTAGCAATTAGACAAAGTTATGATTCGGGTGGACGACATATTGCCGCTGTGGGTCAGGATGCCAAGGATATGCTTGGACGTACACCAATGGGTCTGAATGCCATTCGCCCCTTAAAAGATGGGGTGATTGCTGACTTAGAAATGACCGAAGTGTTATTACAATATTTTTTGCGTCAGGCCAACATCAAAACCCGAGTCAAAACTAATATGCGAATATTGGTCAGTGTGCCTGCCAAAGCGACCTTATTAGAATATCGTGCGGTCAAAGAAGCAGTAGATGGTGCAGGGGCTAACGAAATACGTTTGATTCAGCAAGCAATGGCGGCCGCCATTGGCGCAGGGTTGCCGATAGACCAAGCTTGCGGCTCAATGGTGGTGAATATTGGTGCTGGTACTACCGAAATTGGCGTGATTTCTTTATTAGGGACAGTCTATTCGGACTCTTTGCGAATAGCAGGCGACACCCTAAATGAGCGCATTGCAACCTATATTCGTCGTCAATATGGCTGCTTGATTGGCGAAGCGACTGCAGAACATATTAAGCAAGAATTGGGTATGGCTTTAGTCTTAGCAGAGGATGAAAACCAAGATATGGAAGTTCGTGGACGGCAGTTGGCAGCAGGTGTGCCAACCGCCATTAAGGTGACCGCCAAAGAAATATCGGCTGTACTACAAGACCCCTTAAATACCATTATCAATGCCATTAAAAATGCCCTAGAGGATATGCCAGCCGAACTGTCGGGAGATATTGCTGAGCGAGGGATTGTTTTAACAGGAGGCGGCGCAAAACTGCGTCATTTAGACAAATTATTGAGCCAAGAAGTGGGACTGCCTATGATTATTGCCGATGATGCCGAAAGTTGTGTGATTCGTGGCATGGGTAAAGCCTTAGCTTTTTTAGACAATATCGCCTATGACAGCTTATTTTTGCATTAAGCCTAAAGTTAAAGGATGTTATTTTGGCGCATTTTGAACAAAAAAAGCGACGTTTTGAGCACTTTTCTAGCCAAAGTTATCGCTTATTGGCGGTAATATTGCTAGCGGCTGGTGTGATGTTGGTCGATGTGCGTTATCCTGAAAAAATAGAACCTGTGCGTCACTATGCTCTGCAATTATTTGAGCCAGTATTACGTTTATTAAGTTATCCTCAGCGTATTTATCAAGCAATAGATGAAGCATTGAGCTCACAACAGCAATTAGTTCAAGAAAATAAGCTACTCAAAAGTTTGTTATTGCAAAAGGCAGTACAATTACAACAATTGAGTGAATTAAAAGCCGAAAATATGCGTTTGCGTGCTTTAGTGGACTCTGGTGTGAGTTTATCTGATGATTTTATTTATGCTCAAGTATTGTCAGCTAGTCCTCAACCACAACGCCATGTCATTATGCTCAACAAAGGCCTGCGTGAAGGAATTAAAGTGGGCTACCCAGTCTTAGATGCCTTTGGTGTGATGGGACAAGTGATTGAGTCCACTCACCGTTTATCACAGGTGATGTTAATTTCGGATAGTCGTCATGCTTTACCTGTGCGGATTCGACGCACACAGCAAGGGGCTATTTTAAAAGGCACAGGAGATACTCAACGCCTAAAGCTCGAATATGCCGCCGAAACAATGGATGTTAAAGAAGGTGATATCTTAGAAACATCGGGAGCTGGTTTGTATTTCCCAGCTGGTTATCCTGTTGCCAAAGTCTCTGATATAAACAAAAGAACGGGCAAAGCCTTTGCGCAAGTATTTGCCCAACCCTTAGCACACCTCGAAAGTAGTCAACATGTGATAGTGTTATTTAAACAAGCCGCATTGCCACCCATCAAAATCGAAATGCTGCCCACTATACCTAATCAAGATAGTGCCAAATGAATACCAAAGGACTTGCAATCTATCGAGCAATGGCCTTGAGTTTAGCCACCATTCTGTTATTGTCGTTTTGGCCAATTGTGTTGGAATGGCGTTATTTTCGACCAGATTGGTTGGCCTTGTGGCTAGTTTTTTGGTCGTTATATTACCCTCAATACATAGGGGTATGGATTGCTTTTGGCATTGGATTGCTTTGGGACTTAAGTACAGGCAGTTTGTTAGGGAGTTACGGCATATCCTGTGCGGTAGTTGTCTATTTAAGTCGGCGTTTAGGGCGCAACTATATGATGTTTAATGGCGTGGAAAAAACAGTCTTAGTGATGTTTTTATTGCTCATAGCAATCGTTTTGCGTCTAGCTATATGGTTGTTGTTTGGTGAGTTAAGCGTTGCACAATCATTCAATTATCTCATCACGGTTGCGACTTCTTTCTTAGCATGGCCATTATTATTAGATGCCTTAGTGAGATGGCAAAACAGTTATTTACGGTAGAAAATTATATGCTTTATTTGGCCTCAACCTCACCAAGACGTAAAGAGTTATTGCAACAGATTGGTTTGCAATTTGAATGTTTATCCATAGATGTTGATGAATCTTTATTAGAAGCAGAAACGGCTCACGAATATGTCGCACGATTAGCCTTGAGCAAGGCACAAGCAGGACTGGTATCATTGGGTCAACAGCGTGATGCTTGGGTGATTGCCGCTGATACGACGGTCGTATTAGATAGTCATATTATCGGTAAGCCACAAAGCCTTACACAAGCATTGGCTATATGGCGTAGCCTAAGTGGACAAAAGCATCGCGTATTAACAGGAGTGACCGTAGCAAGTCATCATCAACAAAAAACACAAATTGTGGCAACGGATGTCTATTTTAGAGCGTTGAGCGAACAAGAGATGCTTGACTATTGGCAAACAGGTGAACCGCAAGACAAAGCTGGTGGTTATGGCATACAAGGTAAAGGCGCGATATTTGTCCAAAAAATTGACGGCAGTTATAGCAATGTTGTTGGCTTGCCACTGACTGAAACAGCTATGATGTTAAGAGAATTTGGTGTCAAGGTATAATTTTTTAATAAAAGCCTATTTTTTCAACAAAATAGCTTAATTTTTTATGGTAGTAGTTCACAGTTAGCAAACAATAAATTACCTAATGCTATTACAAAATTATATGCTATTATCGACCCAGTTTTATTTGGTTTTAACCCCCTGATTTTACAATTACAAGCTTTGACGGCTAGATGACATAATAAAACTAGCTGCCCAAAAGTTAGCAAGGAGATAAATATGCGTCGTCCCCCATTTACAATTAGTCCTTTGACATTAGCCGTTACCGTAGCATTAACATCACCTGTTGCTATGGCGATAGATGCATCACAAGTGGCTTCGCCTACAGAAACTAATAATGTGGTTCTTACGGCTACAGATAATACAGTTAATGTTGCTACCGAAATAACGGGCGTAGTGTCTGATGCAGGGCAAAATGTTCAGTTAATTAAACAGGGTGCAGGCACGCTATCTCTGACAAATAACAATACTTATCAGGGCGGTACAGAAGTGCAAGGTGGCACATTAAGTGTTGCGCGTGCGGCTAGTTTGGGTGATGGTGGAGTTACTCTAAGCGGTGGAGCCACCTTAGATACTCAAAAGTCGACCGCATTGACACAAAACATGACGTTGTCAGGTGATGCAACAATTAGCACCACAGGTGCCGAAAATATCACTCAGGTGACTTCGACGGTGAGTGGTGCTGGTGGTTTAACTAAAAGTGGTGCGGGTACACTGTCGTTAACTGCTGATAATGCGTATCAAGGTAATACAACAGTTCAAGAAGGAACATTAGCGATTAGTCGTAGTGGTAGTTTAGGAACGAATACCACGGTAAATATTCTTAATAATGCAACATTAAAAACCAATCAAGGTATTACGGTTACTCAGGATGTAGCGATTACAGGTCAAGGTAAAGTTGATGCAGGTGGCAATAACAGTGTTCTTCAGGGGCAAATTGTTAGTGGCACGTTAGAAAAAGTAGGTAATGGCTCTTTAACATTAGATAATGAAAATAACCAACAAACGAAGACTGTTATTAACGGTGGTATTTTGGTTGTTAAAGACCAAGATGGAAATGGCATAACCTCTTTGGGTGGAGGCAATGTAGAAATCAAAAAAGGCACATTGCAAACCAATAATGATATGACGATTGCTAATAGCATCACCACTGTAGGGACAGCAGGTGGCTCTATCAATACCGCAGGTCATGACGTAACCGTGAATGGTCAGGTAACAGGCAGTGGACGATTAGTAAAAACGGGTGGCGGCACACTCACACTCACAAATACAACGAATGACTATGATGTGGGTACAGCGATTGACGCGGATGGAAAAACTGTGGCGGTTGTCGGTAATACCGTCATTAATGGTGGTGTATTGGCGGTTGGTAATGACGCTCAACTGGGTAAAAAGCCTGAAAGGATTGGCGTGCAAACCGATGAAGAGGACCAATATAAATGGAAACTAGGTAATGTGCAAATAGATGGAGGCACACTCAAAACAACACAGGGCGTTGATTCAGATCGTTATGTGGTCATTGGTAATGCAGGGGCAACAGTCGATGTGAGTGGTGCGGCTAACACCACCACACTCTCTGGTTTGGTAGAGGGAAAAGGTGTACTGACAAAAGAGGGTGAAGGCACACTGGTGCTTGATTTACATTCAGGTAGTTATCGAAATACTTCTAACGAAGTTGCAAGCGAATTTAAAAAGAATTCTGTGGCGGGTGTGAGTGTAAAGGCGGGTGTTTTAGAGATTGATAATGCTGCCAAAGATTTTGGCGCGGCAGTGGCTGTAAACTTGGCGGGTGGTGAGTTACGCATTAATCAGGCCGTGGCTACGGGTGTTGACTTAGGTGCAGTGACATTGCAAGGCGCGGGAGGAACGATTGATACCACAGGTGCAACCATTAAAACGGGTGCACTTTCAGGGTCGGGTGCTTTGACGAAACAAGGAAGTGGTACTTTAGTATTAACTGACTTAAATAACCAAGCCTTTACGGGTAATACAACGATTAGTCAGGGAAAAATACAAATTAATTCCACGCAAGGCTTAGGGGTAGGAGGTCAACTCACCCTAGATGGTGGTTCGTTGCAGGTTGTAGGTAATGCGGATGTTACACTTGATAAAAATGCAGTGATTACCAGCAGTAATGGCACTATTGATAATGTTAGCAATAATGTTACTTTATCGGGTGTTGTGAGTGGTGCTGGCCAATTAGTGAAGTCGGGTGCTGGTAAGTTTTCTTTGACTAATGAAAAAAATAACTTCGAAGGCGGTGTGCGTATTAAAGACGGCACATTAGAAGTAAGTACTGATGGTTCTTTAGGTAAAGCAAATACGCAAGTGTTAATCGATGGTGCAACTTTAGCGATTGCCAAAGATGCAACCTTGGGGCGTCAAATTGTACTTACAGAAAAGGGAGGTACTGTTGCTGTCGCAGGTACAAATACCGCGACCTTAAGTGGTACATTGTCATTAGATGCAGGGGTATTATCTGCCGATTTTACTAAATCGGGTACAGGTACATTAAATTTAACCAAAGATAATACTAATTTTAAAGGTAATACCATTATCCAAGAGGGAACTTTGGGTGTTACGGGTAAGGATAATTTAGCACAAGGTAAATTATTTTTAGATGGTGGTAACTTGCGTACTAATGCAAGTTTAATTTTTGATAAAGAAATTATTATTAATAGCACAGGTGGGATTGATACCGCGTTAGATGCTTCAGGCAATAAAACCGAAGTCACTGTGACAAGCAAAATACAAGGCAATGGTGCTTTTGTTAAAGCAGGTGAAGGCACCTTAGTATTGTCAGCAGATAATCTTTATGCAGGTGGTACACAAATTAAAGGTGGTGTGTTAGCTGTTAATAAAGATAGTAATTTAGGTTTGCAATCAACGGATATTACCTTAAATGGTGGTACGTTACAGCTTGGTGCAGCAGATGCGGTGAGTTTTAAAAAGGGTGATGCAGCATCTCGCTTGCTTAAAGTAGGGCAAGAGGGTGGTGGTCTAGATATTGGTGCGTTCGACCTTACCATAGAAACAGATATTAGTGGTGATGGCACATTAACGCAAACAGGCACAGCTAAAAAAGATGCAAATGGTAACATAGTTAAAGACCAATATGGTCAAACTGTATTTACACATGATGGTACATTGACGCTTAAAGGAAATAATACTGTCAGTGGCATTACGGTTGAGTCTGGCACATTAAAAATTGATGCCAACCAAAACTTAGGGGCAGACGCAGCACAGCTTACTCTAAAAGATGGCACTACATTAGATACTACTGATGCAAATACTAAGCTTGATTTGGCACATGGTATTACCGTGGGTGATGGCATTAATGGTGCTACATTACGGCAAGATGAAGACCTAAGTATTCGTGGATTAACAGGTACAGGTAAAGCAACCTTAAAGGTTGATAAAGGCGCCAAAACCCTTGCTTTCAATGGTGATAGCAGTGCCTTTGCTGGTAATTTATTGGTGCAGGGCAACATTGAAGTTAAACAAAATTTAGGTACAGGCAATGTTGAGTTTAATCAGGGCGTAGCAAATAATGCCGCTGATTCTAATTTGCATATTACAGGTAATGCGACTTTTGATAACCAATTTAAGTTAAATGGTCAAACAACCATTAACGCAGATAAAGACACTAAATCGGTCTTTAATAAGGCTGTTAAAGATGCCGACTATAATACAGACCCTGGTAATGATTTAACGGTTCAATACAGAACAGGCAGCCTTGTTAAAACAGGTGCGGGCGAAATTAGCCTAAACGCCGAAAACTTATATAGTGGCAATACAGATATACAACAAGGTACAGTGACTGCTGCCAATAATAAAGCCTTAGGCACAGGCAATGTAAAATTACAAAATGGCACAACTTTGCAAAGTGGAGCCGATGTTACTTTAGCTAATAAAGTCGAGCTGGTTAGTGGTAATGTCACACTGTCCACCCCACAAATTAACCCATTAACCACACCCCAAAATACATCTTTAACACTCACTGATACCGTTTCGGGTGCTGCTTCTCTTACCAAAACAGGTGCAGGTAGTTTAATACTTAATGGTACTAATACTTACGCAGGCGAAACTATTATCAAAGAAGGTAAGGTTGCTATTAATAATGCTGCTGCCTTAGGCGTAAATACTAATGTTGAGCTTAATGCTAATGCAGCATTGAGTGTTAATGTTGTGCTTGAGGCAAACCAACAACCTAGCACAATAACGTTAAATAAAAATATTGCCTTAAAGGGGGCTAATGGTTCGCAAGTAACACTAAGTGCTACGGGTGCTAATGTTGTTTTAGACGGTATGTTAAGTAACGATGCTAATACGGTAGGTATTATTAAAGAAGGCACGGGTACTTTAGAGCTAAGTGGCACTAACACCAACTACAAAGGCAAAACAACCATCAAAGAAGGTAATTTAGCCATTAGTGAGGCTAAAAACTTAGGTGGAAAAGTACTGGTTGAGCTGGCTGGCGGTGGTTTAACTCTATTAAACGACATAACAATTGGTGGTGGAGCATCTACCGATTCTATTGATATTACAGGTGCGCGCGGTGCAATAAACACCACAAAAGATACTAGCAGTACCCTAGAAGTGGCTTTTAAAGGACAAGGTTTGTTTGTTAAAGAAGGCGAAGGGCAATTAACACTATCAGGCACAAACACGGAGTTTACTGGCGGTGTTTCGATTGATAAAGGTACTTTAACTATTACCAAAGATGATAGTTTAGGTAAAAAAGACACCAACGTTATTTTAAATGGCGGAACCTTACAAACCGATGGTGTCACTACGTTAAATCGTGATGTGCAGTTAAACCAAGATAGCACTATTAAAAATATTGGTGCCAGTACTGTTGGCTTAAATCGTTTGCAAGGGAATTATGCGGTTACGTTGGAAGGTGGAGGTTTTAATTTAAAAGCCAAAATAGATGAAACAACCGACCCTGATACTGTTGTTAATGTTAATCAACATAATGGCACCATCTTAAAAAATACTAATGTCATTATTGGTAATGATGCTGACCTAGGAAAGAGCACAGGTAAATTGAACTTTGCAGGAGGCGCAACCTTAGATATACAAGGTGTGCAAGGTCAAGTTGTGCAAGATGAAAGTGACGCTATACGAAATATTAGTATGCGCAATATGGGTGTTGAAGGTACTGGTAATGTGTTAGACGTTAACGAGTTTAATGTAACTCTCGGTACGCTTAACTCAACATTAGGTAAGCAGACTACTGAAGCGAACACAGGTATTACCAAGCAAGGTACTGGCAACTTAATACTAAACAAAGATAACAAAGACTATAAAGGTACCTTAACTATTAGTGAAGGTGCTGTTTTTGTTAGTAAAGACAATGCGCTAGGCGTAGGTAAGGCTGTTTTTGAAACAGTTAAACTGACCACATTAGCTGCGACTAACTCGACTAATAATATCGGTTTAAATGGTGCATTAAGCATTGATGGCCAAACCTTTGATAACACCTTAAATGGCGTTATTAGTGGTACAGGTAGTCTTGTTAAAGTGGGTGGTCGTGTTGATGGTGTCGATATGGGTACAGGCACCTTAACCTTAACAGGGGATAACACCTATAGCGGTGGTACTAACGTTCAAGCAGGTAAAGTAGCATTAAATGCCGATAGTGCGTTAGGAACAGGTAAAGCCATCTTTGCCAAAGACACCGAATTAACCTTAGATGTTAATAAAAAAGTATTACTTGATACGGGTATTGAGCAAGGCCTCTCGGTTGCCAATGCGATTGAGGTTAAAGGTGAAGTTGACATTCATAGTGGTAGCTTTAACAGCAGTTTGACAGGTGTTATCAGTGGTTCAGGTAGCTTAGTAAAAGATGGTGCAGGTCAACTCAACCTTACAGGTGCTAACAGCTACGCAGGTGGTACACAAGTTACTGCAGGTAAAGTAGCGTTAGATGCTAATACGGCTTTAGGAACAGGCGCAGCCACGTTTGCCAAAGATACCGAATTAAGTTTAGGTATTACTAAAGGATTATCGGTTGCTAATGCGGTACAAGTAGATGGTGCTGTTAAAGTTCATAGTGGTAGCTTTGATAGCAGTTTAGATGGGGTTATTAGTGGTGTAGGTAGTGTTGTTAAAGACGGGACAGGCCGCTTAACCTTAACAGGTACCAACAGTTATGAGGGTGGTACGGTAGTTAATGCAGGCACTTTAGCCATCAGCCAAAATGCTAACTTAGGTAAAGCAGAAACAGGTGTGACTGTAAGTAACGCCACGTTATTATTAAATGGTGATATTGCCATTGAACGTAAAGTGACCTTAGCAGGTACAGCGGCTACGATTGATACAACAGGCGATAGCAGCATAGATGATGCGGTAAGTGGGTCGGCCAAGTTAATTAAAACAGGTGACGGCACCTTAACCTTAAGCACAGCGAATACGTATGCAGGCGGCACTCAAATTGCCAAAGGCACCTTAGAGATTAGCAGCGATGCGAGTTTAGGAGCTAAAGCAAGTAAATTTGGTGTTGACGTTGTGATTGATGATGCAGCTACCTTAGCTTTAACAGGTAATGTAGCGGCTGCGCGTAAATTAAATTTAACAGGCACAACGGCCACGATTGAAACCACGAAAGAAGGTAGTAGCAGCAGTTTAAGTGAGGTGATTAGTGGTTCTGCGAAGTTAGTTAAAGAAGGTGCAGGTAGCTTAACGTTATCGGGTGTTAATACGTATGCAGGTGGTACTGACATTGACGAAGGTACCTTAGTCATTAGCCAAGATGGCAACTTAGGTAAAGCAGGTACAGGTGTTGTTATTGGCAATGAAGCTACCTTGGCTTTAAATGGTAATGTTAATGTTGATCGTACCCTAGCTTTAGCGGGAACCACAGCAACGGTTAATACCGTGACAGGTAGCAGCAGCCTAGTCAAAGAGGTCAGTGGTTCAGCGACCTTAGTTAAAACAGGTGCAGGTACCTTAACTCTCAATAGTGCCAATAGCTACGCAGGTGACACCCACATTGAGGGCGGCACCTTAGCCATTAACAATGATAATAAATTAGGTGCAGGTACCGCTGTTACCATCAAAGATGCCACCTTAGCCTTAACAGAGAGTGTTGCGCTTAGTCGTACACTCGACGTAACAGGTATTGCCACGGTTGACACTGCTAAAGACAGCAACAGCAGCTTAGACAAAGCAGTCAATGGGTCAGGTCAACTCGTTAAAACAGGTACAGGCACTTTAGAACTTACCCAAGCTAATAGTTATAGTGGTGGAACGGCGATTAAAGAGGGTAACGTTACCTTAGCAGCCAATGCAGCCTTAGGAACGGGTGCAGCCACGTTTGCCAAAGATACCGAATTAAGTTTAGGTATTAGCAAAGGTGTCTTGGTTGCTAATGATGTACAAGTAGATGGTGAAGTTGACATTCATAGTGGCATCTTTGACAGCAGTTTGACAGGTGTTATCAGTGGTACAGGTAGCTTAGTAAAAGATGGTGCAGGCCAACTCAATCTTACAGGTGCTAACAGCTACGCAGGTGGAACACAAGTTAACGCAGGTAAAGTAGCGTTAGATGCTAATAGTGCCTTAGGAACAGGCGCAGCCACGTTTGCCAAAGATACCGAATTAAGTTTAGGTATTAGCAAAGGTATCTCGGTTGCCAATGCGATTACAACAGATGGCATCATTAAACAAAGCAACGACTTTGACAGCAGTTTGACAGGTGTTATCAGTGGTTCAGGTAGCTTAGTAAAAGATGGTGCTGGCCAACTCAATCTTACAGGTGCTAACAGCTACGCAGGTGGAACACAAGTTAACGCAGGTAAAGTAGCGTTAGATGCTAATACGGCTTTAGGTGTAGGTTCAGCCACGTTTGCCAAAGATACCGAATTAAGTTTAGGTATCACTAAAGGCCTCTCGGTTGCCAATGCTATTGAAGTTAATGGTGAAGTTGACATTCATAGTGGCAGCTTTGACAGCAGTTTGACAGGTGTTATCAGTGGTACAGGTAGCTTAGTAAAAGATGGTGCAGGCCAACTCAATCTTACAGGTGCTAACAGCTACGCAGGTGGAACACAAGTTAACGCAGGTAAAGTAGCGTTAGATGCTAATAGTGCCTTAGGAACAGGTTCAGCCACGTTTGCCAAAGATACCGAATTAAGTTTAGGTATTAGCAAAGGTGTCTCGGTTGCCAATGCGATTGAGGTTAAAGGTGAAGTTGACATTCATAGTGGCAGCTTTAACAGCAGTTTGACAGGTGTTATCAGTGGTTCAGGTAGCTTAGTAAAAGATGGTGCAGGCCAACTCAATCTTACAGGTGCTAACAGCTACGCAGGTGGTACACAAGTTACTGCAGGTAAAGTAGCGTTAGATGCTAATACGGCTTTAGGAACAGGCGCAGCCACGTTTGCCAAAGATACCGAATTAAGTTTAGGTATTACTAAAGGATTATCGGTTGCTAATGCGGTACAAGTAGATGGTGAAGTTAAAGTTCATAGTGGTAGCTTTGATAGCAGTTTAGACGGTGTAGTGAGTGGTAAAGGTAGTCTTGTAAAAGATGGCACAGGCACCTTAACCTTAAAAGGCAGCAACAGCTACGAAGGCGGTACTATCGTTAATGAGGGTACCTTAGCCATTAGTCAAAATGCCAACTTAGGTAAAGCAGAAACAGGTGTGACTGTAAGTAACGCCACGTTATTATTAAATGGTGATATTGCCATTGAACGTAAAGTGACCTTAGCAGGTACAGCGGCTACGATTGATACAACAGGCGATAGCAGCATAGATGATGCGGTAAGTGGGTCGGCCAAGTTAATTAAAACAGGTGACGGCACCTTAACCTTAAGCACAGCGAATACGTATGCAGGCGGCACTCAAATTGCCAAAGGCACCTTAGAGATTAGCAGCGATGCGAGTTTAGGAGCTAAAGCAAGTAAATTTGGTGTTGACGTTGTGATTGATGATGCAGCTACCTTAGCTTTAACAGGTAATGTAGCGGCTGCGCGTAAATTAAATTTAACAGGCACAACGGCCACGATTGAAACCACGAAAGAAGGTAGTAGCAGCAGTTTAAGTGAGGTGATTAGTGGTTCTGCGAAGTTAGTTAAAGAAGGTGCAGGTAGCTTAACGTTATCGGGTGTTAATACGTATGCAGGTGGTACTGACATTGACGAAGGTACCTTAGTCATTAGCCAAGATGGCAACTTAGGTAAAGCAGGTACAGGTGTTGTTATTGGCAATGAAGCTACCTTGGCTTTAAATGGTAATGTTAATGTTGATCGTACCCTAGCTTTAGCGGGAACCACAGCAACGGTTAATACCGTGACAGGTAGCAGCAGCCTAGTCAAAGAGGTCAGTGGTTCAGCGACCTTAGTTAAAACAGGTGCAGGTACCTTAACTCTCAATAGTGCCAATAGCTACGCAGGTGACACCATTGAGGCGGCATAGCCATTAACAATGATAATAAATAGGTGCAGGTACGCTGTTACCA
Organism: Moraxellaceae bacterium; assembly: GCA_024234595.1. Lineage (GTDB taxonomy): Bacteria > Pseudomonadota > Gammaproteobacteria > Pseudomonadales > Moraxellaceae > Agitococcus. The sequence continues at coordinate 79,667 of JACKNZ010000007.1, read as the reverse complement.
TCAAGATGCCACTTAGCCTTAACAGAGGTGTTGCGCTTAGTCGTACCGACGTAACATATTGCCACGGTTTGTAAAGACCAGCAGCTTAGACAAAGCAGTCAATGGGTCAGGTCAACTCGTTAAACATACAGGCACTTTAAGAATTACCGAGCTAATAGTTATAGTGGTAACGGCGATTAAAGAGGTAACGTTACCTTAGCAGCCAATGCGCCGAACGGTTCAGCCACGTTCCAAGATACGAGTTGTTTGGTATCACTAAAGGTTGCCAATGATGAAGTAATGGAGCGACATTCATGTGCACTTGACAGCAGTTTGACAGGTGTTATCAGTGGTTCAGGTAGCTTAGTAAAAGATGGTGCTGGCTTATTAAGTCTGACAGGTGCTAACAGCTACGCAGGTGGAACACAAGTTAACGCAGGTAAAGTAGCGTTAGATGCTAATAGTGCCTTAGGAACAGGCGCAGCCACGTTTGCCAAAGATACCGAATTAAGTTTAGGTATTAGCAAAGGTATCTCGGTTGCCAATGCGATTACAACAGATGGCATCATTAAACAAAGCAACGACTTTGACAGCAGTTTGACAGGTGTTATCAGTGGTTCAGGTAGCTTAGTAAAAGATGGTGCTGGCTTATTAAGTCTGACAGGTGCTAACAGCTACGCAGGTGGAACACAAGTTACTGCAGGTAAAGTAGCGTTAGATGCTAATACGGCTTTAGGTGTAGGCGCAGCCACGTTTGCCAAAGATACCGAATTAAGTTTAGGTATTAGCAAAGGTATCTCGGTTGCCAATGCGATTACAACAGATGGCATCATTAAACAAAGCAACGACTTTGACAGCAGTTTGACAGGTGTTATCAGTGGTACAGGTAGCTTAGTAAAAGATGGTGCAGGCCAACTCAATCTTACAGGTGCTAACAGCTACGCAGGTGGAACACAAGTTAACGCAGGTAAAGTAGCGTTAGATGCTAATACGGCTTTAGGTGTAGGTTCAGCCACGTTTGCCAAAGATACCGAATTAAGTTTAGGTATTAGCAAAGGTGTCTCGGTTGCCAATGCGATTGAGGTTAAAGGTGAAGTTGACATTCATAGTGGCAGCTTTAACAGCAGTTTGACAGGTGTTATCAGTGGTTCAGGTAGCTTAGTAAAAGATGGTGCAGGCCAACTCAATCTTACAGGTGCTAACAGCTACGCAGGTGGAACACAAGTTACTGCAGGTAAAGTAGCGTTAGATGCTAATACGGCTTTAGGAACAGGCGCAGCCACGTTTGCCAAAGATACCGAATTAAGTTTAGGTATTACAAAGGTATCTCGGTTGCCAATGCAAGGGAGAATTCATAGTGCTTGAAGCAGTTTAGAGGTGGAGTGGTAAAGGTAGTCGTAAAAGATGGCAGGCACCTTAAAAGCAACAGCTAGAAGGCGGTACTATTAATGACTTAGCCATAAAAATGCAACGGTAAGCAGGTGGACTGGTAGTTATTATAAATGGTGATATCATTGAACGTAAGTGACCTTAGCAGGTACAGGGCGATTGATACAACAGGCGTAGCAGCAAGATGATGCTAGTGCGTTAATTAAAGGTGAAACTTAAAATAAGGCACAAATTGCCAAACTGTACAGGATGCGGTTCAGCATAATTTGGGAGATTGATGTGCAGCACGCAAAGGTGGTGTAAATTTAACAGGCCAACGACGATTCGAAAGGTAGTAGCAGCAGTTTGGAGGTATTAGTGGTTCTGGAAGTTAGTAAAGAAGGTGCAGGTCTACGTTATCGTGTTAATACGGCTGTACTGACATTGAGAAGGTACTAGTCATAGCAAGATGGCAACAGGTAGCAGGAAGTAGGCAATGAGCTACGGCTAAATGGTAATGTTAGATCCTAGGAACACAGCAAGTTAATACCGTGACAGGTAGCAGCGAGTCAAAGGCAGTTAAAACAGGCAGATTATAGTAAGCATCGTTAACTAAAGTAGCGTTAGATGCTAATACGGCTTTAGGTTCAGGTTCAGCCACGTTTGCCAAAGATACCGAATTAAGTTTAGGTATTAGCAAAGGTATCTCGGTTGCCAATGCGATTACAACAGATGGCATCATTAAACAAAGCAACGACTTTGACAGCAGTTTGACAGGTGTTATCAGTGGTACAGGTAGCTTAGTAAAAGATGGTGCTGGCTTATTAAGTCTGACAGGTGCTAACAGCTACGCAGGTGGAACACAAGTTAACGCAGGTAAAGTAGCGTTAGATGCTAATACGGCTTTAGGTTCAGGCGCAGCCACGTTTGCCAAAGATACCGAATTAAGTTTAGGTATTAGCAAAGGTATCTCGGTTGCCAATGCGATTACAACAGATGGCATCATTAAACAAAGCAACGACTTTGACAGCAGTTTGACAGGTGTTATCAGTGGTACAGGTAGCTTAGTAAAAGATGGTGCAGGCCAACTCAATCTTACAGGTGCTAACAGCTACGCAGGTGGTACACAAGTTACTGCAGGTAAAGTAGCGTTAGATGCTAATACGGCTTTAGGTTCAGGCGCAGCCACGTTTGCCAAAGATACCGAATTAAGTTTAGGTATTAGCAAAGGTATCTCGGTTGCCAATGCGATTACAACAGATGGCATCATTAAACAAAGCAACGACTTTGACAGCAGTTTGACAGGTGTTATCAGTGGTACAGGTAGCTTAGTAAAAGATGGTGCAGGCCAACTCAATCTTACAGGTGCTAACAGCTACGCAGGTGGAACACAAGTTAACGCAGGTAAAGTAGCGTTAGATGCTAATACGGCTTTAGGTGTAGGTTCAGCCACGTTTGCCAAAGATACCGAATTAAGTTTAGGTATTAGCAAAGGTATCTCGGTTGCCAATGCGATTACAACAGATGGCATCATTAAACAAAGCAACGACTTTGACAGCAGTTTGACAGGTGTTATCAGTGGTACAGGTAGCTTAGTAAAAGATGGTGCAGGCCAACTCAATCTTACAGGTGCTAACAGCTACGCAGGTGGAACACAAGTTAACGCAGGTAAAGTAGCGTTAGATGCTAATAGTGCCTTAGGAACAGGCGCAGCCACGTTTGCCAAAGATACCGAATTAAGTTTAGGTATTAGCAAAGGTATCTCGGTTGCCAATGCGATTACAACAGATGGCATCATTAAACAAAGCAACGACTTTGACAGCAGTTTGACAGGTGTTATCAGTGGTACAGGTAGCTTAGTAAAAGATGGTGCTGGCTTATTAAGTCTGACAGGTGCTAACAGCTACGCAGGTGGAACACAAGTTAACGCAGGTAAAGTAGCGTTAGATGCTAATAGTGCCTTAGGAACAGGCGCAGCCACGTTTGCCAAAGATACCGAATTAAGTTTAGGTATTAGCAAAGGTATCTCGGTTGCCAATGCGATTACAACAGATGGCATCATTAAACAAAGCAACGACTTTGACAGCAGTTTGACAGGTGTTATCAGTGGTACAGGTAGCTTAGTAAAAGATGGTGCAGGCCAACTCAATCTTACAGGTGCTAACAGCTACGCAGGTGGAACACAAGTTAACGCAGGTAAAGTAGCGTTAGATGCTAATAGTGCCTTAGGAACAGGCGCAGCCACGTTTGCCAAAGATACCGAATTAAGTTTAGGTATTAGCAAAGGTATCTCGGTTGCCAATGCGATTACAACAGATGGCATCATTAAACAAAGCAACGACTTTGACAGCAGTTTGACAGGTGTTATCAGTGGTTCAGGTAGCTTAGTAAAAGATGGTGCTGGCTTATTAAGTCTGACAGGTGCTAACAGCTACGCAGGTGGAACACAAGTTAACGCAGGTAAAGTAGCGTTAGATGCTAATACGGCTTTAGGATCAGGCGCAGCCACGTTTGCCAAAGATACCGAATTAAGTTTAGGTATTAGCAAAGGTATCTCGGTTGCCAATGCGATTACAACAGATGGCATCATTAAACAAAGCAACGACTTTGACAGCAGTTTGACAGGTGTTATCAGTGGTACAGGTAGCTTAGTAAAAGATGGTGCAGGTCAACTCAACCTTACAGGTGCTAACAGCTACGCAGGTGGTACACAAGTTACTGCAGGTAAAGTAGCGTTAGATGCTAATACGGCTTTAGGTGTAGGTTCAGCCACGTTTGCCAAAGATACCGAATTAAGTTTAGGTATCACTAAAGGCCTCTCGGTTGCCAATGCTATTGAAGTTAATGGTGAAGTTGACATTCATAGTGGCAGCTTTGACAGCAGTTTGACAGGTGTTATCAGTGGTACAGGTAGCTTAGTAAAAGATGGTGCAGGCCAACTCAATCTTACAGGTGCTAACAGCTACGCAGGTGGTACACAAGTTACTGCAGGTAAAGTAGCGTTAGATGCTAATACGGCTTTAGGAACAGGCGCAGCCACGTTTGCCAAAGATACCGAATTAAGTTTAGGTATTAGCAAAGGTATCTCGGTTGCCAATGCGATTACAACAGATGGCATCATTAAACAAAGCAACGACTTTGACAGCAGTTTGACAGGTGTTATCAGTGGTACAGGTAGCTTAGTAAAAGATGGTGCAGGCCAACTCAATCTTACAGGTGCTAACAGCTACGCAGGTGGTACACAAGTTACTGCAGGTAAAGTAGCGTTAGATGCTAATAGTGCGTTAGGAACAGGTTCAGCCACGTTTGCCAAAGATACCGAATTAAGTTTAGGTATTAGCAAAGGTGTCTCGGTTGCCAATGCGATTACAACAGATGGCATCATTAAACAAAGCAACGACTTTGACAGCAGTTTGACAGGTGTTATCAGTGGTTCAGGTAGCTTAGTAAAAGATGGTGCTGGCTTATTAAGTCTGACAGGTGCTAACAGCTACGCAGGTGGTACACAAGTTACTGCAGGTAAAGTAGCGTTAGATGCTAATAGTGCGTTAGGAACAGGTTCAGCCACGTTTGCCAAAGATACCGAATTAAGTTTAGGTATTAGCAAAGGTATCTCGGTTGCCAATGCGATTGAGGTTAAAGGTGAAGTTGACATTCATAGTGGCAGCTTTAACAGCAGTTTGACAGGTGTTATCAGTGGTTCAGGTAGCTTAGTAAAAGATGGTGCAGGTCAACTCAACCTTACAGGTGCTAACAGCTACGCAGGTGGTACACAAGTTACTGCAGGTAAAGTAGCGTTAGATGCTAATACGGCTTTAGGAACAGGCGCAGCCACGTTTGCCAAAGATACCGAATTAAGTTTAGGCATTAGCAAAGGTGTCTCGGTTGCCAATGCCATTGAAGTTAATGGGGAAGTTGACATTCATAGTGGCAGCTTTGACAGCAGTTTGACAGGTGTTATCAGTGGTACAGGTAGCTTAGTAAAAGATGGTGCAGGCCAACTCAATCTTACAGGTGCTAACAGCTACGCAGGTGGAACACAAGTTAACGCAGGTAAAGTAGCGTTAGATGCTAATACGGCTTTAGGTGTAGGTTCAGCCACGTTTGCCAAAGATACCGAATTAAGTTTAGGTATTAGCAAAGGTATCTCGGTTGCCAATGCTATTGAAGTTAATGGTGAAGTTGACATTCATAGTGGCAGCTTTGACAGCAGTTTGACAGGTGTTATCAGTGGTACAGGTAGCTTAGTAAAAGATGGTGCAGGCCAACTCAATCTTACAGGTGCTAACAGCTACGCAGGTGGAACACAAGTTAACGCAGGTAAAGTAGCGTTAGATGCTAATAGGCTTTAGGAACAGGCGCAGCCACGTTTGCCAAAGATACCGAATTAAGTTTAGGTATTAGCAAAGGTATCTCGGTTGCCAATGCGATTACAACAGATGGCATCATTAAACAAAGCAACGACTTTGACAGCAGTTTGACAGGTGTTATCAGTGGTTCAGGTAGCTTAGTAAAAGATGGTGCTGGCTTATTAAGTCTGACAGGTGCTAACAGCTACGCAGGTGGAACACAAGTTAACGCAGGTAAAGTAGCGTTAGATGCTAATACGGCTTTAGGTTCAGGCGCAGCCACGTTTGCCAAAGATACCGAATTAAGTTTAGGTATTAGCAAAGGTATCTCGGTTGCCAATGCGATTACAACAGATGGCATCATTAAACAAAGCAACGACTTTGACAGCAGTTTGACAGGTGTTATCAGTGGTACAGGTAGCTTAGTAAAAGATGGTGCTGGCTTATTAAGTCTGACAGGTGCTAACAGCTACGCAGGTGGTACACAAGTTACTGCAGGTAAAGTAGCGTTAGATGCTAATACGGCTTTAGGAACAGGCGCAGCCACGTTTGCCAAAGATACCGAATTAAGTTTAGGCATTAGCAAAGGTGTCTCGGTTGCCAATGCCATTGAAGTTAATGGGGAAGTTGACATTCATAGTGGCAGCTTTGACAGCAGTTTGACAGGTGTTATCAGTGGTTCAGGTAGCTTAGTAAAAGATGGTACTGGCACACTTAATCTGCAAGGGACAAATACCTTTGTGGGTAATCTATCTGTATCTGGCGGTACTTTAGGGCTTTCTAGCGATGCTAACTTAGGTGCAGCCTCTAATAAGTTAATTTTAAACAATACAACTTTGATGGCTAATTTAGCCTCTGTGGCGTTGAATCACGATATTGATATTATAGGTATGGCGACTGCCGATACTTCTAACAACGCATTGGTATTAAATGCCAAAGTCGCAGGTGGTACTTTAATTAAAACAGGCACAGGGACTTTAACGTTATTATCTGCAAATAATACACAAGCCAAAACGATGGTTACTCAAGGCACTGTCAAAGTTGCCGAAAATGCCAATTTAGGTCTTGTAGGGGCGGTTGTAGAGTTAAATGGCGGTACTTTTGAGTCCATGACAACTCAAAGTTATGCGCGTAACTTTAATATTGGTTCTGCTAATGGCACAGTTAATGTATTGGCCGATACGACAGTAACCTTAGCAAATGCCATTGATGGTACAGGTAAACTTAATAAAACAGGTACGGGTACTTTAGTATTAGCTGGCACTAATAACTATGCAGGTGGCACTGCTATCAATGCAGGTACGGTTGTGATTAGTCAGGCCGCCAATTTAGGTACAGGCAGTTTGTCAATCAGCAATGCAACATTGCAAGTAAATGCTGATGTTTCTTTGCAAAATATGGCATTAACTGGTACAGCTAACTTAAAGTCTGATAGCAATATCAACATAGCAGGTATTGTATCGGGTAGTGGTGCGTTGGTTAAACAAGGTACAGGTAATTTGACATTAGCAGGTGTAAATACTTATTCGGGTGGAACAACACTTAAATCAGGTACACTCACTTTGGCTAATGGTAGTAGCTTAGGAGTAGGGGCGTTAACCGTTGAAGCGGGTCAAGTCGCCCTTGCTGATGGTTTTATAAGTACTAATGATTTTGTACAGAACCTAGCTAACTCAAACTCGTCCTTAATCGGTAATGGTACATTTTCTAATGTCAATGTGTTAGCAGGGCAACTAAATATTGATGGTAACATTATTGCCACTAATGCTACTCAAGTGAATGGCCTGTTGTTTGTTAATGGCAAGTTAACAAGCAATATTACCGTTGGGTCGAGTGGTAAATTGGGTGGGGCTGGTAGTTTAGTGGGCAATCTTGTGGTGAATGGTACTTTGTCTCCTGGTAACTCGCCTGCTATATTAAATGTCACGGGTGATGTCAATCAAAATACGGGTTCTACATTAGAGATTGATATTGACGGTGCGACTGCTGGTACAGGTGCAGGCCATTATGACCAAGTGAACGCCACTGGTACATATAATATTGCAGCGACAGGCACTACCTTGGATGCTAAATTACGTGGTATCACAGGATCAGCGACTAACACTTTTGTACCTACATTGGGTCAGTCATTTGAAGTGGTTAAAGCTAATGCGGTAGTCGGGACTTTTGCAACATACAAAGCTCCAACCTCAGGTTTAGCGGCAGGTACACGTTTAGATATTGGTTATACGCCTAATAGTGTGCGTTTGTATGTCACTCCACAAAGCTATTCAACGGTTGCTAATGCTAATAATGCGACAGGTGCAGCCAAGTTCTTGGACGATGTGCTGCAAGTACGTGATAACCCATCGGCTTTAATTGGCAATAGCGATTTGGCACAGTTGTATAATGCCTTGTTGCCATCAACAGCCCAGCAACTTAATGCCGCGATGGTAAGCATGAGTCCCGCAATTTATGCCGAAAATGTTCAAGCTGCACTTGCCTTACAACAACGCTTACATAACACTCAAACCTTATCCGATGTGTTCAAAAAAGGTGGTGTTGCACTGAAAGGTTTATATCAAGAGGCTGATATTGATAGTGATGGCAATGGCATTGCCGCTAAACGTACCATCAATGGTGTTCAGTTGAGCTTAGATAGTGAACCTTACAGCAATGATTGGCAAATGGGTGCGACATTATCGGTGGTAACAAAAGCGGATATTGAGTCACAAGACGCAAATATCATGGCAAAAGGCCAAGATGTTGCAGTTGCCGTACGTAAAAAAGTTAATGATTGGATGTTAGGTGCAGAGCTTAATGTCGGCTCATATGATTTTGATGTTAAACGCAATGTTGTTGTCGGCAATGCAAGTTTTAAAACATATCAGAATGATATTAAGACCAGTACCCAAGGTGCAGCGTTAACAGCAAGTTATGGTGCAGGTAGTTGGAGTATCAACAGTGGTGTACGTTATAATGCAGTACAACAAGATGGATTTAGTGAGGCAGGTAATGGCTTATTAAAACTTACTGTGGCTGATGTTGATGAAAACCAAGTGGTTGCTATGTTAGGTGGTACATGGAGTCAAACATGGAAAAAATCTATGTGGGATATTGCACCTAAGTTTGCTTTACAAGCTGAGCAAATCTTGTCTGGAGATGTAGCAATGGTAAATGCCAAATTAGGCTCACAAATGGTAAAGGCAACAGCGGCAGAGGCGGGCAAAACATTATTGCGTGCCACCGCAGGTCTAAACTTTATCAATGTTGATGGTCTAAATATTGGTGTTGATGCATCCATCGAAGAGGCTGATGGCTTATCGTCTCAAGCAGCTCGCCTTATCATGAGTAAGTCGTTTAAATAAGAGAAATACAACGCTTGCTTGGACGTTGATGTGATAAACAAACAGGGGGTTGGCACAATGTCAACCCTTTGTTTTTTGTAGAAAAAATTATGTCAGAAGAAATATTAATTAACGTCACCCCCATGGAGTGCCGTGTGGCATTGGTCGAAAATGGAGTGGTACAAGAGTTATTTGTAGAGCGTACTGCCAAGCGAGGTTTGGTAAGTAATATCTACAAAGGTAAGGTAGTGCGGGTTTTGCCAGGTATGCAAGCGGCTTTTGTTGAAATTGGCTTATCAAGAACTGCCTTTCTTCATGCCAACGATATTATTAGTAGTAGTCAAAAAGATATAAACGCAGAGCAAAGCATTGCTGAGTTAGTCCACGAAGGACAAATGATTACTGTTCAAGTTGTCAAAGATATGTTAGGTAGCAAAGGGGCTAGACTCACGACCGATTTATCAATCCCATCACGATTTTTGGTGTATATGCCTTTTGGTGAGCATATTGGTATTTCTCAACGTATCGAAAACGAAGCCGAAAGAGAGCGGCTAAAAACAATTATTAAGCAGATTAAAGAAGCAAACAGCGACAGCTTAACAGGTGGCGTCATTGTGCGGACAGCCGCAGAGGGCGTGAGCGAGGCTGAGTTAAGTCAGGACATGGCGTACTTGATTAAATTGTGGCAACACATCAATGATAAAAAACAAAAAATACAAAGTCCAACTTTAATTTATGAAGAATTGCCGTTATATCAGCGCATTATTCGGGATTTAGTGATTCAAAATATTAGCAAAATCTTGGTTGATTCTCGTGAGACTTTAGGAAAAATTTTAGAGTTTGTGCGTGAGTTTGTGCCTAATGCCGAAGAAAAAATTGAGCATTATCCTGGTGAACGCCCCTTATTTGAACTATATAACGTCGAAGATGATTTGCAAAAAGCACTGTCGCGTAAAGTTGCGCTCAAGTCAGGCGGTTATTTGATTATTGACCAAACCGAAGCCATGACCACGGTTGATGTTAATACGGGGTCTTTTGTTGGCTCAAGAACTTTAGAGGACACAGTTTTTAAAACCAATTTAGAAGCAACTCATGCTATTGCAAGGCAATTAAGATTACGCAATTTGGGCGGCATTATTATTATTGATTTTATAGATATGCAAGAGGCTGACCACCGTAGCCAAGTGTTAAAAGCCTTTGAAAAAATGCTCACGCGTGACCATGCTAAAACCAAAATAACTCAAGTGTCTGAGTTAGGCTTGGTGGAGATGACGCGCAAGCGCACTCGTGAATCTTTAGAGCATTTGTTGTGTGAGGTCTGTTCTACCTGTCAGGGACGTGGCTCAATTAAAACCGCCGAAACAGTATGTTACGAGATATTTAGAGAAATTTTGCGCGAAGCACGAGCCTATGATGCGGCCAATGGTTATATGGTGATTGCCAATCAAAAAATCATTGACCGTTTGCTGTCCGAGGAATCAGCAGCGATAGCTGATTTAGAGTTTTTTATTGGCAAGCCGATACGTTTTCAAGTAGAAAACTTATATACCCAAGAACAATACGACATTGTTTTGGTGTGAGGTGATTCTTGCAAGGTTTCAAGTGGCACTATTGGCAAGGTATTAGCAAAGCTGCATTCAAACATAGTTTGCGCTGGTTGATCTATATTGTCTTAGTGCTCACGGTTATTGTGTTGGTTATCAAAAGTAGTTTGATTGCCCTTGAAAAAAATCAACGCTTACTAGAAGAGCGTTTATCTCATGCAATCAATGCACCTGTTAAATTGCAGGGTTTTAAAGCAACATGGCAGGGAATTGAGCCTGAATTACAAATTAGCCAGCTTAAAATCTATCATCCACAACATCAACAACAAGTTATTTTTAGTGTGCCACACATTAAGCTAGAGTTAGCTTTATGGCACAGTTTACTAAACTTGGAGTGGCGATTAGATGGTACTATTACGGGCTTAAATCTAAATATTAGTCAAACACAACAAGGAGAGTGGTTGATTACCGAGCTTTTGGCATTAGGTGAATCTCGCCCAGAAACCCGTAAAGTTGCGCTGAGTTGGTTGTTAAAACAAGCCAAATGGTCATTGAATAAAACACAAATTCGAATAACACCTTATCAACAGCCTGGCGTCGATTTAAATCAGCTTATTATCAAAAACCATAATGTTAATCATCATCATGCTTTTAGAGTCTATGGCCTAGTTAATGAGCAGCCTTTTCAAGTGTTTGCCGATTTAAAGCATAGTGGCAATATATTAAGAGCACACTCTTGGTCGGGTAAGGTGTATGGCAAACTACCTAGCTTGTCATGGCAAAATTGGCTTAATAAAGTTGATAACTTGACGATTGATAAGGCAAATTTAGAGGCCGAAGCATGGTTTGAGTTACAAGCAGGTCATTTACAAAGTGCGAGTGCCAAACTCAATGTACAACAACTTGCTGCTACTTTAGCAGAGCCATCTCAGCTCATCAATTTTCAACATTTTGCTGCGACTGTTGCATGGCAACAACATAAGCAAGGTTGGCAAGTTTCTATTCAAGATGCACAAGGCACAGTGAACCAGCAAAATGTTAAATTGCAGCAATTAAGTGTTGATTATCAGAATGATAAAATGTCATTTGGTATTAAAGAGTTGGATATTGCACAAGCAAGCAATGTTCTTAGAACGGTTGCCTATCAACATCCGAACTATCAAAAAGTCCAAACTTGGTTGTCTCAGGCTCAACCAACAGGCCGTATTCACTCCTTGACCACGAGTATAGATATTGCTCAAAAAAAACTACTAAATGCTGCGGCAAAAGTACAGCATTTATCAGTATTAGCAACACAAAATATGATTGGTGTTAAAAATGCTAATCTTTGGTTGAGTCATCAGCCAACAGGTGGTGTCGCAGGCTTAGACATTGCCGAGGGGGCGGTTGATTTAAAGCCTATTTATCGAGAAGTGACACCACTTTCATCGCTAAATGTGTCGCTTAAATGGACAGATTTGGGTGATGCTTGGTTAATTGATAGTAATCAAATTCAGCTAAAAAATAACGATGCACATGGGCAAGCAGTATTAAGTTTGTGGTTGCCTAAAGCAGACCCCAGTGCTGCACAAATGCAATTATTAGCCAGTATTTACAATGGAAATTTGGCCAGTGTGTGGCGTTATGTACCGTGGCCATCGGCAGGTGATGATACCTTAGCGTGGCTTAAAAAGTCCTTAGTCTCGGGTAATATAGAAAGAGGCGATTTTTTGTATCAAGGCGTTTTGTTTGATACCCCACAGCGTCCTCCTAGCACCATGCAAATGCAATTTAAAGTTAAAGATGCTTTGTTAGATTATGCCCCTGATTGGCCAGTACTAAGTAATCTCAACGCCGATATTGAGATTTATAATCATGCTTTGACTATTAGTGCCAAAAGTGGACGAATTTATCAAAGTGCAGCCAGAGATATTGTGGCCAAAATTCCTGATTTAAATACCCCCATTCTATACTTAAATGCAGGGATAGATACGGTGGGTGATGATTTGCTGCGACTCTTTACCGAAACCCCTTTAAAAGAAGATGTGGCGCATTTTGCCGAAATGATAGGCATAAAAGGAGAAATTGCTGGAGATTTAGCCTTTAGCTTGCCCTTGAGTGAGCAAATTAAGCAAGATATGAAGGTTGAAGTGTCGGCAGATTTGGTAGGCAATCCGATTGTGCTGCGTCAAGCACCCGATTTTGATTTATGGTTAAGTGGTACAGTCAAGTACCAAACAGGTTTAGGTTTAAGTAGTTTGCCGTTACAGGGATATTTGTTAACGCAGCCAGTCAATGTCAAACTGCAAAGTGTACTCAATGCAGGTGAGATTGCGGCAGTACAGATTCAGGCCAATGGCCAACTTGCACCAGTTAATCTTAAACCGTGGCTCGGCAATGTTACCCAATCAATGCGAGGTCAAACACACTATAATACGCTGTTAACCGTTCCCATGACCGATGACCCTGTACATATTGTCTTAGACTCTAATTTGCAAGGTTGGCAAATAGATTTACCTGAGCCTTTTAAAAAATCAATTGAAAAAATACAACCCGTTCATTATGAAATGGAGCTGCATTCGGCAACACGACAAACAGGATATTTGGTGGTTGGTTCGGCGTTACAAAGTGCATTTGAGGTCAAAAATAGTCTTATCAATCGCATGATATTGTTGTTAGGTGAGAATTGGCAGGGGGAGTTGCCGCCAAGTGGTTTATGGGTAAGCGGTCATTTGGCACAAATGAATATTGATGATTGGCTGCCGTGGTTACGTCCAATGTCGAGTAACAAGCCACCACAGGATGTAGCATCTGTTATGCCCAATTTGCAAAGTTTTAGTGTCAGTTTTGATGATATGTTTTATGGTGGTTATCAGCTAAAAAATGTACGTTTAGGTTATGAGCGACTTACTAAAGCATCACGATTTCAAATCACCAGTAATGACCTTAATGGCGAACTGATATGGCCTAGCGATGTGTTGCAGCCTGTCAAATTGAATATTCAAAGTTTGTATTTGCCCTTTAGTAAAGCTACGTTTGGCCATACTGTCAAAAAATTCAAAACCAATACCAATTGGTCAATACCTACGGTTGAGATAAATATAAAAGAGTTGCACGCCAAAGCATGGCCGCATCTCAAAACCAGTCAGTTAAGTGCCACACTCAAGCCCTATGCTCAAGGGCTTAATCTCAATCGTATTGTATTAAAAAATCCAGAATTTTTAATGGAAGGTATGATGGATTGGCAGTGGCAAGGACAAGAAAGAACAAGCTATAAAGGTCAAATCAATGTAGTAGATGCCGCTCAGCTATTTGAGAGTTTTAATAAAGCCCCAAGCATCAATAGCCAACAAGCGCAGGCGAAGATAGCGTTGTCGTGGCAAGGAAATCCCAGTGAATTAGCATTGACAAAACTCAATGGTCAATTAGCCATAGAATTACACAAAGGCCGCGTTTTACAACTTAATAGGGCATTAAATTTGTCGCGTATTTTGGGCGTATTAGATAGCGATAACATCAAACGACGACTAAAATTAGATTTTTCGGATATTACCCAAAAGGGATTAGCTTATGATGATATTTTGTTTGATGCCAATTTGGTGAATGGTGAAATGCACAATGAGTTGATCTTTAAAAGCCCATCATTACAAGCCAAAACTCAAGGAACAGTTGATTTGCCGAGTAAAACACTGAATCAGCATTTAGAAGTGTCTATTCCTATGGCTAGTGTTGTACCTTATGCAGCAGCCTTAGTTGCAGGGCCTGTAGTGGGTGGGGCTTTAGTAGCTGCCGAGGCATTATTGGATAATTCGCTGACCGAAATGGCCACTTTACATTATGATTTAACAGGATTGATGACCGAACCCAAAATGCAGCGAGTCAAAAATCCGACCTTGCTTTGGCGTAAATGGCGCAAACCAACGCCATTCAAAACATTCAATAAGAAGAAAAATAATAAGGACATCAATCAATGAGTGTGACCGTTGCTGCCATACAAATGAACAGTCTAGATAATTTGCAAGCCAATTTACAACAGGCAGAGCGACTGCTGGCACAAGCAGCTCAAGCAAATGCTAAACTTGCAGTATTGCCCGAAAACTTTGCTGTGTTTGCGGCTGGCGTACAACAGCAAACAGCACAACAAATTGGCATTATTCAAGCATGGTTGGCGCAACAAGCACAACAACATCAATTATGGCTGGTTGGTGGCAGTGTGCCATGTGCGTATCGTCCTGATGGCCAATTAACAACAAAAAATAAGGTACGCGCTGCCTGTTTTGTTTATAATCCACAGGGTGAGTTAGTCGGACGTTATGACAAAATACATTTGTTTGATGCCGCGATTGCTGATCAGCAAGGACAATATCAAGAATCAGCGACTTTTGAAGCAGGCGATGAAATAGTGGTAATTCGTACCCCGTTTGCTAATATAGGATTAAGTATTTGTTATGATCTGCGATTCCCTGCGTTGTTTCAGGCACTCAGAGAGCAAGAAGCAGATATTATTGTCGTGCCTGCTGCGTTTACCGCATTAACAGGTGAGGCGCATTGGCAAGTGTTATTGCGTGCGCGTGCCATCGAAAATCAATGTATGATAATTGGTGCAGGCCAAACAGGTTGGCACAGTCAGCAACGGCAAACGTGGGGTCATAGCCAAATTATTGACGCGTGGGGCAAGGTATTAGCATTACAAGCTCAAGGTGAAGCGGTGGTACTGGCTGATTATGACTCGCAACAAATGACAAAAATTCGTCAACAAATGACAATTTTGAGACATAGACGACTATAACTGTTTGATTGACTGTCGTAAGATTAGCTATATAAATTTTATTAAATTAGAAATCTTAATATTTTTTGTGTTAAGACATCAAAAATGGAGATAAACAAATGAGTGAGAGCCTAGCTGATTATTTGGGACAAGTGCCCATTTTTTCGAATCTCACCTTAGAAGACTTGCAAACAATTGAAAAATATATGTTTTTTAATAAGGTTGAGATGGGTGAGTTTGTTTTTAAGGAAGGTGAAAAGGGCGACTATGTTTGTTTTGTCATGCATGGTGCTTTGGACGTGATTAAACTCAATCAACATGCCAAGCCAGTGGTCATTACCACCTTGGCCAAGGGTAGCTCCATTGGTGAAATGGCGTTGATTGATAAACTAACTCGCTCGGCCTCGGTACGTGCTTGTACCACATCAGGTTTGATTGTCTTAACACGCAAAGGTTTTGAGATGATTCTCAAATTACATCCCGAAATCGGTATTAAAATTTTAAAGGGTATTTCATCGTTGTTAAGTATTAACTTAAGAAAAACTTCTGATAAATTAGCCGAATTTATGCCACCTTTGGCTTGAGCTTTATGGTTGGTATTACAAAGGGCGGTAATCGCCCTTTTGTTTTTTGAGTGAATTGATGTGTCCGACCTAGAAAAATTTGTGCAAGTGTTAGCACAAAGTATCAATCAGCAAAGCTTAATAAAATTAGTGTTGAGTAAATATCAAGGTCAAGAGTCTGAGTTACAACGTCTGACCATTCGACCCGTTTTATTACGCGATGCCCCACATCTATCGTGTTTGTATCATTATAAAACGCATGACATTACCAAAAATGTCGCGCTTGAAGACGGCACAGAGCATATTAAGCAACTGCTCAATGATTTTAAAAATGCAAATCTATTTACCCAAGAGCAAGAATTACAACTCAGTATCAGCAAAAAAAACAAACCCTTGTTGTTGGTAAAAGCAGCTAATACAACGAGTTCATCTGTAGTTACAACGCATAATCGAGAGAAACAACGGTTATTAGAGCTTGAGCGTGATTTTTGGTTTGATTTGGGAATAGTAGATGCTAATAAGCAATTGATTCCTGCTATGTCGCGCAAGTGGAAGCAAATCAATAAGTTCATTGAGATTTTTGCCAAAGCCATTGAAAGTGCAAATTTAGACTTAACACACGAGTCATTGCACGTAGTAGATTTTGGGGCAGGAAAAGGTTATCTAACCTTTGCCATTCATGATTATTTGGTGCAAGTACATCAACATTCAGCCCATGTAACAGGCATAGAGTTACGCGATACCTTAGTCCAATTATGTAATAGTGCCATTCAGCGGTGTAGCTTAAAGGGGTTACAATTTTATCAAGGTGATGTTCGTAGTTATCATCCTGCAAAAACCGATGTCATGATTGCGTTACACGCTTGTGATATTGCGACTGATTATGCCATTCATACAGGGATTCGTTTGGGGGCAAGCATTATCATGTGTGCGCCTTGTTGTCATAAACAACTACGCCCACAAATGCAAAGCCCAACATTATTGCAGCCTGTATTACAACATGGCGTGCATTTGGGACAAGAGGCAGAAATGATTACCGATGGTTTGCGTGCTTTATTATTAGAAGCATCTGGCTATCAAACGCAGGTTTTTGAGTTTGTCTCGTTGGAGCATACCAGCAAAAATAAAATGATTTTGGCCATTAAAAAACAAGTGTCATTATCGAGAAAGCAACAAATTATGGCACAAGTTCAAGAGATTAAAGCCTTTTATGGCATTAAAGAACATTGTTTAGAGACGTTGTTGATGGATGTAAATTGAGCTTATTAAGAATGAATAAAAACACAACAACAGGACTTGCGCGTTTCGCCGAAATTAGCGCGTTTTGAGAACTAAAAATCGTTGAAAACGATTGTTTAGTGAGCAAATAAGCGATAAGTGCGCAAGTCATAAAAAAGCCATAAAAATATGGCTTTTTTATAATATGAGAATTAGCGGACGCGGTAAGTAATACGGCCTTTGCTGAGGTCGTAAGGTGTCATTTCAACCTTAACTTGGTCACCAGTCAAAATACGAATGTAGTGCTTACGCATTTTGCCAGAGATATGTGCGGTCACAACATGACCATTTTCTAACTGCACACGAAACATGGTATTGGGTAGGGTGTCAATCACCGTACCGTCCATTTCGATTTGCTCTTCTTTGTTTGACATAATAGCCCTAAACAGTAAAAAACCTAATATACCACTTTTATGGGTGCGGTATTCTGCACGATTTTTGGCAAAATGAAAAGAAAAACTACAGTAAAGAAGTAAAAAAGCATTTGTAAGGTATATAGGCTGTTGATGATAAAAACAGGATTTACGCATTTCTCCGAAATTAGCGCGTTTTGTGAACATAAAAGCATTAAAAATGCCTGAGATGTGAACAAATAAGCGACAACCGCGAAAGTCCTAAAAAAGAAGAAGATTGAAAAATGGTCTATGCTAAGAGGGAGTAGTTTAAATTTAGGAACGTAAATATGCCGAATAATCACAATGCTCAAATCAGTATTTTACTGTGTGTATCAATGTTTGTTATGCCTGTGATGGCCGATAGTGTTTGGCAAGCAGTTTCGCAAGCCAAAAAACGTGGTGAAGTGAATAGCTATGTACGTGACGTAACAGGTTATGCGGTAAAGTCATTTAAAGGAGTAGTCGAAGCACCGCATCCAATGCCACATATTTTGGCGGTGTTAGCCGATATAGATGGATTGCCTAATTGGGCATTTCAATGTGAACGTGCTTTTAGGCAGCAGCAATGGCCAGATGCTGTTTATTACATGGAGTTTCATACGCCGTGGCCTGTTAATAATAGGGAGGCAGTATTAAAAAATACCATCACTCAAGATGCCAATACCTTTACAATCACCATTAAAACAGTGGCAGTGCAAGGTTATATGCCACCTTCTAAAGGCAAGGTGCGTGTGCCAGAGTTAAATAATCAATTTGTTATTGAGCCACTTAAAGATGGTTGGACACGAATAACTTTTGAAACCTTAGTTGACCCTGGTGGAGCCATTCCAGCATGGATGTCGAATTGGATTGCAACCAGTGCGCCTAAAGAAACTTTAAACGCACTCATCAAGCAATCAGCTTTGCCGCGTTATCAGTTACGAGCCGAAGACGTGCATTTGGCAGGCCTAAAAACGGTGCTGATGCCTGCCAATTCTGCAAATAAATGAAGATTAACGTTTAGCAAATTTACTTAGTAACTTATAGCCCATGCCTAATACCGTATCGTAGTGATTGGGTAGTAAACGTTGCACTGTATCAAGCACTTTTGCATCTGTCCCGATTAAAAGACGTTTTTGATTACGCTCAATGGCACGGACAATTTGACGCGCCGCTTCTTCGGCAGTGGTTGCTGCTAATCTATCAAAGTCGTCAGCTAATTTTTTAACGTCAGCTGCTCTGCCAAACATATCGTTATGAACACGGGCATTACGGGCAATATTGGTTTTAATTCCACCCGGATGAACACAGGTGACATGGATGTTGCTCCCTGTTAACTCTTGGCGTAAAGCCTCAGTAAAACCTTTTACGGCAAATTTACTGGCGTTATAAGCAGATTGAGAAGGAACACCAATAATGCCAAAAATGCTGGAAATATTGACAATATGGGCATCTTTTTGCTGGCGTAGTTGCGGTAAAAAAGCTTCACAACCATTCACCACGCCCCAAAAATTGATATTTAACACCCATTCAAAATCTTGACGGTTCATGGCTTCGACATTTTGAGAGAGAGCAACGCCTGCATTGTTAATGATGACACTGGCATTGCCTAAAGCACGCGCTACATTGTCGGCAAAGGTTTGTACTGCATCACGTTTGGATACATCAACGGTTGCGCTATACACCTTAACACCATGTGCAGCGGCAATATCCACTGTTTTTTGCAAATTAGTGTCGTTAACATCACACAAAGCAAGTTGCGCGCCTTGAGCCGCTAATTGTAAAGCCAATGCTCGACCAATGCCCGAACCTGCACCAGTCACAACAACTATTTTACCCTCAAGATTTTTCATGGTTAGCCTCTTATATTGATTTAGTAGTGTGTTTATTGTAGTAGCAAAAAAATGCCCAAAAAGCGAGTACCAACGTGCTAAAAAATAAAAAAATTTAAATGAAATAGCACAGTCGTATATCAAGGGTATATTTATCTTGGAAAGAAGTTTTAACTTGTCAGCTTTTAAGTAGTGATAATCTTCGATAATGTGTAAAATAGCCGCCAAAATTTTTAAGTTATTTTAAACGTATTTGGGAGAGCTCATGGGACACAAAACCGCGTTATACGAGCAACATCTTGCACTTAATGCTCGTATGGTTGACTTTGGTGGTTGGGATATGCCTGTTCAATATAGCTCCGTGCTGGCTGAACATCATGCGGTACGTCGTGCCGTGGGCATGTTTGATGTGTCACACATGACCGTTTTAGAGTTAACAGGCGCGGATGCTGTACCTTATTTGCAGCGTTTGTTAGCCAATGATGTTAGTCGTCTTAAAGTTGCAGGCAAAGCCTTATATTCCGCAATGCTGAATGAGCAAGGTGGTGTGATTGACGATTTGATTGTTTATGCGCCAACCACACAAAAACCAGACTTATGGCGTGTGATTGTTAATTGTGGCACCCATGACAAAGATTTAGCGTGGATGCAAAAACAAGCCGAAGGTTTTGCCATCAATTTAATTGAGCGCACCGATTTAGCGATGCTCGCGATTCAAGGGCCAAAAGCCTATCGTGTGGTGAGTGATGTGTTAGGTGACGAAGCTGGTGCGATTATTCAAGCCTTAAAAGTGTTTCAAGGCCGAGAATATAACGACTGGTTTATTGCCCGTACAGGTTATACTGGCGAAGAAGGTTTAGAGATTTTAGTGCCAGAAGCACAAATTGCTGATTTTTGGCAAAAATTATTAGCCGCTGAGGTTTTACCTTGTGGTTTGGCAGCGCGTGATACCTTGCGTTTAGAGGCAGGTATGAATTTGTACGGCAATGAAATGAACGATGACGTATCACCTTTAGTGGCAAATATGGCATGGACAATTGCATGGGAGCATGACTTTATTGGTAAAGAAGCCTTAGTCGCTGAACAAGCCAATGGCGTAAAACAGCAATTAGTTGGCTTAGTATTACAAGATAAAGGCGTGTTGCGTTCACATCAAAAAGTCATTATTGACGGTGTGGGCGAGGGTGAAACAACCTCGGGCACCTTCTCGCCAACAATCGAAAAATCCATTGCCTTGGCTCGTATTCCTGCGGGTGATGTGCAACAAGTTTGGGTTGAAATCCGTGGTAAGCGTTTAGCTGCCAACGTGGTCAAACCGCCTTTTGTCCGTTTAGGTAAAGTGTTAGTTTAATGTTTTAAGTCCCCTCTTGAGAGGGGATTTAGGGGTGTGTTAGGACTGCAAGCATGGTTTTGTTGTCTGTTTTACCCACCCCTAGCCCCTCCGAGGAGGGGAATTTCATTTTTAGTTTTATAGATAGAGAGAGATGAAAGATGAGCAATACGCCAAGCGAATTAAAATATGCTTCTAGCCACGAATGGGCACGTTTAGAAGGTGATATCGTGGTTGTAGGTATTACTGACCACGCTCAAGAAGCATTAGGTGATTTGGTGTTTGTTGAGTTGCCAGAAGTTGGCGATACCGTTGCCGCAGGTGACGAAGCAGGCGTGGTTGAATCTGTAAAAGCTGCTTCTGATATTTATGCACCTGTTTCTGGTGAAGTTGTTGCGATTAACACCGCTTTAGAAGACACCCCAGAATTAATTAACTCCGACCCCTACGGTGAAGGCTGGATGTACAAAATCCGTGTATCTTCAGTTGAAGAGTTAGATGACTTGTTATCTGCTGAAGAATATGACGAGCAAGTTGCTGCTGAGCATTAATCCATTCTACTCCCTCTCTTTTTGGGCATAGGTATCTACATAATTATTTTTGGCGTTAAAAGTCTATAAAAATGAGTGAAAGTCCCCTCTTGAGAGGGGATTTAGGGGTGTGTTAGGACTGCAAGCATTGTTTTGTTGTCTGTTTTAACCCACCCCTAGCCCCTCCGAGGAGGGGAATTTCATTGTTATAGCCTCAATTTTAGCCATTTTGAAAGATATGTAGATACCGTTGCTTAATAAGGCGAGGGAATGTTTCGTTTTTCCCAAGTTTACCGCTTAATCTGAGCAAAATCCCATGCCATTTATTCCGCATACCGAATCTGATGTACGTGCGATGCTCGACACTATGGGTGTTGACAGCGTTAGTGCTTTGTTTGATGAGATTCCTGCCCATTTACGTTGCCAACCCTTAACCGCTATTCCTGATGGTTTAAGCGAAATGGACGCTTTGCGTATTATGCAAGAGCGTAGCCAACAAGATGCAGGTGCTTTGTGTTTTATTGGTGCAGGTGCTTATGAGCATCATATTCCTGCGGCTGTATGGGATGTTGTCGCACGTGGCGAATTTATGACTGCTTATACACCTTATCAAGCAGAAGCTTCACAAGGCACGCTACAAGTCATTTATGAATTCCAAAGTATGATGGCACACATTACGGGTATGGATGTGTGTAACGCCTCTGTGTATGATGGCGCATCTGGTTTATCTGAAGCGGTGTTAATGGCGATTCGTGCCCATCGCAAATCAAAATCCAAACGTATTTTGATGCCAAAAACCGTATCACCGTTGTATCGCAGTGCCGTAAAAGCCATTGTTGAAATGCAAGGCATTGAATTAGTTGAATTAGATTATCAACAAGATAACGGCACGATTAATCCTGCCAGTTTAGAAGCCTTTAGTGGTCAAGACTATGCTGCCTTAGTGATTCCGTATCCTAACTTCTTTGGCGCATTAGAAGACGTTGACACCTTAACACGTTGGGCAGAAGCTAATCATATTTTGGTGATTGCTGTGGTTAACCCAATGGCATTAGCCATCTTAACACCACCTAACGAGTGGGGCGATAAAGGTGCAGATATTGTAGTGGGTGAAGGTCAGCCTTTTGGTATTCCTTTGTCTTCTGGCGGCCCTTATGTCGGTTTCTTGTCATGTAAGCAAGAACACGTTCGCCAAATGCCCGGTCGCATTATTGGCCGTACCGTAGATTTAGAAGGTAAAACTGGTTTTGCCTTAACTTTACAAGCGCGTGAACAACATATTCGTCGTGCTAAAGCCACGTCAAATATTTGTACTAACCAAGGCTTGGCCATGACCGCGGCGACCATCTATTTAAGTTTAATGGGTGCAGAAGGTTTAGAGCGTGTTGCCTTAGCTTCTCACCATAATATTCAAACTTTAACCCAGCAAGTTAGTCAAATTGCAGGGGTAAAGCGTGTGTTTGATAACGTGGTTTTCCATGAAGTCGTGTTACAACTCAATCAGCCTGTTGCCCCTGTTTTAGCCAAAATGGCCGAATTAGGCGTGTTGGGTGGTTTGGATTTAAGTCCGTATTATCCCGAATTAGGCAATGCCTTATTGGTTTGTACCACTGAAACCAAAAATGCCGCTGATTTAGCGCGTTTTGCTCAAGCATTAACACAAGCTTTAGCTGCTTAGGAAGATAACCATGACCTTAATTTTTGAACGTTCCCAAGAAGGCCGTCGTGCGACTTCGCAAGCTCCTTTAGTTCGTCATGACGCGAGTGACATTCCTGCACAATTTCGCCGCAAAAAATCGGCTGTGTTGCCACAAGTATCTGAGCTACAAGTTGTCCGTCACTACACCAATTTATCGCGCAAAAACTTTAGTATTGATACTCAGTTTTATCCGCTTGGCTCTTGTACCATGAAATACAACCCACGTGGTGCGCATAAAGGTGCAATGATGTCTGGCTTTTTAGGTCGTCATCCTTTAGCACCTGTCACGCATTCTCAAGGCTTTTTGGCTTGTATGTATGACTTGCAAGAAGTTTTGAAAGAAGTGACAGGCATGAAAGGTGTATCCTTAACGCCAGCCGCAGGTGCACAAGGTGAGTTTGCAGGCGTAGCGATGATTCGTGCCTATCACCAAGCACGTAACGACCATGAGCGTAGCGAAATGTTAATTCCTGCTGCTGCACATGGTACAAACCCAGCAACCGCCGTGATGTGTGGTTATAAGGTGCGTGAAATTCCTGTGCTTGCCAATGGTGACGTGGATGTTGAAGCCTTAAAACTAGCTGTTGGCCCACAAACAGCAGGTTTGATGATGACTAACCCATCAACCTGTGGTGTGTTTGAACAACAAATCGACCAAATTGCCCAAATCGTTCACGAAGCAGGCGGTTTGTTATATTACGATGGTGCAAACTTAAACGCGATTTTGGGTAAAGTCAGACCCGGTGACATGGGTTTTGACGTGTTACACATGAACTTACACAAAACCTTTGCTACCCCACATGGTGGCGGTGGACCGGGTGCAGGCCCTGTGGGTGTGGGTGAGCGTTTATTACCATTTTTACCAACACCGATTGTTGGTAAAGAAGCAGATGGCCGTTATCGTTGGTTAGACAAAAATGACTTGCCACAAAGTATTGGTCATTTATCTGCGTTTATGGGTAATGCTGGCGTATTGTTGCGTGCTTATTTTTATGCGGCTGTGTTGGGGCGTGAAGGTTTGCATCGTGTGGGTGAATATTCAACGCTCAATGCCAACTACTTAATGCACAAATTAGCACAAGCAGGTTTGCAATTAGCCTATCCAGAGCGTCGTGCGTCGCATGAGTTTATTATTACCTTTGCTAAAGAAGCGAAGACCTTGGGTGTATCGGCAATGGATATTGCTAAGCGTTTGTTGGACTATGGTTTCCATGCACCAACAACATACTTCCCCTTGTTAGTGCCTGAGTGCTTCTTGATTGAGCCAACTGAAACCGAAGCCAAAGATGAGTTAGACAATTTTGCCACCGCATTGGTCAAAATTTTGGAAGAAGCTAATATTAATCCTGAGTTAGTAAAGTCTGCCCCACATACTATGCCTGTTCGTCGTTTAGATGATGTGCGTGCAGCGCGTGAATTGGATTTAGTATGGAAGGCTAAAACTCAGTAACTCGTTGGTTGAGCGGTTGAAACCATAAAAAGGCGCAAGGTTGCGCCTTTTGTTTTTTTCTAGGCTATGATAAAAACGTTATCAAACATACTCGATAGATTACAAGGACTTTTCAGAAAAAATGATAACACCCTTTCACGCTAAATATTTTGCCTATGAATTAAGTTGCCAACATGCCGCTAACAGTGGCGTAGAGCGTTTATCTCAGTCGTTATTTAATGCCAGTGTGGATTTAAACCCTCACCAAATAGAGGCGGCTTTGTTTGCTATGCAATCGCCATTGTCGCAAGGTGTATTGTTGGCAGATGAAGTGGGCTTGGGCAAAACGATTGAAGCAGGTATTGTGCTTTGTCAGTACTGGTCAGAGCGAAAAAGACATTTATTAGTTATTTGTCCTGCATCTTTGCGTAAACAGTGGGCTTTAGAATTACAACAAAAATTTAGTTTACCTGCGATAGTCTTAGACCAAAAAACAAGTAAAGACTTTATTAAAAAAGGAATATCTCCCTTACAGCAAAAGTCTATTGTTATTGTATCTTACAATTATGCCTGTCGAATCAAAGACGATATTAAAAAAATACCTTGGCATTTAGTGGTGATTGATGAAGCACATAAATTGCGTAATGCCTACCGAGAAAGTAATAAAGTCGGGCAAACAATTAAATGGGCAACCAGTGATTGTCGAAAATTATTATTAACAGCAACACCTTTGCAAAACTCTTTATTAGAGTTATATGGTTTATCAACATTGATTGATGAACATTTATTTGGTGATATTAACGCGTTTAGAAGCCAATATGTGAATGCTGGCGGCAATCTAGCAGCTTTAAGAGAAAGATTATCCACATTTTGTCGTCGTACCTTACGTCAAGACGTGATGGAGTATATTCGTTATACGCAGCGTAAAGCGATGACACGACCATTTCATCCTACCGATGATGAGCATCAACTTTATGAAGCGGTCTCGAATTTTTTATTAAATCAACATAGTTACGCCATTCCCAAACAGCATAGGCATTTAACCGAACTTATTTTGCGTAAGTTATTGGCATCGTCATCAATGGCGATTGCAGGTACGCTCGGCACAATGCGTCAACGCTTAGAAAATTTACGTGATGAAAAAATAGCATCGGATGATAATTTTGCCGAGCAACTCATTTTTTCGGAAGAGTTAGAAGATGAATTGTTAGATGAAATTTTAGATGAGCAAGAAGATGAAATTGATGATGTAGAAAACGAGCAAAATTTTATTGATTATAAAAAGCTTGCTCATGAAATAGACGAGTTAGCTCATTTAGAAAACTGGGCTAAACGTATTGGCACAGACACCAAAAGCCATAGCCTGTTACAAGCCTTAGATATTGGTTTTGAGCAAATGGCCAATACAGGCGCACAACGTAAAGCCTTGATATTTACAGAGTCAAAACGCACTCAAGATTATTTATATCAGTTTTTACAAAAATCGGGTTATGCCAATCAGGTGGTTTGTTTTAGTGGCACCAATAACTCGGCACAAGCGACTTTGATTTATCAAGCATGGTTAGAAAAAAATCAACAATCTGGGCGCATAACAGGTTCACGTGATATAGATATTCGTACCGCCTTAATTGAGTATTTTAGAGATGAAGCAACGATTTTAATTGCTACCGAAGCGGCTGCCGAAGGTGTAAACATTCAATTTTGCTCACTGGTGATTAACTATGATTTGCCGTGGAATCCTCAACGGGTAGAGCAGCGTATTGGTCGCTGCCATCGTTATGGCCAACAGCACGATGTGGTTGTTATCAACTTTTTGAATGAGCGCAATCAGGCCGATAAACGTGTATTAGAATTACTCACCGAAAAATTTAAATTATTTGATGGTGTGTTTGGGGCATCTGACGAAATTATTGGGCGTATTGAAGCGGGTTTGGATTTTGAGAAACGTGTATTAGCCATTTATCAAACGTGTCGCCAACCGCACGAAATAGAAGCGGCATTTAAGCAGTTGCAAGCGGATATGGAAAACAGCATACAACAACGTATGCACCAAACACATCAAGCCTTGTTAGAAAACTTTGATGAAGATGTACATCAGCGTTTAAAGTTACGTTTAGCCGATGCTAAAACGCAATTAGATAGAGTGGGACAGCGATTTTGGCGATTAAGCCAATTTGTTTTAAAAGATGTCGCAAAATTTAATGAGCAGCAGTTAAGTTTTGAATTATTGGATTGTGTCGATAATCAATCTACGCAAGGGCATTACTATCTCATTTCAAAAAATAGCCCTCAAGCTGCAAGCAACCATCAGGTACAAGAGCCAAAAGCAGATTATGAGCATGGACGTTTTTTGTATAGATTGTCGCATCCATTAGGCGAATATGTGCTTGAGCAAGCCAAAAAATTACAGCCGCAACCACAAACCGTGATTTTTGATATATCTCATCACCCGACTAAATTATCGGTGGTAGAACAGCTTACAGGCCAAACGGGTTGCTTGATTTTGCAACAGTTGGCTATAGACAGTTATGAACATGAAGAATATTTATTGTTTTCGGGTTTTACTGAACAAGGACTAGCCATTGAGCAAGAAACTTTTGAAAAACTGTTTAACTGCCAAGCGACTTTAACTGCCAATAACGAAAGTTTTTCAGATTTAATGTTGGAAAAACTACACGCCGAAGCACAACGTCATGTGCAAGCTACCATTAGCCATTCTTTAGAAACCAACAACAGTTATTTTAACCAAGCACGAGAAAAGCTCGAAAAGTGGGCAGATGATAAGGTATTGGCCGCAGAGTCGGCTTTAAAAGATACCAAAGAACAAATTAAAATTGCCCAACGCCAAGCCAGACAAGCTACTAGTGTGGATGAACAGCATGAGCTTGAACAAAAAATCCAAAAGCTGCAAAAGTTGCAACGTAAGCAACGGCAAGAGATTTTTAGTGTTGAAGATGAAATTATTGAGCAACGAGATGGCTTGATTAGTACATTAGAGCGGCGATTAACACAAAAAACACAAGTACAAACCTTGTTTGTGTTGCAGTGGCAGGTAGTATAGTGTCTAAGGTGTCATGTTGTTAAGGAGCGTAATATATGCAGGCATTATCTTTACCATATCCTGATGATTTATTGCTTACATCAGGTAAAACACCTCATGATTTAGAGGCTGAGTTATCCTTTTTATTAGCCGCAAAACTCTTTGAAATTCATCGCTTATCATTAGGTAAAGCGGCTGAATTTTGTAATATGCCCAAACTACGATTTATGTACGAGTTAGGGCGACTCAATATTCCAGTCATTAATTTGGATGATGACCAAATAGCCGATGAGCTACGCGATGACTAACGTTCAAAATCAAACCACGATTATTGGTGACAGTGGGCCGTTAATTGCTTTGGCGATTATTGGTCAATTAGATTTGCTACGCTTGTTATATCAGCAGGTGATTATTCCGCAAATGGTATGGGAAGAAGTTACTGTACATGGTCAAGGCTTGGCAGGCGCACTTGAAGTCAGCCGATTAACATGGGTACAAATTAAAACACCACAAATACAATGGCTCGCTCCTTTAACGGTATTGGTTGATAAGGGTGAGGCGCAAGCGATTGCTTTGGCATTGAGTGAAGCCAATAGCACCGTATTATTAGATGATGCTCAAGCTAGACGTGTGGCAGAACGGTTTGGCGTAGGGCGTATTGGTACATTAGGTATTTTGCGTAAGGCCAAAAAAGCAGGCTATATCACTCAAATAAAGCCCTATATTGAGCAGTTACAACGTAGCGGTATTTATATCAAACAAACGCTTATTGATGCCGTGTTGCATGATGTAGGCGAATAACTCACTTTTACTGATTTATCTTTATATTCTAAAAGTTCAAAGGACTCCCATGAGCAACTTTAACGCCCTTGTACGCAAACTCAAAGAAATTTTTCAAATTGACAAGCCCGAATTAGATTTTGGCGTGTATCGTATTTTGAATGCGCGTAGTGCCGAAATTACCCAATACTTAGACCAAGACTTAAACCAAAAAGTTAAACAGTTATTAGCTGCACAACAAGCAGGCAATCAACAGCAGCAGCTTAATCAGTTGGTTAATGAGCTACGCGATGAATTTGGCAAACGTGCCTTTGATGCGTCAGGCAATTTAATCGACAAAGAAGCCATTGATTCGCCCCTAGGTCAACGTTATTTAGCCCTAAAAAATAGCAACAGCCAAGCTGACAGCCACGAAAATCAAGTCTTTAGCCATTTGCTGACATTCTTTAGCCGTTATTACGACAATGGTGATTTTATTAGCCAACGCCGATACAAAGGTGATACTTACGCTATTCCTTACAGTGGCGAAGAAGTGGTGTTGCATTGGGCAAACAAAGACCAGTACTACACCAAAAGTGGCGAAAACTTTGCCAATTACCGTTTTAAGTTAAGTGATGGTCGTAGTGTGTTGTTTAAGTTGGTCGCGGCGGATACTGCGCGAGAAAACCGTAAAGATAACGACAAAGACCGCCGCTTTAAGTTAATAGATACAGACTTTGTACAAACCCTTGTCGATGACGAAGGCGAAAGTTATGAGCAAGCACTTGAGCAAATACGCGTAGTTAATGATGAATTAGTGATTCATTTTGAATATGCACCTGTTAGCAAAGGTACAAAACAAGAAGATTTAAATAACCAAGCTATAGTCACTATTTTATCGCATCAAGAAGTGCAAACGCACTGGGCAGAGTTAAAGCAAAAACAGCCTACCGAAAAAAATCCTGAGCGTACCTTGCTACAAAAATGCTTAGAGCGTTATACCGCCAGTAATACTGCCGATTATTTTATTCATAAAGACTTGGGTAAGTTTTTGCGGGGTGAGTTGGACTTTTATATTAAAAATGAAGTGCTGCATTTGGATGATGTGCAAAATGCGAATACCTTTGCCAGTATTGAGCAGAATTTGCGCATGATTCAGTGTTTACGCGCGGTGGCGTTGGAGTTGGTGGACTTTTTGGCGAGTTTGGAAGATTTTCAAAAGCGTTTGTGGTTAAAAAAGAAATTTGTGGTAGCGGCGCATTATTGCTTAACTTTAGACCGTGTGCCGCGTGCGTTGTATGCCGAGATTGCGGCGAATGAGAGTCAGTTAAATCAGTGGTTAAGTTTGGGTTGTATTGAGTCTAAGCAGGTGGGTGCGGTTAAAAAGTGGTTGTTGGGTGAGGGGGTTGAGCCTGTTAAGGGGCAGCAAGATTTGTTGGCGGATGATGCGCCTGTGCAAGTCAGTCCGTTTTGTTTTTTGATGGTGGATACGGCGTTATTTGGTGTTGATTTTAAGGCGCGGTTGTTGCGGGCGGTGGATGATTTGGATGAGTGTGTGGATGGGGTGTTGGTGCATGGCGATAATTTTCAGGGCTTGAGTTTGTTGCAGGAGCGGTATAAGGAGCAGGTGAAGTGTATTTATATTGACCCGCCGTATAATATTGGTGGAGCTGGAGATGGTGCGTTCATTTATAAGGATAACTTTAAACATTCATCATGGATAAGTTTTATTTTTGACAGAATTATAGAGTCCGTTAATTTATTAAGAGGTGATGGCTATAATTTTGCAAGTATTGGTAAAGATGAGGAGGGAAATTTAAGAATCACTTTAGATAATATTTTTGGACGAGATGCTATTCCATTCTTATGGAAATCAAGAGCCAAGCCAACAAATGCAGGAGATGCTAAATATCGTCCTCAGATTGTTGGTGAATTTGTGTACTTAAATACAATGGCTAACTCAGGGATTTACTTTCCAATAACTTCTGGAATTGAAAGAAAATATCCTAAAAAAGATGAATTAGGTGAGTACAGAACTGAAACCATTTTAACTTCAAACTTAGGCAGATATCAGCGAGAAACCATGAGATTTGAGATTGATGCTTATACTCCGCCTGTTGATAAAAGATGGAAAGCTGGTGAAGCCGAAATTAAATTGATGTATGAAAATAAACGCATCGGTTTTAATGATGATGGTGAGCCTTTTAAAAAGACATATCGGGTTGATGATGAAGATTCACATATTCCATTTTGGAGTTTTATTCCAGAAGATTTGATTGGAACTGCTGAAAATGGAAAAACTGAGCTTAGTCAAATTTTAGGTAATGGACATGGAATTGATACCGTAAAACCTAAACAATTAATTGAGTTTCTTTTTTTGCCGACGTTAGATAAAAATGCTTTAGCCCTCGACTACTTCGCTGGTTCAGGCACAACTGCCCACGCCGTTATCAACCTAAACCGCCAAGACAACGGCCAACGCAAATATATCCTCATGGAACAAGGCGAATACTTCGACACCGTCCTCAAACCGCGTATTCAAAAAGTCGTCTTTAGCGAAAATTGGAAAGAAGGCAAAGCCCAAGCCAACAACACAGGTAATTACAACGGTATAAGTCATGCCTTTAAAGTCCTCAAAATTGAAAGCTACGAAGACACCCTCAACAACCTAGAATTAAAACGTACCAAAACACAAGATGACTGGGTCAACAATTTACCATCCGATGAGCGTAGCCAATACCTCATGCACTACATGCTCACCCTCGAAAGCAAAAAATCATTACTCTCAGTCACAGACTTTTTAAAACCGTTTAACTACCAACTCAACATCACCACCGACAGTGCAGGCGCGTACCAAACTCGCACCGTAGATTTAGTCGAAACCTTTAACTACTTACTCGGCTTGCGAGTTAAACAAATAGATATGCAGTTAGAAAAAGGCTTTGTGCAAGTGATAGGCACATTACCCAACGGCGAAAGCGCGTTAGTTTTTTGGCGTGATTGTGACAAAATTGGCTATGAGCAGCTTAATAAACTCCTCGATAAACTGCACATTAATCCGCGTGATACCGAATATGACGTAATTTATGTTAATGGCGACCACAACATACCCACCGTGTTTCAAAGCACGAATGATGAAGGTGGTATTACTCGCAGCCAAAAAATTCGTCAAATTGAAAGCGAGTTTTTAGACAAAATGTTTGCAGGAGCTTAAGTCATGGCACAAGCTCCAAAAAAATCAGCCTCAAAAAAAAATGCCAAAACGCTTAACTTTCATCAACAGTTAGTCACTAATCAATGGCTGCTTAATTTCTTTAATCCTAACGATTTAACAGGCTTAAAAAATCGCTTAGAGCATCCCAAATTTGAAGGTATAGACGAAGATGGCCAAACCAAGTTTTTTCACGAGCTTTGTCGTAGCTTGTTTCATAAGCATCTGATTGATGAAAACAGCTTGAGACGTTATGACCTAAACATCGTTAAACATTGGCAACAAATTACCGAGCGGCGTAACTATCACGAAGGCGTAACACTGCACCTAAAATACTTTCAGTATTTATCGCTGTTAGTCGCCGAGATTTATTTGGATTATTATGTTAATAAGCCGCAAGAGATGTTGGTAGGCTTAAATGAACAACTCACTCAATATAATGCTGATAAACATATAGACCAGCAATTTGAACGCTATAGCCAAGATGACTTAAACAAAGTAGCGTATTGGAGTGCCACAGGTAGCGGTAAAACCTTATTGTTGCATGTTAATATCTTGCAGTATTTGCATTACTTTAAACAAAAAAATGGCGACAAAGCACATCCCGATAAAATCATTTTGCTAACACCCAACGAAGGTTTATCACACCAACACTTTAAAGAACTGCAAGAGTCTGGTTTTGAAGCTACCTTTTTTGACAAAAATAAAATAGGACAAGGCAGCTTAGACCGCGAAGTCATTCAAATTATCGACATCAACAAACTAGCGGATGAAATGGGCGACAAAACCGTTGCTGTTGAAGCCTTTACTGGCAATAACTTAGTGTTGGTGGACGAAGGGCATCGTGGTGCAGGCACAGCCGCAGGGGCATGGATGAGTCGGCGCGAAACGCTTAGCAAAGGCGGTTTTTCGTTTGAATATTCGGCTACTTTTGGCCAAGCCATTGGTAAAAGTGATAACGTCTATAAAGCCACCTTAGAAGCACAAAAGAAAAAAGCCAAAATGTTAGGCACAGAAAAAGCTGACATCATCAAACTAGAATTAGATGATTTAGAAAAACAAAAAGTTAAACAGCAAGCCTTGCGTGAAGTGTATGCCAAAAGCATTTTGTTTGATTATTCCTACAAGTATTTTTATCAAGATGGCTACGGCAAAGAGTCGCTGATTCTTAACTTGCAAGAGGCTCAATATAGCAATAAGCGAGATTTGTATTTTACCGCTTGTTTGTTAGCCTTTTATCAACAACTGTATTTGTTTAAAGAAAATAATCAAAAGCTCAGTGATTACAACTTAGAAAAACCGTTGTGGGTATTTGTGGGTAACAAAGTTAATGACGATGACTCCGATATTTTAACGGTGATTTTATTTTTGGCGCAGTTTTTAGAAAATAAACAAGGTCAAATCATCACTTGGTTAGATAGCTTGCTTAAAAGTCAAGCCGAGTTATTAAACGATAAAGGTCATAATATTTTTTATGACCGTTTTACCCCGTTAATGGGTAAGTCTGCCCAAGACGTTTATAGCGATATTTTAAAAACCGTGTTTAATAGCAACAGCAGCCAACGGTTGAATGTAGTGAATGTCAAAGGCGTAAAAGGTGAATTGCGTTTACAAGTGGGTGAGGCACAGCCTTTTGGCTTAATTAACGTGGGTGATGAAACTGGATTGTTTGGCCAATGTGAAACCCATAGCACTCAGGCGTTTTTAAATACTCAAACCGATAGCTTTGGTCAAAGTATCTTTGGCACTATTAACCATAAAGACAGTCACTTAAACATTTTAATTGGCTCACGCAAATTTACCGAAGGTTGGAGCAGTTGGCGTGTGAGTACGATGGGCTTGCTCAATATGGGTAAAGGCGAAGGCTCACAAATTATTCAGCTTTTTGGTCGTGGTGTGCGCCTAAAAGGACAAGATTACTCCTTAAAACGCAGCACAAGAGCCGAATTAAATCAGCCTCAGTTGCGAAATCTACATTTAGATAAATTGCAAACGATTAACATCTTTGGTGTAAATGCCAACTATATGGAAACGTTTAAAGCGTACTTAAAAGAGGAAGGTGTCACTCCACAAGATGAAATACTGCAATTAGACTTTAAAACCAAAACCAATAAACCCAGTCATTCGCTCAAAACCTTAACACTTAAAGATGGCTATAAAGATAATCAGCCCAATGGTTTTAAACGAAAGGTGTTTCCTGAATTGTACGAAATACCTAAGCAGTTTATAGACACGCAAACAGGTGACTCTAAACTTAAAAAGATTCATATAGAGTTAGATTTATATCCGCGTTTACAAGCGATTGATACCACAGGCAAGCTAGATGGATTAAGTATTCAAGACCAACGTCAACAAATCAAAATCCCTTTGATTAACATACATTTGTTTGATTTTGATAGAATTTATTTGGCTATTCAAAGTTACAAGCAACAAAGAGCTTACAGTAATTTACGTTTAGACTATCAAAAGTTATGGGAATTTTGTTTGGCTAAGCCTGATTGGTACACCTTATATGCGCCCGAACACATGATAAAAAATAGCAGCTTATCAGCCTTAAAACAACAAGAAGATATTTTGATACAGTTACTTAAAGACTATACCGAGCGATTTTTTAAGAGTATCAAAAATGCTTATGAAGGGCAGTTTTATACGGTTACTACTGTGAAAGCAGATGATGATAGTTTATGTAAGATCTATCACATTGAGTTTGATGTAGAAAATGGTGGTCAAACGTATTATGACCGACTGAATGAGTTACAAACGCTGATAGATAAAGGAAAAGTCAAAGAGGCAGTAAATTGGCAAGCAGGGCAACTCACTGCCATTCTTTTTGATAGACATTTATATTATCCTTTATTTGATGTTCAGGATAAAAATCTACCCCTTAAAATGACACCGCTTTCGTTTGATGCGCCAAGTGAAATTAATTTTGTCAAAGATTTACAAGCTTTTTACCAGTCACCAGAAGGCAAGAGAATCTTAGAAGGTTATAGCCTATATCTGTTGCGTAATGCCGATAACAAAGCCAAAGGTTTAGGCTTTACTACCGCAGGTAATTTTTATCCCGACTTTTTGCTATGGCTAGTGAACGAAACAACAGGCCAACAACATTTAAGTTTGATTGACCCTAAAGGCATTCGCCAACTCAATTTAACAGACCCTAAATTGCAACTTTATCGGGAGATTAAAGAGATAGAAAAGCAAGTCAATGACAGTAAACTAAATTTAACGGCATTTATTTTGTCAAATACAGCTTTAAGTGATTTGCTTAACAATACTCAAAGTCAACAAGAACTAGAGGATAAGCATGTATTATTTATGGAGGATGGTGGGTATAAGTATTTGCCTAAGTTATTCAACAAAATCATGGCATAAGCATTCCACCAAAAGTAGTCCTTTTTATTTTCAACCCTCCTTTATAAAGGAGGGAGAGTATAATGTGTTTATCCTAAAAATCACTTCAACAATACTTGTCCATCTTGAACCAAATCACCCACACCGACCCAAATTTCTTCAATGGTAAAATCGTCTTGGGCGACAATACGATGTTCCATTTTCATCGCTTCCATGACCACTAAAGTTTCGCCTTTAGTTACTGCTTGTTCGGCATTGACTAAAACTGCGGTAATACGGCCAGTCATTGGCGCACAATAGCCTTTGTGTTGGTTTTGCTGTTGTTGACTTTGTTTATAAGGCTCTAATAAACGACATTGCCAAATCACACCTTCATGGGCTAATTGCAAACCATGACTATCCAGCGTCACTTGAAAACGTAAACGTTGCTGAGCATCTTGATAAATAAACTCGTTGTTATCTTGTTTAAAGCTAAATTGTCCTTGTTGTTCGGCCTGTTGCCAAACAAAATTTTCACCTTGTTTTTGCAATTGTAGCTGTTGGTTTTGTTCGTTAACAACAAGTTGTAAGCTGCTATAGTTGTCACCTAATGTTCGCCATGCCACCAAATTTTGCCAAGGCGAATATAAATCATTGCTAACCACAGAGACGTTTTGTTGTTGCTGTTGCCAATAATAAGCTGCAGCCACTAATAAAGCCGCTTGTTGGTAGGGGCTGTCTTGATTTAATAAGGCTTGATGGCGCAAACCCAAAAAGTCAGTGGCTAAATGTTGACTATCAGCAAAATCAGGGTGAGCAATGACTCGTTGTAAATAACTCAGGTTATGGCGTAAGCCACTAATGCGAATATCGGCCAAGGTTTGTAATAAACGGGCAATAGCTAATTGACGATTTTCACCCCAAGCAATGACCTTGGCTAACATCGGATCATAAAAAGGGGAGATTTCATCACCCGTTTGAAAACCTGTATCAATGCGTTGCCAAGCGTGTTGTTGCTTGTAGCTAAATTGATTTAGCTTACCAATCGCAGGCAAAAAATCATGGGCAGGGTCTTCGGCATATAAACGTACTTCAATGGCATGACCGTTGGCTTTTAGGTTTTCTTGCTGCAAGGTTAAATGTTCACCTGCGGCAATCCGTAATTGCCATTCGACTAAATCTAGGCCGCTAATCATTTCGGTGACGGGATGTTCAACCTGTAAGCGGGTATTCATTTCCATAAAATAAAATTGATTATTGGCCACCAAAAACTCAATCGTGCCAGCATTACTATAGCCAATGGCTTGAGCCGCTTTAACAGCCGCTTGTCCCATTGCCGCACGTAATTCAGGGCTTAAATCGGGAGCAGGTGCTTCTTCAACCACTTTTTGATGACGACGTTGTAAAGAACAATCACGGTCAAATAAATACACACAATGGCCATGTTTGTCGGCCAAAATTTGCACTTCAACATGACGCGGTTTAACCAATAATTTTTCAATTAATAAACGACCATCACCAAAACTGTTTTGGCCTTCGCGCTGTGCCGCTTGAATCGCTTCGGGTAATTCTTCGGTAACAAATACCGAGCGCATCCCTTTGCCACCACCACCCGCAGAGGCTTTTAATAAGACAGGTAAACCAATTTTTAAGGCTTGTGCAATTAATGTGTCTTGGTCTTGCGCCTCACCGTGGTAGCCTTCAATTAACGGTACACCTGCTTTTTGCATTAAGGCTTTGGCTTGTGATTTGCCACCCATCGCCAAAATAGCATGGGCAGAAGGGCCAACAAATAATAATCCTGCGTCAGCAACTTTAGCAGCAAACTCAGCATTTTCGGATAAAAAACCATAAGCAGGGTGAATCGCTTGTGCACCACAAGCAAGGGCGGTGGCGATGATTTTATCGGCACATAAATACGATTCGCGGCTAGGTGGATTGCCAATACAAAAAGCTTCATCAGCCATTTGCACATGTAAGGCATTGGCATCAGCCGTGGAATAGACGGCAACGGTACGCACGCCTAAACGACGCGCGGTTTTAATAATACGACAAGCAATTTCACCACGATTGGCGATGAGTAATTTTTTAATCATGTTGTAACCATCCAGCAGGACGTTTTTCTAAAAATGCACTTAAGCCTTCTTTGCCTTCAGGGCTTGCACGTAATTCGGCAATTAATGTTGTGGTCATATCGCGCAATGGTGGGTTGATTGCACCATCAACATCCTGAATTAATTTTTTGCAGGCTTTAAGGGCTTGAGGAGAATTTTGTAAGAGGGTAGTAATTAAACTATCAGCAATTTGCTCAAGGCTATCGGCTGAAGTGAGTTGTTGCACTAAACCTAAATGAAAGGCAGTTTGGGCATCAAAACGTTCAGCGGTTAAAAAATAGCGTTGTGCCTGACGTGCGCCAATGGCAGCAATCACATAAGGGCTAATCACTGCTGGGACTAAGCCTAATTTAACTTCTGATAAACAAAAGCTAGCTTTATCACTGGCAATGGCTATGTCACAACAACTGACTAACCCGACACCCCCACCAAAGGCCGCACCTTGAACAACGGCAATAGTTGGACTTGGAAAATGATATAAGCACGACATTAATTCGGCGAGTTGTTCAGCGTCTTGCTTGTTTTCGGCAAAACTATATTGGGCAACACGTTTCATCCAATTTAAGTCAGCCCCTGCGGAAAAGCTTTTACCTGTAGAGCGCAAGACTAATAATCGTGTTTTAGAATTTTGCTCATAAAGTTTGAGTGTTTTAATTAATTCAGCAATTAACAAATCATCAAAAGCATTATGCAGTTCGGCACGATTTAGGGTGAGGGTCACAACACCTCGGTGGTCAATTTGGTGTTCTAACATGGTTTACATCCTAAACACGCCAAATTTTGTCTCTTGGCTGGGTGCATTTAAGCTTGCTGAAATACATAAGCCTAAGACATCTCGAGTTTGCGTAGGGTCAATCACACCATCGTCCCACAAACGCGCACTGGCATAAAATGGATGAGATTCACGTTGATATTTTTCTAAATAAGGTTGTTTAAAGGCGGCTTCTTCTTCGGCTGTCCAATGTACACCACGTTTAGCGTTTGCACCTTTTTGAATTTCGGTGAGTACGCTGGCTGCTTGTTCACCACCCATCACCGCAATGCGAGAATTTGGCCAACTAAACAAAAAGCGTGGGCTATAAGCACGACCACACATCCCGTAGTTACCTGCACCATAAGAGCCACCAATTAACACGGTAAACTTAGGTACTTTGGCACAAGCCACCGCAGTGACCATTTTTGCGCCATGTTTAGCAATGCCACCTTCTTCATACTTTTTACCAACCATAAAGCCAGTAATGTTTTGTAAGAAAATCAGGGGAATGCCACGTTGGCTACAAAGCTCAATAAAATGCGCACCTTTTTGTGCCGATTCACTAAACAAAATGCCGTTATTGGCAACAATACCCACAGGATAACCCCACCAATGAGCAAAACCACAAACGAGGGTAGAGCCATACAATGGTTTAAACTCATCAAACTCAGAGTCATCAACTAAACGGGCAATAATTTCACGAACATCAAAAGGTTGACGTGGGTCTTTAGGAATAATGCCATAAATTTCTTCGGCAGAATAACGTGGCGGCTTAGGTGGACGAATGGCTAAATCAATATTTTTGGGACGATTTAACCGAGAAACGGCCGCACGCGCCAAGGCAATCGCATGTTCATCATTATCCGCTAATTGGTCGGTGACACCAGAGGTACGACAATGTAAATCAGCACCGCCTAAATCTTCAGCACTGACGATTTCGCCTGTTGCCGCTTTAACTAAGGGCGGGCCTGCCAAAAAGATCGTGCCTTGTTCTTTAACAATAATGGCTTCATCGGCCATCGATGGCACATAAGCACCGCCTGCGGTACAAGAACCCATCACAACGGCAATTTGAGGAATATTCATTGCCGACATATTAGCTTGATTAAAGAAAATACGGC
Source organism: Moraxellaceae bacterium (assembly GCA_024234595.1). GTDB lineage: Bacteria > Pseudomonadota > Gammaproteobacteria > Pseudomonadales > Moraxellaceae > Agitococcus. The sequence continues at coordinate 40,987 of JACKNZ010000007.1, read as the reverse complement.
CAAAGTGACGTTCATCAGGAAAGACTTCATCTTGACGGGGCAAGTTTGCGCCACCAGAGTCAACCATATAAATACAGGGTAGGTGATTGTCTTGGGCAATCGTTTGGGCGCGTAGGTGTTTTTTTACGGTTAAAGGATAATAAGAGCCACCTTTAACCGTGGCATCATTAGCGGCAATCACACACTCAATACCACCCACGCGGCCAATGCCAGCGACAATACCTGCGGCTGGTACATCTTCTTTACCATAAACTTGGTAAGCGGCGAGAGGGGCTAATTCTAGAAAAGGTGAGCCAACATCTAAAATGGCATTAATACGTTCACGAGCAGTGAGTTTGCCACGGGCTTTATGACGAGCCACGGCAGCTTCACCACCACCTTTGGCCACATCTTGTAAAACTTTTTTTAGTTCAGAGACTTGTTCGCGTAAAGCTTGAGCATTTTCTAAAAAGCTCGGACTATGCGGATTAATTTGGCTATGTAAAATAGGCATTTTATTATCTCGTTTCGTTAAACAATTCACGGCCAATTAACATACGGCGAATTTCGGAAGTACCTGCACCAATCTCATATAATTTGGCATCACGCAACAAACGACCTGTCGCATAGTCATTGATATAACCATTGCCACCTAAAATTTGGATTGCATCCAAAGCACATTGGGTTGCATTTTCAGCACAATATAAAATGGTTGCAGCAGCATCTTTGCGGGCAGCTTCACCACGATCACAGGCTTGCGCAACAGCATATAAATAAGCACGCGAAGCATTGAGTTTGGTGTACATATCGGCAATTTTGCCTTGAATTAATTGAAACTCACCAATCGCTTGACCAAACTGCTTGCGCTCGTGCATATAAGGAATAACAATGTCCATACAAGCTTGCATTACACCCACAGGGCCAGCGGCTAAAACAATACGCTCATAATCTAAGCCACTCATTAATACTTTGGCACCACCACCCACATGGCCTAAAACATTTTCTTCTGGCACAAAACAGTCATTAAAAACCAACTCACAGGTGTTAGAACCACGCATGCCTAATTTATCGAGTTTAGGTGAGCGGCTAAAACCTTGCCAATCACGTTCAACAATAAATGCGGTCATGCCTTTAGAAGCTTGGCAACTTAAATCGGTTTTGGCATAAATCACATAGGTATTGGCATCAGGGCCATTAGTAATCCACATTTTGTGGCCATTTAATAAATAGCCACCTTCAACTTTATCGGCGCGAAGCTTCATGCTCACCACATCAGAACCAGCGGTGGTTTCACTCATCGCCAATGCGCCAATATGTTCACCACTGATTAACTTAGGTAAATATTTAGCGCGTTGTTCAGCATTGCCATTACGATAAATTTGATTGACACATAAATTAGAATGCGCACCATAAGACAAGCCAACTGATGCAGAAGCACGAGAAATTTCTTCAATGGCAAGCACATGTGCCAAATAGCCCATATCAACACCACCGTATTCTTCACTAACGGTCATGCCTAATAAGCCTAAATCGCCCAATTTACGCCACAAATCCAATGGGAACTCATTACTTTTATCAATGTCAGCGGCACGAGGTGCAATTTCTTCTTGGGCAAATTTATAAACCGTATCGCGTAATTGCTGCATAGTTTCGCCCAAACAAAAATTCATACCTGTATAACTCATGGTCTTTTCCTCGTGATGTTGTAAAATTTTGCCAATCATACCTAGCAAATGCTTGCTTGGCTAGAGCAAAAACTCCAGCAAAGGATTGCTTATTATTATTGAGTAGGCATAATGCACAATACCAAGCCGATTGAAGGTTTTAATGGTCAGTTTTTTGACTGGAGTGAGCTATGAGCGGAAAGACCGCAATTGTAATTGGTGCTACAGGGATGGTAGGTAAACAGGTGCTAAATTTATTGTTGGATTTAGACGTTTATAAGCAAGTGATTGCTGTAACCAGAAAACCGTTACCCACACATCCCAAATTAAAAAATTTGGTGATAGATTTTGACCGCCTAACGGACGCACTAAAAAAAGTCAAAGCCGATGATGCTTTTTGTTGTTTAGGTACAACCATTAAACAGGCAGGGACTAAAACCGCGTTTCACAAGGTTGATTACACCTACAATTTTGAGTTTGCCCATACGCTTAGGCAAAATGGCTGCAAGCATTTTTTACTTATTTCTTCGTTAGGTGCTTTTCCTAAATCTTTGGTTTTTTATAGTCGGGTTAAGGGATTGTTAGAAAAAGATATTACTGCCTTGGACTTTCCTCGATTAAGTGTTTTGCGTCCTTCGTTATTATTGGGTGAACGTGAAGAAAACCGATTAGGTGAAAATATTGCTGCACGGTTCTTTCCGTTAATTAGCCCATTTTTGCGCGGTGGTTTGCGCGCGATTCAGCCCATTCAAGGTGCAACTGTGGCGCAAGCAATGGTTAATATTGCCCAACAACCTGCGCCTAGCGATAATCCTCATTTTTATTATTATGATGAAATTACGGCCTTATGCCAGTAAAGGAGTAAACAGTGAGCCATTATATTACCCCCGATTTATGTGATACCTATCCTGATGTACGAGTGTTAACTCCAATGTTTAAAAATTTTGGTGGCCGTAGCTCTTTTGGTGGTCAAGTAGTGACGGTCAAATGTTTTGAAGATAATTCGCGTGTTAAAGAGTTATTAGCAACCGAAGGTAAAGGTAAAGTCTTAGTCGTTGATGGTGGCGGTTCTTTACGTTGCGCATTACTGGGTGACATGATTGGCGAAAGTGCCGTCAAATTTGGTTGGGAAGGTGTGATTATTTATGGTTGCGTGCGTGATGTTGACGCTTTAGCGCAATTAGACTTAGGTGTGCAAGCCTTAGCTGCAATGCCCCTAAAAAGTGTGCGTAAAGGCGTTGGCGAAGTGGGTTTAACCTTGTTTTTTGCTGGGGCTACTATCGAAAACGGTGAGTATATTTATGCCGATAACAATGGCGTGATAGTGTCGTCACAAGCGTTGAGTATGCCTGAGTAAATTTTCATTTTTAGATGGTATAAGGCGCATTATGATGCGCCTTTTTTGTGATATTAACAGCTCTTTAACCCTTCCAAAAATGCCATATCCATACGGCTTTTAACGGTACGCCAATTGGTATTTAAGCGTTGAGCAGCGGCTTCATAATTCTGCGTTTGTGAATACACCAAGGCATAATAACGACCAATCACCGTATCATGGTCTAAGTTACCAGCCATTATCTCATTGGCAAATTGCTGTTTACAATCTTTGATATTGCCACCACGAGCAGGATAATACGCGCCATGAATCAAAATACTCCGCACACATTGCTCTAACTCACGCATATTCCCCGCCCACGTATAGTTGGGTAAGTGTTGTCTAATCCAGTCATGTGCTTCTTTGGCCACTTCATTGGCAATATCAGTATTGACAATTTTAGCGGTGACTAAGGTAATTAAATGATGTAATTCATCAGCATTATCAGCCAGTTGTGTGGCCAAAGAGGGTGTACGAATAATATCCGAACACAAACGATAATATAAATCGGCTCTAAAATGGCCTTGTTCAATCGCTGCGCCTAAATCGCGATGCGTCGCCGAAATAATCTTGCCATAAAACTCACGACTTTGATTATCACCGACCCGTTGAAAACGGCGGTTTTGTAAAACTCTTAACAATTTTACTTGGACTTCGGCAGGTAACTCACCAATTTCATCCAAAAACACACTTTGGCTATGTTGTGCGGTTTCTAAATAACCTGCTCGGTCACTGGTTGCACCGGTAAATGAGCCTTTTTTGTGACCAAACAACTCACTTTCTAACAGTGTTAACGGTAAAGCAGCTAAATGCACCGCTTGAAAATCTTGCCCATAATCCCCCTCAAAACGTTGGCTCTTGCCATCAAAGGGAATATAACGCGCCAAACCAATCGCTGAGGCAACCAATTCTTTACCTGTACCAGATTCACCCAAAATGAGCGTCGATACTTCATGCATACGGCTATACAACGAACGATGATAACGGCGAATGTCATAACCAAAAATTGACTGCCAAACTGACATGCGTAAGGCTGCGGCAGCCCGAGATGTGCCTAAAATCGCTCTAAAAATAAAATGAAAGGCGCGGCGAATTTGAAAAAACAGCGCGAACATATGGGTGCATTGATATTGTTGCTGCTGACTCAATGGTGTATTGCCAAATATATGCTGCCATTCTTTGCTAAAACGTGCAAAAAAAGGCGTATCTATACGGCTAATGTTTGTTTGAATAACGACTTGATAAAATAAACTTTCGTAGCGATAGTACAATGCATATAAGGCTAGCTCACCATATATATCCCATTCTTTAGTGTTAGGACTATAGCCAGTATTGAGTTGTTGTTGTGCCTGTTGCAATAATGTTTCGGCAACTTTTGACAGTTTGGCCAAATTAGGACTAAAACCTTGATGTGTCGGAGTAATCACCCACACATGAAAAGCAGGTGTGTAGTCTTCTCCTAAAATTTGTTTTTCTAAAGCAATACGTTCTTCACCAAAAGGGTTAGTAAAGCCCAAGTCGCCCAGTGCTTGTGCTGTTTTGAGATTTTTTGTTGTCCAAAGAGTTTGCATGATTAGATTTTTTTTGTTGGTATAAAATACAAAAAATGTATATCAAAAGTATGATTTGGACTAATGATTTTTTGGTTAATTTTTAAGTATATGATTTTAGTGAATAAAAATGATATTAAAAGTTGGCATGACTCTCGCTATATACACTCATCAAGATTAACTTAAGAGAATAACATCATGTACAACGATCAAGGTATTCAACAAGATTCAGGTTCTTGGATATTTTTTGTCAAAGCCTGTTTTGTTTGTGCGATTGGGGCTTTAGGTGGCGGTATTTTTTTGCTACCTGCCGATATGTGGATTAAAGGTTATTTGTTGATGGGGATGTTGTTTACCGTTGGTTCAACATTCACTTTAGCAAAAACTTTGCGTGACCAACACGAAGCGCAAAAACTGATTCATAAAATCAGCAACGCCAAAACCGAGAAGATGTTGAAAGAGTTGGAAATGAGCGGCAGTAATTAATAGGAAATTTTGGGTATGAAGATGGAGCTTTGCTAAATCAAAGTAGTCGGTTTTAACACGAGTAATAAAAACTCTCTCAAAAACTATCCCCTAAAATTTATAGGGGTTAAAATAGCCAAAATTTTTGTAGAGAGTTTTTAGCTATGACCCCCGAATTATTGTTACCTGCGGGTAGCCTTGACAAAATGCGTACAGCATATGACTTTGGTGCAGATGCCGTGTATGCAGGTTTACCTCGTTACTCTTTACGTGCGCGCAACAACGAATTTCGTTTAGAACAATTAGCCCAAGGTATTAACGAAGCCCATCAACGTGGCAAACAATTTTATGTTACCGCCAATATTTTGCCGCATAACGACAAAGTACGCAGTTTTGTTCGCCAATTGCAGCCTGTCGTTGATATGAAGCCTGATGCCTTTATTATGGCTGACCCAGGTTTGATTATGTTGGCACGCGAAGCATGGCCAGACGTGAATATTCATTTATCGGTACAAGCCAACACCGTTAACTATGCAGCGGTTAAGTTTTGGCAAAGTGTCGGTGTTAAGCGCATTATTTTATCGCGTGAATTATCGTTAGATGAAATTGCCGAAATTCGTCAACAATGCCCAGACATGGAATTAGAAGTGTTTGTCCACGGTGCATTATGTATTGCTTATTCGGGACGCTGTTTGTTGTCAGGCTATTTTAATCGCCGTGACCCCAATCAAGGTACTTGCACCAATGCGTGTCGTTGGAATTATAAAATGCACGATGCTGAAGAAAATGATTCGGGTGATATTGTTAAATTACAAGGCTTTGATTTTAATAAAGAGTTAGAAGAAGCGAATAATAACTTTTCAGCCTGTGGTGGCACAGAGCGTCATCCAGAAGCGGATAAAATTTATTTAATTGAAGAAGCTAGCCGTGAAGGCGAACTAATGCCGATTATGGAAGATGAACATGGCACTTATATTATGAACTCCAAAGATTTGCGTGCCATTGAATATGTGGACAAATTGGCCAAGATTGGTGTCAACTCTTTAAAAGTCGAAGGCCGAACCAAGTCTTTGTATTATGTTGCACGTACTGCACAAAGCTATCGTCGAGCCATTGATGATGCAGTCGCAGGTAAACCGTTTAATCCTGAGTTGTTATTAGAATTAGAAGGTTTATCAAACCGTGGTTATACCGCAGGTTTCTTGCAGCGTCATGCTTCTCAAGACACACAAAACTATATTACAGGTAATTCTGAAGCCAAGCGTAGCCAGTTTGTTGGCCAAGTCTTATCGGTTGAAGAAGGATGGGGCGTGGTTGAGGTTAAAAATCACTTTGAATTACAAGACCGTTTAGAAATTATCCATCCACAAGGCAATTTGCAAATTACCTTAGAAAAAATGCTAAACACTAAAGGTGAAGCGGTACAAGTGGCTGCGGGGAGTGGCTTAACAGTGAAAATTCCCTTAGATGCCAGTTATGATGGGGCTTTAATCGCACGATTGTTTTGAGAGTTGTAACCCGTGTAAAGTGCAACAAAACACGGGTTTTAGGGCTAAATTAAGGAGATAGCCAACGAAAATGTACCCTGAGCCTGCCGAAGGGTCGAAGCGGTATTTCTAATAGGAACTTAAAGGCGATTTTGACCAAACGATAACTGCAAAATTGCTAAGTATTTAGGAGCAAGAAATGAGTGAGCATTGTCAACATCATCATAAACAGGCCATAGTCTCTGAACTGAAAGATCCTGTGTGTGGCATGACAGTCACCGCAGACTCCCCTCATCATCTTGAATATCAACATCAGCATTATTATTTTTGTAATCCTAAATGCTTAGATAAGTTTAAACTCGAACCAAGCAAGTATTTAACGCCCGTTGCAGCAGCCAAACCCGAACAAGACAATGCTGAATACACTTGCCCCATGCATCCCGAAATTCGGCAAATTGGTGCAGGTACTTGTCCTAAATGTGGCATGGCTTTAGAGCCAGTGTTGGTGAGTCTGGAAGAAGCAGAAAATCCAGAACTAGTTGATTTTCGGCGTCGCTTTTGGCTCACATTACCCTTGTCATTGATTGTTTTTGTGTTAGGCATGTTTGGCCATTCATTGCATTGGTTTGAGATGCAGGTACAAAGTTGGATTGAGTTGGTGTGTGCAACTCCTGTCGTGTTATGGGCGGGCTGGCCATTTTATGTTCGAGGCTGGCAGTCGCTGGTGCAGCGTAGTCCTAATATGTGGACGTTAATTAGTTTGGGTACAGGTGCTGCTTATGGCTACAGCATTATTGCCACATTAATGCCACAGCTTTTTCCTGCTTCTTTTATGTCGATGGGACGTATTGCGGTGTATTTTGAGGCTTCAGCGGTCATTATTTCACTAACTTTGCTCGGGCAGCTCATGGAGTTAAAAGCACGCTCACAAACATCGGCAGCGATTAAATCTTTATTAGGACTCGCGCCTAAAACCGCGCGTCGTTTGACTGATAATGGTTTAGAAGAAGATATTCCCTTAAATCATGTTCATGTTGGCAATCGCTTGCGTGTTCGACCAGGTGAAAAAGTGCCTGTTGATGGTGTGGTATTAGAGGGTAGCAGTGCGGTTGATGAGTCGATGTTAACAGGAGAGCCTGTGCCAGTGGTCAAACATCAAGGTGATAAGCTGATTGGGGCAACACTTAACACCAATGGCAGTTTGGTGATGCAAGCCGAAAAAATTGGCTCAAGCACGATGCTGGCGCAAATTGTCACCTTAGTGATGCAAGCACAACGCTCACGCGCACCTATGCAGCGAATGGCCGACCAAGTGGCTGGCTATTTTGTCTTGACTGTCGTGGTTGTTGCGCTGTTGGCATTATTGGCTTGGGGACTATTGGCGAATAATTGGGTGTATGGGCTGATAAATGCCGTGTCGGTACTGATTATTGCTTGTCCTTGTGCCTTGGGTTTGGCCACGCCCATGTCGATTATGGTGGCAACAGGGATAGGTGCTAAACGAGGCGTGTTGTTTAGAGATGCTGCAGCGATAGAAAATATTCGTAAAATCAATACATTAATTGTGGATAAAACGGGTACGTTAACCGAAGGTAAACCCAAATTTGATTGTGTGATTGCAGTCGAAGGGATGGCCGAAAACGACGTATTACGCTTAGCTGCAAGTTTAGATCAAGGCAGTGAGCATCCGCTTGCAGCGGCCATTGTACAAGAGGCGTGTCAACGGCAATTGTCTTTAGCATCCGTCACACAGTTTGAGTCAGGCACAGGGATAGGTGTGCGTGGTCAGGTCGATGGAAAAAGTTTGGCTTTAGGGAATACCGCCTTAATGACCCAACTCAATATTGCAAGCGATACCTTGCAAACACAGGCCGAACAATTACGTTTGACGGGTGCCAGTGTGATGTATTTAGCAGCAGATGGTCAGTTAATGGGATTGTTGGCTGTGTCTGACCCCATTAAAGCGAGTACGGCGGATGCATTAACCTTGCTTAAAGCGCAAGGGATTCGGGTGATTATGGCCACAGGCGATGGTATGACCACCGCTCAATCGGTTGCAGCACGTTTAGGTTTGACGGAAGTATATGCAGAAGTAAAACCTGAAGATAAATTAAACTTAGTGACACGTTTACAGCAAGAAGGACAGCGTGTCGCCATGGCAGGGGATGGTATTAACGATGCTCCAGCGTTGGCAAAGGCAGATGTCGGGATTGCAATGGGTACGGGGACTGATGTGGCGATGAACAGTGCGCAATTAACCCTAGTAAAAGGTGATTTACGTGGCATTGCTGAGGCGCGTGAAATTTCATCTGCAACCGTGGCGAATATGCAACAAAACCTGACATTCGCCTTTGTTTATAATGCCTTAGGCATACCGTTAGCGGCAGGGCTATTGTATCCCTTTACAGGTTGGTTGTTGTCACCCATGATTGCCGCCCTAGCCATGAGTTTAAGCTCGGTGTCGGTGGTGTTTAATGCGCTGCGTTTACGGCGCATGGTGGAATAACACCAAAGCAAAAACTCTGATTATTTGCCTGTTTCTAGGTTTGATGAACACTCTGCTAACGTAGGTTCGATTTTACAGCGAATTTTTTTGAGCAAAGCCATCATTTTGGGGTCATAAAAACCTTCTTTGGTCATGGCAATACGCGCCTCACGCATGAGGGTGGTGTATTTCTCTTTATCAGCAGGGGTTAAATCTAGCCAATATTTAGCAGGTATGTCTGACTCACTTTTTTGAACTAATTTTTCGACCATATCCATTTTGCTTGCTGCAAATTGACGCATATTGATAATGCGTTGGTCAAAGTCAGGAATATGTTTATATTTCTCTCGATTAACAAGAATAGAAGCCGTGACTTGTATTAAAGGAAAACGAAAAATTGCGCCTTTTTCACCCAAACCACGATATAACTCTAAAGGTCTAAACGCGACGGCTGGCGCACCAATGATATCGACTTGGCCGTTGTTAAACTTACCTGCAAAGTTAGTGATGTCAGAGGCAACAGGTTGAGCACCAAGTTTTTGAACGATTTTGGCTTGTGCTTTGTCAAAATCTAATACCGCCACTTTTTTGCCTGCGGCTTTTTCAATAGAGTTGATTTCGCGGTCATTAACAAAAACATATGCGCCACCCAAGGGTATAAGGGCAGCCACTTGATAGGGGCCACTGATAGTTAAGGCGTTCAATTTGGGATTCGCTAGGGTATTAACTAATTCACGAACATGACCAAAAGTGGGTAAAGCACCGGGTGAGTCAACACTACCAATAAAAAAATTAAATTGTTTGGCGCGCATGGTCGAAATGGCAACACCTTCACATTGACCCGCTTTAAAGTCTTCGGCAGCAATACGTTCATCGGTATAAACTTTTAAGTCAATGTCCAATTTCCATTTTTTAGCTTCTAAAACTAAGTCTTTGGCATAAGTAAAAGCATCACCTTTGGTACCAGCAATATCAAAGATACAGAACTTCATATTGACAGTTTGGCCAAAACTCTGTGTATCAGCAGCAAAACTTGCGTGACTGTATAAAAGGGTACTTAGCATGAGTGAAAGAGGGGCAATTGCTAGTTTTTTAATCATAATAATCTCTCATCGTTGGGCCTTTACTGCACGTTACTTTAAAAGTAAGGCTCTTGAAGGTCATTGGCTGTGTTGACTAAAAAAGGATTTTATTATTCATCATTCATAGAACATTCTGCGAGACTTGCATCATGTTTGCAACGCACTTTTTTGAGTAATTTCATCATTCTACGGTCATAAACGCCATCTTGGGTCATTAGGATACGTGCTTCTCGCATCATTTGATTATATTTGGCATGGTCTTCTTTAGGCAATTCCATCCAATATTTGGCTGGAATATCTGCTTCTTGTTTGTCAATAAAGTTAAACATTTGGTCTAATACTTTATCTAAAAACTGAACGCCAACTTCTCGCAAACTCATGATTTTTTGGTCTAAATCTGGCAGTTTGGCTCGAATTTTTTCTCGGTTAATCACTAAACTTCCTGTGATTTGAGCCAGTGGAAAATTATAAATAGCCCCTGTGTCACCTAAACCACGATAAAGCTCCATGGGTTTAAAGGCAATGGCAGGCGCGGCAATAATATCGACTTGGCCATTGTTAAATTTGCCAGCAAAGTTGGTGATATCCGAAGCAACAGGTTGTGCGCCAAGTTTTTGTACCATTTTTGCCTGAGATTTATCCCAATCTAAAACGGCGATTTTTTTGCCTGCGGCTTTTTCGATAGAGTTAATTTGACGGTCGCGTACCATGACATATAACGCACCAATGGGCATAACCCCAACAATTTGATAAGGCTCGGTAATTGAAAGTGGAATAATTTTGGGATCAAGTAACGTGTGTAAAATGGTACGCATATGAGCATAAGAAGGCACAGCACCTACAGCATCTAAACTGCCAATAAAATGATTAAATTGCCGAGCGCGTAGCGTGGAAATGCCCGCTGCATCACACTGTCCAGCCTTAAAATTTTCGGCAGTAATGCGTTCATCCATAAACACCTGAATATCGACAAACACATTCCAGCGTCTAGCCAAAAGAGTTAAATCTTTTGCTCGGCTATAAACATCGCCGTTTTTACCTAAAATATCAAATAAACACACGGATATGTACAAGGGTTTTTCTAAAGGGGGAGGCAGTCCATTTTCACCAGGTTTTAACGCTCCACCAAACGTCATCACTTCGGTTGCATGACAGTTGACCAATACACACCAAGTGCTTATCAGTAATAATAGGTTTTGTAAGAGTTTTAACATGATTTAAACCGAATGCTCTGCTACGGATAATTCAGTTTAAATAAAATAGTCGTTAAAAATTAGTGTCAAATGTCATGATTAAGAAGACGTTTAGTTCTTAAGGGCATGCCAACATTGTTCATTATTAAAGCCGCGATATTGTAAAAAGCGATATTGTCGAGCTTGCTCTTTGCGTTCCGTTGGTAGGGCTTCGCCAAATTTTTTGCTGCGAGTTTCTTGTGCTAGTAAAAACCAATCATATTCTTCTAATTCAGTCGTAATAAAGTCGCTATTAACAATACCACGTTGTTTGAGTTCTTGTTTAATCATGACTTCACCATGACCTTTATGAGCATGATGACGAATAAAGGCTTGGCAAAAACGCTCATCATTTTGCCAGTTTTTTTCTTTAAACTCATTCAAAATAAGCAAAATTTCGACATCAGTTGCCCCCAAGTCTAAAAGCTTGTGGCGTAGTTCATATTCGCTGTGCTCTCGGCGCGTTAACATAGCAAGGGCTTTACTACGTAGGCTTTGAAAACTGACTGGCGGATTCATAGTTGTTTCCTAGGGCATTAAGCCACCCAAATAACTCGCCACACCCAAAACGAGTCCTATAACAATAGACTCAATAGCCACTAGCCAACAAAAAAGCGATGCTTTATTTGCCAAACGTGGCAAAGTATAAAAGCGATTGGTCGCGGCTAAACTTAAGGCAATAGCAAAAATCGCGAGTTTTACAAATAAAATTTTAGCGTAATTGGATTGCCAAAAGTTATCAGCTAATTGATAGATTCTTAAACTATCGGCAAAACCTGTTAACACTAAGGCCATTAAACAGAGTGTCGCCAATTCTGAGAGTTGTTGGGTGTTATGCGGTAAGTTGTTTTTGTTGTGATTAAACGTTAATAAATAACAAATAATTAAGCCAAGCCACAAGCACGCAGCCAGAATATGAATGGCATGAATCCACACAGCCCCGCCTAATAAACCTGCTTCGGCGGCATGACCACTGGCAGCACGTGCAAGCGCATAAACAAAAACGGCGGATAAGAGGGTAATTTGTCGGTAGGGTGCTGTTAGCGGACGATATAAAATAGCGAACAAAGCAAGCAATTGTCCACCGCACATTAACAGCCACATTTGCCCTAAATTGGATTGGCTAATGACTAAAAAAGCAGAGCTGAATAAGTTTTGCCAGTCGGTATCGGTTAGCTCAACAGTGATTTGCCATAAATAACAAGGCAATAAAATCGCTAAACCATACACCCCATATCGAGCTGTTTTGAGCCAAAGCCAGTCTTTAACAATCAGTGACCAAATGGCTGATCCTGCACTGATTGCTAAACAACCATAAACTAAAGTTACTAGACTTGGCTCTAGCAGTTCGCTGAACAATTCATTCATTTAAGCACAAACTGATAGCTGCTTTTGGTGCGATGACCATCCACCGAAACCACCGACCATTTCACGGTATAACGGCCTTTGGCTAAATTATCAGGCAAAGGCACAACTAGCGTTTTATCATTAATTTGTGGTTTGTCTAAAACCACTTTTTGCCCTTCTGCATTAAACACCGTTAAGGTACAAAAAGCCGGCTCTAGGCGTTCGCTAAATTGTAAACGAATCTCTTTCACTTCTGAGACTATCGCATTAGCCGTAGGGCTTTGGACTTGAGGTTTGGCATGAGCCAAAGCCAGTTGAGGGCTTTGTAAGGCGACAAAACAAACTACAAATGCGAATAATCTCATTATTTCCAGTCTCCTCGTAACTCGGTAACTTTATCTTGTAATAACTCAGGGCTAACATGACTTGGCATCACAGGCATACCCACATTAACTTCAACAGGTGAGCGAAAGCGACGGGGTAATTTACTAAATGCTGCGCCATCTTTGCGGCTGCTAATGCTACCCCACATGCCACGTAAAGCAATTGGTACGACAGGCACAGGCGTTTGCTCAATAATACGCATAATACCATTTTTAAAAGGGTACATTTCGCCTGTATCGGTAATCCGTCCTTCAGGGAAAATACAAACCACTTCACCTTCCGCTAAGGCTTGGGCAATATCCGCATACGCTTTTTCTAATAAGGCAGGGTCTTCTTTAGCAGGGGCAATAGGAATCGCTTTAGCCGTTCTAAAAATAAAGCTAAGAATTGGCGTTTTAAAAATGGTGTGATACATAACAAAACGTGGTGGACGGCGAATCGCAGCCGATAAAATTAAGGCATCATAAAAGCTGACATGATTACAGACTAAAACACAGGCACCTTCTTCGGGAATATGCTGCAAATTGGTTTTTTTGATTTTGTAAAAGAAACTCAAGAAAATCCACACCAAAAAGCGCATAAAAAATTCGGGAATCACCGTATAAATATAAAGTGAAACAACCGCACTTAAAATGGCGGTGACTAAAAATAACTCAGAAATGCTACGATGAAACACGGATAAAACGACAATCGCTAAGGCCGCAGATAACACCATTAAAAAAGCATTAACAATATTGTTGCCTGCAATAATCCGCGCCCGATGACTAGGCTCTGAACGTGCTTGAATTAAGGCATACAATGGAACAATATAAAAACCACCAAAAATACCAATGCCTAATAAATCAAAAATCACCCGTTGATGGGTGCTATTGGCAATAAAATGACTAAACGTGTTAGTCGTTTCGGGCTGTAAACCCTGTGTTGCGAAATACAAATCCACGCCAAAACAGGTTAAACCAATAGAGCCAAATGGCACTAAACCCAGCTCGACTTTTTTGTCCGATAGACGTTCACACAATAATGAACCAATGGCAATGCCTACCGAAAACACCGTTAGCAAGAAGGTGACAACGTGTTCATCCCCACCTAAAACAGTTTTGGTGTAATTGGGGATTTGCGTTAAAAACGTTGCGCCATAAAACCAAAACCACGAAATCGCCAAAATGGACAATAAAATCGTGCGATTTTGTTTAATAAATTGAAAGTTACGCCATGTTTCACTAATCGGGTTCCAGTTGATTTTTAACTCAGGATTACTCGATGCTGCACGAGGAATGCGCCAACTGCTGATAAAACCTAAAACAGCAATGGCTAACACGGTGAGTGACACCAATTCTTTGCCATCAGGCTTAATGGCAATTAAAAAACCACCTAACATTGAGCCAAACAGAATGGCTAAAGAAGTCCCCATTTCAACTAAAGCGTTACCACCAACTAATTCATTCTTGGTTAAGGCTTGGGGCAGAATGGCGTATTTAATGGGGCCAAACGCGGTGGAGTGAGTACCCATTAAAAATAGGGCGGTGAGTAAGAGCCATAATTGCTGAAAATGAAAGCCAATCGCCGCCAACAGCATAATGACTATTTCAGCCCCTTTAATGATTTTGATTAATTTGGTTTTTTCGTATTTATCAGCCAGTTGGCCAGCGGTTGCTGAGAATAAAAAAAACGGCAGAATAAATAATCCTGCGCATAAATTAGTCAAGGTGCTGACGGGCATGGTTGTCATACTGGCGGCATTAAAGGCCAATAGAATAATTAAACTCTGCTTAAACACATTATCGTTAAAAGCACCTAAAAATTGGGTGCTAAAAAATGGCAAAAAACGTCGGGTTTTTAATAAATCAAATTGATTATGTGACATGATGTTTGCTCGGACTAGCCTGTCCATTCTTGTGGTTAAAGTGCTTAGCCTATCATTTGGCCATGCTTTTGTAACTATTTTCATGTGCTTGGTAATTTGCAGCATAAAACAAGGTATGATGATGATTTTTAACAGTATCAGGGATAAATTATGTGGCTGCGTGTATCGGCATGGTTGTGTTTGGGGTTGACCTTAGCCCCCTATACAATGGCAGCAGACAAAAACCGTTTTAGTGAGTTGGAGGCGTACATTAACCAATTTACCAAGCCCTCCGACAAAGTGCCGATTAAAATCAAAGGGGTATCTACTGACATTAAAGCCAATATCGAAGCGTATATTGGTGATTTAAATAAAGATGATTTGACGCAATGGCGTGAGACATCCGCTAGGTTACGCAAAGCAACCCGTGAAGCCTTAGAGTCATTAGGCTATTATCAAGCAGAGTTTAAATTTAATCGTTTGGAAAAAGCACTAGAACTAGAAGTGCAATTAAATCAGCCAGTCATTGTTGATAGCGTGAAGTTATCTTATGTGGGGCAAGCAGGAAATGACATTGCTTTTACAGCCTTAAGAGAAACTTTTCCCCTAAAAGAAGGCGATGTGTTGCATCATGGACGTTATGAGGCCGCTAAAAGTCTGCTACAAAATATGGCTTTAGAGCGTGGTTATTTTGATGGTCAATGGCTTAAGCATGAGGTATTAATTGACAAAGACACTCAAAAAGCACAAGTCAATTTGCAGTATGACAGTGGCGAGCGATACAAATTAGGTGAAGTGAGTTTTAAGCACACACGTGCCAATCAACAATTAGCTATAGACGCTGATTTGCTTGATAACTTAGTACCTTTTAAGGCTGGAGATGATTACGAAGCCGAAAAGGTCATTAAACTCAATAAAGTTTTATTAGATAGCCGTTATTTTAATGAAGTCAAAGTCAGAGCAGAGTCAGGATTGGCGCAGGATTATGTTGTACCTGTTAATGTGCTGTTAGCAATGGATTCGCCTAATCAAGTGGATTTGGGAGCAGGTTATGCCACCGACATAGGTGCTAGAGTGAGTGCTACATGGCGACGTTCTTTATTAAATCGTCGTGGCCACAGCATCGAAACCAGTAGCGAAATATCACAAGTGCGGCAATCGGCAACGGCTCGTTATGGCATTCCGTGGACTCACCCGATTAACGATACCTTGCAAATTTTGGCAGGTTTTAAGCGTGAAGACATAGACGAAATTGCCATAACCAACAACAGTGTTTTAGGGGTAGAAAGACAAAAAAAACGTGACAGTGGTTGGCAAACTACCGAGTCATTGCGTTGGAGTCGAGAATCATACCGTCAAGAAAATGGTGAAAAAGGCCGTAGTGATTTGCTATTACCGAGTTATAGTATTAGTCGCGTGCGCACCAAAGGCAGTAAAACTGACCCTGAGCGTGGCGATAGACAATCTTACCAAGTTGAGTTGGCTTCATCGAGTGTGTTGTCAGATGCCGACCTCATTGCCTTGCAAGCAAACTGGCGTTGGTTAAATACCTTTGCGCAACGTCACCAATTATTATTGCGTGCCGATGTTGGTACAATTATCAGCTCTGATTTTGACAGTGTACCGCTTAATATACGATTTTATGCAGGTGGCGACCAAAGTGTGCGTGGTTATGATTACAAAAGTTTGTCGCCACGAGACAGCACAGGTCAAGTGACAGGCGCAAGTAATTTAGTGGCATTAAGCAGTGAGTATGCCTTTAAATTAACATCAAAATGGCGTTTAGCGGCTTTTGTAGATGCAGGAAATGCTTTTGACGCCGCCAGTGATGGCTTAAAAGTAGGAGTAGGAGGTGGAATACGGTGGATTTCACCTGTAGGGCCAATTCGCCTAGACATTGCACAAAGTTTAGATAATGGCAATGCTTCGCCACGGATACATTTTTTTATGGGGCCAGCGTTATAAATGCTCAAAAAAAGCACGTTATTTATTTGGCGTAGTCTTAGTCATCTATTGGTGGCGGTACTGTTGCTATTGTTTGTGGCATGGTCGGTGTTGGTGCTGTTGGCACATAGTGCCTCTGGTTCGCGTTGGTTGCTCGAAAAAGTGGTGCAACTGCAAAAACTGGTTAAGTTTGAGGTGATAGACGGAACTTTAATAGAGGGAGTGCGACTAAAAAACTTTAGATTTACGGGCAAAACCTTTTATTTAGACGCACAAAATATACAGCTAAAATTAACGTGGACAGCATTGTTAGCCAAAGAGTTGCGTGTTAACCAATTACATGGTCAAGGCGTTAACTTGGTATTACACGCACCGCCCAAAACTGGCCGTACTCATCTTAAATTTCTCAATATTCCTTTGCGTATTGTGCTAGATGATGGGCTATTAACCCAGTCTCAAATCAATAAACGCGGTTTTATTATTCCAGTTGAACGATTGGCTTTAGCCTCGTCCTCGTGGTATCACACACAGTTAGATATTGGCTTTTTGGAGTTTATACACCCCCAATTTAATACCCAGTTACAGGGTAAACTCTATACTCAAGATGATTATCCCATCGCTGCACAGGGTTTAATACAAGCCAAATTTTGGCAACATAAACAATTAAAGCCAGTACATATACAGGGAGAAGGCGATTTTGGTGCATTACAGCTTCATTTGTTGGCTCACGATTTGCCTGTTGCGCTAAATGGCACAGTAAATTTATTAGAGCCAAGCTTGGATTACATCGCTACTTTACGTTGGGGCAAGCTCAACTTTCCTTGGTTAACGGAGCAAAATTTCCATAGTAAATCTGGACAATTACAATTAAATGGTACTAAACATCAACTGAGTATGGTGCTAAATACCGACTTGCAAAGTCAATTATTACCACAAGGTGAGTATCGTGCTTTTGCGCAAACGGATTGGCACAAAATACAATTACAACCTTTAGAGGCTCGTACTTTATTAGGCGGGCTACTGAGCTTACAAGGCGAAGTCGCGTGGCCAAAAGGAAAAGGCATTACATGGGATATCAATAGTCAATGGTCAGGTGTTGACTTATCCAACAAATGGCCTGTGGTACAACATTATTTACCCGTGTTATCAGGCAATATACAAACTAAAGGGGAGGCAAGTGCCAGTCATTCGGCAGTCACTCTCAATAGCCAATTAGCACAGCAAGAGCAATGGCAAATTCAACAACAAAGTGATACTTGGTTTTGGCATTGGCAAGGCAAACAACAACTTCAAGCATCGTGGCAAGCTGTTAAGCGTAGCTTGCCCGCGTTAAGCAATGTCGAGAGTCAGCACGGACAACTTCATTATCAAGGCACACCTGACAATTATCGTGTCCAGCTACAAACCGCTATGCAAAGCAGTAAAACGCCTCAAGGAGATTGGCAGCTACAGGCGCAAGGTAATAAACAACAATTAACCGTTAATCATCTCAATTATCAGGGTGAGAGTGGTGCACTACAAGCAACAGGGCAATTAGCTTGGCTTCATGGTTTAACGTGGGATAGTCAACTTCAATTACAACAGTTAGATATCAGCGCATGGCAGCCGACTGTGACTGCCGTTTTAACAGGAAATACCCAACTGTCAGGCCAGTGGCAGCCTCATTCTAAACAACTCCAATTATCTCAAACTAAATTAACAAGTTACTTTAATAATACTCCATTACAAATTGATTCTAAACAATTTAATATTGAAATTAAACCATTCGCGTTAGCCAATCTTCCTACTTTTGACAGCCAGCAAACTGAGCTAACATGGGGACAAAATAAGCTTTCATTAAATGGTGGTTTAGCGGCTAATACATGGAGTTTGGTGGCAGATGTGCAGTTAGAGGATATGGCTCAACTATCAGCAAAAACACAAGGTCAAGTGCATGGTCAGTTAATCGTACAGGGAGAACATCAACATCCGTCAATGACCATTGATTTACATGGTAAAGAGTTTGGTTTTGATAATAAAATTGCTATTGATAATATAGCATTAGCAGGAAAACTTAATCAGTTAGGTCAACAACAAAGTGACTTGCAAATGACTGTGCACAATATGGCATTTGCCGAACGTATCGTGCCAGATGCAGCGATTGCCATCAAAGGAACACAAGATAATCATCAACTCATATGGCAATTATTAGCGCAACCTGTAGTGGCAGAAGGAGCGTTGCAGGGGGCATTAGATTCTCAATTAAATTGGCAAGGACAAAGCAATAGTGGTTTAGTTAAAGTGGGGGATTTTTTGTGGATACTACAAAATCCATTCGACTTAGTGTGGAGTACAGCCAAAAAACAAGTCCTCGCCAGTGAGCATTGTTGGTTGGCGGAGCAAGCGCAATTATGCAATCAAGATAATTTAACGCTTAGCCCTCAACAAGCTCATATCAATATTGCTTTAAAAGATTTAGAAATTAGTCGTTTATCGGCGTTGTTGCCCGAAGATTTAGCATGGCAAGGCAGTTTAGAAGGACAAGCCACCGTTGATTGGCAAGCCAACCAATTACCACAGTTAAATGCTCGGCTGGTGACCAACAATGGAGAAATTGGTTTAGCCCAAGAAGAAGGTGACGCAATCACTTTGCCGTATCATCAATTACGTTTAACGGCACATAATAACGAAGATAATCACATTGCGGTACGTTTTGATATGCAAGCTCCTAATATGGGACAAGGTTATATTGATGCGCGCATTGACCCACAATCTAGCCCCTATCAAATGAATGGCGCGATGTTGTTAGAAAAAGTAAATTTAGCGATTTTGAAACCATTTATGCCCAATATGCGCCACTTGGCAGGTGAAATCAATTTGTCAGGTGGTTTAACTGGCGAAATCACCCGTCTTGATTTTTATGGCGAATTTAGTTTAAAAGATGGCGAAATCCTCGCTAAAAATAACGCTATTGATGTTAGCCAAACTAATATTGAAGCGAGTATTCGGGGTAAAAATGCCACGATTAAGGGAGCATTAAAAAGCGGTGGCGGTACTGCTACTTTACAAGGCAATGCCCAATGGCGTGAAGATGTGCCAAACTTGCAGCTAAATGTCGAAGGACAACATATTGATTTGGTGCAAAAGCCCTTATTTACCGCCAAAGTCAGTCCCAATATTAAGCTCAATATACAGCCATATCTAGTGGATATTAAAGGCGATGCCTTGGTGGAGGAAGCTTTATTACAACCACAAACTTTAGCCAATAATGCCGTACCCCTGTCAGCAGATGTGCGTGTCGTTGATTGGTTGAATAAAAAGCGAGTTGTTGTCAAAAAAACGACCAAACAATGGGATATCAATACCGATATTGAATTGGTGATGGGCGATAAAGTCTTTTTTAATGGCTTTGGCTTACAAAGTAAATTATTAGGTAACCTTAAATTAAAGCAGCAAAAACAGCGAGGGATGCAAGCGATTGGGGAAATTCAGCTCGACAAAGAGGCAAAATACGAAGCCTATGGCCAACGGTTAAATATTCGTCAAGGACAAATATTATTTGCAGGTTCTATCTCTCAGCCCGCTTTAGCGATTGAAGCAATTAAAGAAGTAGATGGAAAAATAGTGGGTGTGCGTGTTGACGGCAGAGCCAATTTGCCCAATTTAACTTTATTTGCCGATACCCCCATGAGCCAAGACGAAATGTTGGGTTATTTGTTACTAGGTCGTCCTTTATATCAAGACGGTCAACTGGCGATTTTAAATCAGAGTGACACAAGCAATAATGATGGCGCATTATTGGCTTCGGCTGCTTTAAGTTTAGGTGTTAAAGGTGGACAAGGCTTAGCCAGTGGTATTGGCACGGCTTTAGGGGTTAAAGATGTGACCTTAAATGCCGAAGGTAGCGGCGATGATGCTCAATTTACCGTATCAGGTTATTTAACCCCTAGTTTGTATTTGCGTTACGGTGTGGGTGTGTTTACGCCTGTCAACAAAGTGACGCTACGCTATAAATTGACCAAGAATTTGTATTTAGAAGCGGTTTCTTCGCTCGAAAGTGCCTTAGATTTATTTTACAACTTTAAGTTTTAGCATTACACTTCGGGGCTTCGCCCTGCCTTGTATATTCTTTATTGGCGCATATTAAGAAACTCCTACTGGTATGGGGGATAATATGCCTATGATAAAGAACAGTCTTGTTGTTGGAGCGGTCTCGACGTTATGTGACTATTGGTATTAGTCACCACTGCTAACAGATAGCCAAAGGAAAATTAAAAATGCCTATTATTACTCTCCCAGATGGGTCACAACGTACTTTTGACCAAGCGGTGACTATTGCTGATGTTGCCGCCAATATTGGCGCAGGATTAGCCAAAGCCGCTTTAGCTGGCAAAATCAATGGTCAATTATTAGATACTTCTTACCTAATTACTCAAGATGTTAATTTAAGTATTGTCACCGAAAAAGATGCCGATGGTTTAGAAGTCTTACGCCATTCTTGCGCCCACTTACTAGCCATGGCCGTCAAAGAGTTATTTCCCAGCGCGCAAGTGACCATTGGCCCTGTCATCGAAGACGGCTTTTATTATGACTTTGCTTTTGAACGGGCATTTACCACCGAAGACTTAGCAAAAATTGAAAAACGCATGGAGGAGTTAGCTGCCAAAGATACGCCTGTTGTACGCTCATTAATGTCTCGTGATGATGCAGTAAAACTATTTGAGGAGATGGGCGAACAATATAAAGTCGAAATTATTAGCAGCATTGATACCGAGCAAGATTTATCTTTTTACCGCCAAGCGGATTTTATCGACCTGTGTCGAGGGCCTCATGTACCGTCTTTGGGCAAATTAAAAGCTTTTAAATTGATGAAAGTGGCAGGTGCTTATTGGCGCGGCGATAGCAACAATGCCATGTTACAACGTATTTATGGTACTTGTTGGGCAAATAAAAAAGACTTGCAAGCCTATGTGACACGTTTAGAAGAAGCCGCCAAACGTGACCACCGCAAATTGGGTAAACAACTTGGTTTATTCCATATGCAAGAAGAAGCCCCTGGTATGGTGTTTTGGCACCCTAACGGTTGGACAACTTACCAAGTGCTTGAACAATATATGCGTCAAGTGCAACGTGACAATGGCTATTTAGAAGTCAAAACACCACAAGTGGTTGACCGTATTTTGTGGGAAAAGTCTGGCCATTGGGCAAATTATGCCGACAATATGTTTACCACCCATTCCGAAAACCGTGATTATGCCGTTAAACCCATGAACTGTCCGTGTCACGTACAGATTTTTAACCAAGGCTTAAAATCTTACCGTGACTTACCGTTACGTTTGGCAGAGTTTGGTTCTTGCCACCGTAATGAGCCATCAGGCTCTTTACACGGCTTAATGCGTGTGCGTGGTTTTACCCAAGATGACGCACATATTTTTTGTACCGAAGAACAAATTGGTAGTGAAGCAGCAGCTTTTATTGCCTTAACTTTGCAAGTTTACAAAGATTTTGGTTTTGATGATGTTGCCTTAAAACTCTCTACTCGCCCAGCAAAACGGGTGGGGAGCGAAGAGTTATGGGACAAAGCCGAAGCAGCAATGGCTAAAGCCTTAGACGATGCAGGCTTAGCATGGGAGCTGCAAGCAGGCGAAGGCGCGTTTTATGGGCCAAAAATAGAATTTTCTTTAAAAGATTGTTTAGGCCGTGTTTGGCAATGTGGTACACTACAGCTCGATTTTAACTTGCCTACTCGTTTAGAGGCGAGTTTTGTGGCTGAAGATAACGGTCGCCGTCCCCCTGTGATGCTGCACCGTGCAATTTTAGGTTCGTTTGAGCGTTTTATTGGTATTTTAATTGAACATTATGCGGGATTATTGCCGCCTTGGTTAGCACCAGTACAAGCGGTAGTGATGAATATTACCGACACGCAAGCCGAATCTGCAAAAAAATTGGCAAATCAGCTCCAAGCAAAGGGTTTTAGAGTCATCAATGACTTGAGAAACGAGAAAATCGGCTTTAAAATCCGCGAACGAACCTTAGAGCGGATTCCTTACCTGTTAGTGGTTGGGGATCGTGAAGTTGAACAAAACACGGTATCGGTGCGTACTCGTAGTGGCAAAGACTTAGGTAGTATGAGTCTAGATGATTTTGCCACATTATTAAGTACAGATATTGCACAACGTGGCCGTGTTTCTTTGGAGAAATGACAATTAACAACAAGCCAGAAAAACCGCAGCAAACCAAAGACGCTAAGCAGCGCGCTGCGATTAATACGGATATCCGTGCCAAAGAAGTGCGTCTTATCAATCAAGACGGCGAACAAGTTGGTGTGGTCAGTTTGCGAGAAGCCTTAGCAGCAGCTGAGGCAGTGCAGTTAGACTTGGTAGAAATCGTGCCGAATGCCGAGCCGCCAGTTTGCCGTATTATGGATTACGGCAAACACGTGTTTGAGCTAAAGCAAAAACAAAAAGATGCCAAGAAAAAGCAGCACCAAGTGCAAATTAAAGAGATTAAGCTGCGTCCTGGTACTGAAGAAGCGGATTATCAAGTCAAATTAAAGGCTTTGGTACGCTTTTTAGAAGACGGGGACAAAGCAAAAATTACTTTGCGTTTTCGCGGACGCGAAGTTGCTCACCAAGAGTTAGGCATGAAAATGCTACAACGCATTGAGGTTGACTTGAGTGAGTTTGGGACTGTTGAACAACATCCCAAAATGGAAGGCCGTATGATGTCTATGCTCATCGGGCCTAAGAAAAAGAAATAAACTTTCTGTCATAAAAAGTTTGTTTCTTACCCTCAGGCTGAATTTGAATCCCCCTAGCCCCCTTTACAAAAGGGGGAACTCCCTCCTTTCTCAAAGGAGGGTTGGGGAGGATTTTTAATTTACGCTAAAAGGGTTTATTTTAACGAGGTAATTATGTCTGCCAAAATCAAAACCGTTCGTGGTGCTGCAAAGCGCTTCAAAAAAACAGCGAATGGCTTTAAGCGTAAACAAGCGTTTAAACGTCACATTCTAACTAAAAAATCTCCTAAGCGCATTCGTCAATTGCGTGGTTGTACACAGGTTGCTGCTGTGGACGTGCCATCAGTTCAACGTATGTTGCCTAACACCTAATTTTTTGGAGATAAAGAATGGCTCGTGTAAAACGTGGTGTGATTGCCCATCGTCGTCACAAAAAAATCCTTGATCGCGCTAAAGGTTATTACGGTGCACGTTCTCGTGTTTATCGTGTTGCTTTTCAAGCGGTTATCAAAGCAGGTCAATATGCTTACCGTGACCGCCGTCAAAAGAAACGTCAATTCCGTGCGTTGTGGATTGCCCGTATCAATGCGGCTGCTCGCTTAAATGGTTTGTCTTACAGCCGTTTAATCAATGGTCTTAAAAAGGCTTCTATCGAAGTTGACCGTCGCGTGTTAGCTGACATTGCTGTACATGATGCTGTTGCGTTTGCTGCTTTAGCTCAAAAAGCCAAAGCCAGTCTCGCCTAAGCGTTATTTATCAAGAGTCTAAATTTTGGTTTAGACTCTTAAAAAGGGGGAAGGTTAATGGCCATTCCCCTTTTTTTATGTATTTTATAGGAAGATGTAATGACCGATTTAACTGTGCTAGTGAATGATGCACTGGCGATGATAGAAAGTGCTGCCGATGCCCAAGCTTTAGAGCAAGCACGAGTACAGTTTTTGGGCAAAAAGAGCCAGTTAATAGAATTATCAAAAGGTCTGGGAAAATTAGAGCCAGAACAACGCAAAGAGCAGGGGGCAGTGCTTAATCAGGCGCGAGAGGCTATTAACCAAGCACTAGAAACGCGTCGTCAGGCGTTTGCCGCACAAGAATTACAACGCCAATTAGAGTCAGAGCGTGTTGATGTGACTTTGTCGGGTAGAGGGCAGCCTCCAGCTGGTTTGCATCCTGTCACTCGTATCATGAACCGTATTACCGAGTTTTTTACCCATGCAGGTTTTACGGTCGCCAGTGGCCCCGAAGTCGAAGATGATTTTCATAATTTTGAAGCCTTAAATATCCCTTCGCATCACCCCGCACGCGCCATGCACGACACGTTTTATTTTGATGCACATCGTTTGTTGCGTACCCATACCTCACCTGTGCAAATTCGGGTCATGGAGCAGCAGCAGCCACCAATTCGTATTGTGTGTCCCGGCCGTGTCTATCGTTGTGATTCAGATTTAACCCATTCGCCAATGTTTCATCAAGTTGAAGGGTTATTGATTGACGAAAATGTCAGTTTTGCGCAGCTTAAAAGTGTCATTCAAAACTTTTTACGGGTGTTTTTTGAAAAAGATTTAGCAGTACGTTTTCGACCTTCGTATTTTCCCTTTACCGAACCCTCTGCCGAAGTTGATATTCAATGTGTGATGTGTGACGGTCATGGTTGCCGTGTTTGCAAGCAAACAGGTTGGTTAGAAGTATTAGGTTGTGGCATGGTTCACCCCCAAGTGTTAAAAAACTGTGGCATTGATAGCGATAAATACAGTGGTTTTGCCTTTGGTATGGGTGTTGAGCGTTTTGCGATGTTACGTTATGGTGTCAATGATTTACGGTTGTTTTTTGATAATGATTTGCGTTTTTTGGCACAGTTTAAGTAATTTAAAACTTAGGCATTGCGCTAAATACAAACAAATAAGCGATAACCGCCTAAGTCATAAACATTGAGGAGAAACAGCATGGGTATTGCTTATTATATTTGTGCCGATGTGCCAGAAACCGATGAAAATCATGAATTTTTTATGGACATGGACGGCAAAGCCTTAGCCAGTGTTGAAGAAGAGGTGTTAGAGCTATTGGCTCAGCGTGCCAATGTTAAGCCTTTGATGCAGTTTTTTAGCATGCCAGAAGGTGAGTGGGACGATTACGTCGATGATATTCAAGATTTATTAGATGAAGATGAAGTCTTTGACCCCCAACAATTAACATGGTTCTGTGCAGAAGAAGGCTTAAAAACGGTATTGGCGTTAATTGCCGAAATCGACAAAACACCACATTTGTTATCAGCACCCGAAGCAGTCATTGATGATTTAGAAAGCATGGCTGCTATTTTAAGCCGTTTGGCCGAACACGGTATTCGCTGGCATTTAGCAATTGATATTTAATAGGTATAAATAATGCAAATTAGTGAAAATTGGTTACGTGAATGGGTAAATCCTGCCTTATCAAGTCAACAGTTGAGCCACCAATTAACGATGGCAGGTTTAGAAGTCGATGCTTTACAGCCTGTTGCGCCTCCATTTGATAATGTCGTGGTTGGTGAAGTAGTCAGTGTTGAAGCTCACCCACAAGCTGACCGTTTGCGTGTAACCAGTGTTAATGTTGGACAGGAACATCATTTGCCGATAGTGTGCGGTGCGCCTAATGTGCGTGTTGGGCTAAAAGTAGTGGTTGCAATGTTGGGAGCAAAGCTACCTAATGGCCTTGAGATTAAACGTGCTAAGTTACGCGGTGTTGACTCCTTTGGGATGTTATGTGCCGCGCAGGAGTTGGGTTTAAGTCCTGAAACAGAAGGATTATTAGAGTTACCTGAAGATGCTCCAGTTGGCAAAAATATTCGTGAGTATTTGCAATTAGACGATAATACCATGGAGTTTGGCATTACCCCCAACCGTGGTGATTGTTTAAGTGTGTTAGGTATGGCGCGCGAAGTGGCCGCATTTAACGGGCTATCATTAACGTGGCCTCAACTTAATCCTGCTATAGAAAATTGTCCTGAACGTGTAGAGGTGTCTTTAAAATCAGAGGCTTGCCCACGTTATTTAGGTAGAATTATTAAAGGTATTAGTCCTAATGCTCCTAGTCCTGATTGGTTGGTTCGTAAATTAGCCCGTTCTGGTATTGCCAGTTTAGGAGCGGTGGTTGATGTGACCAATTATGTGTTGTTGGAGCTTGGACAGCCCATGCACGCCTTTGATTTGAGTAAAATTGAAGGGGGGATTATTGTTCGTCAGGCTAAAAAAGGCGAAAAGTTAACTTTACTTAATCAACAAAGCATTGAGTTACGTGAAGACAGTTTACTGATTGCCGACCACAAAAAACCGCTGGCTTTGGCTGGTATTATGGGAGGTAATGACTCTGCCGTAAGCGATGAAACCGTCGATATCTTATTAGAAAGTGCCTTTTTTCAGCCCTTAGCTTTAGCTGGTAAAGCGCGTAGTTATGGTTTACATACTGATTCATCGCATCGTTTTGAGCGTGGAGTTGACTTTAACTTACAGCGTCAAGCCATTGAAAGAGCAACACAATTAATTCTAAAAATTGCAGGTGGTAGTGCAGGGCAGATTGTCGAAGAAACGCTAAAAGAAGCCTTGCCAACACGTTTACCCATCACTTTGCGTATCAGTAAAATTAAGCAAGTGTTAGGTTTTGATTTGGATAAATCACAAGTAGAAACGATGTTGTTAGCTTTAGGTATGCAGCTACATTCAAATGAGCAAGGTTGGACAGTCACTGCACCTAGCTATCGCTTTGATATTAGTATCGAAGTGGATTTAATCGAGGAACTAGCGCGTTTGTATGGCTATGACAATATACCCACCCAAAAGCCACAGTTTAGCTTGGAGTTAGCTAATAAAGCCGAAGCGATTAGCACTCAACAAATAAAAGAAGCAATGCTTGGTTTAGGCTACCAAGAGGCCATTACCTTTAGCTTTGTTGACCCTAAAATTCAACAAGTTTTAGCCCCACAAGTTGCGACACTTAATTTAGCAAATCCACTCTCTAGTGAGTTATCTGCTATGCGTACCACGCTATGGGCAGGTTTGTTAAGTGCCGTGGCTTATAATCAAAATCGTCAACAAAATCGAGTGCGCTTATTTGAGGTAGGGAGTCGTTTTATTCCTCAAAAAGATGGCTCATTAACACAAGAAATGATGTTGGCAGGGGTGATAACAGGTGAGGTTTTACCCGAAGCATGGGCCAATAAATCAGCAGCAATAGACTTTTTTGATATTAAAGGAAATGTTGAATCAATTCTTGCACTTACGGGTACTTCTGATACAGTTAGCTTTAAGTCCGCGCAGCATGCTGCTTTGCACACAGGCCAAACAGCTGCCATTATTGATGAGCAACAAAATGTCATCGGTTATGTCGGTAAATTGCATCCACAAGTGCAGCAAAGCCTAGAGCTGCAAGGCGCGGTGTTTGTGTTTGAGTTGCTTTTAGCTCCTTTGTTAAGCACAAAAGTACCAAAGTTTAGCGAGTTGTCTCGTTTTCCAATGGTACGCCGTGATATTGCTGTGGTCTTGGATGCAACTATTCAAGCGAGTGATGTCTTGCAAACAGCACGTCAGGCAGGAGCTGAATTGTTACAAAATGTGTGGTTATTTGATGTTTATCAGGGGACAGGTATTGCCGAAGGCAAACGTAGTTTAGCTATCGGCACTCACTGGCAACGTCATGACCGTACTTTGCAAGATGAAGAAATAAAAGCAGGCGTGCAGGCTATCGTCGATGCTTTACAAAAACAACATAACGCAGTCCTTCGTTAAGGTAAATAAGAGGTAAGCATGAGTGCACTCACCAAGGCCGATATGGTCGAGCATTTGTTTAATGAGTTAGGGCTTAATAAACAAGAAGCAAAAGAGTTGATTGATATCTTTTTTGAAGAAATCCGATTGGCCTTGGAAAGTAATCAATCCGTAAAATTATCTGGTTTTGGTAACTTTGACCTGCGTGATAAGCGTCAACGTCCAGGTCGCAATCCCAAAACGGGAGAGGAAATTCCGATTACTGCGCGTCGCGTCGTTACATTTAAAGCAGGACAAAAATTAAGACAGCGAGTAGATGCTTATGCTAGAACCCAGTCATAACGCCTTATTGCCAGAAATTCCTCAAAAGCGTTACTTTACTATTGGTGAAGTAGGTGAGCTGTGCAATGTTAAACCGCACGTTTTACGGTACTGGGAGCAGGAGTTTGAACAACTTAGCCCCATGAAACGACGTGGTAATCGTCGTTATTATCAGCGTGAAGATGTGTTAATGATTCGACAAATTCGTAGTTTGTTATACGAACAAGGCTATACCATTAGTGGTGCGCGTTCTCAGCTACAGACCGAATCTAAGCGTAATGAGCGTTTTGTTGAACAGCTTACACCCGTTGTTGAGCAAAATGATACCGAAGCACTGTTGGCCTATCAGCTTAAAATTAGCCAAAATATGCTCAATGTCGTGATTAAGGATATGATTCGTGAGTTAGAGGCAGTGTTGGTGGTATTGAGTCATAATCATACGCTACAAAGAGCCTAATGATGACGTGGCTTGTGGCTACACCGTTTATTATGAAAGTGCTTGTTGAGCCAAAGCATCAAGACGATTTTGGTCATACCAATAATGTGGTTTATTTGCAATGGCTAGAACAAGTGGCGTGGCAACACTCTGCTAGCTTAGGATTAGATATTGCAACTTATTACCGTTTAGGTTGTGGTTGTGTGGTGCGTAAGCATGAGCTTAATTATTGTTTGCCAAGCTATGTTGGTGATGAATTGGCGATTGGCACATGGATTAGTGCCAATGATGCTAAATTGTCAACGGTGCGCAGTTACCAAGTCGTACGTTTACAAGACCAAAAAACAATATTAACGGCACACACCCAATTTGTGACGGTGGATATGAAAACGGGCAAACCAAAACGTATGCCGCCTGAGTTTATTCAAGCATATCTGCCTGTAACTTGAACAGTTTTAAGTAAAAATACTGGACAATTTTGTCAAATTAGTTAATATAGCCGCCTGTTCGGGGCGTAGCGCAGCCTGGTAGCGCACTTGCATGGGGTGCAAGGGGTCGAAGGTTCAAATCCTTCCGTTCCGACCAATAAAATCAAAGGGTTATGTTTAACGACATAGCCCTTTTTTATTGGGCGGTTGAAAAATGGTCTCACTGGTGACCGTTTGGTGACCGTTTGTACTTAGCTTGCTTTAATTGCGATTTCGTTTGCCATTCTAACTGGCTGCCAAGAATAGATGTTGTGAGTATGTCTTACTCCAAATTCCCATTTCTAAACTGATTATTATGCTTTTCTTTTAGTTGTTTTAGCTCGTTTAAAAGATTGGCTTTATCTTGTTGCAGTCGTTTGATTTCTTTTTGTAATCTGCTCAACTCATCATCTTTATACCTACAAGCCTGATTTAAACTGTGGTTGATATCTTTGATGGTCAAATTCTCTGTCGCTATTTTTGTTGCTTTAGCTTGAAGTTCTTTATACTTATTTTTTAGCTCCATGATGATTGGCGTTTCTCCCTTAAACCGCTCATTTATCAATTGCTCTAAGGTTTGTCGTATTTCTCCTTTACTGCCTGCCAAAGCTTTAAGATGTTGTTCAATATTAACACTCATGACAAAAGAGTAGGTCTTTTTACCATTCTGTTTGCTTCTAAATTGTTTTTGTCGCCAAGCTGAACGCATTCTATTATTCAGTAGTTGTAGGTCTGATTCAACAAAAGGGTACGAAGAGTTGTACCGTTCAATTTGTACATTAGACTCTTTGATTTGAGGATAATATCTTCCTGCTGCGTGTTTTTTAAAATACTCCTTTATCCACTCAATCTGTTCAGCATCTTTTATATCGACCCAGTTGAGTATGTCAGAAATTTTTTTCATTTAAGCTCTCCACTAATTATTGCCTTTATATTGTTTTATCTGGCACATAACTTTAAGCAAATATTTTCCAATATTAATTTGTAACACGTTATGTAATACATAACGTTAAAAGTAGTGATACAAGTAATGTTAAACGTAGTGTTATAAGTTGTGTTACACGTTTTCTTTTGAAATAGCTTTCTCAAAAATATAGGGGGTTAAAACTATATAAATATAAACGAATATGCATTTGTTATTTAGTTAAGCTAAGGCAAATCTTGTTTCTTGCATGTGATTAATGGTGTAAGAAGAATTATTCTATATCTTATTTTATTTAAGACCAATTAATATAATTGAAGATTGGATTATGGACAAAATTGCGGATAGGGATAAACGATTAGTGGCTAGTTAATGGATTAATCTAAGCAGATCGTGGGTATTGCTTTCAGTTAGAGCTACCCACTATAACGTTGGAAACAACACTTTCTTTTGGAGTTGCTTGTGATGCTTGGTTTAAGTAAGGATTTTTGCCAGAAGGTATTACTTATGAAAAATAATAAGCTGACAC
This sequence comes from Moraxellaceae bacterium, assembly GCA_024234595.1. GTDB lineage: Bacteria > Pseudomonadota > Gammaproteobacteria > Pseudomonadales > Moraxellaceae > Agitococcus. The sequence goes on along the minus strand of JACKNZ010000007.1, from coordinate 10,024 downwards.
CAGAAGCAAAATATTTGTTAATAAGAATCTTATTTTTGTATGGCAATACAACATTGATGTTGTCAACAAAGGAAGTGGTTAAACAATTAGGAGTTTCAGATGCTGTATTCCGAAAAGCTAGAAGTCTTTTGTTGGGGCTGGGGTATTTAAAAGATACAAAAATTGATCCCGAATTTGTTCGTACTGTTGGTCGTCCTAGAATAAAGCTACAGTTAACACAATTATTATTTGACGATTTGGATAAGTTGAATATTAAATCTACATGCCTAGCCCATGAGTTGCGTTTGAATAGTTTGCTATTTTGGCCAGTCAATCATGATTTTCTGAGGAGTATTAATAAGAAAAAAATTAAATCAGAATCACAGGAGGTGCAGTCTAGTGGACATACCTTCACCGCAGCAACGCGGATTCTTTTAGCAGTTCTTTATTTGCATGCGGATGTTTGTGGTGCAGTGAGAAATCTTGGTCTAGTAGAAGTTTCAAAATTTACAGGGATGTCATCAGATCGACTGGAGTCACAGCTTGGTATTATTGAAGATATGGGGTATTTGCTGAGTAGAGTATCGGGTATTACTCATAAGCACATTTTTGGTCATGCCAAAGGTGTTTTCTTCTTGAATGTCTGTGGTGATAATCTGGCAGGTCTTGAAACACATTCGTTATGGCTTGCTTTAAATACTACAGCCATCAATCATTATAATCAGTATTATTTGGGATTCAGAGTTTATAAGTTTATCAACGATCTAGAGAATATATTTTATTATAATGCTAATGACGTTTCATCTCTTATCAATGATGTAAAAACTGATGATATACAAGGTGATCAATGTGATGCTGATTGGGAGGATAGATTACCCGAATTATTACAAAACATAAGAAAGTTGTTGGTAGAAGAAGGTTTGTATTTTAGATTTTCTAAACACATGGTGGTAGATGGAACGTTTTTTTTTGCTGGAATATTGAAGGTTCAACTGTTTGAATGGCTTCGATTATTTGCGCCATACAAATTGCATGAATTTTTTGCTGGTGAAGTAACAAAATCTTTTTTAAGGTATTTTCAAAGCCAAATTGATTACTATGCTTCAATGTTGTTAGATAGATCTTGGAAGCAAATTGAACCAGAAGCTCTTTATATTGATGATTCTGTTTTACGTGAAATTGAATTAAAAGCATTACCCCTTAAAAATAAAGAACTGAGTTCGACTGATGACATCCAAAAGAAAGCATTTATATTTTTTCTTTACTGTATTTCCTATCAGCATGCCTTGATTGTTAAGGCTTTGGTTTTATGTGCATTACCAAACACATTCAGCTTTGAGCAAGCAAAGTTTGCTCTCTTACCGATTAAGTTAAAGGGTGATATTCGTGCTGCGAGTTTTCTAATTTCAATCCATTTAATTGGACAAAAGGAGAGTGTAGAAAAAATTTGGGCTGTAGAGTTCGGCGTTAAAGATCCAAAGGACGCATCAAGTCTAAAACCATATTGTGTTCGATTATTTAAAGAGGATTGTGTGGCAGCCTTTGCTAATCATGGTTATGATTTAAAATTGTTAAATCAAATTGGTTTTGCTATTTCTGCTAATTCTGATAGTGAAGATGGCGTAATCTCAGCTAACTCTCCATCATAAATTTACGCCATTTTTGACCAAAGTGACGGCATAGACCCTTAAAAAATTTATCATCAAAATGATGATAAATTTAGTGGGTAAATAATATTATATCCAAACCATTTAAAATAAAAATAATATAAAGATAGTAATGAATAAACTATAATATAAGAGATAGAGTAAAAAGTTATTGTATATAATATGTATGCCCTTGTTTTTTATAGATGTAAATTTTAATTAGGTTGTCTTTTGATATAGCACTAATGCTAATCTCAGGAGATAACTAAATGAACCCTTGCAAAAAGTATTCACCATCAAAAGTCAACGAATGTGTAGTCCTTATGAATATTGAATATTTTGTTAAACGTCTGATTGAAAATCCAAAGGCAACATTCTATGGTACACCATTTAATATTTGGCTATCGCTGTATAACCCGTATGTTTATGACTACTCTGAATATTTAAACGCATTTTGGTATGGATGCCATTATGCTGGTTTATTTGAATTGGAGTCACTTCAATATAAATATATTGATGTTGAAAAGCTCATTTCGGGAATTTTAATGTATGTTAATAGCCCATCCTTTAAACGTAGCTTATACGATCAGCGGTATCAAACCAAAAAAAACCGAGAGGGTTTAGAAAATTATATTGAATATGTACAGAACAAATATTCTCGGACATTGGTTATTAGGGTTGACTTTGGCTACCACGGTAATAATGCTGGCCATTTGTCGATAAACCACGTTTTTGAACATTTAGATATAATGAATTCATTGCGATATAAGCATCCCTTGTTCGAGCATTTAATTGCGAGTGGATGGTGCGTTGAGCAAGGCGTAGAGAAGGGTTACCACATTCATGCCTTTTATTGTTTTAAAGGCTCTCAGCATCAAGAAGATTGGCATTTAGCGCAAGAAATTGGCAAATTGTGGCAAGGCATAACGCAGGAGTACAGCGGTGTTTTTTATAATTGTAATACGCCAGAGTGGAAAGAAAAATATAATCTTGTCAATAGGTTAGGTATTGGTATGGTTCATCGAAACGATAGTGTGGCTTGTGAAAACATGAGTCTTGCTTTGGGTTATTTGGCAAAGCCTGAAAAAGACGACCAATACTTGCGAATGAAACCCAAAGGCCGAAGGACATTTGGGCGTGGGTTAATTCATCATTAACGCGGGACTGATTAAAGGAGGCTGAGGCTCGCCTAGAGTGAGGTAATTTTTTACAGGCATGGCTGATGTTATGTGGAGAGCCGTCTCCACGTGTAATGGTCAAGTAAAACAGGACACTATTTTAGGCAGCTTGTCTTAAGAAATCCTGTTCAAATGCTAATGGCGATTTATAGCCTAGCGTTGAATGAATCCGCTTACCATTATAAAAAGCCAAATAGTCAATAATACTCATTTTTGCCTCTGCAACTGTTCGGAAACGCTCATAGTGCAGTTGTTCATATTTCAAACTGCGAAAAAATCGTTCCGTCGGCGCGTTGTCCCAACAGTTACCTTTACGGCTCATACTTTGCTCCATGCCCATTATCGCCAAATGCTCGCGGTATTCTTTGCTCGCATACTGGCTGCCACGGTCAGAGTGATGAATCAATCCTTTAGCAGGCTTTCGCCGCCAAAAGGCCATTTGTAACGCATTGACACACAATGACGTTTTCATATGATTAGCCATTGCCCAACCCACGACTTGCCGCGAAAATAAGTCGATGACCACCGCAACATACAGCCAGCCCTGTAATGTCCACACATACGTGATGTCTGTTGTCCATACCTGATTAGGTTGGCTAACACGAAATTGCCTATCCAACGTATTGGGGGAGATAGACTCACTATGGCGGCTGTCGGTGGTTACTTTAAACCGCTTAGGGTATCTGACGACTAAGCTCAAGTCTTGCATCAGACGGCGTACTTTATGACGGCCTATCTCAATACCTTGTATTTTCAATGCTTTCTTTAGTCGGCGACTCCCGTAAATACAGCGACTATCATCAAATAGTTGCCTTAGCTTGTGGGCAACCATCATCTCATCTTGCTCCCTTTGCTGGCGTTTATGCATTGATTCTTTCCACGCATAATAGGCACTTTTACTCACGTTCATCACACGGCATAACATTGTCACAGGATACGTCTTCTCTTGCTCTCGAATAAAAGCGTATTTTATTCGACTTCTTTCGCAAAGAAGACGGCCGCCTTTTTTAAAATTTCACGCTCCATCCTTAACTGTTCGTTTTCTTTTCTTAATCGGCGCAATTCATCGTGTTCTGCTAGGCTTAACACGGTTTTCTTACCGAAGGGTTCACTTATATTCTCAGGCCGTTCTGCTTTTACCCATCGTGATAATGCACTTAAAGATACTCCTAAATGGTCTGCTGCTTTTTGGCAGCTATAGCCTTTTTCGAGCACTAATTTTGCCGCATCTTGTTTAAATTCTAAACTGTAACTTGTAGTGGTCAAGTAAAACTGGCCACGTTTTTGTATTCAAGCCAGAATTGTTTTTCTGCCTGATTAGGAGCCATACCGCGATTATGCTGATGCGGCCTTGTTTGGCTGTAATAGCCAAAGATGTAATTCACAATAGAGGACTGTGCCTCCATCAATGAACGATACCCCGTTGTTGGTATCCATTCTGTTTTCAAACTTCTAAAGAAACGCTCCATCGGACTATTATCCCAACAATTACCTCGCCGACTTAAACTCTGCTTTATTTGATAACGCCACAATAATTGCCGATAATGCTGACTCGTATAATGACACCCTTGATCTGAGTGAAACATGACCCCCATTGGCTGACCACGTAATGCAAACGCCATGGATAACGCTTTGCCAGTTAACAGACTGTCAGGTGAATGAGACATTGCCCAACCAATCGGCTTGCGAGCAAACAAATCCATCACGATGGCCAAATAAGCCCAGCGATGACCTGTCCAAATATACGTCACATCTCCACACCACACCTGATTAGGCGCGGTGACGTTAAATTGACGACTCAGATGATTGGGTATCTCCGTATGAGCCTGATTCGCTTTTATGTAACGATGAGTCGGTAACTGGCAACTCTGAATATCCAGCTGCTTCATCAACTTAGCTGCACGATAACGGCTTAACGGGATATCACGCGTAGTGGCAATCGTCGCAATCGTTCGCGCGCCAGCAGACCCATGGCTTTCTTTAAACACCGATTTCACGACACTGAGTTCTTTTACACGCTGTGGTTTGATGGTACGGTGTCGTTTAAGCCAATATTTATAGCTGCTACGGTGAACATCAAATACCTCGCACAATAACGTAACGGGATAGCTCTCTTTGAAGCGGTTAATCAGCGTGAACTGTTCAGCGAGTCCGACATCAAGAGAGCGGTAGCCTTTTTTAGAATCTCTTTCTCCAATTCAATGCGCTCAATGCGCCTCTCTAATTCACGAATCTTCAGCTGGTCGGCCGTCATCGGTGTTGCTGTCGGACGCTTTCCTGCCCGTTCGGCGCGTAACTGACGCACCCATTTATCCATGGTCGATTTACCCACGTTCATCGCTTTGGCTGCTTCGATAACGGAATATCCTTGATCAACAACGAGCTGTGCAGATTCTAATCGGTACTCGGGACTAAATGTCTTTCTGGTTTTATTGCTCATCTTTTCCACCTAATTAATCTAAGGTGCATTGTAACACCTCTTAATAGGTGGCCATTTTTAGTATGCCACTACACCATTTCCCACCACTAACAGCTACCAAAAGATAGAGACCTTTCTCATCAGTGAGTTTATATGGTTTTTCTTTAGGCTTTGCAGTTTTACATTGAGTATCGCTAAGAGGCATAGCAAGCTCCTTAAAAAGAGGCCACTCGTATTAGGTAGCTAAAATCTCTAGGCAGACTCAATATTTCTTGGCAAAAGTGGTATTTGAGGTAACTGCCTGTGAGGGTAGGTGTGTTACCTCAAATATTACCCCCAGTTACCCTTGGATTTCAATAGATTCTATCGGACGGTATCGGAAATGAAAAAGGCCAGAACCCTTGATATTATTAGAGTTACTGGCCTTTATTGGATGCTTTTGGAAAGTTTTTTGGTGGAGATGGCGACAATCGAAATGCCCTCTAATTTATTGAAATTACTATGTTTTATTTTGTTACAAAATACAGTTACTGTGCCTGTTACCGTAACCAAAACAGCCAAAATTTTTGTTCAAAAAGAGCTTTAGATTTCTTTGTACTATCGTAGCACAAAATCATTCACATTGGCGTTAAATTCAGAAGCAGGGGTCTTTATTTAAACCATCTTTGAATCAACTTTTTACTGTACAGCCACAGACCCCGAGCTTACAATTGCAAAAAATCATGTGCCAAGACCTCGTTTTGAGGCGAATGTAAAACTTGCTGAATAGGCTTGCATGGCACAGTTATGTCTAAATAAAACTTGTCGATGTCACAGTAAGGCTGGAGTGCGCGTGCTTTGGATCGTCAAATCAGCACACTCCAAAGACCAGTCAGCCGTAAGAGCAAAAGCAGTTACGCTGATTAATCAGCATGCACCAAACGATCCACGCGATTTTATTCGTGACCCTTATATTATTGAGTTTATTGGTGCTCAGCCGAATGCGACTTTTTATGAAAAAGAGTTATGCGTCTATTTCGGAATTATGCCTATATTCAATTCATACTTTAAATATTGATATAGTATCTTTTTTTGATACTATCATATTGATGAAGCCATAATAAAAGAAAAGCGATGAAGCGTAAACATATTAAAACTCTCGCCGCTATCTTTGCGCGTCCAGTATCAAGCAATGTGCAATGGCGAGATGTAGAAGCCTTGTTTAAAGCATTGGGTGCAACCATAGAAGAGTGTGAAGGTTCACGAGTTGCTGTCATTTTGTTTGGACAAGTGCAGGTCTATCACCGTCCGCATCCATCGCGGAATACTGACAAAGGAGCTGTAGCTAGTATTCGCCATTGGTTAGAAACCAATGACACCACCCCCGAATCTATTAAGGAGCAAACAGATGATGAACAATCAAATGATGATTAACGGTCATATTGCTGTGATTAGCTTTGACCCTGATGTTGGCTTATTTAGAGGCGAGTTTGTTGGCTTAAATGGTGGTGCAGATTTTTACGCTGATAGTGTGGATGGGCTACACAAAGAAGGTGAAGCATCACTTAAAATCTTTTTAGAAGTTTGCCAAGAGCAAGGTTTAGAGCCATACAAGAATTTTTCGGGAAAGTTTATTACTCGTGTACCTCCGTCTTTACATGAGCGTATTGCAGCCGCTGCAACAGCGGCAGGTATGAGTCTTAATCAATGGGTACAAATTGCGCTAGAGCGTGAAGCAACTCATGGTTAAATTTATTCATCGGCTATGTCAAACGCATAACTTGCGCGTCAAGTGTGACAAACACCCAGCCAATTATAGAGCAATTTGGGGATTCAGTGATTACTGAGTTTCTGTTTATTTTGCTGTAGGGTGCCTACATCTTACGCGTGTTGTTAGAAACCAACTTAATCGAGCAATTACAGTCCTTTTGCTGTAGCTAGGTAAAGGCTTTGCTTTTGTCGCACGGCAAAAACACTTACGTGTTGAGGGCGATGAAGTGCGTACGGTGTAAAGGCTAATTCGTACATCAAATGCGATAACGTTCTATGCTGTTTTTAATAGATTACCATTCAATCCTAAAGTCTTTATGTAAGTTTTGCCAATGGGTGATGAGTGTTTGTTTGTGACTGTCAGTCATGGGTAAATCATCAATCGCTGTTTTCCATAACGTTTTAGCCTTATCCATCACATCATCAAGATGTGGTTTGATAATACGCCAAGGAATGCCTGATTTTTCTGACCATGCTTCAAAATGAGCATAAGACAGTTGATACCAGTCTTTAGTCTTTGCCAAGTTTAAAGCGGTATGTTGTTCACTGCCAAAATAAACACGCGTAGTGACAATATCGTAAGCAGGTGATAAACGGGGGGTGATTTGGTCTGGATACCATAAACTCCAGTTTTTGAGATGGGCATCCCCATTAGCCAATAAAATATTCACCAGTAAGCGTCTTGCAAATTGCTGAACATCGCTCAACGCATCACCCGAAAATTGATATAGGATTCGGCCAATTTGTTCATAATTAACGGCATTGTACTTTTCATGGGGATATTTAATAAAAACTTGGGCAAAGTCCTCCATGTGAATACGATTATTTTGATGTCTGTCAAAGCGTTTGATAGCAAAGGCGTGTCTTTCGTTTGGTAAATTAATGGGCGGTAGGTTTTCTAATTGGGCTAAATCAACCAATTTAATCTCTGGAATATCAATGCCCACCAGTGATGCCAGTTGCATAGCACAATATTCGTTGAGTGGCACATCTTTATGCTTGGTTGAAGGCGTTTTAATAATCCAATCACCTAAGTCATCTGCTTTACTGAGGTTGTAACGACCTTCTTTTTCTTTCATCGAAAATTTCATTTGTACGCCTGCCAAAGAAAATTTATGACGCTGAGGAAAAGGCTCAAAACCAGCAATATGCGTATGTTGATAGTTTTTTCCTAAAATATCAGCGAGTACACTTTCTGGTAGATCGTCAGTTGTCAGGGGTGTGGCAATCAATGCACCAGGTAAGTCTTGGCCTAAGTAAGAAAATAAATGAAACTCTTGGTCGATATGAATTTTAAGTCCTTGGGCAATCAGTTCTCGTAATGCGCCTTCTGGTAAAAGATTGGACAAGATGGGATGTAAACGCTGATGCCGTATCCAAGGTTCTGCTAGGAGTTTATTGACGTGTGGAAAGGTGGGGTGGGTAATTAAACTCAAGGTTGGCCGATGTGGATTTGTTTTAAATTCCTCTGTGAAACTGAGCGTGTTACGGCCATGTTGAAAACCGACTAAATAAGCAATCACTTGGCCATGTAAGCTAAGCTTAAGAATATTGACCTTGTCACTCACTCATTATCTCCAAACAAAAATTGCCAAGGATTATCTGCAAGTGTGTTGCCAGCGTTAGACTCTTCGGAAGTTTGATGACTAAGCGTCTTATTAATATTGACGTGATTATCTGTAGGCTTATGATGCGGTGATTGTTCAAGTATGGCTAAAACTGCCGTGAGCTTTTCTTTAGGAATGAGCATCAATTCACTATTCAGCCCTTTAGCAAGCAACTCAAGGGTATCTAATCGAGGATTTCCTTTGGATTCTAGATGTTGATATTGTTGACGTGACATACCCACACGCAACAGCATATCGTTTTGTTTAAAGCCCACTTCAAGACGGCGTTCTTTGAGTTGTTGCAGTAAATTTTTCATAGACTTGTCAACAAATAAGTTGCCTTTTTTGATGATGAAATAATAATAGTGTGACTTTTCTACAAAAGCAATTTATATATTGCTTTTTTGATGGTTTGTGTTTTGTGGGCTTAAGGTGTTACTGAGCTTGAGTTGGTTGGCGAAGGGAATGAGGTTTATTCTATTACATGTAGATGAGTATCAAGATTTGTCATGTTTTTCGTACTAAAAATATGACAAATGAATTGCTTATTTTTTTAGAAAAATCTGCTTAGTGATGTGTGAGCGTTTTATATGGCGCAGTTTGGATGATGGAGATATGAGAAATGGTGAAGTGCTAATAAAGGTTACTTAATGAAGTCATCGATTCATGTAATGTCTAATAAAGTTGTGTAGTGATGGTAATGTCAGGGTACTTGATATAATTTAAGGGGAGCTTATTTTTAATACGGTCATGATGCTTGAGATTCTTTTATATGTCAAAAAAAAATCTTTCTGAAGAGTTAAAACAACAAATCGTTAACGAATGGATTAATGGTAAAAAAACAATTGCACAGCTTGCCAAAGAGCATGGTTGCTCTGAGCAAAGCATTAGAAATTGGGCGAAGCAAAAGATAACAGATACTTCAGTTTGTGATAACACATCTGGCCGATTAGGTGTAGATATACCAGCGAATAGAGTGCCAGTTCTCGCATTGTATTCATTAGAAGATGCCTCAAGATTAGCCAAAATTACAGTCGAACAATTATTGTATTATGCTGTTAGAGGAGATATAAAAGCCTATATCATAAATACTAAAAATTATTATTTTATGGATCAAGTTGGTTTTGATGTACTTGACTCTCGGTATTTATTTCGTGCATTAGTAAACTCTTGTAATTTGCCGACTAAACAGTTATATAAACCTTATTTGTTGAGTCTTTCTAAGGATGATTGTAAGAAATTGGCTACTCAAGAAGCCATACATGTTCAAAAGTTTCCATCAATTGTTGTCAAAGCGGATAACGATGAACTTTCAATAAAGCTTCCACGAAAAGCTGACGATTTGGGGGCTGTAGACCCTTTAAAAATAATTTCGGGTGATTATCAATTTTTCTATCCAGTTGATAATCAAAATATGGACGCATCATCTATAGAAAGTCTAGAACT
>JACKNZ010000006.1 GCA_024234595.1 Moraxellaceae bacterium | reverse complement strand
ATTTGTGTGATAGAAGAAGAAATTGAATGTCGTGCAGGGTGTGCCGCCTGTTGTATTGCGCCTTCTATTTCTTCGGCTATTCCTGATATGACAAATGGCAAGCCTGCAGGTGTGCCTTGTGTGCAGTTAGATGAAGCAGGTTTGTGCAAAATTTTTGGCTTGCCCAGTCGTCCCAAAGTCTGTGGTAGTTTACAGCCGAGTTTGAGTATGTGTGGCCAACATCGTGAGCAGGCGATGTCTTATTTGAGTGAGTTAGAGCGATTGACGAGTTAAATGCTCAAGCTAAAAGCGTGGTGAGCGGAGTCGAACCATAGTGAATAGCACTTCGACTCCGCTCAGTGTACGTTCAGTTAAGATACAAGCCTGTATGAAGCATCGCGTAATACAGGAATGACCTGTGTTACGTTACACTTCACACAAGCTACTAAAGCTAAGCACTATGTTTATCGACAATCAAACTGGTGACCATATCACCTTCTACATTCACCATCGTTCTTACGGTATCCAATAAACGGTCGATGGGTAATAAAATCGCCACTGCTTCCGCAGGCAAACCTACCGACTGTAACACCATGACCATTGTTACCATGCCTGCACTTGGAATACCGGGTGCGCCAATAGAAGCTAGCATTACCGTTAAACAAATAATTAACTCTTGGCCAAGGCTCAAATCTAGCCCCACCAAATTAGCCACAAATAAAGCGGCGGCCGCTTCATATAAAGCCGTACCATCCATATTTAATTGCGCACCTAATGGCGCAACAAAACCCGACACTTGTGGGCTGACTTTTAAGTCGTTTTGCAAGCAATTTAAGGTAATGGGCAGGGTGGCGGCACTGGAACTCGTGGCAAAAGCAGTGAGTAGAGCAGGACGTGCGCCACGCCAAAACTGTAAAGGTGAGACTCGGGTAAATAGCCACAACAATAACGGCAGAGTAACCAAACCATGAAACAACGTTGTGCCTGTGACTACCGCCATAAATTGAGCTAAGGTGCTAAGAAGGGCAGAGTTTTCGGCTACCACTAATTTAAGCAATAAAGCCATAATACCAAAGGGTGCAAGCTGCATTATCCAATTGACTAACTGCATACACAGTGCAAAGCCTTCGTTAAATAAAGCGTGTAGTTTAGGATAGGCTTGGCCGTTAACCGCTAAAGCCACGCCAATAAACAAAGCAAATACCACCACCGCCAAAATATTACCTTGTGATAAGGCGGTAAAAGGATTAACAAAAACATTTTTGACCAGACTTTGTAAAAACTCAGCTGTGCTCAATTGCGAAGCTTCAAAACCTTGCAAATTAGCTTCAAATAAATGCAGCGATAAACCTTTGCCTGTTTCAAATAAATGAGCCGCGCCTAAACCCAAGATAATGGCTAAACTGGTGGTGGCTGCAAAACATAATAGGGTGATTTGCCATACGCGGTGCATTTGTTGATGGGCACGTAAATTAGCCACACCCACCACAATCGAGCTAAAGACTAGCGGAATCAGCACCATTTTGAGTAGGCCAATAAACAGAGAACCCACCAAACTCGCGCCATAGACAATACTGTTGGTTAAAGTGCTATCAGGTGCGTAGTTGCGTAAAACATAGCCCAACAACAAGCCCAAAATAGCACCCAATAAAATTTTATTGTTTAACGACATATCCCCTCGCTTGGCAGTTATGTTCCTCCTGCCACTTCGTACGCCTCTAAAGCTTGCAAATAGGCTACTTCTACCTCGGCAAGCTCGCTATCAACTTTACTTTTTTCGGCCAAGACTTTTTTGAGTTTGTCTTTGTTATGTTCTTGATAGAGGTTCATATCTTCTAATTGAGTAGCTAAGGTCGATTGCTGCTCGGTTAACCGATTAAATTTGGCTTCTAATTTTTCGGCTTGTTGGCGTAAAGGTCGCAAAATATGCAAGTTATCGCCTGAGGCAGTCGGTTTGGCTTCTTGACGTTCTTGGCGTTTTTCTTGACGGGTGGCGGTGCTTTCTACCTTGAGTTCTTGTTTGGCACGCCACTCTTTGAGCCAAGCGGCATAATCGACTAATGAGCCACCAAAAATATCAATTTGGCCATCGGCAACTAGCATAAACTCATCACAACAACTGCCCAATAATTGCCTATCGTGCGAGACTACAATTAACGCACCTGTAAACGCTTGCAAGGCCATACTCAGGGCATGACGCATCTCAAGGTCTAAATGGTTGGTTGGTTCGTCTAGTACCAAGACATTAGGCCGTTGCCAAACAATCAAGGCCAAAGCTAAACGGGCTTTTTCGCCACCCGAAAAATTTTCAACAGTTGTGGTAACTCTATCACCATTAAAACCAAAACTGCCCAAAAACTTCCGCAATTCTAGCTCACCTGTACGTGGTGCAATGCGTGTTAAGGCTAATAGGGGCGAGGCTTGCATATCCAAATGGTCAACCTGATGTTGGGCAAAATAACCAATCAGCAAGTGTTCACTGGCAATGCGTTCACCTGCCAGCAACGGCAATTCACCCACAAAGGTTTTAATCAGTGTCGATTTACCTGCACCATTGGGCCCTAATAAACCAATGCGACTGTCGGGCGTGATGTTAAGATTGATGTTATTAACGATGATTTTGTCACCATAACCTGCATTCACTTCATCAAGGCGAATCAGGGGCGTCGCCAATTTAATCGGCTCTCTAAAACTAAAACTAAAGGCCGAATCGACATGAGCAGGGGCAATTTGCACCATGCGTTCGAGTTGTTTAATACGACTTTGGGCTTGACGAGCTTTAGTGGCTTGAGCGCGAAAACGGTCGATATATTTTTGCAAATGTGCCATTTCGCTTTGTTGTTTTTCAAAGGCTTGTTGATGCTGCGCCAAACGCTCGGCACGCGTGCGCTCAAAGGTGCTGTAATTGCCCGTATAAAGGGTCATGGTTTGCTGTTCGATGTGCAAAATATGACCCACGGTGGCATCTAAAAAGTCTCTATCGTGCGAAATCAAAATCAACGTGCCTTGATAGCTGTTAAGCCAGTCTTCGAGCCACAAAATCGCGTCTAAATCTAAATGGTTGGTGGGTTCGTCTAGCATCAATAAATCAGAGCGACACATTAAGGCTTGTGCCAAATTAAGACGCATACGCCAACCGCCCGAAAACTCACTGACCATTTTTTGTTGAGCAAGCTCGCTAAAACCCAAGCCAGCCAACAAAGTTGCGGCACGGGCAGGGGCGGTGTAGCCATCTATGGTATCAAAGTCGCCATACAGTTCGGCGAGTTTAAGGTCATCTTGTTCGGTTTCGAGGGCGTTGCTAATAGCGCGCCATTCTTTGTCGCCATCAAGTACAAAATCTAAAGCACTTTGATTGAGCGCGGCCACTTCTTGTGCCATATGTGCCACTGTCCAGCTTTGTGGTCGTGACAAGGTGCCAGCATCGGGTGTGAGTCCACCCAATAAAGCTGAAAAAAAGCTCGATTTGCCTGCGCCATTTTCGCCTGTTAATGCCACCTTCCAAGAGGGGTGAATCATGCCCGAGGCATTGGCAAATAAAATACGACCACTGCGGCGTAAGGTTAAATCTTGGTATTGAATCATGGCGTTTGGTACAGGCAGCTAAAATAAAGCGCGTATTGTAGCGGTTTATGCTGTCTTTGGGGTAGAATTGCCGCCGTTTTCTCCTCGTAGTTAAATGGATATAACGGCCCCCTCCTAAGGGGCAATTACAGGTTCGATTCCTGTCGAGGAGGCCAAATTCCCATCTATGCAATTCATTATCATCCAAAAAGTGCCGCAGCCTGTATGCAGCGTAGCAAGATACAGAATAAATATATTATAAAACATATAGTTACTAACTTGATTTGCCATAATCCCGTGTTATCACACGAGCTACTACACTAAAAAAGGGCATATCTTTTTTAGTGGCTACAATCTCAAATTGAGATATAATTGAGGCTGATTAACACAGGACTATATAATGCGTGTGATTAGCAACAAAGCTTTAAAAGATTTTGCCGATGTACATACGCAAGCTGATAATTTATTGCAGGCTTGGCGACAGCTTATCGAGAGTCGTTCTTTTGGTAGTTTTGCAGACCTTAAACAAGTATTTAATAGTGTTGACCGTGTAGGCGAGTTTTATGTGTTTAACATTGGTGGCAACAAATACAGACTCATAGCCGCCATTCACTTTGACAAACAACGCTTATTTATTCGTCATGTTTTTACACATACACAATACAACCATTGGAGGCCGTAATTATGTTAGCCATTCAAGAAATTACGCAACACATTAACGCCTTACGCGCACAAGTGCCTTTGTCGCTCATTGAAACCGAACAAGAGTATGAAAATGCGGTTAATGCCTTAAATGAGTTGCTTGATGCAGGTGGAGCGGACGAACACAACCCCTTAGCGGTATTGGTAACACTGTTAGGTGATTTTATTGCCGATTATGAAGATAAGCACAGTCAACAACCCCCTACCGTGACAGGCCGTGCTATGTTGGCTTTTTTAATGGAGCAACACGGACTTAAACAAGCGGATTTGTCCGACATTGGTTCACAAGGAGTTGTATCGGAGTTATTAAGTGGTAAGCGCGAATTTACGACTCATCACATTAAGTTATTAGCGTGTCGTTTTAATGTACCTGTGTCGGTATTTTTACAATAAGCCTGTATGTAGTTTGTAGGGTGGCATTAGCGATAGCGTAATGCACTTTTTGTATAAAAATCAATAAGTTAAAATTGTGAGAAGGCGCATGATAATGCGCCCTACCATCCTTGCGAATATATGGTTTAGCATTAGACCAACGGTTTTACTTCATCACGAAGGTATTGCACTAGTTTTGGCCATGCAACACTTGGTATTGTTTTTGTCGCAGACCATGATTTTTCACCCACACCAAATTGGCCTAGGCTAACGGCTAAGTCATCAAAGTTAGGATTATTGGCTAAACGAGCAATGATTAAGGCATAGGGCATAAACCATTTTCGATGCAAACTTTCTTTGACTCTTTTGTCTATGTCACCATTGAACAGCGCATCAATTCCTTTAATATCTAATGCTGCATCTGACCATCTTAAAGCACTCTGTTGTAGCGTTAATAAAAACTCTTCAAAACTTTCCCAATTATTAATTGTAAACCTGCGGCTAATTGGATTTAATATATTGGAAATTTTGAATGAAACCCCGCCCCCCCCATCCATGGGGAATTTAAAATCAGATTTCATACCTATTTCTATCATCGTATTTTCAACAAGTTGAAAATAATTCTCTAATGTAAACTCACCATCACCCCCTCTACAGTCAAAGCTAATTTGATGATTTCCTGATGAAATTTGTCGCATATAGTTAATATAAAACTCTTCACCATATTCACTTAATTCATCTCTGTCTACCACAAAATTATGCTCAGCCAATAATGCGCCGATGCGTGTTTTAACAAGGGTGTAAAATTCAGCGACGGTTTCGGGAAAGGCATTTTTTTGTTTAGGGGCATTTAAAATTTGTAACCACGATTTACGGCTATTTTCTGGCAAAATAGTGCCATTAGGTAACAACACTAAAATAATTTGCTCATCAAATAGGGCTAAACCATGTTTAATGGCTTCTTGTAATAAAATTTTGACAATGTGTTGCCAGTTATATTCGGGCAAATTAAAACAGTAAGCAGCCATACCTTCAGCTTTTATATCGTCTTCAAAGCCCACAAAATATTGCGCCACGACAGGTGGTACATCATTGGATTGACTGTATTTTTCTACATCACGCGCAAACGCCAGTAATTTTTTACTGGGTTTGGCAGGTTGTTTTATTAAAGCATAGGCTTTTTGGTAAGTATATTCGCTAAAACCATCTGGTGCGCCATAAATATCGGCATCCCAAATAATCACATCATGACGATTGGACATTTTTATTCTCCTTTATAAACATCTTGTTATATCAGTAGTAGTAGCCCGTGTTAAGTGCAACACAACACGGGACTAGGGCAGTTAAAGCAATAAGCAATTGTTTTGGTGATATTTAACCCGCTACGCACTTCTTTAATACCTGTTATTATTTGTAGCCAGCAGTGCGAGATACATTCCGCCAGTTTGTTTAATGATTTTCTGTTAATGCAATAGTTGGATAAAAAAGTCGTAATCCATCATCACAAAACAGCTCAAAGCCAAAGCGTCTATAAAAACTGACTGCCTCTTGATTTTTAGCATCAACAACAACGGCTACTATGCCAACAATCGCCATCGCCTGTTTGGTTTTTGCTAAGGCATGGGCTAATAAATAACGGCCTACTCCTTGACCTTGACGTGTTTTATCTATGGCTAAACGGCCTATTAAAACAGCAGGGACAGGATACGGCGCAAGATTGCGCTTTAGCTGTTGAGGTGCGTTTTCAAACTCAATACTGGTTGCACTTAAACTGTAAAATCCAACCACCTGTTCTTGACTATCTAGCGCAACATACACGCGGCTTAAATGACGCTTTTGTTGTTGGTTAGCGTACTTTTGAAAAAACGTATTTAATGCAGGTTCACCACAATCAAATTGGTCTCGTTGATGATGTTTAGATAGCTGCTCAATGCGATACAAGCTGTTCTCCTAGCTCTAATAATTCACGCATAGCAGCATTAGGTGAGGGTGGGTTGTCCAAAACAGCCAAAAATTTATCACGCTCGGCATTGCTTAGTACAATACGCTCATGCTCACTAATTAACTGTTTGGCGGCTTGATAAGCGTGTTCTAAAATAAATGCGCTAACGCTGGTGGCTGATAAGGTGGCAGCCTGCTCAATAATTTGTTTTGCTTCGGTAGGAGCGCGTAAGTTAATACGTTCAACGGCTAAATTTGGCATGATATACCTCTAAAATGTACATCTATTTGTTGTACATTTTAGGCGCGTTTTATGGTTTCAACAAGTATCAAATATCAAGACTTGGGCATTGTGCTGAAATTGGCGGCATTTGGTCGTCTCGCCTGTATGCAGTATAGCGAAACAAAGGATAAATATCTTCTAAAACATATGGTTACTGACTTGATTTGCCATAATCCCGTGTTGCGTGCAACACAACACGGGCTAAGCTACTCGTACCTTCCAACTAACTAATTTTTACCCTAGGCGAACTTTCATCGGCATTAAAGCCTTCTTTTTTGTTCTCGGTTAAGGGAGCAAAATACAACAATGTCCAACCTGCTTTAGCAGTAAAGTTTTGCTCGGTAGAACGTAAATACAAAATACCATCGGGCGAGACACCGCCTAACAATAACCAATCTTGGCCTGCTTTGCCCAAACGCTCCTTCATATTTGCCCATTCAAAATCTTTACTAAGTTTGGTTTTTTGTACCTTCCAACCATTTGCTAAATGTTGATTGAGCGTACTTAAATTAGCAGAGTTATCAAAGGCAAAATAGCCACGTTGCTGCAAGGGCAAACGCTTTTCTTCTTGGCTTGATTCTTGATGAGTGGCTAACTGAAAAGTACGATGATGGCCAAAAGAGCTTCCTTGTGCTTTGCACACTAGCGCATTGTAATAGTCATTGTCTGTTGTGCACAGTAAATAACTTAAATGTTCGACATCTAACTCATGCTCAGCGTGCTCAGACAAAATTTCGCCAAAATAGGTGTTGATATTGGCCATGCGTAAAGGTTGCAAGCGTTTATAAACGCCATCAACCACAATCACATCAATTTTGAGTTCTTTTAAGGTCGAGGCAAGTGCTTGGCTCCACGGTGAGGCACCAATAATCAATACGCCATTTTCACTCTTAGCCGCCAAGCCCAAACGTTGAGCCAAACGCTCAAGTGTTAAACCATGTGCCAAAACCGTGACAATGATAATAATAAACACTAAGGGTAATAGTTGATTGGCATCAGCATAGCCAGCCTCAACCAAGGCAGGGCCAAAAATACCAGCGGTAGCAGCAGCCACAATGCCTCGCGGAGCAATCCATGCCAATAACAGTTTATCTTGTTGGCGCATAGACGAGCCAAGCGTTGCTAAAGCAATCGTCAGTGGGCGAACCACCAATAAAATACTCAAAATAAATAACCCAGCGTGCCAGTCGAGTTGCGTAAACTGTTTTATATCTAATTGCGAAGGAATCACAATAAACAATACCGATAACAAGACAATGGTCAGGTTTTCTTTAAAATGACGTAAAGGCTCAATTTCAACCAACTTCATATTGCCAATTATCAAGCCCATTAGCGTTACCGTGAGTAGTCCTGCCTCATGTTGGATTAAATTACTCAGCCAATAAGCACATAAAACCAATACCATCAACATTGGGGCTTTAAGATGGGTAGGTACAGTGCCGCGTTTGTATAATTTACCTGTGAGCCAACCACCTAACCCACCAAATAAAGCGGCTGCACCGATGGCCGCACCTAAGCCCCACAGTGTTTGATTTAAGCCTTCTTGATACAAGGTAAAATATTGAAAGGTCAGTACTGCTAACAATACCCCAATAGGGTCATTGACAATGCCTTCCCACTTTAACAAAGAGGCAGATTGTTTATTGAGTCGAGCTTGGCGTAACAAGGGCAAAATGACCGTAGGGCCTGTGACCACCAAAATAGCTCCCAACACCCAAGAGACAGGCCAACTCAGTCCTGCTAAATAATGTGCCGAAAAACTGCCTAATACCCACGCAATCGGAGGGCCAAAAATAGTCAAACGGCTAATACCAAAACCAATGCGCTTAAATTCACTGATTTTTAAGTCCATGCCGCCTTCAAACAAAATAATGGCTACGCCTAAGCCAATTAACTCGGTCAGCTCTTTGGGAGAAAGACTCAAATTGATAATGCCAAAAATGGGGCCAAGTAATAAACCAACGCTAATCAATACCACAATGGCAGGAAGTTTTATCAGTGCTGCAAGCCATTGGCTACTCAGGCCAGCCACTAAAATAATCAGCACCAAGGTGGCAATATGCATATCCATTATTGTGTTATCTCAAATTTAACAAATTGAGACTTTACGAAAAGAACACGCTTAAAGTCAAATAGCCATAAAAAAAGGGCAGCCTAAGCTGCCCCTTGGACATCAACCACGAATTGTATTAGGTGGCTGGTGTTTCGTTTGCACTGGGTGCAGATGTTTCGGCAGGTGCTTCAACTGCTGCAGGTGCGTCAGTTGTAGCAGGTGCTTTTTTGGCAGGTGCTTTGCGTGTGACGGTACGCTTGGCAACAACGGCTTTTTCGGCAGGTGCTTTTTTGGCGGCAGGTGCTTTACGAGTCGTGGCACGCTTGACAGGTGCAGTGGCTTTTTCAACGGCAGCACTGGCTTCTTCGGCAACGTGAGCGGCTTCTTTCTGGGCTTCTTTAGCCACAGCAGCAGCTTCTTTTTTCACTTCTTCAACAACTTGAGTGGCTTCTTTTTTGATTTCTTCTACCAAAGCTACAGACGCTTCTTTAGCGGCGGCTAATTTGGCTTGGACAAAAGAGCGTAATTCGCTAGATTGCACCATGCTTTTGGCGGTTTCGTAGTCTTTTTTGGCTGCTTCTAAAGCGGCTTCGGCATGAGCTTGAGCATCTTCTAACAGTTTTTTGGCATCGGTATCGCCAGATTTAATGACTTTGGCTAATTTTGCCAAAATTTCTTTGTAGCTAGCTTCGGCTTTCTCTACTAACTTACGTGCAGATTTGATATATTTTTCGGCCTCTTTTTGTGCTTGCTTAGCGAGTTTTTGCAACTTTTCGCTAGTTTCAGCAACCAATTTATCGGCAGAGGGGACTTTTTTCTTGCTAGGCATGGTGGTTCTCCAAAAGAATAAAATTAACTCTTGAACACGTTAACGTAATTGCATTAAAAAACCACTGCTTATTGTCTAACAAAAATACAATTTTATGCAAAAACCTATTTATATGTGTTAGGAATGCGAGTGTTTTAGTGGAGTTACTGATTTTCAACAGCACAGGACTAGCTAAATGTTAAGGCTAATCGTATGCTTGCCACTTTAATCAACACTCTAGCTCTCTCCCTCAGGGAGAGAGGACTCCCTCTCCTGTGGGAGAGGGTTGGGGTGAGGGCAAATACCAAATGTTAACAGCCCCTAATAATTGATAAAACAACATCCTGAATTGGAGAGAATATGAAGCGTTTAGTATTGTTGGCGGCTTTAATGGCATCGCCGATGGTTTTTGCAGCAGAAGCAACGACGACTAGCACTACTGCAAATACGGCAGCTTTTGCGAATGAAGATGCCAAAGTGGCATACAGTTTAGGTTTTATTTTTGGCAAAAATAATGCGGCAGCGATAGAAAATTTAGATATCGACAAATTTGTAGCTGGCTTTAAAGATGGTTATGGTGCTAAGCCTGCCTTGTTATCTGAAGAAGAGATTAAACAAACGTTAACGGATTATAAAGAACGTCGTATGGCCGAGGCGCAAGCAGATTTTCAAAAACAAGCCCAAGAAAACAAATCGCGTGGTGACGCATTTTTGGCCGAAAATGGCAAAAAAGCAGGTGTCATGACCACCGCTTCTGGTTTGCAATATGAGGTATTAACACAAGGCACAGGTGCGCAACCCACAGCCACAGACACGGTAGAAGTGCACTATGAGGGCAAGCTCACCGATGGTACGGTGTTTGATAGTTCTGTTGCGCGTGGTCAACCAGCCTCATTTAGATTAGATCAAGTGATTGCAGGTTGGACAGAAGGCGTACAGTTGATGAAGGCAGGTAGTAAGTACCGCTTTGCGATTCCTTCGGCCTTAGCTTATGGCGAAATGGGTGCAGGTACAATTCCGCCCAATGCAGTGTTATTGTTTGATGTAGAGTTGCTTAAAGTCACTAAAGAAGAAAGCAAGCCAGCTGATAAAGTAGAGAAGAAAGCAAAGAAAAAGTAAGATTGTGTTGAGAGTGTAAGCTGTATTCAGTAATGCAAAATACAGTAACATCAATAAGATAATGCTAAAACTCCCGTGTTGCGTTGCACTGCACACGGGCTATTCTACTTTAGCGTTGGCTGAGCGCACTCGAAGCCATTAATGCGTGTCACCACTCCTACGGCCACAGTGACGACACTTATGTGTTAATAACTGTGGTGACTCTTTGCCCACAAACACATTACGACAAACAGGGCAGCGTAAACGTCGAATAACCAACCACAGCATGGCACAGAGGACTAAGTTCGCCAAAAATATCTGCCCCAATGGATTGCCATGATGTGTTTCAAGATAATATAACTTCAACACTGCACCAGCAAAAATTGCAGCAATCACAAGATTAAGCAGCATAAAAAATTGGTAACTCATTTGTACCAAGCGAATACGTCGTATTGTTTTCAAGAGTCACCAAATAAATATTAAACTCAACAGCCGATTTTACTTGAGAATTCCCATGTTGCACACTCAACAAATCAAGGTATTCATCAATCTTAGGACTTACGCGGTTATCGCTTATTTGTTCACATTTCAAACCTCACCCCCGCCCTCTCCTACAAGGAGAGGGAGTGTCATCGCTAATTTTACGATGAAGTTCCCTCTCCCTTTGGGAGAGGGTTAGGGTGAGGGTAAACGCGCTTGTTTCGACTTCGCTCAACACAAGCTTTCGGTGAAATGCGTAAGTCCTGAATCTATCACTATTATAGTGCTTAGTGAGGCAATAGAAAAAATTTCCGATAACTGATTGAGTCACGAATGATAGTTAATTTGAGCGGCTTGCTGTTGAATGAGCGATATGACCATGGCAAGACCTCCTTGTCATGCAAATGGCTTAGCTCTTATTACTGCTTTTATTTTTGTTGTTATCGACGACTTGCATTTGTACTTCGTATTGTTTGGTAATCGTTTGCATATGTTTGAGTAAATTTTCGGTAGTGTTAGCAATGGTTGTTGGCACATAGAGACTTTCGCCAGAAAGGGCAAACCCTGCTTTAGAAAACGTCCAAATACGTTTAACTTGTGCTAGACCTTCGATAATGTCAGGTGTGTTGATTTGACTACTGCTTAACTCCTGTAAGGCATTTTCATAATCATTGATGGCTGTGGTTAAGTCTTGGTCTAAACCGTCATAACTTAAGCCCCAACTTTTGGTTAAATATAATTTGCCAATACGTTGACTAAGCATGCGTTGCCGCCCCGAAATATTAACCAAACGTGCCGCAGAGACATTGCTATAGTCTTGAATTTGCTTAACAACAACTTCACTCAGTTTGAGCACTTCGTCACTTTGACGAATCACCGTTAACGCTTCGTCACGACTAGGGGAGAGCAAAACGCGTTTTTTGTAACCTAGCCACACGCTTTCGACTTTTTTGAGGTTGTCGCTAATGTCAGCAGTGGGGGCATATTCCTTAAGAGTGCTTAAGTTTTTTTCGAACAGTGCAACACTGCTATCACGTTGTTGTTGTGCATCTTTGACCTTAACGCGTTGTCCTATCATTAAATAACTTTTGGCAATGCGTTGGCTTAACATACGTTGCAAGCCAGACATATTGACCGCTTCGGCATCAGAGATTTTTGCCCAAGTGGGCAGTGACACTGTGCATAAACACAACAGCATAAAATAGGTGGATAATCGGTATAACATAAACATTAGCTCCTTTAGCGAAGGCAACAATCCTAAGTGTAGTGCGATTATCATGACTGTTTAATGACACAACATCTGCAATTATCTTAGGCTAAAGGAGCTATGCAAAAACTGCACCTATTGTAGTTATGAAGGCGTTATTTGTGGCATTTTGTGTGTTTGCTCATAAATCATTGCCATTGAGTGTTAATAATCGACCGTTTATCGCCTGTAAAATGCCTTGTGCATCTAAACCACAGGCACTTAACATTTCTTGATGGCTGGCGTGTTCAATAAAGGCATCTGGAATGCCCAAATTCAGCACAGCCGTTTGAATGCCTTGCGCCAAAATAAACTCATTTACGGCACTGCCTGCCCCACCCATAATGGCGTGTTCTTCGACCGTGACTAACAAATCGTGCTCTTTGGCTAATTCACGAATTAGTTGCTCGTCTAAAGGTTTGACAAAGCGCATATTGGCAACCGAGGCATTAAGCTGTTCGCCTGCTTGTAAACTTGGCGCAAGCATACTACCAAAGGCCAAAATAGCGATTTTTTGGCCATGTCGTTTAATTTCGCCTTTACCAATAGCAATAGCGGTCATGTGACTATCAATGCTAACGCCTGTGCCTGTGCCACGCGGATAACGCACTGCGGCACAACCTTGATGTTGATAGGCGGTGTACAACAGTTGACGGCATTCGTTTTCGTCCGCAGGAGCACAAATCACTATGTTGGGAATGGTACGCATATAGGCATAATCGTACGCGCCTGCATGGGTCGGGCCATCTTCACCCACCAAACCTGCCCTATCTATCCCAAAAGTGACATCTAAGTTTTGCAAAGCAATATCATGGATTAGTTGGTCATAACCACGTTGCAAAAAGGTCGAATAAATGGCAACCACAGGTTTTACGCCCTCGCAGGCCATGCCCGCCGCCAGCGTCAGCGCGTGTTGTTCGGCAATGGCGACATCGTAAAAACGGTGCGGAAATTGTTGGGAAAATTTGACCATGCCCGAGCCTTCGCACATGGCAGGAGTAATGGCAATTAAGCGCGTGTCTTGAGCGGCCATATCACATAACCATTGACCAAAGACATCGGAATACTTGGGTTTTTTGGGGCTAGGAGGGGTGTTGCGTTCGCTGGCAGGAGCAATTTTGGTAATGGCGTGATAGCCAATCGGGTCGGCCTCGGCAGGGGCAAAGCCTTTGCCTTTAGTGGTATAAATATGCAGTAATTGCGGCCCTTTGGCCGCGCGTAAATTGCGTAATACTTGTACTAATTCAATCACATCGTGGCCATCAATCGGGCCTACGGTGTTAAAACCAATCGCTTCAAATAAAGTGCCTGTGGACGCGGTAAGGTGTTTAACGCTTTCTTCAGTACGCCGTGCAAAATTCCACGCCGTTGGCATAGTGGCTAAGACTTTTTTGCCTTCTTCACGCAAGGCAATATATTGTTTGCTCGACCAAATACGCGCCAAATAATTAGATAAACCACCGACATTTTGCGAAATTGACATTTGATTGTCATTCAAAATGACCAGCATATCGGCTTTGTTGTGGGCAGCATCGTTCAGAGCTTCAAAAGCCATGCCTGCGGTCATGGCACCATCGCCAATCACGGCAGCGACTTTACGCTCTAGTCCTTGATGACGTGCGGCTAAACTCATGCCCAAGGCTGCCGAAATAGAGGTAGAAGAATGGCCAACGCCAAAGGTGTCATATTCTGATTCGGTACGATTAGGAAAAGCTGCCAAGCCATCTTTTTGGCGCATGCTCAGCATTTGCGCTTTGCGGCCTGTTAAAATTTTGTGCGGATAGGCTTGATGACCCACGTCCCATAGCACGCGGTCAAATGGCGTGTCATACACATAATGTAGCGCAATGGTCAGTTCGATAACCCCTAAGCCTGCGCCAAAATGGCCACCCGTTTGACTGGTACACCATAATAAATAGGCGCGTAATTCGTTGGCGAGTTGCGGCAGGCTGTCCAACGGTAGCTTGCGTAACTCACTGGGATAGGGTACAGCATCTAATAAGGGCGTGCTTGGGCATTGGCTGGGAATTTCATAAAACATCATGGCTTTATAATCAACTTAGTGGCTTGCGGCTTATTATAGCGTTTTAGGCTATATCAGGTATTGTTTATTGCTGTACCAAATCAATGGTCTCTATCTACTAAAAAGTCAGCTAGCCAAACAAGGGCATTGGCTTTACAACCCAACGCTTTAAGGGCGAATATGGCCTCGTCATGTAATTGTGTGGCTAATTGCTGCGCTTGGGCTAATCCTAATAGGGCAGGATAGGTCGCTTTGGCGTGCTGTGCATCTGCGCCTGCTTGTTTGCCCAATTTTTGGGTATCGCCAATCACATCTAACACATCATCATGCACTTGAAAAGCTAAGCCTAATTTGGTGGCATAGGTTTCTAGGGCTTGTAAGCTAGCTGTATCGGTGCAACCTGCGGCTATTGCCCCCATTAACACACTGGCAGTAATAAGCGCACCTGTTTTGTGGCGATGGATTTGTTCGAGTTGAGCTATAGACAGTTGTTGGCCTTCGCCTGCTAAATCCAGTGCTTGACCAACGGCCATATTACTACTTGCTAGTGCGAGTTTTTGGACTTGTTGACTTTTTTGGCTATCAGAAAGCCCACGTTGGCTTAATGCTACAAAGGCAAGTGCTTGCAGGGTGTCTCCTGCAAGTAAGGCGGTTGCTTCATCAAAGGCTTTGTGACAAGTAGGTACGCCACGGCGCAAGTCGTCATCGTCCATACAGGGTAAATCATCATGCACCAACGAATAACAATGAACTAATTCAACGGCTCCTGCGGCTGAGTCGGCTTGAGCCATATCGCCACCACACGCCAAACAAGCACCATAAACGAGGGCAGGACGAACGCGTTTGCCACCATTTAACACCGCATAACGCATGGCCGCAGCTAAAGGCTCAGAGAGTTGATTTTGTTGTTGTAAAAATTGCTCAAGCCAAGGTTGAATACGCTGTTGGCAATGTTGTAAAAAGTTTTCTTGGCTAGTCATAAACTTACTCTAAAAGTCTAGCAGTACAGGACTTACGTATTTCACCAAAATTAGCGCGTTTTGCACCCTCACCCCAACCCTCTCCCTCAGGGAGAGGGAAGAGCATAGCGGAGGGTGAGGGCGTGAGCAAATAAGCGATAACCGCGTAAGCCATAAGATAAGCCCTAGTTTAATGCATTCGTTTGTGGCTAAGTGAAGATAGTGTGAAAAAAATAAGAGTAATTTGGCCAGTTGGCTTGATAAATATGGTTTTGTTGATTAGGCTTGTGTAGCAATGTTGCTACTTTGGATTTGGAGGTGATTATGTTAGTCATGAGTAGTCGAGAGTTTAATCAGGACTTAGGTCGCGCCAAAAAAACGAGTTTAGCAACGCCTGTGTTAGTGACGGAGCGAGGTAATCCAACACACGTTTTATTAAGTTACCACGATTATCAACAACTGCTAAAACAGCAACCTAGCGTAACCGATTTATTGGCTTTAGATGTTGATATTGAGGTTGAGATACCTAAAGCCAATATTGCTTTTATTTAAAATTTCCCCGCAACATCAAAGGCATCACACTACGTAATAAAATTGCCATCACCAATAAAACACTGACTTGTACAGGTGCAAAAGGTTGGTCATATTGCAACGCAATAATAAAAGCCACTAAATAACTAGACACGCCTAATAACACGCTAAAAATTAACGCATTGCGCCATGTATTTGTCCATGTAAACACTGCCCAAGCAGGTAATAACACTAAAGCAAAACTGGCCATTAACCCTAAAGAAGCCGTACTAAAGGCTAATAATAAAGCCGCTAATACATCAAAACTACCATGCCAACGCCATGCAGCCAATTTATTGGCTTGTTCATAACCGACAAAAAAACGGGCACGTAATAAGCGTCTTGACCACCACGGTAAACAAATTAAAAAGGGAATGGCAACCACAATGATGGCAATCAGTTGTTCTTTGCCAACCAAAAAAATTTGGCCATCACTTAAAGCATGAGCCAATGACTCACCCAATGAGCTATTAGCCGCCACTAAATACAAAATCGCCCAACCAATCAACATTAACAGGCCATAACCTAAATTGCCTTGTTGGCTAAAGCTATATTTGCCAATGACGGCAGCAATCGCTCCTATGCCACCACTGACTAATAATGGCCATTGCAGAGCCGCACCCAATAATTGAACAGCAGCTGTAATATGCGCAATCCCCAACGTCGCAAGCCACTCTTCGCGAGCATGTAATAAACAACCCAATAAAGGCAGCAACAGACTGGCTAATAAGCCAACAGCGAGAGGAACTTGAAATAAAGGATCAAATAACAAATGCATATTTACACCACATCAGAGCAATGAAGCGTAGTTAAGTCAATTTGACGCGTGGTTGCGGTGGTGACAAATTCTTTATCGTGACTAATGAGCATAATGCCTTGCTCAGCACGACGTTGATTTAATAGTTCTATTAACAATGTAACACCCGCAGGGTCGAGGTTATTGGTTGGCTCATCCAATAAAATCACTTGGCTGGGTGATGCCAAACAAGCCCAAATACTTAATAGTTGAAATTGTCCGCCCGATAAACTATCGACCCGTTTAGTTAATAATGTGTGTAAACGTGAGGGCATGGTTTGATGGTCAGCCGCCATCAGTGTTAAATATTCTTTGACTGATAATGGAAAATTGGCCAAACGCACAGGATGTTGTTTTTGTAAGCTAATTTGAGTGTTCGGAGCAAGTTGCCAAGTGCCTGCAAAACACTGTGCTTCGCCACATAACATTTTAAATAGGGTACTTTTGCCACAACCATTACTACCTAATAAGCCTAAGACTTCTCCTGCATTTAACTGCAAAGAAATATTGGCCAACACAGGATGTTGATAACCAACACTGACGGCATTTAACTGTAATAATGTCATGGTGTTGCTCTTATATTATAAGTAGCCTGTGTGAAGTGCAACGTAACACAGGATTGTTTAATTTAACATGTTGTTCTTCCTGTATTTCGCTATGCTGCATACAGTTAATTTTTAGTGCGCGGCCGTTAACCATTGTTCAATCAGCTTAAAATAAGCCTGACTATTGCTATTATTAGCAGGCTCTAAAGGTAAAGCGGTGTGTTTCCATCCTAATTGCTGTGAGAGTTGTGCAATGCCTGCATTGCCCTGATACACCGTGTGTAAGATAACCCCTTTTTTGCCTCTAAATTGTTGTACTAAAGACAAAATATGGCTGGCTGTGGGTGGAACACCCGCTAAAGGCTCAATATAAGCTAATAAGGGAATATTAAAGCGACTAAGTAGGTAATTGGCATCTTTGTGATAGAGCAAAACGCCCGTACTATTTGCTGCTAATTTTTGCCATTGAGGCATTTTGGCATTGACGTCAGCTTTAAATTGTTGGGCATTTTGTCGATAGCGAGCAGCATTATTGGCATCTAATTTGGCTAAACGCTCAGCTAAGGCAAGAGCAACATCAGCCATACGCACTGGATCTAATTGAATATGGGGATTACCCAAAGGATGAACATCACCCTGACTACGATCAGCATTGGTTTTCACATCCATTAATGAAACTTGTGCCGCAGCCTCAAAATAGCCATTGGTATTAGGCAAAATTTTGGGATTGGCTGCTCCTTCAATGGCTGGAGTCAGCCAGCTTTGCTCAAGCTCAGCACCAATCGACACAACAAGTTGCGCTTGACGTAAGGCTTGCAGCATCGAAGGGCGTATTTGTAAGGTGTGTACATCACGGTCGGGTGGGGCTAGCTCGGTGACTTTAACCAAGTCCGCGCCAACGGTACGGCTTAACATGCCCATACTACTGGTAGTAGCCACGATATTCACGGCGGCTAAAGCCTGCGTACCCCATAGGGCGAATAAGGCAAAAAAAAGAAGTTTTTTCATGGATTTTCTCTTTTAGAGTAAGCTCTTACTGTTTGTGTTTCTTCGTATAGTGAGCGGAGTCGAACCATTGATAGATAACACTTCGACTTCGCTCAGTGTACGATTAAGTTTATCGTAGAATACTTACTTAAAACTTGTGTGCGCCATGTGGTCCTAAGCTATGGGTATATTGCAAAAATACCTGATTCACTTTTTCGACCTTGCCCGTTTCATCGGCTAAATCAGCTTGACTGGCCTGTAAACGCAACCGTGAAAATTCACTGGCATAAAAACTTAATGCAACACTATTTCGGCTTGAGTCTTTAAAGCTAATTTTGTTGCCAGCCTCATTTAGCTCATTGGTATTGCCAGTTGCATCATGGCGTAAAGACACTTGCCAGCGCGGTGCAATACCATAACTGGCTTGTAGGGTATAACCATCTTGTTTGCCAGTCACTTTGCTGCCAATAGCTAAAGGAAAGGTATCTAAAACCGTATCACCATCAGTATCCATGCCCACGCCAGAGGCAGCAACTGTCATATCTTTTTTAAGTTGTAGATATTCGGCAATGATTTTAACGTCACCTTGGCCATATTCACCTGCACTGTCCCATTTGTAAACAATATCAGTAGCTATCAGGGTTTGCTTGCCATCTAATGCCAGTTCATCGCCATTTTGTGCTATATCATCTTCGTTTAATAATTGTTGATATTGTTTGGCTTGAGCATAAGAAAGTCCCCATTGCAAGGCATGGTTATTACCCAAATCGGGCGCAAACTTGGCAAATAGCGTGTTAAGGCGTGGCCCTGCTTTTTGCTCAGCAAAACTACCCAACATATTATTTTCATCTAGCGTTTCGTGGTTGAGTTCTTCTTCAACTAATGCCCCAAAACGCTCTTGCTCTTGGCCTTGTAAGGCTTCTATACCAAATAAAGCATAAACGGGAGTGGGGGCAAGCCACGTCAGTTGTACGCCTGTATCTTTTAAACCATGTTCACCTAATAAAGCAGTATAGGCCAGATTTTGGTCGGCAAAGTCCCATGTGTGTGGGTGTTGGCTATTTAAATAACCGATATCACTCAAAAATTTACCCATTTTAATTTTAAGGCCAGCAGGCAACATGCGGGTTTGTAACCATGCTTCTTCTAGTTCAGTGCCGCCTTGTCCATCAATGGCTAGGGTCAGTTTGCCATCAAAATAGGGGTCAACAGTGGCAGACATCACCAGTTCAGATTCTCCAATATTAAAACCTTGTTCTAAACCGTGTTCATCGCCATGTGCATCATGTACAGTATGACTAATGCCAGCCATTTCTTCTAAATAATCACTGGCTTTGCCTTTTTTATTATCATGGGCATAATTACCATCTAAAATTAACGAGATAGACGGATTAAATTGAGTGGCCGCGCTGAGCATACGATTGTTTTCGGCATAGGTGTTTTGTAGTAATAATAAGCTAGCAGTCAAAACAGTCAGTCGTTGGTACATGGAAGTGACTCTCTAAGGTTAGAGGAAAATGATTGTTATAATATAACATAACGTTTTTTTGTAAGTTAAAGGGGTTTTTATGTCTCGTCAATACGAATTAGACACCATAAAAGAACAATGTCAAAAATTAGCGCGTAAACGTGCCTTGGTATCGGCAGGAGTGGCGGTCGTGCCTGTACCCTTTTTAGATGTGATGGTGGATGCAGGGATTTTAACGGTGTTGATACCCGAAATTAGTCATCGTTTTGGTTTGGCACCAGAGCAAATAGAAGCCTTTGACCCCGAAACTAAAAAAGTCGTGTGGGGTGAGGTGGCAAAACGAGGCTCACAGTTTATTGGTTTGGTTGTTACGCGAACCTTAGTGCGCCAAAGTGTGCAAAATATGGCTACCAAAGTGATTTCTAAACAAGTGGCCAAATTTATTCCCTTTGGTGGGCAAATGGTGGCTGCGGGTTTAGGCTATTTTGTGTTAAGAAAAATTGTATATCAGCACATTGATGATTGTTATGAGGTGGCCAAAGCCAGTTTTAAGGCTTAACACTGGTTTGGTATTTTTCTAACAGACTGCGTAACGCGTCTTGTTTGAGGGGTTTAGCCAAAAAGTCATTCATGCCTGCGGCCAAGCATTGGGCTTTGTCGCCTTCTAAGGCATTAGCCGTTAAAGCGATAATGGGCATCGGGTCGCGGCCATGCTTTTTCTCTAGTTCACGAATGGCGCGTGTGGCATCAAAACCATCCATTTCGGGCATTTGACAATCCATAAACACAAGGTCATATACTTTGTCACTGCATAAGGTGACAGCTTCTTTGCCATTATGGGCTATTTCTACTTGAATACCTGCTTTTTCGAGCATTTTGAGCGCGACTTTTTGATTAACTGCATTATCTTCTGCGAGTAATACCAAAGGTTTATGGCCATTGTTATGGACAACTGCGGGTGTCAAAACAGGCACTGAACTTTTGCTGCTTGCTGGTTTTTCGGCACTCGCTATATTGTCTTTGAGTTGCAGAAAGGATTTTTTGCCACTATGAATGGCGGCAATTTCGTTAATCAGTTGATAAAAACGAATGGGCTTGCTGACAAAGCCATTAAATGCACTATAGACATTACTGGTTAAACTGCGTAATGGGGTTTGACTCATCAACACTAAGTGGCTATTGGCAAAAATGGGGTTTTGTCGTACCGAATGCGCAAAAGAAATACCATCGGCTGATTTAAGCAATTGCTGGTCAATTAAAATAAAGGGAATACGTGGCGATAAATGATTCATCAGTTTGAGTTTGACTAAGCCTTCTTCGGTAGAGCTGGCCGTTTCAACGCGCATACCGTAGCGTTGTAAACAGTCGCTAATATGTTGACGGTTAATTGCCAAGCTATCTATCACTAAGGCAGGCACAAAATATAATTCGGGATATTGCGGCATAGAACGCTCGACCGCATTTTGGCGTTTAAGTGAGAGGGTGATTTTGAAGGTAGAGCCCATGCTCGGCTCACTGACCAAGCTAATATGCCCACCCATCAGTTCCGACAAGCCTTTACTAATAGCCAAACCTAAACCTGTGCCACCAAAACGGCGAGTGGTTGTGGCATCAGCTTGCGAAAATAATTGAAATAGTTTGCCTTGTTTGTCGAGGGGAATGCCAATACCTGTATCAATAATTTCGATGTTTAAATCAACGGTTGCTGGCGTAATAACGTCGGCAGCAATTTTGAGTGCAACATAGCCCGTGCGGGTAAATTTAATGGCATTACCTAATAAATTGAGCAAAATTTGTCGAATACGATTAGGGTCGCCCAACAAATTGCGTGGGCAAGCAGGATGATAAGACAACACCAATTCTATGTTTTTGGCGTGTACTTGAGACAATAATAAATCACAGACTTCTTCGCAGATTTTTTGCAAATCAAAGGCAATGCTTTCAATACTGAGTTTACCCGCCTCAATTTTAGAAAAGTCTAAAATATCGTTAATAATGGTCAATAAGGCTTGGCCTGAATGATACAAAATGCGCGAGTATTCTTGTTGTTCGGCATTTAATGGCGTTTCTAATAATAATTGAGCCATGCCCAAAATACCGTTCATGGGGGTTCTGATTTCATGGCTCATGGTAGCCAAAAATTCACTTTTGGCTTTAGTGGCGGACTCGGCTGCTTCTTTAGCCGAAATCAAGGCGGTTTCGGTTTGTTTGCGAGCAGTAATATCGTTGATAGTACCAGTGGTACCCACAATCACTTTAGTGCCATCTTCATTGTTAGCATCACTATCAATACGACTAATCCACAAATGCACCCAACGTACCTCGTGAGAGGCAGTCATCAGTTGTGTGTCACAGCGAATTTGTTCAATCGTGCCATTAAATAGTTTTTGTAATAAATGAAAAATATGGTCTTGGTGGTCGGGATGAAAAAAATCGACCATCGCTTTACTTTTACTATTTTCGATAGGGTAGCCCGTAATGTTGTGCCATGCCTGATTCAAAAACGTAAACATGGTTTGATTGTCAGTCTGAAAAATAATTTCTTCGACATTTTGAATTACTTGCCGATATTGTGCTTCGGAGCTCAAAATGCGTTGACTTTGTTCTGACAAACGCGCGGCTGATTGGTTGAGCGCGGCATTCAGCTCTTTAATTTCATCAATATTAGAATCAATATAAATGCTTTTTTGTTTAATATCGACGTTTAAGGTTTTAGAAAAATCAATCAGTTTATTGAGTTGTAAAATCGGTCGTTTGAGCAAATAAAATAAAATAAAACCCGCAAGTACCGAAAATAAAATCGCAAAAATAAGGGCGTTTTTTACAATCGTTAGATAGGTGTCAGACTGATTTTTGTAGTCATAAAACATATACACCCAGCCATAATCACTAATCGGCTGCCAAAAGCTCACAGAACTTTTAGTATTATTAAGCGTATAATATAGGTCTTTAGTTTTGGGAATTTCTAACTGACTATTATTGTTTTTTTCGGTAGGGTCTTCGCCATCTTTGTGTTCGATATGTACCAACACCACGCCTTGAGAGTCTGTGACAATCAGCTCTTTCACTTCGGTAAAAATGGCGGTGTTGAGTAACAAGGCTCGAATAGATTTTTTATTGGCAATCAATACATCTTGTTCGACTAAGGTACTTAGATTTTTAATCAGTAGAATGGCTTGATTAACGGCATTTTGTTGATTAATAGTGCGTTGTTGTTGATAAATCGTCAGTGCGAAAATAATTAAAGCGACACACAAAGAGGCGGCAGAAAACAATGCCATCAGTTTGGTAAAACTGTGCGGCAATAAATGATTGAGCCGTTTTAGTAAATCACGAATCAAAGCCATGATGTTAAGACAAATTAGTCGAGGGTGATTCTAGTTTAGGCATTTCTTTGGCACTATCAATCAGTGCGTTTTCAATAGCCCAAAGTCGGTATGCGCCACAAAAGCTAATATGTCGTTCTCCTTGTAAATAAAAACTGGGTACACATGGCAAGTCGAGCTCTTGCCATATGGCGGTATTATCGTCTATTTGCGCCTGCCAAGTGGCCTGTTTTAAATAAGTTTTGAGTGTGCTATCTGTCAAGTGTAGTGTTTGGCTCAGCGGCTTAATATGTGGCCAATAACTCAAGTCTTGACTGTTTTTCCAAATAGCTTCTAGTAATGATAAGCTCATTTCTAAAGCTTTGTCTTGTTGCTTGGCGGCAACAAACAGTGCCAAACAATGAGCAGTTCCCTCAGCGGATAGTATATAGTGCCGATTTAACTGCAAATGATACATCATGGCCAAGCCTTGTAAATGTTCAAAGCGGTTTTGCCACGGGCGACTCATCATATCTTCAAATAATACGGGTTTTAGATTAAGTTTAATTTGATAATATTCGCACAGTTGTGCAACAGCAACCAAATAAATATAAGACAAAGGATTATCAAAACTAAAAAAATAATGTAATTCGTGTTTTTGCGCGCGAATATAGGCAAGTTGTTGCGGGTCGTTAATCAAATAATGTTGTTCGCCTTGATGTTGCTCATCATCTAATACAAATCCACCTTGAGTCATATTAAGAGCTTTTTGGCTTAAATGCTGCGCCAAATAATTAAGTTCCTCAATACCATAAAACCATAATCCTTGATAATACATGGCGGCTGGACGTTGTGCGGCCGACGCATTAAATAATACCTCTGCTTGATGAAGCTTTTTGCGGGTCGTGCTGTTCGACAGTTGGCCAAAACGCAGTGTGAGTGTGGCAAGTTTTTGGTGTTGATGTTCCCACAGGCACAAAAATACTTGTTTGGCGAGAGTCAAAAATTCATCAATAGGCAAATGACGATTAGCTAATAATAATTGACTGGCAATAAAACACTGTTCTTGTGATGGGGCGTGAAAATGATGAAATTGTAATTGATGGAGTTGCGCCAAATGCCACGCATCACGCAAATAATAACTAAAATATTGATTGGGTTCTTGATAGGGCAGAATTTTAAAAATAAATTGTATGTCAAATTGTGTTGCAAACTGGGGCAGGGTTTGTACCAATAAATAGCTATAAGGGTCAGTCAAACTGAGCCATACCACCACTTGATGCGGTTTGTTGCGTAAACGTCGCCACCAGTCATGGCGTTTTTGAAACAGTTGATGCCATTGCGGATGGGTCAAGGTACGCAGCAAAAGCGGTTGCAAAATTCGGTCACCTAGCGGCATAACAGTTCCTGTTGATGTTGTTGTTTTTTATTTAGGGCTGTTGTTGAGTGTATGAATAAGCCTTGCAATACGCAACTTTTATTACTTTTTTTAAAAACTGAGCTAGTCTGATTTATAGAAGGTATTAAAACGGATAGCACATGACCTCAGAGTTGCTTCTTTTTCCGCTTAATTCGGTATTGTTTCCAGAAGGTGAATTACCCATACGCATCATGGAGCTGCGCTATCGTCGTTTGCTTGATGAGTGCGGCCAATCAAAGCCTTTTGGGGTGGTTCGGATTCGTTATGGTCAAGAAGTGGGAGAGCCTGCCTTTCCTTATGATATCGGTTGTTCGGCTTATATTGTTCAGCAAATTGCGTTGGCTGATGGCAGCGTTATGGTACTGGCCTTAGGTCATCAACGCTTCAAAATTTTGAGTATCTCTATTGAAAATGATGGTTTGGCGCGTGCTCAAATTCAATGGTTAGCTCCCGATGAGTTTGTCGCTATTCCTGATTGTTTTGCCGATATTGCTGCTTCTTTTGCGGAGTGTGGCACGATGCTACACGAAGCAGGCTCACTGGCATGGCGTTTGGCCGAGGCATTACCTCTATCTTTAAATGAACAACAACATCTATTAGAACAACCCAATCCAAGCCAACGTTTAGAATTGCTTAAAACATGGATAAAAAATCATCCCTTTGATGTCTGATATGTGAGCTTTACGGGCTTTGTAAATTTGTCAAAATAATGTTGACAGTGTTAACATGGTGCGATATGTTATTAACAAGCACTGATTAACAGTGCGTATTGAGTTGTTGGATATGAAAAAAGAGAGCTTTGTAAAAGAGCATTATCATCATGGTAGCTTGCATGATGCCTTGATAGGTGCAGCAGTGCAACGCCTGCAACAAGATGGTATTGCCAAATTAAGCTTACGCGCCTTAGCTGCTGATGTCGGCGTATCGCCAACGGCTGTCTATCGCCACTTTGAAGATAAGTCAGCGTTATTAGCCGCGATTGCTTGTGATGGTTTTGTAGGCTTAACGCAAAATATGCACAAATATTTGGGGCATGAGCCGTGTGATGCCCTGAGTGCGCTCAAAAGAATTGGTATTGGTTACGTTGACTATGCCATTCATCATCCTGCCCATTATCGTTTAATGTTTGGTCAGCGGATGGTTGAGCGCGCACGTTATCCCGATTTGTATCAAGCCTCTAACACCAGTTTTGCGATGTTGCGTGACACCATTAAACGTGGCATTGATGAGCAAATGTTTAGAGATTTACCCTTGGATGTGATGACCATGACCGCATGGTCGTTAGTGCATGGCATGGCCATGCTCACGATTGATGGTTGTTTAGTTAGACCACCTAATCAATCAGATGCACTGATGGCGATTGCTAATCAAGTGCAAGATACCTTAGCACATGGTTTGTTACGCAGTCCCTCACTCTAATGTTTTTTAGGACTTACGCGGTTATTGCTTGTTTTTTACATTTAAAACCTCGCCCTAACCCTCTCCTACAAGGAGAGGGTTAGGGCGAGGGTAAAGACGCTAATTTCGGTGAAATGCCTAAGTCCTGCTGTATTGAGTGATAGAAACGTAAATTATTTAGCCTTAATTTGGAGCAAGCAGTCATGACCGAAGCCGTTGCAACACCTAAAAAATCAGGTTTAACTCCCAGTACCATTCGTATTGGCAAACGCTATCGAGCCAATCGCTTAAATGGTGATTATGATGCGATTGTCATTGGTTCGGGCATTGGTGGTTTAACCGCCGCCGCCTGTTTATCTCATTTGGGCTACAAAGTCGCGGTATTTGAGCAACATTACACCGCGGGTGGCTTTACTCACAGTTATTGCCGTAATGGTTATGAATGGGATGTTGGGGTGCATTATATTGGTGATATGGGTGTAAAAACGACTTTAGCAAGACGTTTATTTGATTTTATCACTGATGAGCAATTGCAATGGGCGGCTTTAGATGACTGTTATGACCGTATCTTTTTGGGTGAAGACCATTTTGATTTGGTGGCAGGGCGCGATAATTTT
Organism: Moraxellaceae bacterium; assembly: GCA_024234595.1. GTDB lineage: Bacteria > Pseudomonadota > Gammaproteobacteria > Pseudomonadales > Moraxellaceae > Agitococcus. The sequence continues at coordinate 221,660 of JACKNZ010000006.1, read as the reverse complement.
AGAAACAACCTTATTCAGCGGTTTCCGCAAGAAAAAGCCGCTATTGACGAATACTTAGTACGTCTTAACAAAGTCGCTAGTGCTATGCAAGCCTTTACGGTAGAACGAATGCTACCAAAAAAAGTGGCAAAGTTTACTAAATTAGTGCGTGACCGCGTGCAACCTGAGTATTTTAATCGTCCTACACGCCAAGTATTAGAAGAGTTAACGTCTAATCAAACACTGATTGCCTATTTAACAGGGCAGTGGGGCGATAACGGCATGATGCCTGCTGAATCCAGTTTTATGATTCATGCTTTAATTGCCAAGCATTATATGTATGGCGGTTATTATCCTGTGGGTGGCGCGTCGCGTATGGCCGAAACCATTATTCCCCAAATTCAAAAAACAGGCGGTGAGGTATTTACTTATGCTGCCGTGGAACGCATTTTGCTCGAAAATGGCAAAGCCGTTGGCGTAGCGATGAAAGACGGAACTGAGGTGCGCTCGCCGATTGTGATTAGTAATGCAGGCGTGTTTAACACCTTTAATCGTTTGTTACCCAAAGAAGTGTCGGACTATACAGGCTATAGCCAAAAGCTCAATACCGTAAAGCCATCTATGGCCAGTTTGTGCTTGTATATTGGTATTAAAGACAGTGCCAAAAATCTGAATTTGCCCAAAACTAATTTTTGGATTTATCCCAACGAAAACTACGAACAATCTATTAAAAGCTTTTTGGCCGATGCCAATAGTGATATTCCGATGGTGTATATCTCGTTCCCCTCTGCCAAAGACCCCAGTTTTGAGGCGCGTTATCCTAATCGCTCTACCATTGAAATTGTTGCTCCTTGTCCGTGGGAGTGGGTAGAACAATGGGCAGATAAACCGTGGGGCAAACGTGGTGCCGATTACGATGCACTCAAAGAAGATTTTTCGCAGCGTTTGCTAGAAAAACTCTATCAAAAACTGCCTCATTTGCGTGGTCAAATTGACTATTACGAATTATCGACACCGTTATCGACAGAGTTTTTTTGTTGGTATCAAAAAGGTGAGATATATGGCCTAGACCATGACCCCAAACGTTTTGAGCAAACATGGCTCCGCCCCAAAACCGATATTGAAGGTTTGTATTTAACAGGCCAAGATATTTTAACTTGTGGTGTCGTAGGGGCAATGATTGGTGGTGCCATGACCGCGATTAACATTGGTGGCGTTAAAGCCTTGCCTTTAGCCAAAAAGATATTTGTGGGGTAAGGTTGTAGGGGTAATCCTTGTGGTTACCCCTAAACAGAAATAGATAATGTCTGAAGGTCAACCACAAAGGTTATCCCTAAAACAGCCACTCACTCACAGGCGTATAAATCGAGCCTTCGGGTGTTAGCCGAGACCTGACTAATGCTAGGGTATCGGCTTGCCATTCTAAACTTGGCCAAACAGGTATTTGCTCGGCACAATATTGCAAACGTCTTGCCAAGGTAATGTGTGGCTTAAATGTGCGTTTTTCGACAGTAAAGCCTGCTTGTTGAAGCCCTTTGCCTAACTGATTGACTAAATTTAACAAAGCGGGAGGCTCTTGGCTGGCACGCAAACAAGCTAAATCGGCCTTGCGCCAACATTCAATTTTGTCAAAATTTAACTCAATAGGCTGCGGTTGAAGATTATCAACCACTCTTTGCAAACTAGAAACGCGACTTCCCTCAATCTCACCCAAAAAATGTAGTGTGAGATGTAAATTGTCGGTAGGTATTTGTTTTCCGCCAAGCGGTTTAATTAAAGAATCGGTATGGCTTGACCATTGTTGTTGTGTTGCCGAAGTTGGCCACAAAGCAAAAAATAAACGCATAATGAAAGAGTTATGCCATCACAGGCATTAAAGAAGGGAAATTGACGATAGCTTAAATTGCTAGCCAAAATCTAGGATTTTTTTCTAACATCTGTAACGAGTTTTGAGTGAGACTAAAATATGCGCTTGGCAATCACAACCTTAGCGTTAGCCCCATTATTAGTGGTACAAGGTTGGTATGTAAAACGAGTTACACCACGCTTGCCAGAAGCAGAAGGTGCAAGGCAAGGCGTAACAGGACAGGGCAAGCCTTTGCGTTTATTAGTCGTGGGCGATTCAGCCGCCGCAGGTGTGGGAGCTGTTCATCAACGAGAGGCTCTAGTCGGGCAGTTAGCCCTAGAGTTAGCAAGCCAGTTTGAAGTGTCTTGGCAGTTGATGGCTAAAACAGGATTTACCACCGCAGATTTACTGGCTCATTTAGCGCAACAAAGCAGTCAATATTTTGATATTGCGGTTGTTTCGTTGGGGGTTAATGATGTCACTCGACGCGTTGCCACACGCCATTGGTTAACACAACAACAGGAGTTGGTTGAGTTACTGGCCACTAAATTTGGCGTGCAAAAAGTGCTGTTATCGGGTGTACCACCGATGGGGCAGTTTAAGGCATTGCCACAACCTTTGCGATGGTATGTTGGCCTGTATGCCAAACAGTTTAATCAACACTTAAAAAAACATTTTGATAGCCATGCGTATGGTTGTGTCGTATCACCTAATGCGCGTTTTGACGTTGAGTTTTTAGCAAAAGATGGTTTTCATCCCAGCCCTGTGGCGTATCAACATTGGGCAAAAGTGGTGGCACAAAAAATTTTGACTCAGTTTGATTGATGACAACAGCCCTGCTCATGGCTTTGCTCATAGCAACTACAATCGCTACCACAACAACTGACCAACAAATCGCGCAGTTTTTCGCGGCCACGTTTAACACGGCTTTTTACCCCTGATTCGCTAATGCCCATCATTTGGGCAATGTCTTTATGTTTAACTTCTTTTAAATCTGCTAATTCAACAGCTTGGCGGTATTTATCGGGCAAGTCTTTCATCATCGCCAACAAACAACAACTCAAATTGAGCCACGGATTTTCATTGGGTTCAGGGTCTTCTTCGAGCGCGTAATCATGTTCTTCTAAAAGAGAAGTGCTTGGTTTAAGTTTGCGCCAATAGTCAACTAAGGTATTTTTAGTCACTTGTAACAACCACGCTTCTAATTGTGGCATGGTTTTGAGCTGTGGTGGGTGTTGCTGAATTTTTAAAAACACCGTTTGCACAATGTCTTGAGCATCGTTTTTATTGTTAATACGTTTAAGCACATAGTGTGTTAATCGTTGATGATAGTCTTGCCACAAATCGGGAATTAAAGTCGTTGTAGTCATTGTGCTACCCCAAAATTTTATAGCGATGATGTTCCCTCCTTTGTCAAAGGAGGGTTAGGGAGGATTCAACAACAGCCTTTAGCGTCTGTTTTAGTTGTTGTGCAATCACAATTATTGCCACATTTACATTCTGTGGCCGTGCATTGGCAATTTTCACACGTGCAATGAGCACAAGCACAGTTTGAACATTGGCAAGTTTTTTTAGATTCAGTGGTCATGTTACACCTCGTTAATAAGAGCTTCGTTTATTGACACTTCTTATAACGTGGCACAGTCAAAAAAGTTGCAATAATTTAAATAAAAAATTTTCTATGACCTTATGCCTTTACAAGTGTTAATGATAACAATTTGCATTAACTTTATTTTTTGTATGTGATTCACGTAACATTTTGTCACAACCTTGAGGAAACTCTGATGTTGAAGAAGTTAGCTTTAGCCATGTTATCGGTATCGGTTGCCAATATTGCCGTTGCGGCAGACGTGGATTTGGCGCAATTACAAGCGCAACTCAAAGCCCAACAAGCACAAATTGATGCCTTAGTTGCGGCTGTCGAAAAACCTACCGCCAGCAACGCCTTTAGCAACACTACGTTGGGTGGTTATGGCGAAGCACAGTATTACAACTTTGAAAATGCCGCACAGCAATACGATGCTTATCGTTTTGTATTATTTGTAGGTCATAAATTTTCTGATACCGTTACCTTACAATCCGAAGTAGAGTTAGAACACGCGATTGCTGGCGAAAGCCAAGTGGGCGAAATTGAACTCGAACAAATGTATTTAAATTGGAATTATGCAGGCAAGCAACATTTGGCCGTTGGTCAAATTTTAATGCCGATTGGTTTTTTAAACGAAACCCACGAACCAGAAACCTTTTATGGTACCAAACGTAATCCTGTCGAAAGTGCCATTATTCCAACTACATGGTGGGAAGGTGCGATTAAAGCTCATGGTTTAGTGGCAGGGGTAGAAGGGCTAAGCTATAACGCTCTTGTATCGACTGGCTTAAAAACCAAAAATGGCACGATTCGTAGTGGTCGCCAAAAGGGTGCAAAAGCCACTGCCGAAGATTTAGCTTATACACTAGGCGTTAATTATCGTGGTGTGGCAGGCTTAGATGTAGGCGCGGCCTATCAGTTGCAAAAAGATATTGGTCAAGGCACAGCCGCTATGACTAACGAAGCGCGTTTATTAGAGGCGCATATTGGCTATACATGGAACGGTTTTTCGACTCGCGCCCTGTACGCACAATGGGATATTGACGATTTAGCGGCAGCTGACGCGCACAAAGCCAAACAAGAAGGCTATTATTTAGAAGCAGCCTACAAGCCGATTGAGCAAGTGGGTGTGTTTGCGCGTTTTAGTGCTTGGGACAACGAAGCCGTAAGTACGGCAACTAATAGTGCTGATAGCAAAAAAGAGCAATGGAATTATGGCATTAATTATTATTTAACGCCTCGTGCGGTGCTAAAACTTGATATTCAAGAGCAAAGTTTGCCCACTGTAGGTTTAGATGAAGATGGCTTTTCTTTAGGGATGGGTTATAGTTTTTAAGCCTTAAAAATCATTAAAAAGCCCGTGTTGTATCACGGGCTTTTTTATTTGCCCTAACCCCGTGTTAGGTGCAACGAACATGGGCTATGACACTCTGATGTTGTTGGGTGGGCAAAATTAGGCATATCCTTTCTGTTGTGTAGCCTATTTGTGCTACACTAAGAGTGTCATAGGAGAAATTTATGCACACCCAAAAAGCCGAAATTGTCAGGGCGCGTATTGCTCCCGACATTAAACACAATGCAGAACAAGTATTAGCCTCTTTGGGCATGAGTATGTCTGACGCAATTCGTATTTTTGTTAGTCAGGTAGCGATTAGACAATCATTCCCTATTGAACTCAAAACACCTAATCAGATGACTGTACAAGCAATGCAAGCAGATGCTGAGCAAGACGAATATGGTTCAGCCGATGACTTGTTTAATGAGTTAAGCCATGCTGACGATTAAGGTTAAAAAGCAATTTAAGAAAGACTTAAAAAAGGCTTTGCTAGACCCTAAACGCAATACAAACTTGCTTAAAACACTCATTGATGAACATTTGGTGCATACAGGAACAGTCCCAAGCGAATACTTACCACATCCCTTAGTAGGTAGTTGGAAGCCACACATGGAGTGTCATATACAGCCTGATTTTTTATTGATTTGGGACGTTGATTGGCAAGCTAAGCATTTAATTTTAGTGCGATGCGGCAGCCATTCAGAGTTATTTTAGTTTTACTCCTCAAGTATAGCCTGTATGCAGCTTGTAGGCTGTCATTAGCGATAGTGTAATGTATCTTTTGTGTAAAATTCAATAAGTTAAAATTGTGAGAAGGCGCATTCTAATGCGCCCTACCGTGTTACATCACGCGCAAAGGCCAGTAATTTTTTACTGGGTTCGGCAGGTTGTTTTATCAAAGCATAGGCTTTTTGGTAAGTAGATTCGGAAAAGCCATCAGGTGCGCCATAAATATCGGCATCCCAAATAATCACATCATGACGATTGGACATTTTTATTCTCCTTTATAAACATCTTTTTATATCAGCCGCTTGCTCATTTAGCAATTCACGACTTGCACCACCTTTAAGCATCAACAATGGCTTAGCCAACAAACTGCCCACAAAAGCCAAACTATCGTGTTTATAACGTGGCAAAATATGCAAATGCACATGAGGCACAGTTTGGTGCGCGGCTTTGCCATCATTGATATTAAAATGCACCGCCAACGGTTGCAAACGCGACTGACGCACCGCCAAACTTATTTTATTGCCCACCATAAACAAATGATTGCGTTCTTGCTCGCTTAACTCATGCACATACTGCGCATGACGCTTGTTAATTACCAACACATGGGCAGGCCGCAACGGAAAAATATCCATCAAAGCCAAACACAAATCATCTTCGTAAACAATACTGGCAGGGGCTTGCTGCGCCACAATCTCGCAAAAAATACAGGGTTTCATTGGTATTCCTAAGTAATGTGTATATAATTTTAAAGGATACACATTTTGAGGGGGGTAATATGCGCACCAATATAGTCATAGATGATAGCTTAATGAGCGATGCGCTAAAAGTAACAGGTCTCAAAACTAAAAAAGAGGCGGTGGAGCAAGGCTTAAAAATGCTCATAAAACTCCATCAACAACAAGCTATTAAAGCCTATCGAGGCAAACTCACATGGAGCGACACCGTTGAAAATACGAGTAGCAAGCCATGATATTGGTCGATTCGAGTGTATGGATTGATTATTTTAATGGTCATGTAACGCCCCAAACAGATAAATTAGATGCGTTATTGGGGGTTGAGCCGCTTGGCATTGGCGATTTTATTTTAACAGAGGTGTTAAGAGGGTTTCGTGCTGATGCAGATTACCAGACGGCTAAGAGTTTACTCAACACTTTAACGATTTTTGATATGCTTGGCACAGAGTTAGCGATTAAATCGGCTGATAATTTTCGTGCTTTGCGCAAACGAGGTGTCACTGTACGAAAAACGGCAGATGTGATTATTGCCACCTTTTGCATCGAATACAGTCACTCCTTATTATTTGCCGATAAAGATTTTGTGCCTTTTGTGAGCCATTTAGGCTTAAAAGCAGTATCAACCCATTGCTAACGCCGATACCGTTCAAACCAGCCAAAAGAATCGACACTATGTCCCAACGGACGATATTCCGCGCCACAATAGCCCTTGTAAGCAAGCGCATCAAGGGTATTAAAAATCAAATTAAAATCTAACTCGCCTGTTAATGGCTGATGACGGTTGGGGATATCGGCAAACTGAATATGAGCAATATCGGCAATATATTGCGTTAAGCTATCAATAATATCTTCGCCCATACGCGCCATATGGTAACAATCAAATTGCATTTTAAGGGTAGGGTGGTCAACCACCTCGAGCATTTCTTGCATATCGACCACCGACTTAATCAAAAATCGTGGCATATCAAACGTGTTTATTGCTTCTAACGTGGTGGTGACACCAATCGACTGAAAGGCTTCGGCGGCATAACGCAAATTGGCGGCCAATGTGCGCAAACAGTCTAATAGCTCAACATCTTGAGGCTGACGGCCAGCCAAGATATTAACGCAATTCACGTCTAATTCATGTGCATAATTAAGGGCTTGCAGCACCGCCATTCTAAAGGCTTGCTCTTGATGCGGCACACACGCTAAACCATTGCCGCCCTGCATTAAATCGCCTGCTGGCACGTTAATTAACACCAGTTTAAGCTGATGTTGATTAAGTTGTTGTTTAATATCAGCAATACGTAATTCATAGGGAAACTGAATTTCTACTGCCTCAAAGCCCATTTGTTTGGCATAAGCAAAGCGTTCTATTAAAGGATATTCGGTAAATAATAACGACAAATTAGCGCAAAATTTAGGCATAACAACAATACTCATCATAATAATTAAGCGATGGTTGAGCGAAGTCGAAACCAAGTGTAAACGCTTTGTTTATTTGTGTAAAAAGTCACGATATTTGCATTTGTAGAGCTTTATTTAATGTTGTTTAAGGTATATTAGCAAACATCTCCATAGGGAGTAGCTTCTCGTAAGCATATCGTCAACACATTGCTTGCTAGCCTCATGCTAGCCCCAGTAAAGCAATCGGTATGTTTAGTCTTTATAGCGTGATGACGCTATCACTGGCAAGCAAGACTATGGTGGCCAATTTTTTGGTCATCGGTTTTGTATTGTCGTTTGTTATATCAGCACTCGTACATCCACATTTCAGATGACCTTAATGTAGTAATACTGAGGTAATCATTTATGGAAACTTTAGCCAGTCCGCTGTTATGGGCAGCCTTTGCGGTAAGTGTGCTTGTGGCATTAGCCATTGATTTTGCAGGGCTTAACAAAAATGGCCAGCAAACGGTATCTTTTAAAAGTGCGGCTATTTGGTCGTTGGTGTGGTTTAGTTTGGCTTTAGCCTTTGGTGCTTTGCTGTGGTGGGATACGGCAGGTAGTTTGGGTAATGCCGTTGCCACCGAAAAAGCCGCTGAATACTTTACAGGCTATTTGGTCGAAAAGTCATTGGCGGTCGATAACGTCTTTGTATTTTTAATGATTTTTAGCTATTTTGCCTTGCCGATTCATTTGCAACGTCGGGTGTTGTTGTACGGCATTTTGGGCGCAATTATTTTGCGTGCCATTATGATTTTTGTCGGTGGTTGGTTGTTACAAGAGTTTCATTGGTTGATGTATGTTTTTGGCGGATTTTTGGTACTCATGGGTATTAAAATGTGGCAAGGTGCTGATGATGATGCCTCGTTAGAAGACAACAAACTCTTAAGTTGGCTGAAGAGTCATATTCCACTGGCCAAAAACTATGACGGTGAAAAGTTTTTTACTCTCGAAAATGGCAAACGAGTGGCCACACCGTTGTTTTTGGTATTGATTTTTGTTGAGCTGAGTGATGTGATTTTTGCGGTCGATAGTATTCCTGCCATTTTTGCGATTACTAGCGACCCCTTTATTGTCTTAACATCAAATATTTATGCCATTTTAGGTTTGCGCGCCATGTATTTTATGTTGGCAGGGGTGGCCGATAAGTTTAGCTTGTTAAATTATGGCCTAGCGATTGTGATGGTGTTTATTGGTACTAAAATGTTGCTGCTGGATGTGTTTAAGATACCTGCCTTAGTTTCTTTGGCAGTGATTATTAGTATTTTGAGTGTTACTATGTGGTTAAGCTGGCATAAGGCTAAAAAAGAGTCAGATGCTTGAGATATCTATAAGAGAGAGCCTTCTCCTGTGGGAGAGGGCGAATCTACATTGCCGCTAGCTATACTGAGCTATATTAAGATTTTTGAGGTGCATAATGAGTCCTCCAGCCGCACAAGATTATTTTGCTCAGCAAATGTCTGAGCAAGAGTACCTAGATACAGAGCCTTACTCGCCTGTTAAACGTGAGTATATTGATGGTAATGTGTATGCCATGGCAGGGGCAAAAGTTGCCCATAATCGTATTGTGGGTAATGTACATGGTGAGTTGAGAAATCACTTGAAGGGTAAACCGTGTCAGCCTTATATGTCAGACATTAAGCTAAAAGTAGGCAGAAATTATTATTATCCTGATGTTTTAGTGGATTGTACCAATTTGCCCGACAATAGCGTGTTTAGTCAAACACCGCGTTTAATTGTTGAGGTTCTATCTAAGTCCACGCGACGTATGGACGAAACCACCAAACGCGCTGCCTATATGCAGCTTGATAGCCTGTTGGAATATGTGTTGATAGAGCAAGATTTTGTTAAGGTAGAGGTGATTCGCCGTAGTAGTGGCTGGTTGCCTGCCCATTATTATTTGGGTGATGAGATAGTGTTTGAGTCAATAGGGCTGACCTTGGCGGTCGAAGATATTTATGAGCGTGTGCAAAATGAGGATATGACCGAGTGGTTAGCCAAAAAAGCACTTGAGGCAGCGGAGGCAGAGGCACAACAAGTATAGGACTTACGCATTTCACCGAAATTAGCGCGTTTTGTGAACATAAAATCGTTAAAAACGATTGAAATGTGAGCAAATAAGCGATAACCGCGTAAGTCCTAAAGTAGTGGCGGGGAGTTGATGGTTACTTAAACCAATTAACGACTTGCAAGCCTTGTACTCGTTCAAACTCACGAACATTACGAGTGACTAATTGACCATTGACCGACAAAGCAGAGGCAGCAATTAGCACATCATGCGCGCCTATCGGCAAACCTGCTATTTCCAAATCGACACGAATCTGAGCCGCTAATTCGGCTACTTTTTCATTCACATCAATAATCGATAAAAATTGCAAAAACTTGCTTAATGCTTTTAAGCGTGGCAAAGCTGTCTCGTGTGGCAAGCGTAAAATCCCATATTTGAGTTCGTAAACAACAATAGCAGGCACAGCAATGTCTTGCAAAGGTGTTGCTTGTAATTGTTGCACCACACAAGGCTCATTCCTAAAGTAGTAGCTAATGGTATTAGTATCTAAAACCAACATTAAAAAATGACTCTTGGTGTATCACTGTGTTGTTGTAAGTCATTATCACGCAATGGAAAATCGCTAAAAGCACCTGCTAAGTCCTTTAATTCGCTTGGCCATTCTTGGCGAGCGTGTTTTTTGATTAACTGGGTAATCCATTTACTATTAGACAAACCTGCTGCTTGGGCAGATTGCCGTAATAAGTTCTCGGCTTCATCATCTAAATAGACAGTGACTTGAGACATAAAAACCTCTTATATAATATATTAGCTATTATAGTGTGGCTCATGATGGGTGTAAATCACTTTTAGACTCAGTTCAAGGCGCAAGGTCTGCTGACTGAGCGTCGAAGTCTTCACTTAAACACCCTCACCACCGAGCTTAAATCCTCCAAACTTGCGCCTGTGGCAGCATGAAGCCTTAATAATTGAGCGGCTAAGGCAGACATAGGCGTACTACTGCTGTTGTCTTTGGCCAACGCCACCGCGTTATCTAAATCTTTAAGCAGTGTTTGTACTTTCCATTGCACAGGCTCAAAAGTATCAGTCGCCATGCGAGGAGCCAAAATTTGCAACGGTAAAGAGTCGGCAAAGCCCCCTGCAAGGGCTGGAGCTAATTGAGTGGCATCAACCCCTGCTTTAGCGGCTAAAGCAACCGTTTCGGCAATTAACACCGCATTACTAGCCACAATCATTTGATTGCAAATTTTGGTAATTTGACCCGTACCAACCTCGCCCATATGGGTTAACTTTTGTCCTAAGTGTTGGGCAATCGGCTTTAGGCGTTCAATTTGTGTTTGCTCACCACCCGCCATCAAAATCAGGGTGCCTTTTTCTGCACCCATGACCCCACCCGAGACAGGGCAATCAATCCAATGTACACTTTGAGCCTGTAAACGTGTGGCAAAGTCGCGGGTGGCATCGGGTGTAATACTCGAAAAATCAACAAGCAATTGCTCTTTTTTTAGATGAGTAGCCAAACCATGTTCACCAAAAACCACCGATTCAACGGCGGCGGTATCGGCTAAACACAATAAAATAATGTCGCATTCACGCGCAATATCCGTTAAATGAGTAGCTAGTTTTGCCCCTTGTGTTACTAAGGCTTGGCATTTGTCGGGCGAGCGATTCCACACCCAAACCTCAAAACCTGCTTGCAATAAACGCGCCGTCATGCGGCTGCCCATTAAGCCAATTCCTACAAAACCAATGGTGTTGTGTTGCACTTGTATTCACCTATTTAATCGTCTATGTTGCACTTTTAGGACTTACGCGGTTATCGCTTATTTGCTCACGCCCTCACCCTCCGCTACGCTCCTCCCTCTCCCTGAGGGAGAGGGTTGGGGAGGATTCAAAACGCGCGTGTTCAATGAAATGCGTAAGTCCTAACATTGAGCAAAAAAAATTAACGGAAAGCATCATATGATAAAACAGCTCATTGCCAAAACCCTACGTCAAGTTCTTAAACTCACGCCCAACGCCAGTATTTATAGTCCTCCTTTGCCTCAAGATACGCAAGCCATTGAGTTTACTTATTTAGGTACAGCAGGTTTTGTGATTAAAAATCAACAGCGTACGCTTGTTTTAGACCCTTATTTAAGCCGAATTGGTGTCACCGAGTTATTACGGCCATTACACACTAATACTGATTTGCTTAAAAAATATATTCCCCAAGCCGATGAAGTATTGATTGGGCATGCCCATTATGACCATATTTTAGATGCGCCTGAGCTATGTAAACAAACAGGCGCACGTTTAATTGGTTCAACAGCCGCCTGTATGGTGGGACGTGCCGCAGGCTTGCCAGAGTCACAATTAGTAGAAACACAAGGCCGTGAAAATATTGCTTGTGGTGCATGGACAGTGCGTGGTTTGCCTTCAATTCATGGTAAGGCGATTATGGGGCGTATTCCTATTCCGGGGGATATTTTGTCACCACCCATATGGCCGCCTAAATTATTAGACCTTAAACATGGTTTGGTGCTTAATTGGTTAGTAGATACAGGCAGCCTCAAAATTGTACATATTGATTCGGCAGACTTTATTGCCGATGAGTTAAAAGGCGTGCAGGCCGATGTGGTGTGTTTGTGTGCGATTGGTCGTAAATATCGCCCCAATTATGTGAAAGACGTGGTGGAGTTGCTCAAGCCTAAATGGATTGTGCCATGTCATTGGGATACCATGTTTACTCATTTTGAAGATGAGCCCGATTATATTCCAAGCGTTGATTTAGAAGGCTTTGTAGCGGAAATTCGTGCCGCAGGGGTAGAGCCTATTGTCATGCCGATACGCGGCAAACAATGGTTTAAGCGTTAAATCAGGACTTGCCCATCATGCCCTCACCCCAGCCCTCTCCCAGTGGGAGAGGGAGGAGCATCGAAGACCGTATAAACTGCACTTAATAAATCGTATAATTTGCACCTCTTATTTTTATTGTGGAATACAACTCATGGCAGGTAGTAGCCTACTGGCGTTAATTGATGACATTGCCACCCTATTAGATGACGTGGCCACCATGACTAAAGTGGCGGCCAAAAAAACGTCAGGTGTATTGGGTGATGATTTGGCTTTAAATGCCCAACAAGTGGCAGGTGTTAAAGCCGATAGAGAATTACCTGTGGTGTGGGCAGTCGCCAAGGGCTCTTTGCTCAATAAGGCGATTTTAGTGCCAGCTGCCTTGTTAATCAGTGCTTTTGCCAATTGGGCAATTATGCCTTTATTGATGTTGGGTGGTTTGTTTTTGTGTTTTGAAGGGGTAGAAAAGCTTATTCACCCTTTTTTACACAGCCATGACGATGATGAACAACATCACCAACAGTTAGTAGAGGCGGTCAGTAATCCGCAAATAGATATGTTGGCTTTTGAACAAGAAAAAGTTAAAGGCGCGATTCGTACCGACTTTATTTTATCTGCCGAAATTATTGTGATTACTTTAGGCACGGTGGCTACGGCTTCGTTTGTTAATCAAGTCATCGTGTTAATTGGAATTGCCCTTTTGATGACGGTGGGTGTGTATGGTTTGGTAGCAGGTATTGTGCGTTTAGATGATATGGGCTTGCATTTAACGCAACAAGCTAGTAATGCCAAACAGCAATTAGGTCGTTTTTTACTGGCCTTAGCACCTAAGCTAATGAAGTTTTTGTCGGTAGCTGGTACGGTGGCGATGTTTATGGTGGGGGGCAGTATTTTGGTGCATGGTTTGCCTGTAGTGCATCATGCGATTGAGCATGGTACACAAGCCATGCAGCATATACCCGTATTGCCAATGTTAGCCACAATGATTGCAGAGGTAGTTGTGGGGATTGTGGCTGGTTTAGCCGCTGTGTTTACTGTGATGAGCATTAGTAAAGTATTGCCTAAAAAAGCGGAAGCATAGCTGCTTGCTGCTTATAGGTGTAGAGTGTTGTTATTGGCAATGTTGCTTAATCAATTGATTGATGCGAGCGATTTCTTTGGGTCGCTCAGCTTCAGAAAGATAAACACGATTGCCATCTTTGTCTAAATTATAAATACCGCCACGATGAATTTTTCGTTCATATTCTTTGGCTCGCTGACACTCTTTTTGTTTGGCGGTAGGTTCTTCAGATTTTCTAGCTTGTTTGGCTTGGCGTTCTGCATCCATTGCGTCTAATAATTTTTGCGTCCGTTGTTTAATTGCAGTGGCATCTTGATCGGTTGATGGTTCATTGCGTGGTGGCGTAGGCGTATCATCAAGGGTCTTAAAGTCACGAGATTGAGGAGGTTTGTCGCCAAACTGAGTCTTACCGTTCTCATCTACCCACTTATAAATTTCGGCATAAGAAAAACTCGACAAAATCATTACTAAGGTGGCCAAAATGGTTTTAAACATGGTGTTTTTTCTACTTACAAGTCATTATCAGTTTACTCTAGCACAAACAAAAAACGGAGGCTAATGCCTCCGCTTTTTTAGTGTAAGACGGGCTTAGTTGTTATAAGCACGCTCACCATGAGAAGTGACATCTAAACCGATGCGCTCTTCTTCTTCGGGTACACGTAAGCCAATCACAATGTCCACCAATTTGAACAGAATGATAGAGACAACACCTGACCAAAGAATGGTAATTACCACACCTTTAGTTTGAATCAACACTTGGCTAGCAATAGAGAAGTCTTCGGCACCTGTACCACCCAACGAAGGGGCAGTAAATACACCAGTTAAGATAGCACCAATGATACCGCCAATACCGTGAATACCAAACACATCTAAAGAGTCATCCACATTCATGATGCGTTTTAGACCATGTACCGCCCACAAGCAGACAACGCCAGAGATTAAGCCAAGTAAAATCGCACCCATTGGGCCAACAGTACCACAAGCAGGAGTAATGGCGACTAAACCAGCAACCGCACCAGAGGCAGCACCTAACATAGAGGGTTTACTTTTTACTAAGGTTTCAGCACCTGCCCAAGCTAAAGCGGCAGCAGCAGTTGCTAACATGGTGTTTAAGAAAGCTAATGCAGCACCACCGTTCGCTTCTAAGTTAGAACCCGCGTTAAAGCCGAACCAACCTACCCACAACATGGATGCACCAATCATGGTCATGACCATATTGTGTGGAGCCATTGCTTCTTTACCATAACCAACACGCTTGCCAACCATATAAGCACCCACTAAAGCAGCAACACCTGCGTTAATGTGAACGACTGTGCCGCCTGCAAAGTCGATTGCGCCATCTTTAAATAACAAACCTTCACCAAACCATACCATATGGGCAACAGGGATATAGCTAAAGGTAAACCATAAAACTGAGAATACTAATACCGCAGAGAATTTGATACGTTCAGCAAAAGCCCCCACAATCAAGGCACAGCTAATGGCCGCAAAGGTGGCTTGGAAGGCAACAAAAATCAATTCTGGGATTTTAAAGCCAGCACTAAAGGTGTCGGCTAAGGAATCCGGTGTAATACCACTCAAGAAAATTTTATCGAGTGTGCCAATGTATGCACCACCACCACCAAAGGCTAAGCTGTAGCCATATACGCACCATAAAATAGTAATGAGTGAGAATACGCTAAATACTTGCATTAACACAGAAAGCATATTTTTGGCGCGAACTAAACCACCATAAAACAAGGCCAAACCAGGAATGGTCATTAAAATAACCAGCATGGTTGCAGTCATCATCCACGCCGCATCACCTTTATCCATCACAGGAGCGGGTTCGGCAGCAGGTGCGGCTTCTGCTGGTGCAGCTTCGGCAGCAACAGTAGGGGCAGCAGCAGGCGTATCAGTTGCCGCAGGTGCTGTTTCGACAGCGGCAGCAACAGGAGCAGAAGGAGCAACGGATGTCTCTTCTGCATAGAGTGGCGTTGCACCAAGCAGTGCACCACTCAAACTGAGGGCAAGAATCATCTTTTTCACGATGGTTTCTCCATGTGAGTGCCAAAAGGGAGAGGGATAGTTGGATTTATGCTGTTAATTAAACGGCATCAACACCTGTTTCACCCGTACGAATACGAATGATTTGTTCTAGTGCCGTGACAAAAATTTTACCGTCACCAATTTTGCCAGTGTTGGCCGCTTTAGTAATGGCTTCAATAACTCGGTCAACTAAATCATCACCAATAGCCACTTCAATTTTGACTTTAGGTAAAAAATCAACCACATATTCTGCGCCACGATACAGTTCGGTATGTCCTTTTTGACGACCAAAACCTTTTACTTCAGTCACAGTGATACCCTGAACACCAATATCGGATAGGCTTTCACGAACATCATCTAATTTAAAAGGCTTAATAATGGCAGTGACTAATTTCATGTTGTAACTCCTACAAAATAAGGGCTTGCCCAAAAAGGGGAATAGGCAAGCCCTTTAAAATTAAAAGCCTTTGCTAACGGTGAGTACAAAGCGGCCTTCGCATAAACCAGCACCGCAGTCTTTTTCGTCAATGTCGGAACCGATGTAAGCACCTTCAACAGTGACACCGCTTAAAGCAGTAGAAGCAGCAAGTTTGTAGTCCATGTAGCTGTCGTCAGTACCAGTCGTGCCAAGTGCCTTAGTCATCATGGCATTACTGTCAAATTTGTTCATACCAAGACTGCCAGATAAGGTAACGCCAGATACTTCTGTGCTATAGCCTGCATAGAGGTACATGAATTTATCAGACTGGGCAAAATAATCTGGACTGTAGTTAAGGCCTACTTTTAAGCCCATCGTGCTAACAGAGGCATAAATTTCATCATAACCAACTGCACCATCAGCACCTGGATAACCGTAGTGCATCACGCCAACGTCATAGCCAACTTCGCCAGCTTTACCGCCAAAACCTAAGAGTAAATCCATTTCTGACCCACCAGCGGCACTAGCAATGCTCGAACCCCAAGCAGAAACATAAGCACCACTTTCGTGAGTCAAAGTCATTCCCGCTTGTACCGCTGCATTGTTAGAGGTTTGAGAGACACCACGGAATAAATAATCGCTAGTAAAAGCAGCACTACCACTGACAGTGATAGGCTCGGCATACGCGCCAGCAGAAAATAAAACAGAACTTGCAAGTAAGGCTTTGGCTAAAGAAGATAGTTTCATAATGACCCCATTGTCTAGTATAGAAAATTAACATTCGTTGCCTAAAAAGGGTTTGTCGTGGATAAGAGTTATGACAAACTAGCCTTAAAAGTAGCAGCAACTGTACAGGCTTTAATGCATGAGTCATGCCAATGTTGCTTTTTGGTGTCATAGAAGGTGTTACAGAGTGTCTTTGCACAGTTTTGATGAGCTTAATGCCTGTTGAGGCTGTTTTTTTGTTCATTTTTGGTGCATTTATTCTTTTTGTTTTTATTTTTGGTGCATTTTTTAAGCGAGGTTGATGTGGCGTTAGATAATTTGGTGCAAAAAGTACAAGAGCAAGTACGTGAGCGTTTTGTACAGGCTAATCAATCGGGTACGTGGACAGAGTTAGAGAAAAATTTACAGGCAGTATTACAAGAGGTATTTGCCAAAATGGAGCTGGTCACACGCGAAGAGTTTGACCGCCAAGCGCAATTATTAGGCGATGCTCGAATGAAGTTGCAAGCCTTAGAAAAACAGTTAAAATCACTCGAAACACAAGTGAAGTAATTTTATTTTATTCAACAACAAGGACGTTATCATGTCATTAGCACTGGTCTATAGTCGTGCCGCATTAGGCTTGCACGCGCCTTTAGTCACTGTCGAAGTTCATATCAGTAATGGTTTACCTGCCTTAACCATCGTTGGCTTGCCCGAAGCCGCGGTGCGCGAAAGCAAAGACCGTGTGCGTTCAGCTCTTATCAATGCAGGTTTCGAGTTTCCTCAACGCCGAGTGACCATCAATTTAGCTCCTGCCGACTTGCCCAAAGAAGGTGGTCGTTTTGATTTGCCAATAGCATTGGGGATTTTGGCCGCCAGTGGTCAAATAGCGACTGTTAGTTTGCAAAACAAAGAGTTTGTGGGTGAGTTAGCGTTAACGGGCGAATTACGGCCTATTGTGGGCGTATTGTCCGCAAGTTTGGCGGCGACTAAAGAGGGGCATGCTTTATACGTGCCTTTTGCGAATGCTCAAGAGGCGGCCTATCCTCAACAAGCACAAATTTATGGCATTCGTCATTTAAAAGAATTATGTGGGTGTTTGCTGGGTGATTTGGCCATACAAGCGACACAAAATAAACAGCAGCATCACATCGTCAATTCACCTGATTTAAGCGATGTTAAAGGCCAACATCGGGCGCGTCGTGCCCTAGAAATAGCAGCGGCTGGTGGCCATTCTTTGTTAATGATGGGACCACCAGGTACGGGCAAGACCTTATTAGCTTCGCGATTGTCAGGTATTTTGCCGCCTTTAGATGATAATCAAAGTATTGAAGTAGCGACTATTCATTCCGTTGCAGCACAAAATTATCCACATTTTGGCTTACCACCGTTTCGTGCGCCTCATCATACCGCATCTGCACCTGCCTTGGTGGGGGGCGGCTCTAATCCCAAACCAGGTGAAATTAGCTTGGCGCATCATGGGGTGTTATTTTTAGATGAGTTACCCGAGTTTGACCGAAAGGTGTTAGAGGTATTGCGCGAACCTTTGGAGTCTGGCCAAGTGGTGATTTCTCGGGCTGCCAAACAAATGACTTTTCCTGCGGCTTTTCAATTAGTGGCGGCAATGAATCCTTGTCCATGTGGATTTTTGGGTGATGGCTCACCACGTTGTCGTTGTACGCCCGAACAAATTGCACGTTATAGGGGTAAATTGTCGGGGCCTTTGTTGGATAGAATAGATTTGCATATCGAAGTGCCTGCACTCGCGGCAAGTGTGTTGCGTGATAATCAAGTCAGTGAAAGTTCGGCACAGGTTAAAGAGCGGGTGTTGCTGGCACGTCAGCGACAACAACAACGTCAACAATGTACCAATAAAAACTTAACGCCACGATTATTGGATGAATATTGCCTATTAGGCGAAAAAGAAGGGCGGTTATTAGACCAAGCAATGCAAAGGCTTAGATTATCAGCACGGGCATATCATCGCATTTTGCGTGTGGCACGTACCATTGCTGATTTGGCACAAAGTGAGCAAGTGTTAGTGCCACATATTACTGAGGCCATTGGTTATAGATTGTTGGATAGACAATAATTATAGCTTTTAATAAATAAGTTTAGACTTGCTAAGTGAGATATTGATGATTAACCTGTCCCATAACCCCCTAAAATTTTGAGGTGCATCATGGCTTCAGCCGTGCGTAAAGCAGATGAGCAAATCAACGAAGAAGGATACTTTGCTTTAGAAAAACAAACAGATATGCGCCATGAATATATTGATGGTGAAGTCTATGCCATGGTTGGGGGTAGCTTTAATCATGGTCGTATTACTCAAAATATCGCACGAAAAATAGGCAATCATCTTGAAAATAATCCATGCGAAGTATTTGCCGAAAGTACCAAAGTAAAAATACCACAAGTGTTTCAGCGTAGTGACTATGTGTATCCTGACGTGGTAGTGGATTGTTCAACTCAAAAGGCCAATGACAACGCACTGACTACACCTGTTTTGGTGGTTGAAGTATTATCTAAATCGACTCACTACCGAGATAAGGTGACCAAACGTCATTTGTATCAACAAATCACCACCCTGCAAGAGTATGTACTTGTTGAGCAAGATGTGGCCGAAGTGATTGTGCGGCGACGCAAAACTAATTGGTTGGCGGAGGAGTTTTTTTTGGGTGATGCGGTGACTTTTGATTCTATTAGTCTGACGCTAACAGTGGCAGAAATTTATGAGCGCGTAGTAAACGAAGAAGTGACTGAGTGGAATGAGCAAAAATTGAGTCAAACAAACGATACCGAAGCTGGTGGCGTGGGTTGATACAAACCCACGTTAAAAAACAATAAAGCTTAGGCTACATCCTCATTAGGGAAACAAACAGGTTTTTTCCCAGCCATGCTCACCCAAGCTATATACCACACGGTCATGTAAACGACTTGGCCGTCCCTGCCAAAACTCCATACGCTCAGGCGTAATGCCATAGCCCCCCCAATGCGGTGGGCGAGGCACACTGGTAATATATTTGGCTGCAAAAAAAGCCGCACGTTTAACAAGCGTAGATTTGGCATCTAAAGGACGACTTTGCTCCGAAGCCCACGCACCAACTCTTGAGCTATAAGGCCGAGACTGAAAGTAAGCATCAGAAACTTCTGGTTGAATTTTACTGATTTTACCTTCTATACGCACTTGACGTTCGAGTTCTGGCCAAAAAAAAGTTAAAGCCACATAACTATTGGCGGCAATTTGCTCGCCTTTGCGACTTTGGTAATTGCTATAAAACACAAATTGCTGATTTTCGACCCCTTTTAACAACACCATTCGTGCAGAGGGCTTACCTTCGGAGCTGACAGTGGCTAAATTCATGGCTGTCGGTTCATTAACCTTAGAGGCAATAGCTTCCTCAAGCCAAATATTAAATTGTTCAATGGGATCAGGCAGACAGTCAGTGACCGACAACTCTTTTTTAGAATAGTCTTGCCGAATATGGGCAATATCAAGGTTTTTCATGGCTAACTAACGATACGTTCTAATTTTTTAAAGAATGTCCTAACTTTGCGCAGATGGCAATAGGTCAATTTGCTTTCAGTTTAAAATAGTTCTATATCAAATTGTTTCATCACAAAAGCAAGGCTGACAAAACAAAGCACCGTAATAACACAAGAAATCACGAGGCTTGGCCAAAATCCGACCCGTACCATCAAATAAGGAAAAATCAAAAACATGGGCAGTGTAGGTAACACATACCAAAAAGTGTACCACGCATGATTAGCAATTTTGCTGCTGGGCTGTTGCTCAACATACAGCCAAATCAAGGTGAGCACAGTCACTAAGGGTAAGGCAGCGATTAAACTACCAAGTTTATCGCTACGTTTGGCCATTTCTGAAATTAGCACTACCATTGCGGCAGTGATGGCGTATTTTGTGATTATCCAAGTCATTTTTTTCTCCAATAAAAAAGGCAGAGTTCACCTCTGCCTTACCCTCACCCTAGACATCTCTCAGCGGAAAAGAGAATATCTAGGCTTATTTATCCGTCACTGCGCCTTCGGAGGCACTCGATACGGTTTTGGCATATTTAGCCAATACACCACGAGTATATTTAGGGGCAGGGGCAACCCATTTTGCTTTACGCTTCGCCATTTCTGCATCGCTGACATTCACACTAATTTGGCGCGTGACGGCATCAATGGTAATGACATCGCCATTTTCAATCAGGGCAATTGGGCCACCTTCAGCCGCTTCGGGAGTAATATGTCCCACCACAAAACCATGACTACCACCAGAAAAACGGCCATCGGTAATCAACGCCACTTCTTTGCCTAAACCTTTGCCCATGACTGCCGAGGTTGGCGATAACATTTCGCGCATACCAGGCCCGCCTTTAGGCCCTTCGTAACGAATGACGATAACGTCTTTGGCCACCACTTCGCCGTTTAAAATACCTTGTAAGGCATCTTCTTCGCTGGCATAAACACGGGCATTGCCTTCAAAAAACAAGCCTTCTTTGCCTGTGATTTTAGCCATTGAGCCTTCGGGAGCTAAATTGCCTTTTAATACAATTAAGTGAGAATCGGGTTTAACCGGATTATCAAAAGGACGAATAATATCTTGCCCTGCGGGATAATCAGCAACATCGGCTAAGTTTTCGGCTAGGGTTTTACCTGTCACCGTTAAACAATCGCCGTGTAATAAGCCTTTATCGAGCATACGCTTCATTAAGGGCTGAATACCACCAATCGCCACCAATTCACTCATCATATATTTGCCAGACGGACGAACATCGGCCAACACAGGCGTGGTTTCGCCCAAACGCACAAAATCATCTAAAGTCAAATCAACACCAACAGTGTGCGCCATTGCCAAAAAGTGCAATACGGCATTGGTTGAGCCACCTAAAGCAATCACCACCCGAATCGAGTTTTCAAAGGCTTTTTTGGTCATAATGTCGCTAGGCTTGATGTCTTGTTTAAGCAACTCAAGCACTTGCTGGCCTGCACGATAACAATCGGAGAGTTTTTCATCACTCACTGCATTTTGCGCGCTTGAGTTAGGCAAACTCATACCCAAGGCTTCAATGGCGGAGGCCATCGTATTGGCGGTGTACATACCACCACAAGAACCCGGACCAGGAATCGCTACTTCTTCAATTTGTTTCACTTGAATAGCGTTTAACTCACCTTTGGCATGTTGGCCAACCGCTTCAAACACCGAAATAATATCGGTATGACCTGCCCCCGGTTTAATCGTGCCACCATACACAAAAATAGACGGACGATTGAGACGCGCCATGCCCATAATACAGGCTGGCATATTTTTGTCGCAGCCACCAATCGCCACAATACCGTCAAAGCCTTCACAGCCTGCAACAGCCTCAATCGAGTCAGCAATAATTTCACGTGACACCAAAGAATACTTCATGCCCACAGTGCCGTTAGCAATACCGTCAGAAATGGTAATAGTATTAAAAACAACGGCTTTACCACCTGCTGCATTTGCACCTTTTTCGGCTTCGTCGGCTAATTTATTGATGTGCATATTGCAGGGTGTGACCATTGCCCACGTTGATGCAATGCCAATTTGTGGTTTGTTAAAGTCATCATCAGTGAAGCCTACAGCGCGTAACATGGCACGGGCTGGCGCGGCTTCGATGCCGTCAACGACTTCGGAGGAGTGTTTGCGCATATTTGGGGTGTCACACATACTAAATCTCTTGTTTAATCAATTTTAATTTGCGGTTCTTTAGAAATATCTAAAAAAATAGGTTTCGACTTCGCTCAACCACCATGACCACGCTCAACTAATAAAGTTTTTCAGGCTAAGTTGAGTCAGTGTGCTACCTGAGCAAAGTCGAAGGGATAGCTCATTATAACTTTTTACTAAACACTTGCGAGTTACGTTGAAAGTTATATAAGGCTTTACGTTCTTTAGGTAAATCGTCCACCGAGGCAGGGGCAAATCCTTGCTCCAAAAACCAATGGGCGGTGCGTGTGGTCAGTACAAACAGTTTTTTAATGCCTTTGTTACGCGCCCGAGCTTCTAAATAATCTAATAATTCCGAGCCTCTGTCGCCTTTGCGGTAGCTAGGGTGTACGGCTACGCAAGCAATCTCACCACTTAATACGCCATTTTCATCGGCAGGCAGAGGATACAAAGCGGCACAACCGACAATCATGCCGTCACGTTCTATCACTGCAAAACGACTAATTTCGGTTTCTAAACGCTCACGCGAACGGCGGACTAAAATGCCTTCCTCTTCTAAGGGGCGCAATAGTTCAATTAAACCCACCACATCATCAATTTCGGCAGTACGAATTTCTTCATAAGGGTCTTGGGTAATTAAGGTGCCAGAACCATCACGGGTAAACAATTCTTGCAGCAATGCCCCATCGCGCGCGTGCGAAATAATATGTACGCGCCGCACACCGCCCCGACACGCCTCGCGTGATGCGTCCATATGGCGTAAAATTTCGCTATCCAACACTTTGCCGCGTAAGTATTGGTCAACTTCGTTGGGAATCATCTCGCGCAACAAACGGTCGTCATCGTTGGCAATACCTTCTTTATCGCCTAATAAAATCAATTTGTCGGCTTTGAGGGAAATCGCGGCATGAACCGCCACTTCTTCGGCCAATAAATTAAACACTTCTCCTGTGGTCGAATAACCTGTGGGGCCTAAAATCACAATATGATGATTGATAAGGTTTTTGTTAATCGCTTCGGTATCAATCGAACGTACTTCGCCAGTGAGTTGATAATCGACACCATCTCGTACGCCATAAGGTTTGGCAATCACAAAATTACCCGACACCGCATCAATGCGTGCACCAAACATTGGCGAATTTGCCAGACCCATGCTTAATAAGGCTTCGATTTCTAAACGAATCGAACCCACCGCATCTAACACACAACGTAAAGACTCGCGTGTTGTTACACGTAAACCTTGATGGAAAGGCGTGCTTAAACCATATTCAATCAGGTTTTCATCAATTTGGGGGCGTGCGCCATGCACCAACACTAAACGAATACCCAAAGAATGCAGCAAAGCAATATCATGAATAATATTGCGAAAGTTTTCGTGATTAACCGCTTCACCGCCAAACATTAACACAAAGGTCTTGCCCCTATGAGCATTGATATAAGGGGCAGAGTTTCTAAACCAATGCACATATTGTTCGGTCATGGTATCGGGTGATAAAAAATCATCGGTCATATTAACATCCTAAAACGACATTCCTCAGCGAGAGACAACCCCCTCTCCCTGTGGGAGAGGGTTGGGGTGAGGGTAAACGGCAAACTTCAACATACATTAAGCCGCGTGGCCAAGTACGCAATAATGGTGAATCAGTTGTTTTAACCACAATAATAACGGTGAAATGTTATTTATGGGTAAATATTCATTGGGTTGATGGGCAGTTTCGATACTTCCAGCCCCTAAAATAATAGTATCCATGCCTAATTGTCTAAAATAAGGGGCTTCGGTGCCAAAAGCGACCGAACCAGCCTCACTTTGGGTCAGTTTTTCGACCATTTTAACAAAGGGTGAATTGGCAGGGGTTTCGGCTGGCGGCGTGCCTTCAAAAATCGGTTCATAATCAATTTGAATTTGTTTTTGGAGTGCAATACGTTTTAGGCGTTGGCCAATTTGTTGACGAATTTCATCCACATCCATATTAGGCAATGGCCGTAAATCAAACTGTAACTCACATTGACCACATATCCGATTAGGGTTGTCGCCGCCATGAATACAGCCTAAGTTAAGGGTAGGGTAGGGGATAGTAAAAGCATCATTACGGAATTTTTGCTGCATTTCGGCTCTAAAAGCCATTAAATCGCTCATCACTAAGGTCATAGCATCTAAGGCATTATTACCCAAACTAGGGTCACTGGAATGACCACTATTGCCTAAAATTCTCACCCTCTCCATCATCACGCCTTTATGCAAGCGAATGGGTTTTAAACTGGTTGGTTCACCAATCACCGCAAAACGGCCTTGTGGTTTGCCTACTTCGACTAAGGCTTTAGCCCCTGCCATAGACGACTCTTCATCACAGGTGGCAATAATAATTAACGGGGCTTGTAGTTTGCTTTTGCTAAAGGCTTGGGCAGCATTTAACACCGCAGGAAAAAAGCCCTTCATATCGGCAATGCCTAAGCCATATAAATTGCCGTTACGCTCACTGACTTTAAATGGGTCACTTGCCCATAATTGCGCGTCACAGGGTACGGTATCGGTGTGACCAGCCAAGACCAATCCTCCCGAGCCACTGCCTAAGGTGGCAATTAAATTAGCTTTACCCTTTGCTATGGGCATGATTTCGCAACTAAAACCAAGCTGGCTTAACCAAGAGGCTAATAAATCAATCACGGCTTGATTGCCTTGGTCAATTGCAGGGTCGGTACACGATACGCTAGGCAAAGACACTAATTGTTGCAATTGTTGTAAAAAGAGTTTATCCATATTCAAATAAAAAATTGTATATAAAGCAAATACTGAGCATACGATGAATTTCATCTGCAAGCAAAGTTTTGGTGTGATTTTTATAAATGATAATCATTCTTGCTGCTGTTGTTTTTAATCATAAAACAGTTAATTTTGATAATACAACTGTTCATTATTACGCTGGCAAAAATGTGATAGCGGTCACTAATCAGATGAAAACAACCATTTATCTTTTTTTTATGTATGTTGGCTTGAAGTGCAAAAAAATCTGTTTATGCTTGTAAGCAGTATGGTGTTTTTTGTAGAAAACGTGTTTGCTTAATTGATTTTTGTAAAGCAATCGTTTTAATACAAAAAAGCTAGATTACACTCGACGACTTTAAGCGCGCATTTAATGCGTTATGGTTTATACCTCTTGTCGTTAAGCGTGTATCTACTTCCTCAATCTACAACCTAGGGTTGTAAAGGGCTAAGATTGTGTCTTATATAAAATTGCTACAAAAATTTTACTTATTCACCGTGGCTACGTTGTTTGCATTGCAAGTGCAAGCCGCTCCTACTGCTGCAGCTGCAAAAGCTGAACCAATTAAAGTGCAATTAGAACAATTTAAAGTGACTGTAAACGGTGAAGGAAAAGAGGTATTAGCAGTCGTTAAAGAAGCTAAACCTGGCGAAGTGTTAGAGTATCGCGCCACCTACAAAAATGTCAGTACCAAACCTGTTTCTGATTTAATTGCGACATTACCCATCCCACCTAGTACACAATACCAATTAAAAACAGCCACTCCTAGTGCAGGGGCAGAAGCAACTATTGATACCGTAACCTTTGCGCCAGTTCCATTGATGACTGCCGATAAAAAACCAGTGCCTGCTAAAGATTACCGCGCATTGCGCTGGAAAGTAGCGAGCCTAAAAGCGGGTGACGCTATTGTGGTGTCAATTAGAGTAAAAGTTAACCAAGAATAAGAAGAGCAGAGGCTTGCTGTGAGCGTCTGCTTTTTATATGTACTAAAAACAGGACGTTTTGGTAAAGTTTACAGACTTGGACTCGCCATTTAAGTCTGATGCAAGTTTGCGATTTTGTAACAAGCTTGTGTTTAAACTGGTGCTTGCCCAATTATAAGGAAGTATGCGAGTGCGTCAGTTTAGTGCTGGCAAGGCGATATAACTTAATAAACCAAGCATAACCAGAGGTTCTTATTATGCGTAATCAAGACAACAATCGTCAGGCTTGCCAACACACAAGCAATGCTTGGCGTTTAAATGCTTTGGCTGCTGCTATGGCAGTGGCTATGGGTGGCTTTAGTGCTGGCGCGTTTGCTGCTGCACCTGCCGCAAACTCCGTGATTGGTAACACTGCAACCGCAACCTATACCGATGCGTCTGCTGTAACCCGTAGTGCTACATCTAATACTGTACAAACCATTGTACAACAAGTAGGTAGCTTTACTTTGGTTGCCAATAACACCCGTTTGGTGGCACCAGGTGGTCAAGTTGTTTATCCACATACTTTAACTAACACTGGTAACGGTAGCGATAGCTTTGCTTTAAGCTCTGCACAAGATGCTGGCGATAACTTTGATTTAACAGGCTTTGCCATTTATGCCGATGCCGATGGCAATGGTGTACCTGATAATGCGGTTAATTTGGCAGGTACAAGTGTTAGCTTGGCGGCAGGCGGTGTATTTAAATTTGTAGTAGTGGGTAGCGCACCTGGTACAGCAACGGCAGGCCAAGATAGCGTAACAACGATTACAGCAACCGCAGCCTTTGATGGTGATACAGCATTTAATACCGACACCGCCACAGTAACGGCAGATGCAGTACTTAATGTCACCAAATCGGCTAATATTTTAACAGGTCCGATTGGTACTGTGGTTGAATACACCTTAACCTATACCAACACAGGTAATAACACAGCGCGTGAAGTTACAATTACAGACGTAATTCCTGCAGGAGCAACGCCAGCGACTGTTGGTGGTATGAAATATGTTGCTGGTTCTGGTGTATGGAGTGCAGGCGGTGCATTAACCGATGCGGCAGGCGCAGACCCAGCAGGGATTACTTATGAAGTAACAGGCACAGATTTGACGGGTGACCGTACAATTAGTGCAGTAATTACCTCGGTTGCA
This sequence comes from Moraxellaceae bacterium, assembly GCA_024234595.1. Classification (GTDB taxonomy): domain Bacteria; phylum Pseudomonadota; class Gammaproteobacteria; order Pseudomonadales; family Moraxellaceae; genus Agitococcus. The sequence continues at coordinate 194,390 of JACKNZ010000006.1, read as the reverse complement.
CCCAATGTGTCGGGTACAATTAAATTCCAAGTACGTGTTGATGATGTTGCAGCGACAGGTCCAGGCAATGACGGTAACTCAGTTGCGCGTCCTGGTATTTTAACCAATACCGCCAACTATTTTTATGACCCAGACAACAATGTGAATACTAACAATAACACAGCCTCTCAACCTACTAACTCGGTTGACTTCTTAGTAACACAAACCTCGGCGGTTGCAGCCAACGACTCAACAACCATTAGCGAGATTGGTGGTGATAACGATATCGTTGAACAAGCAAGCGCGGGTCAAGGTACAACGGTTAGCTTTACCAACATTATTTGGAACAACGGTAATGGCCCTGATAGCTTTAATGTTACCTATGCTAACTTAAATCCAGCAACCTTAGGTTTCCCTGCTGGCACTTCGTTCCAGTTGTTCCAAGCTGACGGCAATAACGTATTACAAGATACCACCAGTGATGGTGTACCCAATACACCTGTGATTCAGCCTGGTCAATATTATGAAGTCATTTTAAAAGCCACTTTACCTGCAGGTGTGACTGGTACAGGTGCAACACCTGGTCAGGGCTATAGTGTGGTTAAAACTGCTACTTCGGTGAATGACCCAACTAAAGTAGATACTGTCACCGATACTTTGGCACAAATTACCTCCAACGTGGTTGACTTATCTAACAACACAACACCCACGCTCAATGCTAACGGTGCGGGTAGTGCTACAGATGCAGGTACTGTTGATAATAGTGGTGCTGCATGGTCAACCAAATCAGTCAATCCTGGTGCGTCCACAACATTCCCCTTGTTGATTCAAAACAAAGTGGGTATTGCGGATAACTACAATTTAGCCGCAGGCTCTACAGCAGGTATGGCAGCCTTGCCAAGTGGTTGGACGGTGGTATTCCGTGCTGACGGTGGTGCAGGCAACTGTACTACAGTAGGGGCAACCTTAACCAATACTGGTACTATCAACGCACTCGGTTCACGTTTAGTGTGTGCGGTTGTGACTACACCTGTGACTCAAACACCTACCACACAAAGTGTGTATTTTAAAGTCACCTCGCCTGTTTCTAATGCAACAGATACCAAGTTAGACGCGGTAACAGTGAATACTTACCGTGACTTACAAATGATTACCAACCGTACAGGTCAGGTATTCCCAGGCGGTTCGGTTGTGTATGAACACATTTTAACCAACAATGGTAACGTGCCTGAAGGTGATGCAGGAACAGAGATGTTGTTGACAGGTGTAAACTCTTTAGCTGGCTTTAGCACTGTGTTGTATATTGATACTAATAACAACGGTGTGTTAGATGCGGCTGATGCAGCAATCAATGGCGTGAGTGGTACTGATAACTTCCACACCGTGACTGTAGGTGCTACAGGCACAGGTATGGGTAACGGGTTGGCTGGTTTGTCACCAGGTGAAAGTGTCCGTATTTTCGCCAAAGTTCAAGCTCCAGCTGGTGCAACACCTGGTACAACTGACTCTGCAACTATTACTGCAGATGTTGTAGGTGTGATTAGTGGTGTGGCTGCTCCGACCGATCCTGTTAATACTGATACAACCAACGTTATTGGCGGTCAAATCCGTTTGGATAAAACCCAAGCTCTAGATGCTGGCTGTGATGGTAATGCTGATGGTGCTTTTGCTGCGACTACCTTAAATGCCTTGCCTGGTGCATGTATCATGTATCGTATTGTTGCTACTAACGAAGGTGTATCGCAAGTGACTAGCGTGTTAATCAACGATACCACACCAAGCTTTACAACCTTGTATGACAAAGTTGTTGGCGGTATTGTAACAACAGCAACTACACCTGTTGTTACAGGTAGTGGCACAAATAACACTGTAACAACTAAACCAGCTGATGGTGCAGCAGGTGCCTTAATTGCAGATGTAGGTGCCTTGAATGGTGGTCAATCAGGTACATTCACTTTTAGTGTCAGAATTGACAACTAAACAGTAGTTTGTTTTAGCCTAACTACCTAGCAAGGATGCTTTACTAAAAGAGTCAGTTTTCTGACTCTTTTAGACTCTGCCTTAACTTTAGTACTTGTTTTAACTATGATTGTCTTAAGTTAAATAAGCTAAATTTTTATAATTTTAAATAAAAAGGCTAAATTGTGTACGCTCAAGCCAGTATCTTATCTATAAGGATTCTTATTTGCGCCATATTTATGGTGATGAATGCCTTATATGCAGTTACAGCACATGCCGTACAACCTGCCGCATATTTAAAAATTGAAAATATTGCCAATGCCCAATATACACATGATGATGGTCAGCGTTATTTTGTGGTATCTCAACCTGTTGTCGTCAGTATTTTACCTGTTTATTCGGCACAACTCACGCCCGCTAGTCCTTTGCAAGCCCAACCAAATGAATTAGTGACATGGCCACATACCCTATTTAACACAGGTAATGGCGATAACACCTTTAGTTTTGAACTGTTAGATGTGGGTGGGGATACTGGTGAGCTAACAAATATTAAGTTAATAAATGATGTCAATAATAACGGTATTTATGATGCTGCTGATGAACTCATGACGGCAAACTATCAAACAACGCTGGCGGCTAACCAGCGTATGTTTTTGTTGGTACAGGCGCAATTGCCATCTGCTATTACAAGTGACAGTTTTTTTCTATTAAATCTTAAAGCACGTAGTGTGGCGGCAAATGTGCCACTCATGTCGGTGATAGATAAAGTCTCCACGACTGCGCCCGAACTCAAACTCATTAAAAATGTTAATAAAAATACCATAGCTGTTGATGGTAATAATATTGCAGATAAATCCTTGATTTATAGTTTAACCATGCGTAATGAGGGCAATGCGTCGGCAGTAGGAACAATCGTCAATATCGAAGGTGCTAATCTAACTAAAGTGGTGTTCGAAGATACGCTACCACAAGGCACAGTATTAAATAGTCTAAATTATCGTAGTGGGGGAGGGGGAAGAACCCTGTTGTATCATGTGCGCGGTACACCCGAAAAAACTTATAAAAACTATGAGTTAGGTACTTTGCCCAGTCTTGCTACCATTGATAAAGTGGCGGTAGCTTTTGATAGTTTTACTGCACCTCAAGAGGCAATTTTAGAAGTCAATGTTGATGTCACAAGCAAGTTGGAAACACGATTAGATAATCAATTTATCGCTCATTATAATTATGGCAGCCAAGTGTTAACGGCTTATTCTAATATTGTCAGCACTACATTGTTAAGCAGTTCATTTGAATTAACGGCTGCTAACCCGTTTACTAAACGTGCGGGCGATGTAGCTATTTTTAAACATATCCTCAGTAATACTGGCTCAGTGAGTGATAGTTATACACTCAGTTTGACACAGGCCACTAATGATAATGGTGACTTGCTCAATCCTGTGATTGCAGAAGATACAAATAATAACGGTGTTTATGACCCTGCAATAGACAAAGTAGTCACTCAAATAAGCTTAGCGATTCAGCAACAAAAAACCTTGTTTGTCGTAGGCTCAGTACCTGCGACGGCCAAAGCAAACGATGTCTTTAATGTGTTGTTAAATGCCACAAGCAACAATACACAAGCGTTAAAGTCTAGATTAGACAGTGTTACCGCCGTTCCTCAAACAAATAATTTTAGCTTGAACACCGCCGATGACTTGATTAGACAAAGTAATCAATCGGTAGTATGGCCACATATTTTAACGAATAACAGTACAGTAGCTAATGAGTTTGATTTTGCGTTAAGCGATATTTCAAATAATGGTAATACCTTAAATGGCCTAAGCTTGGTACAAGATGTCGATGGAGATGGTGTTTATAATCCTGCTATTGATATCGTTATTACAGGGACTATTAAATTAAGTGCAGGTCAAAGTTTAGCGGTGTTGGTAGTCGCCACAGTGCCTGCTAATGCTCAGCAAAATGATGTCTTTAATGTACAACTTAAAGTGACTGATAAATTAGGCAATGATAGCAAAACCGTGACTGACAAAGTGCTAGTGGTTAGCTCGCCAGTCAGTCTGCTAAAACAAGTGGATGCGACCCAAATTCGTCTTAACAATGGCCAAGCCAGTTTACGCTATACCTTAACTGCCAAAAATACCGATACCGCCTTAAATGTTGAGCCGATAGCCATTGTGGTTGAGGGTAACAATTTTAATAAAGTGATTATGGAAGATAGATTGCCTGCAGGGACACAGCTCAAAGACTTAAATCATGTCGGCAGTGCAACAGGCGTGCAGGTGCTTTATCGTTTGATTGGTGATGCTAATAATAGTTACCGCTTGTATCAAAAAGGGATTATCAGTGATTTGACTAAGGTTGAGTCAGTCGCATTATCAATGGACAAATTATTAGCCCAACAGACTCAAACCTTGATTGTAGATGTAACAGTCGCTCAAACTGCAATTGGCACAGTATTTAATAACAGTTTTAATTTACGATATCGTTATGCCAGTGGTAATACTCAAGAAGTATCTAATACGGTCAGTAGTGTGATTGTCAGTTATCAAGCACAACTCAGCACTGCACCCGATTTAACTTTAGATCCTAAAACTGTCGCTGTTTGGCCGCATACACTCACTAATACAGGTAATTTGGCCGACAGTTATGCTGTGTCCTTAGCCAATATTAACGCCAAGTTACAAGATGCGATGTTGATTCATGATGTCAACAACAACGGTGTTTATGACCAAGGCGATAAGCTTATTAACAGTAGTTATCGTATTAGCCTTAACCCTAATCAACAAGCCGCTCTTTTGGTGACAGCTTTGATTGCCGAAAATAGTCAAGAAGGCGATAAGCTCAGCTTAGATGTATTGGCAACAGGTGATAACTCACAGCAAACAATCAGCAAAACAGACACAGTGACAGTAGTTAAAACCGTTTTGCAACTCACTAAAACTGCCGATAAACCAAGTATTGATTTTAAAAATGCAGCAACCACGATAGACGTTTTAACTTATACCTTAGAGGCTAAAAATATTGGTAGTCAGGCATTGAGCCCGATTAACATTCGTATCAATGGCGTACTGCAACAAAAAGTCATTTTTAAAGATGCTCTGCCTTCTAATGTCTGGTTATTAGACGAAAATGATGCGGCTAATAACAGTGCCAAAGCCGTTGAATATAGCGGTGTAGGCCAAGTGTTGTACCATGTATTTGGTACACCAGAGCATGATTATGTTAGCGCAGCTAATAAACCAGCAGACCACAAAGTAATTGATGCGGTCGTGATTGCCCACGATAACTTTGCTGTTGGTGCAACAGATAGTTTTAAATTACGCGTCAATGTCTATAACAGCGCAACGGGTTCAATCGTTAACAATATTTTGCACGGCTACTATTTTTATGGTACCGAGGTGCGTCAGTCAGTATCACAAAAAACACCCACGACAGTTGCAGGCTCGGCCACTTTAGGGGTGGCTAATAAAGAAAATACTACCTTTAAATTAGCCACTCATATTACCTTGAATGGCAATATTTATTTAGAAGCAAAATGTGCGGTGTGTAATATTCGCCCCGATTTTATTGACCGTTTATTTTTAGAGATTAGTTCGCCAGCGAGTAAAGATGTTGAGCGCGTTGTTGCAATAGAGACTGGTCGTAACACGGGGATTTTTAGAATTAATGATACCCATTTGGTCAAAGCCGATGCCTTGCCAACACGTTCAATGGATACTTTTGATGTTATTCCATTCAATTATATTGTTGAAACTCGTGCCCATGATGAATTAACGGCGACTATATTGTGGTGTTTAGATGATGATGAGGTCAAGCGTGTTGGTAGTGATGTAAAAGATGCAAGTGGTAATCCAGTGACAGCTTTTGTGTTGGTTGACCCTTTTGGTGTGGTGTTTGATAGCCAAACCAATATACCTATTCAAGGTGCCATTGTACGGTTAGCGCGCATAGAAAACGGTAAAGAAGTCCCCTATGAACTACGCGATGATAATGGCAAGCTGTGTGAAGTGGATAAAGATGCTGATGAAGCCTGTAAGAAAATACAGACTACAGGTGCGGATGGTGCGTATCGCTTTCCATTTGTACCTGCGACCAATAAAACAACAAGTTTTTATCGGTTAATCATTACTCCACCTGTGGGATATGCCTATCCCAGTGTGGTACCAGCCTCTGAGCTAGTGAGCAAGTTTAGCCGTGTTATTAACATTAAAGGCTCTTATGGTGGCGATTTTGATGTGACTGATCCTGAAAATGCAGTTCAAGTAGATGTGCCGATGGATCCACCAGCCGCTAATTCCTCCTCGTTATTTATCAAAAAAACTGCCTCACGTGCCAATGCCGAATTAGGTGAGTTTATTGATTATACGGTGACGGTGCGTAATGTCTCGATTAACAAAACTGATATTAACAATGTTGTGGTAACCGATACTCTGCCTAAAGGTTTTAGCTATGTGTCGGGTACTGGTCGTGTCGCCAATATAAAACAAGAGCCAACGGCTGGCGCAGCATCAGTGCTTAGCTTTACCATTGGTAATTTGGGAGCTAATACTGAGGTTATTATTAGCTATCGGGTGCATATTGGTGCGGGCGCATTGCATGGTGATGGTATTAATCGCGCTCAAGCTCAAGGGATAACGCCTGTTAATAGTTTGATCGTACAATCAGCTATCGCGGCAGCCAAAGTCAAAGTCAGTACAGGCGTCTTTACCCAAGAAGGCTTTGTGACAGGTAAAGTTTATACTGACTGCAACCGTGATGGTGTACAAGGATTAGAAGAAATCGGTGTGCCCAATGTGCGCTTGGTACTCGAAGATGGTTCATATGTGGTGACAGATGTCGAAGGTAAATATAATTTTTATGGCTTGCGTGCAACCACTCATGTCTTAAAACTTGACCGTACCTCTTTGCCTCAAGATGTAGAGATAATTGAGCAAAATGTACGCAATGCAGGTGATCCTTCAAGCCGATTTGTGGACTTAAAAGCGGGTGAGTTACACCGTGCCGATTTTGCGATTACCACGGATAATGGCACTTGTTCGGGCGAAGCGATGGGCGAGATTTATGCCCGTCGCAATCAAGGTGATACAGCGATTGGTGAGTTGGAACGCGCTTTAAAAACAGATTTGCCATTTGAAACCAATAATCCCAGTGATTTACGCTCTTTACCTGCCAGTGGTTGTGTTAATTACACAGGCAACGAATGTGGCTTACATGGTAAAGCCAAAATGCCTGCCTTGTTGTCAGGAGCAAAAACTACCAATAAAGAACAAGACGATGTAGAACGCGTGCCAGCCTCCTCTGATACTCGCAGCCTAGAAAGTTATGTCCAAGAAGCGGCTAACAATCAATTAGACATTCTTAATTTAACCGACGGTCAAGTATTGCCTTATGCACAGACGCGGATTTTGTTTAAAGGAGCGTTAGGTGCAACGTTTGAGTTAAGCGTTAATGACAAAGTGCTAGAAGAGAAGAGTATGGCCATTAAAATGGCCATTCCAGACACACGCACCGAAGCTCGTGAATATTTGGGGATTAGCCTAAAAGCAGGTGAAAACAGAATCGCGCTTAAACAGTTTGACGCATTGGGTAATCCGCGTGGTGTAAGAGTGATTCATGTTAAAGCACCTGATAATTTAGCCAATGTTAGTATTGAGTCTGAGCAAAAAGTGGTTGAGGCCAATGGCTCTAACGAAATTCTGTTTAATATTAAATTGACCGATAAAGCGGGATTGCCAGTCACCTCGCGTACCGCTGTGACCTTAGAAAGTGATGCAGGACGGTTTAGAGCCACGGATTTAGACCCTAAAACACAAGGAGTACAACTGTTTATTGAAGGGGGAGAGTTTAAAGTTAAGCTAGTTGCCCCAACACAAGCTGGCGAAGCCAAGGTTCGTGTGAGCAGTGGCACCTTAAAAGCAGAGACGAATATCCGCTTTGTGCCAGAGTTACGCCCGATGATTGCCGCAGGTATTGTCGAGGGAATGGTCTCGTTTAAAAACTTTAATCCAGCCAAAGTTGCTCCTGCTTATGCCAATGATGGCTTTGAAGCAGAGCTACAAAGTTTGGCTAGCGGCAATGATGGCAAGCTCAATGCCTCTGGTCGTGCAGCGATGTTTTTAAAAGGTAAAGTCAAAGGCGAATATTTGTTAACCTTATCGTATGACTCTAACAAAGAAACAGACCAACGCCTTTTCCGTGATATTCGTCCCGATGATTATTACCCTGTTTATGGCGATGCCGCGGTGCGTGGTTTTGACGCCCAGTCCACTAGCAAATTGTATGTTCGTTTAGATAAAGGCCGTTCTTATGTCATGTTTGGTGACTACACCACCCGTATCGAAAACAGCGAAGGCTTATCCTTGGGACAATATAACCGTTCTTTAACAGGCGTACGCGCCCATTATGCGACCGACGATTTTAAGGCCACGACCTTTGTTGCTCAAACTAAAGCCAAACAAAAAGTGATTGAAAAACCAGCCTTGGGTGTATCGGGTCCTTATACTTTAGATAATGTTGATGGTTTAAGAGTAAACAGTGAAAAAGTAGAAATTATTAAACGTGACCGTAATAACTTGGGTTTGATTATTGATGTTCAGCCACAGGCGCGTTTTACCGATTACGAATTTGAACCACTGACAGCCAGCATTTACTTTAAATCACCAGTACCAAGTTTAGATGCCAATTTGAACCCATACTTTATTCGCGTGACGGTTGAAGTCGAAGAAGAAGGTGGTGAAGATTATTGGTTGGGTGGCGCACAAGTTGAGAAGAAATTAGGCGATAAATTGACGGTAGGTGCAGCAACAGTCCATGAAGATGACCCTGTGGCCGCTTATCAGCTTAACAGTGCTAATGCGGTACTTAAATTGGCCGAAAACACCAAGTTAATCGCCGAAGTTGCTCAATCTGACCGTGAAAACAAAGCAGCAGGTCAAGCCAGTCGTGCCGAATTGGTTCACGCCAAAGGACGTATCAATGCCCGTGTGTATTATGGCGAGAGTGATACCGACTTTGAAAATTCGGCTTCTCCCTTATCCAGTGGCCGTGCTGAAAGTGGTGTCAAATTACAAGTTAATATGGACAGTTGGGGCACACTCAGTACCGAAGCGATTCGTACCGAGAATACCTTTACTGGCGGTGTTCGTAATGGTATCAAAGCTACCCTAAATCGTACCATTAACCAATATTTGTCGGCTGAATTGGGTGGCCGTGTCTATGACGAAACAGCTGTGCCAGCAAATAATACTAATTTAGGTGTGACTCCCTATGAAGGCAAAACCATTCATACCAAACTCAATATCAAAATTCCTAAAGTAGAAGCCGCCAGTTTATACGGTGAATATGAACAAGATATCGACCATTCGGAGCGCAAAATTATTGCTTTAGGTGGTGATTACCGTATTAACCAGCAAAGCAAATTGTATGCACGACATGAACTATCATCTAGTTTAAATGGAAGTTTTGCCTTAAATGACCAGCAGCAACGTAATACTACAGTTGTAGGTGTAGAAGGCGATTATATGAGAGATGGTCGTGTGTTTAGCGAATATCGGGTGCGTGATGCCGTCAATGCCCAAGATGTAGAAGCGGCTATTGGTTTACGTAATCGTTGGTATTTGACCGAAGGCGTGCGTTTAAACACCAATTTTGAGCAAGTACGTACCTTAGAAGGTTCGGATAGCAGTGACGCGATAGCTCTTAGTTTGGGGCTAGAGTATTTATCGAGTCCTTTGTGGAAGGCGACTGGCAAAATAGATTTACGTTGGACAGATAATTCAGACACTATTCTTAATACCTTAGGATTGGCTTATAAATGGTCGCGTGATTGGACTTTATTAGGTAAAAATATCTTTAGTTTGGCCGATAATCATGGGGTAAATGTCGGCGACCGTTTACAAAATCGTTTTCAGTTAGGTGCAGCCTATCGTCAAGTTGATACCAACCGTTGGGATGCCCTGACCAAGATTGAATATAAATTAGATGATGACCAAACCAGCTTGAGTAGCATCAAAGAGAAAGAAGCCTATATCTTCTCGACACATTGGAATTACCATCCTGTGCGTCGTTGGACTTTCTCTAATCAATATGCAGCCAAATGGTTGACCGATAGCAGTGCAAACATTAGCACCGACTCCTTTACCTATTTAATTGGTGGTCGGGTGTTACATGACATTACCGAGCGTTGGGAAGCGAGTTTGCAAGCAGGTTGGTTGAATGGTGATATTGGTGGTAATCGTTTGGTGGTAGGGGCTGAATCGGGTTATTTAGTAACGACAAACTTGTGGTTATCTTTGGGATACAACTGGTTAAGTTATGAGGATGCCGATTTGGTTGGTACAGATTTTACCGTTGATGGTGCGTATTTACGTTTACGCTTTAAATTTGATGAAGACTTATTTGGTGCAAATAAGCCTGCCACTAACAAAGCATTGGAGCCAAAAAATGTGGGCTTATAACATAACTCGCCGCGCTTGCTTAGCATTAGCAATCGTGTCAGCGCAAGCTAGCTATGCTGAGGAGATGGTGGCAGAAACCTTGGCAACCCCTCAACAAGAGCGGATTAGCGATACAGTCATTAACCGTGATTTAAATACGTTTAAGGTCGCCCAAGAGCGTATTGCTAAACTCAATAACAATGGCACCGAAGCTGAAAACTATTATTTAGTCAAAGCGCAAGCATGGCTTGATTTTGCCATGCACGAATATTACGAAAACGACCGTAGTCCTGTGATTGAAAATGCTTTGGCACAAGCTTATATGTTGATTAAACAAATGGAAGCTGCCGATAGCCAAATTTCAATGGATACGACGGTTATTCCAGAGTCTGTACGTTTGCGTGAAGACTTATGGAAAATTGCCGCGCAGCTTAAACAGCATCAAGGTTTTGCCTGTGCCGCTGCACCGATTGCCGAAATGGAAGTGCGTTTGGTATGGGCAGGACACGAGCATCAAGAGTTAGGTTGGCGACATGCACGCGAGCATTTTGCAGCTGCCGAACGTTTAGCCAAAAAAGCACAAAAACTGGCAGATAATTGTTTCTGTCCGCCCGAAGAAAAACCTTGTCCAATGCTTGTTGCAGAGGCAACTCCAAAAGTAGAACAGCCTAAAGACAAAGCCATACCCTTGGATAATAAACCGCTTCTGCGCTTAGTCAATGTGCCCCGAAATATTCATTTTGCCCTCGATAAATCGAATATCAATACCAAAGCAACCTTGGTGTTAGATAAAGTGGTTAAAATTCTCGAAGCCTATCCACACATGAATATTCGTTTGGTCGGTCACACTGACTCACGCGCTAGCAAGGCTTATAACCTTGCTCTTTCGGAGAGACGTGCTAAATCGGTACTTAAATATTTGGCCCAAAAAGGTATCGACTCAAGTAGAATGGGCATTAGAGGTGAAGGCTTTAATGACCTAAAAACCGCCGAAGATGAGTTAATCGCTCATGCCTTAAGCCGTCGAGTAGAGATTGAATACTTTGGTGAAGAGATTGAGTCTTATGACCAAACAGGCGATTTGGTTGTGGAGGAAATGAGACAGCAAAAAGCAGCAAAAAGCCCTAAAAAAGCCTCAAAAAGCAAACCTAAGGTAAAAAAATAGCGTTCTTAGGCCAAATGGAGTGAAGGATATTGAGTGACATGATACTGCGTTGGTTTAAACTGCTTATAGTTTGTTGCTTTATTGGCATGGTATTTACACAGCAGGCACGCGCCGCATTGGTCGATGTATTCGTCAACCAAAGTGATAGCCCAGACCCTATTGCAGCAGGCGGATTATTAACTTATACCATTGCTGTGACAAATAATGGCCCTGATGATGCAACTGGCGTGGTATTAACAGACACTATTCCTGCCAGTACAAGTTTTGTCAGTGCAATATCGACCAAAGGCACTTGCTCTGGTAACCCTGCGATTACCTGTACAATAGGGGCATTGGCAAATGGCGAGACTGCTACTGTTACCATAAGAGTTATTCCTAATACCATTGGAACCATTACCAATACCGCAACAGCGACTCGCAATGAACCAGATAGTAACGCAACAAATAATAGTGATACAGATATTACGACAGTACAGGCGGGTACCGACTTATCGGTCACAAAAACCGACAGTGCAGACCCTGTTTCACAAGGTGATAACTTTAATTATGTGATTACAGCGCGCAACAATGGCCCTTATGCATTAACTGCCAGTGATACCTTAACGATTTCAGATAATATTCCATCAGGTATTCGCGTAAATTTGGTTCCAACAGGCAGTGGTTGGAGTTGCTCGCCATCTACAGGTTATCCTATCAATGGCCCTTTTACACTAACGTGTAATCGCACAGGCGCATTAGCCATTTCAAGTAATGCGCCTAATTTAACAATTCCAGTTAAAGCGTTATCTTTGGGAACGATTACCAATCAAGTTGGCTTAACCTCTTCTGTCACAGATGATAACACGGCTAACAACACTGCTACACAAAGTACCACGGTTAATCAGGCAGCGGATGTAGCAATTAGCAAATCGGTCAGTCAAACAGGCAACTTAGGCTTAGGCCAAAATTATAGTTACACTTTGTCACCAACTTTAATTGTAGGTACTACAGGCACAATTACGGTGACGGATAACATTCCTGCAGGTGTTCAACTAACGTCAGTCCCTACGGGGTCAGGTTGGAGTTGTAGTCCTAATTCAGGGTTTCCAATTGCTGGGCCTATTGCGGTTAGTTGTAATCGTTCGGCAGCAAGTAATACCTCATTAACTCCCTTATCCTTAAATGACATTACTATAAATTTTAGGCCTACGACGACAGGCGGTTTGAGTAATCAGGCCACAATCAGTGCGGGTGTTACCGATATAAATAACTCTAATAACACCAGTAATACTGTATCAAACAGTGTCATTAACGATGTAGGTATTAGCAAAGCAGTGAGTCAAGCAGGCAATATAGGCCAAAATAATACTTACACTTATACCTTGTCACCGTTTTTGACTATGGGAACAACAGGTGCAACTATAACCGTCACCGATAATATTCCAGCGGGTGTGACTGTGGCATCTGCTCCCACGGGAGTCGGTTGGGCATGTACACCTAATTCGGGTTTTCCCATTGTGGGGCCTGTGGCAATTAATTGTACTCGTGCTGCTGCTGGTAATGCCTCCACAACACCGCTATCGCTGAATGATATTAGTTTTAATTTCATTCCAACCAATACGGGTATTGTCAGTAATACAGCTTCTATCAACTCAGGAGCATCAGATACTAATGCGGCAAATAATAGTGCTACAATAACAAACACAGTATTGAATGATTTAAGTGTGACTAAAACAGTTAATACAGTTGGTTTATTAGGGCAAGGCTCTACTTATACTTATACCTTATCATCATCTGTGGTTATGGGCGATGCAGGTGGTACAATCACTTTAACCGATACTTTTCCTGCGGGAGCCAACCTTACATCTGCCCCAACGGGAGCTGGTTGGACGTGTAATAATCAATCAGGATTTCCGCTTGCTGGGCCAAGAACCATCACTTGTACTCGTGCGAGTGCAAGCAATAATGGGCCTGGTGTCTTAGCACTGCCTAATGTGACATTTAATTTTGTTCCGACGGCTGCATTTGGTACTAATTTAACCAACACAGCAGCTATTAGTAGTCCTGCTGCAGACACTAATACTGCTAATAATACTGATGTTATTAGTCGCCAAATTGCTGCACCTGGCTCTGCCAATTTGACAATTAATAAACGAGCGACCAATACCAGTAATAATGATATTAGCACCGCCTCTGTAGGAACAACCTTTAGATATGCGATTGTAGTTAGCAATAATGGCCCTGCACAAAAACCAAATGGTCAGTTGGTAACGGTTGAAGATATTGTTCCAGTTGGTATTACCTTAGTCAGTGTGCGGTCAGCAAGTGGCTGGAGCTGTACGGTCACCGATGGTGACAATGCCTTTCCTGTGGCGGGTGGCCAAGATACACCAAGTATTGATAATAAAGTGACTTGTACGCGTACTAATAGACTCAATGTGGGTAGTAGTTACCAAGTGATTCGTTTTAATGCAATTGGAACTAACACGGGGACTATTACTAACACAGGTTCAGTCAGTGCTGTTTTTGGCACAGATAGTGATTCGGTAGATATGACGTTTAGTGGTGAATTTGACTTAACACTCTCTAAAAGCGATACGGCTGGCACTTATGGTCCAGACCCAATGGCTGTTGGCGATACCGTCGATTATCGTTTAAGGGTCAGAAATGCTGGCCCCAATAATGTCCCTGCAGGGGTAGAAATTAGTGTTGCGGATACCATTCCCGCAGGTACAACCTATATTTCGGCAGCAGGTGCAACAGCCGCACATGGTTGGGTATGTCCTGCAGGGCCAATTGCAGGTTCGGCAACCATTACCTGTACTCGGACGATTACAGGTCTCAGTGGTAATACTTTAAATAACAATGCGACCAGTGATATACGTTTTACGTTAAGGGCAGATGTATTAGCCAACATCACTAATAATGCTACTGTTGCAGTAACCGCAGGCGACAGCGAGAGTAACAGCACCAATAATGATGCTACGCAAACAACCACGGTAAAGCCATCTACAGATTTATCTATTACTAAAACAGCCTCTGTGGCGAGTTTGTATGCAGGCGAGTTATTAACCTATACCATTACAGTCACTAATAACGGTACTAATGCGACAGGCGTTAACAATGTTAGCGTCAGAGATGATATGCGCACAAACCCTAATGGCACTTTTGTATCGGTTGTACCAGCACAAGCAGGTTGGAATTGTAATAACAGTATTAACTTAACCTGTGATTACAATAATTCACTAGCATCGGGTGATAGTGTTAGTATTGATGTAACGATTAGGCCGCAAGTCGCAGGTAATCCTAGAAATAATACTGCTACAGTTGTATTACGAAGAACAGGTGCTACAGACCCCGTTGATCCAGAGCCTAGTAATAATAGTGCTACAGTAGGTGTAGAAGTATTAGATTCTGTTGATTTATTTGTGACCAAAACCGATGCGCCAGACCCCGTCAGAGCAGGTACAGATTTAACTTATGTGATAACGGTAGGTAATCAAGGTGTGGGTACGGCAACCACGGTGACCATGGTTGATACCTTACCAGCAGAACTCATTCTGTCATCGATTTTGCCCTCAGGTAGTGGCAGTTGTACCACATCACCAAGCAGTACCACTTATACCAGTGCCGCTAGTACAGTGAGTCCAGTCAGTGCATTTACAACCTTAACTTGTGTATGGCCTAGTTTGCCATCTGCTTCTCAACAAACAGTCACTATTGTGGGACGACCAACAAGTGCCGCTGCAACGGCAGGCTCTATTAGTAATAATGTGAGTGTGAGTCATGCTAATAGTGCAACGGTGCCAGATATTGATTTAAGTAATAATAGTGCCACTCAACCAACGGTTGTAAATGAGGCACAAATAGATCTATTAGTAAATAAAGTTGATACGCCCGACCCTGTTGCCCGCTTTAACAATATGACCTATACGGTGACGGTACAAAATCAAGGGCCATCGGTGGCAACGAATGTGGTTGTAACCGAAAACTTACCACATACTTATTTGAGCTTTATTAGTGCAAGTGCATCACAAGGTAGTTGTGGTGCGCCTGTTGCTAATGTCATGACCTGTAATTTGGGTAATTTAGAAGTTAATGCAACGGCTACTATTACTATTAACATGAGTGCAGATAACCTAGGTACAGATACTAATACTGTTAGTGTTTCTGCAACAGAAGTAGATACGAACTTGGTCAATAATACCGTTTCTGAAAATACGACTGTGCAATTGGGTGCTGATTTATTATTTAGTAAGTTAGCCACTCCAGACCCCGTGATTGCAGGTAATGCGGTATTTTATTATTTAAAAGTCACTAATAATGGCCCTGCTAATGCTGCTGCTACGACTATTGTCGATACATTGCCTGCTGGAGTGGTGTTTGATTCTTATACCGCGTCTCAAGGAACATGTAGCCATTCTTCTGGAGTCGTTACTTGTAATTTAGGGCTACTACCATACCTGCAAACCGCGCAAGTGACCTTGGTTGCGACAGCTATAACGGGTGGTATTCAAAGTAACAGTGCAACATCAACTAGCTCTACACCTGACCCAAATCCCACCGATAATACCGATACTGCTGATGTCACTGTGTTGGATGGTATTGTGCGTGGTCGAGTGTTTGCTGATAATGGTTTGGGTTCAGGTACGCCTAATGACGGTGTTCAAAATGGAAGTGAAGTTGGCATTGCAAATATTCTGGTTCGTTTGACAAATTGTAGTGGCACTGAATATGCGGTAACACAAACTAATGGTATTGGAGATTATCAATTGATTGTGCCTGCTGTATTAGCAACAGGGGCGACATTGTGTGTGCAAGAACAAAATTTGTCAGGATACAGAAATACAGGTGGCAGTGCAGGCACAACGGGTGGCTCTTATACCATTGCTACCGATACAACACAGTTTGTTTATACTGACGGGGTGACCTACACAGGGGTTGATTTTGCAGATGTGGCACAAAGTCAGTTATATACCGATGGTAATCAGCAGACACAGCCTGGAACGACAGTTACTTTTGCACATCAGTTTTTTGCAGGCACAGATGGCGTAGTGTCTTTTAGTCTTAGTGCAACTGCGAGTCCAAATAGCTTGTTGTGGTCTCAAGTGTTGTATAGAGATAATGATTGCGATGCCATATTGGATGCAGGCGAACCGATTATTACTGGCAATTACACCGTTGCGGTAAATGATACTATTTGCTTAATTGTAAAACAAACAGTCCCTGCAAACGCCACGCAGGGGGCATTTAATGTTGTCACCCTTAGCTCAAACTTTGTGTATGATGTTTTAATTCCGACAGTTACAGAGGTGCTAACTCGCACTGATACCACAACCGTAGGGGTTGGTGGTACAAGCACGTTAGTCTTACATAAGGCAGTGGACAAAGCAATCGCCTTACCAGGTGAAACAATTACTTACACGATTACTTATCACAACAATGGTACAGAGGCAATCAGCAATATTATTATTAACGATAGCGTACCTGCCTTTACTCATAATGCTGTTGCAAGTTGCGTACTCCCTTTGCCTAATAACTTGACTGTATGTTCACCCACGATTATTGTGCCTCAAATTCGCTGGAACATGACAGGTACATTAGCACCAAGTCAGCAAGGGCAAGTAAAATTCAGTGTGACTTTAGATAATTAACGAATTAAGGCATTGTCAGCAGTTTCAACTTTTAGCTCAAAACTGACCTCGCCTTGTGCTTGTGCGGCCAAGTTTTCAAAACGCCAACGGATATTAGTCACAGGCGTATCATGGATGCGTATATCCTCTTCGTACGACTCGCCATTATCATACGACACCAAAAACACCGCGCCTGCACCCTTGCCTGAGCCGTGTATAAAACGTGTACCCTTGGGGATAGCATTATCAATATTGACGTTATAGGCTTCTTGAGTTTCGTTGTTTTTGTAGCTGAGCGTCATCACTAATACATCACCGACACTAATTTTTTTAACAGGCTTTAGCATGGGAATAGTTGCGCCTTGTATGGTAACAGGCACTTCTTTTTCGGCACGCATGGTTAAAGAAACATCGGCTGCCAACACGGAGTGACTCAACAACGCCATGATTAACGTCAATAAAGGGATAGATTTTTTCATTGTGAGCTTTCTCAAATGGATGATTATTTCGAGATAAGTCTTAAAAGTATCTCATATTTGCTGTAACAAAGTTGTTTAAAAAAGTATCTAAACTAAAAATGCCTTGCTCTCAATCATCAATGCTTTATATTGTTGCCTTTTGATTAACTAGGTTTGACATAATATGGATGAGCAAGCATTAGTTGCTAAATTATTAAGTCGTGACCCTGTGGCGTGTAAACAATGGGTGCAATGCCATCATGGCCGTTTAGTGAGTGTGGCTAGGGCGATTGTGGGGGATGCAGCCGAAGATGTTGTGCAAGAAGCATGGTTGTTGGCCTTTAAAGCTTTGCCTAAATTTGAAGGGCGTGCTGCCTTAGGTACATGGTTAACACGCATTGTGATTAACGCCGCTTATGCCAAGTGTCGTTACGAAAAAACGCGCTTTGCGCTGTCATTAGAGGCAGAAAACGATGACGGAACTCCCTTGCTAGAGAGGTTCGACAACAGTGGCCATTGGAGTCAGCCCTTAGCAAATTGGCAAGCCGAGACTCCAGATGATATTTTGAGTCGGCAAGAATTGGCTGATATTTTACAGAAAGCAGTTAACCAATTGCCAGAAGCGCAGCGTTTGGTGTGGTTGCTGCGTGATAAATCGGATTTATCGTTTAAAGAGATTGCTGAAGATTTACGCTTGAGTGAGGCCAATGTGCGCGTGTTATTGCATCGAGCGCGTTTAAAATTGTTGGCGGTCATTAACCAGTATGAAGAAGGTTTACCATGTTAAAATGTCGTGATGTATTAGAGCAAGCAGATGCGTATCTTGCCAATGAAATGACAACGTGGCAACGAGTTGGCTTTAGAGTGCATTTAAGCTTGTGCCGTAATTGTCGGCGTTATCTCAAACAGTTGCGTCTTACGCAAGTCGTCAGTACGAACATTCCGCTAACAGAAAACGAGCCGAGTGCCGAGCAAATTGAGGCGATTTTTTTGAAAATTCAACAGCCAAAAGAGTAGATGTTAATCTTTTTAAGTGCGCCTTTCGACTCCACTCAAGGAGCATTTTTTCGTTGGCTAAGTTCGGTAGCCCGTGTGAAGTGTAACGTAACACGGGATTTTAGACGTAGGGTGCATTAGCGATAGCGTAATGCCCCCCAACAACTCAACGTTACTCTGAACCTTGAATACTCAAACCACGAGTCGCTTGGTCTAAATAACGCGAATCACCTGTATTACCCAATTTAATCATCAAACGCAAGTCATTGGGTGAATCAGCATGTTTTAATGCATCTTCATAGGTAATTTCACCTGCGCTGTACAAATCAAACAAGGCTTGGTCAAAAGTTTGCATCCCCAACTCGCGCGATTTTTTCATCAGTTCTTTGAGCATATGCACTTCGCCTTTACGCACATAATCACTAATCAATGGCGTATTAAGCAATACTTCAATACAAGCACGTCGCGCTTTGCCGTCAGGGGTTGGTACTAATTGTTGCGCTACAATACCGCGTAGGTTTAGCGACAAGTCCATAAATAATTGACTATGACGGTCGGCAGGAAAGAAGTGAATAATACGGTCAAGGGCTTGGTTGGCGTTGTTGGCGTGCAGAGTCGCCAATACTAAGTGACCTGTTTCGGCAAAGGCAATGGCAAAGTCCATGACTTCACGGGTACGAATCTCACCAATCAAAATCACATCGGGTGCTTGGCGTAAGGTGTTTTTAAGGGCAATTTCAAAGGACTCGGTGTCCAAACCGACTTCACGCTGGGTGACAATACAGCCTTGATGAGAATGCAAAAACTCAATCGGGTCTTCGATGGTAATAATATGACCACGGCTGTTAGCGTTACGATGGCCAATCATTGCCGCTAAAGACGTCGATTTACCTGTACCCGTTGCACCCACAAACATAATAATGCCACGTTTGGTCATGGCCAAATCTTTAATAATTTCGGGCAATTTGAGGTCATCGACAGTTGGAATGGTGGTTTCGATACGACGTAACACCATGCCAGCAAGGTTGCGTTGGTAATAGGCACTGACCCTAAAACGGCCGACACCGCGTGCCGAAATCGCAAAGTTACATTCTTTGGTACGTTGAAACTCCAGCCGTTGGTCTTCACTCATAATACTCATCACCACCTCGCGCGCCATGTCGGGGCTAAGGGGTGATTTGGTAATGGGCACGATTTTGCCATTGAGTTTGACCGATGGCGGCACACCAGCGGTGATAAACATATCAGAGCCGCCTTTTTCCACCATCAGTTTTAAGAGGTCTTCAAATTCCACAATACACCTCCATTAGAAATTTTCGGGGATTTTTGCGGCTGAACGTGCCACAGCGGGAGAAATCAAGCCTTTGTTAACAAGGTTTTTGAGGCATTGGTCAAGGGTTTGCATACCAATACCAGCACCTGTTTGAATGGCTGAATACATTTGCGCGACTTTATTTTCGCGGATTAAGTTACGAATCGCAGGTGTGCCAATCATAATTTCGTGTGCTGCCACACGGCCACCACCATTTTTCTTTAACAAAGTTTGTGAGATAACGGCTTGCAAAGATTCTGATAACATCGCGCGTACCATTTCTTTTTCTTCGGCAGGAAACACATCCACCACACGGTCAATGGTTTTAGCGGCAGAAGTGGTGTGCAAAGTGCCAAACACTAAGTGACCTGTTTCGGCGGCAGACAAGGCCAAGCGAATGGTTTCTAAGTCACGCATCTCACCCACCAAAATCACGTCAGGGTCTTCACGCAATGCCGAGCGTAGTGCTTCGTTAAAGCCTCGAGTGTCACGGTGGACTTCACGTTGATTGATAAGGCATTTTTTGGACTGATGCACAAATTCAATCGGGTCTTCTACCGTCAAAATATGATCAAAACGATTGGTGTTAATGTAGTCAATCATCGCCGCTAAAGTAGTGGATTTGCCCGACCCTGTAGGGCCTGTCACCAAGACAATACCACGCGGATATTCACTAATATCTTTAAACACTTTACCCATGCCCAAGTCATCCATGCTTAATACTTTGGAGGGAATGGTACGAAATACCGCGCCTGCACCACGGTTTTGGTTAAACGCATTAACACGAAAGCGCGATACACCAGGAATTTCAAACGAAAAGTCGGTTTCCCAAAATTCTTCATAATCACGACGTTGTTTGTCGTTCATAATATCGTAAACTAAGCGGTGTACGTCTTTGTGTTCCATCGCAGGTAAGTTAATACGACGTACTTCGCCATCGACACGAATCATTGGCGGTAAACCAGCAGAAAGATGTAAGTCAGATGCGCCATTTTTAGCAGAGAAGGCCAATAATTCGGTAATATCCATTGTAAACTCCAAGCTGTATTTTTAAGGATAATTGCTAGTACTTATGTGTTGAGGTTGTGCCTAAGTTCTAGTTTAGGTTGTTTTGTGGCTAACACAATCGTAGGATTGCGCTTGTTTTCAATAGTAGCGCAATTTTTTGACTGATAAAGGTTAAGAATGCAAGAAATTTCATCACAATTGCAACAAGTTCTAAGCAGAATAGCACAAGCGTGCGACCAATGTGGCCGAAAACAAGATGAAGTGACATTGTTAGCGGTAAGTAAGAAACAGGCTATAGAGGCAATACACACTGCCTATAAAGCAGGGCAGCGTCATTTTGGCGAAAATTATGTCCAAGAAGCCTTAGATAAAATACACGCTTTAGCTCATTTACAGATAACATGGCATTTAATTGGCGCGTTACAAAGCAATAAAACTGCCGAAGTAGCGCAGCATTTTGCTTGGGTACACAGTATCGATAGACTCAAAATAGCTCAACGCTTGTCGGCGCAACGACCTAATGGCTTGCCGCCATTACAAATTTGCTTGCAAGTCAATATTGATCAACAAGACAGCAAATCGGGTTGCACGGTTGAGGAGCTACCGACGCTGATTAAGGCGATTCTGCCCTTGCCAAACTTAGTATTACGCGGTTTGATGATTATTCCTCAGGCACAAAATCATCAAGCCTTTATGCAATTAGCACAACTAAGAGAGCATTTGCTTGCTACAATCCCACAGCTCTCGCCGCAAGTATTTGATACACTGTCAATGGGGATGTCAGATGATTTAGAGCCTGCCATTGCCGCAGGTAGTACCCTTGTGCGTGTGGGGACGGCCATTTTTGGCCAAAGAAATTAGCTTTTATAGGACAGCATACATGACCATGATGATAGGTTTTATTGGTGCAGGTAATATGGCTTCGGCCTTAGTGGGTGGTTTATTGGCACAAGG
Organism: Moraxellaceae bacterium; assembly: GCA_024234595.1. Lineage (GTDB taxonomy): Bacteria > Pseudomonadota > Gammaproteobacteria > Pseudomonadales > Moraxellaceae > Agitococcus. The sequence goes on along the minus strand of JACKNZ010000006.1, from coordinate 172,509 downwards.
CTTTTCACCCAAGCACATCAGTATTGCTGACCCCAATGTCCAGCAACTACAGGCCTTTAAAGAAAAAGGGCTTTTTGTGAGTGCTAATAATGTGGATATTATTGAGCGTTGTGACGTGCTGGTATTGGCAGTTAAACCACAAGTTATGAAACAAGTCTTAGAGCCATTAGCCAATCATGTACAGCAAAAAAAGCCGTTGATTATTTCGATTGCTGCGGGTATTGCGAGTCATAGTGTCGATACATGGTTAGGTGGCAATCACAGTATTGTGCGTGCCATGCCCAATACCCCTGCATTGGTACAAACAGGCGCAACAGGCTTATATGCCAACGCTGCCGTCAGTGATGAGCAAAAGCAGCAAGCAAACACCATTTTGGGTGCGGTAGGCTTGAGTCTTTGGGTTAATCAAGAAGCGTTAATTGATAGCGTTACAGCAGTGTCGGGTTCGGGGCCTGCCTACTTTTTTTATGTGATGGAAGCGATGATAGCGGCAGGACAACAACTGGGCTTGGACGAAAAAACAGCGCGAGCCTTAACCTTGCAAACGGCTTTGGGTGCGGCACAAATGGCGATTACGGCCGATGAAACGCCTGCGGTATTAAGGCAACGAGTGACCTCCAAAGGTGGCACTACCGAGCAAGCCATTGCTGTTTTTGAGGCGGCAAATATGCAGCAGATATTTAATCAAGCTCTAACGGCGTGTGCCGCAAAAGGTCAAGAATTAGCGCGTATTTTGGGGGAGTCAGCATGAGTGCCACAGCGCAAATTGTTAATTTGTTGATAAGCACCTTTTTTAGCTTAGCTATCGGCATATTATGGGTACGTTTTTTGCTTCAGTTAGTGCAAGCGGACTTTTATAATCCGATTGCACAGTGGATTGTGCAGGTAACTACGCCTGTGCTCAAACCCATGCAGCAATTATTGCCCGTTGTTAAAGGTTGGAATATCAGTGCCTTGGCGTTAATTTTTTTGCTGCAATTGGTCAATATGACTCTAATAGCGGTATTGTCGGGGCATGGCACTTTGTCACCATTAGTGCTGCTGTTTGGTGGCGTATTTCAGTTATTGTATATGGCAACCGAGTTTTATTTTTGGTTGCTGTTGGTGAGTGTGGTCTTAAGCTGGATTAGTCCAGGTTATAGCCCTTTTGGTGCATTAGTGGCACAGCTTGCCGAGCCAGCTTTAGCACCGTTTAGAAAAATATTGCCGCCTATGGGAGGCTTAGACTTGTCCCCGATAGTGGCTTTTTTGGCAATTCAAGTGGTACAGATTTTATTAGGGACAGTGGCAAGACAGTTCGTAGGCTTTATATAAGGTGAATGTTGTGCAACAGACAGCAGAGGGCTATGTTTTAAATTTGCATATTCAGCCTAATGCTAAAAGCACCGAGTGGACAGGCTTGTATGGTGACGCGCTCAAGCTGCGTTTACAAGCACCCCCTGTCGATGGCAAAGCCAACGAGGCATTATGTGCTTTTTTAGCCGAAATTTTTGCAGTTAAGCGGCACTCTGTTGTATTGTTGAGTGGACAAAGCAGTCGCCACAAACGAATACTCATAAAACAGGTAACAGCATTACCGTTACCGATTATAAAAATATTGCAAGGAGTTCATCCGTGACTCAAGTTGTGCGTACAGGAGATAAACTCCTCACGGGCATCCAAGCCTTTAGCGCGTGGAAGTTATCCATTGCCAGTGAAATTAAGCGTTATCGTTTATGGCTACATGAGCAGGGGCTAAGTTCGGTGGACTTAGATGACCGTTTGGCGCGTGCCTTGCGGGCTTTTACTACTGACCGTATTTTATTGGCCTTTGTGGGGGAGTTTTCGCGCGGCAAAACCGAGCTTATCAATGCAATATTGGGGCGGCATTACAAAATGCGCTTGTTTCCCACGCGTATTGGCCGTACTACTATGTGCCCGACTGAGGTGTTTTATGATCCCCAAGCCAATGGGCCCTATATAAAACTCCTCCCCATTCAAACACGCAGTAGTGCCATTGCTTTATCCTCCTATCGTCGGCAATTAGAACATTGGGCGCATTTAGATTTAGATTTAAGCAATACCCAATCCATTCAGCGTGCCTTTGAAGAAGTCGCCAAAACGCGTGAAGTCACAGTACAAGTTGCCGAAAGCCTAGGTTTTGAAATTCAGTTTTTAGAATCTTCTTCCAAAAAAGCAGGTTATGTCCATATTCCAGCTTGGCGACACGCCTTGATTAACATTGACCACCCGTTGTTGCGTATGGGTTTGTCTATTATTGATACGCCGGGTTTAAATGCCTTGGGCTTAGAGCCAGAATTAACCTTGAGCTTTTTACCCGAAGCCCATGCTCTATTATTTGTGTTATCTGCCGATTGCGGTGTCACGGCCAGTGACTTTGCGATATGGAATAACCATATTAAAGATTTAGCAGCACGTTCCAATACCGCTTTATATGGCATTATTAACAAAATTGATTTATTAGAAGATGAAGACGCTTTGTATCCGATTGATGTTCAAGAAGCACTCAATCGTCTAGTGCGATTTTCGGCACAACAATTACATTTACCTACCGATAATGTGTTGCCCTTGAGTGCGCGTCAAGGGGCGCGCTCTTTTATGTACAACGATGACAATCTATATCAGGCTAGTCGTTTGGCAAGTTTAGAAGAAGCCTTAGCTACTTCGGTAATTACGGCACGGCAAAAAGCCCTCAAAAATGTCACGCTCAAAGAAGTGATTGAAATTGTCGATACCAGTTTGCAAACGCTGACCGAAAAACGAGCAGCCTTACAAAAAGAACATGACTTATTTAATCGTAACGAAAAAGATGTCGAAGTTGAATTAGTGGGTTTAACTCGATTAGTACGCAAAGAACAAGAAAAACACAATCAGCGTTTGGTGGTATTGCAAGAAGGTAAAGTGGTTTTAGAGCAACATTTAGGCCGCATTAACGAATTAGTGGGAGCAGACAAATTAGAATGGCATTTTAACCGAGCTAAAGAGTCGATGACTAATGCCGTCGCTTTTGGTGCTGCTGCCGCTATTGCTATCTTTTTTCAGGGCTTAAAGTTAGATTTACGTCGTTTGCGTGACGAGATGGAAGCCGCAGAACAAACCGCCAAAAAGATTTATCAACGTTATATACAGCAAACCGAACAACAATTACAAATTAGTCAAGGTATTGTCGATATAGAACAGTATATCAATGAGTTTACTGAGCTCGAAAAACAAGCAGCTCCCTACAAAAACCGTTTTGGTAACTTAATGTCTAATCAAGAAAAAGTATTTGAGCATTTTTTTGATACCTTAGCGCGAGAAGCGCGTAATGTTTACGAAAAGGCGCGTGAAGAAGCGGCACGCTGGTGTAAGCAAGTGCTTGTGCCGTTAATGCAACAAACCTTAGAAGCTAAAAAACGTATTGATGACCAACTCAAGCGTTTAGACCATTTGCAGATGATTGATGCTACCCGTGACACTCGTCTTATAGAAATCAAACATCAACTCGAAGAATTAAAACATCAAGAAGACTTTTTGCAAGAAGTCGCCTTCTGTTTGCAACCTGTGGAATTAAGCTAGATTATGAGTAAATCATCGTTGTCTGCTGTGAGTGTGGTCGCGCTTATTACCCTAACGCTGGTGCAGTCTTTTGGACTAAGCGCACATATATCACACCTCAGTTTTGTGCCTGTGTGGCTGTTATTTATGCTGATTGCTAATTTACCGTTGGTGTTTGTTGACGCGGTAATTGTGCGGCGTAGCAAACAACTTCCCCTAGAAGGCATTGCACCCATAACACGTGAGGCCGATATTGCTACCATTTGGCGTGTGTTAGTTCCTCTTGCCATGCTAGGTTTAACATTAATCATGGGGCAGGCCAGTTATCATGTTAGCCATAATGTGTCATGGACAGAAGCCAGTCCCTTACTTAAAGAAGCATTGCCCTATTTAGTGATGTTTTTTAGTGTCGGTTTTGCATGGGTAGGCACACGCCGTTTATTGCCTTATATTGGCATATTAGTGCCCGTAGCCTTAGTGGTTAATGCGATTGGTACACCATTCAATTTGCAATTTAACTTACTTACTCCCGAAGAATGGCGTTTGGGCGCAGGTGTTGCTTTGCTCAGTGCTTGTAGTGCATCGGGCGTATATGCATGGTTATTGATGCAACAAGCTCCGCAAACATCTGCATCTACGCAAGTATTGCCTCTGTGGTTAACTCAAACAGTAGTCGGTGTGTTAGCCCTTGTGATAGGACAAACTCAAGGTCAAACCTATTTGGTCATGTATCTTTTATGTGCGATTTTTGCCTTGTCGGCCTGTGCAGAGTCTTTAGGGGCACAATTGCAAGCTAAGGGTTGGAAAAAGCCGATAGCTTTGGGTGGGGTGTTATTAGCCAGTGCGATTACTGTTTCGGCTGCACCTTATGTCGTTTTTGATGTGGTACTAAAAGCGGTGGTATGGCTGAGCTTGTTGGGCTTTGCCGTGTTAACAGGGTGGATGCTCAAAATCAGCCATGTTCGCAAGGCACTCAATTTTTCGAGTGAGGCTAGCTATAATCTGTGGCGAGTCAGTATCCGTATTGTTGTTCCAATCACTATCGTTTGGTTAATGGTGGGTATGTTTTTATGAGTGATGGCATGGTTGAGGTAGAGGTTGCTTATGCTTTACCTCATCAGCAAAAAATCATTCGCTTGCAAGTGCCTGCTCAAACCACCTTATATCAAGCAATACGTCTGTCAAAAATTACTGCTTATTTTCCAGAAATTGATATTGATAAAATCAGCGTTGGGGTGTTTTCGAAGCTCGAAAAATCCCCCGATACTCGTTTAGTACAAGCAGGTGATAGAATCGAAATTTATCGGCCTTTGTTAGTTGATCCTAAAGAAGCGCGCAAAGCAAGGGCAGCCAAATTACAAGAAAGTAAGTGAACTAAGAAATAGTATTTGTAGCCTGTATGCAGCGTAGCGAAATACAGGAGAAACAAAGCATTAACCTAAGCAAATATTAATTATAGATGAGTATAATGTGTTAGCAGGGCTTTTATCGCAAAATATAACCGCTTATCGTTTGTAGCGATTATGTGACTTGCACAATGTTTTTGTAATTGATGTAGTGAGCTTGTTGACTTTACAAATACAAAAAAACGTGAAGTCAGTTAATTGTCTGTGACGGATATCACAACATAATGCATGAAAAAGGCATACTCGATCGAAAGACGAGGACGCAAAACTACCGGTCTAAGGGGATTTCCTATGACAGCGGGGTCGCCATACGCTAACTGACTCAATAATGTTGTCAGCTTTCGTTGGTGTAAATTTCATAAAACAATAACTGGTTATGTGCCAGCCCAATGAGAGTATCTTATTATGAAAACGTTTATTAGCTGCTTCTGTTTTAGCTTTAGGTGTTGGTGTGGCTAATGCTGCTACAACGTCTGATACATTTAATGTGACTGCTGATGTGGTTGGTAATTGTTTGGTGAGTGCAACAGATTTAGCCTTCGGTAACTATGACCCAATTGATGTAAACTCTGCTACAGGTGCAGATCTTGATGCGTCTTCAACTATTACCACAACTTGTACATTAGGTCATGGTATCTCTATCAATATTGATGATGGCGGTTATGTGGGTCAAACAGCTTATACTCGCAACATGGAATTTGATGATAGTGGTACTAAGTACTATTTAGGTTATCAGTTGTATCGCAATAGCTATAATGATGCTTGGACAAGTGCAGTTGGAGATGACTTAGCGGCTGCAGGTACGGGTGCTGCACTAGATACAACAGTAGAAGGTCGTATTCCAAAAGGTCAAGATGCAACAACATTAAAGGCATCAACTGGTGGTGGTTATCAGGATGTTTTGACTGTTACAGTAACATTCTAAATTTTAATGAGCTGATATGATGTTTCTCCTTAGCCAGTCCCGTTTGGGGCTGGCTTTGCTTTTTAGCATAGTTTTAACATATAGTGGTTTGGTGCAAGCAGCGGCTAGCTTTTCAGTAAGTCCTGTGCGTGTCAATTTGTCTGCCAAAAACAAAGTCACCTCGCTAACGGTAACAAATCAAGGTATAGAGCCTACCACTGTGCAGCTTGAGGCATTGGCATGGTCGCAAAATGAGCAAGGTCAGGATGTCTTTGAACCCAGCAAAAATATTTTGGCTAATCCACCGGTGTTTACTATTGCCCCTAATAGCTCACAAGTGATTCGCTTGGGTTTGCGTAAGCCTGCATTAGGACAGAGTGAAGAAAGTTATCGTTTATTTTTACAAGAAGTACCTCCACCTCCCAAAGAGGGATTTACGGGACTGAGTATTGCTTTACGACTCAGTATTCCAGTGTTTGTGCAACCCAATGAGCCGATTAAAACATCACTAGAATGGCGATTAAAGTCAACTAATGAGGGGCTAAAGTTGTTAGCAGATAATCAAAGTCAAGGCCATATACAAGTTTTAAGTGTATTGCTAATACCAGAGCAGCAAGAATCTTTTGCTAATCAGTCACTGACTAATTATTTGTTACCGCAGCAAAAACGAGAGTGGTTAATTAAAGACAAACATTTAGCAGTAGGTACGCCTGTTATGCTAAAAGCCCAAACAGATAGAGGCGAACTCAAAGCACAATTAACCGTAGAAGAATAATAATAAATGACATACACCAAGGCAAAATCGACCCAAATATTAAGGTGTATGAGATAAGTCATGCGCTCCTTTTGGGTTTTTGGGTTAATTTGGTTGTGTTGTTTACATATCAATGTGACACATGCAAAACCAATAAAAAAAATCTCAGCACATCAACTAGTCTCAAACGAACCCGAAGCCTTATGGTTATCCGCTCAACTTAATAAATACTCTAAACTTGAAACCTTACTATTTTTAAAAAAACCAAATGGCCAGTTACTTATATTGGCAGAGGATTGGCAGCGTTGGCATTTAAAGCCAGCCGATAATGTGTTTCGTTATGACGAGCAAGACTATTATATTTTAGACGAGTTACAAGGGGTTCGTTATCAGTTTGATGCGGCTAATTTGTCTGTGGCAATCGAAGTAGATGCAAGGTGGTTTAAAGCATCTGTTTTTAATGCGTCAAACCAAACTAACATACCTAAAATACAATCATCGGTAGGTATGTACGCCAATTATGAACTTAATAGCAGCTATGCTGAGCAGCAAACCGAGAGTAATTTGTTTGCGAGTGCGACTTTATTTCATCCTCTTGGCACATTAGAAAATCAATTTTTGATACAACATTTAGAGACCCAACAACGTCAGGCAATACGACTCAATACTGTTTTTGCAAAAGATGATATTGATGGTATGTATAGCTTGAGAGTAGGTGATACCGCCACCAGTAGTTTAGGTTTGAGTGGTGGGCTACGTTATGCAGGGATACAATGGGGTAGTAATTTTTCCTTGCAGCCGCAATTGGTTAGATTTGCAACACCCAGTGTTAGTGGTCAGGCATTGTTGCCATCGACTGTTGATGTTTATATTAATGATGCTAAAAGCTGGACAAAACAAATTCCAGCTGGTGAGTTTACTATTGATAATCTGCCTGTAACGGCTGGTATGGGTGAAGCACGCGTGATTGTAAAAGACTTATTAGGGCGTGAGCAAACATTTGTATTGCCGTATTATGCAGGAGCAGATTTATTAAAAGTAGGGTTACATGAATATGCAATTGATTCTGGTTTTTTGCGGCAAGATTATGGCATCCAAAGTAATCAATATGATGATTTTTTCGCCATGGCCGCTTATCGTCGTGGATTAACAGACAAACTTACCGCAGATGTACAGTTACAATGGCAACAACATCAACAAATGTTAAAGTTAGCGACGGCTTTTGTGCCTCCCAAATTAGGTCTAGTTAATGTATGGTTAGCTCAAAGTAGGCAACGTTTTCATCAAAACGCATTGGCTTATGGTGTCGAAATTGACCCACAATATAAAATATTCAACACCCGTATCAGTTGGCAATATCAAGATAGAGAGTTTTGGCAAATTGGTAGTCAGCCTACACCTAATCCATTACAGGAAACACTGCGCGTATTTGGCGGTGTCTCCTTAAAACAATACGGTAGTCTAAGAGCACAATATATCTACACTCGAAAATATGACGCGCCTGAGACAAGTTCGGTTGTTGCAGGTTATGGCTTAAGTTTAGGCCAGTATGGTAGTTTGAGCGTATCCGTTGGGCGTACTTTGCAGCCCAGTACCAATACTCAAGCCCAAATAAGTGTCAGTATTCCATTGCAAAGTAAACAAAGTGTGTCAGTAGTAGCCTTACCTTTAGAGCAACAATATCGTGTGGCTTTTCAACAGTCAGCACCTGCTGGTAATGGTGTTGGTTATAGTCTAAGTGCCGATATTGGGCAAATACCACGTACTCAAGGTGCGGTAACGTGGCAAAACTCCTATGGTAGCTACCAATTAAAGGTATCGGAACAAAATAGCCAATACAATGGAAGTATCAACATCTCAGGTGGCATGGCTTTGTTGGGAGGGCAAGGATTTTTAGGCCGCCAAATAAGTAGTAGCTTTGCAGTGGCTAAGGTAGGAGACTATGCTAATGTAAGTGTTTATGCAAATAATCATTTAATAGGTGTAACAAATAAACACGGTATTACGTTAGTTCCTAGGCTGTTGCCTTATCAGCTTAATAAAATTCGTATTAACCCATCAGACCTGCCTTTTGATGCCGAAATGACCAGTCAGGAACAAGAAATCGTTCCTGCAAATAATAGTGGTTTGTGGGTCGATTTTGGAGTCAAACGTGCTTATGCCGCTACGATGACAATTTTGCTTGATAATGGCCAAGCATTACCTGCAGGTGCTGAGGTTTACAAAAACGATAGCAGCGAGGCTTTTCCTGTAGGGTATAGAGGAGAGTTGTATATCACTGGACTATCTGCCAAAAACAGATTAACTGCGCATTGGAAGGGGCAAAGCTGTCGCTTTGAGGTAGAGTTTGAGGTGGTAGATGATTCATTACCCGATTTAGGAACGAAATTATGTAAAGGTGTGCAGCCATGACGAGAATGATAAAATACATGATTGCTTGCTACGCCACTTGTTTAGTGTTTTCCGTACAAGCGGCAGTGTGTAGCATAAATGTGATTGGCATTAACTTTGGGGCGTATTATGTGGCAAATACAACTCCCTTAGATGGGAGCGGAACGATTGATGTGTCTTGCGATGCTAGAACAGCTTTTGAAGTCAGTTTTAGTACAGGGTTATCAGGAACTTATACCACTCGTCAAATGGCCTATGGCAGTAGTCGGCTCAATTATAATTTGTATCGTAATGCCGCCATGAATCGTATTTTGGGAGATGGCACTGGTAATACCCAAGTATTTAGTGTTAACAATGCCAGAAATCGAAGTTTTACTGTCTATGGCCGTGTTCCTGCACAACAAAATGTCTATGTTGGCAGTTATGCCGATAACGTCACCGTCACACTGACGTTTTGATAAATTACAACGGCTCCGCTCTCAACCCTGTATCTTTACTTAAAATCGTGGCAGGATTTTGCGTGGGCAGGGTGTCTATGCCTGTTATCTCGCTCAATTTACCCTCTTTAAACAGTAATTTAAGATGTGGCGTGTTAATGTCGTTAATGTTAGCGGCTTTGGCATAAGTGCCAGCACGTAAACGATACACATAGTCCCAACGATTGGCATTAAAGGTATCGGTTACCATTGGGCTACCCAAAATATAGCGCACCTGAGCAGGACTCATGCCGAGTTTTAGTTTGTTGGCATCGGCTTGGGTAATTGGATTTCCTTGTGGCAAGTCAATGGTATAGACTTTTAAGGCATCGCAGCCCGATAGACTCAATAATGTAATTAGACACAGTTTAGACCACACGAAAAGTTATCCTCTCTTGTTCATCGCTTGTTATTAACCGATAATCGTACACTATTTGTGACAGGCATATCTGTTGTGATTTGTACTGTTTTTTATGCCACAGAGACGTTTTTTATGACATTCACCAATCAAGACTTGCGTAATGCAGGCTTAAAAGTCACCTTGCCGCGCATCAAAATTCTAGAGTTGTTAGAAAACTCGCCTGTTCATCATTTAAGTGCCGAAGATGTGTATAAAGCTCTGTTAGAACAAGGCGAAGATGTCGGTTTGGCCACGGTTTATCGGGTATTAACTCAATTTGAAGCGGCGGGCATTGTTGAGCGTCATCATTTTGAGGGTGGACATTCGGTGTTTGAGATTAGCCAAGACGAACACCATGACCACATTGTGTGTATTATGTGCAACAAAGTGCTAGAGTTTAACGATGATGTGATTGAAGCACAGCAACGCAAAGTCGCCGAATCCTTAGGCTTTACGCTCACCGACCATGCCTTGCATTTGTATGGTGTGTGCAGCAATAGCACCTGCCAAGAAAAAGCCAATGGTCGCAAAAATTATAAATGAGCCACTATCAACCGCTTGCCGAGCGTATGCGTCCGCAGTGTTTAGACGAGGTATTAGGGCAAGCGCATTTGCTGGCGCAGGGCGCACCGTTGCAGGTATTGTTAGCGCGTGGTCAGTGTCCCTCATTAGTATTTTGGGGCAGTGCAGGCGTGGGCAAAACCACTTTGGCGCGTTTAATTGCTCAATATATTGATGCCCATTTTGTGGCCTTGTCTGCTGTTATGGCAGGGGTTAAAGAGCTACGCGAGGTGATTAGTCAAGCGCAACGACAAGCAACGGGCTTATTGGCTAAACGGACGATTGTGTTTATTGATGAAATTCATCGTTTTAATAAAAGCCAACAAGATGCCCTGTTACCGTATGTCGAAGATGGCACAATTACCCTAATTGGTGCGACCACCGAAAACCCTTCCTTTGAGTTAAATTCGGCTTTGTTGTCACGTTTGCGAGTCATGGTGTTAAAGCCTTTAACGCAAGAGGCATTATTACACGTCTTACAACGCGCATTAAGCGATAGCCAACGTGGTTTGGCTGCCGCGCCTGATGCCTTGCCCGAGCATTGGCTGCTGGCCATTGCGCAACTGGCCGATGGTGATGCCCGCAAAGCTTTGGTATTACTAGAAACAGTCTTTGAGTTGGCACGCGCTCAAGGCACCAGCGATGACCATGTATTAACTCAATTTTTGGGTAAAGGTTTTAGGCGTTTTGACAAACAAGGCGAGCAGTTTTACGACCAAATTTCGGCTTTGCATAAATCGGTGCGTGGTTCTAACCCCGATGCTGCCTTGTATTGGTTAGCACGCATGTTAGATGGTGGCGCAGACGGGGCATATTTGGGGCGCAGATTATTGCGTATGGCGGTAGAAGATATAGGCTTGGCAGACCCACGCGCTCAACAAATTGCCTTAGAGGCATGGCAAACTTATGAGCGGTTGGGGAGTCCCGAAGGGGATTTGGCTTTAGCCAATGTCGCAGTTTATTTAGCCTGTTGTTCTAAAAGTAATGCGGTTTATAGTGCCTTTAAGCAAGTGAAACAGGTGATTGAGCAAACAGGCTCTTTAGAGGTGCCGTTACATTTGCGTAATGCACCCACTAAATTGATGAAAGAATTGGGTTATGGTACGGGTTATCGGTACGACCATGATGAGGAGGGAGGCCACGCTAAAGGGCAACAGTTTTTGCCCGATAAACTCAAGCAACAGGTGTTTTATGTGCCAACCGAGCGCGGTTTAGAGGCTAAAATTGCCGAGCGATTAAGAGGGTTGAGGGGGGAGTTGTAGGGCGCATTATAATGCGCCATTTTGCTTAGCTCCGATTTAACTTAATGAGTTTTATATAAAAGATGCAATGCCCGTAGGTTTTGCACCCGCGAGCCATGCAATGTAAAATGGTGTTTTTAATCCCACTGCATTTTTAACTCTCGGTGTGATTGAGCGCAGTCACGCAAATACAGATTGATTAAACTTTGATAGGGAATGCCTTTATCATCAGCGAGTTCTTTAAAATAGTCGATGGTGTCTTCATCAAGTCGAATAGTGACTTGTTTTTTAAGCTTTTTGGCGTAAGGATTTTTAACAGAATCAGAAAAATCATAATGTTCACGCATAACGATAAGTCTCATATATTTTACGTTCGTGTTTGTCTGCCTTACGAGCCGATATAATACGAATACTGTCCTCTTCTCTTACCCCAACATACTTTCCGCATGTTTTAGCGTTTCTTGCGTAATCGTCACCCCACCCGACATCCGTGCGATTTCCTCTACCCGTTGTTGATAATTCAGCTCAACCACTTGGCTCAGCGTTTGTGAGCCTTGGGTATATTTTTGCACTTGCCAATGGCGATGCCCCTTAGCCGCTACTTGCGGTTGATGGGTAATACACAAAATTTGAGCATGCTCCCCTAATTGGCGTAATAAATTGCCTACCACTTCGGCAGTTGCGCCACTAATGCCCACGTCCACCTCATCAAATACTAACACAGGCACGGCACTGTGCTGCGCCTGAATCACTTGCACCGCCAAGGCAAAACGCGATAACTCACCGCCCGAGGCAATTTTGGCTAAGGGCTGTAATTGTTGGCCTAAATTGGCACTAAACAATAGCTCAATGTCATCAAGGCCATCTTTAGAGGGTTTATCGAGCGCACTAAACACATAATTTAATTGGGTGTTGGGCATACTCAAGTCGCGCAAATGTTGGCTAATTTGGCTGGTAATCTGTGGCGCAATCGCTTGTCGGGCTTGGCTTAATTGTTGCGCGTGCTCTACATACTGCTGTTTGGCATGGGCAAGGGCTTGCTCTAAGCCTGTTAAATCTTGCGCTTGCTGATAGCGTTGCTGCTCCAATAACAAGGTTTGCTGCAGGGCGGGTAATTCGTGCGCCATGACCTTGTGTTTACGCGCCAAACGTTGTGCCTCGGCAATTTTTTGTTCTAGCCATGCTAGGCGTTGTGGGTCAAGCTCTTGTTGTGCCAAAAAACTGTTGAGTTCGCGGCTGCTATCTTTAATTTCTATCAGGGCAGAGTTAAGGCTGGTACAAATGTTGGCTAAGTTGTCGGAACGTGTTTGATGTGCTTCTAAACTGCGTAAGGCGTGTTGCAGTTGACGGCTAATCGGTTGCTCACCTTCATCTAACAAGCTCAGAGCTTGTTGGCTGTCGTGCATTAGGCTTTCGTAATTAGCTAGGCAATCGTATTCTTGTTCTAGCTGTTCATATTCGCCTGCTTTAAGGGCGAGTTTTTCGAATTCGTCTAAGTAATTATGTAATAACTCTAAACGCGCTTGTTGGGCGGCATAGTTGGCTTGGCTATTGCTAAGTTGTTGTTTGGCCTGAAGCCAACTTTGATAATCTTGGCTGACTTGTTGCGCCAAGGGCTGTAAATGTCCCACATTGTCTAATAACTGCCGATGACTGTCTTTTTTGAGCAGGCTTTGGTGTGCGTGTTGGCTGTGAATGTTAATTAACAGCTCGCCTAAGCTACGCAGTTCGGTGAGCGTAACCACCGTGCCATTAACCCATGCTTTAGAGCGACCTTCTTTAGTAATCACGCGCCGCAAACAACACTCATCTTGTGCTAACTCACGTTCGGCCAGCCATGCTTGTGCGTGTGGCAGTTGACTGACATCAAATAAAGCACACAATTCGGCTTTGTCTGCACCGTAGCGTACCGCTTGGGCATCGGTTTTATCACCTAAACACAAGCCTAAAGCATCTAATAAAATAGATTTACCTGCGCCAGTTTCGCCTGTAATCACGGTAAAACCTTGAGCAATGTCTAATTCTAATTGTTCTACAAGGGTAAATTGTTTAATGGCAAGATGCGTCAACATGATGTTTGCTATCGGTAAAAAAGTTTGCCTGATGATACCTTGACTTTTTATCTAAGCAATAGCTGAAACACTTGAATAATTGTCGATGAACCCCATTAAAGATGCAAATTATTGAGGCAAATTGCCTAAATTTGATTTTTATTGTGGGGAGAAAATCATGTCAGAAGCACAAAACAACACCGATACCAGCCAAATTGATGCCGAAACCGAAAAAGAGCTGCAAGAATTTTTAGAGGTCAGCGAAACCGATGTGGAAGCACTGACTGCTAAAGTGGCGGAATTAGAAGCACAAATCAAAGACACCCAATTACGCGCGCAAGCCGAAATTAGAAACATTCAAAGCCGTGCCGAGCGTGATGTGAGCAATGCCCACAAATTTGGGGTCGAAAAATTTGCCAATAGTCTGCTTGATGTGGTGGATAACTTAGAACGTGCCTTGGCAGCCGCCCCTCAAGACGAGGCCAACAAAGGCTTAATTGACGGCTTGCAACTCACACACAAAGCCTTTTTAGATGCCCTTAAAAAATTTGGTGTTGAAGCGGTTGACCCCACAGGTCAAGCTTTTAATGCTGAGTTTCATCAAGCGGTTGCCACACAACCAACCAGCGAAGCCAATGCCGCTAATACTGTGGTAACAGTCTTTCAAAAGGGATACACCTTGTCGGGTCGTTTAATGCGTCCTGCGATGGTGGTGGTGGCACAGTAACCCTCACCCCAACACTCTCCCAATGGGAGAGGGGGGGTAATGTGAGTAAAGGAAAAAATTAAAATATGGCGACAAAAGACCTTGAAAAAAATACGGTCATCGCCATATCTGAATCATGAAATAGCCTAATAACAACAGGCTTCACCGTACAAAGATTTAATGTGAGGATTTTAAAATGGGTAGAATTATTGGTATTGACTTGGGTACAACTAACTCATGTGTTGCGGTAATGGAAGGCGACAAAGTTAAGGTTTTAGAAAATGCCGAAGGCGCACGCACAACCCCCTCTATTGTCGCTTATACCGAAAACGAAGTATTAGTCGGTGCAGGTGCAAAACGCCAAGCGGTGACTAACCCTAAAAACACTTTATTTGCGGTTAAGCGTTTGATTGGCCGTAAGTTTAAAGATGACGTGGTACAAAAAGATATTAGCATGGTGCCTTACGAAATCGTGGCTGCCGATAACGGTGACGCATGGGTCGCTGCCCGTGGCAATCGTATGGCACCACCGCAAGTGTCTGCCGAAGTGTTAAAGAAAATGAAAAAAACCGCCGAAGATTACTTGGGCGAGCCAGTCACCGAAGCGGTTATTACTGTTCCTGCTTATTTTAATGACAGCCAACGTCAAGCGACTAAAGACGCAGGCCGTATTGCAGGTTTAGAAGTTAAACGTATTATCAATGAGCCAACCGCTGCTGCTTTGGCCTTTGGTATGGACAAAAAAGAAGGCGACCGCAAAATCGCGGTGTATGACTTAGGTGGTGGTACATTCGATATTTCGATTATCGACATTGCCGATGTTGATGGCGAACAATCCTTTGAAGTATTAGCCACCAATGGCGACACCTTCTTAGGTGGTGAAGACTTTGACTTGCGCTTAATCGACTATTTAGCTGATGAGTTCAAAAAAGAGCAAAGCATCAACCTCAAAGGCGACCCATTGGCCATGCAGCGTTTAAAAGAAGCTGCCGAAAAAGCCAAAATTGAATTGTCTTCGAGCCAACAAACCGAAGTCAACTTGCCTTACATTACTGCTGATGCCACAGGGCCAAAACACCTCAACATTAAGGTGACTCGCGCTAAATTAGAGTCTTTGGTAGAAGACTTAGTGGCACGCACCATTGAGCCATGCAAAATCGCGCTTAAAGATGCAGGTTTAAGTGTAGGCCAAATCGGTGACGTGATTTTAGTGGGTGGTCAAACCCGTATGCCATTGGTGCAGCAAAAAGTAAAAGAATTTTTTGCTAAAGAGCCACGCAAAGACGTTAATCCAGACGAAGCAGTTGCCGCAGGTGCTGCTATTCAAGGTTCGGTATTATCGGGCGATCGTAACGATGTATTGTTATTAGACGTAACGCCTTTAACCTTAGGTATCGAAACCATGGGTGGGGTGATGACCGCGCTTATCGAGAAAAACACCACGATTCCAACCAAAAAATCGCAAGTGTTTTCGACTGCCGATGACAATCAAACCGCAGTGACCATTCAGGTTTATCAAGGCGAACGCAAAATGGCACAACAAAATAAATTGTTGGGGCGTTTTGATTTAAGCGATATTCCTCCTGCACCACGCGGCATGCCACAAATCGAAGTGACTTTTGATATTGATGCCAACGGTATTTTGAATGTGTCGGCTAAAGACAAAGGCACAGGCAAAGCGCAAAGCATCGTTATTAAAGCTAGCTCTGGTTTGAGTGAAGAAGAAATTCAGCAAATGGTACGTGATGCGGAGGCTAACGCCGAAGAAGATAAAAAATTTGGTGAATTAGTTGAAGCGCGTAACCAAGGCGATAATTTGGTTCATGCCACTCGCAAAACCTTAAAAGACTTGGGCGAAAAAGCGACTGATGCCGAAAAAGCACCGATTGAAGCCGCGATTAAAGACTTGGAAGAAGCCTTAAAAGGCAACGACAAAGACGCGATTACGGCTAAAACTGAAGCCTTAAGCAATGCCTCTATGCCCTTAATGCAAAAACTGTATGCTGAGCAAGGGGCAGGTGCTGCAGAGCCGCAAGCTGGCGGTGCAAACAAAGCCGATGATGGTGTGGTTGACGCTGAGTTTGAAGACGTAAGCGACAAGAAGTAAGCAGTTAGCAGTTAGCAGTTAGCAGTTAGCAGTTAGCAGTTAGCAGTTAGCAGTTAGCAGTTAGCAGTTAGCAGTTAGCAGTTAGCAGTTAGCAGTTAGCAGTTAGCAGTTAGCAGTTAGCAGTTAGCAGTTAGCAGTTAGCAGTTAGTTAGCAGTTAGCAGCGCATAGCAGTTAGCAGTTAGCAGTTAGCAGTTAGCAGTTAGCAGTTAGCAGTTAGCAGTTAGCAGTTAGCAGTTAGCAGTTAGCAGTTAGCAGTTAGCAGTTAGCAGTTAGCAGTTAGCAGTTGTGTATAGTACAACACTGTTCACTGTTCACTGTTCACTGTTCACTGACAAAAGCCAGTTTTTCCAACGCCAATTTGTTTTGGCGTTTGTTGTTTAACGAGATAGAACTTCATTAGGTTCTATAGTGTGAAGTGGAGAGGCCAAATGGCAAAGCGCGATTATTATGAAGTCTTAGGCGTGGCCAAAACCGCCAGCGAAGACGAACTAAAAAAGGCTTATCGCCGTTTGGCGATGAAGTATCACCCCGACCGTAACCCCGATAACAAAGAAGCCGAAGAAAAATTTAAAGAAGGCAACGAAGCCTACGAGATTTTATCTAACCCTGATAAACGTGCCGCTTATGACCGTCATGGCCATGCAGGCGTTGACCCTAACATGGGCGCAGGTGGATTTGGTGGTGGTTTTGGTGGTGGCAGTGGCTTTAGCGATATTTTTGAAGCCTTTGGCGATATTTTTGGTGGCGGCGGTGGTCGTGGTGGCGGTAGCCGTCAACGTGGCGGTGCTGACCTACAATACACCTTAGAGCTGACTCTCGAAGAAGCAGTCAAAGGCGTTAAAAAGCAAGTGCGCTTTACCACAGCCGCCGCTTGTGAAGTGTGTGATGGCACAGGTGCTAAAAAAGGCTCTAGCATGAGCACCTGCCGTACTTGTGGCGGACAAGGCCAAGTGCGGATGCAACAAGGCTTTTTTACCGTTCAGCAAACTTGCCCAACCTGTCGTGGCAAAGGGCAAATGATTAAAGACCCTTGTGATGCGTGTCATGGCGAAGGTCGTACCAACAAGCAAAAAACTCTCGAAGTCACTATTCCTGCTGGCGTAGATACAGGCGATAAAGTACGTTTGACAGGTGAGGGCGAAGCAGGGGCAAATGGCGCACCCGCAGGTAATTTGTATGTGCAAGTGGTTGTTAAAGAACATAATATCTTTAAGCGTGATGGCGCAGACTTGTATTGCGAAGTGCCAATTAGCTTTGTGGATGCTGCTTTAGGTGCAGACATCGAAGTCCCCACTTTAGATGGCCGTGTCAAAATTAAAGTTCCCGAAGGCACACAATCTGGCAAAGTATTTAGAGTGCGTGGCAAAGGCGTAAAACCTGTGCGTGCTTATGATGCAGGGGATATGTTGTGTCGAGTTATTATCGAAACACCTGTTAATTTGAACAGCCGTCAAAAAGAGTTGTTACGCGAGTTCCATGACTCTTTAGAAGGTAACGATAAACAATCGCCTAACAAAAAATCGTTTTTTGATAGTGTCAAAGACTTGTTTTCTTAGTTAAAGTATCAATCATCTTGTGACTAAAAAACTTTATATTTGGAGAGGGATATGCCCACAGCTAACACAAAAATAGGTATTTGCGGTGCCTCAGGCCGTATGGGACGTGCCTTAATTCATGCGGTTGTTGCCCGTGAAGATGTTAAATTAACCGCTGCGATTGAGCGTGAAGGCAATACCTTAATTGGTGCTGATGCGGGTGAAATGGCAGCTTTACCGCATATGGATATTAGCATCAACAGCTCATTGGCTAGTCAAATAGACTTAGTGGATGTGGTGATTGACTTTACTACGCCTGCCGCCACCATTGCTAATGTTGCTTTGTGCCGTCAGGAAGGCAAAGGCATTGTGATTGGTACCACAGGTTTAAGCGAAGAACAAAAACACTTTTTGATTGAGGCAAGCCATGATATTCCGATTGTTTATTCGGGTAACTTTTCGGTGGGGGTCAACGTCTCGCTCAAACTATTAGAGTTAGCGGCCAAAGCCTTTGGTGATACCGTGGATGTTGATGTGTTAGAAGCGCATCATCGTTATAAAGTTGATGCGCCGTCGGGTACGGCATTGATGATGGGTGAGGCTGTCGCATCAGCTTTAGGCCGTGACTTAAAACAGGTCGCTTGTTTTGCGCGCTCAGGCCATACAGGTGTACGTGACCGCGAAACGATTGGTTTTCAAACGATTCGTGGTGGCGATATTGTCGGTGACCATACGGTATATTTTATGGGCGAGGGTGAGCGTGTCGAAATACGTCATGTGGCCACCAGCCGTATGAATTTTGCCAATGGCGCGGTGCGTGCGGCGGCTTGGATTGGCACTAAGAGCGCGGGCTTGTACGATATGCGTGATGTATTAGGCTTGAAATAAATAGTATATTTTATATACATTGTTTTCAAAGGAGCGTTAAGCTCCTTTTTTTGTACTTTGCAAAATTGTCTGATTGTAGTATTTTAACATTTTGCGCCATAAAAATAGCATTTTAGGACTTACGCGGTTATCGCTTATTTGTTCGCATTTTAGGCATTTTTAATGCCTTTATGCTCACAAAACGCGCTAATTGCAGCACA
This sequence comes from Moraxellaceae bacterium, assembly GCA_024234595.1. Classification (GTDB taxonomy): domain Bacteria; phylum Pseudomonadota; class Gammaproteobacteria; order Pseudomonadales; family Moraxellaceae; genus Agitococcus. The sequence goes on along the minus strand of JACKNZ010000006.1, from coordinate 153,351 downwards.
ATGCGTAAGTCCTGACTCCAATAACAACAAACCGAGGAGCGCATCATGTTCAAAGGCTTATTTTTAACAGGCTCCATGTTGGGAATGTTAGGCGATTTTGTTCAAGAAAAAGGCGTTAAAATTCCTGAATTAGATGAAGCAATCGCACAGTACGGACAGCAGGCACGCATTCCGTTGCATTTATGGGCTGATTTATTAGAGCGCATCTCAATCGCGGTTAATGATACTGCTTTAGGTCTAGCGATTGGCAAACGGATTGCGCCGCGTCATGTTGGGGTATTGGGGTATTTGGTGTTGTCATGCCAAAATTTAGGCGAGGCACTGAATCGTTTTGCACGTTATCAACGTTTAGTGTATGACGTTAATCCCTTTAGTGTGCATATTGACGAGCGTGGCATGGAGTTACGTTGGGGGGTTGAATACGGTAAACCTGGTGCGTTAATTGACGAAACATCCATCGCTGCGTTATTTAGTTTTTTACATATTTTAACCAGTCAGCCGCTTCATCCGTCGTATGTTTGCTTTGTTAATCCAACCCCCAAAAACCTACAAGTGTATTTAGATTATTTTCATTGTCCTGTCGATTTTGAAAAAACCTTTACTTGTGTTCGTTTTCCCTTGGAATATTTATCAGTTCCATTATTGCACAGTGATCACACTTTATTAGATTTATTATCGCAACAAGCAGAAGCCTTACTAGCCGTTTTGCCAAAATCTGATGTTTTTGAAGAAAAACTTAAAAATATGATTGTGCAAAGTCTGCACCAAGGTGAGCCGACCTTACCTGTCGTGGCTGGACATTTGGCCTTGTCTTCGCGTACTTTGCAACGTCGTTTACAAGAGCGAGGCTTGGTGTTTCAGGAGATTTTAGAAAATACCCGTCGAGAATTAGCGATTCGATACTTACAAGACAAAACCTTGTCGTTAACCGATATTGCCTTGTTATTGGGTTATTCGGAGCAAAGTGCGTTTAATAGAGCCTTTAAACGCTGGTATCACGAGCCGCCAAAAAGCTATCGTATGGCATTGCTCAAGTAGCTTATTTTCTCTCAGGCCGAAAGGCACTGGGATTATCGCCCGTCCATTTTTTAAAGGCTCGACTAAAATTGGCAGGGTCTGTATAGCCAAGCCGCTGTGCAATTTGTTCCACTGTTAATGAGGTGCTTTGTAATAGTTTAATGGCATCTCGTTTACGCGCTTCGTCTAATAACTGTTGAAAACCTAATCCAGCTTGTTGTAAACGCCGTTTGAGGGTGCGTGAAGACATAAACAAACGCTCAGCCACTTGCTCTAGTTGTGGGTAATGCCCTTGTTGATGATTAAGCATCGCTCTGACTTGGCTAGGTACATCATCACTGATGTCCATCAAAGCCAGTTCGCGCTCACATTGCTCGGCTGCCAATTTTGCCGCCACAGGGTCAGCCATAATAAGGGCTTGTTTTAGATACGCTTTTGGAAAGCGTAGTTGATTGGCCGCTTGATTAAATAAAGTTGGTGGCAGTTTATCTTTGTGTGCTTGATAATAACTCGGCTCAGGAAAGTCAAAATGAATTTCACCACTATTCATGGCATTGCCCGTAATAAAACTGCCAGCCCGTGCCAAACTTAATAGTAAACTTTCAAAAATAAATTGTCGTAACAAACCAACTGGATAATTGGTCGAGGTTTCAACAATCGCGAACTCATCATCGGTGTAGAGTCGAAAAGTGATTAGCACAGTACGTAAACGCACAAAACGTTCGGCTAATTTAATGGCTTCTTCTAAATTGGCACAACTCATCACCCCATACCCCAAAAAACCATGTGAGGTCACAGGCGTACGCAAGCCCATTTCATAGCCTAAGGACGGGTCTTTGCTTAAATAAAAACAGCGTAAAATCAAAAATAAAAATTGTGCTGGACTTAAACGGTGCTCAGGCTTATCAAATATCGCTTCATCAAGTTGAGACCCCTCTAATATTTCTAGACGTGTAAATCCGCGCTCAACCATCATATCCAGTAACAAGCGAGGATAGGCAATGGGAACAACAGGCTTAGTAGGGTCAAAATCGTATTTCATACTGATAAATTTTGGACGTAAAAATGATGTTGTTATGTATAAGGTCAACAATATGGCGGTGTTATATCATTGAATCGTGGTATAGGTAAAATAATATCCGTTGTGGTGGATGGCAATTGTGCATAGAAAGCAGATAATAGCGGTTGTTGAGCTTGTGTTTGTTAATGATGATGAAAATTATTCTTGCCCCGATGGAAGGGCTAACTGACGTTTATATGCGTGATATTTTAACCGCGATTGCAAGTGGTCACGGTTATGATTGGTGTGTAACAGAGTTTATTCGTATTACGCAACACCTCTTGCCCAGTAAAATTTTTTATCAATACTGTCCCGAATTATTGCATAACAGTCAAACAGCAGCTGGTACGCCTGTTCATATTCAGCTTTTGGGTAGTGACCCACAGTTGTTGGCCGAAAACGCTCAATTTGCTGTTGAGTTAGGCGCACCTGCGATTGATTTAAATTTTGGTTGCCCTGCCAAATCTGTTAATCAGCATCGAGGCGGGGCGGTATTACTCCAAGAGCCAGAGACCCTACATCAGATTGTTGTGGCTGTGCGCAAAGCTGTACCGCGCCATATTCCTGTCAGTGCAAAAATGCGTTTGGGTTATAACGACCGTTCACTGATGTTAGATAATGCTTCGGCTATTGAAAGTGCAGGTGCAAGTTGGTTAACGGTTCATGCTCGTACTAAAGCTGATGGCTATCGGCCACCAGCCCACTGGCATGAACTAGCCAATATTCGTCAAACAGTGAGCTTGCCTGTGATTGCCAATGGTGATGTGGATTCTTTATCCAGTTTGGCAGCGTGTGTGCAGCAGTCGCAATGTCAAGATGTGATGATTGGACGTGGTGCGGTGAGTCGGCCTGACTTGGTCGGTATGATAAAAAATCGACAAGCCGAGTTAACATGGCCGCAATTAGTACAATGGCAGTTAAAATTTTTAGAAAATATGCACCAAGCGGTTGTTAATCCTGTTGTTAATGAAGCCTATGTCAAAAGCACCGAAAAGGGTGCACTAGGTCGTTATAAACAATGGTTAGCGATGTTGTCGCAGGCTTGGCCACAAGCTCAATTTTTGTTCGAAAAAGTCAAACGAGAAAGCTCATATCCAGTGATTGTTAGCTTGTTGATAGAGTCAACACAGCTTGTTTAAAAACGTGGCTTGGGTGTTTCTGACACGCTTTATCTTATTTTTGTAGGGGCATATCTGATTTTAACAATCAGTAATTTGCCTTTTGTATAAAAAAGATTCATATTTAATATGGTGGACAAAAGTGTCATTAGGTTTGGATTGGCCACATGATTGACGAAGGATAATATAAACCGTTAGCGTAAAGCTCTCTTGATGAGGCTACAAATATGTCGTTACGTCATTTAACAGCAGCAAGCTTATTGTTGGTCAGTACCAGTGCATTGGCTGCGATAGGTGATTTAGATGAATTGCGTGATTCAGGCAATAAAAATGAATGGCGCTTACAAAAAAATGATAACCGCCACAATATTAAAGTGTATGTTAAAAATGAGGATGGTCAGGCAGTGCGCTCGTTTAAGGTAGAAGCACTGTTAGATGCGCCTGTCGAAACCTTGGCTCGTATCCAGTTTGATATAGACAACTTTACTCGTTGGTATTTTGCGACGATGGAAGCCAAAATGCTCAAAAAAATCAGCGATCGCGAGTATATTTTTTACATGGTACACGATGCACCGATTGGTACCCCCGATAGAGATGTGATTCTAAAGGTAACGATTGACCCAATTACTAAGAAAAAGCCCTATGTAGGTCTCAAATTTACTGCTTTACCTGATTATTTGCCTGTTCGACCCCCTTATGTGCGAATGTTGGCCGAAGATTATACGGTCAAGTGGATTCCGCAAGACAATAACACTAAGACCAAATTAGAGTCCGAAGGCTATATTCATCCAGGCGGTTTAGCACCAAGCTGGGCAGTTAACTTTGCACAAGGTAAAGGCCCTTATGCCAATATGATGGGCTTGCGTCGGATGTTATTTTTGCCGCAATACAATGACCCCAAAGCCCCCATTATGTTTACCATTCGTGACGAATAATCTCACGATCATGCTTAACTCCTCCCGCAATGAGGGGAGTTGTAGTGTTTTTGATCTTGTTCAACCTCAAAATGGCATCTAGTAAAAATAATGCTATCTGTAGTACAATAAGTGTAATTGTATGTAACAGAGCTTTACACCTGTTTACATTAAATCTGTCAATTTCCCCGCTATAAGTGCTAGGAGTCCCCTGCATGTCCCCTGTTGATGCAATGGCGCATAACTGGTCTTTTGCCATTTATATTTTTGGTATCATTTTTATTTGTACCTTTATGTTGGCCATTCCTGTTTGGTTGGGTGGTAAGGCTAAAGGTCGTGCCACCAATGAGCCGTTTGAATCAGGTATTGTGCCAGCAGGTGGTGCGCGTATTCGTTTCTCTGCCAAATTCTATTTAATTGCCATGTTTTTCGTGATTTTTGATATTGAAGCTCTGTTTTTGTATGCGTGGGCGGTATCAGTACGCGAAAGCGGTTGGGCTGGATTTATTGAAGCTTTTATTTTTATTTTTGTGTTGTTAGCTGGCTTAATTTATATCTGGAAGTTGGGCGCACTGGATTGGACTGCCGAAGCACGTCGCCGTAAACAAAAGCCCCGCCAACAAACCTTATCTTGAGGTTTTGACTGATGGATTACACCTTAACGCGCATCGACCCTAATAATCCGCAGCGTTATCCTGCACCTAAAGAAATCGTCCGTGACCCGCTCGAAGAGCATGTTCATAAAAATATTTATATGGGCAAGCTCGAAGATATGTTACATGGCGCAATTAACTGGGGGCGTAAAAACTCCTTATGGCCATATAACTTTGGTTTGTCGTGCTGTTATGTCGAAATGGCCACCGCCTTTACCGCGCCACACGATTTGGCGCGTTTTGGTGCAGAAGTTATTCGTGCTTCACCCCGTCAAGCTGACTTAATGGTGGTTGCAGGTACTTGTTTTATTAAAATGGCACCTGTTGTGCAGCGTTTATATGAGCAAATGTTAGAACCTAAATGGGTTATCTCTATGGGTTCTTGTGCCAACTCGGGTGGTATGTACGACATTTATTCGGTGGTACAAGGTGTAGATAAATTCTTGCCTGTGGATTTGTATATTCCGGGTTGTCCACCACGTCCCGAAGCCTTTTTACAAGGTTTAATGTTATTGCAAGAATCTATTGGTAAAGAACGTCGCCCATTAACATGGGTCGGTGGTGATCAAGGGGTATATCGTCCTGTGATGCCAGCCGAACGTGATGTTAAACAAGCGGAGCGTATCCAAGTCACCAACTTGCGTACACCTGACCAAGTGTAATACACGGACTCACGGCGACGCGCTACCTATTGGCAAGAAGATGGCTTTTTGCGGTGTGGCGTTGGTGTGGGTGAACAGATTTTTAATTTTAGCGATGGCTCAATAAATGGCTGAAGATACTGCTGTGACTGCTCAGCTACCAGAGGTTGTGCGTGAATTATATGCGCAATTTGGTGCTGAGACTTTTGTGTTGCAATCTACCAAAGATGATGTGCCAACCTTATGGGTGGGGCGTGATAAATTAGTCGAAGTATTACGCTTTTTGCGTCATGTTTCCCGTCCTTATAGCATGTTGTATGACTTGAGTGCGATGGATGAGCGTTTGCGTCAACATCGTTATGGTTTGCCCGCGGCTGACTTTACCGTGTTTTATCATTTACTCTCTATTGAGCGTAATAGTGATGTGCGGATTAAAGTTGCCTTGTCTGCTGATAGCTTACATGTACCGTCCGTCATTAACATTTGGCCAAATGCCAACTGGTATGAACGTGAAGTCTGGGACTTATTTGGTATTGAGTTTGATGGCCACCCTCTGTTAGTGCGTATTATGTTGCCACGTACATGGACAGGTCATCCTTTACGCAAAGATTATCCAGCACGTGCTACCGAATTTGATCCGTTCATGCTCGATGCCGCCAAACAAGATGCTGAGCAAGAAGCCTTACGTTTTAACCCTGAAGAGTGGGGCATGAAACGTGGCACCAAAGATGAGGACTTTATGTTCCTCAACTTAGGCCCTAACCATCCTTCTGCACATGGTGCGTTTCGTATCGTCTTGCAATTAGACGGTGAAGAAATCATTGATTGTGTACCAGATATTGGTTATCACCATCGTGGCGCGGAAAAAATGGCCGAACGCCAGTCATGGCATAGTTTTATTCCTTATACCGACCGTATCGACTACCTCGGTGGGGTAATGAACAACTTGCCCTATGTCTTGGCCGTTGAAAAGTTGGCAGGGATTAAAGTGCCTGCACGCGTACAAACCATTCGGGTGATGATGGCGGAATTTTTCCGTATTACCAGTCATTTATTGTTCTTGGGTACGTATATTCAAGACGTCGGTGGTATGACGCCCATCTTCTTTATGTTCACCGACCGTATGAAAGCCTATGATGTCATCGAGGCCATTACAGGCGGTCGTATGCACCCTGCATGGTTCCGTATTGGTGGTGTTGCCCACGATTTACCGCAAGGTTGGGACAGATTGGTGCGTGAATTTGTCGAATGGTTGCCCAAACGTTTGGATGAATACGTCAAAGCCGCGATTAAAAACGGTATTTTACGTGCGCGTACCATTGGGACTGCCCAATACAATAGCGAACAAGCGATTGCATGGGGTGTGACAGGTGCTGGTTTACGTGCCACAGGTATTGATTACGATTTGCGTAAAGCACGTCCCTACTCTGGTTATGAAAACTTTGACTTTGAAGTGCCAATTGCCCATAACGGCGATGCCTACGACCGTTGTTTGGTGCGTATCGAAGAAATGCGTCAAAGTATTCGTATTATCAAACAGTGTTTAGAAAATATGCCTGCAGGTGATTATAAGGCTGACCATCCGTTAACCTGTCCACCACCCAAAGAAAAAACCTTACAACACATTGAAACCTTGATTACCCACTTCTTGAGTGTATCGTGGGGGCCAGTCATGCCCGCAGGTGAAGCCTGCCAATTGATTGAAGCCACTAAAGGTATCAATAGTTATTATTTGACCAGTGATAACGCCACCATGAGTTATCGTACGCGGATTCGTACACCAAGTTTTGCCCATTTACAGCAAATTCCATCGGTCATTAATGGCAGCATGATTCCAGACTTGATTGCTTATTTAGCCAGTATCGACTTTGTGATGGCTGACGTTGACCGTTAATTGGGGATTTTAAAAGATGATTATTTGTACTAGTCGCCGTCCCAAATTTACTGACGGTTATGTGATGTCTGAACAAGAGCGTCATGATATTGAACATGCCCTTGAGCATTATGAAGATTCTCGTGCAGCGTCTATTGATGCGCTAAAAATTGTGCAAAAGAAGCATGGTTGGGTACCTGACAGTGCCATTTATGCCATTGCCGATATTATTAAAATCCCTGCTGCCGATGTCGATGGCGTTGCCACGTTTTATAACAAGATTTTTCGTAAGCCAGTCGGCAGAAACGTGATTATGGTTTGCGACAGTATTGGCTGTTTTTTAACAGGTTATGAAGATTTAATTGCTGAAATTAAACAGCAATTAAACATCGATTATGGCCAAACCACGCCAGATAACCGTTTTACCTTATTACCGATTTGCTGTTTAGGTAACTGTGACAAAGGGCCAACGTTAATGATTAACGAAGACACCCACGGGCCAGTCAGCATCGAACAAGTTTCTTCTTTATTGGAGCAGTACCAATGACAGTGGTTTCTGCCGACACTCGGCCATTAACATGGCGACTCCAGCATGGTGAGGCCATTACCGATATTAAGACCTATGAGTCTTTAGAAGGTTATGCCGCAGTCCACAAAGCCATTAAACAGATGTCGCCACAAGACGTACAAAAACTGGTCAAAGATGCCAATTTACGCGGACGGGGCGGTGCAGGCTTCCCAACAGGCGTAAAGTGGAGCTTGATTCCGATGGGCGAAGACGCAGGCGTGAAATACCTTGTCTGTAACGCCGACGAAATGGAACCCGGTACATTCAAAGACCGCTTATTGATGGAAAAATTGCCCCATCAATTAGTGGAAGCGATGATTGTGGCAGGTTATGCCATTCAAGCCACTCGCGCTTATATCTTCTTGCGTGGCGAATATATTTTAGCGGCAGACCGCTTAAATGCGGCCATTGAGCAAGCCAAAGCCGCAGGTTATTTAGGTAACAATATTTTAGGCTCTGGCTGGAGTATGGACTTATATGTGCATACAGGCGCAGGGCGTTATATTTGTGGTGAAGAAACCGCATTAATTAATTCTTTAGAAGGCCGTCGTGCTAATCCACGTGCCAAACCACCTTTTCCCCAAATTGCAGGGGCATGGGGTAAACCCACGATTGTAAACAACGTTGAGACCTTATGTAACATCGCGCCCATCATTATGCGTGGTGCAGACTGGTTTAAAGGTTTATCTGAAGGCAAAAGTCCCGATGCAGGCACTAAATTATATGGTGTTTCTGGTCGTGCTAAACGTACAGGCGTTTGGGAGTTACCCATTGGCACAACCGCACGTGAATTGTTAGAAGTGCATGCAGGCGGTATGAAAGATGGCCTTAACCTAAAATGTTGGTTACCAGGTGGCGCATCAACCGACTTTTTAATGCCTGAACATCTCGATTTAGCCATGGATTACGACACCATTATGAAAGCAGGCAGCCGTATGGGGACTGGCTTAATTATGGTGGTTGATGACAAACAAAACATGATTTCGGTATTGCGTAATCTTGAAGAGTTTTTTGCACGAGAGTCTTGTGGTTGGTGTACGCCATGTCGTGATGGTTTGCCGTGGGGGGTAAAAATCCTGCGTGCTTTAGAGCGTGGTGAAGGTCGCCCCGAAGATATTGAGCAACTCAGCAAACTGACCCGTGATTTATGGATTGGCAAAACCTTTTGCGCTCATGCACCTGGTGCAATGGAACCCTTGATGAGTGCATTAAAGTATTTCCGTTCCGAATTTGAACAAGGCATCGCCAAAGATGCGATGGTAAATGGGTAAATAAGCATGGCAACGATTCATGTAGATGGCAAACAGTATGATGTTGATGGTGCTGATAACCTGCTTCAAGCCTGTTTGTCTTTAGGTTTAGACATTCCTTATTTTTGTTGGCATCCTGCCTTGGGCAGTGTCGGTGCTTGTAGGCAATGTGCAGTTAAACAATACGCCAATGCCGAAGATAAACGTGGTCGTTTGGTGATGTCGTGTATGACTCCCTCCACCGACAACACCTTTATTTCGATTGATGATGCCGAAGCCAAAGAGTTTAGAGCCAGTGTTGTGGAATGGTTAATGACTAACCACCCACACGACTGTCCAGTCTGTGAAGAAGGTGGCCACTGTCATTTGCAAGATATGACGGTGATGACAGGTCACGACCGTCGGCGTTATCGCTTTACCAAACGTACGCATCAAAATCAAGATTTAGGGCCATTTGTTAGCCACGAAATGAATCGTTGTATCGCTTGTTATCGTTGTGTACGTTATTACAAAGACTACGCAGGTGGCGAAGATTTAGGGGTGTATGGCGCACATGATAACGTCTATTTTGGTCGTCCAGAAAGCGGTACTTTACAAAGTGAATTTTCGGGTAACTTAGTCGAAGTTTGCCCGACAGGCGTATTTACCGACAAAACCCATTCCGAGCGTTATAACCGTAAATGGGATATGCAGTTTGCGCCAAGTGTGTGCCAACAATGTTCAGTCGGTTGTAACACCAGTCCAGGTGAGCGTTATGGCGAATTACGCCGTATCGAAAACCGTTATAACGGTGCGGTAAACCATTATTTCTTATGTGACCGTGGTCGTTTTGGTTATGGTTATGTCAACCGCGAAGACCGTCCGCGTCAACCCTTGATTCGTCAAGGTTCAAGCCTAACAGTAACTAGCGTTGATAATGCCTTAGATACCGCCATTGCTCAGTTAAAAGGCAAAAAAGTCTTAGGTATTGGCTCACCTCGCGCTAGCCTAGAAACCAACTTTGCCTTACGTGAATTGGTTGGTGCAGCCAACTTTTCTACAGGTATGACTGCGGCTGAACAAGCGCGTGTGGCTTTAGTCAGCAAAATTTTACAAACCGAAGGTATTGATACACCGTCTTTACGTGCGATTGAAGATAAAGATGCGGTGTTAGTATTGGGCGAAGATGTCACCCAAACCGCACCACGTATTGCTTTAGCTTTACGTCAAAGTATCAAAAACAAAGCCGAACAATTAGCCGCCGAGCGTAAAACCAGTGATTGGCATCAATTTGCGGTCAAAAACATTGCTCAGCATGAATTGTCACCGCTGTATATCACCAGTTTAAGCGGCACACGTTTAGATGATGTGGCGCAAGAAACCTGTTTTGCGGCGATTCCTGACCAAGCACGTTTAGGTTTTGCCGTGGCTCATGCCATTGATGACAATGCGCCTGCCGTCCCGAATATGAGTGTTGAAGCCTTAGCGTGGGCGAAAAAGATTGCCGCTGATTTATTAGCCGCTGAACAACCTTTAGTGGTTGCAGGCACATCGGCAGCCAGTGAAGACTTATTATTAGCGGCAGCTAATATTGTGCAAGCGTTATTAGTCAAAGGCAAAAAAGCGGCAATTACCTTAGTCGTTCCTGAAGTGAATAGCTTGGGTGTTAGCTTATTGGGTGGCCAAGACTTAGAGACAGCGTTGGCGAGCTTAAAAGCAGCTCATTATGATGCGGTGGTGATTGTCGAAAACGATTTATATCGCCGCGTACCTGCGGGTGTGGTTGATGCGGCATTACAAGCCACCAAACAAGTGATTGTGTTGGATCATCAACAAACTGCAACCACTGACAAAGCGCATATCGTCTTGTCAGCGGCTAGTTTTGCTGAAGGTGATGGCACAGTGGTTAACAACGAAGGCCGCGCTCAGCGTTTCTTCCAAGTTTACGAAGCCTCTTATTACAAACCCGAACAGCAAATTAAAGAAGGTTGGCGTTGGTTACATGCCTTGCATACAGGCATTGAAGCGAAAGACATTAACTGGACACAATTAGACGAAGTGATTGATAGCTTGGTTGTGGGTGTGCCCAGTTTAGCCGCGATTAAAGACGCTGCACCTGATGCTTCTTTCCGTATTAAAGGCTTAAAATTAGCGCGTGAACCACGTCGTTATAGTGGTCGTACCGCTATGCGTGCCAACATCAGCGTCCATGAACCCCGTCAGCCACAAGACCAAGACAGTGCTTTAGCCTTCTCAATGGAAGGTTATGTCGGCACACAAAACGCAGGTGCGTTAACCGCGTTTGCGTGGGCACCAGGTTGGAACTCTCCACAAGCATGGAACAAATTCCAAGATGAAGTGGGTGGCCATTTACGTTCAGGTGATGCGGGTGTGCGTTTGTTTGATAACTTACCCCGTCAAGCGGGCGGTTATACCAAAAACATTCCTGCTGCGTTTACTCCTGCTGCCGATAAATTCTTAGTGCAACCGATTCATCATATTTTTGGTAGCGATGAATTATCTGCACGTGCACCAGTTATGGAAAGCCGACTTCCACAAGCTTATGTGTCTTTAGCCTCCGCCGATGCTCAGCGTTTGCGTGTTGCCGATCATCAAACGGTGATTGTTGGTTTAAACATGAAATTGCTTAAATTAACCGCACGTATTGATGAAGCCCAAGCCGAAGGTACGATTGGTTTACCGATCGGTTTAGCGGGTGTGCCTGTGGTTCAAGGTAATGAATGGGTGACAGTAACAGGGGAGGGCGCATAATGTTTGATTGGCTTACGCCCGAAATCGTAGCGACCTTGGTCGCTGTTGCACAAGCCGTGGTGATTTTGCTTGCCACGGTTATTTTAGCGGCTTTATTAAGTTTTATTGAGCGTCGTTTATTGGCTTGGTGGCAAGACCGTTATGGCCCAAACCGTGTTGGCCCTTATGGTATGTTCCAAATTGCTGCCGACATGCTCAAAATGTTCTTCAAAGAGGACTGGACACCGCCCTTTGCCGATAAGTTAACCTTTAGATTAGCACCAGCGATTGCCATGGGAACCGTGTTGTTGTCGATGGCGGTTGTACCGATTACACCCACATGGGGGGTAATTGATTTAAACATTGGTTTGTTATTCTTCTTTGGTATGGCAGGCTTAGCAGTTTATTCCGTGATGTTTGCGGCATGGTCATCTAATAACAAATACTCGTTATTAGGTGGTTTACGTGCTGCCGCACAAACCTTGAGTTATGAAGTGTTTATGGGCTTAGCCTTAATGGGTGTTGTTGCCCAAGCTGGCTCGTTTAATATGCGTGAAATTGTTGAAGCCCAACAAGGTATGTGGAACATTATTCCGCAGTTCTTGGGCTTTTGTACCTTCTTAGTCGCAGGTATTGCGGTGACTCACCGTCATCCATTTGACCAACCCGAAGCCGAACAAGAATTGGCTGACGGTTATCATATTGAATACTCTGGTATGAAATGGGGTATGTTTTTCGTGGGTGAATATGTGGCAGTAGTTGTGGTTTCAGCCATGTTAACGACCTTGTTTTTGGGTGGTTGGTTGCCATTATTTTCCTTCTTAGATTTTATTCCACCATTTCTTTGGTTTGCTGGTAAAACAGCCTTTTTCATCATGTTATTTGTGTTAGTCCGTGGCTCGTTGATGCGTCCACGTTATGACCAAGTGATGAAATTTAGTTGGTTATTTTGTTTGCCCGTCACGTTACTCAACCTTTTAGTAACCGCCGCCGTGATTTTGACATGGGGTTCAGCAGCATGAATTTAATTTCTATTATCAAAGGCGCAGGGACACAAGTCCGCAGTATGCTTATGGTATTTAGTCATGGCTTTCGTAAGCGTGACACCATTCAATACCCAGAAGAAAAAGTCTATTTACCACCACGTTATCGTGGTCGTATCGTCTTAACCCGCGATCCTGATGGTGAAGAGCGTTGTGTGGCCTGTAACCTGTGTGCGGTTGCTTGTCCTGTAGGTTGTATTTCCTTACAGAAAACAGAAACCGCCGATGGTCGTTGGTATCCAGAGTTTTTCCGTATTAACTTCTCACGCTGTATTTTTTGTGGCATGTGTGAAGAAGCTTGCCCAACCACCGCGATTCAATTAACGCCAGACTTTGAAATGGCCGAATTTAATCGTCAAGATTTAGTGTATGAAAAAGAACACTTATTAATTTCGGGTGGCGGTAAAAATCCAGACTATAACTTCTATCGTGTATCAGGTATGGCGGTTGCGGGTAAAGCCAAAGGCGAAGCCCAAAACGAATCAGCTCCTGTTGACGTTAAAAGCTTGTTGCCATAAGCCGAGGTTAAAAATGGAAATGATACTTTTTTATCTCGTTGCTGCCATTGCCGTATTTAGTACGGTGCGTGTGATTAGCAACAGCAACCCAATTCATGCGTTATTAAACTTAGTTGTGTCTTTATTAGCCGTGGCCATGATTTTCTTTATGTTGGGGGCACCATTTGCGGGAGCGCTCGAAATCATTGTTTATGCAGGCGCAATTATGGTGTTGTTTGTGTTTGTGGTGATGATGCTCAATTTGGGACAACACACCGTTAACCAAGAAAAGCAATGGATGAGTCCACAAGCTTGGTTTGGTGCAAGTGCCTTAGCCGCAATTTTATTAGCCGAAATGGTGTACTTGTTAAGTCAAAGCCATGACCATCAAACAGGGTATCAAATGGTTGATGCCAAAGCAGTTGGGGTGTCGTTATTTGGCCCTTATCTGTTGGTGGTCGAATTAGCCTCATTATTATTATTAGGGGCTTTAGTGGCAGCTTACCATTTAGGCAAACACGAAGATTAATTAACGATTTCAAATTAAATGGCGCAATGCGCCTAGGCAAAAAGGCGGTACAGGTATGATAGCAATACCCATGGAGCACGGTTTGGCACTCGCGGCCACGCTCTTTGTACTGGGGTTAGTTGGCGTGATTGTGCGCCGTAATATCCTCTTTATGTTGATGTGTTTAGAAGTGATGATGAATGCAGCAGCCTTAGCGTTTGTTGTTGCAGGTAGTCGTTGGGCACAACCTGATGGCCAAGTCATGTTTATCTTAATTTTAACCTTAGCTGCTGCCGAAGCTGCCATTGGCTTGGCCATTGTGTTGCAGTTTTATCGTCGCCATCATTCGCTCGATATTGATGTGGCAAGTGAGATGCGCGGATGAACTTACTTTATTTAACCTTTGTTTTCCCCTTAGTGGGATTTTTGTTGTTAGCCTCATTCCGCCAACGTTTGTCTGAAAACGTCGCGGCAGTGATTGGTGTTGGCTCGATGGGCTTATCCGCTTTGACAGCTTTATATGTGGGCATGGACTTCTTACAAAACGTGCCACAAGGCGGCTCTTATGTGCAAACCTTGTGGACATGGATGCAAATTGGCGACTTTAACGCCAGTTTTGGTTTGCATTTAGACGGTTTGTCCTTAACCATGTTGGGTGTAGTAACGGGTGTTGGCTTTTTCATTCACTTATTTGCCTCATGGTATATGCGTGGTGAAAACGGCTTTGAACGCTTCTTCTCTTATATGAACCTATTTGTTGCCAGTATGTTGTTATTGGTGTTAGGTGACAACTTAGTGCTGTTGTACCTAGGTTGGGAAGGGGTAGGCGTTTGTAGTTATTTATTAATTGGTTTCTACTATTTTGACAAAGCCAATGGCGAAGCAGCGATTAAAGCATTCACCGTCACGCGTGTGGGTGATGTGTTTATGGCCATTGGTTTATTTATTTTATTTAAAGAACTAGGCACTTTAGACATTCAGCAAATCGTTAAATTAGCACCAACCCATTGGCAAGCTAATGACCCGATGTTGGTCTTTGCTACCTTAATGTTATTAGGTGGTGCGGTGGGTAAATCAGCACAATTACCATTACAAACATGGTTGGCGGATGCGATGGCTGGCCCAACACCTGTTTCTGCATTGATCCACGCAGCAACAATGGTTACCGCTGGTGTGTATTTAATTGCACGTACCCATGGTTTGTTCTTAATGACCCCAGAAGTTTTACACTTAGTGGGTGTCGTGGGTGCAGTCACCTTAGTGTTAGCAGGTTTCTCTGCTTTAGTACAAACCGACATCAAACGTGTGTTGGCTTATTCAACCATGAGCCAAATTGGTTATATGTTCTTAGCTTTGGGTGTGGGTGCATGGCATGCGGCAATTTTCCACTTAATGACTCATGCCTTCTTTAAAGCCTTATTGTTCTTATCCGCAGGTGCGGTAATTATTGCTTGTCACCATGAGCAAAACATTTTCAAAATGGGCGGTTTGTACAAAAAGATTCCTTTTGTCTATGCCTGTTTCTTGATTGGTGGCGGTGCATTGGCAGCGTTCCCATTCATCACTGTAGGTTTCTACAGTAAAGATGCGATTTTGTTGCAAGCCTACGCCAGTGGTAATACCGATTTATTTTGGGCAGGTTTAGTCGGTGCTTTGTTTACCTCTATTTATACCTTCCGCTTAATTTATATTGTGTTCCACGGCAAAGAAAATGGTCATGCCCATGAAATTCATGGCGTTTCTTACTGGTTACCTTTAGGGGTGTTATTAGTGTTATCTACTGGCGTAGGTGCATTTATTCATCAGCCTTTAGAAGGTGTATTGCCAGCTTTTGCCAGTCCAATTAGCGAAGAAACCAAACATTTTGTTGAAATCTTAGCCATTGGTACAGGTTTAGTGGGCTTGGCGATTGGTGCTGCGTTATTTATGGGTGAACGTCGTGTTCCAACTGCTTTAGCAAATAGTGCAGTGGGTAATGCCTTGTCTCGTTTGTGGATGAATGGTTGGGGTTTTGACTGGTTATATAACTGGTTATTCGTTAAGCCTTATTTATTGATTGCCCATTTAAATCGTCATGACGGTATTGATAAAGCCATTGGTTTGATTCCCCGTCTTGCCCGTTTAGGACATAGTGCCGTCAGCACATCCGAAAATGGCCGTTTACGTTGGTACACAGCCAGTGTATTGCTTGGTGCAGTTTTAGTGCTAGGCATGGTGTTGTATCTACAATTAAATCTAAGAGGCTAAGTCAAGACCATGATTCTTTCAGCACTGATTTTAATCCCCTTTATTGGTGGTTTCTTGTGTTGGGTCGGCGAAAAGCTTGGCCTCGGTGTTCCACGCTGGATTGCCTTAATTAGTATGGCAGCAGTGTTGGGTTTAGGTTGTCAGTTGTGGATGCAGGGTGATTACTCTTTGGCAAATGCAACTGTTGGTACAGCGCCGCATTGGCAATTAGAAGAACGCTATACATGGATTCCTCACTTAGGTGTGAGTATCCATTTGGCCTTAGATGGCTTGTCTTTGCTCATGGTCATGTTAACAGGCTTATTGGGTATTATGGCCATTGGCTGTTCTTGGACAGAAATTCAACGTCATGTTGGCTTCTTCCACCTTAACTTATTATGGAGTTTGGGTGGTGTTATTGGCGTATTCATTTCTTTAGACATGTTCTTATTCTTCTTCTTTTGGGAGATGATGTTAGTTCCTGTTTATTTCTTAATTGCCTTATGGGGTCATGCAGGCTCTGATGGTAAAAGCCGTATTTATGCAGCTAATAAGTTCTTTATTTTTACCCAAGCTGGCGGCTTGATTATGTTGGTGGGTATTTTGGCTTTAGTGTTAGTCAATTACCAAGCAACAGGCGTATTAAGTTTTGATTACGATGCCTTATTAGGTGCACATCAATACATGACACCTAATTTAGAAATGGCGTTGATGTTGACGTTTTTTGTCGCTTTTGCCGTTAAGTTACCGATTGTGCCAGTTCACTCTTGGTTGCCAGATGCCCATGCCCAAGCCCCTACCGCAGGTAGTGTTGACTTAGCAGGTATTTTGTTAAAAACAGCGGCTTATGGTTTATTGCGTTTTGGTTTGCCATTCTTCCCGAATGCCTCTGCTGAATTTGCACCAATCGCCATGTGGTTGGGTATTTTTGGCGTATTTTATGGTGCATTCTTGGCTTTTGCCCAAACCGATATTAAACGTTTAATTGCTTATACCAGTATTTCCCACATGGGTTTTGTGTTGATTGGTATCTACTCTGGTAACTTATTAACCTTACAAGGTTTAGTGATTCAGATGTTGGCACATGGTATTTGTGCGGGTGGTTTGTTTATTTTATCTGGCCAATTGTATGAGCGTATCCACACCCGTGACTTGCGTGAAATGGGTGGTTTGTGGGGACGTTTTAGCTATTTACCTGCGTTATTAATGGTATTTGCCGCCGCTTTATTAGGGATTCCTGGTACAGCAAACTTTATTGGTGAATTCTTGATTTTGTTGGGTGCATTTAAGGTTGTGCCGTTAATCACCATTATTGCCACTGCCAGTTTAATTTTGGCAGGTGTTTACTCCTTAATTATGATCCACCGTGCCTTATTTGGTCAGGCAAAATCTGACGAAAAACTGCCCGATTTATCAGGTCGTGAATTGGCATTAGTGGTCAGTTTAGTGGGTATATTGGTGTTTTTAGGTTTATATCCACAACCTGTATTAAATGTATCGCAAGCATCAATGGCACGAATTGAGCAAATTTATGCTCCAAAAGCCATCACTGTGCCTGCTGTAATCAATACCCCAGCACCCACATTGGCTCCCTGAGGTTATTATGAATCTGACTTTTGAGACTTTTTTACCTCTGTTGCCAGTTGGCATTTTGGGTGCAACAACGGTTGTGGTGATGTTGGCAATTGCCTTCTTGCGTCATCATTGGTGGAATGCAACGATCACAGTGGTGGGTTTAAACCTTGCCTTGGCTTCAGTGATTGCTTTAGTTTGGCAAGGTACAGCACCGACAGCCATTACGCCGTTATTGGTCGTTGATAATTTCGCTTATTTTTATATGGCTTTGATTTTGGTGGCAGCATTGGCTTGTTCCACCTTAACCCATGCTTTTATTGATAGTTACAAAAACAACCGTGAAGAAATGTATTTGTTGTTGTTGATTGCAACCGCAGGTGCTTTGGTATTGGTTTGTAGCCGTCACATGGCCTCATTCTTTATTGGTTTAGAGTTAATGTCTGTGCCTGTGTATGGCATGGTTGCTTATACTCATCATCGTAGTCGCTCCTTAGAAAGTGGCATCAAATACATGGTGTTATCCGCAACGGCTTCTGCTTTTATGTTGTTTGGTATGGCATTAATTTATGCCCAAACAGGCACATTAGCCTTCTCAGGTGTCAGCGAACAATTAGGCGGTGGTGCACCCATCGGCCATTTAGCCACTTTTGGCGTTGGCATGATTGTGATTGCGATTTGTTTTAAATTGTCTTTAGCACCGTTCCATTTATGGACACCCGATGTTTATCAAGGCTCACCAGCACCTGTTGGTGCGTTTTTAGCTACCATTGGTAAAGTGTCTGTATTTGCGGTGTTGGTTCGCTTTTTAGTTGAAACACCGTTTGAATTTACCTTGCCATTACGCGAAGTGTTTAGCGTAATTGCCGTTTTATCCATTTTATTGGGTAACTTATTGGCATTAATGCAAACTAACTTAAAGCGTTTATTGGGTTATTCCTCAATTGCCCACTTAGGTTACTTATTGGTGGCTTTAGCGTCTGGTGGCGGTACAGCGTTAGAAACGGTACATGTTTACTTGTTAACTTACGTGTTAACCTCTTTAGGTGCTTTCGGTGTGGTGACTTTAATGTCACAAGGTAAAGACGACGAAGATGCTGACAGCTTACATCACTATCGTGGTTTATTTTGGCGTCGTCCTTATTTAACCGCAGTGATGACAGTGATGATGTTGTCTTTAGCAGGTATTCCGTTAACTGCAGGCTTTATTGGTAAGTTTTATGTGATGTTAACCGGTGTGAATACTGGCAACTGGTGGTTGTTAGGCGTGGTGATTTTAGGTAGTGCGATTGGCTTGTATTATTATTTACGAGTCATGGTCACCCTTTATATGGCTGCTTCTGGTATGCCTAAACATGATGCGGCTAACGATTGGGGACAACGTACTGGCGGTATTATAGTCTTAGGTGTTGCTGGTTTAGTGTTATTGTTAGGTATGTATCCACAACCAGCTATCGAAGTAATTCGTATGGCTAAGTTGTTGATTTTACCGCACTGATTAGCCAAATCGTGCTAAACGAAAAAAAGCCTCATCGTAATGATGAGGCTTTTTTGTTGGTATTGGCTAATGCTATTGCAGCATCACTCTTTATACTTAAAAGGGACAGGACTACTGCTTTCGGCACATTTACCAATGGCACGTTGACGACCAATCATATTGGCGTAAGGGGTACGACGCTGAATATAGTTAACAAGCCAAATAGGCAAACCTGTTCCACCGGGGTCAACATACCCTTCTAAATGTTCTTCGACAGTATTATCGCCAAGAGGTGTGAGTTTAGTCGCGGTTTCATAAGCAGGCATACGAATAACGCCTTGCTTAACAGGTATAAAATCTGGGGCAGAAGTGTATGTAATACCTAAAAAGCCCGTCTTTGTTGAGTAAGGCTGTATCTTAGCATTGATAACCACGTCGCGGTGTGGAACACCAAGCGGCATTTTAACCCGAAAATAAAAATAATATTCGGTATCGCTGACTTTTTTTAGAATTTTTGCATCGGCGGAATTCATATACCATCCTGTTATTCCCTCAATGTCAAATTGACAACGAGCAGCGGCTTCTAAAGAGCCTTTTAACAGACCTTGTACTTTAAAAGAACGAAAGCGACGGTTGTCTTCTTGCTTAGAATAGGTTTTGATTTTGTGACGTTGGTCGTCTTTGATAAGTGACCATTCATTAGGCTTCTTTTCGTTGTAAGGAAGGTATTCCGTCGGATCCTCAAAATCGTCATTTTTGGCGGCATGAGCAGTTGTAGTAAACACAGCCAAAGCGAGGCACAGTAGCTTTGTAGGCAGCAAGTTTTTGTTGTTTTTCATATTGGCTTCTAGAGCAGTAGCACGTTTATTAAGTAAGCAGAGATATAATAGTTTTTAATAAACACCATAAATTTTTTTTGGCGAATTTATCACGTCTTGCAAGGCTAGGGTAGGGGGTTAAACTAAAAATAAAAGCTAAACAAAGGCTAGACAAATCAGGGCTAAGGAATTTCATTGAAAGCTTGTGTTGAGTGCAGTCAAAATAAGTGTGTTGTGAAAAGCCTCCCCCAACCTTCGGGTAGAAAAGGAGGGGAGGACTAAGCGAGGGTGAGGGTGCAAAACGCGCTAATTTCGGTTAAATGCGTAAGTCCTAAACGGTTATTTGCCATCAGCGGCCAATAATTCGTTGACCTTAGCAATATATCGCGCCTCGGCATCTGTTTTGCTCAGCCCTTTGAGTTTTGCCCAAGCATCAAACTTCATGCGTCCAGTCACATCTAACATACCAGGGCGTTTGCCTACACAATCTCCTGCTGTGGCTTGTTTGTAGTGCGCGTACAGGAACAAAAGATGCTCGTTGGAGGGCTTTTTACTTAGGGTGTTTACGTTTTGTTGGGCTTGTTCTAGGGTGCTCATAAAGGTACTCTCAAAAGCTGTAACGGTTATTCGGACTCTAATTGCCGCTTAAAATTAAAATCGGCACATTCTGGCTTTAAGGTGTATAAGGCAGCAGGGCGACCAGCTCCTTCTTGTTTTATTTGGCCAGTCTCATGTAACACTTGCTCACGTTCTAAACGCCTTCTAAATGATTTCTTCTCTATCTCATGCCCCATAATAATTTCATAAGCACGTTGTAGCTCGGTGAGGGTAAAAGGAGCTGAAATTAAATGAGCAGGAATTAAGCTATATAACACTTTAGCGCGAACTCGCTCCAAAGCCAACTGTAATAACTGACGATGGTCAAAGGCTAAATCTAGGTTTATAGCTAAACTCACATCGCTCCATTGACTCAGCTCAGTGCCTGTTTGCAGCAATTCAACATGGGGAATCATCGCAAAATATACGGCCGTCATTGACCAACCGCGTGGGTCGCGTTGGTTGTTGCCAATGGTGGCTAATTGTTCCAAATAGGGCGTAGTCACGCCTGTTTTTTTGACTAATGTGCGTAAGGCGGTATGTTCTAGGTGCGTATCTTGTTGAATATCAATAAAACCTCCAGCCAACGCCCATCTATCTTTATGTGGATACTCTTTGCGTTTGACCAATAACACTTTGAGGCTTTGTTGATGCAAAGTAAAAATACATACGTCCACCGAGGCCAACGGCACGGGATAATCATGAATATTATAAGCCGCTAAATACTCGGCTTCAGAAAGATAGTTTGGCAAGAGTTTAATCCAGTCAATTAGAAATAATTTAAAACATTGTTTACGCGCGTTTGGTTAATTGTAGTGCATAATCAAACAATAATCATAACGCAACACTGTTAAAGAGCCTTATCACAAGCGCGCAGTATGTTATTACATTAGATGTATGTTGGTAGAGTGTATTATGGAACAGCAAAACGCCAAATTAAAAGACCGTATTCGTAGTGTGCAACGTCATTTTATTGCCAAATTGCCTAGTCAGATTGAAGAAATCAAGCAACATTGGAAAAATCTACGTTATGTGTCGTGGGAGCATGAGCGAGTTGTAGAGTTGCAAACTATCGCGCATCGCTTGGCAGGCTCAGGGGGAACGTTACAATTGGTTGAATGGTTAAGACAAAGTGGCATTATTGCAGATTATGTTAATAGCCCACGTGATAGTTGGTTAAAGGTAAAAGAATTTAAGCCTGATGTGTTGGTGTTGGATATTCGTATGCCCGAATGTAATGGCATTGAATTTGCGACAATGTTGCGTCAAGACATCGAAACCTCGCAATTACCGATAGTGTTTTTAACCTCCGAAAATGCCGAACGTACTCGCCGACAAGCTATGGCAGCGGGAGCAGACGATTATTTGCTTAAACCCATAGAAAAAGAAGCCTTTATTCATGCGGTTAAAGTTCGCGCTCGTTTAAGTCAACGCTTGCAAGGACAAGTCAATCGTATTATTCAACAAGCACCGCAAGGGGCTGGTTTGTCGCGGCATTTTTTCTTTAATCAATTTGAGCAAGCTTTAGATGCTGCCAAAGATGGGGCTTTGCAAGCCGCTTTAGTATTGGTGGGGTTGGTGCAAAGTGTTGAGGAATTAAAACAGCAAAGCCCTGTTGCCTTGGCGGCTTTGCAAGAGCAGTTATTGGTGCGAGTTGGTGATTTAGGTTTAAAAACATGGTCAATGTTGGGTGATAACATGATTGGTGTGTTATTGCCAAAAGATACCATCAGCAGCCATCAAGCGACCGTTAAAAACATCTTAAAACAGTTGTCCTCGCAGCCTTACCAATTTAATCATCTGAACTTTGATAGCCAAATGAGTGCCGCCGTATTGTATTTGGGGGGAGCACAAACAGCCGCCAACACTTTGTTGTTGCAAGCAGAACATATGTTGGGTATGGCTATTGAGTCTGGTGCTGGCACTGTTTTAGAAGGTGCAAGTGGTGCAGCCAAAGAGGCCGAAGCGACAGGCAAACTGGCGGTGAGTCGTTTAAGAATGTTGTATCAGCCGATTGTAACTATTGCGGACAGTAGTGACCCTGTGAGCAGTGTGTTGGTGCGTTTGGCTGATGCCGAAGGTAATTTATTACCCGCAGGACAGTTTTTGGATGTGGTGGAACAACGCGGTTGGATGCCCGAATTAGATGCATGGGTATTTAACAATGCCCATCATATCTTGACCGAACAATTAGCCAGCGAAGCTGCACAATGTTTGATTGTTCATGCAAGCCCTGTCAGTTTAAACAGTACGGTATATTTAGAAACAGTCTGTGGTTTATTAGCAACGAAGCCAATGCGTCATGAGCGACAACGCTTGGTCATTGCCATTCCCGAAGCAGCAGCAGTTACTCATCGTCAGCAGGTAGAAAAACTTAATCAAGCACTGCTTAAAGCAGGCTGTGGTTTAATGTTAACAGGATTTGGCGCATCAACCGCTTCAATCAAAATTTTGCACTATCTACAACCTTTGTATGTGCGTTTAGACCACGCTTTGATTAAACGACTTGAGCAATCTCAAGATATAGAGCAAACAGACCAAGAGTTGTTGAATGCAATTGCAGTCGCAAAATCAACGATGGTGGCCGATGGTATAGAAAATGCCAAGAGTATGTCAGGTTTGTGGGCAAGGGGCATTCGTTGGTTTCAAGGATATTTTATTCATGAACCAGTGGCTGAGCTTGGTGTAGAAATAGAGGGATAAATAATGCAAGCACCTCAAATTCCATTAAATGAAGCACAACGTTTGCAAGCACTGCATGAGCTTGAGATTTTGGATACCGCAGCAGAAGAACGTTTTGACCGTTTGACAAGATTAGCAAAACATTATTTTGCGGTGCCCACGGTATTGGTGAGTTTAGTCGATGCCAATCGACAATGGTTTAAATCGGTACAAGGTTTAGATGCTTGCGAAACCACGCGCGAAATATCTTTTTGTGGTCATGCCATTTTGCAAAACGATATTTTTTTTATTCCAGATGCGACTCAAGACTCACGCTTTGCTGATAATCCTTTAGTGATTGGTGCGCCATATATTGTGTCTTATGCAGGAATGCCTTTACGTTTAGATAATGGTTATTGTGTGGGCACACTCTGTTTGATTGATTATCAACAACGGCAATTTAGTGAGGAACAATTTCAAAGCTTACGTGATTTGGGCAAATTAGTTCAACAGGAGTTGCAATTAAAAGAAATATTGACACGCGCACAAGCCTTTTATGACACCGAGCATCGCTTGCACACCATTGTCGATAATTTATTAGATGGCATTGTGGTTGCCGATAAACAGGGCAATATTCGTAATGTTAACCCCACCATTGAGCAATTATTTGGCTATGCTGAGCATGAATTGCAACAGCAACCATTGAGCCAATTAGTGTTATTGCCCCAGTTATTAAACCATTTAGCGGCCTTGTCTAACGAGTGTCAGCCCTGTCGAGCCAATGCTCAACGTAAAGATGGCGGTATTTTTCCAATAGAGTTTTATATTAAAGCCGTCCCCCAAGATACAGATATGGTATGGATATGCTTTATTCGTGACATTAGTGAGCGGACGCGTATTGAGCAAATAAAAAGTGAATTTGTGGCCACTGTCAGTCATGAATTACGCACTCCCTTAACCTCAATTCGTGGAGCATTGGGTTTGGTGCTAGGCAAGGCAGCCGTTGGTATGTCAGAAAAAGCAAAATCCTTGCTT
The DNA here is from genome assembly GCA_024234595.1 of Moraxellaceae bacterium. Classification (GTDB taxonomy): domain Bacteria; phylum Pseudomonadota; class Gammaproteobacteria; order Pseudomonadales; family Moraxellaceae; genus Agitococcus. Next base: position 129,093 of record JACKNZ010000006.1, on the reverse strand, counting down.
GAGACAGCTTATCGTAATAGCGAGCGTTTAAGTTTACTCATTAATGATATTTTGGATGTCGAAAAAATAGAGTCAGGCCATTTAAGTCTAAAAATGCAAGCGATTGATTTGGTCAAAATAGCGCAACAAGCCGTCATGGCAAACGAAGGTTATGCAACACAACATCAAGTCAGCTTAGTGTTTAACCATACGCCTGACAGTGCAATGGTCATGGCTGATGAGCATCGTTTGTTGCAAGTATTTGCTAACTTAATCTCTAACGCGGTTAAGTTTTCTTATGCTCAAGGTACGGTCAATATTACCCTCAGTCATGAGCAAGATAAGTATCAAGTCAGTGTTAAAGATTATGGTCAAGGCATTCCAGAGGCATTTAAAGCGCATATCTTTAGTCGTTTTGCCCAAGCAGATAGCACCGATAGTCGTCCCAAAAATGGCACAGGATTAGGCTTAAACATTAGCCAAGCGATTATAGAGCAACATGGCGGCACATTGGCTTATCAGTCACAGGAAGGATTGGGTGCCGAATTTTATTTTGTTTTGCCGCAATTACAAACAGAGTCTTAAACGCCCATTGTTAGGTAAATTAAATGACAGTCCCAAATACCTATTACTATCAACAGCGCATACGTCATTATTCGTTATGGGCAGCATATCTAACGATATTTTTTGGGGCTTTGGTATTTGTGGGAGGATGGGGCTTTAATGTTGAGGCTTTACGCACCTTATTACCTAATTTAGTTTCTATGAAAGCTAATACATCCTTTGCCTTTGTTTTAGCAGGAGGCGCGTTGGCCTTACACCATAGCCAACTTCCGCGTTCTTGGGCTAAGTTGATTTCTGCATTGATATTGCTGATAGGTGGATTGACATTACTAGAGATTATTTTTGATCTGCACTTTGGAATAGATGAACTATTTTTTGCAGACCCTTACACAGTACATGGTGTTGCAGGGCGTATGGCAACAGTATCAGCAATAAGTTTTATCAACCTCGCCGTAAAACCTCGCGCCTTTAGGCCGAGGATATAAGGCGGTGACACGACGGCTTATCAATCCCTTGTGATTTGGCACAAATCAGCAGGGTTGATAGGCTGGCAAGTGTCACTGACAAACTAGGGTCGTGAAAAAGTATTTGTTTTAACGATAAATTACTCTTAAAATCAACCAATGAAAACCCTTAAATTACGGATAAAAGACAAACATAGCAAGGTGCTCAATCAATTAGCATCGGCAGTTAATTTTGTCTGGAATTATGTGAATGACTTGTGTTTTAAGCACTTACAACGAACAGGCAAGTTTTTTTCAGCCTTTGACATTGCCAAATATACCACAGGGGCATCCAAAGAATTAAATCTTCATAGCCAAACCATACAAGCCATTACCGAAGAATTGGTGTTAAGACGCAAACAATTCAAAAAAGCCAAACTCAAATGGCGCGTATCTAATCCTCACTCAGCCAAAAAATCATTGGGCTGGATACCCTTCAAAAAAACAGCCATTAAATATCAACATGGACAAATCAAATACGGCAATCACTGGTTTGGTTTGTGGGATAGTTACGGATTAAATCAATATCACGTCAAAACAGGGGCATTTGTCCAAGATAGCCGTGGTCGTTGGTATGTGTGCTTAGTGGTTGATAATGCCGCTAAAGTAGCCTCAAAAGGTACAGAGCCTGTGGGTATTGATTTAGGTCTAAAAGACTTTGCTACTCTCTCAAATGGTAAAAAGATTCAAGCCCAACGCACCTACAGAACATATGAACAAAAACTAGGCATAGCTCAACGTGCCAGAAATAAAAAGCGCGTTAAAGCGATACATGCCAAAATTAAACAGATTAGACATAACCACTTACACCAAGAAAGTACAAAATTAGTTAAAAATTACGCTGCGATATTTGTTGGCAACGTCAACGCAAAAAGTCTAGCCAAAACCAAACTGGCAAAATCGGTATTGGATGCAGGCTGGACGCTGTTTAGAACCCTACTCAAGTATAAATGCGAGAACGCAGGAGTATGGTTTGAAGAAGTCGATGAAAAATATACTACCCAAACTTGCTCGTGTTGCGGCTCACGCCAACACAGTCCGAAAGGTAGAGCAGGACTTGGAATAAGAGAATGGACTTGTATGCAGTGCGGCACACTGCATGACCGCGACATCAATGCCGCCAAGAACATTCTCGCGCTCGGACATGAGCGTCTTGCAGAAGGAATCCTCTTGCTTTAGCTAGGGGAGGATGTCAATTCTACCACTCATATTAGGCTGGCTGACATTTAAAGGACAACAATTCACTTGGTATGATGTGTCATTTGGTTGGGCTTTATTTGCGGCCAGTAATATCGTTGTATTTAGTTTTCTAGTTTGGTGGGCAGCACGTGCAATAGAGCTAGCAGATACAGACAAAGATAAGGCGCAAAAAGTCAGTTCATGGCAACAAGCGATTTTGAACAGTGCTGATTTAACGATTATTTCTACCGATTTACAGGGAACTATTTTGACTTGTAATTCGGGGGGATTAGCACAATTAGGTTATCAAAGCGCAGATATTATTGGCAAAGTAAGCCCTATTATTTTTCATGATGCGCTGGAGCTTAAACAACGCGCTGAGCGATTATCTGAACATATACGCAGACCTGTTGCTCCCAATTTTGAATTATTAACCTTGCAATTAGAGCAAGGCATTAATGACCTCGAATGGCGTTATATTCGGCAAAATCGCACTCTGTTAACGGTGCAAATGTCGATGAGCAAATTGCATAATGAGCAAGGCGAGCTCACAGGTTATTTGTGTATTAGTCGTGATATTAGTCAGCGTAAATTATATGAGCAAAAAATAGCCGCGCAACAGCAAGAATTACTCTTGGCCTACCAACGAAATCAAGCAGTGTTGGATTTTGCCAATTACAGTATTATTGGCACAGATACTCAGGGTGTTATCTTGACCTTTAACAAAGGTGCAGAGCAATTATTGGGTTATCAGGCAGATGAAGTGGTGAATATTCATACACCAGCCTTATTTCATGTGGTGAGTGAAGTGGCAGCCCGTGCACAAGCCTTATCAGCAGAATTAAACACACACGTAGAAGTTGGTTTTGACGCTTTTGTGGCCAAAGCACGGTTAGGCGGTGCTGATGAAAATGAATGGACATATATTCGCAAAGATGGTCAAGCAGTCTCGGTTTTATTAAGTGTAACCGCACAATATGATAACAAAGGCAATATTGTTGGCTTCTTGGGCATTGCCAGCGATATTACTGAGCGTAAACGTATTGAACGTATGAAAAGTGAGTTTGTTTCGACTGTTAGCCATGAATTGCGTACACCATTAACCTCCATTCGAGGTGCATTGGGATTAGTATTGGGCAAAGCCTCGGCAGGAATGTCCGATAAAGCAAAAACATTACTCGAAACAGCCAATCGTAATTGTGAACGATTAACCTTGTTAATTAACGATATTTTGGATTTAGAAAAAATAGAATCGGGAAGTTTAGTATTTCAAATGAATGCCATTGATGTGGTCAGTATTGCCCAACAAGCAGTCGTTGCCAATGAAGGCTATGCCCAACAACATCACGTTAAGTTACACCTAAAAGAAGGTTTACCAACGGCAATTATCTTGGGTGACGAGCATCGTTTATTACAGGTATTCGCAAATTTAATATCTAATGCCGTGAAATACTCCTCCGCAAATGGACAAGTAGAAATCGCTTTTACACAACAAGAGGAGTGGGTGATTATTGCCGTTAAAGATTATGGACAAGGTATCCCCGAAAAATTTCGCAGTCAAATTTTTAGTCGTTTTGCCCAAGCAGATAGTTCGGATACCCGAGCCAAAGGCGGAACGGGCTTAGGTTTAAGTATTACCAAAGCGATTGTTGAGCGTCATCAAGGGAACATTTCGTATGACAGCACAGAAGGCGTGGGTACAACGTTTTATGTCAAACTGCCTTTGTTAGTCAAACCTGTGCAGTCAGTTAGCCAACAAGCAAAAATTTTATTATGTGAACACCATCCAGAAACCGCACAATATTTACAACAGCTATTAACTCAAGAAGGCATTGCAACCGAAGTGGCACTTGATGCCGAAACAGCGCGTCTATTATTAACGCAACAGAGTTATCGGGCATTATTGTTAGATTTAAATGTCTTAGAAATGGATGAGCAACATGTAAAACTGATCAAAGAGTTATGTGTCGAAACAGAATCTTTGCATTTGCCAATTATAATTATTTCAAGTCGGCCACAAGAACAAGCTCAATATATCAAAGAGACGGCCGTGAATGTGATTGATACTCTACAAAAGCCTGTTGTCAAAGAGCAATTACAACAAGCCGTCAAACTAGCCTTAGGTTATCACTATCGACCACAGATTTTACATGTTGAAGATGATGCTGATATTGTTCAGGTTACTCAAACATTGGTTGAAGACAGCGCGGATTATGTCTATGCAGTCAATCTAGCCCAAGCAAGAATATTATTGTCACAACACCATTTTGATATTGTGTTGTTGGATTTGGGTTTGCCCGATGGGTCGGGTTTGGAGTTATTGGCACAAATTCCCCAACCACAAACACGTATTGTCATTTTTTCGGGGCAAGAGCCGATTGGTTTGTTACCAGACTCAGTCTCGGCCATACTTACTAAATCCAAAACCAGTAATGAGTCCTTGTTAGCGACCCTTAAAGCCATTATGTATATGCAGGAGACACATCATGAACGTTAAAGTGTTGTATGTCGATGATGAACCAGATATTCGTACCATTGTTGAGTTTGCTTTAGAAGACGAAGAAGGGCTTACCATTCAATTATGTGCATCAGGCGCGGAGGCATTAACACGGGTAGAAAGTTATCAGCCTGATATTATTTTATTAGATGTGATGATGCCGAGTATGGATGGGCCAACCACTTTGCAGCATTTACGCACCAAACCTTGTTGTGTCAATACGCCTGTGGTGTTTGTGACTGCCAAAGTACAACCCCATGAAGTTGCCCATTTTAAGCAGTTAGGTGCAGTGGCCGTGATTGCTAAACCGTTTGATCCAATGACATTGGCAGAGCAAGTATGGGCAATTTGGCGAGGATGTCAGCATGGCTAATCAGCAACGTCTTGATAAATTAAATGCCCTACGCCAAAACTACAGTCAACAATTGCCACAACGTATTCAAGAAATTAAATCGTTATGGCGTGATTTAGTGAATGGCGATAAAAAGCCCGATTTAAGACAAAACTTTCAACGGCTCATACACAGCTTAGCAGGCTCAGCGGGCACATTTGGTTATAACCTGATTAGCGAAAAAGCGCGCATAATAGAACATAATCTAGAAAAGCTTTTGGGCAAGCAGCCGCCTTTTTCTGTGCAAGAAAATGTACAAATAGAACATTCTTTAGATGAGTTGCAACAACTATTAGAGCTAGGATTAACGCAACAACCGTTGGCTTGTAGTGTAGTCAGTCCAATAAAATTGGCATCGAAAAAGACTGACACGCGATTATTATTTGTCTTGGAAAATGAACCAGAAATTGCCCAAGAAATCATTACCCAATTAACTATTTATGGTTGGCAAGTTCGTGTTTTTGAGCAGAGCCAACAATTGAGTAGTGCCCTGACTATAGAGTTACCTAGTGCTATTTTGGTTGACATCATGCTGTCAGACAACGATGTCACAGGCACAGAGTTTTTATCTGCTTATCAACAAACTCTTAAAGAGGCTGCCATACCGACTGTGGTTTTATCTGCGCGTTGGGATTGGCAAAGTCGCTTAGCTGCTGCACGAGCAGGGGTGTCGGCATATTATGTTAAACCGCTTGATTTTGTGGCATTGGCTGAGCGTTTAGACAAACTCACGCAACAAGATAGTCAAGAACCGTTTAGAGTGCTTATTGTTGAAGATGAAATCATTTTGGCTGAGCATTATGCCGAAGTATTAACTCAGGCGGGAATGCAAGTCAAAACCTGTGTCTCTCTTGAAGAGACACTCCTGAGTTTAGAACAGTTTGAGCCTGAATTATTATTACTCGATTTATATATGCCCGACTGTAGTGGCACAGAAATGGCGATGGTCATTCGCCAAGATGAGCGTTTTAATGACCTACCCATCGTATTTTTATCCACAGAATCGGGGCGGCAATTACAACTGTCCGCCATGCAAAGTGGTGCAGATGACTTTTTGCATAAGCCCATTAGTAATGCCGACTTAGTGGCAGCTGTGAGTTTGCGTGCCACTCGTTTTCGCAGCTTGCGGCAACTGATTCGCCAAGACAGTATGACAGGCTTGCTTAATCATATTGCCTTTAAGCTCCAGCTAGAAATTGAAATTTCTCGCCATCAACGCACTCAGCAAGAGATGGCGGTAGTCATGCTAGACATTGATAAATTTAAACAAGTGAATGATGTTTATGGCCATCCTGTTGGCGATAGAGTCATTAAAAGTTTGGCACAGTTGTTACGTAAACGCCTACGCAAAACCGATATTATTGGCCGTTATGGTGGCGAAGAATTTGCGATTGTGATGACACACACTGCCGAAGAACAAGCTTTGCAAGTCATTAACATGATTCGAGAGCAATTTGGCAAAATTCGCCAGAGCACCGAATCAGCAGAGTTTTTTTGCACCTTTAGTGCAGGGCTGTCGATGTTTCCTAACTTACAAAGCGTCTCAGCCTTATTAGAGGCAAGTGACCAAGCCTTATATCAAGCAAAAGCACAAGGACGAAACAAGGTAATTGCTTATGCCGCTTATTCCTAATTTGAGCTGAGTTTCATGTGAGAAGGCAGGGGGGAGGATGATGCAAAACATCAACGCCCCCTTATAAAAAAATAAAACGTCTCAATCTAAAAATTATTTTTGTTTAATGCTTGACAATTAGTGTCTTTAAGACAATAATTAAATCATCAAGATTAAGTAGGGATTCTATTTAATCCTAAAAGCTAAATTGGATAGACCGATTTAGTGCCTTAAAAAATCAATGTTGGGGATTCCATCATGAGCAACATCTTATTAAATGCCGATTCTTATAAAGCCTCACACTATGTGCAATATCCTGCTAATACCACTGTGGTTTCTAGTTACATTGAATCTCGTGGTGGCATGTTTGAGCAAACCTTATTTTTTGGCTTGCAGGCTTTTATTAAACAAACCTTATTAAAGCCGTTTACTCAAGCAGATATTGATGAAGCAGAAGCGGTATTAGTTGCTCATGGTTTGCCGTTTAACAAAACAGGCTGGCAATACATTTTAGACACCTATAACGGTTATTTGCCGATTGAGATTCAAGCCGTACCTGAAGGCTCATTGGTTAAAACTCACAATGTTTTAGTGCAAGTCAAAAACACCGATGACAATTGTGCATGGTTAACCAGTTATATCGAAACAGCGTTGTTAAGAGCGGTATGGTATCCGACCACAGTGGCCAGTGTATCGTATGCTTGCAAACAAGTGATTGCCCGTTATTTAGCACAAACCGCCGATAACATGGATGGTTTACTTTTTAAGCTCCACGACTTCGGTTCAAGAGGTGCAAGCTCCGAAGAAACCGCCGCACTTGGTGGCATGGCGCACTTAGTTAACTTTATGGGGTCAGATACTTTAAGCGCGATTGTGGCCGCACGTCGTTATTATCAAGAGCCGATGGCAGGTTTTTCGATTCCTGCCGCTGAACACAGCACCATTACCAGTTGGGGACGTGATGGCGAACAAGCTGCGTATGCCAATATGCTCAAAAAATTTTCGGGGCAAGGCAAATTGGTGGCGGTGGTTAGCGATTCTTATGATTTGTGGAATGCGATTGATAATTTGTGGGGCGATGAATTACGCGATGCGGTGATGAATAGTGGTGGCACATTAGTGATTCGTCCTGATAGTGGTGACCCTGTGCAAATTGTTAGCATCACCATTGAAAAATTGATGGCGAAATTTGGTTTTCGTACCAACAGCAAAGGTTATAAAGTGTTGCCTGATTGTGTGCGGGTGATTCAAGGTGATGGTATTTGTTTAAGCAGCATTGAAGCGATTTTAGTCGAAATGACAAAACGTGGTTTATCAGCAGATAACATTGCCTTTGGCATGGGTGGCGAGTTATTACAAAAGGTGAATCGTGATACCCAAAAATTTGCCATGAAAGCCTCTGCGGTGTGTGTTAATGGTGTTTGGCGTGATGTGTTTAAAGACCCAATTACTGACAGTGGTAAACGTAGCAAAAAAGGTCGTTTGGCTTTAGTGAAAAATAGCGAAGGTCAATATCAAACCATTCGTGAACAAGATTTAGGCCAACAACAAAATCTATTACGGGTGGTTTATCGTAATGGTGCATTGTTGGTTGATGACAGTTTGGCAGCGATTAGAGCAAGGGTGGGGTGATGCACATCAAACAAGGTGATTTAATTCAATTAGCATTAAGTGGTGAGTTTGATGTGATTGTGCATGGCTGCAATTGCCATTGTCAAATGGGGCGAGGGATTGCCTTAACAATCAAAAAGTTATTACCCGAAGCTTATGCCGCTGATTGCCAAACGCCTAAAAGTGATAAAAACAAATTAGGCACAATATCTGTTGCAGAGATAAAGCGTCATCAGCTTAGTTTTGTGGTGGTTAATGCTTATACGCAATTTGATTGGGCAGGCGAGGGCGTAAAAGCAGATTATCAAGCGATTCGCCAAGTGATGAAGGCGATTAAACAACAATTTTCAGGCAAAAGAATTGGCTATCCAAAAATTGGTGCGGGTTTAGCGGGCGGTGATTGGCAGATTATTTATCCCATCATTTGCCAAGAGTTAGAGGGGGAGCATCATACCTTAGTGGAGTATATAGGATAAAAAATGCAAAATCGTCAACAACTTATCAGTGCTATTAATGAAGGACTTGAGCCAAAGTATTTATATTTTTGGGGGCATACACCTTCACCAACGGGTGAAATCACCAAAAGCTGTTTAAGTCAGTGGTACGAAGCCTCTTTTGAGATTGATGGCAAGATAATCTCAAAGCACAGCACCCACAAACATGGCATGGCGAAAACTTGTTAGGTTTTGCACTCATGGTTGTACGACAAAAAATAGCTCAGTTATGACAGTCATCCCCATATTTGAACCATTTATCGGCAATGTTGGTCGAAAATTGGATTGTTAGGCAGATTTTATTATTTGTTCATAAATTGCTTATACATTAAACCTCGCCCAGATTTTGTTAGGAGGCAAGGTCATGAAAATCTTATTATGCTTAGTGTTAGTCATATTTTCTATTAGTGTATATGCCGACCAAGACGACCTCAATACCTTACAAAAACAACAAGATTGGTACATCGTCAAACAAGACAAAACTCGTAATATCACCACGTATGCCAAGCGTGAAGATGGCAAAAGTATCTTATCTTTTAAAATAGAGGCGACTGTCGATGCCTCTTTGGCAACCTTAGCAAGTATTCATTTTGATGTTGCTAATCTCAAAAAGTGGTATTGGGAAACGCTAGAGTCAAAATTGATTAGCAAAGTGTCAGATACTGAATATATTTATTATCTCCGTTTTAAAACACCATTAGCACCCGATAGAGATGCTGTGCTCAAAGCCAAAATTGAGCCGTATCATCTAGGGCATAATGACTATATGCTGTTAAGTTTGCGTGCTACACCCTCAGCATTGCCCATTCCTGATAATGTAACGCGGATTTCAGCCTTTGATATGGACATAAAATTTACGCCATTAGTGGATGGTAAAACTAAAATGGAAGTTCAAGGTTATGTCGATCCTTCAGGAAACTTACCTGCATGGACGGTCAACTTATTTCAACATCAAGCCCCTTATGCCACGATGGTTGGTTTATACCGTATGACTAAACGCCAAGAATATCAAAAGCTAAGTTATCCTTTGGCTTATAGATATACCAAGTAAAATGTAGAGTTTTCTCAAAAACCAGAGTCTGGTTGTTGTAAAAACAGCAATTCTTCGGTGGTTGAGTCTCGGCCAAGGACGGCATTGCGATGGGGATAACGGCCAAAACGCTCAATAATCACTTTATGTTTTAATTCAAAATTTAGATTAAATTCTAAGCCTGTAATGCTATAGAGCTGCACGGCTTGTTGATGTATGGCTAAAGACTCACTGTGCATAAATGGCAAATACAAAAATGACTTTTCGACAGTGCTTAATGATTGGTCTAAACCAAGTGCAATACATTCTTGCGCCAATATTAATGCGGCCAAATCGTAGGCAAATGCTTGGCCACTGTCACGGTATAAATTACGCGAAAACTGGTCTAATACAATTACTTCGGCTAAACGGCCATGTGCATCAGTACGCCAATGCGCAAGTTCGCCACGCGTTGCTTGTTGATGCGTTTTGCCAAAACGTTGCCGAATAAGTTCATCAAATTCATGGTTTTTTTGCCACCATAAACGAGAATCAATTTCTTTGAACCAAAAATCTAAAATGGTTTGTGAGTTATTCATTTTTTAGTCCCACCAATTAAATGAATGATTTATGCGCTTTTTTAAAGTAAGCGTGTTTTGTGATTTTCCCAAGTCAATCATTACTCTCTAAAGATTCTACTTTTTGTAGATATTTTAGCAATTTTGGCCATTCTGTAGCTCTAAATTCATCATTTGCTCCCCAGTTCATATCACGTTCTAGCTGGGTAATTAATTTATCGTATTTGGGATTATTAGCTAATCGCGCAAAAATAATACGCATTGGTGCGTGAAATCCGTGTGTAGGAAAACTAGTATAAGGATGACCACTTTGAATAAAATTATCCACCGCTATAACGCTACTTATCTGATTTAAAACAGGTAATAATTGTTTCTGTAAGTAATTGATAAACTTTTCAGCTGACTCAATATTATTGATAATGCCATCTGTGGGAGGCAGATCAATAGCAGAACTAATAAGTATTGTAATAGCTAAAGGCTTAGGTTTATAAAACTCAAATTGTTCATAAATATACTTTACTTCCTTGTGTGAAATACTTGCTCTTATAATAAATGTAAAACCATCATATACGTCTTCTAGCCGATAGATAACTTCTATGAATTGATCAATGTCACCGATTTTTCTTGAATAAGCTGAATATATCCCTTTTCGTTCAGGCATTTCTAAACCACCAACAAAGCCGTATTTTGCTAAAAGTAGATCAAATTTAGGTTCCATTAAGACCTTAAATTGTTTTAATGTTTTAGGAAAAGTGCTTGTGGTACGAGCTTTTAAAGATTTTTTAATGTCCTGCCAATAGGGTAAATTTTCGGGTGGTAGTATTTGGTCATCAGGTAAAAAAGCCATTATCGCTTCTTCATAAACAACGGCCAAATTCAGCTTACTTGCTAAGGCAACAGCCTCTTTTAAAATACTTTCCCAACCTCTATTGGGCATTTCTAATATAAATGCAGCATAAGACAGACTAGCTATCTCTTGCTCAATGTTTTGATAACCTTCCCAAAAGTCGTCATCTTGTTTGGCTTTTTGAGCAACTTTACTTAATTTACTGGCAAATTTTTTTAGATTTAGTGAGATGTTATCCGCTGATTGTTCTGACAGTGTATCCGCCATTTCTAAGGCTTCATCAAAATCCTTAGGAACCCCGTATAAACCTGTGTCCCAAATAATTAGCTCGTTACTATTGGCCATTCTTATTATCCTGTCAGTTCAGTAATCAATGCTTCACAATGCCGTTTTGAGCAGCCCAAACGCCAACATCTTGTTTATTGAGTGCAGCTGCCATTAAATCGGGAAATAAATCGGGTGTACAGGCAAAAGTGGGTGAACCTAAAGCGGTAAATTGAGCGGCATTACGCGCATCAAAACATGGCGCACCATCATCCGCCAACGCCAACAAACTAATCATTTGCACACCACTACCCATCAAGCTTGCCGTACGTTTGAGCAACTCTGTGTTATTGCCACCCTCGTATAAATCACTAATTAATACCAAAATGGTATCTTCAGGCCGACGAATCAAACCTTGGCAATAAGCAAGGGCTTTATTAATGTCCGTACCACCGCCCAATTGTGTACCAAACAACACATCAACAGGATCATCTAGCATGGGCGTTAAATCGACCACCGCTGTATCAAACACCACTAATTGTGTGCTAACGGCTTTAATAGAGGCTAACACCGCCCCAAATAAACTGGCATAGACCACCGAACTCGCCATTGAGCCACTTTGGTCGATGCACAAAATAATGTCTTTAACCGATTGGCGATGTCGGCCATAACCCACTAAATTTTGCGGAATAATGGTGTTATGTTCGGGTAAATAGTGCTGTAAATTAGCACGAATGGTTCTTGCCCAATCTATATCTTGGGCGCGTTTTGGCCGACGTGTGCGATTGGCTCGATTGAGGCTACCTGTCACGGCTTGTTGCATTTTACCTGCCAAACGCCGCTCTAATTCATCGACTACTTTACGTACCACGAGCCGTGCGGTTTCTTTGGTTTTAGCGGGCATTAAATGATTCAGACTAATCAGCGTACTGACTAAATGTACATCAGGTTCAACCGCTTGTAGCATTTCTGGCTCAAGCAACATTTGTTCTAGGTTTAGTCGCTGATAAGCATCTTTTTGCAACACTCTGACCACTGAGGAGGGAAAATATTGCCTAATATCACCCAACCAACGGCTGACTTTGGGCGCAGAACCCCCCAAACCTGCTTGGCGTTGTTTGGATTTTTGGCTACTGGCAAACCCTTGCTCTTCACCTTCGTCACCTTGGTTATATAAAGCGGCGAGGGCAGCATCCATGCCTAAATCACGGGCATTTAATTCGGGGGTTAATTGCGGCATATTGCCTAATAATAAACGCCAGCGGCGTTGTTGTTCGTTAATCATAAAAAATCCTAAATTGATTTCCTCCCCCTAATTTAGGGGGAGGCTAGGAGGGGGTTAGTGTTATGCAAACAAACCCCACCCTAACCCTCCCCTTTATAAAGGAGAGGGAATGCCAAAAATCTGCGCCAACACAGGCAACACTAATTGACCTCGCTGGTTATTCAGGGTTTGTTGGCGTTGTTGTTGCTGTTGTTGACCACCGACTTTAGCGGCAATTTGTTGGCGTTCAGGATGGCTAAAGGTGGCAATGGTGCGGCGTAATAACGGTAATAATTGCACAAAATGCTCTTCAGAAAGATGTACCAGCCATGAATCAACCAATTGCCATAAGGCTTCATCATGCAACAAACTTAAACCTTGATCGGTTAAAAAGCCTGCAAACCAATGTGCCGCTTGTTCTGGATTATTGGCCTGAGATAAAGCTAAGGCAAAGCGTTCAGCCGCTTGTTCTGCGCTTAATAACTCATAATTTTGGGCAATACGACAACACCAACCTGCAATCAAACCATGCAAATTAGCCATAGTAGTTAGTTTAAGCACGGTCTGATGCCATGCTTGCGTCAAAGAAGTTTTTTCTAAACGCTGTAACACGCGGTCAATCGTTTTTAGCTCGGTTAAACGTTGTTCGGCGGCATCATCATTTAAGCTATTACAGGCAGGAAGCAAGCCAATACAAATACGGGTGACAAAACTTTCCACCACATCACCCACCGCTTGGCTATCGGTTTTGCGCACATCACTATAACGCCATGTATTAGCTAATGGCTCAAGGGCATCAATCAGGTGGCTAATATCGCTGCTCTGTGCGGATAAATTCATAATATGACGAATCAGCGCAGGCATGGTTTGGGCTAAATCGGCCAATAACACCGACTGCATTAATTGTGCAACTTTGGCAATGTGTTGCTCGTGAATCAGTTGGTGTTGAATATAATTATCCGTCGCCTCTTGAATGCTTTGTCCCCAAACCGCCGTTTCTAAAAGTTTTAGGCTGAGTTCGGGTTGCCATTGTAAAATCCAATTTTCTTTAAAACTGCCACGACCGCCACCTCCTTGATAATTGCCCCATGTAATGCCTAATAAATTCAAGCGATGCAAAAATTGGCTACGGGCAAGGTCTAAGTCTTTACGTAAATCCAGTTCTAAGGCTTTGCTGTCGGCCTCTTGTTTTAAGCGCAGACTTTTACACAGTTTTAAAAAATCTTGTTGAATCGGCAGGCTAGGCACATCATCAGGCACAGAACCCAACACCTCACCCACCAACATTTTATGGGCTAATTGGCTGGGTAAGGCATTACCATGATGCAAAATGCTGACAATGGCTTCGTTTAAATCATCTAAATCGGGTAGCTCTCGCCCCCGTAACGCTGCCAAAGAAGCAATTAAACGTGCGGCATCAATCAATTGTGCACTAGAAGCATCTAAACCTTGAGCGCGTAGCTCTTGAGCAAATTTGGCCAACCAACTGATACTGATTTTTTCGGCATCAATTGGGTCGTGTTGATAGTAAGTCCATAAGTGTTGATACCAAGCAGGCGACTCGATGCCCGCACCATAACCACTGCTGGTTAATAAACGGCTATGTGTCCACGGAATCCATGCGGCTTGAGTTTTGATTTTATTGAGGGTTTTTAACAGGGCTGTATCGGTTTTTTTAGTGGTTTTTAGCTCAACAAGGGCAGGGGTATGCCATGCTCCACAGACCACGACAATTTGTTGATAACCGTCTTTTTCGGCTTGACGCAAACATTGACGCATATAGGCTTCGCGGCAGGCTTCACGTTGTTGGCGCGGGCTGCCATCATCAATCACTTGCTCACGAATCGCCGACATGGCTTCATGTATGGCTTGAAAGACCTCGCCAACATGAGGGCGTTGTTCAACTAAATGCTCCCAAAAACGTTCACTGTCATAATAGCCTGCGGCTTGTGCCAATAAACCAATAGGGTCAATAACACGCTCATCTTGCGCTTTATTTTCTCCCTCACCCCGACCCTCTCCCTCGGGGAGAGGGGGACTTAGCCAGTTATCCGCAAGGTTGTATGCTTGCGGTAAATCAATAAAACGTAGCGGTATTTGTTGTTTTAAACCATATTGAATGGCTTGCCATTCGGGCGAAAATTCGGCAAACGGAAAAAATGAGGCACGAGGTTCGTTTTCTTCGGCAACATTGCCATAAACCAATACCGCGACAGGGGCTTGCATATCAGGATGATTGGCAAAGGGTAAAATGGCTTCTGCTTCGAGTGGGCCTTCTAGCAAAATTAAATCAGGTTGCAAGGCATTTAGCGCACTGAATACACTCCGTGCCGAACCAGGCCCATGATGACGAATCCCCAATAAATGAATCATGGTGTTGTTCTCAGTCCAATGCCTTACACGCTCTGTATAAATCCTTCCAGCCATCACGCTCTTTCATCACCGTTTCTAAATATTCTTGCCAAGGCACACGGTCTTGCACAGGGTCTTTTAACACTGCCCCCATTAAACCTGCGGCCACATCATGAGCGGTCATTAAGCCATCACCAAAATGCGAGGCTAATGCCCAACCATTACTCATCACCGAGATTGCTTCAGCGGTACTGAGTGTGCCACTCGGCATTTTAAGTTGCGCTTTTTTGTCTTCTGTTACGCCAGAGCGTAACTCTCTAAACACCGTTACCACACGACGAATTTGCTCAATGGCAGGTGGACTGTCTGGTAGTTCTAACACTTTACCGAGTGATGCAACACGATTTTGCACAATGCTAATTTCTTCGTCTAAATTATCAGGTACAGGCAAAATCACGGTATTAAAACGACGTTTGAGGGCAGAGGATAATTCGTTAACGCCTTTGTCACGATTGTTGGCAGTCGCAATCACGTTAAAGCCTTTAATTGCCTGAAAATCGCTGCCCAATTCGGGGACGGGCAAGGTTTTTTCGGATAACAGGGTAATTAAGGTATCTTGCACATCAGCAGGAATACGCGTTAACTCTTCAACACGGGCAATTTTTCCGTCCTTCATCGCGTTAAGCATCGGACTAGGCACTAAAGCTTCCGCACTAGGCCCTTTGGCCAATAACATGGCGTAGTTCCAACCATAACGTAAGGCTTCTTCACTTGTTCCCGCTGTGCCTTGTACCAACAAACTACTGTCACCACTAATCGCGGCGGCCAAATGCTCAGACACCCAAGATTTTGCTGTACCGGGTACACCCAATAACAATAAAGCACGGTCAGTGGCTAAGGTGGCAACGGCAATTTCCATTAATCGTTTATTGCCAATATATTTAGGGGTGATTTCGACACCATTATCGAGTTTGCCACCCAATAAATAAGTGACAACGGCTTGAGGAGATAGTTTCCATTGCGGCGGTTTAGTTTTATGGTCTTGAGCGGCAAGGGCATCGAGTTCGTGTAAAAATTGGTGTTCGGCACGTTGGCGCAGTACGTTGGTCATGTTGTCGTCTTCCTGATTTGAGTGCTTGGATTATGGGGCGAGAGGGGGATTTTGGCTAGTGTGTTAAAAGAGTGTGGCGACATTTTTTGTCGCTAAAGAGGTCGTTTTATTGTCACTAATGCTTCCTATTTAGATGATGATATATCGTTAGTCGGGCAAAAGTTTGTCACGGCTGTCATTACACTAGAAGAAGTGAGTTTTAACAAAGGGTTAATATCCAATCCTGCACTGTATAATCCTTTGGCTGTCCACTTATTACAGGTATTAAATAGGTGATAATTGCCAATGCCAGTATAAAATTGACTGTCACCATAAATCCCCTTGTTTTCTTTGATAATGCGTTGAGTATTGTCTGTTTTTAAACTGGTTTTAATAAATTGAAGTAATGAGTTATAAGCATCTGGGTTTGTTTTAATCAGTTGCACCGTACTTTGCTCAAAGTAAATATTTGGATTTTCATTAAAACTGACGATATGTACCACACTGCCAGATGACCAAAACATGGCTCTTAATGTCAGGCCAGTTGTTATTTGATTGGCTTGATAAAAACCTGCATCACCCCAACCAATTTCGTAAAATTGTTTATGAGGAAAGCGTAAAGCCAACTCAGGTATCAAGGCATTAAGGTCGGCTGCACGCACCGCAAAGCCTGTATGCCAACCATGACTAATCACATAAAGATCAATATCACCTGTACATGACCTGACCTTAAAGTGCGGCTTTATGGGAGTAGGTGAGGTGTGGCAAGCTGTTAAAAAAATCACGATGAGTGTAAGTAGATATTTCATAAAAAAGCTAGCGCATCATGTGACTTGCCGTTGCTAAGGGCAAAAATAGTGTTAAAGGCGAGTCGGGCATCGCAATAAAACCATGATGTTGATAAAACGCGGCTGATGATGCATCTTTGGCATCGACGACTAAGGCAAAGGCAGCAATCTCTGAGTTAAGCGCACGCGCCAAAGCATCAGCCAATAACGCACCTCCAAGTCCTTGCCCCTTAAAGGCTTCATCAACCGCCAAACGTCCCATACGCACCGCAGGCACGGTGGGATATTTGGGCAGTTTTTGGGCAATGTCAGCAGGTAAATCGGCTAATAATACGCTGGCAGAGGCTAAAGTATAATAAGCGGCAATGTGTTTATCGGGGGTTAATGCCACAAAACAAGCGGCAATACGGCGGCGAATATCTTGCGATACTTGTTGCTGTAAATAACGATTTAAGGGTTCTGAGCGGCTATTAAAGTGTTTTCGGTGATAGGCTTTGTCAAAGGGTTTTACTTCAAACATCACACTCACTCACCACGCAATAAGGTCTTACGCCGAGCAAAGGCTCTTTCGAGGGCAGGGCTAGGTGGCGGTGGAGACAATAAGGCTTGTGCAAAACACTGTTGATTTGCCATAGATAAGTGAATGATTTCCGCTTCTGCTATTGCACGTTGAGCAGCATCTTGTACGGCAGTCGCGACAAAATCGGTAATGCTTCGCCCTTGTAGTTCGGCAGCACGTTTGAGCATGGCGTGCAACTGGGGGCTAATTCGCGCTTCAAGTCGTGCGGTAGCGGTTGTTGATGACATAGCAGTATCCTCTTTTGTTTTATATTACGGCAAAATGCCGTAATAATCAAAGCTAATGGGCATACACCACCTCTTTCTCACTTTTAGCAATAATTACGGCTGCACACGAATCGCTATAGACATTGACTGCCGTACGGCACATATCTAACACACGGTCAGTCACCAAAATTAAGCCAATCGCTTCTACAGGTAATCCAATGGCAGTTAAAATAATGGTAATGGCCACCAAACTAGCGGCTGGAATACCTGCTACGCCAATAGAGGTTAATAAAGCCAATAGCACCACCGTAAATTGCATACTTAGGCTCAACTCAATACCATAGGCTTGAGCAATAAACATTGCCGCTACACACTCGTACAGGGCTGTGCCGTCCATATTGACCGTTGCACCCAAGGGTAATACAAAACTGGTGGTACGGTTAGATGCACCCGATTTTTTAACGCATTCCATGGTCATCGGTAATGTAGCCGAAGATGAGGCAGTCGAAAACGCAGTTAGCAGGGCAGGGGTCATGGTCTTAAAGTGGGTTTGTGGCTTAATTTTGACAAACACAAACAATAATAAAGGTAACACGACAAAGATATGAGTTAATAAACCAGCCAACACCACCCCTGCAAAAGTGAGCAATGGCACAAGGGCAGCAAAGCCTGTGCTGGCCACGGTTTTAGCCACTAAACCAAACACCCCTATCGGCGCAAATTTCATCACCCATAAGGTCATAGCAATCATGGTATCCATGATGCCCTGCCAAAAGCTCATTAGCGTGTCGTAATGTTCTTTTTGAATTTTGGTCATAAAAAAACCAAATAATATCGCAAAGAAGATTAAGCCTAACATCTCGCCATTGGCAGCCGCATCAACCACATTTGTGGGAATCATACGCACAAAAATATCGACAATATCAGAGGTATCACGACCAGCGACTTTGGCGGTCACTTCGGCAACGGCTTGGCTATCTAGCCCGAGTAACTCTTTAATAGGCTGACCATTAGCAATACCGGGTTGTACCAAGTTGACGAGCAACAACCCGACCATAATCGCCAAAAAACTCGACAAAGTATAAAAGCCGAGGGTTTTTAATCCCAAACGGCCTAGGGCTTCGTTATGTCCTAAACCTGCCACCCCTGTAATAATGGAGGCAACGATTAACGGCACGACAATCATTTTGAGGGCATTCAAAAATAAAGTGCCAATAAATTGATAGACCTCGTAAATGTTGATGCCCAAAATAACGGTATTTGTGCCGCTTAATGTGCCTGCAATAGCGGCTAAAATAATGGCTATTAAAATTTGCCAATGAAGTTTAAGGGAAGTCATATGGACACTCCTGTATCTTGAGTCCTAGGGAAGTATCTGAGAGTGATATTTTGGTTTCTGATGTTTAAGCTAGGCAAGTATCGTACCGATTGTGAGGCGAGTTATCAAATGGGGGGCAATTATGATAAGTATTGATGTCTAGTTGGTGTGATTTGTTGAAATAGGCATTCAGAAGATTGCTTAATTGCTAGAAATGACTAAAATGTACAGGATAATGTACATATTTTGGGGGTGATTTATGGACGCTATGAGTTACACAGCCGCTAGGGCTAATTTGGCCAGAACGATGGAAAAAGTTTGTTTAAATCATGAGCCTGTTATTATTACGCGCAAACGAGAAGAAGCGATTGTGATGGTTTCGCTGGCAGACTATAAGGCAATGGAAGAAACGGCCTATTTATTACGCTCTCCTGCTAACGCCAGAAAACTTCTCGAATCTATTGCAGAACTTGAAGCAGGCAAAGGTGTCGTACAGGAGCTGATTGAAGAATGAAACTGACGTTTTCTTCAAGGGCTTGGGAAGAATATTTGTTTTGGCAGCAAACAGATAAACAAATGCTTAAAAGAATTAACCTGCTTATTAAAGAAATTCAACGTACGCCTTTTGAGGGGATTGGTAAGCCTGAGCCGCTCAAGCATGGATTATCAGGTTATTGGTCGCGCAGAATTGATGATGAACACCGATTGGTGTACAAATTTGTGAACGATGAGCTTTTTATCGCACAGCTTCGTTATCATTATATTTATTAATGTTGTGTGATAATAAGAGTGTCGTAGCGTGGGTTGACGAAGAAAACCCATCATGTATAACAAAATCGAGGGGATGGGTTTCGTGCCTCAACCCATCCTACGCTTGCTGTCTCCAATTTATTGACAACATCGGAGGGGGTGAGTATATTTTGCTTAGAAGCCTTGCTATCTACTACTCCCACATGGGCAGTTTTTGACTGTCCTAAGAGGTGGGGAAGCGTAGAATTTGCAGGGCTTTTGTTTTTGTTGTAATAAATAACCTTCTCTTTCCGTTTGCTAATCCAGTTATTAAAATTCTCTCTTCCAAAAGCTGTTGCCAGCTCGTGAATGACATATTTCCCTTTTTGTTTATTCAAATGAATTGCAGATATTACAGGATTTCCACTAGTGCCGTAGCCCGTTATGAAGCACCGCGAAATACGGGATTAAATAATTCAAAAACAATGGCTTATCGTTTTAACGCTGTCGTAATCTCGTATTACATTGCAACGTCACTCGGGCTACTAAACTGTGGCAAAACGTGGGCTTAAACAAAACTAATTTGTACGGTTTTACCCATTGCCGCCGCATACTTTTTTAACGTAGCCAAAGAAGGTGACGGTTTGCCTGTAATAAGCGCATTTTCTAAGCGTGATACCGCAGGAATACTGGTTTTCATACGCTCGGCAATTTGGGCTTGAGTTAAGCCAACTTCTTTACGCAAGGCTAAAATAGCATCTAGCATAGGCATTTCTTCACGTTCTACGCGCTCAAGTTCTTCTCTAAACTCTGGGTCTTGCATCCATTGTGCAACCATTTCATCATGGGTCATCATGGTCTCAGAAATTGTCATTTTTCACCTCTTTCATACGTTTGATTGCCAGTTCTAGGTCTTTTTTTGGCGTTTTATCGGTCTTTTTAACAAAACTGTGTAGCATGTAAATACGTTGACCCACCAAAGTACAGTACATCACGCGCGCGATACCCTCGCTGGCTTTAAGGCGCATTTCAAACAAGCCATCACCCATTGCCTTAGTGTGCGGCTCATGCAAATTTGCGCCTACTTTTTTCATACGTTCCGCCAGTGCGGTATAGCGTACTCGTAAACCAAGTGGTAGTGCATTAATTTCCTGCTGTACGTCAGGACTGTAAAATTTAATAGTGTAAGTCATGGTTTGATTTTATCATAAATGATAAATAAGGCAAATAAGCAAACTTATAGCCTAGCCCGTGTTCGTTGTACGCAACACGGGATTATGGCTACCTAGCTCCTACATCATGCAAACGCCTGCCCAATCTCCATTCTCATCAACCATGTATTTACCAGTTGATGAGGATATTGATTGGCTGCTTGTGCTAATTGTGCATCGCCATAACGTGCCAAATAATGGCCTAACTGATTATTGGATTGTTGCAATTTAAGTTGCTGCTGATATACCTCTATTACCGCAATAGTAAAATAACGCGACCAATGCCACGGTTGGCTTTGATAAAAAAACTGTAACAACAGTGAACCGCGCTCTAGCTCTTTTTTGCTTTGGGCGGCATATGCCAATAACCAAGACTCTCTATCTGCGATGGATAACGCATCAAATAACTTAAAACGTGGCAAAGCCAGTTTTTTGCTATCCACCTCAAGCAATGCTTTGAGCCAAAGGCTGTGTTTTTGACGAATGGCGGCGGTGCTGAGTCCTGTTAGTATCGCTTCTGCCCAATCCGTTTTAAGGGCAGCAACAATAAATGCCTCTGCTTGTAACTCATAATGAGACGATAGCCACTCTAAAGATACCCCAGCACTCACATCGCGCAACCATTGGGCTTTTTCACCCAAGCCATTTTTAATATCAGCCGCTTTTGGATTTAGCCCATCACGCTCTAAGGCCTCGCTCACTTGTTCAATCGCTTCAACCTGCAAGCTTTTATGAATTAAGCCTTTTTTTAGTGTCAGATGTTGGCTAAGTGAGTGTTGTAGGCGTTGTTGTAATAATGAGCCTTGTAAACTGGCTAATAAGTCAACGGTTTGCTCTTTAACAATGCGACTTCTATCATCTAAACAGCCTTCCAAAAAGTCATGGTCATCTAGGCTAAGATTGATGGCGCATTTTTCTAATAATAATTTGCGCGTGGCGGCGGCTTCTTCTTGCCAAACTTGTTGCAAAAACGTGCGTGCTTGCGCAGGGTTAGCCAAGCGTAAACGCTCAAATAATAACTCACGACTAGCTGCCGAGGCGGTATGCCAATAGTCCATTAATTGTTCATTTTCTAGCGAGATTTGACCGCCTTGTAACCATTGCCAATCGCTATTACGTTGTGCTAACCACGCACCACGTTGGCCAGCAACTTGACTAATGGCTAAACGCAGTTTTTTGTTTTTATTGCCAATGTCTAACAGCTCAGGTAATTGCGCGGCAGGAAAAGCGACTTGTTTTTGTGCCGCCAAACTCAGCCAATCTAACAAATAGTCTTGTCCTTCATAACTTAATAAATACACTAACCATTTTTGTTGGGCGAGGGTGGCGCTGTGTAATACGTCGGCTGGAGCAGGAGGGGCTAAAGTCATGCTAACAGGGGTATAAGCTGCTCGTTGATAGGCACTCATGGCCGCCAGTTGATTAAGTAGCGTGTTGTCGTAGAGTTGACTCATTATTGGCGCAAGCTCGGTTGACCATTGAGGGCTTGGACTGTTTTTTTGTGTGCCTAATAATGCCGATATTTGAAGTTGTTGCCATGCGCTCATAAACTAATCACCTCTTGGCTTGTCCATGCGCTTAATCCTGTCAACACATAACCGTCCCACTCGCCAAAAATGCTAATCGGGTGTCCTGCTGATAAGGCTAATAATGGCCACACCGAGCCAGCTACTTGCAAGGGCAAGGCGTGTTGTTGGCTATCAATCAGCCAGAGTTGGCCATTATCATCATGCGGCACAAGCTGTTGTAATAACATGGGAAAAATCCCCAAAAACGGATTAGCCGCCAAGGCTTGTGCCTGATGTTGCAACGCTTGTTCGATGTTGGCATAACCACAGTTGGGGGTATCATCAAGCACTTGCAAGGGCGTTTGGCTTTTTATGGCAATCCGTTGCGGCCATGCACTCGGGTACCAAGCTACTTCGGCACTAAAACGGTGTTTGTTTGGCCATGCAGGGGCTAAGGGTTGAAACCCTGCCGCAAACTGTAGCACTAAGGCCGCTTGCTGTTTTTGACTATGCCACAACCATTGACGGCGATAACGTAAACCATTCACACCTTCTAATTCACGATTACCCACAATCAACCATTCTTGCGCTGCTTCGCTGTTGGCTAATACTTGCTCTTGTGAGGTAGTCCAACCAATCAGGCTACGCACATCGGCTTGTAACGGCGCAGGTAATTGTGCAAGGCGTTGATAAGCCGATAACAATAATTGGATTTTACCCACTTGCGCGGCAGCACGTTGTTGCCAGTCTTGATGGGCAAGGGCCGATTGTAAATCGTCAATTAGGCTCACTAAACCACTGGCTTGGCCGTCAACTAAACGGCTTTTGATGCGTTCAAAATGGCTATAACTCAGGGTTTTGGCTTGGGCTAAACCTGTGCGTAATAAATCAACCAACCATTGTTGCAATTCAACGGTGGCGGCATTGACTTTTTGCTCGCGTGCGGCAGCACGTTTGGCCTGGGCGGCTTCGTCAACCACTTTGGCTGGAGATTCTTGTTTAGCTTGTTTTTTGGCTTGGCTAGTGTGATGCTTTTGGATATGTTTATTGAGCCAATCGGGTGTAGGCTGTTGTTGCTTAAACAAGTTTTGACTTTGGGCATAACACATCAGCAAAGCCAAGCTGTGTTTGCAAGGGCGTTTAAAGCTAGGGCAATTACAATGAAAAACAAAGTTATCGGCCAATAAAATAGCACTTTGATATAAGCTACTGCCGCTAATTTCGCCCCATAATACCGTTAAAGTATCATCAGTTTGATAAAGATGTAGTTGTTGCCATTGATGAGCAGGGGCTAATTTTTTAGCGGCTTTAAGCGAGCTATCATCAGGCGCATATTGTAAAGCTTGTTCGGGCGTAATTTGTGGCATATCCACGCGAATAATTCCTTGTTGCAAGTTTATGGCTTGATTTTTGAGGCTAACGATAGCATAAACGGTATATAACGAGGGTAGTATTGTGTTAAACAGCGACAATTTATGACGTAGAGGAGAAAATCATGGCCAACAAATTAACCCGCTCACGTGAGCATAATATCATTGCAGGGGTGATGGGTGGCATTGCCAACTATTTGGGTTGGAGTCCCTTTAAAGTGCGTTTGTTATTTGTGATTGTCTCCTGCGCCAGTGTCGCTGTACCTGGTATTTTAATTTACTTGGTGTTGTGGTTTTTAATGCCGATGGCAGAGGAATAAGATTGTGAAAAAATCTTTAGCGTTGTTGATATTGCTTGCCTCTGTTGCCCAAGCTGACAGCAGCTTTAACGAAGTGCGTGATGTAATTTTTAGTCCAAGTGAGGCTAAAACCGCGAATGAACAACAAGAAAATAATGTTTATTTAGACAATAAATTACCGCAATATCAAGTCAGTACCTCAAATTTCATCAAAGAAGGCGTTAACTTATTGATTGGTGATGCTCAAAGAACGCTTAACGAAACGGCTGACTATTATCCACGACTCGAAAAACATTTACACAGCAATGGCATTTGTTTAACAGGCACATGGCACATTACTCAACCAACACCCTATACAGGCTATTTTAAACAGGGAGCGCAAGCACTGATTATTGCTCGTGCCTCAACAGCACTGAGCGAAACCAAGCGCGGTGAGCCTCGCGCTTTTGGTATGGCAGGCAAACTTTTTCCTACCCTTGACCCCAATGCTAAGGTAAAAACGGCTAACTTTTTTACGGTTGATGTTTTGGCAGGAACACAGCGTGACCATTATTTAGACGTTAAAATGACCAATGAGCCTCAAACGGGCTTTAGATTTGCAGTGATTCCTTTAGCATTTTATGTGGGGCGAGTGTTTAGCAAAGCCGATGAACAAGCAGGATTTAGACCTGTTAACGCCTTTGCCGAGTTGGGTTTAAAACAAGGTGAAGTAGCCAAAGCACCACGCTATTTTATGGTGCAAGGGGCAGACAGCAACAAGCGTAATGACGCGCTTGATTTTAGAGATGAATTAAATATTGAAAAAAATCATGCAGGTAAGCCCTTGTTATTTAATATTTTAGTCTCGGATGTGTCGGGTAAACAAGATAGTGCTGATTGGCAGCAAATTGGAACAATGACCTTTAGCGAAAGCAAAGTGTCTTATGGTTGCGACCGCCGTTTGCATTTTGCCCATCCTAAGATTAAAAAATGACGCTATATGCTTTAAACCCTTGGCATACTTTTACTCATCCCCATGTGCGTAATTTGGCATGGGTCATAGCATCACCTTCGTTACTGAGTTATTTACCTAATACCGATTATGCTGTTGATGTGTTGGGCGATGACTTTTGGCAGCAACATTATTTGGCCTATTTGCCAAAATTACAGCTATTAGATAACTATCCACAAGCCTTAGAACAGTTTTTATCTCAACATCCGCACCATCGTTTGGGTTATTACTTTGAATATTTGTTATTGTTTTGGTTGTTAGATAACGAGTATCACCCCTTTGAGTTGATAAAACATCGTGCGACATTGTATGAGGGCAAAATCACGCGCGGAGAACTGGATTTTTTGGTTAAAAATCAACAAACAGGGCAGGTTGAGCATTGGGAAGCAGCGGTTAAGTTTTATTTGGGTTATCAGCCGTTGAATAATGCCTATGATTGGTGGGGAGCAAATGATAATGACCGTTTGGGCAATAAATTACGGCACTTAGCCAACAAACAATTTAGTCATGTGGCGTATCAAAATAGCGTAATCGAACGACGTTGTTTGATTATTAAAGGACGTTTGTTTTATCCCTTGTCGCATAAAGCCTTACAAAGTAGGGCGCAGCGCACGGAGCTAGATTGCCTTGCAGCACAACATTTACAAGGCAGTTATATGTTATGGCAGGATTTTGTAAAGCATCCTCAAACAGGGCTTTGGCAATGGCGATATGCAGGCAAAGACGAATGGTTTGCCAATCAACAACCACATAAACAGCTTTCTTTAACTTTGCCTCAATATTTGCCGTTATTAAATAGCGAGCGAGCCGAATTAGTGATTGCTTTTGACGCTCAGCAACAAGAACAAGCACGATGTTTTGTACGGGCGGCTAAGCGTCAGGTTGCACTAAATTAAGCCATCATCATCCCTTTCATCACAAAAAAGATAATACCCGCCATTAACGCTGTCGCAGGCACAGTAATGACCCAAGCGGCCGCGATGCGCAATAATTGAGAGCGTTGAACTAACTGAGTACGATATACTTTTTTAAGGGCATTACGTTCGGCTTTAGAAAAATGTGCAGGGTCCATTTGACGTTTGGCTTGTGCCTTTAACTCGCGTAGCATTTGGCCTTTAGCATCCACAGAGGCTTTATTAAATTGCAACATAAAAGCGTCAATCGCAGCTTGGTCACCTTCGGGATGATGTGCCTTAATTTGTGCCACCATTTTGTCATGGCTGTATTTAAGATACTCTCGTAAAAAACCAACCCCAAAAACGCCACCAACGGCAATATGAGTCGAGCTAACAGGTAGCCCCATTTGACTGGCAATAATCACGGTAATGGTGGCCGACATGGCAATACAATAGGCGCGTGTTTGGTCTAATTCGGTGATTTCAGAACCAATGGTACGAATCACTTTGGGGCCATATAATGCCAAGCCTAAAGAAATACCCAATGCCCCAATTACCATTACCCACATAGGGATAGCGGACTCTTTGGCAATCACGCCATTATGGGCGGTATAAACATCGACAATTGCCGCTAAAGGGCCAACTGCATTGGCAACATCATTGGAGCCATGTGCAAAACTCAATAATGCAGCGGCAAAAATTAAGGGTATCGTAAATAATTGATTAACGTTTTTTTTGCCATCTGTTTGTGCCTGAAAATTTGCTAAACGCCAACGGGTAAAAATAAAGCACACAAAAGCAATGCCCAATCCAATTAAGCTGGCTTCTAAAAAGCTAACTTTCCAGACTCTATTTAAGCCTTTTAAAACAATATAAGTGCCAAAAGTCCAACCCATAAAAGCAATGAGCCACGGCACAACTTTGCGTGCGGCAGCGACCATATCTGTTTGATAAATAATGCTCCGTTTAACAAAGTACAACATCGCAGCAGCAACGACACCGCCTAATACAGGAGAAATCACCCAACTGGCAGCAATTTGTCCCATTTTTGCCCAGTCAACAATCGCAAAGCCACTGGCAGCAATGCCTGAGCCAATAATGGCACCCACAATAGAATGCGTGGTAGAAACAGGCGCACCTACAGCGGTGGCAATGTTTAGCCACAAAGCAGCCGCTAATAATGCCGCCATCATTAACCAAACAAAAGTATCAGAGTCAGGAATTAAATTAGGGTCAATAATGCCATTGCGAATGGTACCAACCACTTCACCGCCTGCAATTAACGCCCCTGCGGCCTCAAAAATAGCTGCAATGACCAATGCACCCACTAGCGTTAAAGCTTTAGAACCTACCGCAGGGCCAACATTATTGGCCACATCGTTTGCACCAATATTCATCGCCATATATGCACCAATGGCAGCAGCAACCACTAATACTAAAGCACTTTCGCCAGTTGCGCCTTTCATGGCGGCATAGAGCATTACGCCAACCATAAAAATTAAACCTAAGCCTAAACGAAAGAGTTCGGTGCGGCCTTTTTTGGTCGCTTGTTCCAAGTTATGAATATCTTTGATGTTCACAAGAGATTTCTCAGATAAATTTTGGGGCTAAATTATGACAGAAATGTGACTTTAAGTCAGAGTGAATGCACAATATTTTGGCTAAGTTTTATCCACTAAAGGGCTTGCTTTTTACCAAAAATAGGCGTTATATAGTGGCCTGTTAGTAGAGGGTTATAAACATAACTATTTGAATTATAATAAATAAGGGCTGTATTATGGAGAATGGTGACCTCATCTTAAGTTATTTGCAGCGTTGGGGCATAGAATACGTTTTTGGCGTATTGGGTGGAAGTATTGAGCCTTTTTATAATGCCCTTGCGCGCAGTGAGCGCAATCATGGGATTAAAGCGGTTGTCGCACGTCACGAAACAGGTGCAGCATTTATGGCCGATGGTTATGCCCGTGAAACAGGCAAAGTCGGTGTGTGTTGTGCGACTGCAGGGCCAGGAGCAACTAATTTATTAACAGGCGTTGCTTGTGCTTATGCCGATGATATTCCGTTATTAGTCATTTCTGCTCAAACCTCTATCGAAAAATTTGGCCGTGGCGCACTGCAAGATGGTTCTTGTACAGGCGTGAACACCGTGGAAATATTTACTCATTGTACGCGCTTTAATACCTTAGTTTCTCATTCCGCGCAGTTAGAACCCAAATTATTACAAGCGATGAGTTATGCCATTAGTAACACGCCAGGTCCTGTGCATTTAAGTATTCCCTTGGATGTCATGCGTACCCAAATTGAGGAACGACAAGTATCTGCAATGCGGGCGTTTATTAACCATGAAGTGATTCCAAGCCAAGAAGCGATGCAGTTAGTGCTTAAAGAATTGGCGATGACTTCTAAAGTGACGGTGGTGATTGGCGAGGGCGCAGCAGGAGCGATTAACGCTATTTTAGCTCTTATCGAAACCCGCGATTGGTTATTTGTGACTACCCCTCGTGCCAAAGGCTTGGTTAATAGTTATCATCCTTTATATCGTGGTGTGTTTGGTTTTGCAGGGCACGAAAGTGCTAAAGAAGCATTATTACCAAGCAACGCCGAACGTGTAGTGGTGATTGGCACGGCTTTAGACGAAGTATCCACTAGCGGTTGGGATAGCAGCACTATTATGTCGAATCGTTTAATTCACCTATCTAATAATCCTGAACATCTAAGTCGTTCGTACATGGCTAAACTGTGTATTTTAGGGTCATTGGAGTTGATGCTAAAACCATTTATGGATTTTTTGCGTACCAATAGTGCTCGACGCAAATGGTTTATGCAGCAAGATGTCTATGGTTTGCCCGTTAATTTGAGTATTCAAGAGCCGCAAAAATGTTTGGAGCATACAGGCAAGGTTAAACCACAAGCTTTAATGACCTATATGAGTGATGTGTGTCCTGACGAAACACGGGCATTATTTGATAGTGGTAATAGTTTTTTATGGGGCATTCATTATTGGAATTGTCGTCGTCCACAGGGTTTTGATGCTAACAAGAGTTTGTTTCATATTGGCATTGGTTTTGCGTCTATGGGCTGGGCAATTGGTGCTGCGGTGGGGGTGGCAGCAGGGGCAAAAGATCAACCTGTGGTATGTTTTACAGGCGATGGCAGTATGTTAATGAGTGGCCAAGAAATTACCGTGGCTGCACAACATCAATTTGGCGTGCTGTTTGTCGTATTAAATGACTCCTCGTTGGGTATGGTGCGTCATGGTCAAAAATTAAGCGGTGGTGAGTCGATTGGCCATCAATTACCGCATATCAATTTTGCCTTAATGGCACAGGCGATGGGTATAGAAGCCTATCGTATAGAAAACATGGATGCGTTAATGGCTTTAGATATTCCACAGTTATTGGCACAAAACAAACCTTGTTTATTAGATGTGGTGATTGATGGTGATGAAGTGCCACCGATGGGCGCACGCATGAAAGTATTAACAGGAGCGGCATAATGAGCCAAGCACCCGTTTTACACACATCAATTTGGCAAGAACAAGCAGAAGCTGATAATCCTTTTGCGGCCAAACACGCTTTGTGTCATGGTTACGACGTGTATGGTGAGGTACTCAAAAAAGCCTCTTTTATAGAATATCTGTATTTATTATTTAAAGGCGAACGCCCCACAGCACAACAAACGTTATTGTTGGATAAATTAGCGATTGTTGTCGCTAATGCAGGGCCTCGTGACCACAGTATTAGGGCAGCGATGAATGGTGGTGTGGGTGGCAGCACAGCCGCAGGTTGTTTAATGGCGGCTTTGGCGGTTGGTGCAGGGCAGTATGGGGGCGCACATGAAGTATTTCACGCCCTTAATATATGGCAATTTGCTCAGCAAGATTTAATACGTTGCCAACAAGCAATGGAAAAATTATTAGCCAATAAAGAGGTGGACATTTGGCAGCCGATGGAACATGTGGCTGGTTTTGATCCGCATGGCGTGACTTGTCCAACGATTATTGTGCAAAGCTTAGCGTATCTAGCTGATTTAATGCCTAGTGGCCAGTTGGCATGGTTATGTAATAACAGACAACAATTAGAACAAATGGCTAAGGGTACATTGGCAATGACAGGCGTTTTTGCTGCGGCTTGTCTTGATTTGGCGTTAAATGCCGAACAAGCTGAGATGCTATTTTTGCAATTACGCCTATCGGGTGCAGCAGTACATGCTTTAGAACAACAACAATTAGGTTGGAAAAAATTTCCTTACGTGAGTCAACTGATTGATTTGCAAAAAGATGCACCTCAATTTCCCATGCCTAATATTGAGGAGTTTGGTTTATGAATACTATTTTAGAGCAGTATGAAAAACATTGGCCAACCACAATAGGCAAAGCATTTTTGTGCGATCGAGTGGTATTACATGGTCAAGACTTGCATCACCAATTAGGAAGTTGGGAATGGTTTAAACTCTATTGTTTTAGCTTGATGCGCCGAGAAATTCCCGATAATCAACTAAAATTATTAAATTTTTTTTGGGTAGCAACCAGTTATCCTGACCCCAGTATTTGGCCAAATCATATTGTAGCCTTAGCAGGTACAACACGTAGCACCGCTTCTTTAGCATTAATGGCTGGGC
The DNA here is from genome assembly GCA_024234595.1 of Moraxellaceae bacterium. Taxonomy (GTDB): domain Bacteria; phylum Pseudomonadota; class Gammaproteobacteria; order Pseudomonadales; family Moraxellaceae; genus Agitococcus. The sequence continues at coordinate 98,343 of JACKNZ010000006.1, read as the reverse complement.
TTTCTGTCTCGGAGGCTAGTATTTATGGTCGCCGCCCCGAAAAGCGTGCGTTAGACTTTTTTTATCGTAGTCAACAAGCCATAGAACAAGGCCAAACGCTTGAACAAGTTATACAGGCCGAATTAGCTTTAGGGCGGACAATTTATGGTTATGGTCGGCCTTTGGCCAAATTAGATGAGCGTATTCCTCATACTTTAGCATTAGCACGAAAACTTGGTTTGGCAGAAGGCAAACATTTGCAATTAGCTTTGTCGGTGTATCGTTATTTAAAACAGCGAAAAGGCTTGTCGATGAATATTGCCGCGATAGATGCTGCATTAGCTGCTGATATTGGTTTAAGTCCCGAAGAATATCAATTAGTTATGAGTCCTTGTTTTATTGCAGGGATGACCCCTTGTTATTTAGATGGCCGAGACAAACCCGAAGGAGCTTTTTTCCCAATGCGTTGTAGCAGCGTGCAGTATCATGGCGTTGCACAAAGAGAGTGGACTTAGCACAATATCCTAAGCCCCTACTAATTCAGAACTGATAATTGACCTCTGCCATTAAGCTACGTTTGGCCATAGGATAATCGTCGGCAACAGCCGCTGGACTAGACTCTCTAACATCAGCATTAAATAAATTATGTACCGAGACAGCAAAAGATAGGGGCTGTGAATAGTGCTTTTTACGAAGGCTAATATCTACAGTGCTGTATGAGGCAACAGGAGGGCGTATATCACCCGCAGCACGTTTTTGCTGACCAATAACATTGACTTGAGGGCTAAGTAACCATGCAGGGGTGATTTCCCATTCGCCGCGCAAATACAGTTGATGATTGGGGTTGTCACCTGATGCGGTTTTGGTCGCATCATCTTTAGAGAGTTGATAACTATAATTAGCCACAAGACGTAGGTTGTCTAAAGCAGAATAGTCCACTTCGGCACTCAAACCGTGTCCATGTCGTTTGCCACTATTTTGCATTTGGTTAGCAAAGGCATTGATAGGCACAAGGGTAATGTAGTCTTTGATTTTATAATAATAAATATTGGTGTTATACAGTAAATTATCTGAAACCTGATGAGAGAGAGCTAATTCATAGGTATCAATAATTTCAGGCTTTAGATTGGGATTACCGTTTTGAACAGGATTATTATCAACAAATAATTCCGAAATCGAGGGCGCACGGAAGGCTCTACCATACAATAGCTTGGTAGTAATATCAGGGGTATTTGCCCAAATTAAGGCCAAACGTGGGTTAATGGTTGAGCCAAAGTCCGAGAAATAATCATAACGTAAGCCTGTTGTTAGTTGTAGTGTATTGGCAATTTGCCATTCATCTTGACCAAAAACATAGTAATTTGTACGTTCTTTTTCGGGTAAAAAGGCATCTTTGGTATCGCTCACATCCGTTAAGTTTGGACGTGGTGTGTAATTTGGATAAAAGTTTTTGCTTTCTGTCACCTCAAAAATATCACCCCAATAAAAACCTGTGCCTACACGAATAAAATGTTTGTCTAAACCTTTAAATAAACCACTTAAATCAAAACGAGCATGATCTTCTTTGAGTGAGGGATTACCAATAAAGCCGTCAGGATATTTAAAAAAGGTTTTATTATCATCAAAAGAAAGGGCAAAATTACGAGGAAATAGCAGAAGATTTTTCTCAACCTGTTGAGTGCTGCGATAAAAGCTGGTCCGTGTTTGTATTTGCCAATTTTCGACTAATTCATTAAAGTTGTAGGCATAATCAACATTAAAACGTTCAGCTTTAAAGCGGCCTTCGGGGTCTAAGGCTTGAATTAAGCCAGCTCCCGTTCCTATATTATAATTGCCTTGATAGCCTATTCTTAATATATCGTTTAAACCTGTTAGTTCAAAACGTGCTTCAAGCACCTCTTTCATAGTATTAACTTTATTCGGAGCGAGAGAAGCATTGGTTTGAAAAGCTTGGTCGTTTAAAGTTTGTGCATCACTTTTAATAATAGAGTCCCAACCCTCTGTTTTATAAGCTTCTAAATTAAAAGAAGTTTTATAAGAGTTATGAGTAGAGCCATGTTGCATCCAAGCACTACGTTGACCAAAATTACCAACGCCAGCCCCTGCCTGTGTGCCAACAATGTCATTAGCATTTTTGGTGACAATATTGATGACCCCTGCAAAAGCATCTGCACCATATAAAGCAGAGCCAGGCCCGCGAATAATTTCGATACGAGCAATGCCTTTAACAGGCATTCCCATCCAAATTTGGCCACGATTGCCTGTAAATAAATTAGTAATGGGAATGCCGTTAATCAACATTAAGGTTTGCGCATTACGATTGGAGGTAATACCGCGAATATTATATTTAGGAGCGAATACTTGGTCAGAAATACCCACATGAAGATCAGGGACAGTTTCTAAAACTTGACTAATATCATTTGCCCCCATTGCCTCAATATCCTCAGCAGTAATAACGGTTGCAATAGCAGCTGCTTTATCAAGCGGGGTTGCTGTACCCGATGCAAGGGTGGTGACTCGAATTTTGCCTAAATCTTCTAAAGACATATCCCATAAACTACTGTCAGCAGCATAACTGGTGATACTCATTGTTGATATAAAAAAAACCAATGGTTTGATGGCATTATTAAAATATGTTTTATAGTAAAGCATGATATTTAACTCAATAAGCGTTTTATTTTTTGCTCTAAACGAGCTTTTATTGGCTCATAAATAATGTGAGCCAAAGCACATTTTTATTGTCTGTATCAGGTTACGCCCTTTGCTCAGTATTGGTCAATTACAAGGTGCTTGTTTTTTGAGCGGTGGTCTAGCACATGATTTATGTTGAATAATATCAAAGCTTGTCTAGCCCTTGACCTAAGCGCCGATTATACTAAGTGACTTTTTTATTCTTAGTCATCAGATAACAATGAACAGCAATGCAATTCCTCAAGCCATCAATACCTTTCAAGGATTGATTTTGGCCTTACAAAATTATTGGGCGCAGCAAGGCTGTGTCGTGTTACAACCCTACGATATGGAAATGGGTGCAGGTACTTTTCATACCGCCACTTTTTTGCGCGCTTTAGGCCCAGAAACATGGAACGCCGCCTATGTGCAGCCGTCACGTCGTCCTGCGGATGGTCGTTATGGCGAAAACCCCAACCGTTTGCAACACTATTATCAATTTCAAGTGGTGTTAAAACCCAATCCTGACAACATTCAAGAGTTGTATCTCAATTCATTACGCCATATTGGCATTGACCCCACCGTGCATGATATTCGTTTTGTCGAAGACAACTGGGAATCTCCAACATTAGGTGCATGGGGCTTAGGTTGGGAAGTGTGGTTAAACGGCATGGAAGTCACTCAATTTACCTACTTTCAACAAGTGGGCGGTGTGGAGTGTTATCCAGTCACAGGCGAAATTACCTATGGTTTAGAACGTCTAGCGATGTATTTGCAAGGTGTGGATTCTGTTTATGACTTAACATGGACAGATGGCCAATTTGGTAAAGTGACCTATGGTGATGTGTTCCATCAAAATGAAGTGGAACAATCAACCTTTAACTTTGAACATGCCAATGTCGAAAAGCTCTTTGATTTATTCGATTTTTACGAAAGTGAAGCCAACCGTTTAATGGCCTTGCCACAACCCTTACCGTTGCCTGCTTATGAAATGGTGATTAAAGCCTCTCATAGCTTTAACTTATTAGATGCGCGTCGTGCGATTTCGGTCACCGAGCGTCAACGTTATATTTTGCGTGTCCGTCAATTAGCACGTGCGGTAGCACAAAGTTATGTGCAAGCGCGTGCTCGTTTAGGCTTTCCAATGGCTAGCCCAGAATTACGTGATGAAGTCTTGGCAAAATTGGCAGCGGAGAGCAAATAATGACCACTTTACCTTTTTTAGTTGAATTAGGCTGTGAAGAGTTACCACCAAAATCCTTAAAAACCTTAGCAGAAAGTTTTTTAGCAGGCATTGAAGCAGGCTTAAAACAAGCGGGTTTAAGTTATGACCATGCACGTTATTATGCTGCACCACGTCGTTTAGCAGTGAGCGTGCAACATTTAGCCTTGCAACAACCCGACCGCACTGTGCATGTCGATGGCCCACCTGTGAAAGCAGCGTTTGATGCCAATGGTAACCCCACCCAAGCGGCTGTCGGTTTTGCCAAAAAGAATGGTGTTGATATTGCCGACATCGACCGTAGTGGCGAAAAATTACGGGTCAGCAAGCATATTCAAGGTGAAACAGCCGTTGCTTTGTTGCCACACATTGTGCAACAAGCCTTAGATAACTTGCCAATTGCTAAGCGTATGCGTTGGGGAGCGTCTAAAGTTGAATTTGTTCGTCCAACCCAATGGTTGGTGATGTTGTTGGGTGACAAGGTTGTACCAACGACTATTTTAAGTCAACAAGCTGACCGTATTACCCGTGGTCATCGGTTTATGGCACAAGATGAACGTTTAGCACTTCATTACACCAATTACCCAGCCAGCTTAGAGCATAGCTACGAAACTCAATTAGAAATGGCTTACGTTGTGCCTGATTTTGCCAAACGCCAACAGATGATTGTTGCGGCGGTAGAAAAGTTAGCGGCTGAGCAGGGCGGCAAAGCCTTAATGCCTGCGGCGTTATTGGACGAAGTCACCGCCTTGGTGGAATATCCAGTGCCATTGGTGTGTAGTTTTGAAGAACGCTTTTTGCACGTTCCACAAGAAGCCTTGATTTCAACCATGCAAGATAACCAAAAGTATTTTTGTTTGGTTGATAACAACGGCAAATTATTGCCACGTTTTATTACTGTTGCGAATGTCAAAAGTACCAATGCCAAGTTTATTGTTGAAGGCAACGAAAAAGTGGTGCGCCCACGTTTAACCGATGCCGAATTCTTCTTTAAACAAGACAAAAAAGTAACACTTGAAAGCCGTAATGAACGCTTAAAAACCGTGGTTTTCCAAGCCCAATTAGGCACAGTGTACGAAAAAGCCGAACGTATTAGCGAATTGGCCGCATTTATTGCCGCCCAAATTGGTGGTGATGTGGCATTGGCACAACGTGCAGGTATTTTGGCGAAGTGTGATTTAGCCACCGAAATGGTTGGTGAATTTCCTGAGTTACAAGGTATTGCAGGTTATTATTATGCCCAAAACGACGGTGAAGCCAACGATGTCGCTTTGGCGTTAAATGAGCAATATTTGCCTAAGTTTGCAGGTGATGTGTTGCCAAGTACCAAAACAGGTTTAGCAGTGGCCATTGCTGACAAACTCGATACCTTAGTGGGTATTTTTGGCATCAATCAACCACCCACAGGTAGCAAAGACCCGTTTGGTTTACGTCGTGCGGCGATTGGTTTGTTACGCATTATTATCGAAAAAGAATTAGCTTTAGATATTAATGTCTTGAGTCAACAAGCAGTCAATGCGTACGGCAGCAAGCTCAGCAATGCAAATACCGTCAATGAGGTATTTGAGTTTTTATTAGGCCGTTATCGTGCTATGTATGAAGAACAAGGCATTGCCGTTGATGTCATTCAAGCGGTACAAACCTTAAAACCTGCTCAACCTTTAGATTTTGACCGTCGTATTAAAGCGGTAGCGAACTTCCGCAACTTAGCCGAAGCTGAAGCTTTAGCGGCTGCTAATAAACGTGTGGCCAATATTTTAAGCAAAGATGGCGTGACGGTGACAGGTGGTGTCGATAACAGCTTGTTAAGTGAAGCGGCTGAACAAGCCTTAGCCGTGCAAGTGGCGAGCTTACAAACACAATTAGCTCCGTTATTTGCCGCAGGTGATTACACGCCAGCCTTGTCTGCTTTGGCGGCCTTACGCGCACCCATTGACCTATTTTTTGATAGTGTGATGGTGAATGCGGAAGATGCAGCCATTCGTCAAAATCGCTTAAATTTATTGGCGAGTTTGCGAGAGTTGTTCTTAAAAACGGCGGATATTTCGCAGTTGCAGTAACGGATTATGAACCATAAAACGGCTCAAGTCGAGCCGTTTTTCTTTTTAATTCAATGTATTGGTTGAGTTGTGTCAAAAATATTACTTAAATGGCTCAATTATTTAAAGCCTAATTTTAAGGTTTTGTCCGCTAAAGAGCGAGGTTTGAGTACGCTAGGTGCATTACTTGGTTTAATGCTTTCATCGCTTATTTGTTGGTATTTTTTAAGGGGCATAAATCCTTGGTATATTGCTCCCATGGGCGCATCATCAGTTTTGTTATTTGCTGTATCAAGTAGTCCCTTAGCACAACCGTGGAATATGCTTGTTGGTAATCTTATTGCAGCTATTATTGGTGTAAGTTGTGCATTATGGATTCAAAATCTAAGCTTGGCATTAAGTATTGCGGTCAGTATTGCCATCTTTTTGATGATGACAACCGATTCATTACATCCTCCCAGTGGTGCGGTGGCAATGACGGCGGTACTTGGTGGAGATGCAGTACACAATTTAGGCTATTATTTTGTGCTGTATCCTGTTTTGTTAAATTCGGTATTGCTGCTTGGATTGGCCATTATATTTAACCGACTGGTTGGCCGTCACTATCCTCAGCCTGCACAAATCAACCAACGCTCTGCCGACCCAACACCCACTCAAAAAGTCACGATTCAACCCGCAGATATAGAATATGCCCTTGAGCAACACACCGAGCTATTGGACATTAGTCAGTATGATTTAGAAAGTATTATTTTAGAAGCGCAACAACACGCGAATCATCGTTTGGATATTGGGCAATCTTGTGCCGAAATAATGACCAAAGATGTTGTTTTTTTGAATGCAGAAGACGACATTGTGTATGCTTTAGCTCGTTTTAAAGAAATGAATATTATGAGTTTGCCCGTGCTTAATAGTACGCATCAATTGGTAGGAACATTGGCTTTGTCGGATGTGGTCGAGTGGTTTTGTAATGAGTCCGAGATGCGTGGCACATGGCAAGAACAAGTCAAACATATTATGCACAGACAAGTAGTAATGGTAAAACCAAGCCAAAATATTGTTGATTTAATACCATACTTTGTTGAAAAATCATTTAATTATTTACCAGTTGTTGGCGGAGACCAAAAACTACTAGGTATTATTAGTCGTGCAGATATGATTGCTGTGTTGTATCAAAATTTGTTGCAGTTAAAATAAGGCTTATTTTGATAAATATGCCGTAAGAGCCTGTAACTATGAAAAAAAACGACCTCTGTCCCTGCGGCTCAGGCCAAATATATAGAGAGTGTTGCCAGCGTTTTTGGGCAACACAACAAAAACCAAATACAGCCGAACAATTGATGCGCTCACGTTATACGGCCTTTGTATTACAAAAAGCGCAATATTTGGTCGATACTCATCATGCTGATTTTAGAGAGGCAAACGCGCTACAAACCCTCAAAAAATCCTTTAAAAATACTCAGTGGTTAGGTTTAGATGTTATTGGAGTTGAGGCAGGTCAAGCGACAGATGACAAAGGTATGGTTGAGTTTAAAGCGCATTTTAACAGTTTAGGCATACAGCAAGTCTTACACGAACGCTCTTCGTTTGTAAAAGAACAAGGCCAATGGTTTTACACAACAGGTACATTGTTTTAGATACCTTTAAGAAAGTATTAAGTATCATCGCGCATCCTAGCAGCCTCTTTGTTTGTCGTGTCTGACTCCCCATGTTAAATCTGCATCGCACAGTATGGCGACTCAATCTGCCTGCCTTATTAGCTATCATAACCATCATTGCTTTTACCTTATTACGTTTTGCCTTGTTGGTGCGTAGCCTTGAGCAAGTACCCTTTTATCTGCCTGATTATGCAGGCTTGTTTTTGCGTGGTTTGTTATTTGATAGCGTGGTGGCGGCTTATGTGTATGGTTTTTTTAGCTTGTGGGGTTTGTTAGTTCCCGAAAAATTACGCCAAAGCAAGATTGGTCACAAGTTGACCTTATTGGTGACGTTTATCTATTTATATGGCTTAGGTTTTGTAATCACGGGCGAGTGGTTTTTTTGGGGAGAATTTAACGTCCGTTTTAACTTTATTGCCGTGGATTATTTAGTATATAGCCGCGAAGTGACAGGCAATATCCAAGAGTCTTATCCTGTTGTCCCTATTTTTAGTGCTATTGCCCTTGTGGCCTTGTTGGTTACGTTTTTATTGCGCCATCGTATTCAAGAAAGTATTAACCATCCTCTCACGCCCAAATTACGCCTAATCACAGCAGCTATCACTCTTGTTATGTTGGCTCTAGTAGGGCAGTTACGTGGCAATGATGTACCGCCACTGTCGCATAATATGTATATCGAAGAATTGGCGCATAATGGCGTGTTTCAGTTTTTTTATGCTTTTAGACACAATAACTTAGAATACGATAAGTTTTATCAGTTAATAGATGAGCAAAAAGCCTCAAACTTGCTCAAAGCCAATGTGGTTTTGCCGCACGAAACCTTATTAAAGCCGCATGATTTGTTTGATGTGACGCGTCAAGTGACGGTTAACAAGCCAGAGCGTCGCTTAAATGTGATGTTAATTACGGTCGAGAGTTTGAGCGCTGATTATTTAACGCAATTTGGCCGCGAAGAAAATATTACACCGAACCTAGATAAATTGGCCACAAAAAGCCTGTTTTTTACCCAATACTATGCCACAGGCAATCGCACCGTGCGTGGTTTGGAGTCTTTAACCTTGGGTATTCCGCCTACAGCTGGCAGTGCGGTGGTGCGCCGTCCTCATAATGATGGCTTGTTTTCTTTAGCCTCGGTACTTAATAAAAAAGGTTATGACAGCAAGTTTATTTATGGCGGTTACGGTTATTTTGACAATATGAATGCTTTTTTTGCAGGTAATGGTTATCAGGTGATTGACCGTACCGATTTTAGTGAAGATGAGCAAGGTTTTGCCAATGTGTGGGGCGTGGCTGACGAGTATTTGTATTTGCGTACTCTGCGTGAGGCCGATAAAAGCTATGCCGCCAAAAAACCGTTTTTTTCAATTGTCATGACCACCTCAAATCATCGGCCTTATACCTTTCCACAAGGCCGTATTGATGCACCTCAAAAAAAGTGGAGCAGTGCAGTTAAATATACCGATTGGGCGATTGCCCATTTCTTGGCACAAGCCAAAAAGAAACCGTGGTTTAACGATACGATTTTTGTGATAAGTGCCGACCATTGTGCAGGCAGTGCAGGCAAAACGGCTGTGCCTGTGGAGCGTTATCACATTCCACTATTTATTTACGCGCCTAAGTATTTTGCACCTAAACAAGTGAGTCAAATTACCAGTCAAATGGACGTACCACCCACTATTTTGGGCTTGCTTAATATGAGTTATATCAGTCGTTTTATGGGGCGCGATGTGTTTAGAACGCCTGTTGAGCAGCAACGGGCGTTAATTGCCACTTATCAGCGTATGGGATTATACAAAGATAATCAGTTAGTGATTTTGTCGCCCCAACGTGATGTGGAGTTGCATCAAGACCCAGCAGTCACCGATAAAATTGTGTCTTCTTCGACCAATCAAGCCTTGGTTGATGAGGCAATTAGTTATTATCAAGGGGCAGATTATGCGCTTAGGCATGGTTTGTTGAAGGCGGTTGAGTAGCCGTAGGGTGAGCCCTTCGACTCCGCTCAGGCAACGCGTTTGGGCTGACTGAGCGGAGTCGAAGTCTTGTTTTAAGAAGGTTTATTTTGCTTCAACCACTCTCTCATGTCATCATTATCAACACCATCATAAATATCGGTCACCGCCAAACTTAGGCCAATAGACTCAAAGCTGACCTCATCGCCTAAAAAGTATGTGGTAGGTCGCCAGCCATCGCGTTTACGAAACACGTTAATTTGTACAAAGTCTTGGGCAATCAATACATATTCTTCCAGTGACTCAAGCTGTATATAGGCCAAGCGTTTTTCGGTTTCGTCAATACGCCGTGTCGAGTCCGACAGCACCTCCACAATCAACAAAGGATTTTCGGTAAAATAACCTGTAATCGCAGGGCAATTGACTAACACATCAGGGTAATAATACTTACTGCCCTGATTCAGTCTGACTTTCATATCGGACATATAAGCACGGCAAGGCTTGCCTGTTGCTTTCAGGTGACTTCTAAATTCACTGCCAATGTTAAGGGTTAGGGTATTATGATTGGCATGTGCGCCAGCCATGGCATAAACATAGCCCTCAATATACTCATGTTTAATCGGACTAATTTTTTCACCAGCCAAGTATTCGGCTTCACTAATTAAACTTATGGAATGAGTGGCGGCCATTTTAAATGTCTCCTCTGCCTCGCTTGATTATAGTAGCCTGTTTTAATCGCAAACAAAATTGGACTTTTTGGCTTCTTTTCCGTAGAATCGCATAAATTTTTTCTAAGCGAGGCGAATCGGTCGGCGGGATGACAAAATCTCCGTTGTCTCTAGTTCTGTCTCGCTTTTTTGTAAGTATATTATCGCACGCGCGGAGGTTCGTTTGAGTAAGCCCGCCCTTTTAGCCCTCGCAGATGGCAGTATTTTTCGAGGGATAGCCATTGGTGCTGACGGTAGCACCGTTGGTGAAGTTGTTTTTAATACCGCCTTAACAGGCTATCAAGAAATCCTCACCGACCCCTCTTATTGTCAACAAATCGTTACTTTAACCTATCCACATATTGGTAATACAGGCATCAACAACGAAGATGAAGAAGCCGCCAAATTATGGGCAGCAGGTTTAATTATTCGTGATTTACCCTTAGTGGCTAGTAGTTTTCGTAGTCAAGAAAGTTTATCTGATTATTTAAAACGTCATGGTATTGTGGGTATCGCCAACATTGATACACGTCGTTTAACCCGTATTTTGCGTGAAAAAGGCGCGCAAAATGGCTGTATTTTGGCAGGTGACAACATCAGCGAAGAAGCAGCTTTAGCGGCTGCGCGTGGTTTTGGTGGCTTAAAAGGGGCTGATTTAGCCAAAGTTGTGACCGTGACCGACAACTACGCATGGACAGAAGGTTCTTGGCAATTAGGCAAAGGTCATGTAACGCCAGCAGAGCCAGCCAAATTTAAAGTCGTTGCTTATGACTTTGGCGTAAAACGTAACATTTTAAGAATGTTGGTTGACCGTGGTTGTGATGTCACTGTTGTACCTGCCCAAACCCCTGCCGATGTGGTGTTGGCTATGAATCCTGATGGCATCTTTTTGTCGAATGGGCCTGGCGACCCTGAGCCATGTACCTATGCCATTGAGGCGATTAAACAATTTTTAACTACCGATATTCCTGTGTTTGGAATTTGTTTAGGGCATCAATTATTAGCCTTGGCCTCGGGTGCAAACACCTTAAAAATGAAATTTGGCCATCATGGAGCTAATCACCCTGTGCAAGATTTGGCTACAGGGCGAGTGATGATTACCAGCCAAAACCACGGTTTTGCGGTGGACGAAGCGAGCTTGCCAGCTAATTTGCGCGCTACGCATAAATCCTTGTTTGATGGTTCTTTGCAAGGCATTCATCGTACTGACAAACCTGCGTTTAGCTTTCAGGGACACCCTGAAGCAAGCCCAGGCCCCCATGATGCCGACAAATTGTTTGACCATTTTATTGAATTGATGCAAGTGAAAGCGATGTAAGATGGCCATGAAAACCATGCAAACTGCACAACAAAGCTCTTTTAAACCACAAATCGGCTATCAGGCTGATTTGTTAGATGAGCTGTACGGGCAATTTACAGTGGCTCAAGCACACGAATGCTCTCTTACAGGCTGGACATTTATTGATTTATTTGCTGGCATTGGTGGCATTCGCCTTCCTTTTTCTGAACTCGGTGCAACGTGTGTGTTTTCTTCGGAGTGGGATAAGCACGCACAACAAACCTATGCCGCTAATTATCAACACTTGCCTGCTGGTGATATTACGCAAATTGAAGCGCATGAGATACCGCCATTTGATATGTTATTGGCGGGATTTCCTTGTCAGCCATTTTCTAATGCAGGATTAAAAAAAGGCTTTGAAGATACGCGAGGTACCTTATTTTTTGATATTTGTCGCATCATTCAACATCATTCGCCTAAAGTATTATTACTAGAAAATGTCAAAGGGTTTAAAGGCCACGATAAAGGCAAAACCTTTCAAGTCGTCAAGCAAGCATTACAGGATTTAGGCTACAGTGTTTACGACAAAATACTCAATGCGCGTGACTTTGGTGTGCCACAAAATCGAGAACGTATTTTTATTGTGGCATTTTTGAATAGCTACTTTAAGCATGAGGAGTATTTTTTATTTCCTCATAGCAGCAATATAAAAACCTGTGTTGCGGATATTCTCGAAACAACAGCCATAGACCCCAAGTACACCTTGTCAGACCGTTTATGGCAAGGTCATCAACGCCGCAAACAAGAACATTTACTCAAGGGGAATGGTTTTGGTTATAGTTTGTTTGATGAACAATCGGCTTACACCAGTACCATTTCGGCACGTTATTATAAAGATGGCTCAGAAATACTGATTGCACAAGCAAACAATAATCCGCGTAAACTGACACCGCGTGAGGCGGCGCGATTGCAAGGTTTTCCCGATAGCTTTATGTTGCCAAGCAGTGATGTGCAAGCCTATAAACAGCTTGGTAATTCGGTTGCAGTCCCTGTGATTCGTGCGATTGCCAAGCAAATAGCCTTGGCAATACAGACAACACAGCAACAGGTTGACTGTATATGAGCAATAAAATCAGCATTCCTAAAGAAAAGTTAGACATTAATTTAAAATTCTATTTTTTTTTGAAGTATTTGGTTAAATTAAAATTATCAAATAAACAATCTATTGAATTGCATCGTTTATTAGTTGAAGCAGGAGACTTTGTTTTTTGTTTGCAACAATATAAACAAAAAATAACAGCCAGCAAATTAGATGAGTTTGAAAATATTGTGGCAAATGTAGATGTTGCCACGCAAGATGTATTTTTATTTGCGCTTAAGCTATACATGATTAAAGATGTTTTGCTTGAAGAAGCAAAGTTAGGTTACATTGCACAACAATCCGTCTTGTCAACATATCACCCCTTATCATTAAGTTTTGACAAAAAATCGCTGCTGATTCCCTATACCATGCGTGTCAACGGCGCGCTGCTGTCACTTATCTTTTTTGATAAAATCGTACAAGGCGAAAATAATTTTATGTCTAAAGATAGTGAGGTATTTATTCAATCATTATCGGAATTGTCAAAGAAACTAAGTATTCAAGGCGTTGAGCCTAATCAGATATTTATGTTGATGTTTAGCGAGAGTGTTAACCAGTCTATTATTTCTGATGCAGGCTCTGATTATGAGACGCGTATTTTTAATGTACTAACTAAAATTGGTATTCCTGCCGCATCAATCAAAAAAGCGCATGATGAGCAAGATAATAGTACCGAATATGATTTTTTATTTGAACTCAACGGTAAACAATTTGGCATTGGCGCAAAAAAAACGCTCCGTGAGCGTTATAAACAATTTATTAAAACAGCGCATACTAGCCCGATTGATGTCACCATACAAATTACCTTGGGCTTAGACTTGAATGAAGAAAAAGCAAAAACCATACGACAGCATGGCACTATTTTATTTGTAGCCGAAGAAATTTATAATACTCGCCCATTTTTACAACAAATGGACGGTGTATTTTCAAGTGCAGATTTAACACTACAAACCCTTGAAAACTTAGCGAAGTGAGCAGGAATTGATTAATGCCTAAACGTACCGACCTAAAAAGTATTTTGATTATTGGGGCAGGCCCCATTGTGATTGGCCAAGCCTGTGAGTTTGACTATTCGGGCGCACAAGCCTGTAAAGCCCTGCGTGAAGAAGGTTATCGCGTGATTTTGGTTAATTCCAATCCTGCGACCATTATGACCGACCCGAGCATGGCCGACTCCACCTATATTGAGCCAATCACATGGCAAACGGTGGCCAAAATTATCGAAAAAGAACGCCCCGATGCGGTATTGCCGACGATGGGCGGCCAAACGGCATTAAACTGTGCCTTAGCCCTAGATGCCAATGGTGTGTTAGCAAAGTTTGGTGTGGAGTTAATTGGCGCGACCAAAGAAGCGATTGAAAAAGCCGAAGACCGTAAATTATTCGACCAAGCAATGCGTAAAATTGGCTTAGAATGCCCTCGCGCCTCGATTGCCGAGACTATGGAACAAGCCTTAGAAATTCAATCACGTTTTGGCTTTCCTGTGATTATTCGTCCATCCTTTACCATGGGTGGCAGCGGCGGTGGTATTGCTTACAACCGTGAAGAATTTGTCGAAATTTGTGAGCGTGGTTTTGATTTATCACCCACTCATCAATTGTTAATCGACGAATCGTTGATTGGTTGGAAAGAATACGAAATGGAAGTGGTGCGTGATAAAAACGACAACTGTATCATTATCTGTTCGATTGAAAACTTTGATGCCATGGGCGTACATACAGGTGACTCGATTACCGTTGCTCCTGCACAAACCTTAACCGATAAAGAATATCAAATCATGCGTAATGCCAGTATTGCGGTATTGCGTGAGATAGGCGTAGAAACAGGCGGCTCTAACGTACAGTTTGGGATTGACCCCAAAACAGGGCGTATGGTCGTGATTGAGATGAACCCTCGTGTCAGCCGTTCATCTGCTTTAGCATCCAAAGCCACAGGTTTCCCCATTGCCAAAGTGGCGGCTAAATTAGCGGTAGGTTATACCTTAGACGAATTGCAAAACGACATTACAGGTGGCAAGACTCCCGCGTCTTTTGAACCCTCCATCGACTATGTTGTGACCAAGATTCCTCGTTTTACCTTTGAAAAATTCCCCCAAGCCGAACAACGCTTAACTACTCAAATGAAATCCGTTGGCGAAGTGATGGCGATTGGCCGTACTTTTCAAGAATCGGTACAAAAAGCTTTACGTGGTTTAGAAGTTGGGGCAGATGGCTTTAATCCTAAAGTGAATTTGGCCGACACAGATACCGAAGATAAAATTCGTCACGAACTTAAAAATCCCGGCCCAGACCGTATTTGGTATATTGGCGATGCCTTCCGTTTGGGCATGTCTTTAGAACAAGTGTATGAATATTCTGCGGTTGACCCGTGGTTTTTAGTGCAAATCGAAGACATTATTAAAGCTGAAGAACAAGTTAAACAGCTCGGTTTTGCAGGTTGCAGCCAAGAGTGGTTGTTAACCCTTAAGCGCAAAGGTTTTTCCGATAGCCGTTTAGCACATTTATTAGGTGTGAGTGAAAAACAACTGCGTAAAAAGCGTTGGGAATTAGGTGTTTATCCTACCTACAAACGTGTTGATACCTGTGCGGCCGAATTTGCCACCAGTACCGCCTATATGTATTCCACCTATGAAGAAGAATGCGAAGCACAACCTTCACAACGTGACAAGATTATTGTGTTAGGTGGTGGGCCAAACCGTATTGGTCAAGGCATTGAGTTTGACTATTGCTGTGTGCATGCGGCATTGGCAATGCGTGAAGACGGTTATGAAACGATTATGGTGAACTGTAACCCCGAAACTGTTTCTACCGATTACGACACCTCCGACCGTTTGTACTTTGAGCCTGTCACCCTCGAGGACGTGTTAGAAATTGTCCGTGTTGAGCAGCCAAAAGGCGTGATTGTGCAATACGGTGGTCAAACCCCGCTTAAATTAGCGCGTCATTTAGAAGCAGCAGGCGTGCCGATTATTGGTACTAGCCCCGATGCCATTGACCGTGCCGAAGACCGCGAGCGTTTTCAGCAAATGGTTGAGCGTTTAAATTTACGTCAGCCGCCTAACCGTACCGCGCGCAGTGCCGAAGACGGTGTGCGTTTGGCTGCCGACATTGGTTATCCTTTGGTAGTACGTCCTTCTTATGTATTGGGTGGACGTGCGATGGAAATTGTTTATAACGAAGAAGAATTACGTCGTTATATGCGCGAAGCGGTACAAGTTTCTAATGAGTCGCCTGTGTTGTTAGACCGTTTCTTAGATGATGCGATTGAAGTGGATATTGATTGTGTGTCCGATGGTCAAACCGTGGTCATTGGTGGCATTATGCAGCATATTGAGCAAGCAGGTATTCACTCTGGTGACTCTGCATGCTCCTTGCCACCTTATGCTTTAGCTGATGATGTACAAGCTGTTATGCGTCAACAGTCGATTGATATGGCGCGTGAATTAGGCGTAGTGGGTTTAATGAACGTGCAATTTGCGGTAAAAGGCAAAGACGTGTACGTGTTAGAAGTTAATCCACGTGCCTCTCGTACTGTGCCGTTTGTGTCGAAATGTATTGGTGTGTCCTTAGCCAAAGTCGCTGCCCGCTGCATGGCTGGTCAAACTTTGCAAGTACAAAACTTTACCCAAGAAATCATTCCACCCTATTTTAGCGTCAAAGAAGCGGTATTCCCCTTTGCGAAATTCCCAGGGGTTGACCCGATTTTAGGGCCCGAAATGAAATCCACAGGCGAAGTGATGGGCGTTGGCAAAACCTTTGGCGAAGCCTTCCACAAAGCGGTATTAGGCTCAAACGACAAATTACCGACAGGTGGTTGTGCTTTTATTTCGGTACGTGACTCCGACAAAGCCTTGTTGCCACAATTAGGTAAAGAGTTAATTGCCCTTGGCTTTAGTTTGGTGGCTACAGGCGGCAGTCAAAAAGTATTAGCGCAAGCAGGTATTGCCTGTAATCGGGTTAATAAAGTCACCGAAGGCCGTCCACATATTGTCGATATGCTTAAAAATGGTGAAATTAGCTTAATTATCAATACCACCGAAGGCAAACAAGCACAACAAGACTCATTCTCGATTCGTCGTAGTGCCTTGCAAGGTAAAGTGTATTACACCACCACCATTAGTGGTGCTAATGCGGTGTGCCAAGCCTTAAAAGCACAAGGTGAATTAACGGTAGCTCGTTTACAGGATTTGCATTTGGAGGTGCAATAATGCAACGTTATCCGATGACAGTGGCAGGTGAAGCGGCTTTGCGTGCCGAGTTAGATAAACTCAAAAATGAAGACCGTCCGCGTATTACGGCCGCCATTGCCGAAGCACGGGCGCATGGCGACCTTAAAGAAAACGCGGAGTATCATGCCGCGCGTGAACAGCAAAGTTTTACCGAAGGGCGTATTAAAGAGATTGAAGCCAAGCTCTCTAATGTACAAGTGATTGACATTAGCAAAATGACTAACAATGGCAAGGTTATTTTTGGGGCAACGGTTGATATTGAAAATGTTGATACAGGTGAAGTCAAAACCTATCAAATTGTAGGTGAAGATGAAGCTGACATTAAGTTAGGTAAAATTTCTTCTGGCTCACCGATTGCGCGTGGTTTAATGGGCAAAGAAGAAGGTGACACCGTGACCATTACCACGCCCGCAGGTCAGGTAGAGTACGAGATTAGCGAAGTGCGTTACTTGTAAGGCATTTGGCTGATTTTAAAAAGCCCCGTCAACTTTGCGATTGATGGGGCTTTTTTGTTGCTTGATAAAAAAGCCTATTTAAACTACATTAAAACTAGACTAAGTTTAGCTAAGGTAAAAATCATGTCGATTATTCAAGTCAATATGCACGAGGCAAAAAGTCAGTTGTCATATCTGTCTGAGCGTGCGTTAGCAGGCGATAAAGTGATTATTGCTAAAGCGGGCAAACCCTGTGTTGAATTATTGCCTCACGTTCAAGCACAGCCAGTCCGTCAAGCAGGGCGATTAAAAGGTAAAATAGTCATACCTGATGATTTTGATTCAACGGCAAATGACATTATTGATAGTTTTTATGGCAGTCAACTATGAGACGAATTTTGCTTGATAGTTGTGTATGGTTGTGGTGGCTTGATGATAATCCAGCCTTAGGTCAACAGGCAAAAGCATTGATTAGTGATGCTCGTAATCAGCTATTTATTAGTGCAGCAACCGTATGGGAAATTGCGATTAAACGGCAAAAGGGGAATTTGCAAATTGAGGGGGATTTACAGTCTTTGGTGTTAGAGGATGGTTTTATTGCCCTAAATATCGACTTGTTTCATGCACAACAAGCTGCCATGTTGCCACCGATTCATCAAGACCCATTTGACAGAATGTTGATTGCTCAAGCACAAGCCGAAGGTTTAGAGTTAATGACTGCTGATACACTGATTCCTAAATATGGTATTAACGTGATTTTGGCGCGGGTTTAAATCATGACTTACGTATTTCACCGAAATTAGCGCGTTTTGTGAGCTAAAAATCGTCAAAAACGCTTATTTAGTGAGCAAATAAGCGATAACAGCGTAAGTCCTAAAATGTCATAGATAACGTAAAATAACCTGATAATTTTTAGTTAGATAAGCAGCGATGATATTACGACTCTTAGGGCTGATAAGCATATTAAGCATCACGGCTTGTAGTACCGCCCCTAAAAACAACAACCAAGATTGGTTAGGTTATACCGAATCAGGTGTGGCCTCCTATTATGCCGATAAACATCAAAATCAAAAAACAGCCAGTGGAGAGCGGTATCGACATCGTGCTAAAACGGCAGCGCATAAAAAACTGCCTTTTGGCACAAAGGTTAAAGTCACGAATGTTAATAATGATAAAAGTGTGGTGGTGACTATTAACGACAGAGGGCCTTTTGTGCGTGGAAGAATTATTGATTTGTCAAAATCGGCATTTCAAAAAGTGAGTGATACAAGAGCAGGGACGGCACAAGTTAAGATAGAAGTTGTGCCTTAGCCAAATGACCATAAAAAGCAATAGCGATAAACTTCCCTCTCCTAAATTAGAAGAGGGTTAGGGTGAGGTCTATGATTGAGGCAAATGCGCTTCTAACCCAGCCAACGCATCTTCCAAATAGTCCAACATTCTTTGTACACGCGGCACAGTATCACGACAAGCAATAATACCAAAGTCCAAACTGTCCACATAACTATGCACCGTCATATTAACCGCATAACCATGCCAAATTAACGACACAGGATAATTCGCCAACATCTTTGCACCGTGCATATACAACGGTTCTTTAGGGCCGGGTACATTAGAAATAACCACATTAAACATAGTCGTACGTCGGCCAGCCAAACCTGTCGCTTGCCCCAACATTAATGGCAAATTACTTAACACCGTAAAAGCATTAAGGTCAGCTTTTTCCATGCTCGATAAACGATTTTTAGCAACTTGCATTGATTCTTGAATGGCGCGCAAACGGTCAACAGGATGACCAATATCTGTTCCCAACGTCACTTGCACCGCACTAATGGCATTACCGTTGTCATCTTGAGCATCGGAGGCACGCACCGACACAGGCACTTGCGCTACCAATGGTTTGGCGGGCAGGGCATCGTAACTTTTAAGGTAATCGCGTAAACAACTGCCACACATCGCCAATACAATGTCGTTGACAGTGGCATTGTAACCTTTGGCAACTTTGCGAATTCGCTCCATTGGCCATGATTGCGCGGCAAATCGTCGAGCAGGAGTAACACGGCGATTAAGAATGGTTTTGGGGGCTTGAAATAAAGCTTTGGCGTTACTGTCTTTAGGTGTTTTAAGCAAATCAACCAGTTGCGCTGCACCATTGGCAAAGCTGTTAAACGCTTCTTTAGGAGAAGGCGGCATCGGCAAGCTGCGTTTTTCTTTTTTAGGCAGACGTTTTGTCCATTCGGCTGACCAAATCGGTGGCAAATCTTCATCGGCAGTGTGTGCCATGCGCGATTGCATCAAACGGGTAGCAGCAACACCATCAACCATTGAGTGATGAATTTTGCTATAAATGGCAAAACGATTACCTTCGATACCTTCAATTAAATAGCATTCCCACATCGGGCGACGCTGATCCATACGCTGCGCGTGTAAGCGAGAAACTAAGGCTAACAACTCACGAATACGGCCGGGTTTAGGTAATGCCGAAGGACGTACATGATATTCAATATCAAAATTACCGTCTTTAATCCAACTTGCGTCTAGGTTAAATGGCAATACGCGTTGTAGTTTTTGATTAAAAGGCGCAGACACATCATCAACTTGTAATAAGTACTCAAAAAATGACTGCATATAATCGTCGGGAGCGTTGTCTGGTAATTGAAACAACATCAACCCGCCAACGTGCATTGGCGTTTCGGGCGTTTCCATCATCAACCAGCCAGAGTCGAGGAGTTTTAATCGTTTAGCCATAATCCATCTCACTAAAATTTATTTTTGTAGGGGTAGTATAACACTGTGCGCAAATTTCATGTCATGGGAGTTCTTGTCCTATAAGCTCATCATTAAAATCCCTTGATGGTCTTTGTTTACAGATTGTATAGGCATAAGCACCATGTTCAAACGAATTTATGCAAAAAATTATTTGTTGTTCTGCTAAAATCATGCCAATTTTCTTACTACTGTAAATCATCATGCACTTGTCTCATGCTCATACCCCAAGTCGCTTACAGCTCAATTCACAAGGTCGTTTACGGCATTTTTTGACCACCGAAGGCTTGAGCCGCGAACAACTCACCGAGATTTTAGATTTTGCCGAATCGTTTTTGGACGCTAACGGCCTAATTACCAATCAACCATTATTGGTTGGGCGAACGGTGATGAATCTGTTTTTTGAAGCATCTACACGTACGCTTACCACCTTTGCAGTTGCGGCCAAACGCTTGGGTGCAGATGTGGTCAATATTGATATTGCCAAGTCCTCGAATAGCAAAGGCGAAACCTTGCGCGATATGCTTTGGAACTTAGAAGCCATGACCGCTGATGTGTTTGTGGTGCGACACTCGCAGTCGGGCGCGGCACATTTTATTGCAGGGCAAGTCGCACCCAAAGTGGCGGTGATTAACGCAGGTGATGGCCGTCATAATCACCCCACGCAAGGTATGTTAGATATGCTCACTATTCGCCGTCATGCAGGCGATTTTAGTCAGCTAACGGTAGCCATTATTGGCGATGTTCGTCACTCACGGGTAGCACGCTCTGAGATTTATGCCTTGCAAACTTTAGGTGCCAAAGAAATTCGCATTATTGCTCCCAAAACCTTACAGCCCAAAGACTTTGAGCAGCTTGGCGTAAAAGTATTTGAGCGTATGGAACAAGGCTTAGAGGGCGCAGATGTGGTGATTGCACTACGCATTCAAAATGAGCGTATGGAGTCGCCTTTGTTAGCCAGTCCCGATGAGTTTTATGCTTTATACGGTCTAACACCGCAAAAATTGGCTTATGCTAAACCTAATGCCATTGTCATGCACCCTGGCCCTATCAATCGGGGGGTCGAAATTGCCTCCGAAGTGGCCGATGGCAGCCAGTCGATGATTTTAAAACAAGTCAATTATGGCATTGCGGTGCGTATGGCAGTCTTAGCCTTAACCATGCAAGGCCAATTAACCACACGCGGCGAGGTGTAACATGGCACAAACGATTTTATTGCAAGGTGGACGAGTAATGGATGTGGCGCGTGGTATTGACCGTGTCGCCGATGTGTTAGTGCAAAATGGTACTGTGGTGGCGATGGGCGTAGAAGCGCGTCAAGCAGCTTATGATGAGGCGTTTGATGTGGCAGGTTGTGTAGTGTTACCTGCTTTTGTCGATTTATGTGCTAGTTTGCGTGAAGGTGAAAAACAACATGGTTCAATAGCCAGTGAGACCAAAGCTGCTGCTAAAGCAGGGTTTGGCCATGTAGTATTAGCACCTAATAAAAAGTTAGTCATAGATAGCCCTGCTACCGTCTCTCAAATTAAAGAAAAAGCCCACAAAGCCAATTATGCCAACGTCTATCCTTTAGGTGCACTCACCAAAGGTTTAGCAGGTGAGCAGCCTGCCAATATGCACGCCCTTAGCAAAGCAGGCTGTTTAGCGGTCACTAATGCTCGTCAAGCGATGTTTAATGACGAAACCTTATTATGCTGTTTAGAGTACGCCGCAACGCTAGATTTAACGGTGTTTTTTTACCCCGAAGAACCGAGCTTAGCCAAAGGTTGCGCCCATGATGGCTTTACGGCTGCACGTTTAGGTTTGCCTAGTATTCGCCGTGTCGCCGAAACCATTGCCCTTGCCAAACAATTATTATTAGTCGAAGAAACAGGCGTAAGAGCGCATTTTAGTCAGTTATCGTGCAAAGGTTCGGTAGAGTTAATCCGCATTGCCAAAGATAAAGGCTTGCCTGTCACCGCCGATGTGGCGATGCACCAATTACATTTAACCGATGCCGCCATTGATGGTTTTAATAGCTTGGCGCACGTTCTCCCACCATTGCGAAGCGAAGAAGACCGTTTGGCCTTGTGTGCAGGGGTGCAGTCGGGTGTGATAGATGCCATTTGTTCGCATCATCAACCCTTAAATGCTGCCGCCAAACTAGCTCCCTTTGCCGCTACCGAGGCAGGCATTTCGGCCATAGAAACGGTGTTACCTTTAGGCTTAAAACTTGTTCGAGAAGGCGTGTTAACCGAAGATAAATTATGGCGCGCATTAACCATCAATCCTGCCAAAATTTTGCAAATCAATGCAGGTGATTTAAGCAAAGGGGGAGGGGTTGTAGTGGTTGATACCCAAAAAACGTGGTCGGTTGCTCCCGAGAATTTAGTGTCTCAAGGTCATAACACGCCCTTTTTAGGGATGATGGTGCAAGGGCAGGTGCGTCATTTATGGCGATAAATTGTAAGCAGTTTTCTCAAGATAACGAAAAGAGCATAACTTTGTGTCTAAAACTATCGTACAGAGACAATATGTAGGATATACTCAATTCATCACTACCCTGTAAGTTCGCGAGTCGTACGCTTAATTTGTACAATGTTGTCGGTCTGAAAATTTGGTTTGTGGTAGCTTGGGAGTTACGCATTTTTACAATCAAGGCGTAAGTCCTACTTGAGAGAGACTTGTGAACAGAAGGTGTCCTGCCCTCCGTTAATGCTTTTTGGCTTTGTATGCTCGCAAAACACAAGTCCACTGTTATCGTTTTTTGAGGAGTCCCTTTCATGGGCAATAAGTTATATGTTGGCAACTTAAGCTATGGCGTAAGCAATGCCGATTTGGAGCAAGTATTTTCTGCTCATGGTGCTGTTCGTTCCGCAATGGTAGTTATGGATCGCGAAACAGGCCGTTCTAAAGGTTTTGGTTTTGTTGAAATGGGTAGTGACCAAGAAGCACAAACCGCAATCAATGCATTACATGGCAAAGAAATCTCTGGCCGTACCTTAACCGTTAACGAAGCCCGTCCAAAAGAAGAAGGCGGTGGCCGTCGTGATGGTGGTCGCGGTGGTTTTGGCGGTGGTGGCCGTGGTGATGGCGGTGGCCGTCGTGACGGTGGCGGTTTTGGCGGTGGTCGTCGTGATGGCGGCGGTTTTGGCGGTGGCCGTGACGGTGGATATGGCGGTGGTCGCGACCGTTACTAAGCCTTTAGCCTTAAGCTAAACGCAAAAAGCCCTGACAGATTATGACTTACATTTTGCAATTGCTGTGTAAGTTGTGAATGTTGGGGCTTTTGTTTTTTAAATTTATACAGGGGTAAATAACATGAAAATGGTCAGTGCGGTCATTAAACCGTTTAAATTAGATGAAGTGCGCGAAGCCTTATCCGAAATTGGTGTCACAGGTCTAACTGTTACCGAAGTGAAAGGTTTTGGTCGTCAAAAAGGGCATACCGAGTTATATCGTGGTGCTGAGTACGTGGTTGATTTTGTGCCAAAAGTTCGTTTGGATTTGGCGGTAAAAGAAGCCGATGTTGATCGTGTTTTAGAAGTGATTTGCAGAGCGGCTGGTACTGGTAAAATTGGCGACGGCAAAATTTTTGTGACCGATTTATTGCAAGTAGTGCGTATTCGTACAGGTGAAACTAACGAATCTGCCATTTAAATCAGGCTGGTTGTATGTCGCCACAATGAGCGCGTTTTGTGAGCATAAAACTGATACTTAAAACAAGTCAGTTATCATTGTTACAATGTAAACAAATCTGCGATAGGCGCGTAAGTCTTATAAATATCAACGAGATAAACCAAAAAAATACACCTTGTTGCTGTTGGTAAGGTTGTAAATAGCCATCGTTGGCAATTTAGATATGTCCCAAGGTTCGAGATAACTATGTTTCCACAAATCATAGGAGCCACATTGCTGTGTTTTGCTCCAAGTGTTTTTGCAACTGATACTACGCCGCTAAATACAGGCAATACAGCTTGGATTTTAACGGCAACAGCGTTAGTTTTGTTTATGACGCTACCTGGCTTAGCCTTGTTTTATGGTGGTTTGGTACGCAGTAAAAATGTGTTGTCTATTTTGGTGCAATGCTTTGCCATTGCTTCTTTAATTAGTTTGTTATGGTTAGTCGGTTTTTATTCCTTGGCCTTTAGTGATGGTGGCAACTTACAGAACTGGCTAGGTGGTTCAGGCCGTATTTTTATGGCAGGCCTAACCAAAGATAGCATGACGGGTGATATTCCCGAAGTGGTATTTGCCGCCTTTCAAATGACCTTTGCCATTATTACGCCTGCGTTGATTATTGGTGCGTTTGCCGAGCGCATGAAATTTGCGGCAGTGTTGATATTTAGTGCCTTGTGGACATTAGCGGTGTATGTGCCTGTTGCCCATTGGGTGTGGGGCGGTGGTTATTTCTTTCAAAACGGTCTAATTGATTTTGCTGGCGGTACTGTGGTGCATATTACCGCAGGTGTTGCGGCCTTAGTGTGTGCCTTGGTGCTAGGCCAACGTAATGGTTTTGGCAAAGTGGCTATGCCACCACATAACCTGACCATGACGATTACAGGGGCTGGTATGTTATGGGTAGGCTGGTACGGCTTTAATGGTGGTTCAGCATTGGCAGCCAATGGCAGCGCAGGTATGGCTTTATTTGTGACGCATATTGCCGCATCGGCAGGGGCATTAGCATGGATGGCTTGTGAATGGATTAAATTTGGTAAACCTTCTGGTTTAGGTATTGTAACGGGTGTGATTGCTGGTTTAGGCACAATTACAGGCGCGGCTGGGGTAGTAGGGCCTGCAGGTGCATTGGTCATCGGCTTAATGGCAGGTGTCATTTGCTTTTTTATGACACAGCTAATTAAAAAGACCTTACAAATAGATGACTCTTTAGATGTGTTTCCTGTGCATGGTGTCGGTGGTATTTTAGGCACATTTTTAGCAGGAATTTTTTGTAGTCCAGACTTGGGTATCTTTTCGGGCTTTGGTTATGCAGGTGAACATACCAGTATTGCCAGCCAATTAGGTATTCAAGTGATGGGGATAGTGGTTATAGGCTTATATACCGCTGTGCTGACATGGGTATTACTCAAGGTGACCGCTTTGTTAACGAGTGGTTTACGAGTCAGTGCTGATGCTGAACGTGAAGGTTTGGACTTAGTTGCCCATGAAGAGCGTGGCTACGATATTAAGTAAAACAAAAACCGCAAGTGCATAGCCGAGAGCGATTATTTCGGCTATGCTCAAAAAATCACATATCTGTGCATATTATAATAAGGAAAATCTCATGCAATATTCTGTTGATTTAATAGAAGAACTGTCGGTATTAGCGATGTTTGATTTAGATAATCATCAGGCAGGGCTCAAAATTCATCATACCGCTGAGCCGATGATTATTGAGGCGGCTAAACGTCTGCATCAAAAAGGCTTAATCAGTTTGCCAGATGGGGGGTATTTAACGCCTTTGGGGATTCAAGCGGCTGAACACGCGCAAGCGGCTTTGCGGATATTGGCTTCATAAAGTCACTGTCAAGAACATAGAAAATCAACGTCCTATATCCATACGGGGACAGGCTATGTCACAGTCAGAGTTGGCACCAATAGAAGCAGAAGCCAAAGAATGTCAAATACGTCAGTATATCCGACGACCTGACAAACAATTTTGGTTAGACCTGCTCAACCCTCCACCCTTGCCAACACAAGCTGACCACACTCGTCGCACACGTATTAGCCGTTATGCCTTGGGAGCCGTGTTTGCGCTCACGAGTTTTTATTTTGTGATTTCTTTTTTTATTGGCTGGCCAGAAGGTAAGCCTGTTATCTTGGTAAATGCGATTTCGATAGTTTGTTACGGGATGGGGATGTGGGCGGCCTCTTTGAATGCAGAGCGTTTGGCTCGTTTGTGGTTGATGGTCACAGTAAATGCTCATTTGGCAGTACTGATTTTTTTGACAGGCTCAGTATTAGGTGTGAGTGTCTTTGGTATTACGAATGCGGTATTAGCAAATGTTATTTTTGATCCTCCCGAAAAAAAAGCCCGTTTGTTTTTTATCGCCTTCCCGATTATCTGCTTAGTGCTTGGTTCGTGTGTGTTAACCGAGCCGCACATTGATTTTGGCCATGTTTACCCAGCCTTAATCTCGTTGATACGTACTATTAACATGATTTTGGCAACCTTGTCGGTGTTGCTTATTCTTAATGTTTTTGACCGCGAAGTGCTTAAAACCGAAGGTTATTTAGTACAAGAACGTGAGCGTTCTGACCGCTTATTACACGCCGTGTTACCCCAAAAAATTGCCAATGAGTTGCGAGAAAGCGACCGTATGATTGCCGACCGTCACCCCGAAGTAACGGTGTTATTTGCGGATATTGCAGGCTTTACACCGTGGGCATCGCAACAAGAACCCGAAGTAGTGGTGTCGTTATTAGAAAAAATATTTTATCGTTTTGATGCAAAAGTGACTCAATTTGGAGCCGAGAAAATAAAAACCATTGGTGATGCTTATATGGTGGTTTCAGGTGCGCCAGACCCACGTCACGACCATGCTCATATTGTGGCTCGCTTAGCCTTAGCTTTATTGCAAGAAACCAAGTTAATTCGTCAAGAAACTGGCATTGATTTGGATGTGCGAATTGGTGTGCATACAGGGTCGGTGATTGCAGGTGTGATTGGTGCGATGCGTTTTAGTTATGATATTTGGGGCGATACCGTCAATACAGCCAGTCGTATGGAGTCGCATGGTGAGGCAGGTCGTATTCATATTAGCCAACAAAGCAAAGAGCGCATTTGTGGCAAGTTTAAGGTTGAGTTGCGCGGCACAATTGATGTTAAAGGTAAAGGTAATATGCAAACGTGGTGGTTATTGGCGGACTGAACCTTTGCTAACAGATTGAACTTAAAAGTAATCTGTGTTTTGTGAGTCTGTTGGCGTTTATCGGCAAATTGTCAACAAGCTGTCACTTGCTTGTCACGCTTCCCTTTTAATGTGCACTTTTAGATGTGGGTGGGTATCCATATCGAGGAGTTGCCATGTCAATGTTACGTTCTTTTGCTCATTCTGTTCGACCATTTTTAGAGACTGACCGCTTGAGTACGGTCGCAGATGCTTTTTTGCATACTGATTACCAAGACTATTTGTCGGTAGCGGTGGTTAATCAAAATAACCAACCCGTTGGTATGATTAGTCGTCATCAACTGACTGATATTTTTTTAAAAAAATTTGGTCGTGATTTATTTGGTAATCGGCCTGTTAGCGACTTTATGCGCCAAGAGCCATTGGCTGTTGATGTGAATAGTAGTTTATTGGAGGCATCTTCTTATATTACCGCACAGATGATTTTTCCGCTTAGTGAAGATTTTGTGATTACCCAAGAAGGACGTTATTTAGGTATGGGGGCAGTGTTACATTTATTGAGTGCGATGGAAAAGCAAATTAGTCAAAATAATCAAGAGCTTAATAAAGCCTATACGCAATTATCTTCTTCGCAAGCGCAGCTCGTGCAATCCGAAAAAATGGCAGCTTTGGGGCAAATGGTGGCAGGCGTAGCTCACGAAATTAACACGCCACTCGGATATGTTAATAATAATATCGAAATGTTAAGTGAGTTTTTTGCCCAGCTAAATACGGTATTACAGGCACATCAACAGTTGGCGGATACCTTATTAGCACCTCATGCTACCGAAATAGATATTGCTGAAAGTTTGGCAGCAATAGACGACGCTAAAGCGGGCATGGCGTTAGCAGATTTTTTTACCGACTTAGATAATTTGTTTAACGATACTTTTTATGGTGTAGAGCAAATCAGTGAATTGGTGATGGGATTAAAAGATTTTAGTCGTTTAGACCAAGCAGTCACCGATAATGTCTCACTCAATGATTGTATTGAAAGTGCCTTGTTAATTGCACGAAATACCCTTAAATACAAAGTAGAAGTCCTCAAAAGGCTTGAAGATTTACCATATATTCGTTGTACTGCCTCGCAAATCAATCAAGTCTTGCTCAATTTGTTTACCAACGCTGCTCAAGCAATAGAAGACAAAGGTTATCTGCTCATTAAAACATGGACAGATGAACAACAAGTCTATGTTTCTGTACAAGACACAGGAAAAGGCATTGCACCACAGCATCTCGCCAAAATATTTGACCCCTTTTTTACCACTAAACCTGTTGGCCAAGGCACAGGATTGGGTTTGTCTATTTCTTACAAAATTATTCAGCAACATGGCGGCACCATTCGGGTGGTCTCACAAGTTGGCAAAGGCACACGTTTTGTGATTGCTCTGCCTCGTCATGCCGTATTAGCTGTTGCCGCATAGGATAAATGATGATGAATACTGTCAAACTTAAGCCTTCGATTTTATTGGTTGATGATGAGGAGCGTATTTTGCGTACCTTAACGATGCTGTTAAGAATGCAATACCAAGTATTTGCCACCACCGACGGCAACGAAGCCCTAAAAATTATGGCCAAAGAAAAAATCAATGTTGTCATCTCTGACCAACGTATGCCACTGATGGTAGGTACGGAGCTTTTAAAACAAGCCAAATACATTAGCCCCAACACGGTGCGTATTTTATTAACGGGTTATGCCGATGCCGATGCTGCTTTAGACTCTGTTAATGAGGGTGAAATTTTTAGGTATATCAATAAACCGTGGGGGCCAAAAGAGTTGCGTGATACGGTGGCCGATGCGGTGTCTATTGCAGCAAAACTTGAGACAGTCAATGTGCCGAGTTTTCCTGTGCCTGTCCCTGCAAAGGGTTTAACTTGTTTGGTATTAGATGAAGATGTGGCAGTGTATGAGACTGTACGTGAGTTGTTGGGTGACAAACAACAAGTATTATGGCGTACTACCATTGCCAGTGCATTAGCCGTCTTGGCGAGTCAAAAAGTTGCGGTGTTGGTCACGGAGTTGCAGCTGGCAGATGGTGACGCATCAACACTTATTAAAACACTAAAACAAGAGTATCCCGATTTATTAACGATAGTGAATACCAGTTTTAAGGATACCCAACGAGTAGCGGCTTTAATCAATCAAGCACAGGTTTATCGTTACTTGCCAAAGCCGTTGCGTAAAGGTTTATTGGCCAAAAGTTTAGAGTCAACCATGGCGCGTTATAAACAACTACAAGATGTTCCTGAGCTTAAACAAGCCATTAAAGTGCAAGTATCGAATGATGCACAAGAAAAGGTTGTTAGCAGTAAAATGATTGATTATTTGGCTAGGTTACGAGCCAAAGGCTTTGGTGGTGCAAAGCCTGCATTAGCATGATTGTGTCTGCTTCGACTTCGCTCAGCAAACGTATATGCCTTCTGAGCGAAGACGAAAAAGAGTTATTTTGTCCCAAAAAACTGTTCTATCTCTGCTCTCATCTCTTCATTAAGGTGACAAGTCATAAATTTGCCATGACGCTCCACCCAAATCAGCTTGGCATTGACCAATTCTTTAATATGATGAGACACCGTTGGCGCGCCAATATTGAGTTTGTGCATAAATTCGGACAAACCAAAACTACATTCTTTTTTTTGGCAATCCCCCGAAGAAACAATCTTCTCGCGCAGTTCTAACAACTCCAAATACATTTGCAAACGATTAGGATGTGACAAAGCTTTAAAGGCTTGAGCCATCGCATTTAAATCTTTCATGGTATGCCGCTTCAAAAAAATAAGATGATTAAGGTTTAGTATAACACAATTATAATTTGACAATCATCGAAATATATAATAATTTGATATATATCGAATTGATTGGATTTTGGGCGGATAATAATGAGCGAACATATTTTAATTATTGGTGCTGGTGCAGTTGGGCAGGTGTATGCCTATCATTTGGCACAAGCGGGTTATCACATTCATTTTTTACTAAAAGAAAAATATCTGCCAGAAGCACAACAAGGTTTTGTTTTATATAACTTACACCAAGACAAACAGCGTGTTAGGCCTATTATTTTTAATAATTTTAGTTGTCACACCTCATGGCAGAGTTTGGCCAACATTCAGTTGAGTCAAGTTTGGTTGTGTGTTTCCAGCACTGCATTAGCAGCGATGGATTTAGCCCCCATGAAAGCAGCGATTGGTGAGGCCTTAGTGGTGGTGTTGCAACCTGACCCTGATGATGTGAGCCGAGTGCAACAGACCTTTGGCAAACAACAAGTAGCAGCTGGCATGATTAACATGATTAGTTATCACACGCCTTTAGCCACCGAACAAACGGAGCGAGAAGGCATTGCCTTTTGGATTCCACCAATTATGCCAATGCCTGTTGATGGTGAGGTGGAGGGAGTGTCGGCATTGTTGACGGTGTTAAAAAAAGCCAAAATTAGTGCAATACAGCAAAAACAATTTGCAATTAGTAATGCCCACAATACAGGCTTTTTGATGGTGTTTTTGGTCGCCTTAGAATTAAGTGATTGGCAATTTAAGCAGTTATTAGCCAATAAAGCGTTATTAAAAACCATGATAGCCGCACAGCAAGAGGTATTTGCTGCCTTACATGCAGAATATGGTAGTAAAGCCAGCATGGTGTTGAGGCAAGTGAAACCTTGGATGTTACCAGTCATCCTAAAACTGGCACGTCATGTTGCGCCTTTAGATATGGAAACTTACTTACAAGCGCACTTTATGAAAGTACGCTCACAAACTTTATTGTTGTTAGAGGCTTATATACAACGAGCCAATAAAAGCGGTATTGCTGTGCCAAATTTGCAAGGCTTGGTGGCTAAGTTGGATAGATAATTGGTGGTAGGATGGGGCGAGGTACAAAACCCATCTTTTACAGTTTTTTTATTCGTTTGCCCATGACGCGTTTAACATTTCAGCCGCACCACCGCGTAAATGATAGCTTGCTAACACAGATAACTCGGTTTCGCTGGGGTTGATTTCGATAATAGGAATAGCTAATTGTTTTGCAAGTACAACAGGTTGTTGAATGTGTGGAAATTGCGCACTTGTGCCAACCACCACAACCACATCAAAGGGCATAGTGTCCAACAATTGATAAAGTTGAGAGAGGGCTTTTTCGGGTAACATTTCTTCAAACAACACTACATCTGGTCGTATTAAACCGCCGCACTGAGGGCAATGTGGTGGCAGACTGATAGTTTGTTGGTAGTTAGCCAAAAGTTGTTCGGCCGTACTTTCAAAATCACAGGCAACACAATATAAGCGTTCGCCACGGCCATGAATTTCGATAAGGTTTTTGCTGCCTGCTTGATGATGAAAACCATCAATATTTTGCGTTAGCACCCATGTATTGGGTTTGTTTTTTTCGATGTCGGCAATAATGGCATGGCCTTGATTAAACCTAGCTTGATAACACGCTGAGCCAATTTGCCACAAATATTTCCATGTAATTTCAGGGCGATGTTTAAACATCGACGCGCTCAAAGCGGTTTCGATAGCATAGCCTTCGTCTGTGCGTTGACCTTCATACAAACCCCCCACACCTCGATAGGTCGGCAATCCTGAATCTGCCGATAAACCTGCACCTGTAATAAATAATATCGAGTTGGCTGATTTAATCAGGTCTTGAGCGGCGGCGAGCGGTGTTGAATGAGTCATTTCAAGGCCACTCCCTCACCATCAAACACATTAATGTGCAAAGGAATACCCGCTTGCACACTTTGCGACACGGTACAAAAATCTTCAAACTGCGCCAAAATCCGCTCTAGGTGCTCAAACTCAGCAGCCGCTTTACCTAAATTAATGTTGGCATTAATTTGCGTCACGCGTAAGCGTTTTTGCTCATTACGATCAACCGTACAACTAATTGAGCACCGAATATTGTCAGCATTTTGCTTAAATTTGCGTAATGCAAACAACAAACTGGCCGATAAACAATTGGCCACTGCCGCCAATAACAAATGCTCAGGTGAGGGGGCAGAGCCTTCACCTAACGGTGGTGGCAAATCAGCCATCATAGGGCTGAGGGCAGCACCAAAATCGACTTCAAATTTATAGTCGCTGGTTTGCTGAATACTAATCGTCAGTTTATCGGCCATTATTATCTTCCTATTGAATGTATAAATATCCCTTCGACTCCGCTCAGGGAGCAAACGTTGTGCTGGTTGAGCGAAGTCGAAACCAATGTGATAACCTATTGAAAAGCTTTTGGCGGTGGTACATCGCTATTGTTTGAGTCGGTCGCTTTTTTATCAAACAAGTTAAAACTTAACATATTTAACCAAGAGCGGTCTTCATTTTGGCCACCAAATTCAATCTTAATATTGCCTTTGGCATCAATATATTGCGGATAGTTCTTTTGTAACACAGCCATATTTTGCTCTGCTAAATCACTAATACCTAACTTTTGATAACAATAAGTGGCAATCGCTAAGGCTTCGGCTGATTGCGGTGTTTCGGCGTAATTTTCCATCACCCAACGTGCGCGATTAAGTGCGCTAATATAGGTTTTACGTTTTAAATAATAACGACCTGCATGTAGCTCATTTTCGGCTAACTGATTACGGATATAAATCATTCGTTGGCGAGCATCAGGTGCATAAGCACTATTTGGAAAGCGAGTCACTAATTCTTTAAAATTGTCAAAGGCTTGGCGTGAATTATTTAAATCACGATGTGCGCCATTGATGGGAATAAAACGCAAAAAAGAATCTTTATCCATTTCAAAATTAGCTAAGGCACGAATGTAATAGGCATAATCTAATTGTGTGTTGAGTGGATACAGGCGAATAAAACGCTCTGCTGCTGACACTGCGCCCAAATAATCCAAATGCTTATAACGTGCATACATTAAATCAAGTTTGGCTTGTTCGGTGTATGCGCCCACAGGGTAATGAGACTCTAAGTCTTCAAGATGTTTGCTGGCGGTATCAAAGTTGCCATAATTCAGAGCTTTTTGCGCTGCTTCATAATAGGCTTTTTCGGAAAGCGTGGCATTTTTATCAGGAGATGTACTACAAGCAGTGGTTAAGGCTATAGTCAAAGCCAAAAAAGCAAACAGACGCATATTTATTCTCAAAAAAGTGTAAACTGTCGGGCATCCCTCACCCCAACCCTCTCCCTTTGGGAGAGGGAGTTCTCTCTACAGTTAAGGGGAGACGTGGCAAGGATTTCAAATCATGAAGTCTTATGTACCTATTATCAAATATTTCTGACCGTTAAGCCAAACATGACTACGCAAATACAACATACTGCCGATGAACCCTCAACTGTTTTAACTGAAACTATTCCTTTAGATTGGGGTGGTGCGCGTTTAGACCAAGCCGTTGCCCGTTTATTTAGTGATTATTCGCGTGAACGTTTAAAAGAGTGGATAAACCAAGGGCATTTGTTGGTTGAAGGCAAGGTATGGCGACCTAAGGATAGAGTAGCTGGCGGTGAAAATGTCACCTTAGAGATTATGTTGGAAGTGGAAACCGAAGCCAAGCCACAAGATATCCCTCTTAATATTATTTATGAAGATGCTGATATTTTGGTGTTGGATAAAGCAGCAGGTTTAGTGGTTCATCCGGGGGCAGGGAATCCTGATGGCACCTTATTAAATGGTTTA
The DNA here is from genome assembly GCA_024234595.1 of Moraxellaceae bacterium. Taxonomy (GTDB): domain Bacteria; phylum Pseudomonadota; class Gammaproteobacteria; order Pseudomonadales; family Moraxellaceae; genus Agitococcus. The sequence goes on along the minus strand of JACKNZ010000006.1, from coordinate 64,786 downwards.
TTGTTTCATTGCCCCGATTTAAAAAATATTCCCCGTGCAGGTTTAGTGCATCGTATTGATAAAGATACCAGTGGTTTATTAGTGGTTGCTAAAACGCTACCTGCTCAAACTTTTTTGGTGGCGGAGTTAAGCCAAAAAAATGTCTATCGTGAGTATGAAGCCGTTGTGCAAGGCTCATTGGTCAGTGGTGGCACCATAGATGCCCCGATTGGCCGTCATCCCAGTGAACGTATAAAAATGGCGGTGATTAGTAGTGGCAAGCCTGCGGTGACTCACTTTAGAGTGATTAAGCGTTATCGGGGTATGACCCATGTGCGTATTGAATTAGAAACTGGCCGAACCCATCAAATTCGGGTTCATTTTGCTCATAAAGGCCATCCTTTGTTGGGTGACCCTGTGTATGCAGGGCGTCCACGTTTGCCTAAAGGGGCAACTGCCGAATTGGTGCATACTTTGCAAAGTTTTCCGCGCCAAGCCTTACATGCGCGTCGTTTAACCTTGACCCATCCTGTCAGTTATGAACAATTATCTTTTGAATCACCGTTGCCCGAAGATTTTGTCCAGTTATTAAACGAGTTAGATTTGGATTTAAAGGGTGGGTGATTTGAAGTTACCACTTAAAAATGGGCAAAGGCCGTAATGGATGTTTAAGTGTGTTGGCTAAAGACAGTTGTACCAATCGTAAATGAAAACCCGCATCAGGAAACTCGCGTTGAATGGTGCGAATAAACTCACGATTTAAACCAAAAGCCAATAAGCCTAAAGATACGTCCAACCAATCGGCCTTTCTAAAAGCTTCTACCAAGGCGTTATGATGAAAAGGGGTGATTTTATGATGATTATCAATCATTAAACACACGTCTTCCTGCCAAAAAGAGTGCTGTATCTCGGCTAAATATTCATTAGCACGTTTCATGGAGCTAGGTAAATAATCTAAGGTATTATCTGTCCAGATACCTAAATCATGAAAGGCGGTTGCAATCGCACCTTTGTTAAGATTGTCAGCATTTTTAGCCACAAAAAAAGCATAAAAATTTAATACCCGATAACAATGGTTTTTATAAGCCTTAAAGTCCGCAGCTAAGGCTGGTTTGTGCATTTCCAAAATAATATCTAATAATTGATGTTGGCGAATAATTTCCATAACGCTTCCTGTGGTATTGAGATTAAAATAAGCCATCAACAGCACTCACTCTGCATCGCAAAGGAGGCGATATGCGCCTGTTATCTACCGTTATTCTTTATATCATTAGTTCTAGCCTGTTTGCCTTTGATTTGCAACAAGTCGTTGCTAGTGCCAAAGCAACCGCTTATCAAGTGTCGGGGCAAACCGTTGCCCTCAAAAGTTTTAGTCCACAAGGTGATGTGGGGGCGGTGGGGCAGGCACGCGCACGTTTTGCCGAAGATATGGTGCGCGTGGGCGATAAAAATGTGCGTAATCCGTTTATTGTGAGTTCTTCTTGTAAAAATTATGGTCGTGGTCGTTGGTTAAATACCCGTACATGGGTCTACGATTTTAATGATAATTTACCTGTAGGCACTAAATGTGAGTTTAATTTAGTAGCAGGTTTAAAAAGTGTGGTAGGCAAACCTGTTAAAGCCTATCCCTATTATCAGTTTACCGTCGGGGATGTCACCTTTGGTTATGATTATAGTGCAACACAAGGCGTAAGAGTGATTGATGCGTGGCCGTTTCATCAAAGCACTATTTTAGATGACCAAGTATTTTTGGTGAAATTAGATAAAGCAAGTGACCCGCGCTCTTTGCCTAGTCAGGTGTATTGTTTAACCAGTGATACACCCGAAAAATTGTATGCCAAATTTTTTACCGCACAAGAAACGCAGGCATGGTTAGCTAAACAAGACCAAGAGCTTAAAGATTGGTGGCGAAAAAATACCAGCCGAGAATATTATGACACTCAAACTAACAAAGATAAAACCGTTGCTGTTAAAGAGTGGCGTGCTTTAAGTTGTGGCCGTCGTTTAACAGGTGGCCAACAAGTACGTTTGATTTGGGGTAAACAAGTCGCCACTGCAACAGGCCAAAAACGCACGAGTGACCAAATTTTGGCTTATGATGTCCGTCAGCCTTTTACCGTCAGTTTTAGTTGCCCTCGGCAAAACCCTAAAGCACCCTGTGTGCCATTAACCAATATGGAATTACGGTTTAGCGAAGTGATTACGGCCGACAAAATTAAAGCCATTCGTTTGCAAGGGAGTAATCAGGTATGGACACCCATACCCAACAGTGGCGAGGATTTTGAAGACAGCGATTATGTGCGTTTTGCTGCGCCATTTCCTGCTAATTCTGCATTTTTATTGACCTTACCTTCTGGCATTGAAGATGTTTATAAACGACCATTAACTAATGCCAAAAACTTTCCTTTACAAGTAAAAACAGGCGGTTATCCACCATTAGCCAAGTTTGCTGCAGATTTTGGCGTGATTGAAAAAGCAGTAGGGGCAGTCCCGTTAACTGTTCGCCAATTAGAGCCAGATATGGCCGCGCAAACTGATGCCAAACTGTATAGTTTTAAAGTGGCGGATGACGATGCCGCTTTTGTTAGTGCTTTAAAAAGTTACCAAAACATTAATAATTATGGTGCTTTAGATAAGCAGCTAATTGCTAAACAAGCTGGTGTTTCTGTACAAGCATTACCACGCAAACTGAGTGCGCGTGATTTTGAAGTGATTGGCATACCTGTGAACACAGGTTTGTATATTCACGAAGTGGAAAGCCGTTATTTGGGCGAATGGATTAGCCAAAAACAACAACCCGCTTATGTACATACCATGAACTTAGTGACCAATTTAGGCATTCATGTGCAAATGGGCAAAAGTAATAGTTTGGTATGGGTCACTGATTTAGCCAAAGGTCAGCCTGTTGCTAATGCAACGGTGAGTGTTTGGGATTGTTATAACAATAAACAATTGTGGACAGGCCAAACGGGTGAGCAAGGTACGGTTAAAATTGCCAAAGATTTATTTAAATATCCTAAAGATACCGATAATAAAACCAGTTGCCAAAATTCACCGTGGTTGATTATGGCGAAATTGGGAGATGATCGTAGTTTTGCACTCTCTGAATGGACAAACGGCATTGAAACATGGCGTTTTAATTTAAGCAGTGTTGACGATTATTATTATGATGAAGAAAGTGATGAATATTATGGCTCAAGCAAATCCACAGGTGATTTTGTTGCCCATACCGTTTTTGATCGTTCTTTATTGCGTGTTGGTGAAACGGTGCATATGCAACATTTAGTGAGATATGCCAAATTAACAGGTTTAAGTGCGCCCAATAAAAGCACCAATATCAATGAGGTGCTAATTGAGCATTCGGGCAGTGGTGAGCAATATACCGTGAGCACCAAGCTTAGTCCGATTGGTAATGGTGAAAGTACATGGACGATTCCTAAACAAGCCAAACTCGGCGAATACTGCGTTAAATTAAAGAAAAGTGCCGAGAACTATTTGCATACAGGCTGTTTTAATGTCTCAGCGTTTAGATTGCCTGTATTAAAAGCCAATTTGGGCATTGCAAGTCATACGGTAGCCAATAGTAGTAAACAAATTCCCTTACAGTTGCAATTACGCTATTTAAACGGCGGTGGTTATAGCAATGCGCCTGTTACACTTCGTGGTCGCTTAGAGCAGTCTTGGTTATCGTTACCGAATTTTGAGGAATATAGTTTTGATTCCGTGCCAGTCATGGTCAATGACAAAACACAAGACAATCAAGATTTAGAGCAACAAGAATTGGTGTTGGATGACTCAGGCAGTTTAAATGCTTTAACGCCTACATTGCCTGACATTAAGCAAGTGAGTCGTGTGCAGTTAGAAATGGAGTTTAGAGACCCCAGTGGTGAAACACAAACGGTGGGGGCAAGTAGCACCGTTTGGCCAGCCGACGTTATGGTCGGTTCAAAAGTTGCTTCGTCTTGGGTGGCAAAAAATCAGCCTGTTGAAGTCGATTTTATTAGTGTGAATCAGCAACAGCAATTGCAACCCAATACCCCCATTAAAATTCTTGGTCAGATGATTCGTTATGAAAGCCATCGTAAACGTACTTTGGGTGGTTATTATTCTTATGACACCAAAACCATTAAAGAACCAGTTACGGTCAATTGTGGCAATCAAACCGATGCTCAAGGTCATTTACGTTGTCAGTTTAATTTTGCCAAGGCAGGTGAGTTGGAGTTAACGGCCATCAGCACCGATAAAGCAGGCCGTCAGGCAGCAACACGCACCAGTTTATGGATAGCAGGTGAAGATGAGTGGTGGTTTGAGCAAGGCGATGATGATCGTATTGATGTTTTAGCCGACAAAAAAGATTATAAAGTTGGTGATGTTGCACGCTTACAAGTGCGTATGCCATTCCGTGAAGCAACCGCTTTAGTGTCGGTGGTGCGTGATGGCATTTTAGAAAGTTTTGTCACGCCAATTTCGGGTAAAGATTCGGTGATTTCTGTGCCGATTAAGCCCGAATACGCACCTAACGTCTTTATTTCAGCAACCATTGTTCGTGGTCGTAATCAACAAATTCAACCAACTGCGTTAGTGGATTTGGGTAAACCTGCCTTTAAATTGGGAATTGCGGAGTTAAAAGTGGGTTGGGAAGGTTTTCAATTAGGTGTCGATGTCAGTACCGACAAAAGCAGTTATCACCCACGCGAACAGGCTCAAGTCACCGTTAAAGTCAGCCCTAGTAAAGGTCGTGATGGTTTGCCCAATGACACCGAAGTGACCTTGGCTGTTGTTGATGAAGCGTTATTGGAACTAGCGAATAATGACTCATGGAATGTGTTGCCGTCGATGATGTTAAGTCGGGCTTATGGTATTGACAATGCAACCAATCAACTACAAGTAGTGGGCAAACGTCACTTTGGTAAAAAAGCCTTACCAACAGGCGGTGGCGGTGGTCGAGGTGGTTCAACACGCGAGTTGTTTGATACCTTGTTGTTGTGGCAAGCCAGTACCCCCGTTGATAGTCAAGGTATGGCACGTTTTAGCGTACCACTGAATGATTCATTAACCAGTTTTAAATTGGTGGCGATTGCCAGTTCTCGTGAGCAGTTTGGTACAGGCTCAGCCAGCATGAGAAACACCCAAGAGTTGCAAATTCTCAGTGGTTTGCCGAGTGTGGTACGTGATAATGACCGTTATCAAGCCGAATTTACCTTGCGTAATAGCAGTCCTAACCCACAAACGGTGCAAGTGACGATTAATAGTGAGGTATTAAAAGCGCCATATCAACAATCGGTAGTATTGGCTGCGAATGGCACACAAATCATTAATGTGCCTGTGGTGATGACTGAAGGAAGTCAGAATGTCACATGGCAAGTACAAGCACAAAGCGAATTGTATCGTGATGCCTTAAAAGTCAGTCAAAAAGTTTTGCCTGCTGTTCCTATGCAAATTTTAAGCTCGGAATTAAAACAAATTTCAGCCGCAAAAGCCTATCAAGGAAACTTGGCAGCATTGCCAGCACAAGCTTTAGCAGGGAAAGTGTTGTTGGATGTTCAACCCAATTTGGGGGGAACTTTAGAGCCAGTCAAACAATGGTTTAGAAGTTATCCTTATATTTGTTTAGAACAAAAAACCACTAAAGCAACAGGCTTACAAGATACCAGTTTGTGGGCTGATATTATGGGTGATTTGCCAACTTATTTGGATAAAGACGGGTTAGCCAAGTTTTATCCCAGTGAGGGCGAGTCATCGGGTTCACCTTTCTTAACAGCACATGTGTTACGTGCGGCCAAGGCGTTAAATTGGCAAATTCCTGAAGACAGCCGCAATTCCATGTTAGATGGTTTATTGCGTTATGCCGAAGGCAAAGTTAACCAAGAAATTTATCGTTATTGGATTTATGAGCCGCAATTTGATGTGGTTCAACGACACATCGAAGTCGCCAATATCTTGGCACAATATGGTCGTTTTAAACCCAACTTGTTGGATAACATTCGTTTGCAACCGAGCATCTGGCCTAATCATATTTTAATTGATTGGTATGAGTTGTTAAAAAATGCCAATAATGTCCCTAAACGTGCTGAGCGTTTAGTCGAAGTAGAGCGGTTATTAAAAGCCAAATTAGTCCAACAAGGTGGCACTTATATCATTCTTAAACATGATAAAGACCGTTGGTGGTGGTATGACGATGACCAAGTGTTGCAAGCGCGTTTAACCTTAGCGGTGATGGGCGACAAAAACTGGCAAGATGAATTGCCGCTCTTGGTGCGTGGTTTAATTCGTCAACAGCAACAAGGTCATTGGCAAGGCACACAAAGTAATTTGTGGGGCGGTTTTGTGCTAAAACGTTTTAATGATAATGCCTTGAGTATTACAGGTAAAACGCTTGCTCAGTTAGGTACAGAGCAAGCCAGTACAGCATGGCCAAAAGCTACCGAAGCTAATCCTCAAACAGTACGTTTTAATGATACCGAAAACAGTGATATGTCTTTTGCGTGGCCAAAACAAAATAGCCAAATCACTGTTAATCATCAAGGCGAGGGTAGTCCGTGGTTGCGGGTATCAACCGCCGCGCGTATTCCATATTACTAAAGCCGATGAAAAAGGCTATCGTATTTTTAAAGACATCATTCCTATTCAACAAAAAGTCAAAGGTGAGTGGCATGTTGGTGATGTGATGCGCGTTGAGCTGTCATTTACCTCTAGCCAAGAAATGGGTTGGGTGGTGGTTAATGATCCCATTCCTACAGGTGCAGTGTTGTTGGGACGTGGTTTAAAACGTGATAGTGAGTTGTTAAATCGGGGTACGAATGATTGGTGGCCAGTTTATGTTGAATATGCGGCGGATGCTTATCGGGCGTATTATCAATATTTACCATCGAATACTAAATGGCAAAGTGCCTATACCGTACGTCTCAATCAAGCAGGCACGTTTAAGTTACCTGCAACACGAGTTGAGGCGATGTATGCACCTGATGTGTATGGTTTAAGTCCTAATAAAACGATTGAGGTTAAACCCTAGGTCGTAGATTGTGGTGTATGACCTGTATATTGCTCAGATGACAGGTCATCACTCTTGCTTAGCGGCTTGAGTAGTTTTTTCTAGCCACTCTTTAACATCACTATTATCAACCCGATAATAAATATCTTCGACACTGACCGTTAAATCAACTGCATCAAGAGTTACATCTTCACCTAAAAAATAATGCTCAGATTGCCAGCCTGTACGACGACGAATAATTTCGACATCCACAAAATCTTGTTCAATTAACACGTATTCTTGTAAGGTAGGAATTTGGGTATAAAGTTGTCTTTTTAATTTTTCGTCTATTTGTCGTGTTGACTTAGACAACACTTCCACCAATAACGTAGGGCTTTCGGTAAAATAACTACTACCTGATAAATTAGAGCAATCGACCAATACATCAGGATAAAAGAATTTGCTACCAATTTTAACTTTCATATCAGATGTGTAGGGCTGGCAAGGCTGGTTATCTAGATGATTGCCAAGTTTGCGATACAAGTTTCCTGCAATCCGATTGTGATTAGCACTTGCCCCCGACATGGCATACACTTCGCCATCGATATATTCATGTTTAATATCAGAGATGTGCTCACCGTCTAAATATTCTGTTTCGCTAATAAATACAGTTCGTTGTTGTAGTGCAGACATGACCATAAGTCCAATCATCAGTTATTTGTGTCATATATAAGCACTTAGTCATAAAAAAGCCAACATAAGCTATTGGCTTTTTGTCGAATAAAATGTTTAAAAAGTCATAGACAAATACATTTGTTTGCTAAACAAGACTTTTCAGCAAGCGCGGTCAATGATAGGCTTCGTCACAGCGTAATTTGACCATCATATATGTAATAGCTGTGCTCAAACAGCGGATTTTTAATAGAGGATATAACAACATGGCTAATAATGCAGAAAAACAAACCCTTCTTCATTGTTTACTCTACTGGGAAAAAAATACCCCCAGTGGTATTTATCTAACACAACCCTTTGGCAATGGTGTCGTTAAAGATTATACATGGCAACAAGTGGGTAACGAAGTTAGACGCATTGCTGCCTATATTCAATCATTAAATTTGCCGCCAAAAAGTAATATTGCTTTATTAGGTCGTAACTCTGCCCATTGGATTATGGCTGATTTAGCGATTTGGATGTCTGGCCATATTACTGTGCCGTTATATCCCACCCTAAACGGCGAAACAGCGGAATATATTTTTGAACACAGCGAAGCCAAATTATTGATTGTTGGCAAAATGGATGGCAAGGCTGATGGTTGGAAAGAAATCAAAACCGTCATTCCTCAAGGCTTGCCAATTATTGCAGCACCGTTGTCGCCACCCGAATTATCAAGCCAGCCACAATGGGATGATATTGTCGCCAAAACAGAAGCCCTTAAAAATCCAGCATTACCACAATTAGACGACATAGCGACTATCGTTTATACCTCTGGTAGTACAGGCAAGCCCAAAGGCGTATTGCACAGCTTCCGCACCATGATTGTCATTACTAGCGGTATGGAAGAAATTTGGGGCTTTAGTAGTAGCGAACGTATGTTGTCGTATTTGCCGTTGGCTCACGTTGCCGAGCGCGCGGCCGTAGAAACTATGTCTTTATATTTCGGTTTCCACATTTTCTTCTCTGAAGGTTTAGAGACTTTCCAAAAAGACTTACAACGTGCCCAACCAACAATTTTCTTCTCTGTGCCAAGATTGTGGACGAAGTTCTATTTGGGTGTAAATGAGAAGTTACCTCCTAAAAAACAAAAACTGTTATTCAACATTCCTATTTTAAACAAAATCGTCAAGAAAAAAGTGTTAACGCAACTTGGTATGAACCACGTCCGTGTGGCTTTAACAGGTTCTGCACCGTTACCACCACAAATTATTGAATGGTATCGTAGTTTAGGTTTAGAGTTATTGGATGTATATGGTATGTCCGAAAACTTTGCTTATTCTCATGCTTGTAAGCCTAATGAAGTGCGTGTTGGTTATGTTGGCTCGGTCAACCCTGGTGTTGAGCACCGTATTGCCGATAATGGCGAAATTCAGGTAAAAAGTCCTGCTCAAATGTTAGGTTATTACAAAATGCCAGATAAAATGGCCGAAGAAATGACCGATGATGGGTACTTTAAAACAGGTGACCGTGGTGAGATTGACGAAAAAGGTCGTTTACGGATTACAGGTCGTGTTAAAGAGCTGTTTAAAACCAGTAAGGGGAAATATGTTGCGCCAGTCCCGATTGAAAACAAACTCAACAACCATCCAAAAGTGGAAGTGGTATGTGTGACAGGTTCGGGCGAGCCACAACCTTTTGCTTTATTTATGTTGTCTTTGGATGCGGTCAAAGAGCTTGAAAAAGGTGAGATTGATAAAGACACCTTAACTCAAGAAATTACCGATTTGTTAAAGTCGGTTAACAGCACCCTCGAAGACCATGAAGTATTAGATTATGTGGTGATTGTTAAAGACCAATGGACAATGGAAAATGGCTTCTTAACCCCAACCATGAAAATTAAACGTAATATCATCGAAGACCGTTATCTCAAAAATGGTGAGAAGTGGGTTGCGTTAAAGCAAAAAGTTATTTGGGAGTAATTTAACGCATTTAATTTAGTGTGTTAAAAATATAAACTGAGGGGCAATTATTTTGCCCCTTAGTTTTTAGGAAGATTAAATGTTAAGGCGTTTATTCTTTGTTAGTTTATGGTTGTTAATGGCAGTTGCCCACGCCTCTCAACCACCAACATTTTCCCAAATCCAACAACAATGGCAATCTTCTTATGGCCGCTTATTAGATCGACATGGCCAAGTATTAGCTTATCAACGTCTTAATAAACAACAACATCGCTTTGAGTGGACGCCATTAGAAGAAGTATCACCTGCGTTAATTGACGCTTTGTTATTTGTCGAAGACAGAGATTTTTACCGTCATCATGGTGTCGATTGGGGGGCGGTAAGTCGTTCGGCAGTCAGCTACTTAACAGGCCAAAAAGCGCGTGGCGCAAGCACCTTAACCATGCAATTAACCGCCATGCTTGACCCTAAGTTATCATGGCAAACAGGTGGTCGTAGTCTTAAACGTAAATGGCACCAACTCCAAGCCGCGCGTCAGCTCGAAAAAACATGGACAAAAGCACAAATCCTTGAAGCCTATATCAATTTAATGGTGTGGCGTGGCGATTTACAAGGCGTCAGCACCGCTAGTTTGGCCTTGTTTGGCAAATGGCCGCGTGGTTTAAACAAAGACGAAAGCATTTTATTAGTCAGTTTGTTGGCAGCACCTAATGCCAGTATTCAACGGATTGCCGATCGGGCTTGTGTATTAATCAATGCTGGTTATCAAGCCGATTGCCAAGAGGTCAAAGAATTAGCTTTTCAACAACTCAGTCAACGGCGTTTACCTATAGAACAACGTGCTGATAGTTTAAGTTTAGCGGCACGTTTATTAACCCAAGCCAATCAAAATTATCAAACTAGCCTAGATAAAAACTTACAAGACTTTAGTTATCAAGCCTTACGTAGCCAGTTAGCCTCATTAGCTGCACAAAAAGCCAATGCAGGGGCAGTATTGGTACTCAATAATCAAACAGGCGAAGTGTTGGCTTATGTGGCAAATAGTGGTTTGGTTGAAGACAAAGTTTGGGTGGATGGGATTTATGCGCCACGCCAAGCAGGGTCAACACTCAAACCTTTTTTGTATGGTTTGGCGTTTGAAAATAACTTATTAACGGCTGCTTCTGTATTAGATGACCAAGCCTTAAATATCAGCACCGAACAAGGTTTATATGTGCCACAAAATTATGAAAAAGACTTTAAAGGCGCAGTCACCGTTCGCCGTGCATTGGCTAGCTCGTTAAATATTCCCGCCGTGTTAACACTTAACAAAGTTGGTTTAGAAAATTTTTGGAAGATGCTCAATGAGCTTGGTTTTTCGTTGGAACAACAAGCAGATTATTATGGTAATGCCTTAGCCTTGGGTGGTGCAGATATTAATGTGTGGCAATTAGCCAATGCCTATCGTGCTTTAGCCAATCAAGGGCAATTTAGCGAGGCAACTTTAGAGTTGTCATCCCCAATCAGGGCAACAAAAACGATTTTATCGCCTCAAGCCAGTTTTATTGTGGCAGATATTTTAAGCGACAGAAATGCACGCAGTTTAACCTTTGGTTATGAAAATCCCTTAGCCACGCCATTTTGGTCGGCGGTCAAAACAGGTACAAGCAAAGATATGCGTGATAACTGGTGTGTAGGATTTTCAAGCCGATTTACGGTAGCGGTGTGGGTGGGCAATATGCAAGGTTTGCCGATGCGTGATGTATCGGGTATTACAGGTGCAGCACCCGTTTGGCAAATGGTGATGAATTATTTAGAAGCAGGTGCGGGACAATCATTTGCACCACAGCCCCCTAAAGGCGTACATCAACAATTGGTTGAGTTTGACGGCTTTGCACAGCCCAATTATCAAGAATGGTTTATCGATGGTACAGAGCAAGCAAAAGTCAGTTATTGGCCAAATAATGTCCCTGAAATCGTTTATCCTGTTGCCAACACTATTATTGCCTTAGACCCTGATATGCCAAAAAACTATCAAAAAGTGTTTTTTAAAGCAAAAACAGGGGGCGAACAACTGAGTTTTTGGTTAAACGATCATTTATTGGCGTCTGCTCAACAAGATTATGCGTGGCAACCCAAACGAGGTCGTTATCTATTACAACTCAAAAACTTACAAGGTCAAGTACGTGCTCGAGTGCGTTTTGAAGTGCGTGGTAAAGCGTTTGTTAAATGAGATTAAAAGCTCCTCTTAATAAAGCGTAGAGATTATTGTCGGACAAAAAGACTATTTAAATTTGATAATCATGGTAGCTTAGGTCAGTATCTACATATTACGCAAAGATATAGTACTCCTCTCTCACTCACATTCTATAATGAGTAACATGGCTTACTCTAAAGGAATATCTTATGAGTTTAAAAGACTCTTTTATTATGCCAGACTGGCCAGCACCTGTTAATGTTCATGCGGTTGTGACAACGCGTGACGGTGGTTGTAGTGAACCGCCTTTTAATAGCCTAAATTTGGCTTTTCATGTCGGTGATGAGCCAAGCAAAGTGGTCGAAAATCGCCGTAAATTATTATCAGCCCTTAACGAAATTGCTCCTTGTGGCCCTCCGCAATGGTTACAGCAAGTGCATGGCACAGAAGTGGTAGATGCCTTTAGTGAGCCAAAACGTCGTGCTCAAACTGTCCCTGAAGCCGATGCGGTAACGACTACTCATCGTGGTTTGCCTTGTGTGGTTATGACTGCCGATTGTTTGCCTGTGTTCTTTTGCGACCAAAGTGGTCATCGAGTGGCAGTCGCTCATGCAGGATGGCGTGGTTTGTGTAGTGGTATTTTAGAAAATACCTTGGCAAAATTTAGTAATCCTGCAGAAGTGATGTGTTGGTTGGGGCCTGCTATTGGTACTGCAGCCTTTGAGGTCGGAGCAGAAGTGCGCGAGGCATTTATCAAAGTAGATGCTGCAGCGAGTAAAGCATTTACGGCTCAGCCAAATGGTAAATATTTGGCCGATATTTATGCACTGGCACGTCAACGGTTAATGAAAGCAGGCATAGGCATGATTAGCGGTGGTGATTTGTGTACCGTCACCGATAAGGAACGGTTTTTCTCCTATCGCCGCGAGCAAACCACGGGGCGTATGGCATCAATTATTTGGCTGGCATAATATGTCAAAAAACATTGTAATCGTATATCACAGTAGTTATGGTCATACTCAAAAAATAGCGCAGCATATTGCGCTAGGCGTGAGCCAAATAGCGGATATTGAGTGTTATTTAATGGCCGTAGAAGCCATTGATTGGCAATTATTGGCCGATGCCGATGCCATTATTATGGGCTGTCCAACCTATATGGGCAGTGCCTCAGCTGCGTTTAAAAGTTTTATGGATGCTAGTTCCAAAGTCTGGTTAGAGCAAGGTTGGCAAGGAAAGCTTGCGGCAGGCTTTACCAATTCGGGCAGTTTGAGTGGTGACAAATTAGCAGTGTTACAGCAAATTCATTTGTTTGCCATGCAGCATGGCATGTTATGGGTGGGTATGCCCTTAATGCCTACAGGGACTCAGCCTGATGACTTAAATCGTATGGGCAGTTATATGGGCTTAATGGCACAATCCGATAGTGCGCCTGTTGAAGTCACACCACCGATTGGCGATTTAAAAAGTGCTGAGTGGTTTGGGGCGCACATTGCCAAAACCAGTTTACGTTGTTTGTGAGGGCTGGATAGGCTCATTCTCGCAACGTAGTAGCTGTAATAATTGTTGTTGATGTTGTTCGGTCTGTTGACTGATTTGTAGCATCATTGAACGATATAACTCCAGAACCTGTTCTCCCATCGCTGTTAAATGCGCGCCACCGCCTTGTTTTCCACCTTTGACAGATACCACTAATGGCTCACGAAAGCAGCTATTCATGGTCTCTACTAATAACCATGCTCGACGGTAACTCATGCCCATCAAACGTCCTGCGGCGGCAATTGAGCCAGTTTGAGCAATAGCGGCTAGCAAATCGACCTTGCCAGAGCCTAAGGCAATGTCATCATGTAACATAAAACGCACCTGTATTTTGCAATAAGCTGCGTTCATGGCATTGTCGGAAGTACAATCAGTTATTGGCATCTAAAAATAACAGTGGTTTTATAATCTTTGTCGGTGGCGGTAGTGCCATAATCTTTACCCGTTACAGACTTAACAATGCCGCTGACCATGTTGACGGTCTTGTTGACATCTTCGCCAACTGTGCCTTGGTATTTGGTGTCCATTTTGCTGACAATCGGCATTTTTTTAAAAACGCCACAGCTTTCATTGGCATTAAAAGTAGCGGCTTTTTCGCTGTCATCACCCGAAATACCGTAACCAGAACTTTGATAAACGCCACCTTCTTTCATTAAAGTGTGACTGGGTAAAACGCCTGTACCATAAGAAGAAGGACTATTGGCACAAGCAGACAACAAACTAGCAAGCAGTAAAGTGGTGATTTGATAACGCATAACAAAGCATTTCCTTTAGAGTGATTGATTAGCACGCAAGATGTTTGATAACTTAGGATTTGGTTTTTTGGCACTGCGGTATAACAGCACAATTTTGCCAATAATCTGTACAGCAATACTGTGACTTGCCGTAGTAATTTCGTCAATGGCAGCACGGCGTGCTTCACGGTCTTCACCCCCGATGCGTACCTTAATCAATTCGTGGTCTTCGAGGGCGCGATCAATCTCCGCCAACACCGCTTCTGTTAAGCCTTGACCACCTAATAACACGACAGGATTAAGCTGATGGCCAATTTGACGAAAGCGTTTTTTTTCTGCAATAGATAAAGACATGAGACACGCGCCTGAAAATTTGGTAAAAAGGAGAGCTATTTTGCTTGATGTAGTGATTGCATCAAGATTCTGTATTCTAGCGCAAGTTTAGGTTTAACGCATGAGTGTTCGCATCCGTAATAACAAGCTCACCCAAAGTAGTAAAGAATGGATGCGAGAGCATCTAGAAGATGTTTATGTACAACGCGCCCAAAAAGATGGTTATCGTTCGCGAGCAGCTTACAAACTACTCGAAATTCAACAAAAAGATAAATTGTTTAAAACGGGTATGACCGTGGTTGACTTGGGTTCTGCCCCTGGTAGTTGGTCGCAAATTGCCGCTAAATTAGTTGGCCATAACGGCATGGTTTTAGCATCTGATATTTTAGAAATGGATGCCTTGCCCAATGTCCATTTTGTACAAGGTGACTTTAGAGAAGAGGATGTATTTAATAACTTGTTAGCCACTTTGGACGGACGTGCCGTTGACCTTGTAATTTCGGATATGGCACCCAATATAGGAGGTAATGGTTCTGACCAACCTCGCGCCATGTATTTGTGTGATTTGGCCTTAGACTTTGCACAGCGGGTATTAAAGCCTAATGGTCAGTTTTTAGTAAAGGTATTTCAGGGTGAGGGCTACGACGAGTATCGTAAAGCAATCATGGACAGCTTCAGTGGCCTTAAAAGTCGTAAACCTGAAGCGTCGCGCGCGCGTTCACGAGAAATGTACTTACTTGCAACGGGTTTTAAGGTTAAATAGCGCAAGTTTATTGCTAGTATTTAGCCAGTGTTTTGGGTTTGGGTGGTTGTCAGTAGCGTCAACAATCGTTATTGTCAAAGCTCTGCTTGGTAAATAATCAGAGAGTGGCTGTGGCTTCAGTGACTCTCTACGTATGTAGGATTTTGACCCTTGAACGATATGATGAAAAATCTTCTGTTATGGTTAGCGATTGCTGGCATGTTGGTTTTTGTCTTTAGCAATTTTAATCAACAAACCCCAGCCAAGCAGCTTAGCTATTCCGAGTTTGTTAACTCTGTCAGCAATGGCGAAGTTAAACGCGTGCGTATTGATGGTTTAACCATCAGCGGCGAACGTGCCAATGGTGATAAATTTGAAACGGTACGCCCCTCGATTCCAGACCCCGAATTGATGAGTGATTTGCTCAGCAAAAACGTCATTGTTGAAGGTTCTGCACCAGAGCAGCAAAGTGTGTGGATGCAGCTCTTGGTCGCCAGCTTTCCTGTGGTGTTAATAATTATCTTATTTATGTTTTTTATGCGCCAAATGCAAGGCGGTGGTGGGGCAGGTGGTCGTGGTGGGCCAATGACTTTTGGCAAGTCACGAGCGCGAATGTTATCAGAAGACCAAATTAAAACCACTTTTGCCGATGTTGCAGGTTGTGACGAAGCCAAAGAGGATGTCGAGGAAATTGTCGAGTTTTTGCGTGACCCTGCCAAGTTTCAGCGTTTAGGCGGCAAAATTCCTCGTGGTGCCTTATTAGTTGGCCCTCCTGGCACAGGTAAAACTTTATTAGCTAAAGCGATTGCGGGCGAAGCAAAAGTACCTTTCTTTACCATTTCAGGTTCTGATTTTGTGGAAATGTTTGTGGGTGTGGGCGCGTCACGGGTTCGTGATATGTTCGAGCAAGCCAAAAAACAAGCACCCTGTATTATCTTTATTGATGAGATTGATGCCGTAGGCCGCCAACGTGGTGCAGGCTTAGGTGGTGGCCATGATGAACGTGAGCAAACACTTAATCAGCTATTAGTCGAGATGGATGGTTTTGAAGGGAATGAAGGCATTATTATTATTGCTGCTACTAACCGCCCTGATGTCTTAGATTCAGCCTTATTACGTCCTGGTCGTTTTGACCGTCAGATTGTCGTCGGTTTGCCTGATATTCGCGGTCGTGAACAAATTCTCAAAGTGCATATGCGCAAAGTGCCGTTGGGCGAACACGTCAACGCAGAGTTGATTGCACGCGGTACACCGGGTTTTTCGGGTGCCGATTTAGCCAACTTGGTTAACGAAGCCGCGCTATTTGCCGCACGTAATAACAATAAAACAGTCGATATGCGCGAGTTTGAATTGGCCAAAGACAAAATTATGATGGGCGCAGAGCGTAAATCAATGATTATGTCGGATGAAGAAAAGCGCAACACCGCTTATCATGAGGCAGGTCACGCTATTGTTGGGCGTTTATTACCAGAGCATGATCCTGTGTATAAAGTGTCGATTATTCCGCGTGGTCGTGCCTTAGGGGTTACCATGTTTTTGCCAGAGTCTGACCGTTATTCATGGTCAAAACGTAATATCGAAGGCAAAATCTGCTCCTTATTTGGTGGCCGTATTGCCGAAGAACTGACCTTAGGCTTTGATGGTGTGACGACAGGTGCGTCTAATGATATTCAGCGTGCCACAGAATTAGCGCGAAATATGGTCACTAAATGGGGCTTGTCGCAAAAATTAGGGCCAATGTTATATGACGAAGAAGAAGGCGAGGTGTTTTTAGGGCGCAGCGTCACTCAGCGCAAAAATGTCTCGGCACAAACGGCGATGGATATTGATAACGAAATTCGAGCCATTGTCGATAAATGCTATGAGACAGCCAAAGAAATGCTGGTAAGCAATCGTCATATTTTAGATGCTATGGCAGAGGCACTTATCAAATATGAAACCATTGATGCGGGTCAAATTGACGATATTATGGAAGGCAAAGAGCCTCGCCCACCGCACAGTCCACCCAGTTTGGATAAAAAGCCTGATATGACCAAGCCTAGTCCAGATACTGCTGCATAGTCATGGTAAAACAACTCGTTTGTGGCGACAAGGTTTTAGACTTGTCGTCAGCAGTGGTGATGGGCGTGCTTAATGTCACGCCCGATTCTTTTTCGGATGGTGGTCGTTTTGTCACCGTCGATGCCGCTTTGCATCATGCTGAGTCAATGATAAGCGAAGGGGCATTGATTATAGACATTGGTGCTGAGTCCACTCGTCCGCAAGCTCAGCAAGTCACTGAACAACAAGAATTAGACCGATTGTTGCCCGTGTTAGAGGCCATTAAAAAACAGTTTGATGTGATTGTCTCTGTCGATACCAGTAGCCCAACAGTCATAATGGAGTCTGCTAAATTAGGTGCGGGTTTAATTAACGATGTGCGTGCCTTGCAGCGAGAAGGGGCATTAGCTGCCGCCGCGCAAAGCAATTTGCCAATTTGTTTAATGCATATGCAAGGCCAACCGCAAACTATGCAATTACAACCAGCATACGAGTCAGTGGTTGATGAAGTACATAATTTTTTGTTAACCCGAATTGAAGCCTGTTTACAAAATGGCATTGCCAAAGAACGGCTATTGATAGATGTTGGTTTTGGTTTTGGCAAAACATTGGCGCATAACTTACAATTATTGGCACAGTTATCATCATTTAAGACTTTAGATTGCCCGATATTAGTTGGTATGTCGCGCAAAAGCATGTTGGGGGCAATATTGGGTGGCGCGCCTGTAGAACAACGTTTGTTTGCAGGGCTATCTGCCGCAACCATTGCGGCACTCAATGGTGCAAAAATCATTCGTACTCATGACGTCAGAGCCACCAAAGAGGCACTGGCTGTTGTAAACGCTTTATTGGATTTAGGAGAAAATAATAATGTCGCGTAAATATTTTGGTACTGATGGAATTCGTGGCTTGGTAGGCGTATCCCCAATTGTGCCAGATTTTGCACTTAAGTTGGGTTGGGCTGCTGGTAAAGTATTGGCGGCAACAGGCAATGCCTCGGTGGTGATAGGTAAAGATACCCGCTTATCGGGTTATATGTTAGAAGCGGCTTTGCAGTCTGGTTTGTGTGCGGCAGGTGTGAATGTGCGTCTATTAGGGCCTATGCCCACACCTGCGGTGGCACATTTGACACGTGCCTTTCATGCTAGCGCAGGTATCGTCATTTCGGCATCACACAATCCCTATTACGATAACGGTATTAAGTTTTTTGGTGCTAATGGCAAAAAATTATTAGATGATATTGAGTTACAAATAGAAGATTGGCTTGATAAACCAATGAGTATCGATAATTTTGACGAGTTAGGCAAAACATTGCGTCAAGAGGATGCTCGCGGACGTTATATTGAATTCTGTAAAGCAAGCTTTCCATATCATCTGGATTTAAAAGGATTAAAAATTGTTGTTGATTGTGCACATGGAGCAACTTATCAAGTTGCACCTGCGGTATTTAGGGAATTAGGTGCAGAAGTCGTGGCTGTATGTTGTGAGCCAGATGGCATGAATATCAATGCCGATTGTGGCTCTACCCATCCTCAAAATTTACAGGCAGCGGTACTGATTAACAAAGCAGATTTAGGCATTGCTTTTGATGGCGATGGCGACCGTATTATCATGGTTGACCATACGGGCTCGGTGGTGGATGGTGATGAAATTATTGTCATGATTGCTCGTGCGCGTCAACAAGAAGGTATTAATGTTGGTGGTGTGGTTGGCACAGTGATGAGTAATATGGGCATGGAAGTTGCCATTAAAAATATGGGCTTAGAATTTGTTCGTGCCAAGGTAGGCGACCGATATGTCATGTCTGCGCTTGCTAAACGTGGTTGGATGTTGGGAGGAGAGGCATCTGGTCATATTGTATGTTTGGATAAAACCAGCACGGGTGATGCCATTATTGCCGCTTTACAAGTATTAGCCGCCGTGGTTCAAAGTCAGCAATCTTTACAAGAGTTACGCCAAGGCATGGCAAAATTTCCACAACAGTTGATTAACGTCAAAATTGCGCAAAAATCTGACCCGATGCAGCATGAGGTGGTGGTTGCGGCGGTTAAAGAAGCCGAAGCAGTGTTGGGTGAGCGCGGACGAGTTCTTTTGCGAGCCTCAGGCACTGAGCCTGTGATTCGGGTGATGGTGGAAGGTGAAAATCAACAACAAATCACGCGTATTTGCCAATCTTTAGCCGATCAGGTGCAAAAAGCGTTAGGCTAATTGCGCTTTGAATATTTTAGGAAAAAATTATGTCACGTAAACCACTTATAGTTGGCAATTGGAAAATGAATGGCAGTTTTGCCAAAAATACCAATTTATTAGCGTCATTATCCAGTGTGCCTAATGTCAATATGGTTGTTGCACCGCCAGCCGTTTATTTAGCCAGTGTCTCCGCTCAGTTAATGAACACATCTATTGTATTGGCTGCTCAAAATGTTGCTGCTGAGGGCCAACAAGGTGCTTACACAGGGGAAGTCTCTGCTGTAATGTTGGCGGAATTGGGAGCAAGATACGCGATTGTTGGTCATTCAGAGCGTCGTCAATATTATGGTGAAACGGATACCGTTGTTGCCAAAAAATGTTTACGCTTACAAGAAGCAGGCTTAAGACCAATAATTTGTGTTGGTGAAACGCTCGCAGAACGCGAAGCAGGGCAGGTTGAAACAGTGGTCTCGCGTCAATTAAAAGCCATTATTGATAATTGCGGTATTGATTTGTTAGCGCAAGCGGTGGTGGCTTATGAACCTGTATGGGCAATAGGCACAGGCAAAACCGCTACTCCAGCCGATGCACAGGCCGTACACGGCTTTTTGCGGCAATTAGTGACTATTTACGACAAAAATATTGCCGATAACTTATCTATCCTTTACGGCGGCAGCGTAAAAGCGGATAATGCCGCCTCTTTATTTGCCATGCCCGACATTGATGGGGCATTGGTAGGGGGCGCATCACTGGTCGCCAATGAATTTTTAGCTATTTGCCATGCGGCAAACGCATCATTTATAGGTTAAGGCATGGAAACTTTGGTATTGATTGTTCACGTTGTGATTGCCAGTGTGATGATATTATTCATTTTAATGCAGCAAGGTAAAGGTGCCGAAGCTGGTGCTTCTTTTGGTGGTGGTGGCTCACAAACGGTATTTGGCAGTGCGGGTTCTGCCAGTTTTTTAACTAAACTGACGGCGGCTTTGGCCTTGATTTTTTTTGTGACCAGTATGACCTTGGCGGTTTTTGCTAAACAACAAGTCACTCAAGGTGCAGTATTGCCAGCCCCTGTTAGCAAAACTGTGCCAAAGCAGCCAGCTAATACCGATGTCCCTGTCAGTGCGCCTGTAGCGACACAAACAGTACCTGTTGAGCCAGCACAAAATAAGCCAGCAGAGGCTAGCAATTCTAGCACAGATACAGTAAAGTAACGCCCCTGCTGCGGAGGTGGTGGAATTGGTAGACACGCCATCTTGAGGTGGTGGTGGCGCAAGCCTTGGGGGTTCGAGTCCCCTCCTCCGCACCAAGTGATTGAATAGTAAGTTTTTAGTTTTAAGCAAATAAAGCTTGACTTAATGGAGTGTGATATGGATAATGCGCACTCGTTGTTGCGGGGTGGAGCAGTCTGGTAGCTCGTCGGGCTCATAACCCGAAGGTCGTTGGTTCAAATCCAGCCCCCGCTACCACTTTTACAAAGTCTTAAAAGCCCACTATATGTGGGCTTTTTTGCACCTGTCGTGGACTTTATCAGTGGGCTTTATGCCCTTTTTTTGTTTTTGTTAGATTTAAAAACAAATCGGGCGAGTAATTAAAGAGATATAAATGGCGGTATCGCAAAAGATTCAAACATTAACAACCATGTTGTTGCCAGCAGTTGAAGCCTGTGGTTTTGAGTTGTGGGGGCTTGAGTTTTTTCCTCAGGCGAAGCGTTCGGTATTGCGTATTTATATTGACTCGCCCGAGGGTGTAACTGTTGAGGGGTGTTCTAAGGTTAGCCATCAAGCGAGTGGTATTTTGGATGTAGAAGACCCGATTGCAGGCGAATATATGTTAGAAGTATCTTCGCCAGGCTGGGATAGGCCGTTGTTTGTGTTGGCTCATTATCAGCGTTTTGTGGGTAGTGAAGTATCGTTGCGTTTAGTTGCGCCTATCAATGGTCGTCGTCGTTTTAAGGGGGCGATTACCGCAGTTGCTGATAATGTGGTTGAGCTGTTGGTTGAAGGTCAAGCCATTAAGATTCCTTTTTCTCAAATTGATAAGGCCAATTTAGTGCCGAGTGTCTAAACAATTTCATTATATTAGGGCAGTAGCATGAGCAAAGAAATTTTATTAGTCGTTGAGTCTGTCAGTAATGAAAAAGGCATTGCCCGTGAGGTTATTTTTCAGGCATTGGAGCAAGCCTTAGTCGCAGCGACCAAAAAGAAGTATGATATTGACGAAATGGAAGTACGAGTCGCTATCAACCGTAAGACAGGTGATTATGATACCTATCGTCGTTGGACGGTGGTGGCTGATGAAGACCATGAAATGCCTGCTTGCCAAGATGCGATTAGTGATGTCGATACCAGTAAATGGAGTATCGGTGATATTCGTGAGGAACAAATTCCTTCTATCGAGTTTGGACGTATTGCCGCGCAAACAGCCAAACAAGTGATTGTGCAAAAAGTGCGTGAAGCAGAGCGCGCTTTAGTTGTTGATGCTTATAGACAGCGCATTGGCGAATTGTTATCTGGCGAAGTGAAAAAAATAACTCGTGATGGCTTGATTATTGATTTAGGTGCTAATGCAGAGGCTTATTTGGCACGCGAGCAAATGATGCCTAAAGAAAACTTTAGAGTCAAAGAACGTGTCAATAGCATTCTTTATGCTGTCAATAGTGAAGGGCGTGGTGCTCAATTATTGTTGTCGCGCACTTGTCCCGACATGTTAATTGCCTTATTTCAAAAAGAAGTACCCGAAATTGGTGAAGAAATTATTGAAATCAAAGGTGCTGCCCGAGACCCCGGTGTTCGTGCTAAAATCGCAGTCAAAACCAATGATCATCGTATTGATCCTGTAGGTGCTTGTGTGGGTATGCGTGGTACGCGTGTGCAAGCAGTCACTGCAGAGTTAGATGGTGAGAAAGTAGATATTGTCTTGTGGGATGATAATCCTGTGCAATTTGTTATCAATGCTCTCCAGCCTGCCGAAGTTGTGTCAATTATTTTGGATGAAGATACCAAAGCAATGGATGTGGCGGTTGAGGCTGATCAACTGGCCAAAGCGATTGGACGTTCAGGTCAAAATATCCGTTTGGCGTCGGAGTTGACAGGTTGGCGATTAAACGTGATGACTGTTGAAGAGGCAAATGCTAAACAAGCCTCCGAATCGCAACAATACGTCAATGCCTTTGTCAAAGAGTTGGGTGTAGATGAGCAGATTGCAACCATTTTAGTCAGTGAAGGTTTTACTAATCTTGAAGAAGTTGCCTATGTGCCAATAGAGGAAATGTTATCCATCGAAGATTTTGATGAAGACTTAGTTAATAGCCTGCGTCAGCGTGCCGAAGATGTGTTGTTGACTAAAGCATTGGTTTCTCAAGAAAGTGCTGAGCCTGCTGATGATTTATTAGAAATGGAAGGGATGACTCGACCATTGGCAAATGCGTTGGCTGCGCGCGGAGTTGTAACGATGGAGGATCTTGCTGAACAGGCAATTGATGACATCGCTGATATTGAAGGTTTTGATGCAGAGCAAGCAGCTCAGTTAATTATGAAAGCACGTGAACCGTGGTTTCAATAGTGAATACATTTATAAAGCACGTTCATTGTTTTGCGATGTTTAAACAATGAACGCTAATTGATAGATGGCTTGCGCAAAAAGTTATGTAGATACTGTGTAAGCCCTAAAACGTTTTGGAGTGACATGCCACATGGCTGAAATAACTGTCAAACAACTAGCGCAAGTCGTTAATCGTTCGGTTGAAACTTTGTTGACACAAATGAGTGAAGCAGGACTCAAAGCGCGTAGTGCCGATGGGCTGGTATCAGATGCTGAAAAACAGCAATTACTCGCATTTTTAAAGCGTAGTCATGGTGATACTAATGAGGAGCGTCAGCAAATTACGCTCAAAAGTAAAACTAAGACCACGCTAAAAACCCCTGTTTCTGGTGGCAAGCCAAAAACTGTCAGTGTTGAGGTACGCAAAACACGTACTTTTGTTAAGCCAGCTGACAATGAACTTAATCAGGCATTAGCTCGTAAGGCTGCCGAAGAAACAGCGCGTAAAGCAGCGGCAGAAGAAGCTGCTGAGGCGGCTCGTAAGGCTGCCGAAGAAGCAGCAGCCGAAGCTGAGCGCAGAGCAGCCGAAGAGGCTGAAGAAGTTGCGCGTCAAGCCGCTGAAGAGGCACGCAAAAGTTTGCAAGCTGACCAGTCATCCACTGCAACGCCTGTAGCTAAAGAGAAAAAATTGGCCATGCCTAAGCCAAGTGTGGTGTTAAAGGCCGACAAAAAAGAAGAAACAGCCGAAGAAAAAGCCAAACGTGAAGCCGAAGCTGTAAAACAAAAAGCAGCCGAAGAAGCACGTCGCAAACAAGAAGAAGTGGTGCGTAAACAAGCCGAAGAAAAGGCGCGTCAACGTACGCTAGAGCAAGCGCGTCGTATTGCTGATGATTTGGCTAATCGTCGGGATGTTCAAGAAGAAGATGTGCCGTTGGCTAAAGGTTTGGTGGGCAAAGCCTACGAGGACTCTTTTGCGCGCGAAGACCGAGAGATTCGCCGTGGTGGTAATACTTCTGGGCGTGGTGGCAAAAGTAAAGGCGGCAGAAAGCGCGAAGAAGAACAAAACTTTAAGCCAGTCAGCCGTGCCTTAAGTTCCGCATTGTCCAAAAAACATGGCTTTGAAAAACCAGTCGAAAAACAAGTGTATGAAGTCGCGATTGGTGACTATATTACCGTGGCTGATTTAGCGCAAAAAATGGCCGTCAAAGCTAAAGAAGTCATTAAAGTTCTTATGAAAATGGGTGAAATGGTCACTCAAAATCAAGCCATTGACCAATCAACAGCGGCACTTGTAGTAGAAGAAATGGGGCATATCTCAAAATATGTCAGCTCAACCGCTGTTGAAGACGCACTCAAAGATGAAATGGCACATGAAGGTGACGGTGTTACACGTCCACCAGTCGTAACTATCATGGGTCACGTTGACCACGGTAAAACCTCTCTCCTTGATTATATTCGTCGTGCCAAAGTGGCTGCAGGCGAAGCAGGGGGCATTACCCAGCATATTGGTGCGTATCATGTCACGACACCGCGTGGTGTGATTACCTTCTTAGATACACCAGGTCACGCCGCTTTTACAGCGATGCGTGCGCGTGGTGCCAAGGCGACTGATATTGTTATTTTGGTGGTAGCGGCTGACGATGGTGTGATGCCACAAACGGCCGAAGCAATCGACCATGCTCGCGCAGCAGGTGTGCCATTGATTGTTGCCATTAACAAAATGGACAAGCCTTCGGCAGACCCTGACCGTGTATTAAATGAACTATCCGTTAAACAAGTTGTTCCCGAAGAATGGGGCGGCGATACCCAAGTTGTGAAAGTATCTGCTCATTCGGGTCAAGGTATTGATGATTTACTAGAAGCGATTCTTAACCAAGCTGAATTATTAGAGTTAACGGCTGTTGAGTCAGGTTCGGCACAAGGTATTGTTATTGAAGCGCGTGTTGATAAAGGGCGCGGTGCGGTAGCAAGTCTCTTGGTACAACGTGGTACGTTAAATACAGGTGATTTGGTATTGGCTGGTCAATATTATGGCCGTGTACGTGCCATGACTGACGAAAATGGCCAGCCGACTAAATCGGCTGGGCCTTCTATTCCTGTGGAAATTTTAGGTTTGCCCGAAGCTCCGAATGCAGGTGACGAGTTTATGGTGGTGGATGATGAGCGTAAAGCGCGTGAGGTGGCAGAGTTCCGTGCTACTAAAGAGCGTCAAAATCGTTTGGCTCGTCAACAAGGTACTAAACTTGAAAATTTATTTGCTAATATTGGCAAACAAGAAGCAGCAACGGTTAACATTATTCTTAAGGCCGATGTGCGCGGTTCTTTAGAAGCGATTACCCAAGCGTTAAACGATTTAAGTACGGATGATGTTCGGGTCAGTATTGTCAGCTCAGGTGTTGGTGCAATTACCGAGTCCGATGTCACTTTGGCCGAATCCACCAATGCGGCTATTTTGGGCTTTAATGTGCGTGCTGATAATGCCGCTAAGCAAAAATGCCAACAAGACGAAATTGATGTGCGCTACTACAGCATCATTTATGAAATGATTGATGATGTTAAAGCTGCAATGTCGGGCTTATTAACGCCAGAGCGTCGTGAAACCATTTTGGGTGTAGCCCAAGTGCGCGAAGTGTTCCGCTCCTCTCGTTTTGGTGCGGCTGCTGGCTGTATGGTGTTGGAAGGCACGGTTTATCGTCACAAACCAATTCGCGTCTTGCGTGATGAAGTGGTGGTGTTCCAAGGTGAATTGGAATCCTTACGTCGCTTTAAAGATGATATGCAAGAAGTGCGTCATGGTATGGAATGCGGTATGGCAGTTAAAGGCTATAACGATATTCGCACGGGTGACAAAATCGAAGTTTATGATGTACAGCATGTAAAACGTACATTGTAAATTGACGAGGGCTACAGTTGATAGACCTAGCCCTATTGTTAGACTGACACGGTACGTAAGTGCCGTGTTGCTATTTTAAAAGAGGGCTTGTGTGAGCCAACGTATGCAGCGTTTAGCTGATCAAATTCAGCGCGAAATAGCCGTTTTAATTCGTAATCTTAAAGATCCACGTTTAGGAATGGTTACCGTTTCTGCGGTTAAAGTCAGTAAAGACATGGGTTATGCCGATGTATATGTGACGGTTTTAGGTAAAGAACTCGATGTTGATTATCAGCCCAGCCTCGCTGTGCTTAATAATGCCGCCAATTTTTTGCGTGCCGCCTTGGGCAAAAGTTTACAAATTAGAATGATTCCTCGCTTGCGATTTCATTATGACCAAGTGGTTGTAAATGGTAATCGGATGGCAGAGTTGATTCATCAAGCACTGAGTGAAGACCAGAAAAATCATCAAGCAGACGCAGCAGTGTCCAGCAGCAGTGATAATCAAAAAGCCGCAGATAACTAATTGGTCAAGCAGATGCAACAAATTAAACGCCCACGCCGTCCTATAGACGGCATTTTGTTATTTGATAAACCACAAGGCATGAGTTCCAATCAAGCATTACAGCGTGTCAAATATTTATATCAAGCCGAAAAAGCGGGGCATACAGGTAGTCTTGACCCCTTAGCGACAGGCTTGCTCCCGATTTGTTTGGGCGAAGCCACTAAATACTCGCAACACTTATTAGAGGCTAATAAGGTTTATCGTACCACCATGCGCCTTGGCCAAAAAACCACCACCGCCGATGCCGAAGGTGAGATTATTCAGGAACGCGATGTTCCTGCACTGAGCTTGGCAGATATTGAAAAGGTGTTGGCGCAATTTAGAGGCACGATTCAACAAGTCCCCTCCATGTATTCCGCGCTCAAAAAAGACGGCAAACCGTTATATGAGTTGGCGCGTAAAGGCATAGAAGTTGCCCGTGAGCCACGCACGATACAGATTTATCGTCTAGAGTTATTGCGTGTTGAGTCTTTGTATTGGGAGCTAGAAGTGGCTTGTAGCAAAGGCACTTATATTCGCAACTTAGTAGAAGATATTGGTGATGTGTTAGGCTGTGGCGCACATGTTAGCGAGTTAAGACGTATTGCAACAGGTTGTTTTAGTTTGGATGCTCAATCCATGACCTTAAATGGTTTGCAAGCACTAGAGCAACAACAAGGGCTAACTGCGTTAGATGCGTTGTTATTGCCGCCGTGGGCAGCAATCGCAAATAAACCCAAAGTGACGCTAACAGGACATAGTGCTTATTATTTGCTGCATGGTAATCCTGTACAAGTCAGTCACTTACCCCACAATGAAGATGTGTTGATATTTGATGAGCAACAACGTTTTTTAGGCTTGGGGTGTATGAATGATGATGGCTTACTCGCGCCGAAGCGTTTGCTAAAAACGGCTTATTAGTAAAATTAAGATGACATTTGTTACTGTTTAGGGTGAGTGTTAATCATATAAAGTCATAGCACATTTAACAGGGTATAGGTACAATACCACACCCAAAACGCTAGCTGTAGAGATGCACGGCTAGTCGTGTATCTTGTTTGCATCTCGTGGAGTTAAAAATGGCCTTAACTGTAGCCCAAAAACAAGCCATTATGGCTAAATTTGCTCGTGGTGAAGCTGACACTGGTTCACCAGAAGTACAAGTTGCTTTGTTATCAGCACAAATTGATGATTTGCAATCACACTTCAAAGCCCATAAACACGACCATCATTCACGTCGTGGTTTGATTCGTATGGTTAACCAACGCCGTAGCTTGCTTGATTATCTCAAGCGTAAAGATAGCAGTCGTTATGTTAGCTTGATTCAAGCCTTGGGTCTGCGTCGTTAAGACCAGCGAGGGAGCAGCGATGCTCCCTTTTCGCTATTTTGGCGTTATTTGTTAAAAATTATTGGTATGGAGAGGCTGCTAAGACTTGGGTTTATGTTGCTCAACTCTTAGTGGCTTCCATAAAAATGGGATAAATCCCAAAAGCTACAAAAAACTGGAGTTTATTATCAATGTTTAATGTTATCAAAAAAGAGTTTCAATTTGGCCGTGATGCCGTTGTTTTAGAAACAGGACGTGTTGCCCGTCAAGCTAATACTGTTTTAATTACTATGGGTGGCGTATCGGTATTAGTAGCAGTCGTTGCAGCAAAATCAGCTAAAGCTGGCCAAGATTTTTTTCCATTAACAGTGAACTATCAAGAAAAAACTTATGCTGCTGGCCGTATTCCGGGAGGCTATTTTAAGCGTGAAGGCCGTGCTAGCGAAAAAGAAACCTTAACCTCTCGTTTGATTGACCGTCCAATTCGTCCGTTATTTCCCGAAGGTTTTTATAACGAAGTTCAAGTCACTGTCACTGTGGTTTCTACCGACAAAGAAAGTGATCCTGATATTGCCGCTATGTTAGGTACATCAGCCGCGTTAAGCATTGCAGGTATTCCTTTTAACGGGCCGATTGCAGGTGCGCGTGTTGCGTATATCAATGGCGAATACGTGTTAAACCCAACGTATAAAGAGTTGGCTGGTTCCGATTTAGACTTGGTTGTTGCTGGTACAGATAAAGCGGTGTTGATGGTTGAATCCGAAGCCAAAGAGTTAAGCGAAGACCAAATGCTCGGTGCAGTGTTGTACGGTCACGAAGAAATGCAAGTAGCGATTGATGCCATTAAAGCCTTTGCTGCCGAAGTTAATCCTGTTGCTGTGGCATGGTCGGCACCTGTGGCTAATGTTGACTTAAAAGCCGCTCTCAAAGAGGCTTTTGCTGCGGCTATTTCAGAGGCTTATACTATTGTTGAAAAGCAAACACGTTATACGCGTTTAGATGAAATTAAACAGCAAGCTGTAGCTCAGTTTGCCGCTGAAGAAAATTCTCAGTTTGATGCAGACGATGTGTTGGCCGCTTTTGAAGACTTAAAATATCGCACCGTACGCGATAATATCTTAAGTGGTAAACCCCGTATTGATGGCCGTGCATTAGATACTGTTCGTGCCTTGGATGTGCAAGTAGGCGTGTTGCCGCGTGTGCATGGTTCTGCGCTATTTACGCGTGGTGAAACACAAGCCTTAGTGACTGCGACTTTAGGTGGTACACGCGACTCCATGGTGATTGATGCCTTAGAAGGTTCTTTTACCGACAACTTTATGTTGCACTATAACTTCCCTGCCTATTCAGTGGGTGAAACAGGTCGTGAATCTGGGCCAAAACGTCGTGAGATTGGTCATGGTCGTTTGGCGCGTCGTGGTGTGCAGCCGATGTTGCCTGCTGCTGACAAATTCCCTTATGCTATTCGTGTCGTGTCAGATATTACTGAGTCAAATGGTTCATCTTCAATGGCCTCAGTATGTGGTGCATCGTTAGCATTGATGGATGCTGGTGTTCCTCTCAAAGCCCCCGTCGCAGGTATTGCCATGGGCTTGGTTAAAGAAGATGAGCGTTTTGCAGTGCTTTCGGATATTTTAGGTGATGAAGACCATTTAGGCGATATGGATTTTAAAGTGGCAGGTAGTGCTAATGGTATCACCGCGTTGCAAATGGATATTAAAATTGAAGGCATCACCGAAGAAATTATGGAAGTAGCCTTAAATCAAGCTCGTGCTGGACGTTTGCATATTTTAGCGGCGATGAATCAAGTGATTGCAAATGCTCGTCCAGAAGTGAGTATTCATGCTCCAACTTATGCTACGTTGCAAATCAACCCCGAAAAAATTCGTGATGTGATTGGTAAAGGTGGTGCGACCATTCGCGCAATTTGTGAAGAAACCAAAGCTACGATTGATATTGAAGATAATGGTTTTGTGCGTATTTATGGTGAAACCAAAGGTGCAACCCAAGCGGCTTTAGCTAAAGTACAGGCCATTACTGCTGAAGTAGAAGTAGGTGCGGTGTATGATGGTTTGGTGTCTAAAGTAGTTGACTTTGGTGCCTTTGTGACCATTATGCCAGGTACAGATGGTTTAGTGCACATTTCTCAAATTACCACACAACGTGTTGAAAATGTCAGTGACTATCTCAAAGAAGGTCAAACCGTCAAAGTACGGGTAATGGATGTTGACCAACGTGGTCGCATCAAATTGTCAATGAAAGATGTGGAACCAACGGTTTAAGAGGCAGGTTCACAAATAAACTGGCAGTTTATGTAGTGAAAAAGTTGCAATACAAACGTTATCGTGTTTGTATTGCTCTTAAAGCTGATTATTGGCTGGTTGCTTATCAATAACAAGATATTTATTCGGTTGCATGAAGCACCTGAATATAGACGATAACTTAAAAAAACAAGTTTGGAGATAAAGCATGAAGTTTGCACACTATTTGCGTTTAGGTGTGGTTTGCTCGGTGATTGGCGCGCAAGCATTACTATCTGGGTGTTCTCAAGTTGTGAAAGGTGGGGCAAATATCGCCTTGTCATTTAGCGAAAGCTATATTGTTCCTCCCATTCTAAAAATCAATGATGCGCCAATGGCTTGTGCATCAGGTGAGGCAATGACACCACTGATTTTAGCAACACAGGGTATGGGAGCTGACCCTGCAAAGTTTGCAGTATTTATGTATGTGTCTGCTGGTCTATGTGCTGAAGAACGTGCTTTAGAAAATGAATTACGCTATTTACGCGCCTCACGTGTCAATATGATTGAAGAAGCGCAAGATGCCCGTATCAATCAAAAGCGTTGGGCGGCGGTTGCTGCTCGTCGCCAGCAAGAGGCTTATACCCGTTTTGTTGAGCGTTTTGAAAAAGAATTTAAATTTAAAATAGGTGGCTCTTGCCCAACTTTACGCGAAGACTTTGATAAATTAGTCTATTTGGTTGGCTTAACCTCTGGAATGCAAGCGATTGTTAACGACATTGCGGCACAAGGAGCAGTCGGTGTACCTAAAGATATCGCTGCCATTGTGGAGCGTGGGATGGCCTGTTTAGATAACACCGAATATTGGGGTGTGCCAATGGCGACTCGTGCAGCAGTATGGTCGTTGTTACCTGGTGCGAGTGAAGGTAAGCCTGATCCCTTCTCAGTCATGAAAGACTCAACCCGTATTGCCGAGCGTAAAGGTGTACGTTTGGCGCATGCCGTTTATGCATTGTCAGCACAAGCTAAAGGCGATGAAGCTTTATTAAGAGATGCTTTAAAGACCTATGGTGCATCCAGTAATATGGCGGTTAATCCACAATACCGTTTGTTTGATGCCATTGGTGGCATGATGGTGCAAACAATTTCTGACCGTTATTGGACAGAAAAAACAGGCACGCGTACCCCAGAAGATGGCTTTACCAAGTTTTGGGATGATAAACCATCAGCGGAAGCAACAGGCGTTTCTATTGACGATTTGTTGTAAATAACCCTGCACAGACTCATGTTAATTGTGAGTCTGTTGTTTGTGATTGTGTGTCATAAAGGATAAAGCAGTGTGATGTGGACAAAAATTGCAGCGTTGATACAAATTTTTTGTTTACTTGCTATTTCGGTGCCTGCGGATGCGGATGACACTGCATCCAAACGCACACTTTGTGTGTGGGATTTAATGGGCGCAAATGGGGATAATTATTCTTTAATGAAAGATTATCGTCTTGCTGCTAAAGAATGGAATGTGAGTTTACAACTCAAAGCATATACCGATGAAAAAATAGCAACCGAAGATTTTAGGGTCGGGCAGTGTGATGGCGTAGTGATTACGGGCTTGCGTGCCAAACCCTTTAATACTTTTGTCGGAAGTTTGGAGTCAATTGGTGCGATTCCAAGTTACCAGCATTTAAGAATGGTGGTGGCAGCCATTAGCAGTCCCAAAGCGGCCTCTTTAATGAGTCAAGATGCTTATGAGGTTGCAGGTGTGATGCCGCTTGGTTCGGCCTATTTATTTTTGCGTGACCGTTCTATTGATGAAGTAGGCAAATTGGCAGGCAAAAAAATAGCTGTTTTTGATTATGATAAATCACAATCTCAATTAGTGCGCGGTGTTGGTGCGCAAGCAGTTCCTTCTGATATTAGTAATTTTGCTGCTAAGTTTAATAATGGCGTGGTGGACGTGATTGCTGCGCCTGCTACTGCCTATCGGCCGCTGGAGTTATATCGTGGCTTAGGCGAAAAAGGCGGTATTCCTGACTTTTTAGTCGCACAGGTATTTTTGCAGGTAGTGATTCGTAAAGAGCGATTTCCCGATGGTTTTGGCCAAAAATCAAGAAGCTATTTATTAAGTCAATTAGAGCGGGTGTTATCTGCTGTTGAGCGTTACGAAAAGGACATAGATCCTAAATATTGGCTGCACATACCCGATGAAGATAGACCACGTTATATTGCGTTAATGCGGGATGCACGAATTAAATTAACAAAAGAAGGGATATATGACAAACGCATGATGTCTTTGCTCAAAAGGGTACGATGCCAAGTTGAGCCAAGTAATGCCGAGTGTAGTCAAAATTTAGAGTAAGAATAACAATGAGATAGGGCGTCACTGTTGTCGTCGTGTTAAAGCAAGAAGATAGTCTTATTTACTTGCATAATAGAGGCTTGCCTCTTTAGGGGTTGCATTTTTTAAATGCAGTGTTTGTTTTACAGCTAGAAGCAGGACAATATGAACCAGAAACCTGTATTTTTAAACCGTTCCTTGTCGGAATGGTTATCGAGTCTGCCTGTTTTGATGTTGCTCATACTGACTTTGGTCATTGGCACAGGTGAAATGATTCACGGCCAATTATTGCGTATGGGTGAGAGAATCTTTGGCGATCCCGCGACAGGGGTGCAATACTTTATGTTACGGGCAGACCCTGCTAAGCCTGACTGTAATACTAATCCTGATATTGAAGCCGAAGTACAAAAAAAGGTTAACAATGCAGGACAAGATGATGCCTTTGGTGGTTTGTTTGCCGATGAAGTGGTTGATCCAGAAGCCGTCAGACAGTCCTTGTTGACCGCTCGTGATCAATGTATTCAAAAAAATGAAGCCTATGTCAAGCTCACCAAACATATCACACCGACACTCAAAGCCTATCGCTCTTTTGAAACGGCATTTTTTGGTGTTTTTAGATTTGGTACCGAAAATCGTTCAGTCATTTTGATTTTGATGGTGGCGATTGCAGCAACGACCACAACCTTGGGCTTGCATCATATTGCTTTAAGACCACCTTCAACCAAAACAGACTTTAAAGTCTATTCAATAGCGATGGTTGCTGCGAATGCCTTGTTATTAGCCTCTAGTATTTCTTATTGGAAATTACAGTTGGCATCGGGTATTCCAATTGAGCATCCGATTGTTAATTATCTGTGGGTCGGATTATTCTCGGCCTTGATTTTGATTAGCATCAAGCAATTTGTAAAACCACCTGCCGAAGCAACCGAAGGTGGTAGCATCGGTATGGCTCTGCTATCTGTACCTTTGTATGCCTTTATGGCTCTCAATGCAGGTTTGTCCTTCTTAGCCGAAAAACACTATTCAGGTTTGGCGATTTATTTAGGCCAAATGATGGAATTATCAGGGGTGTTCCTAAACTTGGCCTTGTACATTTGGGTCGGTATGTTGCTTAAACAAACCCG
This sequence comes from Moraxellaceae bacterium, assembly GCA_024234595.1. GTDB lineage: Bacteria > Pseudomonadota > Gammaproteobacteria > Pseudomonadales > Moraxellaceae > Agitococcus. Next base: position 31,488 of record JACKNZ010000006.1, on the reverse strand, counting down.
TGTGGTCGATTTGTTCTTAAATATCGTTCGTCCGTGGAAGTTTTCACCTGAAGTTTTAACCTACATCATCCTCTTGGCGGCCGCAATTCCAACTGCTTATACTGGTGCGTCAGGTATTTTTGTGATTGCAGCAGGCGCAGTTATTTATAAAGAAGTGTATGCCTCGGGTGCACGTCGTCAATATGCTTTGGCTGCAACGGCCATGTCAGGCTCTTTAGGTGTAGTGTTAAGCCCCTGTTTATTGGTGGTGGTGATTGCCGCGCTCAATAAAGAAGTAACCACTTCCTTACTGTATGGCTGGGGTGTTAAGGTTTTCTTGTTAACTTCAACCATGTTTTTAATCATGTCTTTAGTGATATCTAAAGGTGGCTTTAAACTAGCCAAGCCCTCAGAGGCTTTGCCACATTCTGCTCGTGCCTTAGTACCAGTGTCAGCCTATGTGGTTATTATTCTAATTGTCGTTTTATTCTACGATCAAATTTTAAATACTAAACTTGACGAGTTTACCGCACCGATGATTTTGCCTTTTATTATGTTGGCGATTGTCTGGTTTGATAAAGTACGTCGTGAGCCTGCTGCTAATGTCGCGCCCGAAATTGCTGAACGTCGTGTTGGCTTTGAAGAAGGTGTACGTACTGCAACCAATGACACCATTGGTCATATTGGTGCCTTGATTATGCTGATGGCACTCTCGGTAAGTGTTGGTGGTGTGATTGAGCGGTCAGGCTTAATGGAGGCTGTACCAGAGACCTTTGGAAGTATTTGGGTCGCTGTGTCTATTTTAATGGTGTTGTTAGTATTTGTGGGTATGGTGATGGATCCCTTCGGTGCGGTGATTTTGGTATCCGCAACTGTTGCGCCAATTGCCTACAAAAATGGGATAGACCCCGTTCACTTTTGGATGATTGTGTTAACCGCCTTTGAATTAGGTTATTTGTCACCACCTGTGGCACTCAACCAGCTCTTAACTCGACAAGTGGTTGGTGAAAAAGAGATGGACGAGGCTGATGGCGAAGTGCGTCACTTATCTTTCTACTGGCGTTATGAGCGTTGGATTTTACCATTATTAGTCATGGTTCCATCCTTGATTATGGTGGTATATGTTCCATTGCTATTTTATGCCAAATAACGATTAGCAATCGTCAAAAAGCCGACCGTCAAACAGTCGGCTTTTTGTTTGGAGCAAATATGTCCTTTGCAAACATAAAGTTGCTTAGTGTGTTGTGGATAATATTCATAGTGACACAATGTATTGGCATAGAAAGCTTTTGGTTTGCGCGTGATTTGCTCGAACAGGGGCAGGGGTGGCGGTTACTGAGTGCCCATTTTATCCATGCCAATCTCATTCATTTATTGTTAAATATGTTGGCATTGGCGTTAGTGTTAGCTCTATATGATAGGGTTTTTTATTGGTCAGAATGGCTAGTATTGATAATTTGCTCTGCTCTAATTCAAAGCATGGTATTGTATTTATATATCCCTAAAGTAAGCTATTATGTTGGCTTTTCGGGGGTTATACATAGTTTATATGTGGCAGGTGCGGTCAGATTGGTGGCCAATGCACAAGAGCGCGCTTTTGGAGTTGTTTTATTGTGTCTAGTGACATTAAAACTACTGACAGAAGGCTTTGGGCAAGGTATATCTGTCACCGAAAAATTGATTGGTGGTCATGTACTCACAGAAGCTCATTTAATGGGTGCAATTATTGGCTTGATTTTTAGTGTGGGTATGATTGTTGTAAAAGAAATACAATTTAGACTCAATACCTGAGACGAATTTTTAGTTTTTGAGATTTTAGCTCATGATTAGATGGCATACTCTTTTTTGGTTATTATGTTGTTGTGTGACTCAGGTATGGGCTAATGACACGGTAAAAAATTCAGGCCTCATTTTAGACAAAAATAATATTAAAATTTGGAAGTATAAAGTGCCACAAAGTGCTTTGTATGGTTTCAAGGCGACCACCGTGGTTAAAAGTAGTTTATCGGGCTTAGTCGCCCTGATTACCGATACCGAAAACCCTAGCCGCTGGCTGTATCGAACTTCACGAATTGACGTGTTAATGCGTGATGATGTGCAACAAAGTTTTACTATTCGAGTCATCACCGATTTTCCGTGGCCATTTACTGATAGAGAGGCTGTTGTTGATGTCAAAATTAGCCAAGATGCCAAAGGGATAGTTAGAATAGATAGTAATGAGTCTGCCTTTGCTGCCAAATATCCAGTCAGTGATTGTTGTTTAAGAATGCCAATGGTCAAAGGTTTTTGGTTATTTAAGCCAATAGCTAATGGTATGATTGAAGTGACCATGTCGGGTCATGCCGACCCAGGTGGTCGTATTCCTGTGGGCGCGGTGAATTTTTTGATTCAAGAACATCCTTACAACACCTTAATGGGCTTGCAAAATGTGATTGGGGATGAGCGTTACCAAAAGGTAGCTAATTCACATATTAAAGAACCTTTGTAATGACAGAGCAGGACTTACGTATTTCACCGAAATTAGCGCGTTTTGCACCCTCACCCCAACCCTCTCCCTCAGGGAGAGGGAGGAGCGTAGCGGAGGGTGAGGGCGTACAAATAAGCGATAACCATGTAAGTCCTATGAGGTAGGACAGATGACGCTACGCAGTTTGATTCTTCGGGGCATTTTGGTCGTTATTGCGTGCATCTTTTTTTATTATGTGTGGTTATGTGCCAATATTTGGTGGTGGATAGACCATAATCCTCAATCCACTGCTTTTATGGATACTCAGCGCGAAGTATTACAAGATAAAAATCCTGAGGCGGAACTAAAACATCGTTGGGTGGACTACAAAAATATTTCGCCTAATATTAAAAAAGCCTTGATTGCCTCAGAAGATGCAAAGTTTTTGGCTCACGAAGGCTTTGATTGGGAAGGTATTCAAGACGCTTGGGAAAAAAATCTTAAAAAGGGCAAGATTGTCGCTGGCGGCTCAACCATTTCACAACAACTCGCCAAAAATTTATTCTTATCAAGTAAGAAAACACCGTGGCGTAAGCTAGAAGAAGCAACAATTACGGTGATGATGGAAAATATGATGAGCAAAAAACGGATTTTTGAAATTTATATCAATGTCATTGAGTGGGGCAACGGTGTTTTTGGTGTTGAGGCGGCTGCACGTCATTATTATAAAAAAAGTGCGCGTTATTTGACGGCTGCTGAAGCTGCAAAGCTCGCAGCAATGGTGCCCAATCCGCGTTATTATGACAAAAATCGTTCTGATAGAAAATTGCTACGTAAGGCACGGATTATTCAACGACGAATGTATTATGCTGATTATCCTTAGGATTCATTAGATTGACATGGATGTGTGCTAATATCATCAAAAACATTAGCAAAGACGAGATGCCACAATGGATAGCCAAGAGACCATCGACCTAAATAATCCAGATTTTTATATCAATCGCGAACTCAGCATTTTAGATTTTCATTTGCGAGTGTTGGAGCAAGCGGTTGATACCCGTCATCCCTTAATAGAAAGACTTAATTTTTTGCTGATTTTTAGCCGTAACCTAGATGAGTTTTTTGAAATTCGCGTGGCAGGGCTATTACAAAAATTCTCTTTTGATGCGGCTAGTGTCTCTATGGATGGGGCTTTGGTTGAAGATACACTCAAACAAATATCAGATATTTGTCATCAAGCGGTCGAAAAACAATATCGGATTTTGAATGAGGATTTATTTCCTGCACTTGCTGCCGAAAACATACGTTTTTTAAAGCGAGATGAATTAAATCCTGAACAAGCGGCATGGGTGAAACAATATTTTAGAGAGCAGGTGCTTCCTGTTTTAACGCCCATTAGCCTAGACCCTGCTCATCCTTTTCCGCGCTTAGTCAATAAAAGCCTTAACTTTATCGTCAGTTTAGAGGGTAAAGATGCCTTTGGCCGACAAATAGCCTTAGCGATTGTGCCAGCACCACGTTCATTGCCACGTGTGGTCAGATTGCCTGATGAGTTGGTTCAAGGTGGTGACCAACATGTTTTGTTATCAGCGATTATTCATGAACACGTTTCTGAATTATTTTCGGGTATGGTTGCCACAGGTTGTTATCAATTTCGGGTAACACGAAATGCTGACTTAACCGTTGATGAGGATGTCGATGATTTGGCCTTAGCCTTAAAAGGTGGCTTATTTTCGCGTCGATTTGGTAAAGCGGTGCGTTTAGAAGTAGCCGATAATTGCCCTAAACATATCAGTGATTATTTGTTACGCCAATTTGGCCTCAAAGAACAATCTTTATATCGTGTTAATGGCCCAGTTAATTTGGCGCGCTTGTTGTCTAACTTTAATCGACCACGTTTGCGCTATAGTCCCTTTACCCCCAGTGTCCCAAGTGTCTTGCAAAAATACGATAGCATTTTTGAGGCACTCAAAAAACAAGATGTGTTGTTGCATCATCCTTTTGAGTCATTTACGCCTGTTATCAACTTGCTACGTGAAGCGGCACGTGACCCGCAAGTATTAGCCATAAAACAAACCTTGTATCGCACGGGCGCAGATGCCGAAATCGTAAAAATATTGGCCGATGCCGCTCGTCATGGCAAAGAAGTGACAGCTGTTATTGAGCTAAGAGCACGATTTGACGAGGAATCTAATATCGAAGTGGCGAATAAGCTGCAAGAAGCAGGTGCAATTGTCGTTTATGGTATTGTGGGTTATAAAACCCATGCCAAAATGATGTTAATTGTGCGTCGCGAAGAGAATAAATTACATCGTTATGTGCATTTGGGAACAGGTAATTATCATGCAGTGACAGCGCGTATTTATACTGATTATGGCTTAATGACCGCTAATCCTGAATTATGCGAAGATGTCCATAAGATGTTTCAAGAGTTAACAGGCATGGGCAAAATGGCTAAACTCAAAAAACTATTACACGCCCCCTTTACTTTACATGCTCAGTTGATGGCTGCGATTGAACATGAAACACAATTAGCGCAAGCAGGCAAACCTGCGCATATTATTATCAAAGTTAATGCCCTGACCGAAAAGCAATTGATACAAGCCTTATATAAAGCCTCAATGGCAGGGGTAAAGGTTGATTTGATTATTCGATCTATTTGTTGCCTAAGACCGCAGTTGCCTAATATATCTGACAATATTCGAGTACGTTCTATTGTGGGCAGGTTTTTGGAACATACCCGAGTTTTTTGTTTTGCTAATGGCGGTGAGCAAAAAATTTATTGTGCTAGTGCAGATTGGATGGATAGAAACCTTTTTTCGCGCGTCGAAACGTGCTTTCCAATTGATGACCCTATCCTTAAAAAACGTATTTATAAAGACGGCTTGCTTAATTATTTAGCCGATAATCAATTAGCATGGGAGCTACAAGCAAACGGCGTTTGGCAACGTGTTGAAGCCAAACAAGATGAGCCAGCTCATTCAGCACAAAGTCTCCTGTTAGAAAAATTGGCAAAGTTATAAATCAAAACCATTCTAGAGCTATTATGTAACATTTAACTTTACATTTGTAAATGATAAGTATTATCATTAGTCTTATATTTTTTAGGGTTTTATGTTATGCGTTTGATAGTCTATCTTTTAGGGGGTATTTTTTTAGCCGCTTGTTTGCCAGAACAACAAAATAGTACCGTTGCTAGTCCAGCCGATAATACCGTTAGCACTCAAATGGTTACTTTAGGTGATAAGCTCTTTCATGATGTTTCATTATCGAGTCAAGGTAATCAAGCTTGTGCCTCGTGCCATGATGTCAATCGTGCTTTTTCGGATGCTGATAAAACTATCCCTGTGTCTAAAGGCTCTGAAGTAGGGCAGTTTGGTACACGTAATACCCCTGCTGCCAGTTATACGCGCTTTATTCCGCCTCTCCATCAAGAACAAGATGACGGCGAAACCTTATGGATTGGTGGTTTGTTTTTAGATGGCCGAGTCAATAATTTAGAAGAACAAGCCCAAAAGCCGTTTTTAAATCCTGCCGAAATGAATAATAAAGATGCTGCGGATGTTGTTGCCAAACTGCGTGCCAGTACCAATGCCAATTTATTTCGTGAGGTGTTTGGCAGTGATGCTTTAGATATTGGCAAGGAAGATCAAGCATTTGGTCAAATGGCACAAGCCATTGCCGCTTTTGAACGCACACCTGTTTTTAGCCCATTTAGCTCAAAGTTTGATTTTTATTTACAGGGCAAAGCGCAATTCACCACCTTAGAGTTGCAAGGCATGAGTTTGTTTATTCGTGCAGATAAAGGCAATTGTGCCGCTTGTCATCCTGTCACGGCCAGTGCCGATGGAACACCTGCATTATTCACCGATTTTAGTTATGACAATATTGGTGTACCACGTCATCCAAACCGCCAATTTTTTACAGAAAATTTTGTTGATGAGGGTTTAGCTAAAACCACCAATGATCCCACGTTACGTGGCCAATTCCGTGTCGCGACACTACGTAATATCGCTAAAACTGCACCCTATATGCACAATGGTCGTTTTGACAACTTACGTGAAGTTGTTGAATTTTATAACACGCGTGATGTTGAGCCTCAACGTTGGGGTGAAGCTGAAGTACCTGAAACAGTGAATCGTGATGAGCTAGGGAATTTGCGTCTAACTGACCGAGAAATTGATGCGATTGTTGCCTTTTTAAATACCTTATCTGATGGTTATCAGCCTTAAAAATCTTGGAGTTTATTATGTTTCGTCCCTTATTAACGGCATTAACTGTAGCCATCTTTGCTAGTCATAGTTATGCAGAGTCTTTAGACGATTTACGTGCTGAGTTAGCTAAACAAAAAGCCCAAATTGCGGCACAACAAAGTCAATTAGAAGCATTAGCAACGGCTGTTGAAAACCAAAAAGCGACGGCAAGCAATAGTGCAACGACGGTCGGTTTTTATGGCGAAGTGCATTACAACAGCTTTAAAGAGCCAGATCCTGCCATTGGTAAAAATAATGTTCATGCCCATCGTGCGGTGATTTTATTAAGCCATGCCTTTAATGACAATTTACGCTTTTATAGTGAAATTGAGTTTGAGGGAGCGGCAGACGAAACCGAAATTGAAACAGAATTAGAGCAATTATTTATTGATTGGCGTGTGCATCCGAAATTAGCCTTAAATATCGGTCAGTTTTTATTACCTGTCGGTTTGTTAAATGAAAGCCATGAACCTAATGTGTTTTATGGTGTTGAGCGTAACCCTGTTGAAGAGAAAATTATTCCTGCAACATGGTGGGAAAAAGGCGTGATGGTGCGTGCTGTGCCTGCCGAGGGCTTAGCGGTGGATGTGGCTGTGCATAATGGTTTGCGTGGTGATATTAACACCTTGGGTGGGGCAGATGGTTTGCGTGAGTTCCGTCAAGAGTTTGGTGGTTCACGTGCCGAAGATTTAGCCTATACCTTGAGGGTAAAATACCAAGTGATTAATGGCTTAGAATTGGCGGCTAGTTTTCAACAACAAGAAAATATTACCCAAAGCCATGATTTAGTCGTTGGTGGCAAAGCATCAGCACAGTTAATGACGGCGCACGTTGATTATCATTGGCAAAATTTGGGTTTGCGTGTGTTGGGTGCACAATGGGATATTGATAATGCTGTTGCTAAAGCGACGGGTGCTGACAAATTAGCAGGCTTTTATGTTGAGCCATCATGGAAAGTGACTGATAAAATTGGCGTTTTTGCACGATATAATCAATGGAATACGGCTGCAAATCAGGTGGGTAAAAGCGATGATGAGCAGTTAAATGTTGGCGTAAATTATTGGATTGATCCGCGTGTTGTCTTAAAAGCGGATATTCAAAATACCAACCAAAAAAATAACGCAGGTGATGGTTTTAATTTAGGGGTTGGTTTGAGTTTTTAAGAGCTAGATAGCCTGTGTGAGTTATAACGTAACACAGGCTAAGTTATTAAAAAACAAATGGTTATGTTTTTACATTAAACTATTTTTAAATACCTATATTTCGCTACGCCAAAAACAAATTAATCACATCAGCGACGGCAACGGGGTCTTCTAATTGTGGATAATGACCCAGTTGAGGCAACCACTGTAGTTTTGCAGTGGGAATTTGAGAGGCTAACTTTTCAGCAATGGCAGCGACAGCCACTGGGTCTTTTTGTCCCCACAAAATAAGTACAGGAATATCCAAACGGGTTAATGGCGGCAACCAACGATGGGCAAAACGATAACGCTCGTCAATATAACTAATTGTTTGTGCTAAACGTTCTTTGCCTTGCTTATAAACCAAACTCGCCCACATCATTTCTAGTTCTTGTTTGCTGATCTTTTTGGCTAAGATTTTTTGTAGTTGCAGCATAAAAATCGCCTTGAGCGAAATTTTGGCAAAAAACTCCGCAAAGGGCGAACGTAACAGTTTTTGAGAGGGCGTAAGCTGCGCTAAATCAATATAAACACTGCCATTCATCAGTAATACCGATTGCACGTTAAAACCCAATAATTGGCGCTCACGGCGGGCTAATAACTCACAAGTGACACTGGTTCCCATATCATGGGCAATGATTTTTACCCGTTTAATACCTAATTGTTTCAGCAACAACTCAACAATGTCAGCCTGTTCCATTAAAGAGTAACTGTGTTGAGCAGGTTTATCAGACAGGCCAAAACCCAAAAAGTCCAAGCACACAATGCGTTTTTCATCGCCTAAAAGTGGAATCAAAGCGTGCCAATCATAAGAGCTGGACGGAAAACCGTGTAGTAACAAAATGGCATCACTGTGCGTTGTGCCAATATCGCGATAAAAAATATTGTAGCCAACCAATGCAGTATAGTGGCCTTGTTGTTGCCATTGTTGCAGTGGTTTGGGAAGTGTTTGTGACATCATCTGTTCCTTGTTTAAGACACTAATAACTGAATATCCCATGAGCTTAAATACTCTTTTTCACCTTCTAAGTCTGCACTGGTGAGTGGGTGATTGATGAGCCAGTCTTGAGGAAATTGCAAAATAAAATGTGAGCCATCGCTGCTTAGCTTCAACTCAGGTAAGGGTATTGGACTACGACTATGATGAACAAGAGCAGCCAGACGCAATAACACAGCACAATAAAATAAAGATAGTCCGCCACTTTTAATCAGTTGTAGCTTTTGTTCGGCACGAATTTTGCGCCGATGACAGGTTACTAATAACGATAGTTTTTCTTGGTCAGCTTGAGAAAAACCAGCGACATCAGAATACTGCAATAAATAAGCCCCATGTTTGTGGTAGCTACTATGCGAAATCGCTAAGCCAATTTCATGTAGTAGAGCGGCACGGCGTAATAAATCTTGGTCTTCATCATCTAAATTTAAAATAGTTTGAGTTTGCTGAAAAAATAATTCGGCTGTTTGTGCAACACGCTGTGCTTGAGACGTGTCAACATGATAACGCGCCATTAAGGCATTGGCACTGCGGTCGCGAATATCTTCATGGCTCAGGCGACCTAACATATCGTGTAGCACACCTTCGCGTAATGCGCCGTCAGAATAGGTCATGGTTTGTAATTCAAGCTCATCAAATACCGCCTGAATAATGGCAAAACCAGCAGGCAAAATGGCACGTCTATCGTCTTTGAGACCAGCAATTTGTAATTCGCTGACGTGTTTATAACTTAAAATTTTGTCGCGAACTTGTTGTAGTCCTTCGCGTGTAATCAAGCCTTCGCTATTGCTCCAACCATTTTGGAGCATAATTTGTCGGGCGGCTTTGATAGTACCACTAGAGCCAACCACGGATTGCCAGCCTAGACTTTTGTAGGCATTGCTTAACACCATTACTTCTTGACGTGCCGCCATAATGGCTTTGTTTAAGGCTTTGGCACTGATGCTACCGTCGGCAAAAAAGCGTTGGGTATAAGCGACACAACCCATTTGTAAGGATTCGGTGGCTAAAGGTTCAAAGTTTTCGCCAATAATAAATTCGGTCGAACCACCGCCAATATCGACCACCAAACGTCGTCCAGCATCGGCAAGGGTTTGCGATACGCCCAAATAAATTAACCGTGCTTCTTCACGGCCAGCGACAATTTCAATACGTTTTTTTAAAATACGTTCAGCTTGCTCAATAAATAAACTGGCATTATTGGCTTGACGCAGGGCATTAGTCGCCACAATACGCAAGCGTTTTAGAGGAATAGCTTGTAAACGTTGAGCAAAACGTGCCAAACATGCCAACGCACGTTCTTGGGCTTCCGCGCTTAAGTTATTATCTTTATCAAAACCAGCCCCTAACTGTACTTTATCAGACAAGCTATCAATACGACGCACTTCACCATGATCTAAGCGGGCAATCGCCAAATGAAAGCTATTGGAGCCTAAGTCGATGGCCGCCAACAAGCTTCCATCTGATAAATGCTGATTCATTGTCAAACTCACTTTGGTTAATTTTCATAAGCGGACACAAATCAAGCTTTCTGTCCTATGGTTCTTGCCAAAAAAGCTCTTATACTAGGCTTGATTTGTGACTAATTTGCGTCAGAAAACATCTTTCTTTGCGCTGGGCATTGAAAAACGTCTTTTTGTACCCCATAAAGATGGGTATTAAGTTTGCAAAACACAAATCACATATAGCAGTTTTGACTCTAAAAATATAGAACTTAGCTAATCTGCCAATGGCGTTTTTCTTTAGCATTGGTGACAAAGACGCTAACGTTCTAAATCGTTTACAAAACTGTTATGATTGGCCTTTATTTTTTTGGAGAAGCTCATGGCTAGCCCGTTAATTGTAAATACAACTGATGCTCAATTTGAAGAAGAAGTGTTAAATGCCGATAGTTTAGTCTTGGTTGATTATTGGGCACCGTGGTGTGGGCCTTGCAAAATGATTGCCCCAATTTTAGATGATTTGGCTGGCGAATACCAAGGCAAAGTCAAAATTGTTAAAGTGAATGTCGATGAAAACCCTGCAACTGCTCAAAAATTCGGCGTAAAAGGCATTCCAACCCTCAGTTTATTCAAAGGTGGACAGGTTGTAGCAACAAAAGTAGGTGCTTTGGCAAAATCTCAATTGACAGCCTTCTTAGATTCCAATATATAATATATACCCAAGGCGACCATAATTTCCTAAATAGGTCGCCTATCGTCCAGCGCAAGCCGCCCTGATAGGCAAAACCACATCAACAACTCTTGTCTACAGCACAACTGATATTCCCAAACTATTTATGTATTAGTTGATGAAAGCGGTATGCGAGCATTTTCGCATTCTCTCTTTTGCAGCATTCTTATGAACCTGACCGAACTCAAAAAGAAACCTATCGCCGAATTAGTCAAAATTGCCGATGCTATGCATTTAGATAATATGGCACGTAATCGTAAACAAGATGTCATTTTTGCCATTTTGAAACGTCACGCCATGAACGGTGAAGAAATTTATGGCGATGGTGTGCTGGAGATTTTGAGCGATGGTTTTGGTTTTTTACGCTCATCCGAAGGCTCTTATTTAGCAGGCCCTGATGATATTTATGTCAGTCCTTCGCAAATTCGTCGTTTTAACCTCAGAACAGGCGACACCATTGCTGGCACTATTCGTCCACCTAAAGAAGGCGAGCGTTATTTTGCCTTATTAAAAGTCAATCATATTAACTATGATTCACCCGAAAATGCTCGTAATAAGATTTTATTTGAAAACTTAACGCCCTTGTTTCCAACGGAGCGTTTAGTCCTTGAGTTAGGTAACGGCTCTACCGAAGATTTAACTGCGCGTGTCATTGATTTGGTGGCACCTGTGGGTAAAGGCCAACGTTCCTTGATTGTTGCGCCGCCAAAAGCGGGTAAAACCATTCTTTTGCAAAATATTGCGCACTCGATTGCCCGTAACAATCCAGAAGTACATTTAATTGTATTGTTGATTGATGAACGTCCCGAAGAAGTGACTGAGATGATTCGTACCGTGCGTGGCGAAGTGGTTGCTTCAACCTTTGATGAGCCGCCAGCCCGTCACGTTCAAGTGGCCGAAATGGTCATCGAAAAAGCTAAGCGTTTGGTTGAACACAAAAAAGATGTGGTTATCTTGTTAGATTCGATTACCCGTTTAGCGCGTGCTTATAACACAGTGATTCCCTCATCGGGTAAGGTGTTAACAGGCGGTGTGGACGCTCATGCTTTAGAACGTCCAAAACGCTTTTTTGGTGCAGCAAGGTCGATTGAGGAGGGTGGCTCGTTAACGATTATTGCTACTGCTTTGGTAGAAACTGGCTCAAAAATGGATGAAGTGATTTTTGAAGAGTTTAAGGGTACTGGTAACCATGAGGTGCATTTAGACCGCCGTATTGCCGAAAAACGTGTCTTCCCGTCTATTAATATTAAGAAGTCTGGTACTCGTCGTGAAGAGCGTTTAATGGGTGATGATGAGTTGAAGAAAGTCTGGATTTTACGCAAAATCTTACATCCAATGGACGAGATTGCTGCGATTGAGTTCTTGTTGGATAAGATGAAAGATACTAAAACCAATGATGATTTCTTTGAAGCAATGAAGCGTAAGGCTCAGTAACATTTGATAAACCCCTCACTCTAACTCTCTACCACAGGGAGAGAGAACGGACTCCTTCTGTGGAAGATGGTTGTGGTTTGGGCAAAAAAACAACCCCATGTTAGGCCGCTAACATGGGGTTTTTATTTTTTAGTGTTGATGTTCGATACGTGCGCGTTGGCGCAGTTCGTCTTCAATATGATGTAATAGTTTTATGGTGCTAGCGACAGTGTTCGCATTAACGCTGTCATGGGCAATCATATCACGGTGTAAATTTTCTAGCTGTAAAATTTGTTGATGAATTTGCTTGGCATCAACAGGGCTTAACGGCACCATGGTCATCGTTTTTCTCCTACAAAAAAATCAACTCTAACTATAGGTATAGCTGATATTTAGCCGTTGTGCCAATCACTGGCTATTTTTTGCCGAAGGATTTAACCATTTTGCTAATAGTTGACTTAAGGATTGTAGATTGACGGGTTTAGCGAGGTGGTCATCCATGCCAGCATCTAAACACCGTTCTTCATCGCCCTGCATCGCATTTGCAGTTAAGGCAATAATCGGTAAGCGTGGCAAGCTCAACTTGCTTTCTTGGTCACGCCAATGTCGTGTTGCTTCAAAACCGTCCATAATTGGCATTTGACAATCCATCAACACCAAATCAAACAAATTAGAGGTACTGAGTTTAGATAGTGCCTCACGACCATGTTGGGCTATCTCATAATTAAGCCCTAGTTTTTGGAGCATTTTGGCGACTACTTGTTGATTGACGGGATTATCTTCAACAATCAATACCGTCGCTTGAATATTGATTTTAGAAATTTCTAAGGGGGTGTTTTTTTCGGTCAAGGCATGAGTCGCTAATTGTAACGGTAATCTGAACCAAAAGCGTGAGCCTTGGCCAATATGACTTTCGCAATGAATTTCGCCACCCATTAACTCTACCAAATGCCGACAGATGGTTAGTCCCAATCCTGTGCCACCATAACGGCGTGTGGTGGAGCTATCAGCTTGGGTAAAGGGTTGAAAGATGCGTTTTTGCTGTTCATCACTTAAGCCGATACCTGTGTCGCTGATGCTAAAGGTTAACGTGGCGGTTTGTTGGTCTTGATGATTCAGTTCGACGGCAAGGGTAATAGAGCCTGACTCTGTAAATTTAATGGCATTATTAAGTAAATTAAGCAGCACTTGTTTAATACGGTCGGCATCACCTTGTAATAAGGGCGGTAGATTGGTGGCAATGTTTGTTTGTAAAGGTAGATTTTTTTGTTCGGTAATCGGGCTAATCAAATGTACTACATCATTTATTAACGAGTCCGTTTTAAACACATAGTTTTCGATAGGGAGTTTGCCCGCTTCAATGCGTGATACATCCAAAATATCGTTAATAATTTTGAGCAGAATATTGGCTGAGGCTTGAATGGTTTCGGCAAACTCGGTTTGTTCGTTATCTAATTTGGTTTCTAATAATAAGCTAGACATCCCAATGACACCATTCATGGGGGTTCTTATTTCATGGCTCATCATGGCCAAAAACTCGCCTTTGCTGCGGCTAGCTTCTTCGGCTTGTTCTTTGGCATAGCGTAATTCTTGCTCATGGCGACGGCGTTCGCTGATGTCATCTAGTACCCCTGCAATAGCAGATATTTCATTTTCGGCATCGGAGGCCAGTGCAAGGCGTAACGATACCCATTTGTGTGAGCCTGTTTTGAGCCTAAACTCGGTGGCGGTGGTGTGGCCTTCGGTACAAAAGCGATGCCAAAATAATCTAAATTTGGGCTGATCTTCAAAACAAATAATATCTATTAAAGCCATTGGAAACTGTACTTGATGGGTCAAGTCCACAAAAACGGGATTTGCCCATGTCACTTGACCCGCAAAATTAGCCGAAAACACTCCGACAGGCACAACATCACTCAAGGCATTACGCCATGTTACTGAGCTATCTAAGGCCAAACGAATACGTTTATTGGTGTAAACAGAAATTGCTTCGATAGCGATACCAAATACCCAAATTAACAGTAACCATAAATATAAACGATGGTTGATATTGTTGATGTCACCTTCTAACCATGATTTTTTGCTTAAAACATGAATGCTCCACCCTGTCGCAATAGGCACTGTTGTTTGGTAGTGAATCCATGCTTTGGAGTTGATGGGGAGATGAGAAGCGACAGCAATATCTAAGATATTGTCTTGTTGACTACTGTTAATTAACGCTTGGCTATAAGGATAGGCAATCATTTTTTTTGTTTTGGAATTGCTAATAAATACCAGCTCGTGATTGCTATCACTGTATTGTCTGAGTAGCTTTTCTAGTTGAGGCAAAATTAAATCTACACTCACAACCCCTTTGGGCTGAGGACTGTTAATGGGAAATGCACGACCACAACTGACATAAATTAAACCGTTATCAAAATAAGGCTCAGTACAGTATTGCTCACCTTTGGCAGCCGTAATCCGCTTAAACCATGTTTGCTCAGGAAAGTTGTATAGAGGTGTCATCCATTCATAAGTAAGTGTGAGTGTGTTGTCTGCCAAATAATGGGCATAGGGGCCATATAAATCATGTTGAGGATGGGGGGATTGCCCTTTAGCAAACCATACCCCCATGCCATAAATTTGTTGTGGTGAAGAAGCTCGTAACAAGTGACGTAAATTGTTTTCAATTAGCTCAGGTTGTTTGTGGTAAGCATCCGCTAAATAGGTGAGGTTAGTGAGTTGTTGGCTAATCGTGGCAAAGGTACTGGTGATTTGTTCGCTAATAATACGTGATTTTTGTTGTTGATGATGTTTGATTTGTTGCCGTTGTTGGGTTAGTTGAGGCTGAAAAGCCAAAATAACGGTAATGCTCGCAATCACACACAGCGTAATAACTACTAGGCTAGTTGTAGAGCGTAGCGAGCGAAAAAAATCCATATGTCGTTATTCTATATTCTGTAGATAAAAAGAATTGTCATCCGAAATTACCACAGAATATAGACAAAATCATCCATCTTGCGTTTAACTAATTAAGCCAAGCTCTGCTAACAATTGATAAATCGCAATCATAGCGGCCTTGCGGGGGAAAGGATGGTCGAGGTTAGGTGATGCCATGCGGATTGCCCGTGGAAAGGGTGGATAAGAAATATCCCAATGATGACCATGTAACATCGCGGCATGAGTCGCCATAGGAATTTTAATTTTTGCTTGGTCTTGAGTCACTTGCATATCGTTATTGCCGTCATAACGCGTGAGGTTGAGGCAGTCTGCCATTTGAAAGGTCGGTACTTCAAAGGCGGTAGTGGCGGCGGTAATGTTAATAATCGGAATGTTAAGCTCATCTAATAATTGATGATATTGCTTATAAAACTCATTGCGGGCATGAGTGGTGAGGCTATGTACCGCGCCTTTAATATCATATTCTTCTAAACGACGTAACGAGCCTTTGCGTGTCATTTGAGGGGCTAATAGTTGCAAAAAGTCATGTAAACGGCCAGTTAGCAAATCGGTATCAGCATTTTTAATCAATTCATAAAAATTGTCAGCGGTATATGAGCCACCAATTGCACCAGCCCACGTGACCACACAACTGACTTTGTCAGCAATTTTATCGTGATGATGCACCAGTGTACTAAAAATATCGGGTGCGCCTTTGCTATAGCCCATCAAAAACACTTTATCAGGGGCATTAGCGGTGCGAAATTGATTGCTTAAAGGGCCAGGGTCGGCTTCAAAGCCCTTGCCTTCTAAAATGGCGGCTAATAAGTCTGCTTCATTGGCTTCGCAACTACGTACAGGGTGTAGGTCTGCTTGAAAAATTTTCCAGCCGTATTCACCTTCCAGTTGGGGAAACTCTTGCGAGAAAGCGTGAGCTGGTAATAAACCGTTAATAAAACCAGGGCAAAACACTAAGGTGTCGTCAATTTGCATATTTGCCTGCACGCTAGGCATATTTAATTGCCATTCGGTAATATGAGCATCGCCTTTTAAAAAACGTTCGGCAATTTTTTGTTCGGCACTGCGTTTGTCTTTGCCGAGTTTTTTAGTAGCCACTTTTAGCGCGTGCTTGTCGTGAGTCGCTGCCTGAATAAATAAATTACGCCAGCGTTTACCAATCCACTCCTTGACATAAGGGTCAGCAAAAGTGCGTTTGTTTTGTGCTAACTGTTCTTTAATAATGCGAATAACGGCTAAATAGTCACCTTGTTGTTCTAAGTGTTGGAGTTCTTTGGCTAAGGGGCTAAGGGCGTAAGGCATGATAATTCTCGTTTAAAATTTATATTTTTATAGTAACGAGAAAGAGTATGTGCTGCTTTGGAAAAAATGCCAATTATTTGATGGATAAAGACAAAGTAATCTGTCTCCTTGTAGGCAAAGGTATCTACACATCTTTTTCAGGGTTAGAAAATAGGCTATAACGATGAAATTCCCCTCCTCGGAGGGGCTAGGGGTGGGTTAAAACTGATAACAAAGAACTGTTATTAGCCCTTACACACCCCTAAATCCCCTCTCAAGAGGGGACTTAACGCTCATTTTTATAGACTTTTTAGCTGCAAAATACTTGTGTAGAGACCTATACCGCTGTAGTAGAGTGCTAGGGGGCTTGAGAAGCAAATACCAAACATCACCCCATGTAAACAATGCTACTTTTTCTCAGGTGTCCATCCTTTTGGCCGCTCGTAATCTGCATTGCTAAAAAACTTCTCGCGTTGTTCATCTAAAAATACATGCGTTTCGGGCTGCATCACATTTAGGTGGTTTTCGTTAATTAACATGGTTTGATGTTTGAGCCACTCTTGCCATGCTTGTTTAGACACCGTTTCAAAAATGGCCTGACCTTTAGCACCATTAAAGGGAGGAAAAGCCAAACCTTCCATTTCTTGCTGATATTTACGACACATTACCATCCGCGTCATGATTAAGCTCCTATACGACTGCGTGCGCGTTGCACAGCGGCAACCACTTGATTGGGGGCTGTGCCACCAATATGATTACGCGCATTGACTGAACCTTCTAAACTTAACACCTCAAACACATCTTGCTCGATGGTGGTTGAGAATTGTTGCAATTCGGCCAAGGTCATGGCACTCAAGTCTTTACTGCTTTGTACGCCATAAGCCACCGCTTTGCCCACAATTTCGTGAGCATCTCTAAAGGCTGTGCCGCGTTTTACTAAATAATCGGCTAAATCGGTGGCCGTGGCAAAACCGCGTAAAGCCGCTTCACGCATCGCTTCACGATTAGGTTTAAGTGCAGGAATCATATCGGCAAAGGCGCGTAAACTCGCTTGTAAGGTGTCTAAGGCATCAAACAGCGGCTCTTTGTCTTCTTGATTATCTTTGTTGTAAGCTAAAGGCTGACCTTTCATCAACGTTAATAAACTAATTAAATGACCATTGACGCGGCCTGTTTTGCCACGGACTAATTCGGGCACATCAGGGTTTTTCTTTTGTGGCATGATGCTTGAGCCAGTACAAAAGCGATCAGGAATATCAACAAATTTAAATTGTTGAGAATTCCACAAAATTAATTCTTCGCTCATACGAGATAAATGCATCATCGTTAAGGAGGCAGCAGCACAAAACTCAATGGCAAAGTCACGGTCAGACACCGCATCTAAAGAGTTTTCGCACACCGCTTCAAAACCTAAGAGTTGCGCGCTATAAGCACGGTCAATCGGGTAGGTGGTGCCTGCTAAGGCGGCCGAGCCTAAAGGCATTCGATTTACTCGTTTACGGCAATCTGCCAAACGCTCATCATCACGCACCAACATTTCAAACCATGCCAATAAATGATGACCAAAGGTGACAGGTTGAGCCGTCTGTAAATGGGTAAAACCAGCCATAATGGTACTGGCTTCACGTTCTGCTAAGTCTAATAAGCCAATTTGTAAACGCTGTAAAATGGCACGAGTGCGGTCAATTTCATCGCGTAAATATAAACGAATATCGGTGGCTACTTGGTCATTGCGGCTACGTCCTGTGTGTAATTTTTTACCTGCAATGCCAATTCTATCGGTTAAGCGTGACTCAATATTCATATGAACATCTTCTAAATCCACGCGCCATTCAAATTGACCTGTCTCAATTTCTTGCTTAATGGCCGTTAAACCATCAATAATAGCGTCCCGCTCGCTGTTGCTTAACACGCCAACCTTGGCAAGCATGGTGGCATGAGCGATTGAACCTTGAATATCATGCTGGTATAACCGTTTATCAAAATTGACAGACGCGGTAAACTCAGCAACAAAAGCATCTGTGGCTTCACTAAAGCGGCCACCCCACATTGAGGAAGAAGGTGTAGTCATAAAAATACTGCTAATGGATAAAAACAACGAAAACTTTCTAAGAGTATAAAACAATTATGCCGCAAACCGTTAATAATGCCAGTAATACGGCTATAGATGATTTTTTCTTGCCAGATTTGTGCAATATGAAGGCGGTATTGCGTTTGTTGGTGGCAACGGAGTTGTTAGCGGTTTTTTTGACGCTGGCTAATTTGGAACGTTTGCATCCCTTTCCGTGGGCAGATTTGGGCTTAAAATCGTTTTTGTTGGCTTGGGTGGCGATGAGTACCGCAGCATTGGTCTGTACATTGCGTAAGTATTTACATCGGCTCAAACATTCTCATGCAGCCTTTATCATCTTTTTTGTGTTTTTAGCCTTAGTGGCGTTTTTTACCTTTGCAGCCGAAGGCATTTTGTTATATTTACAGATTCGGCAAATTGGTGAAGTTGATTTAGGCGCAAGTTTACTGCGTAATGTGTTGATGGGTGGCATTATTGGCGGTTTGGTATTGCGTTATTTTTATTTGCAAGAAATAATTTTACGCAAACAACGTGCAGAGTTAATGGCACGGGTTCAGGCTTTACAAGCACGGATTCGTCCACATTTTTTATTTAACTCCATGAATATCATTGCCAGTTTGATTGTGGTTGACCCCGATAAAGCAGAACGCGTGGTAGAAGATTTATCAGCCTTGTTTAGAGCGAGTTTGAAAGTAGAAGGTGAAGTACCGCTTAGTGATGAAATTCGCTTATGTAATAGTTATTTAAATATCGAAAAATTGCGTTTGGGCAAACGCTTAGATTTTGAGTGGCGTTTTGAAAATCTACAGTCAGATTTGCGTATTCCTGCCTTAACCTTGCAGCCTTTATTAGAAAATGCCATTTATCATGGTGTAGAATTAGATGATAATGGTGGAAAAGTCACTATTCTTATTAAATGGACAGGTAAAGAAGTACAAATAGTGATTACCAACCCATATCATCAATACAAAAAAAGCAAACATAAAGGCAATAATATGGCGGTAGCGAATATTCAAGAACGACTACAAATGTATTATGGTGCAAAAGCAACGTTGCGTGTGGCAGCATCGGAGCAGTTTTTTAGCACACAAATCAGTTATCCTTTAGAAGAACAGCAGGCTTATATTAAAGAAACAAGCATGACATAAGCGGTAAAAAAATAAAATAATGATGGGAGGTTGTATGCGTATTTTGGTGTGTGATGATGAAGCCTTGGCGCGTGAGCGATTGGTACGCTTGTTACGTGATGTGCCTGATTGTGAAGTGGTAGGCGAGGCTGAAAATGGCCGAGAGGCGATTGATAAAGTAGAGCTATTAGAGCCCGATTTGGTGTTATTAGATATTCGTATGCCTGTGATGGATGGTATTGCGTGTGCCGAAGCATTGGCGCAATTAGATAGTCCGCCAGCCGTGATATTTATTACCGCCTTTGATGAACACGCCTTGGCAGCTTTTCAGGTAGAGGCGGTTGGCTATTTATTAAAGCCTGTACGTCGTGAACAACTCAATGAAGCTTTAGCGCGTGCAGCTCGTCTTAATCGGGCGCAACTGCAACAGATTAAAGAAAAAGTAGAGACAAGCCCCAAAAGCGATGCACGGCAACATATTGCGGCACGTACCCATCGGGGCATGGAACTGATTCCGATTAACGATATTTATTACTTTTTGGCTGACCAAAAATATATCACTGTTCGTCATGGTCGTGGCGAAATCTTGATTGATGAAACACTCAAAGAATTAGAAGAAGAATTTGGTGACAGATTTTTACGCATACACCGTAACGCCTTATTAGCACCCCAGTTTTTGGAAGGTTTAGAAGTTAATTCGGCAGGCCAAACTTTTGTGCGTTTTAAAGGCATTCCCGAAAAATTATTAGTGAGTCGCCGACACTTATCTCATTTACGCGAAAAAATACAAACTTTGTAAATTTGTGGTAATGAGGCATTTGCTTAGATGACAAATGCCTTTTATGTCTTTAGAATGGTGGAGCTTACGCTTAGCGTAAGCAATTAAAAACAATAAACACAAAGAGCTTACGCAAACCCACATTGATAGTTGCTTGTTTTTTGGCTGATGAGCCTTTTCTTAGATAAAGCTTGCCAACAGCATCACCGCGTCAGTTCTACAATAATACACATGGTCGAGGATTGTTTATGAGTGGCTGGCGTAAAACGTTGATTTCGTCTTTGTGGCTGACTGTGGCGGCATTAGTTTTGTCAGGTTGTGCAGCCAATATGCACAATGTCAAAACTGAAGAGCCTGCAAAATATATTTTGGGTGATAATGCCACCGATGCCCGTTATTTCTATACCCGTAGTGGCTTACGTTTATTTGGTCAGTGGTGGTTGCCTGCTAATAAAGATAAACCGCGTGCCATTGTATTGTTAGCACACGGTACGGTATTGCATTCGGGCTTTTATGACCCGTGGGCGAGCGAATTAACTAAACACGGATATGCGGTATTTGGTATTGATTTGCGTGGTTGGGGACAGTCTCAAGGATATGGCCGTCGTGGTAATGTCGCTAATTATGATGAATATGTTGAAGATTTGACTTTGGCGCGTCGCGAAGTGCGCCGCCGTTTTCCTAACGTTCCTGTGTATTTGCAGGGCGAGTCATTAGGTGGTGCGGTGGTTTTATTGTCACATATTATGAATGAAGTTACGACTGACGGACTGATTCTTAATGCACCTGCGGTCAAGATTAACCCATTGGCACAGTGGAGCTTGTGGGGACAAGCGCAAATGACCAAAGCTATCCCCGAAATGCCAATGTTACCCTTGTTTAAGTCGATGACGGGATTGGTATTAACAGACCCCAAAGCCCAAGAGCGTTTTTGGACAGACCCGCTCACCACTCGTAAAGCATTAGGTGCAGGTTTTGTCACTGCCCTACAAGATGCTACCGAGCGGCTTCAGCTGAATGTTAATAATGTTCGTGCACCGATGTTAATTATTCAAGGCACAAAAGATTATGTTATTCCGCCTAGCTCCAGTGAGTTTTTACTCAAAGAGGCTCAAAGCAATGACAAAACCTTGCGTTTAGTGGATGGTTTACATCATTCCACTTTGCATGATAAAGAAAAGCAAAAGGTGTGGGATGACACCATTGCATGGCTAGATATTCACGCTGACCAAGCCTTGGCAGCACGCAAAAAATTACCTGAAGACACTGAGCTTTCTGCGGCTGATGAACAAAACGCAGCCAAAGAAAAAGCAGCTTATCGTCCAAAGTACCCAAAACTTACTATGACAACAACGAGGAACTAATTGATGAAACATTTGTTGTGGCCAGTTTTAGTTGCCACCTTGCTTTCGGGTTGTGCAACAGCAGTTAGCCCTGTTACAGGTTCTTTATATACCAACGTCAAAGCACCTTTATTGGTCACAGACAGCACCGAAAAGCCCACCAAAGTCGGTCGTGCCACGATGCGTTCTATTTTAGGTGTTTATGCAGTGGGTGATGCGAGTGTCGAGGCGGCTGCCAAAAATGCGGGTATTACCCATATTCATCATGTCGATTATCACACTCAAAATTTAATGGGTGTAATGTCGGACTTTACCGTGATTGTGTATGGTAATTAAACGATAAGTTAACCCTGCGACTTCGCTCAGGGAACACATCTTCGACTACATTCAGAATATTACGCTGACTGAGCGTAGTCGAAGTCTGAGTGTTTAATTATCAAGGTGTTTAACAGACAGCACCCCAGACCGAATATGTAAATCACGTTGTGGAAAGGGAATTTCTAAACCACGCTCGCGTAATTCTGACTCAATTAACCACAATAACTTGGCTTGGGTAATTTGAGGTGTCACCGATAAAGCGCGGTCGAGCCAAACGACTAATTCAAAATCTAAACTGCTATCCCCAAATTTAACCAGCCATACATCGGGTTCTTTGCCTTGACTATGTAATACACCTTTAAGTTTCGCTGCGGCGGCTAAGCCTGCTTCTTTCACCTTGTCTTTATCGACACCATAAGCGACCCCAAATGGCACATGAATACGACGTGTATCGTTGTTCATCGTCCAGTTAATCACCCGTCCTGTGGTAAATTCGGAGTTCGGGACAATAATATCAACATTATCATTGGTGGTAATACGGGTGTAACGCATCCCAATTTCGCTCACTCGTCCCATTACGCCCGATTGCAAATCAATAAAATCGCCTTGTTTGAGGGTTCTTTCGAGCATAATAATAATGCCCGATGCAAAATTACTAAAAATATTTTGCAATCCCAACCCAATACCAATCCCAAAAGCACCCCCAATAAAAGCTAAACTTCCTAAATCAAAGCCTAAATAATTGAGGCCAATCATCATGCTAATCATCCACACAATATAACGACCCAAACGAATAAAGCCGTAAATGTGTGTTTGTGAATTATCACTTTGATGGTCGTAGGTAAATTTGACTAATTTGCGTTCTAGCAAAATAGATACCCACCATGTCAGGCTAATAATTAACACTAAACCAGCCAAACGTAACGGTGTAATGCTGGTGTTGCCAATCACCCCCATCGGATAAGATAAAATATCGAATAAAATCTGACTATCCATAAAGAGCTCCTTTGTTGGTGCTTATCTATTTAAGGTATGATGTGGTTATTAAAAATTAGACAGAGCCTATTGATGAACACGATTCGTATTGCAACCCGAAAAAGCCCCCTTGCGTTATGGCAAGCCGAATATGTTAAAGCAAATCTACTCAAGCATCATCCACATTTACAGGTGGAGCTTGTTACCTTTACAACGCAAGGTGACAAAATTTTAGATGTACCGTTGGCCAAAATTGGCGGCAAAGGTTTATTTGTTAAAGAATTAGAAGCAGCTATGTTGGCAGGAGAGGCCGATTTAGCGGTTCACTCTATGAAAGATGTGCCGATGGAGTATCCAGAGGGCTTGGCAATTACTACCATTTGTGAACGCGAAGATCCAACAGATGCTTTTGTCTCCAATAAATTTAGTTGCTTGGAAAGTTTGCCTGTTGGCGCGATTGTTGGAACATCCAGTTTACGTCGCCAATGTCAATTACGCGCATTACGCCCCGATTTAACGATACAAGATTTAAGAGGTAATGTTGGTACACGTTTGGGGCGTTTGGATAACAATGAATATGATGCCATTATTTTGGCGAGTGCAGGTCTCAAACGACTGGGCTTAGAGGCTCGTATTGCTCAATCATTGACGCAGCTATTGCCAGCTGTAGGGCAGGGGGCGGTTGGTATTGAAACACGAGTTGATGATAGCGCACTGCATCAGTTATTAGCACCGCTTCACCATCAATCAACCGCCTTATGTGTGCAAGCAGAGCGCGCCATGAATCGCCGTTTACAGGGCGGATGCCAAGTGCCTATTGCTGGCTATGCGACCCTCAGTGATACCACCATGATACTCAATGCGTTGGTGGGAAGTACCGACGGTAAAAAAGTCATTTATCAACAAGGCCAAACTCAAGATTTATTGGCGGTAGAAGCCTTAGGTGAACAAGTCGCCAGTGGCTTATTAGCACAAGGTGCAGCCACCATTTTGGCAGCCGTTTATGGCTAGTTTATCAGGCTTAAGGATTATCAATACTCGTCCTGAGCAGCGAGCAGCGCAACTCACTCAAGCATTGGAGCAGCAAGGTGCAACGGTGTTCTCTTTGCCTTTGCTAGAGACGATAGCACTAGAGTTGTCAGCCGTTGGCAAGGAATGTTTGTTAAACCTCGACCGTTATCATTCGGTGTTTGTGGTTAGTCCAACGGCGGCAGAGTTGGGCTTAAATGCTTTGGCAGATTATTGGCCTCAATGGCCTGTTGGCATTGAGTGGTTGGCGGTAGGTCAAAGCACGGCTCAGGTACTGCGTAGCTATTTCATTGAGCCAACGATACCAGAGCAAGAAACAAGCGAAGGTTTGCTACAACTGCCACAGTTACAACAATTAACTCAAGGACAGCGATTGTTGGTGTTGCGTGGTGAGGGGGGGCGTAACCTAGTGCGTGATAGCTTGCAAAATCGGGGTGTTAAGGTGGATTATGTCGATTTATATCGTCGTCAGTTGCCTCAACATAGCCTGCAACAGTGGCCGCAAATACAACAACAAACCATAGATGTCGTGATTATCAGCAGTGGCGAAACACTGACACAATGGTTACAGCTCGCAGGGCAGCAAGCACAAAACATTCCAATATTAGTCATTAGTCCGCGATTAGTTGAATTAGCCCAACAACAAGGCTTTAAAACCGTGTTAAGCTCTGTCAGTATTCATCCAAAAGATATATGCAATACCTTGAGTCAGTGGCGTAAGTCCTAATAAGGTCTAATCAATAACCCTAAACAAGCAGACTTGTGATAATGAGCCAAACCCGTCAACCGATACATGTCTTTCCTAAAGTGGCCTTAAAATTAGGATTTTGGGGGCGAGCCACCGTGATTTTGGTCATCTTGACGATGATTGCCAGTTATTTATTGTATTATCATGGCATGCGTTACAAAAATCGCGAATTGATTCACTATGAAGAAATAAAAACAGAGCTACAGCAAATACAAGAGCAGCAGCTACAAACACAATCTAAAAACAGCGTGTTGCAGCAACAAGTTGACCAGTTACAAGCCCAGCTTAGTCAGCTCAAATCGGCAACACAACCCACTCAAAAACAAACATGGCTACTAAAGCAAGTTGGCCATTATGTCGAGCTTGCCGAACAACATTTATGGTTACAGCATAATAGCCAAAGTGCGCTCATGTTGTTAAACATTGCTGACCAACTCTTGCAAGAATACGGCAATCATCAAACGTTGCCTTTACGGCAAGCGATTGCTCAAGATGTTTTAGTTTTGTCGCAGCATCAGCAGATTGATTATGCGGGAATTTCCTTAAAGATAGATGCACTCAAACAACAAGCCAATACACCCGTCCTCAAGCAAGCGATTGCAAGCCAAACCACTATCAATCCTAAACAAGCTGAGAGCCATCCTCAGGCATGGGATAAAGGTTGGTCAATACTCAAAGACTTAATTAGTATTCAGCACTATGATGCCCAGCACAAGCCGTTATTAAGTCAAGATCAGCGTTGGTTAATGCAGCAAAATGTCTATTTGGCCTTACATCAAGCACAAATTGCTTTGTGGCAACAACAACCCAGCCGTTATCAACAAAGTTTGCAAGAGGCAACGCGCTTATTAACGCCATATCAACATATACAGGCACAATATGCCACATGGCTGCAACAGATTCAGTCACTGGTGTCTATAGATTTAACCACTGCCGCTATACAACTTCAGCATACCCCCAAGGCTTTAGCACAATTGCTCACTAGCGAAACAGCAGTGACTGTACCAAACACAGTGCCGAGTGTTACGCCATGATAAAGTTTATTGTGGCTTTGTTATGCGTGGTTGTTGGCGCAATATTAGCCTTAAGTTTTATGGCAGATAGTGGCTATTTGTTGTTGATGTGGCATAACACATCCATTGAGATGAGTCTGCTATTAGCGGCAATTTTATGGCTGTTATTAACAATTGCTGCCTTTGTAGTGCTAGAAGTGTTATTAGGAGTGTTGGGACTACGCGCTTTACTTAATAGATGGTTGACCTTGCGTGCATATCAACGTGCGCAACAGTATTTAAATCAGGGTATGGTGCAGTTAGCACGCGAAGATTATGTCAGTGCCGAAAAGTTATTAGTGCGTAGTGCTAAGTTAAGTGCCGACCCGCTGGTGGCTTATTTGGCGGCAGTACAGGCAGCTCAGGCGCAGCAGGCCACTCAACGTGCCGAAGATTATTTAAACCTGATACCCACTAAACATCATATGGCTGTACAGATTGCACGTATCCGCTTATGGATAGCCACAGGTCAATGGGAAGCGGCGGCGGCACGTCTTAAACAAATTTATCCCCATTACAAAAAAGAATTTGTGATTAGTCAGCTACTGTTAGAAGTCTTACTAAAATTACAAGCGTGGTCAGACTTATTGGAATGGCTACCGATTTTGTCTAAATCACCACATTTTGAGACGGTACAACAACAAGCACTATTGCATTCAGCTTATGCACAGAGTTTTAGTTACATGGCCAAAACGACAGGCCGAGCAGACAAGCATCAAGCCTTTGAGCAGTTGCAGCTTTTTTGGCAACAATTACCACGTCATCATCAACGCGATACCGATATTGTGTATAGCTATGTTCAAACCCTAATAAACTTAGCGTGTTATGACGAAAGTGCGCGTATCTGCTACCGCGTATTAAGTGAGCAATGGCATCATGGTTTAATCACCTTGTATGGACGAATTTTGCATGCAGACCCAGAAATAGCCTTACAACAAGCACAACAATGGCTGGTTATACATCCTCAAAATCCAGCTTTATTGTTAACCTTAGGTCGATTATGTATGCAGTGTCATCAATGGCAAACAGCTAAAGGCTATTTTGAACAAAGCTTGGCATTGCACAAAAATCCCGAAGTGTTTGCCGAATTTGTTCGCCTGTTACAACACAGCAACGACCCGCAAGCAGGACATTATTTAATTGCAGGTCTTAATCAGTTATTAGAGCAGCCGTTGCCTGCATTACCTTTGCCGTAGGAAGCTATCATGAGTGCCATTAACCATTTAAATAATTTCCCAATAGTACAAGCGCAAATGGTTGCATGGGGAGAAATGGATGCTTTTGCCCATGTTAACAATGTGGCGTATTACCGCTACTTTGAAAGTGTCAGAATCAGTTATTTGCAAACCATTGGTGCATTGGAACATTTGGACGTGTGTAATCCAGTAGTGGCTGCAAATAGTTGTCGTTATTTAAAGTCAATTCGCTATCCTGATGAATTAGAGATAGGTGCGCGCGTTGTTGAGTTACGCTCATCTGGCTTTAGAATGGAGTACGCCATATTTAGCCAACAGCACAAGAGTATTGTGGCAACAGGTGAAGCTATTGTGGTTATTGTTGATGCTCAAGGACAAAAAGTGAGCCTGCCCGAGGAGCTTAAACAAACCATTATTAACCTCGAAAAAACCGTAGGCAATGAACTAGAAAGTGATGCCCAAAATCCACATAAGCCACCCGAAACCCTGTTAGGAAAAGCTATTTCACGTCTCAATCATATTCGTGACAAATAAATCATTTCTCATCTTATCGCTAAAAAGTAACAAACTCTTGCTAAATTGACGGCCAGTCTATACAATTCGCCGCGATTAAAAATTGCAGGTTTTTATGTCTTCAGAGTGTTCATTGTGTGGAGTTGGTGTGAGCAAGCCGCAACCACTAGTCGATAAAACGCCTGCAATACGGTTATTAAAGGGACAGTTGTTTGCCACCATTACCATTGCATTATGTGCGTTTGGCTGGGGACAATGGGCATCAATATCAGCAGGAGTAGGCGCAAGTATAGCCTTAATAGGTAGTGCATATTTTGCGCTGCAAGCATTTAGCCACGCAGGGGCAGGCTCTGCAAAGCAAATAGTCAAAAGTTTTTATAAGGGAGCAGCAGGGCGTTTTGTTATAACGGTGTTGCTCTTTTCTGCTGCATTTGCAGGTCTCAAACTGCTGCAAGTGGGCTGGGTACTCGCAGGTTTCTTTATCGTACAGCTTGTTGCTTGGGTGTCGCCTTTATGGGATGCGCTAAGAAACAGGCCTTAATAGGTGCAATATGGCTGGAAATTCTACGGAATATATCAAGCATCACCTGACTAACCTTACCTTTGGAAATCATCCAGAACATGGTTGGTCTTTTGCGCACACTGCACAAGATGCGCAAGAGATGGGCTTTTGGGCATTTCATGTTGATTCATTAGGTTGGTCGATTGCTTTAGGTCTCGTTTTTTGTTTGGTGTTTCGAGCTATTGCTAAAAAAGCAAATAGTGATGTGCCAAGTGGTGTCCAAAATTTTGTCGAAATGATTGTTGAGTTTGTTGATAGCAATGTCAAAGATACCTTTCATGGTAAATCAACTTTAATAGCGCCTTTAGCATTGACGATTTTTTGTTGGGTTTTTTTAATGAACCTGATGGACTTGGTGCCAGTTGATTTTATTCCTGTTGTGGCACAAGCCCTAGGCTTGCACTATATGAAAGTTGTGCCTTCAACTGACCCTAATGTCACTTTGGGTATGTCTTTCTCGGTATTTTTCTTGATTTTGTTCTATAGCATTAAGATGAAGGGAGTGGGTGGTTTTGCAGGTGAGTTAGCCTTGAATCCATTTAATCCAACTAATCCAATCTTAAAAGCATTTTTTATTCCAATTAACTTGATTTTGGAAGGTGTTACCTTGATTGCTAAGCCTGTTTCTTTGGGTTTACGACTCTTTGGTAATATGTATGCTGGTGAGTTGATTTTTATCTTAATCGCATTGCTGCCATTTGGTGTGCAATGGTTGTTGTCTGTGCCGTGGGCTATTTTCCACATCTTAGTTATCACATTGCAAGCCTTCATCTTTATGATGTTGACTATTGTGTATCTAAGTATGGCCAGTGAGCATCACTAATTTTAGTTCCTTTTTCTTTTGACTACTAACTGAGGTAATTCGCAATGGAAACCGTTATTGGCTTGACCGCTATTGCCGCCGCTATCCTGATTGCTTTTGGCGCGCTAGGTACTGCTGTAGGTTTTGGTTTGTTAGGTGGTAAGTTTTTGGAAGGCGTAGCACGTCAGCCAGAACTCGCTCCACAATTGCAAGTTAAAATGTTTATTGTTGCTGGTTTGCTCGATGCTGTACCAATGATTGGTGTTGGTATTGGTTTGTTCTTCGTGTTTGCGAACCCATTCATTGGCTTGCTTAACGGTTAATAAGTCGCTCAACGCGCATTCCATCGCAAAGCCAAATGAGGTGTTAGCATGAATATAAATGCAACTTTGTTAGGTCAGGCCATTTCTTTTGCAATCTTCGTGTGGTTCTGCATGAAGTTTGTATGGCCGCCACTAACAGAAGCACTTGCCGCACGGCAAAAGAAAATCGCAGATGGTTTAAATGCTGCGAACAAAGCGCAAGATGATTTAAAAGCTGCCGAAGAGAAGGTGGCTCAAGAGCTTAAAGCAGCTAAAGAGCAAACTGCTCAACTGTTAGAACAAGCAAATCGTCGCGCTAGCCAGTTGGTTGAAGAAGCAAAAGTACAAGCTCAAGTAGAGAGTGAGCGCATTAAAGCGCAAGCCCGTGAGCAAATTGAACAAGAGACAAACCGTGCTCGTGATCAATTACGTACCCAAGTTGCTGCTTTAGCCATTGCGGGTGCAGAAAAGATTTTACAGGCTGAAGTGAATGCTAATGCACACGCAGCTATGTTGAATCAATTAGCAACCGAGCTATAACTCTCTAGAGACAGTGAACATGGCTGAATTAACCACTGTGGCACGTCCATACGCAAAAGCAGCATTTGAATATGCCAATGCGCAAGGTGCATCTGAGTTGACTCTTTGGTCAAGTCAGTTAGCTCTCGCAGCGGCAGTTGTTCAAGATGCTGAGTTTGCGCGTTACCTGTCACGCCCGAGCATGACTGTAGCCGAACAAACAACGGCATTGTTTGCTGCCTGTGGTGGCGAGTTATCTGCCAGTGTGCGTAACTTTTTAAGTCTTGTCGCGGCTAACAAACGTTTGATGGCATTGCCAGCAATCGCTGAATTATACGAAGAAGAGAAAGCTAAAAGCGAAAAAACTGCCGATGTGGTAGTGACCAGTGCCTTCGCGCTCAGTAGTGAGCAAGAACAGGCATTGGCTACGCAATTAGCGGCTAAACTCGTGCGTCGTATAAATATTCGTACCGAAATTGACACTACCTTAATTGGCGGTGTGGTTGTGCGTACGGGTGATTTAGTGATTGATGCTTCCGTGCGCGGAAAGTTGGCAAAATTGAGTGCCACCCTGAATACATAATTTTTGAGGAACAGCGCATCATGCAGCAACTGAATCCCTCCGAGATCAGCTCGCTGATTAAACAGCGTATTAGCGATCTCAACGCCACTGCCGAAGCTCGTAACGAAGGCACAGTGGTAAAAGTATCTGACGGTATCGTCCGCATTCACGGTTTGGCCGATGTAATGTATGGCGAGATGATTGAGTTCGATGGCGGCATCTTCGGTATGGCTCTAAACTTAGAGCAAGATTCGGTTGGTGCTGTGGTGTTAGGTGACTACTTAAACCTTCAAGAAGGTCAAAAAGTACGTTGCACAGGCCGTATTTTAGAAGTGCCAGTCGGCCCAGAATTGTTGGGACGTGTGGTCGATGCATTGGGTAAGCCAATTGATGGCAAAGGCCCTATCAATGCTAAGTTAACCGATGCAGTCGAAAAAGTAGCACCTGGTGTTATTTGGCGTAAGTCGGTTGACCAGCCAGTACAAACAGGTTACAAAGCCGTTGACGCGATGATTCCGATTGGTCGTGGCCAACGTGAATTGATTATCGGTGACCGTCAAACGGGTAAAACCGCCATGGCCATTGACGCGATTATCGCTCAAAAAGGCTCTGGCATTAAGTGTGTGTATGTGGCTGTTGGTCAAAAACAATCGACCATTGCCAACGTTGTGCGTAAGCTAGAAGAAACAGGCGCAATGGCTTATACCACCGTTGTCGCTGCATCGGCTTCTGAACCAGCCGCCATGTTGTTCTTGGCTCCTTACTCTGGTTGCACGATGGGTGAATACTTCCGTGACCGTGGTGAAGATGCTTTAATTATTTATGATGATTTGTCAAAGCAAGCAGTTGCCTATCGTCAAATTTCTTTGTTATTGCGTCGTCCACCAGGTCGTGAAGCCTATCCCGGTGACGTATTCTATCTACACAGCCGTTTA
>JACKNZ010000005.1 GCA_024234595.1 Moraxellaceae bacterium | reverse complement strand
ATTTGAGCGACTACATTTTTTAGGTGAGGGTCATTAGCTACTTGCTGATTAGCACTATTGGCCGAAATGACATAATTTCCGCCACCAAAAACAGGGGGTTTAGATAAAGGCTCTATTTTGGGGAGTGGTTCTGATTTTTTCTGATTTTCACTTGCTGCGACTGCGACACTTGCGACTTTTGCGACAGATGATAGTTTTTTATCATCTTCAAATCCTATTTTTTGCTCAAGTGTCGCAACTGTCGCTACTGTCGCTGTCGCAATAGATTGATTTTGATTTTTCCATTTAGCGTAAGACACGATTACACCCCCAACAATTTAGGGTTAAGTACAATCAATTTCTTTTTACCTTGATTGACTATTTTGACGCGATTCAAGTCTGCTAAATGCTTCAAAATGGCATCAATTAAATCTTTGTCTCGTAAAGAGTTTGGGCATTTTCGCTGAATATCCCTAGTGCTAATGTGGTTCGTTTGCTGTTCTTGGCAATGTTGAATAAGCCAATTATCCAGTAATACCGTGTTGCGTAATTCTTTGGATAATACCGCTTCACTAAAAAAGCGTTTTGATTCCATCAAGTACCAATCCATCAAATAATTAGCACTTAAAATATGCGCCTCTGTGATATGGCCAGTTAAGCCGTGTTCGTACACATGAAATAAGGCGGCTATTCTTGCCACGTTATCGGCTGCTTTACTGGTTACGTCCTTAATGTCGGTTAGTTCGCCACCTATGCGTAACTCCTGCTCGGTATAGTTATAAAACTCCACCCATAAGTCATGTGCCTGTGGTGATAAATACAAGGTAATAGGCTGTAATGCACCTGATTCTTCATCAATGGTTAAAATCGTATTGAGTAACTCGGTAGTACGTTTAACAAACGCCTCCCGATTAGGCCATGACAAAGGCGGAGCTTTGTATAAGCGTGTCCCTTGTGTCGATTTTGGCCAAGCGATTAGGAATCTAGCCCCGAATCCTGTACCACGCGCTAATCCTTTACTACTGTCAAAAAATGCGCGTACCGTGCTTTCTTGCGTGGCCAAAGACAAGGTTAAACGTCTGCCAGTGAGTAGCATATTCTTGGTAATATCGGCTCGGTTAGTA
Organism: Moraxellaceae bacterium; assembly: GCA_024234595.1. Taxonomy (GTDB): domain Bacteria; phylum Pseudomonadota; class Gammaproteobacteria; order Pseudomonadales; family Moraxellaceae; genus Agitococcus. The sequence goes on along the minus strand of JACKNZ010000005.1, from coordinate 293,567 downwards.
ATAACGTCTCCACCGTCCCATAATTTGTTAGTAGTGGCCATGTTACGCATAGAGTTATCACTATTCATGCCATGACTACCAAAAACGACACCTGCCTCACTAGAGAACACACCGCCACTAGGGCAATTGTTAAATAAGCCTTTGGTTAAGCCCTCAATGGTTGCATCTTCATACAACATGGTTTTGCCGCGTGGTTTTTTAGGCTTTTCTTCATCAAGCTGTTTAAGCTGCTCTTTGAGAGAGTGAGTAGAATCGCCATTTTTAGCGGTTTGTTTAATGGCATTAATTAACCCCTCACGCTCGGCTGTCCATGTGTCCATATCTGATTGCCAAAACTTGAGTACGTCTAAATCTGCTAATAAGCGTTGTTTGTCCAGTTCTTTAATATGACTGGTGACTAAGCTATCACACGCGCTTTTACGCTCGCCTGATTCAGCAATCACCATCAAAAACAAAGATACTGCACCGATTAACTCGTTATCTCTTGCCACATTAACCAAGCCTTGAATACTTAACGATAAGGCGGCAAGCACGGCATTAGCAGCCATTGCTATAGGGCATTGTAAGTAATCGACTATCTCAAGCACTAACAAACGTAAGGGTTCGGGCAAGTGTTGTATGGGGTAATCTGCTATTTCTTGAGGGGCAATAATGGGGTCAGGTTCTAGCCATTCATCGCCTTGACTCTCGCCACCATTGGCCACATCGTCTATACTTTCCCTTGCTAAATTGTCATCTAAAGGGGCTGTACCATCTTGGCTAGGGGGTACGGCCTTTTTTGTTTGTATCGCTTCATCAATCATCTTGTTTAATCCGTCTGCACCCTCAGCAAGTACCCATTCATTGACATCTTTGTACTGGCTCGGAGGAAGTAAAAAAATACCGTTTACGGCTGTTGCGGCTTCTTCTGCTTTGGCTTGGCCTTCGCCTTTGGGGTCATTATCACCAAAGACAATAATGGGGTCATGGGGACACTCAGCGCGTAGGGCTAAGGCGGCCTTTTTTAATTGGTCTTTGCCACCTGCTGCTAGGCATGGCTTATTAGTGTGTTCGTGAGTGGTTTGAGCATCGCTCACACCCTCAAAAACAATCTTAGCAAAACCTTGTTTTTTGATATGACCTCGCCACCAAAAGGAATCGCCTTTACCAATAAACCGCTTGATATAACGGCCTTTGTCTTTGCCCTCAGTGGCTTTTACACCACTAATCCCTTGCAACCTTACAAACTCACCTGTTTTTAAGTCACAAAATGGCGCAAGCGTCACTAAGCCTTTTAAGGCATAGCCAATACTTTGAGGCTTACCGTTGTATGTATCAAAAGGGTGTTTAAAAGCGTGTAGCTCGTTGCAGTTGATAGACAACAAGCCAGTGGTACTCATACCTTTGTCTTGCGTGTATGGCGTAACAAAGGGAGTATTAGCTACTTGCTGTATTTGTTTGGCGATTGCGGTTAAGGCTTCGACTTCGGCTTTTTCGTGGGCTTCGGCTTCACGCGCTTGTTGTTCGCGCTTGGCTTGTCGTGCGGCCTGTTCCTGTGGGTCAATGGGTTTAACTTCGTGCTTGCTAATATCAAAGCCGTTTTGTTTGGCGAGGTATATCACTGTACCAATGTTGACCTTGCCAACGGTTAAACTACGCCATACGCTTTTTACGGCCTTTGCATCGTAGTTATCGGCTGTTTTGCTCCAGTCGTCCCAAATATCAAAACCACTAGAACCAAACTCGGTTTTTAAGGCATTACCAACTTTGAGCCATGTATCGCGGTTGTGTGCGTCAATATAAGTTAAGGCAATGGTTGCAACTTCTAGGCTAATATCATTCAACATGATTAACCCCCTTAATTTCGCTTGTATCAGCGTTTAAGGTGGCGGTAGCTGCAATCGTATTGTCTGCCGATTGCGCTGCACTATGACGCGCTTTAATGCGTTGTTGGCTTTGATTAAAACGCTCTAGGTTTTGGGCTTTGGCATCATTAGCAACAATGGCGCAACCCATACGAATAAACGCTAATCCGCGTTGAATATCGCGCTTGTTCATGCTGTAACTCCCATATTTTCGGGAGTTGCTTCATCAAGAAAAGAGTAATAACACCATGCAGCAATTAATGCAGCGTGTTGAATGGCTTGTCGTGCTTGTTTAGCTTGTTCTTGTGAATCGTAGTGACCAATAACCACGCTAACACTGGGCGTAAAATCAGGGTTAAGCTCGGTACTGGGTACGGCAAAGGAACAAATGAGGGCAAAGGGTTTAGACGCAACTGGGGCGTGATTATGTTGTGTAGTCATTAACTTATACCTTTTCGAAGGGTAGATTTTTTGATGATTGCCCTAAAGATAGGGCGGTAGGGAGGTTCGAAACCGCTAAGTCAACGGCACACAGTATTCGCCCAATAAAAGGCTTATTTCCGTGTCCTCCCCACCATAGACGAACTAAGGCAAGGGCAAGGCGCAATTCGCCCATAACAAGCAAATTGGCAAATGATAGGCATAAAAAAACATCAACTAACGTGTGATGACTTACGGACTTAAAGAGGTTTCGAAGCTCTTGGCGGCCATTATTGCTAGCCATCGCCACCAAGTCAAGACAATTAAAACCGTCAAAAAATGATAATTGATTGATTTTTTCTAATTGTGAGGATTCCTCACTTTTACTATTGTTTGTGAGGTGAGACTTTCCTATATCACTAAGCTGAATTTTCGGCTCAGTCACCAAATAATCACGCTCCCTATTTTTGGGGAATGTAGTATTTTGTAGTATTTTCATTTAGTGAACCTCCTATTGCTTACGATGCACTAATGACGGATTAACAAGGCCGCCCTCAATGGGTAAACCTAGCTCTTGGCGTGTTGCCATCATGTCGTGTAAGTCTTTTTCGGCTTGCTCGATGCTGATACCAAACTTAGCGGCAATATCCTCTAGGCTAAAAACTGGTGAGCCATCATCTAAATAACCGCTTGCCTGTGGTAAAAATCCGTTTTCACCTGCCATTGCTGCAATATCATCTTTGAACCAATCAGGGGCTAAGTGCATAGCCACCATTAACGACTTTTTAGCCTGTGGGCTGTCTTCGCCAAACTGCTCTACTAAAGCAATATGACGGTGCATAGCCGCGCTAAATTCAGGGGGCAAGTGTTTAGGGGTAGTCATTAGTGAACCTCCTTTTTAACTGGCATATTCACCACGTTATCGGGTGGCGGTGCATCGGGTAAACACTCCAGTATTGAATGAATAAGCTCGATGTTTTCAGCGTGTGGACGTGGGCGGTAGTTAGGCTGCTTTTCATCTAAGGACAAAATCAATTCAATAGCCGCGTCATTGATACCAAACAAAGCTAAAGACTGTTGTTCCTCAGCTTCTACCAATGTATCAATAACAGGCCGCAACTTAGACAAGGCTTGTTTAATGGTGGTTAAGCAGTTAATGACCTGTGCAACATCACCGCCACCATTTAAGGCGGTGGTGCATTGCTCTAGGGTAGTTTCTAGGCTGCTGATAAGGGGAGTAATGCGTGTTAAAGAATCCATGATTAAGCCACCTCGCCAGTAAAATCAGGACTAGGCCATTCAGGTGTGCCAAGTGAATAATTAGCCACACGCTTACGCACACACCCACGAAAAATTACTTGCTCTTTAATGGTGGTTATCACATTAAAGCCTTTGGCGCGTAAGTCGTGAATCCGTGCAGCAGTTTCGGGAATGGCATAATCAGCCGTTAAAGTTAAAGATAACAATGAGCCATGTTGACGCAACAAAGACAGCACTTGTAAGCATTGGCCTGTCACTGGTGGCGGTGTGAGTGGTTTTGACATGATTAAGCTGCTCCTTGACTGGTTGAATTATCAAGGCATTGCTTTAACCATTGCTCTACATCACTCTCAAGCCATGCGACAGACTTGCCACCTGCTAATTTAATGCTCTGTGGGAAGAGAGAACGTGACATTAGGTCATAGATTGATGATGAAGAAAGTCCAGTACGGCGCATTACTTCTTTTTTACGGATAAAGATAATTTGTGAAGTTGTTGGGTTGCTAAAGTCAGTTTTTGAATAAGAGGGCGTAATACTCTCTTTTTGATGAATCTGTTTTACAATAGGCAATAAGTGTTCTAATAACAGGAACATGATGTTAAGCCACCTATAAGGCGCGAACCTAACCAAAGAAGGGAATCAAGGAGCGTAAAATAGTGAGAAACAATAGCTAAAAAAAGCCAAAAACAGCAAATAAATTGACTAAAAATAGCCATTCGTATAAGCAAACTTACAATTTGAGGTCTTGTAGGATAGCCTACAGGCTGTATTTAAAGTTTACTTGTTTGCTAGTATCGCTATAGTTATATTCTTAAAGAATATAGCCCCTTGAATCTCCTTTGGTGGTTCTTGGTCTGTAAGGCGAGGCGGTTTCTATTCGATGAAAGTAAAGTTCACTAGGGGAGCTGTGGATTCTTCGTTGTGATATGTGCTTAAGTTCGTTTCGCCTATTTTGCACCATAGCTGTAATATCAGTAGCGTTATGTTTTTATGAGTGTCATTTTTAGGTGCGCCTCTTTTAGGGATTTGTGCTTTTAATCTTGTAAGCGCAACCTCACAAGCTATGTAAAACTGACTTGGGTGAAGTTCGTTAGCATCTTGCACTTGTCGCGTCATATAAAAAGCAATGCGGCTAATTAAAAGCTGATTTTCGCGGCATAATTGCGTATATGGTGTACGTAACTCTAGCTCGGCTATTTGTATTTTTAGCGGTTTAGCTTTGTAGCAGTTTTTGGTTACCGCCTTAATTCGTACTATATTTTCTATAAAGTTATTAATCGTACCCTTTACATCATGTTCTGTGTTTAGCTTGAGGCTTAAGTCTAGGTATTTAACTAAATCTTGCCACTCTCTCTCAGTTAATGACTTGTCTATCACGCCACACCTCCAAACTTAACCGCCACCACATTACCAACCTGTAAACCATCTAAATAATCGCTCCAGTGTTGCATCATCTTATGGCGTTGTTCTCGGTACTTGGTACGGTTATAGGCTCTACCATTGGCATCTTTAACCGCATGGGCAAGCTGCATCTCTATAACTTCAATCGGATAGCCTAAAACCTCGTCTAGTATGGTTCTAGCCATTGCCCTAAAGCCATGCCCACACATTTGCTCACTGGTATAACCAAGCCTACGCAATGCCGCGTTAATCGTGTTCTCTGACATGGTTCGCTGATTGCTTCTAACGCTAGGGAATACATAGGGGCTATGACTTGATATGGCTTTTAGTTCTGCCAGTAGCTTTGTGGCTTGAGAGGATAGGGGGACAATATGATCGGTTTTTGTTTTGTGAACATGATAACGCCACTCTTTAGCCTCTAGGTCTATATCTGCCCACAATGCCCCTCGTAACTCACTAGGGCGAACAAATACCAAAGGGGCTAATTTAAGGGCATAGACGACGGTGTAATGCCCCTCATAACCTTGTATGTCTTGCATCAATCGGGCAACTTGTGAGGGGTCAGTAATCGCAGCTTGGTGGTTGGTAATAACTGGCTCTAATGCGCCTCTAAGGGCTTGGGTAGGCTCATAAGTGGCGCGGCCTGTGGCTATGGCATATCTAAACACAAGGCCGCAAGTGGTTTTAACGCGGTGGGCGGTCTCTATTGTGCCTCTTGCTTCGATAGTTCGACACAAGGCTAAAACATCGGGGCTAGTCACTTCATTAACTGGCTTATGGCCAAAGGCAGTAAAAGCATAGGCTAAATAACGCTGATAGCCTTTAACTGTCACCTCTTTAACCTGTGTACGCTTGCTTAGCCATTCATTAGCGATTGCCTCAAAGGTATTTTCAGACTGCAATATAGATAAACGCTTTTCTTCTTTCTTGGCTTCGCTAGGGTCTGTGCCGTTCTCTAAACGCTTTTTAGCAACATCACGTTTTAGCCGTGCTTCTTTTAGTGATACTTCGGGATATACCCCTAAAGCGAGTAACTTCTCTTTACCTAAATAACGATACTTTAACCGCCAGTATTTGCCACCGTTAGGCTTAATAAGTAGGTATAAACCGCCACCGTCAGAGACTTTGTACTCTTTATCTGTGGGCTTGGCTGTTTTGATGGTGGTATCTGTTAAGCCTTTGGCTTTGGGGGTATTTGTTGTCATGGGGGTATCTATTTTGGGGGTACTGGACTAATACCCCTAAAGATACCCCCAAATTTTTTGGCTTACAATATCTATAATGAATACTACAGACAATAAAAAAGCCCTGATTCTTTGTAAATAAAGGCTTTTTGTATGATATTGAATCGCTTGGATTCGTATATGGTGGGTTGAGCGGGATTCGAACCCACGACCAATTGGTTAAAAGCCAACTGCTCTACCGGCTGAGCTACCAACCCACATGCTATTTTTTGTTTTCAGCGTTAGCGTCGCTGAGGCCGCATATAATAATCTATTCTAAAAACTATGCAATACTTTGACTGCAAAAAAAATATCAAGCGGCTATAAAGTAAGCGTTTTGATGAAAACCCCCTCTTAATTTTCATTAAGATGGGGGGAAGTGACAAAATAAGTCGCTTAGAAACGATAAGCTCCTTTGTTAATGTTTTCCCAAATTTCTGCTGTTAAGGGTTGATAGCTAGTGGTATTAGGTAACCAAACAAATAACGGCTCGCCATGTGTGGCATTAATATCAAAACCTTCTTTTTTAAGATTGTTCTTTTGATATTTAAACGTGCCTGTGGTTTCCATTTGTTTTTGTTGGCGCAAAAATACAGGAATCGCATAAACAGGCATTTCTTTGCGTAAATGCTCTAGTAAATGTGCATAGTCGATTTCCATGCCTTCGTGTGGGGTAATTGCGGCCATACCTGCACGACCATTGGTATTGGGAATTTCTACGCCATAAACCACTGCTTCAGAAATAGAAGGATAGCCGCTCATCAAGTTTTCAACTTCAGTGGTTGATACGTTTTCGCCTTTCCAACGGAAAGTATCACCTAAACGGTCAACAAACTGAGCGTGACGGAAGCCAATATCACGCACTAAATCACCTGTATTAAAGTAACGGTCACCTTTTTCAAACACGTCTTTTAAAATACAAGATTCATTTTTGGCGGGGTCGGTATAACCATCAAAAGGAGTACGAGCGGTAATTTTACCAATTAACAAACCTGCTTCACCTTTACCTGCTTTAATCATAAAGCCGTTGGCATCACGTACAAAGCTGTCGTTTTCTTTGTCATATTTAACAATAGAGTAGGGTAATGGGCAGAAGCCAACGGTATTATCAAAGTTAAAAATGTTGTTAAAACCAATATTGCCTTCGGAAGAACCGTATAACTCGTAAACTTCTTCTACACCAAAACGGGATTTAAATGCTCCCCAGATATTTGGACGCATACCGTTACCAACCATTTTACGCACACGGTGGGCTTTGTCTTCTGGCTTAGCTGGCACTTCCATTAAGTAGCGGCATAATTCGCCCACATAACCAATGGCAGAGGCATTGTATTTGCGGATATCGTCCCAAAACTCGCGCGCAGAGAATTTACGACGCATGGCAACACCTGCACCACCATAAAGTGCCGCACCAAAACAAACGGCCATTGCGGTAGCATGATAAAATGGCAAGGTAACATAAATGATGTCTTTATGGTTTAAGTCCATCACTGAACCAAAGATACCATACGCTTTCATCCAACGACCGTGGCTGAAAATAGCTGCTTTAGGCATACCTGTTGTGCCTGAAGTATAGATATAGAACAAGCCGTCGCTGTAATACACTTGGTTGGTGGTTGGCGGGTTGTAGCTGGGTGAGTTTTGAATTTCACTGGCAAGGTTTTTAAAGCCTTTTGGCGCAGTACCTACTTCTTTTAAGGTGTCTTGGTCAGCAAGCCAATAGACTTTATCTGCGCCTAAAGTTAACTCTTTACGTACATCATTAAAAGAACCAACTAACTCGTCACCAATCACAGCCATTTTAGGTTTAACTAAGTTAATGCTATGGGTTAAGACTTTACCTGTTTGTGAGGTGTTAACGAGGGCGCAAGTCACACCAATTTTGGCTAAACCTAAAACGGTGGCTAATAACTCTGGACGATTTTCAATAAATACCGTCACCACGTCGCCTTTTTTTAGACCTTGGGCTAAAAAGTAATGGGCAATACGGTTAACCCATTGGTTAAATTGCAAGTAATTTAATTGAGTATCTTTATATAAAACAGCACTGCCATAAGGGTTTGCTTTGGTGGCTTTTTCTAAAGCCCAACCTAATCCACCCACTTTAGTGGGGTTGGTGCTTGAGCCTAATGCTAAACCGTAGGCCATCTTTGGCAATTTTTTAATCACAGCAGGCGCTTTGCGTAATACGTCAATGGGTTTGATGATGTCTTGTGTGCTCATAAAGTGGAAATCCTCTGGCGGTTGATACGCAAATTAAAACAAGATTCTGAAACGTATTCATGTCTGTTTATTAGAACGCGCTTAACTTAACCGCAACCGTGCTTGCTTGCAAGACTTGACGAGGTTTCTAATGACGTTTTATGACCAGTTTATAGTGATATGCCTAAATGCACCAAGGAGTTGGCCTAATATGACGATAATTAAATAAAAAGTTATGCCATATAATGCGGCATAACTTAATGGTCTGTGTTAGTAGGCGGCGGCAGCTTCTGCGGGAGCCTCCTCAGCTGGTTGTGCCATTTCAAGCATGTTTGCGCTGTGTGCTTCCTCTTGCATGGCAGCGGCGCGTTGTTTAGCGAGTTTTTCTTGCGCTTCACGTAATTGCGCTTGTTGTTCGGCAGCGATTTGTTCTTCTTTCATTTTTTGAATGCTGAGTTTGGTTTGCATGGTTTTGTACTGAAAATGTGCTGCAACCATAAATAGTACGGCAAAAACAGGAACAAACAACATAGACATTTTGAGGGCTGGTGAGTGTTCGGGAGGAGCGACACCATAATCATTATCGCCTTCTGTTCCTTTAAGAATAACTAAAGCAAAAAAGAGAATGGGAAACACCATAATAGGTACTGACCACCATGCAGTGACACCAATGTCGTGTAAGCGGCGTGCCACTAAAATCCAACTATATATTGCAAACGCTAACATACCCGCCATGATGAGCATCATGGCAGCATCACCAATTAGTTTGAGTAGTGTCAGCGAAAACAGTAAAAATACCATCATGTGCGTCATACTATAAATAGCATAACGTACACGGCCAATTCGCCCTGAAAGTCCAAATAATTTGGGTTCATAATCATTAAAAGAGGCGTAGTTGCTCATAAAGCGTCCTTTGGGAGGTGTTTTAGGGGAGATGGATTGACAATTTCCTGAGTCCTGAGTCCTGAGTCCTGAGTCCTGAGTCCTGAGTTGTTATTGTCTTTGGTGGTAATTTTAGCGGTCAGTATATTTAGAGTGCAAGATGTTTAAGATAAATAGAGCGTCTTGATTTGACGCTCTTTCATAAGACGTAATAACTTTTTTAGTCTAAAAAGAAATCACGTTGGATTTGATCTTTGGTGGCAGGATTGCAGGCGTAGTGGTCAAAATCGGTCACGCTATAGGCACGTAATACCCCTTCATCTAAATAATGTTGGCCTGTTTCGCGGTGGCTAATAATGGCAAAGGCAGCATCAGCCATAATGTCAGGTTTACGGCAAATATCGACGGCTTCATCATTGGCAATATTGTTAGTGACGGCGGCAGTGGCAATATAGGTTTCTGGCCACAAAGTGTTGACACAAATGCCATAGTCTTTAAATTCTTGTGCCATGCCAATCGATAATAACGTCATGCCATATTTGGATAAGGTATAAGGTGCAAACACCGTTAACCATTTTGGATTGAGGTTAATGGGGGGCGATAAACTCAAAATATGGCCATTGCTGGATTTTTTTAGATAGGGTAAAGCGGCTTGGCTACAAACAAACACCGCACGATGATTGATGGATTGAATTAAATCATATTTTTTTAAGGGGGTGTTTTCAACATTGGTCAGGGCGATAGCACCTGCATTGTTAATTAAAATATCAATGCCACCAAAATACTCAGCCGCTTGTTGCATGGCTTTTTGCACAGCAACTTCATCACGCACATCCAACAAAATAGCCAAGGCTTGGCCACCAGCAGCAACCACTTCGTCAGCAACACTATGAATGCTACCACCCAGTTTTGGATGTGGCTCGTTTGATTTGGCAGCAATTACTACATTAGCCCCTTCACGAGCACAACGTAAGGCAATAGCTCGGCCAATACCACGGCTTGCGCCAGTAATAAAGACGGTTTGATTTTTTAAGGACATAGGATTCTCCAGAATTAAATTCAGTTATCAGTTATCAGTTATCAAAAAAGACTTGACTATCCTAACGGATAGGACAAGTTGCTCACTGCTCACTGCTCACTGCTCACTGCTCACTGCTCACTGCTCACTGCTCACTGCTCACTGCTCACTGCTCACTGCTCACTGCTCACTGCTCACTGCTCACTGCTCACTGCTCACTGCTCACTGCTCACTGCTCACTGCTCACTCGGCTCAATCACCAACAACAATTGACGTTTTTTCACCTGTTGTTTTTCGTGGACTAAAATTTCTTTGACCACGCCCGCACAAGGTGCTTTGAGTGGATGTTCAATTTTCATCGCTTCGAGTAACAACAAGGTTTGACCTGCGGTGACTGTGTCGCCCACCTTGGTTAAACTGTTAACCAATAAGCCATCCATGGGTGCAGAAATTTTATTTTGACTTGCCGCATCAGCGGTTTGTGGTGGGCTGTGGGTGTCATCACGAGCAATTAATTGGCCTGCACCCAAATCTAAATAAACGCTGTTATTGGCCAAAGCATAGTTGAGTTGGCGACGATGACCATTGATCACATAGTGTAATAAACCATCGTTATTTTGATAAATATCAATCGCAAAAGTTTGCTCATTCACTTGTAACAACCAAGGCTGTTGGCTTTGGAGTGGGGCAGTGACTTGCACAGTCTGTTTTTGCTCACCAATGGTTAATAACAACGATTTAGCAGGTAAAGTGGCGGTTTGTAGGCGTTGATTGGGCGTGCTGTTTAACGCCAACACTAAACCTGCTAAGGCAAAATCTAATGCTTGAGGCTGGTAAGGGCGTAGAGTGGTTAAATCCGCTTCATGTTGCGTTAAAAAGCCGGTATGCGTGTCGCCAGCAATAAAAGCAGGATGACGTAATAATTGGGCTAAATAGGCTTTGTTGTTACTTAAACCCAATAACACGCTGTCTTCAACTGCTTTAGCCAATACGCGTGCTGCTTCTTGGCGTGTTGCTCCCCATGCAATGACTTTGGCAATCATCGGGTCATAAAAGGGACTGACTTCACCACCTGTTTGCACACCATCATCAATCCTTACTTGTGCGCCTGTTGCCGCTTGCCAGCGTAAGATTTTGCCTGTTTGTGGCAAGTAGTTAAATTGTGGGTCTTCGGCATACAAACGAACTTCAATGGCATGGCCATTGAGTTGAATTTGTTCTTGGCGAAGCGGTAAAGGTTCACCAGCGGCAACACGTAATTGCCAAGCGACTAAATCTTGGCCTGTAATCAATTCGGTGACAGGATGTTCAACCTGTAAGCGGGTATTCATTTCTAAGAAATAAAACTCGCCTTGATTATCTAATAAAAACTCAACCGTACCTGCACCCACATAATTCACCGCTTTGGCAGCAGCAACAGCAGCTTCGCCCATCGCTTGACGTAATTCTGGTGTCATGACAGGACAAGGGGCTTCTTCAACCACTTTTTGGTGGCGGCGTTGAATCGAACAGTCGCGTTCACCCAAATACACACAGTTGCCATGTTGGTCGGCAAACACTTGTATTTCAACGTGGCGTGGGTTGATAACGGCTTTTTCTAAAATTAACTCACCACTACCAAAGGCATTTTGTGCCTCAGAGCGAGCAGTACGAATCGAGGCCAATAATTCGCTGGCTTGGGTAACACAACGCATCCCACGACCACCACCCCCTGCGGAGGCTTTAATCATTACTGGTAAGCCAATTTTTTCGGCTTGTGCGGCTAAAAATTGCTCATCTTGATTGTCGCCTTCATAACCCGGTACACAAGGCACGCCCGCTTTGAGCATCATGATTTTGGCTTGACGTTTGCTACCCATCGCATAAATAGCATTAGCAGGTGGGCCAATAAAGGTAATTTGGTTATTGGCGCAAGCGGCAGCAAAGTCTTCATTTTCAGACAAAAAGCCATAACCAGGGTGAATCGCATCTGCCCCTGTTGTTTTGGCGGCCGCAATAATTTTGTCTATAGATAAATAAGATGCAGAGACGTTCGATTCGCCAATATGAATGGCTTCATCGGCTAATTGAGTGTGAGGGGCGTTGCAATCGGCATCTGAGTAAACGGCAACCGTGTGATAGCCGAGTTGTTTGGCGGTTCTAATCACGCGGCAAGCAATTTCGCCACGGTTAGCAATTAATACTTTGGTAAAAGACATAATTTTTCTCTCTTAATTTTTCCCCTCACTTTAACTCTCTCCCTGTGGGAGAGGGTCGGGGTGAGGGTTATAACGCCCAGCTAGCAGCACGTTTTTGCACAAAGGCCATGCCACCTTCCAACCCTTCGGCACTTTGAATGGCACACGCAAAGGCTTCTGCGGCATCGTCTAATACGTGGTTTAAAGGCTGTTCACCAACTTGGTGTAATAAGGCTTTGGTCACTTGTGTGGCATTGGGTGCACACTGACGTAAATCATTAATAGTGCGAGCAAGGGCGGTTTCTAAGCTGTCATTATCGGCATAGACTTCATGCACCAAACCCATCGCTTGGGCTTGTTGACCATTGATACGCATTCCCAATAACGCCAAACGTCGTGCTTGGGTTAGCCCCAAACGTTGGACAATAAACGGTGCAATTTGAGCAGGAATAATGCCTAAGCGAGTTTCTGGCATACCAAACTGTGCATCGGCTTTGGCTAAGGCAACATCACTGACACAGGTCAAACCAAAACCACCACCTAATACTGCACCTTCAATGACCGTGATGACTAAGAATGGCGCACTATTGACTTGCGTCAATAAATGACCAAAGGTGCGATTAAAAATTTGATAAGCATGAGGATTTTCAACAGCTTGTTGACGAATGGTCATCATGTCACGAATATCACCACCCGCACAAAAATGTCCACCTGCACCGCGTAAGACCACAGCGCGAATATGATTTTCTGCACCCCATGTAAATAGGGCTTGTAACTCTTGCACCATTTGCAAACTCATGGAGTTACGGCTTTCTGGGCGATTAAGGGTGATATGTAAAATCCCTTTATCTTCAGTGACTAATAAAGTTTGGATTGTGGGTAGAGACATAATTGCGCTCCAATGGTATTCGGGGAACATGTATCAGTTATCAGGGAACAGTCAACAGTTATCAGCTTTAACAAACTTGATAATAATTCTGTAAAAACACATACTGCTAACTGCTAACTGCTAACTGCTAACTGCTAACTGCTAACTGCTAACTGCTAACTGCTAACTGCTAACTGCTAACTGCTAACTGCTAACTGCTAACTGCTAACTGCTAACTGCTAACTGCTAACTGCTAACTGCTAACTGCTAACTGCTAACTGCTAACTGCTAACTGCTAACTGCTAACTGCTAACTGCTAACTGCTAACTGCTACTTCTTCTTTTTGCTAGGTAAGGTATTGGTTAATTTACAAATGATGCCAAGCATGATTTCGTCAGCTCCACCACCAATGGACACTAAGCGACCGTCACGGTAAGCGCGAGCAACGGGGTTTTCCCACATAAAGCCTTGACCACCCCAATACTGTAAACAGCTATCGGTCACTTCACGCATTAAACGGCCTGCTTTTAATTTAGCCATAGATGCTAAGAGGGTCACATCTTGACCACTAATGTGTTGTTCACAAGCTTGGTAGGTGAGTGCGCGTAAACATTCCACTTCGGTGCGTAATTCGGCTAAACGGAAGTGAATGGATTGATTATCAATTAAAGGTTGACCGAACGTGGTGCGCTCACGGCAATAGGCAATGGTTTTGTCGATACAGCTTTCCAAACCACCCACCGCATTGGCTGCACCGTATAAACGTTCTTCTTGGAACTGCATCATTTGCATCATAAAGCCCATGCCTTCAGCACCAATCACATAACGTTGTGGCACACGCACGTTGTCTAAGAAAATTTGAGCGGTATCAGAAGAACGCATGCCTAATTTATTCAACTTTTTGGAGAATGACACGCCAGCAGCTTTAGTGGGTACGACAATTAATGACTTGTTAACGTGAGGTTTATCATCACTGGTATTGGCTAACAAACACAAAAAGTCTGCTTGTGTGGAGTTGGTAATCCACATTTTTGTACCATTGATGATGTAATCATCACCATCTTTGCGTGCGGTGGTTTTAATGGCTGCCACATCAGAACCAGCATGAGGTTCAGACACAGCAATCGAGGCAACATATTCGCCTGCAATAGCAGGAGTTAAAAACTCATCACGTAATTCTTTAGAACCAAAACGGGCAAGGGCAGGTGTGGCCATATCGGTTTGTACCCCAATTGCCATCGGTACACCACCACAGTTAATTTTGCCTAATTCTTCGGTAACGACCATGTTGTAAGAGTAGTCTAAACCCATACCACCATTTTCTTCGGGCTTACACACACCCAATAAACCCAATTCAGCCATTTTTCTAAATAATTCATGGGCTGGGAAAATACCTGCTTCTTCCCATTCATCGACAAAAGGATTGATTTGACTATCAACAAATTGTTTGGTGGTGCGGCGTAAAGCGTCATGTTCTGGGGTAAATTTCATCTTGCTGTCCTCATCAGTAGCCCGTGTGAAGTGCAACGTAACACGGGAGTATCTCTTTGTTTTCCTGTATTCCGCTACGCTGCATACAGGCTACACTCTCCTTCTTTTCAGGAGGAGAGTTCATGTGGTGGTTAAAAACGTGCCACGCCATAAGTGTTGGTGCTTAACTGGCGTTGTTCTGCTTCTTTAATGGTTTGTAATAAGAAAACGAGAAGTTTGCGGGTGTCTCGTGGGTCAATCACCCCGTCATCAAACAGTTTTGCAGTATTAAACAAAGCAGTGGATTGCGACTCTAATTTGGCAGCAGTACTCATTTCTAAGAAATTAAGCACATTTTCGTCAGGGGTAATGCCCATTTTTTGTTGTTTGGCTTCAGTGACAATTCTTAATACTTTGCCTGCTTGTGCGCCACCCATCACGGCTGTTTTTGAGTTTGGCCATGCAAAAATAAAATGAGGGTCTAAACCACGGCCACACATGGCATAGTTACCTGCACCATAAGAGCCACCAATCACAATAGATAGCTTCGGTACACGGGTATTGGCCACGGCTTGAATCATTTTTGAGCCATGCTTAATCACGCCATTCTGCTCAGATTCTGTACCTACCATAAAGCCTGTTGTATTGTGTAAAAACAATAATGGGCGATTGGTTTGGTCACAAAGCTGAATAAATTGGCTGGCTTTGGCAGCACCTTGGGGAGTGATTGGGCCGTTATTGCCAATGATGCCAATAGTGACGTTACCGATATTGGCCCAACCACAAATCGTTTGATTATCAAATTCGGTTTTAAAGTCTAAAAAGTTAGAGTCATCGACTAAACAGGCAATAACCTGACGTACATCATAAGGCTTGCGTAAATCACAAGGAATAATGCCTAAAATGTCATCAATCGGATAACGTGGCTCTGGTGCATCATGATTCAGTTGTGCTTTGTCCCAACCTAACATCGAGACAATATCACGCGCTTGGCGAATGCCATCAGCATCGTTTTCGGCTAAATATTCCGCCGTTCCTGCAACTTGAGCGTGCATTGCCGCACCGCCCAAATCTTCTTCCGTCGCCACTTCACCTGTTGCCGCTTTTAATAGCGGAGGGCCTGCCAAAAACATTTCGGTTTTGCCACGCACCACCACCATATAATCGGATAAACCCGGTTGATAAGCACCACCAGCCGTCGCATTACCATGGACAACGGTAATTTGCGGAATACCCATTGCTGATAAACGGGCTTGATTGGCAAAAGAACGCGCACCTTCAACAAAAATATCGGCAGCGTGATTGAGGTTTGCACCACCACTTTCGGCCAATGTGACCATTGGTAATTTGTTTTGACGGGCAATTTGTTGCAAACGTAAGCTTTTACGCAAACCACTGGGCGAAATCGTGCCGCCTTTGATGGCAGAATTACTTGCACCCACCAAACAACGCACACCATTAATCACACCAATGCCTGCAATCATATTGCCGCCAGCTTCGGTGCCATCTTTATCATCATCGAGCATATAGCCTGCTAAACCACACAACTCAACAAATGGCGAACCTGCATCTAATAGGTGTTGTACACGTTCATGAGGCAACATTTTGCCACGCTTAGTAAATTTGGGCTTTTCTTGTAAAGAACGTTCTAAAACTTTTTGTTTAATCGCTGCCACTTCGTCAATTTGTTTGAGCATGGCTTGGCAATTGGCTTGATAATCAGCACCATTGCGATCAATTTCTAATTCAATAATAGGCATAATCAGTTATGCTCCTTTAGTTACCCTCACCCTAGAGGAAACTTAGCGATGATTCTCCCTCTCCTTGAGGAGAGGGCAGGGGTGAGGTGAAGATTTATTGCTTCTTTAATACATCAGGAATAAATGCCCGATGGAAACCGTTATAAGGCTCAGAGTTTTCGTGGTCAGCTAAGGGATAAATCGGCGTACCTAAAGAGGCTGCACCATCAATACGCACCGTGATTCCAGAGACAAAAGCGGCGGCTTCGGACAATAAAAAGCAGGTGACACTAGACACTTCGGACTCTGTACCCATACGTTTTAACGGCACTTTGCTGGCTAAGGTTGGAATCACAAATTTGGCAAAATCGCCTTTGTAAGAATCCATACCAGAAGACATAATCCAACCCGGTGCAATGGCATTAACCCGCACACCACTGACTGCCCATTCAATCGCAGCCGTTTTCGTTAGGTTATCAACTCCTGCACGCGCTGCGCCCGAATGACCCATACCCGGCATACCACCCCACATATCGGCACACATATTGACAATGCTGCCACCATGCTGCGCCATCCATTGGTTGTACACTTCACGCATCATTAAAAATGTGCCGTGTAAATTGTTTTTAACGACTGCATCAAAACCATTGGTGGAAATACTGGCTAAAGCAGAGGGAAATTGACCGCCTGCGTTATTGACTAAGCCATCAATACGGCCAAATTCTTTGAGTACCGTCGCAACGACTTCTTTAACTTGTTCTTCTTGGCGAATATCACACACCATTGAACGCACTAAACCGCCATCTTGAATAATTTCATCTTCAACTTGGGCGAGTTTTTCGGCTTTACGGCCAGTAATAACGACTTGTGCACCTAAAGCGGCTAATTCATGGGCAGTACAACGACCAATTCCCGAACCACCACCAGTGACAATAATGACTTTATCGGCAAACGCATCTTCACGAAAAATTGATTGATAGGGCATAAAAAACCTTTCTGATTAAACTCCTCCCCCTAATTTAGGGGGAGGTTGGGTGATAGAACTCCCTCTCCCTGTGGGAGAGGGTCGGGGTGAGGGCAGGTCAAACCTCACCCTAACCCTCTCCTAAATTAGGAGAGGGAACAAAGACTAGAGAACTTCTACAGGAATTTTGACAGGCATAGCCAACAGTTGTTGAGCGTGAGCTTTGCCTTGTGGGTCTAAGCGTGGACTGGCAATGCCACCACCGCCCAAGGCATAGGTCAGCATAAAATTGAGCGCATTTAAGCTAGGTAACTCATAACGAATTACCTCACTTCGTGCTTCTAACCAATGTTGGCAATAAGCAGCAACTGCTTCTTCGGTTAAGCTGGCACGAATCCACGGTAAATATTCGGGCTTACGCGCAATTACACCAATATTTGATGAGTCACCTTTGTCACCACTACGTGCCCACGCTAATTGCACTAAAGGCACTTTATGTGACACTTGGCTGTTATCAGCCACTTCGCCACTGGCTAAACGCTCAGCAGGGACAAAACCGCCTTCTGTGGGTACAGCAACAGCAATACGCTCATTGCTAATATCTAAACTAACGGGCACAGAAGTTTTTGGAACTAAGCAAGAAAATAATCTAATCACTGGAGAGGGCTTGGGACGACCACCCATAATCCCTGCTAAACCGGGTGCCATGCCTGTTGAGGCTTGGGCAATTTCACTGGCCAAAAACAATAAACCTTCTTGAACAGGATAACGAGCCACCATGCGCACAGTAATTTCGCGGCATTGTTTGGCTTCTGGCCGTGCATTTGCACCATATGCCTGTTCACTGCCAACAATTTCAATATGTGTAGAGCTAAGAGGTGGTGCGCCACGTTTAGCTAAGACTTTATTCACTTTGCTAAAAATGGACTCAGCAACCCGTTGACCTTTGGCCACCGCATCAATACCAATCATGGCAAAGCTGACAATTAAACGGTAGCCATCCATATAAGTGGCCGAAACTTTATAGCTATCACTCGGAGCGCGACCTTTTGCGCCACTGACTTTGACTAAGTTGTCGCCGACTTGCTCAACCTCAACTTGAGTAAAATCACACACCACATCGGGTAAAAAATAGGCTTGTGGGTCGCCAATTTCATAAATTAATTGTTCACGAATGGTGGCGGTGCTAATTAAACCGCCCGTTTTTTCGGGCTTACTAATAACAAATGCACCATCGGCATAACACTCCGCCACAGGAAAACCCATATTGTCGTAGTGGGGGACATCTTGCCAATCGGTAAAATTACCGCCTGTACATTGTGCGCCACACTCAATAATATGACCTGCCAAAGACCCTTGTGCGAGTTTGTCGTAGTCATCAACCGACCAATTAAACTCATGCAACAATGGGCCTAAAACCACGGCGGAATCAACCACACGTCCTGTAATGACAATGTCTGCACCTTGTGCTAAGGCATCACGAATGGGAATCGCGCCTAAATAAGCATTCATGCTTAACAACATCGGTGGCATAGCTTCGCCACTAAACATTTCTTTGGTATTTAAATCACGATAGGCTTGTTGTTGATTAACTAAATCATCACCCAAGACCACAGCTACTTTGAGATTTAAGCCAGCCTCTTTAATTAATTTTTCTAAAGCATCACGACAAGCGAGAGGATTAACACCGCCTGCATTACTAATTACTTTAATATTTTTTTCGGCAATTTCGGGTAGCAAACGTGACATCACATGAGCGACAAAATCGGTGGCATAACCTGCATCAGGTTTTTTTAACTTAGCACCTGCCATAATCGACATGGTAATTTCGGCCAAATAATCAAACACCAAATAATCAATCTGTGTTTGACGCACCAACTGAAAAGCGGCGGTATTGGTATCACCCCAAAAGCCAGAAGCACAACCAATGCGAATTGAGTTTTTACCAGTCATAACATTTCCCGTATGAGTTGTATGTTTTACAATATGCGTAACATACCAAGCAAGTGCTTGCTTGTGCAAGAGGAAAATTCACGGCATACTCAAATTCAGGTAAAATTCTGCACATCACATTAAAATTACAGATTCAGCAATTTTCTACGGCAAGCTAAGCGTGCTTGGAGACTGTATTTGTAACGGAATGTAAAATTAAAAAGCCGAATTTGCATTAAAAAATCAGTGATTTTTAAAGAGAGATAACCATGTTGGTAAAAGTGCCGCAACAAGTAAAAACCTTAGATAAGATTCCCAGCTTTGGTTGTTTAGATGACTCTCCTAGAGGGAGAGTGTTAAGAGCGGCTGCCCATTTGTTTAGGGTAAATGGTTATGAAGGCACGACAGTACGAGAAATTGCTTCCTTAGTAGGTATTCAATCAGGTAGTTTATTTCATCATTTTAAAAGCAAAGAAGAGATATTATTTACTGTCATGAAAGAAGTAATTGAATATACTTCTGCTAAACAAAATGACGCAATTGGCCAAGTTTCTAGTTATCGAGAAAAATTAAAAGCATTAATTATTAGTGAGTTATATGCCATTAATGGTGTTACCTGTGATGCCATGACCGTGTTAGTGTTTGAGTGGAGTGCCTTGTCACGCAGTCATCAACATGATTTATTAGCCTTACGTACCGCCTACGAAAATACATGGGTTAATATTTTGCAAAAACTACAAGAACAAACAGGTTATGTACAATCACCTCAAGCATGGCGTAAGTATTTGGTCGGATCTATTGCATGGACAGTCACTTGGTTTAAAAAAGATGGCTCGCTAACTTTAGAAGATTTAGCCGAACAGTTATTATTAATGGCGTTGGGTAAAAAATAACCATAGGTTTTGTAAATTTTGGTATGACAATAAGTTTAACTTTACGCGTTTTGGTGGTATATAATCGCGCCCAGTTTTTTAGCTTTATCTGATAAGGATATGCGTATCCCATGAATAATATGATTATGCACAAAACAGTCGCTATTGTTGGCTTGGGATATGTAGGCTTGCCGTTAGCACTGGCCTTTGGTTGTAAAATGAAAACAATAGGCTTTGATATTAGCCAAAGTAAGCTAAATGCCTACAAAAAGGGCTATGACCCTGCTGGCGAAATGGAAGTAGAGCAATTTCAGGCATCAAAACATATTAGTTATACTAACCAAGCATCAGATTTAATAGAGGCTGACTATATTATTATTGCGGTTCCTACCCCCATTGATAATGCTAAACAACCCGACTTAACACCTGTAATTGGTGCAACAAAAACGATTGCCCCATTTCTCAAAAAAGACGTTATTGTTGTTTATGAATCAACTGTTTATCCTGGTGTAACCGAAGATATCTGTTCTCCTTTATTAGAAGCCGAATCAGGCAAAAAAAGAACGATTGACTTTAAATTAGGTTATTCACCAGAGCGTATTGTACCTGGTGACAAAGTACGCCGTTTAGAAACCATTACTAAAATTGTTTCAGCTGAAGATGAAGACTCTTTGGCTCAGGTTGCTGCGCTATATAGCTTGGTGATTGATGCAGGTGTTTATTGTGCTTCTAGTATTCGTGTGGCCGAAGCGGCAAAAGTCATCGAAAATACACAAAGAGATGTCAATATTGCCTTAATGAATGAACTGGCAGTTATCTTTAATTTGATGGATATTGATACAATAGAAGTGCTTGAGGCCGCAGGAACGAAATGGAACTTTTTACCTTTTAGACCAGGTTTAGTTGGCGGCCATTGTATTGGCGTTGACCCGTACTATCTCACCCACAAAGTAAGTACATTGGGCTATAACCCCGAAATCATTTTGGCTGCACGCCGTATTAACGACCGCATGGGCAGTTACATTGCCCAGCAAACCGTGAAGTTGATGATCAAAACAGGCCGCATGAAACTCGGTGCCACAGTACTGGTACTTGGTCTTACCTTCAAAGAGAACTGTGCGGATATTCGTAATACCAAGGTTATTGATATCATCAGTGAGCTGAAGGAATACGGTCTGAATGTATTGGTGGTTGATAGTGTAGCTGAGTCACACGAGGCGGAAGAAGAGTACGGAATTCATCTCACACGGCTTGCAGATGTAAAGCAGGCTGATGCCGTGATTGCTGCGGTGGCTCACACGGACATCAAGGCAATGGATATCAGGCAGCTTATTAAGGTTACGGGGCTAAATACCCCATTTATGGATGTAAAATCCATCTTTAACCGTGAGAATCTGGAGTATATGGGCTTTGTTGTTTGGCGGCTTTAACAGCAAATGAGAAAATTAATACAGTTATAGTAGTGGGTCGCTTTTTTGCACAAAATTAGCATTAAGCGTTGTGATAATGGTCAATAACTAGGATAATATGAGTTATGAAAAGAGTTGTTTTGACATATGGAACATTTGATCTTTTTCATGTGGGTCATCTTAATATTTTGAATAGGCTGAAGCAATATGGTGACTATCTAGTGGTAGGCGTCTCAACAGATAGTTTTAATGAAAAGAAAGGTAAAAAAACAATAATACCATTTCATGACAGGGCTGAAATAGTTCGGGGACTAAAGTGTGCTGATTTAGTTATACCAGAAGAGTCATGGGAACAGAAAAAAATTGATATTGAGAAATATAATGTATCAGTTTTTGGAATGGGGCATGACTGGGAAGGTCGTTTTGATGAACTAAAGCCATACTGTGAAGTGGTTTATTTGCCAAGAACAGACGGCATTTCCAGCACGGACCTTAAAAAAGCTTTAAAAGTACTGGACAATAAACATATTGCAGAGCTGAAAAAAGCTTTAGATTTGATTTCTTCGATTGTAGAGAAATTTGAGTAGTACTCATGGTTGAAGAAAATACACGATCAGTTTTTCAGAATGCAACCGCATTGATGATTATGCAAATTGCAAGCTATCTACTTCCTCTGATTTTGATTCCTTATCTTACAAGAGTCCTTGGTGTCACACTATACGGCATCACTGCTTTTGGTTTAGCGATTGTACAAATTGCAGCTATTCTGACAGATTATGGATTTGTAAATTCAGCCACTTATAAAATTGCCCGTGAGCAGGGCGATAAGCTCGCAGTTCGAAAGATTATTTCATCGGTCATGGCATGTAAGATACTTTTAGTTCTTATTGTAACAGTATTGCTAGGTATTTTTATTTTGACACAAGATAAATACCAGCAGTATGAAAGTTTCTTATGGCTATTGCTATTGCCTATTCTTGGGCAAACCTTTCAGCCATTATGGTTTTTTCAGGGCATAGAGCGGATGGCTCTTATAACAATATATACCGTAAGTGCCAGAATTTTGTACTTGGTACTAGCCATACTTTTGGTAAATTCTCCTAAGGATTACGCATGGGTAGCGGTTGCCAATGGCGCGGGACAGGTTGTGGCGGCGGTGATTGGCATCGCTATGATGATTAGAATGGGGTATACACCAGTACGAGTAGAGTTTAGTCAAGTCAGGCAGGTATTTAAAGAATCTACGCAGTTCTTTTGGTCACGTGCAGCTGTTTCAACGTATACAGCGGGTGGCGCATTCTTTCTTGGCTTGACATCGACTCCCTTACAAGTAGCTTACTACTCTGCTGCCGAACAATTATATCGAGGTGCTCAGGCATTAATGCAGCCTATAGCGCAAGCGTTATTTCCGTATATGGCAAAAAATAAAGATTTTACTCTTTTTTTTAAAATATTAAAGCTGATGGTGGTGCTGGCATTGGTAGGTGCTTTAGTGGGGTCTTTGCTCGGGGAATGGATAATAAATATTATTTTTGGACCTGAGTTTTACGGTGGTTATCCAGTACTTGTAGTATTGATAGCTACATTGGTACTAACCGTGCCATCAGTTCTGTTGGGGTATCCTTTTTTAGGTGCATTAGGTGCGGTACGGCATGCTAATTTAAGTGTAATTATAGCGGGCTGTATTCAGATGATCTTATTGTTTTGCTTGTATTTCGGTGGTTTTAAAAGTGCTGTCTCAGTAGCACTAACTGTTTTCAGTGTAGAGTTCTTTGTTTTGAGCTACCGTGGATATTATGCAAGAAAATTATGGATTGGCTGGCGGCATCAATAGCAAGTTAGATGTGTCTCGATATTTGGATAAAATTTTTTATGAGGTTGGTATAAATGTTAGCTAGTATTATTTTTAAGTACCTTAAATTTTTTATATATAAGGTTGCTAGGGTTCTTTCATACTACCCTATTTTCAATAATACTGTAGTAGTGCTTTCTGGGGGCGGGTTTGGTAATAGCATTAATGGCAAGGCTAATTATGATTTTCTAAAAAGCAGATTAAATAAGAATACAGTTGTACTAATTGCTGGTAAAAATGATGCTAATACAATTTCGCTAAAAAGTATTAAGGGTATTATTTATTTACATTTTTCAAAAAAAATAATTACGGATAATGGTATTCCGTTTTCTGTTAATTTAAAGAATAAAATTGTTGTGCAGACGTGGCACGGAATTCCGATCAAGAAAATAGGGTTGAATGATCAATCGTTATTGGCCCGATTCGGTTATCTGGAGTTACAAGCAATGAGGCACCAGTGGGCTGATACAACGGCGGTTATTTGTCTTGGTGAGCATGTGCGTACGCTGATGATGCAGGCATTTGATGTTAGTTATAAGCAAACAGTTATTTCGCATTCACCCTACATGCAAAAAGTATTACAAATTGGAGGAATTGAAAAGCTAGAAAAAAAAGGTGAAATTGAGAAAATATTTTATTTGCCAACATACAGGGATTGGGTTACAGATCGATCATGGGATCTTCTGGAGGATAATAATTTTATTGAGTTTTTTGTTAAAAAAAATATAACTGTTTATTACAAGTATCATCCTTTGGATGCCGATGCAATGCTCAAGTTATTGCCTTCAAACTTTATAAAAGTAGATGGTGATTATGTTGAGCTACTTAAGGAGTGTGATTGCTTTATTACGGATTATTCCTCTGCTTTTTTTGATGCTCTTTTGTTAGATATACCTGTATTTTTTTATGCGGTTGATTATGAAAATTACAAAAAAGAAAGAGGGATATATGATGAAGAATTATATGAGTTAATTTGTCGGCTTGATGGGTTAAAAGATGAAGCTGAAATTGAGGCGGCTTTTGTGCAGGCACATATAGTTGGATTAACAAAAATAAAAGACAAATATTTGCCAAAGCTTTCAGTTGATAGTTCGGCAAAAAAAATTATTGCTTATTTTGAGTAGTAAGCGTGTTCTTTCTCAGATGGTAATCATGATGAGCTTTAACTTGTGATGGTAAGTATTTCGCTATTTTTAATTATAGTTTTATACTGCATGGCTATTGCCATTGCTTTGATGCGGGATAAGAAAGTTAATCCAGATAAGTTTTCTGGCGTAAAAATAACTTCTTATTTTGCGATGATAGAGCTATTTGTAATGTTATGGTTTGCATTGAGGCCTGATGCAATCAAGAATATTATATTTCCGCAGGTTGCAGCAGAATATCGCGACTATTTTTTAGTTGTATATGCCTACGCCTTCTCGCTAATTGTTTATGTTTTTGTGATTCTTGGCGTAATTTTGGGGTCATACTCAAAAAATAAATTGCCGCTTATCGCTGGTCGCTATGTGTTTGGTTTCATGAGCATGCGGCGCTTTACTGGCTGGCGTGGAGCATCTTTTTTATATAGTATGGGTTTATTTTCGTATTTTTATTTTTTGCAGCAAATTGGTGGCTTAAGTAATTTGTGGTCCGATATATCTCAGCGCGTTTTATTAACAGCTGGGCTTGGTTACTATCAGTCGTTGTATGTTTTTCTTATTACAGTAAGTACGGCATTTCTCTATGTTGAATTTTTTCATAAAAGAAAATTTATTTTATTTTTAATTTGTTCATTAAGTTTTTTTATACTCGCTTCGCTGGGTCAAAGAGCGCCAGCCGCTGTGATGGTGTTTATTTTAATTGTCGTTCATCACTATAAGATCAAACCAATCAAACAGCTAATCACCAAAAAACTCTTTATTGTTATTTCTGTTGTACTTCTATTCATGTACCTGACAGTGCAGCTTAGGCCGTCCTCGGAAGATGTTGACGTTACAACACGCATCGAAAGAGACGTTATACAGCGTCTTGGTACAATAGAGAGGCAGATTGTTGTTGCTGGGTATTTTGAGACCCATGAATACTGGGGAACAGGCCTCTATGCCTCTTTAATTTATGCGATAATTCCGCGGGGTTTATTCCCAGAAAAGCCACCCGTTGATACGGGGGTTTATCTTAATGACATACGGCAGGGAGGCAGTCTAACTCCGCCAGTTCCCGTCGAGGATTTGGCACCTTCTTCTTGGCCTGATGGCTACCTTGCGGGCTATATGTCTTTTGGGATTGTTGGCTTGATATGTCTGAGCTTTCTTTCTGGTTATTTCTATGGACTTGTATATCGGCTTACAAGGATGATGAATTATTCAACTGTAAGTATTATTTTTTATTCATTAATTGGATTTATGGGGGTAACTCCATTGAACCCTTTTGGTATTACGAGAATCATGATTTTACTTTTATTTTTTATGGTGCTTGGGTTTTTTTCCCGTATTAGTTTTAATCGTACCTGATTATCTTAATGGAAATAGTTATGAGTGATTTGAAGATATGTATTAATGCCAGTAATTTGCATTGTGGCGGTGGTGTGCAAGTGGCTTCATCATTTATATATGAGCTATCATTGTTGCATGACCTTCCAGAAAATATAACGTGCCTTGTTTCGAGTGAGGTTGCTGAGAACTTGCATCAAGTAGGATGTGATATCTCTAAATTTTTTGTCTATGAAATTTATGATACATTTGGTGTGTCGAGTTTGTGGTCGGGCTTTTTAAAAAAACTGAAGAGCTTCGACGTGATATTCACCGTATTTGGCCCGCTCTACGTTGTTGGGTTGAAAGCCATTAATATTGTTGGATTTGCTCAGCCTTGGATTATATATCCCGATAATGAGTTATATCGCGAAATGTCTTCTTATGAGCGTTTCAAGATACGTCTGAAATTTCAAATTCAGTCAGTTTTTTTTAGAAAGGCAGATGTAGTTGTCGTTGAGCTTGAGCATGTTAAAAAACGACTTACTGCTTTAGGTATTTATCCAGAAGATAGTATTAAGGTTGTTAATAACTGCCTATCATCCCTATACATGCAGCCTGAGAAGTGGCTGCACGTAAAAGTTGATATTATTGATAATTCTTTTTCAATTGGTTTTGTTGGGCGAGATTATCCGCATAAAAATACTGACTTATTGCCAGAAGTTAAACAAATTTTATTGAATAAGTATGGTTTGGAGGTAAACTTCTACGTCACCTTGAATGATTTTGAATGGGCATCGAAATCCGATTCTTTTCGTCGTTTGATATTTAATACAGGGTCATTAACCGTAGCACAGTGTCCTTATTTTTATGAAAAGATGGATGCTATTATTTTCCCAAGCCTTTTGGAATGCTTCTCAGCAACTCCTCTGGAGGCAATGGCTATGAAGAAGCCTTTATTTGCTTCAGATCGTGGCTTTGTGCGAGATGTTTGTGGCGATTATGCGATGTATTTTGATCCAATGAATGCTGAATCTGCAGCAGAAATTATTGCGGAGTATATTAAGAATAGATCACCTACAGATGAGCATACCCGTTTGATTGCGGCACGTGATCATGTTATTGGCTATTCAAATGCACATCAGCGTGCAGTTGAGTATTTGCGTATTGCTTTAGAAGCTAATTTGCAACGAAACCAAAATGGGGTTTCTTTTTGAGTTGGCCTCTTACAATTAATTTATTGGTAAAACTAATTTTCCATAAGATCTTATTGGACGCGTACTATGTTTAAAAATAAATTGCTTTTTATAAGTGGAGGTACCGGTTCCTTCGGTAACGCCGTCCTCAATCGCTTCCTTGACACGGATATTGCCGAAATTCGTATTTTTAGCCGTGACGAAAAAAAGCAAGATGATATGCGTAAGCGTTACAACAATGCCAAGCTTAAATTTTATATTGGTGATGTGCGTGACTATCAAAGTGTATTAAATGCGACACGTGGCGTAGATTATATTTTTCATGCGGCAGCGTTAAAGCAAGTACCTTCTTGTGAATTTCATCCGATGGAAGCGGTCAAAACGAATGTGCTTGGCACGGAAAATGTGCTTGAGGCGGCGATACAAAATAAAGTACAGCGTATTGTTTGTTTAAGTACCGATAAAGCCGTTTATCCCATCAATGCAATGGGTATTTCTAAAGCCATGATGGAAAAAGTCATGGTTGCCAAATCGCGTAATTTGGAAGGCACTAATACTGTTATTTGTGGCACGCGCTACGGTAACGTAATGGCCTCACGCGGTTCGGTAATTCCTTTGTTTATTGAGCAAATGCGAGCAAACAAGCCATTAACTATTACTGACCCAGCAATGACGCGGTTTATGATGACCTTAGCTGATGCTGTAGATTTGGTGTTATATGCTTTTGAGCATGGTAATAATGGTGACATGTTTGTACAAAAAGCACCTGCAGCTACGGTCGAGGTTTTGGCAAAAGCCTTAACGACGATGCTTGGTAAATCGGATTATCCTATTCAAGTTATTGGTACACGACATGGTGAAAAAGCATTTGAAGCTTTATTGAGTAGAGAAGAAATGGCTTGTGCCGAAGATCGTGGTGACTATTTTAGAGTGCCGCCAGATTTGCGCGACCTTAACTACGCTAAATTTGTAGAGCAAGGCGAGTTGAAAATATCCCGTAGCGAAGACTACAACTCTCATAATACGCAGCGTTTAGATGTCGATGGTATGCAAAAGTTATTATTAAAATTGGAGTTTATTCATGCTATTCAACGTGGCGAGCATGTAATAGCTGAAGAGTAAGAGGGAGTTATAATGAAAGTTTTAATTACAGGTGCTAATGGTTTTGTTGGAAAAAACCTACAGGCAGTATTTATTGAGCGTAAAGACATTGAAGTCTTGGCAATTGGTCGTGATTCTAGCTCAAATGACTTAAAACAAGCCGTAGAGCAGGCGGATTTTATTTTTCATTTGGCAGGGGTTAATCGTCCTGTTAATCCAGAAGAGTTTTCTGAGGGTAACACCCAATTTACTCAAACATTGTGTGAGCTTGTTAAAGCAACAGGCAAAAAAACGCCCATTATTTACACCTCCTCGATTCAGGCAGAGCGTGAGAATCCTTATGGCGTAAGTAAGCGTGGCGCAGAGGAGCAGTTGTTAGCCTTGCAAGCAGATGCTCAAGTGCCTGTTTATATTTTTAGACTGCCCAATATCTTTGGTAAATGGTGTAAGCCAAATTATAATTCTGCTGTAGCAACCTTTTGCTATAACACAATTAATGATTTGCCATTAACAGTTAATGACCCTAGCGCATCGGTAACATTGGTTTATATTGATGATGTAGTTGGTTGTTTTGTACAAATAATGGACGGCATCATTAAAGCTGACACCTATCCTCAAATAGAGCCTACTTACACAGCAACAGTTGGCGAGTTAGTTAGTCAAATTCAAGCTTTTCGTGAGTGCCGTACTTCGTTGATTTCCGAAAAAGTTGGCGAAGGCTTGGTGCGAGCATTGTATTCGACGTATGTGAGTTATTTAACGCCTGAGCAATTTAGCTATGGTGTGCCTAAATATGGTGACCCTAGAGGCGTGTTTGTAGAAATGCTAAAAACTAAGGACTCTGGCCAGTTTTCGTTTTTTACAGCACATCCTGGTATTACACGCGGCGGCCATTATCATCATTCAAAAACAGAAAAGTTTTTAGTCATTAAGGGCGAGGCATCATTTCGCTTTCGTCATATTTTAACTGACGAAACATTTGAGCAAAAAACGTCGGGTGATAATCCTGTTATTGTTGAAACAGTACCGGGTTGGTCACACGATATTACCAATATTGGTGATAGCGAAATGATAGTTATGTTGTGGGCTAATGAAATTTTTGATCGTAATCGCCCTGATACTTACGCGCATAAGGTATAAGCATGAAAAAGCTAAAAGTGATGACGGTAGTTGGTACACGTCCTGAGATTATTCGACTTTCACGAGTGATGGCTGCTTTAGATGAATATTGTGAGCATATTTTGGTGCATACGGGTCAAAATTATGACTACGAGCTTAACGAAATTTTTTTTAATGATTTAGGCATTCGTAAGCCTGATCATTTTTTAAATGCGGCTGGTGCATCGGGTGCCGAAACGATTGGCAAAGTAATTATTGGTGTTGACCAAGTTTTAGCCGATGTTAAACCAGAAGCCATGTTGGTATTGGGTGACACTAATAGTTGTATGGCGGTGATTCCTGCAAAGCGTAGAAAAGTGCCAACATTCCATATGGAAGCAGGCAATCGTTGTTTTGATATGCGCGTGCCAGAAGAAATTAATCGTCGCATTGTTGATCATACGGCTGACATTAATTTGACCTATAGCACCATCGCAAGAGATTATTTATTGCGTGAAGGTTTGTCGCCAGACATGGTCATTAAAACGGGCAGCCCCATGTTTGAGGTGTTGAGTTATTATCGTGAAGGTATTGAATCTTCTGATATTTTAACGCGATTATCCTTAGATGAAGGTAAGTTCTTTGTGGTGAGTGCGCATCGCGAAGAAAATATTGACTCTGATAAAAACTTTCTTAAGTTGGTTGATGTACTTAATTCGGTAGCCGAGCAATACGGTTATCCTGTTATTGTATCCACACATCCGCGTACACAAAAAAGAGTAGATGCGATGGGGGTGATTTTTCATCCTTTAGTGCGTTTGCTAAAGCCATTAGGATTTAAAGATTATAATAAATTGCAATTGACTTCGATGGCTGTGCTTTCGGATAGTGGCACGATTAACGAAGAATCCTCAATCTTAAACTTTCCTGCGGTTAATATTCGTGAAGCGCATGAGCGTCCAGAAGGCATGGAAGAGGCCGCTGTGATGATGACTGGCTTAGAAACAGAAAGAGTATTACAAGCGTTGCAGGTTTTAACAAAACAAGCGCGTGGTGAAGAGCGTAGTTTGCGTTTGGTTGCTGATTACAGTATGCCTAATGTTTCAGAAAAAGTCGTACGTATTATTCATAGTTACCGCGATTATGTATTACGTAATGTATGGAAGCAGTTTTGAAAATTTTGCTATTAACACAATGGTTTGATCCAGAGCCTACATTTAAAGGGTTGGTTTTTGCCCAAAAATTACAGGCAGAAGGTCATGAAGTCGAAGTGATTACAGGATTTCCAAACTATCCAGGTGGCCAGATTTATGCTGGTTACAAGCAGCGTTGGCTCCAAAGAGAATCTATCAATGGGATACGTGTTAATCGTGTTCCACTTTATCCTAGTCATGATGGATCGGGTATTAAGCGCGCCTTTAACTATATAAGCTTTGCGATTACATCTTGTCTTTTTGGTTTGTTTATGGCTAAAAAAGCGCAAGTTATTTATGCGTATCATCCGCCATTAACTGTTGGAATGTCTGCGGTATTTATTGGTTTTTTTAGACGTATACCTGTGGTTTATGATATTCAGGACATGTGGCCAGATACATTAAAAGCAACAGGTATGTTGAATAATAAAAAAGCACTCAAGTTGGTTTCTAGTATCTGCCAATGGATTTATCGCCGTGCTGCTGCATTAGTTGTATTGTCGCCTGGTTTTAAACAATTATTACTAGAGCGCGGAGTACCTGCCCATAAAGTTAGTGTTATTTATAACTGGTGCGATGCATCGGTACTTACCCAACCGCAAACAACCAATAAGCTGCCAATCCCAATGGAGAACCATTTTAATGTGGTTTTTGCTGGGACGATGGGTAAAGCGCAAGCATTAGACTCTGTGTTGCAGGCGGCAGCCATCGTACAAAATACAAATACTAACGTACGATTTGTGTTTGTAGGTGGCGGTGTTGAGATAACACATCTTAAAAAACTGGCACAAGAATTGTTATTAGATAATATTGTGTTTATTCCGCGTATGCCTATGGATGAAGTAGGGCAAGTATTGGCATCGGCAGATGTACTCTTGGTTCATTTGCGTAACGATCCTCTTTTTGAAATTACAGTCCCATCAAAGACTCAAGCCTATATGGCGGTTGGGAAGCCAATTTTAATGGCGGTTTCTGGCGATGCTGCAAATTTAGTTGAGC
This sequence comes from Moraxellaceae bacterium, assembly GCA_024234595.1. Lineage (GTDB taxonomy): Bacteria > Pseudomonadota > Gammaproteobacteria > Pseudomonadales > Moraxellaceae > Agitococcus. The sequence goes on along the minus strand of JACKNZ010000005.1, from coordinate 261,996 downwards.
AGGCAGATTGTGGTTTGAGTGTCCAAGCCGAGAATGAAACAGCAATTGCAGATGCCGTGTTAAAGCTAGCATCAATGCCTCATGATGTGTTATTTGCTATGGGTCAAAGAGGTAAGAGCTATTATCAAGACAAGTTATCTCTTGATGTTGGTGTAAAGAAGTTTATTAATGTTTTTGAAACAGTCAAAAAGCAGTAAGTGTTTGTACTGCATTATGTAGGCATTTAGATTGTTTTTAATATGGGTGATTTTATCTTTTGTAAAGTCTATCCTATTGGGGATTATACGGTTTTAATATGATAAAGCGATTGGTTGATATTTGTGCTGCAAGTGTAGCCTTGCTTTTATTAAGTCCTGTCATTATTTGTGTGGCAGTTCTAGTGCGTTTTAAACTCGGTTCGCCTATATTATTTAAGCAGATTCGTCCTGGCTTACACGGTAAGCCATTTAAGATGATGAAGTTTAGAACCATGTTAGATGCTGTTGATGCTCAAGGTAATCCTTTACCTGATGAAGTACGTTTAACCAGTTTTGGTAAATTATTGCGCTCTACCAGTTTGGATGAATTACCAGGCTTGTTGAGTGTTTTAAAAGGTGATATGAGCTTAGTTGGGCCACGCCCATTATTAATGGAGTATTTGCCATTATATTCGGTAGAGCAGGCACGCCGCCATGAAGTAAAGCCAGGAATTACAGGATGGGCACAAGTGAATGGCCGTAATGCCATTAGTTGGGAAGAGAAGTTTAAATTAGACGTTTGGTATGTTGATAATCAATCGTTATGGTTAGATATTAAAATATTATTTTTAACGGTTTGGAAAGTTGTCAATCGTAAAGATATTAGTGCTGATGGTGAAGTAACAATGGCACCATTTTTAGGTCGTAAAAAGGAGATATAGAGTTATGACGCATATTTATGCAGTTTACAGTGCTGGTGGCTTTGGTAGAGAAATCATGCCTGCACTTCAGGCAAATTATCGAGCTAATGATGTAGAGTTTGTTTTTGTTGATGATAATATTCAAGATGAACAGGTTAATGGTGTTGCAGTATTAACCTACGAAAGGTTTACAGCAATGTCGGCAGAATCTAAAAAAATTGTGATTGCAGTAGCTGACTCAAAAATCAGGGAAAAGCTCGCTGATAAATGCGAAAAAGACGGTATTCAATTTATTAATCTTATCGCCAACAACGCCATAGCTTATGAACAAGCAGAAGTGCAAGAAGGATTGGTCTTGTTTGTATATGCGTTGCTTACTGTTAATGTAAAAGTTGGAAAGCATTGTCATATTAGTGCTTACTCTTATATTGGCCATGATTGTACGATTGGCGACTTTGTCACATTTGCTCCACGTGTGAGTTGTAATGGAAACGTCGTCATCGAAGATCATGCGTACATCGGTACAGGTGCCATTATCAAGCAGGGTACAGCCGAAAAACCAGTAGTTATTGGTCGTGGTGCAGTGATTGGTATGGGCGCAGTAGTCACCAAAAGTGTGCCTGCTGGTGTCACTGTCGTTGGTAATCCCGCTCGGATTTTTGAGCCTAAAGCATCTTAAGCCGATTACTTCGGAATTTTTTACTATGTTAAATACCCCTTTTTCCCCGTGGCCAAGTTTTACAGAAGAAGAGTCTCAAGCAGTTAGCCGTGTTTTGTTGTCAAATAAAGTCAATTATTGGACAGGTCAAGAGTGTCGTGAATTTGAAAAAGAATTTGCTACTTGGTGTGGTGCTTCTCGAGCAATTGCCTTAACTAACGGCACGGTTGCTATTGATTTGGCCATGACAGCTTTAGGCATTAGTAAGGGTGACGAAGTCATTGTTACACCGCGTACATTTTTAGCCTCGGTAAGTAGTATTGTTTCTGTTGGTGCTACCCCTGTTTTTGCCGACGTAGATGCCGACTCGCAAAATATTACCGCTCAAACAATCTCGCAAGTTTTAACATCAAAAACCAAAGCCATTATTTGTGTGCATTTGGCAGGTTGGCCTTGCGAAATGACAGCCATTAACGAGCTTGCTAAACAACATAACTTATATGTGATTGAAGATTGCGCTCAGGCTCATGGAGCTATATACAAAGGGCAAGCAGTCGGTGGTTTGGCAGATGCCGCAGCGTGGTCTTTTTGCCAAGATAAAATTATGACCACAGGTGGTGAGGGCGGCATGTTGACGACTAACAACGAAGCGTTGTGGTCAAAGGCATGGTCTTATAAAGATCACGGTAAAAGCTGGGATGCTGTTTATAACAAAAAGCATCCGTCTGGATTTAGATGGTTACACGAAACTTTTGGTACAAACTGGCGCATGTTAGAAATGCAAGCAGTTGTTGGTCGCATTCAACTCAAGCGTATGAGCGATTGGCATACTGCCCGTACGCATAATGCAACACAAATTTTATCAGCATGTGCCAAAAGTCATGCGTTGCGTGTCCCTGTCGTGCCTGATTATATAGAACACGCTTGGTATAGAGCCTATGCTTTTGTGCGTCCAGAGGCGTTAGCAACGGGTTGGAGTCGTGATCGTATTATGGCCGAAATTAATGCCTTGGGTGTACCTTGTTATAGTGGCTCATGTTCAGAAGTTTATTTAGAAAAAGCCTTTGATAACACCGCTTGGCGGCCTCTTGAGCGTCTGTCTGTAGCTAAAGAATTGGGTGAAACGAGTTTGATGTTTTTAGTGCATCCTACACTTACAACACTTGAGGTTGAAAAAACATGTCAAGCTATTAACAGCGTTATGGCTCAAGCGCAAAAATAATGTGTTGCCTTTAAGTAAGAGTGTAAGGAAATAGTCGCGTGATCAAGCACACTTTTTTAAAACTATCCGCTTTGCCTCGTTCTGCCAAGCGATATATTCTAATGTTAGCCGATTTTATCGTGTTTCCATTATTACTTTGGTTTGCTTTGTTTTTGCGACTTGGTGATACAGACGAGATATCCTTATTATCTGACTTTCCATCAAGCTTTTTATATATTAGTTTATTCTGTGTTGTTACCTTAAAAGCATTTTCTGTATATAGAGCAGTTGTACGCTCTTTTGAAGAAAAGTTTTTACAAGACTTAGTCTGGTCTGTTGGTTGTATTGTCTTTATCTTGTTTTTAGTAGCGTCTTTTCATGTGTGGCCTTTACCTCGTAGCGTGCCTTTTACCTTTGGCTTTTTTTTATTTTTGTGGGTTTGGGGAACTCGCTCTGCAATTCGGATGCTAATTCGACTATTTCTACAATTACAAATACCTGTATCTCGTATTGCTATTTATGGTGCAGGAACGGCAGGTCGTCAGACATTAGCTGCCTTACGTTCTGCTCCCGAATATCAAGTTGTTGCATTTTTTGATGATGATGACAGTCTAGTTAATACCAATGTGCAAGGCTTACGCGTTTATGCAGGTAAAGATTTTGCTGGAATATACAAAAAACTTGAGATAAACGAGGTGTTAATTGCCTTGCCATCAGCAACACGCGCTCGTCGTCATGAAGTTATTGAACGATTACGGCCGCTAAATATTAAGGTGCGTTCTTTACCTGGTTTTAATCATTTGGTGGATGGTCGTGTCTCTGTTTCTGACATTGACGAGGTTGATGTTGCCGACTTATTAGGGCGTGATGCTGTCCCTCCTTCATTAGAGCTTATGGCGCAAAATATCAAAGATAAAAAAGTTATGGTGACTGGTGCAGGTGGCTCAATTGGTTCTGAGTTATGCCGCCAGATTATGATGGTTAAACCAAAAGTACTAATATTGTGGGAAATTACAGAATTTGCATTATATAGTATTGAAAAAGAGCTTAAGTCACAAAAATCTGAAGTCGCTATTATTCCCATATTAGGTTCTGTGTTACACCAAGAGCGAATGACCGCTTTGTTAAAACATTATTGTGTAGATACGGTTTATCATGCAGCAGCCTACAAACATGTTCCATTGGTAGAGTGGAATCCATTTGAGGGTATTGTGAACAACTCTATTGGGACTTATCGTACCGCACAGGCTGCCGTAGCCGCTGGTGTTTCAACCTTTGTATTGATTTCGACCGATAAAGCTGTTCGTCCAACCAATGTGATGGGGGCTTCAAAACGTTTAGCAGAGCTTTCTTTGCAAGCTCTTGCAATGCAGTCCACCACACCAACACGTTTTTGTATGGTTCGTTTTGGTAATGTATTAGGTTCATCGGGTTCTGTTGTCCCATTATTTAGACAGCAAATTGCCAAAGGTGGGCCTGTTACGATTACACATCCTGATATTACCCGTTATTTTATGACGATTCCTGAAGCCTCTCAGTTAGTGATTCAAGCTGGCACGATGGGCAAGGGTGGCGACGTTTTTGTGCTTGATATGGGACAACCAGTTAAAATCATTGATTTGGCACGTAAAATGATAGCTTTGTCTGGTAAGACTGTTAATGAAAATGGGGTGTCTGGCGATATTAATATTGAGTTTAGTGGGTTGCGATCAGGTGAAAAGTTATATGAGGAGTTATTGATTGGTGATAATGTAACTGGAACTGAACATCCACGAATTATGCGTGCGATGGAGTCTAGTCTATCATTGCAAGTGATTGATAATTTGTTTGAAGAGTTACATAACGCTGCTCAACATTATGATGTTGTCAAGCTTAAAGAGTTATTGAAGCAATACGTAGAGGGTTATGTGCCCGATATGAGTGTGTTGGGTTTAATGACTGTTAGCGATGCCGTGTCATAAGCAATAAATTGACTTAAGGACATAAAACCACCAACAACTGTTGGTGGTTTTTTTTGGAAACTAGCTACAGGGAATAAGTGTTTTGTGTTATATAACATAATGATACAACTTAACTTATTCAGGATTGACGCGATCATCGCTTATTTGTTCGCATTTCAGGCGTTTTTTAACGCCTTTAGGTTTAAAAACGAGCTAATTTTGGTGAGGTGCGTTAGTCCCATTATTAAAGGATATAACAATGACACAAACTATTTTATCCGTTGTTCTTCCAGTTGCAGGCTTAGGTACGCGTTTTTTACCTGCAACCAAGGCTGTTCCTAAAGAAATGTTACCCGTGTTAGATAAACCATTGATTCAGTTGGCCGTAGAAGAGGCTTACAAGGCGGGTATTAAACAAGTAGTTTTAGTGACCAGTGCCAGTAAGCGTGCTATTGAAGATCATTTTGATGTTAATTTTGAATTAGAAGCGACTTTAGAAGCGCGAAATAAGCAAGCAATGCTTGATGCAGTGCGTACGACTTTACCTAATGGCATGACTTTAGCCGTTGTTCGTCAGCCTAAAGCCTTGGGCTTAGGTCATGCGGTATTGTGTGCTGCGCCTGTGGTGGGTAATCAGCCATTTGCAGTGATGTTGCCTGATGATTTTATTGATGATACCCAAGGCAGTTGTTTGGCAGATATGGTGGCATTGTATAATAATGAGCAGTCTTATTCTTTAGCGGTAGAAGAAGTACCACGCGAAAAAACCGATAAATATGGGGTGGTTTCTTTGGATGGTAATGGCCGCATAACAGCCATGGTCGAAAAGCCCAAACCAGAAGTTGCCCCCAGCACTTTGGCAGTGGTCGGACGTTATGTGTTGCCAGCGGAAACCTTTGCTGCTTTACGTGAGGTCAAAGAAGGTGCTGGTGGTGAAATTCAGTTAACCGATGGGATTGCGAGTTTGCTAGCCAGCCATGCATTTAAGCCGCATCGTTTTAAAGGTGTGCGTTTTGATTGCGGTAGCAAATTAGGCTATTTACAGGCCAATGTCGCCTTAGGATTGCGTGATAAAGAAATTGGTCAATCATTCCAAGCATGGTTAAAGACCTTATAATAATCAAGGATACTGTATGAGTCATTTTACGCCCCGTTCAGAATTGCCTGAATGGTGTTTTTTGCAAGGTAAAGCCAAAGCAATGCAACATACACATCTTCGCGATTTGGCCTATGACCAAGCGCGAAATCAAGCATTGACTTTTCAGGCAGGGCCGTTGTTTTTGGATATTTCTAAACAAAAGCTTGATGCGTCGATTCTCAATGGTTTAGTGCGTTTAGCCGAAGCTGTCAAACTACCGCAAGCTATTCAGGATTTAGTTAGCGGAGCAGTGGTTAACAATACCGAAAACCGTCCAGCGTTACACACGGCATTGCGTTTGCCTAAAGAAGGAAGCCTAATTGTTAATGATAAAGACATTGTACCTGATATTCATGAAAGTTTAGCGCGGATGCGCAGTATTGTTGACCGCATTCATTCACGACAATGGCGTGGTTTTTCGGGACGTGCAATTACCGATGTGGTGAATATTGGTGTAGGTGGCTCTGATTTAGGCCCCTACATGGCGTGTCAGGCTCTAACAGAGTTTGTGCCGCCTGAGGCTAGTCAATTACATATTCATTTTGTGAGCTCAATTGATGGTACACAGTTGTCAGACTTGTTAGGAACGCTAAAACCCGAAACTACCTTGTTTATTGTGTCGTCAAAGTCATTCACTACCATTGATACCTTGTCGAATGCCCATACTGCCATGCAGTGGATGTTGAAGTCTAAAAATGATAAGCAGCTGGTGTTAGCGCATCATTTTATTGGTGTATCGACACAGCCACAAAAAATGACTGCTTGGGGTATTCCTGATAATAACCAAATTTTATTTTGGGAGTGGGTGGGTGGTCGTTTTTCGTTATGGTCAGCGATTGGTTTACCAATTGCGTTAAAAGTGGGTATGGCCAATTTTGAATCAATGTTGGCTGGTGCACATTTTATGGATAATGAGTTTAGTCAAAAACCATTAGCCCAAAATTTGCCTGTTTTATTGGGCTTGGTTGGGGTGTGGAATGCGACTTTTTTAGACATACGGGCGCACTCCGTTTTACCTTATGATGGGCGTCTTAAAGTGTTTCCTTCTTACCTGTCTCAATTAGAGATGGAGAGTAATGGTAAGTCGGTTGATAAAGAGGGACATCTGTTAGATTATCATACCTGCCCAGTGTTATGGGGCGAGGTTGGGCCAAACGCACAACACGCTTTTTATCAACTATTGCACCAAGGCACACAAGCCGTCTCTTGCGATTTTATTGCACCAATTCAACGCTATACAGGTAGCTTATACTCTGATGAGGCTAAAAAATCACTGCAAATACAACATCAATTAGCGTTAGCCAACTGTTTGGCACAATCGCGGGTGTTGATGTTAGGTGATGCCAGTGCCAATAGTGATGACTCGACACCAAATTTTAAGCGCTATCGGGGTAACCAACCTTCAACCACTTTGTTGCTAGAAGAGTTGAGTCCGTTTACTTTGGGTGCTTTAGTGGCTTTATATGAGCATAAAGTGTTTGTGATGTCGGTAATTTGGGATATTAACCCCTTTGACCAATGGGGCGTTGAATTAGGTAAAAAAATAGCCGATAAAATGATGATAGCTTTAGTAAGTGATGAAAAAGTAGCACTTGATGCTTCTACTCAAGGGCTACTGCACTTAATTCGCCATGCGGAAGGAGAGGGTATATGAAGTTGTGTGTACATGGAGATTCTTTATTTGCATGGGTGACTGCTGTCAAGTTGGCTGAGGTTGGTCATGAAGTAGTGATGCGTGTCAGTGGCGTTAACAATAGCTTTGATCCTGAAAGAGAACCAAATTTAGTGAGTTTGTTGCATAAGCAACAACAATCACAACGACTGAAAGTTATTTCGCTTGCAGACGATTTTGAGTCCTCTATTTATATCCATTTCATTGCGGCTGATTTAGCAGTTGATGGTATTAGGGTAATCATGGAAAGTATTATTGTGGCAAAACAAGATGACAGCCCATTGTATTTGTTAATTGTTTCAACTTTACCGATAGGAACTCTAGATGCTCTTAGTGTATTAGCAAAAGAAAGAGTCTCTGAATTAGGACGGTCTCACCCTGTGTATGTAGTGGGGTTACCATTGTTTTGTCGGGAAGGGAACGCCCTAGTAGATTTTTCTAAACCATCCTTATTATTAATGAGTGGAGATGAGAAAAGCCATGAAATTACGGTTGTGACAGAAGTGTTAAGACCTTTTGTGCGCAAAGCTGCTCATGTTTTGGTGGTGCCACATCGTACGGCTGAATTGATTAAAATGGGTGTTAATGCCATGTTAGCAACCCGTGTCAGTTTTATGAATGAAATGGCTGCCTTGGCAGAAAAAATTGGTGTAGATATCGAGTTAGTACGAGAGGGACTAGCGGCAGACCCTCGTATTGGCAGTGACTATCTGCAAGCTGGATGCGGTTTTGGTGGGCCTAATTTTTCAGCGGACTTATTAAGTTTTGCAAAAACCCTGCATCAGGAGCTTGATACAACTGGTTTGATTGATACAGTTCTGGCTATTAATGATTCTCAGCGTGAAATTTTGTTTCGCAAAGTATGGCGTTTTTTTGCAGGACGTTTGGCTGGAAAAAAAATTGCCATTTGGGGCGCATCATTTAAAGCAGGCACAGCAAGTTTAGAAAATTCGGTTGTGAACCCCTTATTAGAGGCGTTGTGGGCACAAGGGTGTTATACCAGTGTTTATGACCCCATGGCTGCCGAAGCATTATATGCTCAATATGGTAAACACCCATTGTTAACGATTGCCAAAACGGCATCTGATGCGATAACCGATGCAGATGCGATGGTTTTAGTCACTGCTTGGGATGAGTTTTGGAATCCTGATTTTGAGCAATTGAAGCACCTGTTAAAACAAGCTGTGATTTTCGATGGACGTAATATTTATGATCCAGAATTTATGCAGGAACAAGGATTTAGATATTTTGCGATTGGTCGTGGTGAAGCGATTTAATTTTTTTAGGAAGCAATAATGAGTGATGTAAAAAAGCTAGCGGCATTTAAAGCTTATGATATTCGTGGTCGTATGCCCGACCAATTAAATGAGTTTATGGTCTATTGTATTGGTCGTGCTTATGCACGGGTATTACAGCCAACCGCGCCAATTGCGGTGGGGCAAGATGCACGTTTATCAAGTAAACCAATGAGCCAAGCCCTAATTGCAGGTTTAAATGCCGAAGGCGTGGCCACCATTGATATTGGTTTTTGTGGCACAGAGCTAATTTATTATGCCGCAGGCCAAGCAGGGATGGGTGGCGGTATTATGGTAACTGCCAGTCATAATCCTGCTGATTATAATGGTCTCAAAATGGTTAAAGCCGAAGCTAAGCCAATCAGTAGTGATAGTGGTTTAGGAGCGATTGAACAAGAAACCATTCGTTTAATGGCCGAAGTCTCTGAGCCGAGCCAATATGTTGCTGACACTAAATTACATCGTGAACAAAATGTCTTAGAAGGCTATGTGGCAAAATTACTGTCGTTAATTGATGCCAGCAAAATTAAACCGTTGCATGTGTTAATCAATGCGGGTAATGGTTGTGCAGGGCCATTTTTTGATGCTTTAGCCGCCAATTTACCTTTACAAGTGACTCGGTTGCATCATCAACCTGATGGTCATTTTCCTAATGGTGTTCCCAACCCAATGTTGACCGAACAGCAATTAGTCACTGCAAAAGCAGTGGTTGATGCTAAGGCCGATTTTGGTATTGCATGGGATGGTGACTTTGATCGTTGTTTCTTCTTTGATGAAAATGGTCGTTTTATTGAAGGTTATTATTTGGTTGGTTTGTTGGCCGAGCAATTACTCAAAAAAGCACCCAATGCCGCGATTATTCATGACCCCCGTTTAGAGTGGAATACCATTGAAAAAGTGGCACATCATGGTGGTCGTGCCGTTGTGAGCAAATGTGGCCACTCTTTTATCAAAGATAAAATGCGTGAAGTTGATGCGGTTTATGGTGGTGAGATGTCTGCACATCATTATTTCCGTGATTTCTTCTATTGTGATAGTGGCATGATTCCTTGGTTGTTATTGGTTGAATTGTTATCACAAGATGGTCGCTCTTTATCACAAGTGGTTGACCAATGTATGATGGACTTTCCTTGTAGTGGTGAAATTAACTTTACTATTAACAATGCCAAAGAAGCGATTGCGCGTGTGCAACAGTATTATGCGGCGCAACCACACCAATTAAGCACCTTAGATGGTATTTCGATGGATTTTGGCAATTGGCGGTTTAATTTGCGCAGCTCCAATACCGAGCCTGTGGTTAGATTAAATGTGGAAACAAAAGGCGATGTGACTTTGCTAAATGACAAAGTGGCAGAGTTAAAGGGATTGTTGGTAGCGTAGCTTCGGCTCCGCTCAGCTACTCAAAAGCCCCCTAAGCAAAGTCGAAGGGGGCGAGGGTGATGCTTATTTCAAAAACGGTTTAATGATATCAAAGGCATAAATCCGTGCATCAATCACCGTCATAAAAGTGTAAGCACCAATAAACTTGCGACTAATAAACATCAACTCTTTGGGTGGAACGCTAAACTCACGATTAGCGGCAGATTTAGTCGCTTGCATCAACACTCTAGTATGCAAATTACTTTTTGCCCAAATATATTTGCCATCTTCACTAATCGTTTCTTTGGGGGCATCTTGCAGCTCGGTAAAAGGTTCAACGGCTAATAAGCAGACTTCGGCAATTTTCTTTTTATTTTCAATGCCCATTTCATCAAAAAAGCTAAAGCCTTTCATGGCGCTTACTAATGTGTCGCGCTCACGCAATACCGATGCTTTGGTTAACACGCGAGCCAACTTGAGTAAATCTTCTGGAAAGTCACGTACTGCACCAAAATCTAATAAAATAATTTGGTCGGGAGTGCTAACGCCATCACCTAAACGTACCAAATAATTGCCAAAATTGGGGTCAGTTTGCATTTCGCCCCATTCAAACACTTCACGGCAGCAAATTTCTAAAGAGTTCATGGCCAAGGCATTACGTCGCTCTTGTGACAAACTCATAATTGCGTTGCTATTGATGGGGACACCATGCTCATAGGACATGGCCAATACACGGGGTGAGGAATAATCGGGATAAACTTTAGGCACAATATAACGATTGTCGCCTTCAAGATATTTATGGAATAAACGGGTGGTTTCCATTTCTTGAGGATAGTTGACTTCGCGGTGCATCATCATCCGAACTTCTTCAAGCCATTCTTCAAACTCACGCGTTTGTGGAACGACACGTGCAAAACGCATCATTTGTGCCACCAAACTTAAATCGGAGTCAATCGCTTCTGCTACACCTGGGTATTGAATTTTTAGCACTAACTCCATGCCGTCACTTTTACGACGTGCCCGATGTACCTGTGCTAACGACGCTGCTCCTAATGGCTCTTGGTCAATTACTAAGTCGTTAAAGCGTTTTTCACCCAATTCTTGTTTAAGGTGTTTTTCGATAATAGACCAATCCAAAGCAATGGTTTTGTCATTAAGACGATGGAAGGCGCGAGTGACTTCTTCGGGCAAAAAGTGTTCGCCATATAAAGCCATCATTTGGCCAATTTTAACAATACTGCCTTTAAGTTTACCCATTTCATTAACTAGGTATTCAGCTTGTTCGGCCATGCTTTTTTTTCGTTTTAGTTCACGAGTGGCTTCGTCACTAAATAAGGTGCTAGCACTACTCGTGGCAAAGCGTGTACCAGCGACAATGCTCGCTTTGGCCAAAGACCAACGACGCTCAAAACCACCTGTTTTTAAATGATGTAACTTTTCGCTCATAAAACAAGTTCCACTGCAAAGATTGAGGCAGATAATCTTTCTAACGCAACAGATTATGTGTCTAAACCCTAAGCATTTAAGGTGGCTAATTGTAACGTAATTTGAACTTGTTTAGGAAAATTTGTCTGACAATGTAGGTATTAGCGAAATTTAGCAGACATAAAAATCTACAAATTTTGATATGTTTTTTTGTTTTCTTATTAAATGACAGCATAATTGGCCTTGTTGACGCTATGTTTTAGCAATAATGAATGACACACTATCAAAGACATAATTATGACTAACGCGGTTATCGCTTATTTGCTCACGCCCTCACCCTCCGCTACGCTCCTCCCTCTCCCTCAGGGAGAGGGTTGGGGTGAGGGTGCAAAACGCGCTAATTTCGGTGAAATGCGTAAGTACTGATAATTTGAGTATTTTATGATGAATCATCCTTTAACCTTTGTTCCTCCGCCCTTAAAAAAGATTGAACAAGCATTATGGCTACAACAACAGTGGTTTGACCCTGTGTTTAGTGGTTTAGATAATATTGACCGTGCTAGGCCAGCATTATATGTCGGTAATCATACCCTTTACGGCACACTTGATGCGCCATTGATGCTGTTAGGCTTATATCGTCATAAAGGCATTTTTTTGCGCTCCCTTGGCGACCATATTCATTTTAAAATACCACTGTGGCGTGATTTGTTGTGGGACAATGGCTGCGTGGCGGGTACACCTGAAAACTGTCAACAGCTAATGCAAGCCAAAGAGCATATATTGGTTTTTCCTGGGGGTGGCCGTGAGGTGATGAAAAATAAAGGTGAAGAATATCAATTAGTGTGGAAAGAGCGTACGGGATTTGCACGCATGGCGATGCAGCATGGTTATGATATTATTCCCTTTGCATCGGTGGGGGCGGATGAAACCTTTGATATTCGTTATGATGCCCAAGACTTTTATCAATCTCGTGTCGGCAAACTTTTAGATAAAACAGGTATCAAGGACAAATATTTACGTGGTGGTGATGCCTTTTTGCCTTTGGCAACGGGATTAGGCTTATTACCACGTCCCGAAAAATTTTATTTTGGTTTTGGCGAGGCTATTAGCACTCAACATTTGCAAGAGAATTGTGATGACAAAGCCGCACAATGGCAAGTGCGTGAACAAGTTGAGTCGGCAATTTACCAACTGATGAATGATTTGTTTGCTCAACGAGAGCAAGAGCAAAAGAACTGGCCAACTTGGCGCAAAAAATTAACCCATAGAGACTAGAGCATGATAGATGAGCAACTTCAAACCGAATTAGAGGCAGCCGCATTTCGTCGTTTAGTGGCACATTTGCAAAGCCATACCGAAGTACAAAATATAGATTTAATGAATCTAGCAGGTTTTTGTCGTAACTGTTTGGCTAAATGGCTCAAAGCCGCAGCTGAGGAGCGGGGACTGACTATGGATTATGACCAAGCACGCCAGCAAATTTATGGTATGCCTTACGAAGAGTGGAAAGCTAAGTATCAAAAATAGCTTCGACTTCGCTCAGCTACCGTTCGACTCTTCGACAGGCTCAGGGAATATTTTGGTTGGTTGAGCGCAGTCGAAACCACAGTCAAAAAAGACTTGTATGTATTAGTCTTGATATTTGCCGCCAGAGGCATAATTTCTGCGTTAAAAACTGACATCTTGAGCAAAAAACAGTAGAATAGCGCGGTTTTTGCGGCCTAAACCGTTAAAGGTAGGCAAGCTCGTTATATCCGCCCATTTATGAGAGGACACGCTGGTGACTGTTAACAACATTCAAGCCTTGCAAGAAGACCATTTTGGTCGTTGGAAAAATCGTGAAGCGATTACCGAAAACTTATTACCCATTATTGGCAAATTATACCGTGAGCGTAACATTATCGTTCAGGTGTATAGCCGTAGTTTAGTCAATCGTTCGATTATTCAAATTTTAAAGCTCCATCGTCGTGTGCGTATGATTGCAGGTGAGTTGTCGGTTGTGGACACAGCTCCCTTTATCGAAGCACTCAATCAAATGACTGATATTGGTTCTTGCCAGTTAGATGTGGGTAAGATTGCCATTGCTTACAAAAACAGTGACAAAAGCTTGTCGCCAGCTGAATTTTTGCGTCAACAAGCAGAACCAGCCATTGGTTTAGCGTCTGATGCCAAAGCAACAGACGTGGTTTTATATGGCTTTGGTCGTATTGGTCGTATGTTAGCGCGTTTGATTATTGAGCAAACAGGCAGTGGTCAAGGTTTGCGTTTGCGAGCGATTGTGGTGCGTAAAACCCAAGAAGGTGACTTGGCTAAACGTGCTTCGTTATTGCGTCGTGATTCGGTGCATGGTTCTTTTGATGGTACGATTGCGGTTGACGAAGAAAACGAAGCGATTATTGCCAACGGTAACTTTATTAAAGTCATTTATGCCAGCAAGCCCGAAGATGTTGATTACACCCAATATGGTATCAATAACGCGATTTTGATTGATAACACAGGCAAACTTAAAGATGATGTTGGTTTGGGTCGTCATTTAACCTGTAACGGTGTGGCGCGAGTGATTTTAACTGCACCCGCTAAAGGTTCAGTCAAAAACATCGTTTATGGCATTAACAGCAGCGATATTTTAGATTCTGACAAAATTATTTCGGCTGCTTCTTGTACCACAAACGCTATTACGCCGATGCTCAAAGTGTTAAACGATAAATACACCATTGAGTCAGGTCATGTCGAAACCGTTCACTCCTTTACTAACGACCAAAACTTAATTGATAACTACCACAAAGCTGACCGTCGCGGTCGCTCTGCGGTGTTAAACATGGTTATTACCGAAACAGGTGCAGCTAAAGCCGTTGCTAAAGCCTTGCCTGTGTTAGCAGGTAAGTTAACAGGTAACTCGGTGCGTGTGCCAACACCTAATGTGTCGTTAGCGATTCTAAATTTAACTTTCCCACAAGCGGTTAATCGTGAGGAGTTAAATGAGTATGTGCGTCAAATCGCCTTGCACTCCAATTTACAAGGTCAAATCGAATACACTAGCTCAACCGAAGTAGTGTCGTCTGACTTTATTGGCTCTCGCTCAGCAGGTATTTTTGATGCTCAAGCGACCATTGTAAACGGTAATCATGTCTCGTTGTATGTTTGGTACGATAACGAGATGGGTTATAGTTGCCAAGTTCAGCGTATTGCTGAACAAATGGCTGGTGTTAAATACTTGGTTGTGCCACCAGAAAAACTGAGTGCTTAATCGCCACAGCGATAAAGTTAAAAAGCCAGAGCTAATTACTCTGGCTTTTTAATTGGTTTGGCGTTTAGCTTTATGGTAGCCAGTATGCAGCGTAGCGAAATACGGGATGACTTGAACCAAAAAAATAAGCTGTTTTAATCCTGTGTTATGTTGTACTTCACACGGGCTACAATAATTTTTTATGGCTTTAGTTAGCTAATTTCTAAAAAAAACTCAGAATGTAAGACTAAAAAGCAAAGTTGTTATACAATCGACCGCTATAATTCGTCGCCAATTTGTCAGTTAATTATAATTATTTAAAAAGATAGCTTATTCCCATGATAGAAATAGCTTAAAAATAAATTTGTCGTTGTAGAGAAGTGCATAATGGTAAACATAAAACGAGGTTTGGATATTCCCATTACTGGCGCACCGTCACCGCAAATCAGTGATATGTCCTCAGTGCGTTCAGTGGCCATCGTGGGAGCCGATTATGTGGGCATGATGCCTACCATGAAAGTTGCCGAAGGTGACCGCGTAATTAAAGGGCAAGCTTTATTTGCCGACAAAAAAAATCCACAAGTGATTTTTACTGCGCCTGCAACAGGTAAAGTGCGTGCGGTTAATCGCGGTGCGCGTCGTGTCTTTGAGTCCCTAGTCATTGATTGTGAGGCCAATAGTACCGAGAGTGTGTCTTTTAAGTCTTATAACCGTGACCAAATTGCTAACTTGAACCGTGAAGGTGTGGTTGAGCAGTTGGTAGCATCGGGTTTATGGACAGCCATTCGTACACGTCCCTTTAGCAAAGTGCCTAATCCAGAAACCATCCCAAGTGCAATTTTTGTCAATGCGATGGATAGCAATCCCTTAGCCGCTGACCCTCAAATTGTCATTAAGCAACAGCAGGAAGCTTTTGAAGATGGCTTGGCATTGGTGTCTAAATTGGCCGACAAATTTTATGTCTGTAAAGCGGCCAATGCTCAATTTTCGACAGGCAAGTTTAATGCCCATGAGTTTAGTGGTGTTCATCCCGCAGGATTAGTGGGCACACATATTCACTTTTTACATCCTGCTTCTGCTAGTCGTAGCGTATGGCATCTTAACTATCAAGATGTGATTGCCATTGGTAAATTGTTTGCTACGGGTGAGTTAGATAGTACACGTATTATTGCTTTAGCAGGAGCAGGGGTTAAACAACCTCGTTTGGTTAAAACCCTGTTGGGGGCATCATTAACCGATATGACCACAGGCGAGTTATCAGGTAGTGATAACCGTATCATTTCGGGGTCGGTATTATCGGGTCGTCAAGCTCAAGGGGTAGAAGCCTATTTGGGGCGTTATCATTTGCAAGTGTCGGTAATCCCCGAAGGCAAAGAGCGCGAGATGTTACATTACATCAAATTAGGCTCGCACCGTTTTTCATCCTTAGGGGTGTATTTGGGGCATTGGTTAAGCAAAAAATTTAATATGACCACCAGCACCAATGGCAGTACCCGAGCGATGGTGCCTGTGGGGGCGTATGAAGCGATTATGCCCTTAGATATTTTGCCAACCCAATTACTACGTTATTTATTGGTGGGCGATACCGATACCGCACAGGCTTTAGGTTGTTTAGAGTTAGACGAAGAAGATTTGGCCTTGTGTACCTTTGTTTGTCCTGGAAAATACGAATATGGGCCTATCCTTCGCGATGTCCTAAACCGCATTGAGAAAGAGGGTTAATGATTATGAAGTGGATGCGTAAACAGTTAGATAATATGGCGCCGCATTTTGAAAAAGGTGGCCGTTACCAAAAGTGGTATCCCTTGTATGAGGCGATTGATACTTTTTTATATAGTCCTCCCAATGTCACCCATGCCAGTTCACACGTTCGTGACTCTGTTGACTTAAAGCGAATTATGATTTTGGTATGGATGGCGACTTTTCCAGCCATGTTTTTTGGTATGTGGAATGTTGGCAGTCAGTCTTTAGGAACACTTGCTTATGCGATGCAGCATAATCCTACCGTTACCCCTGAGCTCGCGATAGAAGGCTGGCGTTATTGGCTCATCAGTTTATTGGCAGGATTTGATGTTAACTCATGGTGGGATTGCCTGATTTATGGTGCAACGTGGTTTGTGCCTATTTATGCGGTGACTTTTATTGTCGGTGGTTTTTGGGAAGTGTTATTCGCCATTAAACGTGGTCACGAAGTCAACGAAGGTTTTTTTGTGACCTCGGTGTTATTTGCGTTGGTCTGTCCACCCACTGTGCCTTTGTGGCAAGTGGCTTTAGGTATTAGTTTTGGGGTAGTGATTGGCAAAGAAGTCTTTGGCGGCACAGGCAAAAACTTTATCAACCCCGCTTTGGCTGGCCGTGCTTTTTTATTTTTTGCCTATCCTGCTTATATGTCAGGTGACACCGTTTGGACGGCCATTAGCCCCGAAGTGTGGAAATTGGGTGTAGATGGTTTTTCTGGTGCAACGGCTTTAGGTCAAGCTAAATTAGCCGCTTATACAGGTGTACAACACATGACTGCAACAGGCTTACAGCCTTTATCATGGTGGGATGCTTTTGTCGGTTTTGAAGCAGGTTCGGTCGGCGAAACCTCGACGTTGGCGATTTTGTTGGGTGCGGTAGTGTTGTTGATAACCCGTGTTGCCTCATGGCGCATTATGGCGGGTGTCATGATTGGCATGGCAAGTATGTCTTTTATTTTTAACCAAGTCGGTTCAGATACCAATCCGATGTTTGCTGTGCCGTGGCATTGGCATTTAGTATTGGGTGGTTTTGCCTTTGGTATGGTGTTTATGGCCACCGACCCCGTATCGGCCGCCATGACCAATACTGGCCGTTTAGTGTTTGGTATAGTCATTGGGGTAATGGTGGTGTTAATTCGTGTCGTCAATCCTGCCTATCCCGAAGGCATGATGTTGGCGATTTTGTTTGCCAATTTGTGCGCGCCGTTAATTGACTATTTTGTGATGCAAGCAAACATCAAACGGAGGGCATTACGCAATGTCTAAAGAATCTACAGGAAAAACGATTGTTGTAGCAGGAGTGTTGTCGATTGTATGTTCGATGGCACTTGCAGCAGCGGTAACCTTATTAAAGCCGATTCAATCCGAAAATAAAGAGCTTGATAAACAACGTAAAATCTTGGCTGCTGCCGCGGTGATGGCTGATGGTCAAGGTACTAAAGCAGAGGTTAATCAAGCATTCTCTAAGTTCGAGCGTTATTTAGTAGATTTGAATACGGGTGAATTTAAACAAATAACACTAGATGACAAATTTGACCAACGTAAAGACACCAAAACGCCAAGTAAATCTATGGCGTTAGATGTTAGTCAGGATATTGCTGGTCTCAAGCGTCGAGCCAATCAAGCAGATATATATGTATTGCGCGATGCTACAGGTAAAGTTGAAAAAATGATTTTGCCGATTTCAGGGTATGGTTTATGGTCAACTTTATATGGTTATTTGGTTGTTAACCAAGACGCTAACACGATTGGTGGTATTACTTTTGTTGAGCATGCCGAAACTCCGGGTTTGGGTGGTGAAGTAGATAATCCTAAATGGAAAGCGTTGTGGGTTAATAAGCAAGCTTATGACAGCAGTGGTGATGTGCAACTAAAATTGGTTAAGGGTGGTGTAGACCCTTCAAAACCTGATGCAATTCATCATGTTGATGCTTTGTCAGGTGCAACCTTAACCAGCAATGGTGTATCTAACTTGGTGCAGTTTTGGATGGGTGATATGGGCTTTAAAAAGTTCTTAGCCCATGTCAAAGAGAAGGGGATTTAATATGGCCGAACAACATAACACAAAAGAAATTTTACTGGGGCCAATTTTAAATACCAATCCTGTTATCTTTCAGGTGTTAGGTATTTGTTCTGCCTTAGCGGTAACCAGTAACCTAAATACAGCTGTTGCGATGTCGATTGGTTTAACCTTTGTGACCGCTTTTGCCAACTTGTTTATTAGTATGATTCGTAACGTTATTCCTAGTTCGATTCGTATTATTGTGCAAATGGTGATTGTGGCAACTTTGGTTATTATTGTTGACCAGTTATTACAAGCTTTTGCACCTGCCATTGCTAAACAAATGTCGGTCTTTGTGGGCTTGATTATTACCAACTGTATTGTCATGGGACGTTTAGAAGCCTTCGCCATGAAAAACCCACCAGCCATTAGTTTTATTGATGGTTTGGGTAATGGTTTAGGCTATTCGGCTCTGTTGTTGCTAATCGCATTTTTTAGAGAGTTATTGGGTGCTGGTAGTTTGTTTGGTGTCACCATTTTACAAACTGTCAATAACGGCGGATGGTATATTCCCAATGGTTTATTGTTATTGCCACCATCCGCATTCTTTTTGATTGGTTTGACCATTTGGGCATTACGTACATGGAAAACCGAGCAACAAGAAAAAGTTGAATTTAAAATTGCTCCTCATAGCAAAGCACAACCAGAGCATTAAGGAGCAATATCATGGAATACTATTTAAGTCTTTTTATTAAAGCAGTATTTATTGAAAATATGGCTTTAGCGTTCTTTTTGGGAATGTGTACCTTTTTGGCAATTTCTAAAAAAGTACAAACCGCGATTTCTTTAGGGGTTGCGGTCGTGTTTGTTCAAACCTTGACCGTTCCTGTAAACAGTATCTTGTGGCAGTATTTGTTAAAAGATGGTGCATTAGCTTGGACAGGTATGGAAGGAGCAAAAGATATTGACTTAAGCTTCTTATCCTTAGTCAGTTATATTTGTACTATTGCAGCCTTGGTACAAATTATTGAAATGGTTTGTGATAAATACTTTCCTTCCTTGTATAACGCCTTGGGTATTTATTTGCCATTGATTACCGTGAATTGTGCCATTTTAGGTGGGGCGTTGTTTATGCAGCAACGCGACTATCATTTGGCAGAGAGTGTGGTTTATGGCTTAGGTTCAGGTGCAGGGTGGGCAATCGCTTTAGTGTTGTTAGCAGCTGTACGCGAAAAATTAAAATACAGTGATATTCCTGCAGGCTTACAAGGTTTAGGTATTACCTTTATTTCGGCAGGTTTAATGGCCTTGGGCTTTATGTCCTTCTCTGGCATCAAACTTTAAGGGAGAGGATAAATAAATGTCTCAAGAATTTATTATTGTTCTCAGTATGGCGATGTTTACTGGCACAGTGTTAGTGTTAGTAGGCTTTATTTTAGCGGCACGTTCTAAGTTGGTGTCCGAAGGCACAGTGACTATTGATATTAACCACGACCCCGAAAAGCGTTTAGAAGTGCCTAGTGGTGGCAAATTATTGCAATGTTTAGCCGAAGAAAAATTATTTTTGTCTTCTGCTTGTGGCGGTGGCGGTACTTGTGGTCAATGTAAAGTTAAAGTTAAATCGGGTGGCGGCGATATTTTACCGACCGAAGAGCCGCATTTTACCAAACGTGAAATTCGTGAAGGTTGGCGTTTGGGCTGTCAATTAGCGGTTAAACAAGACCTTGAAATTGAACTAGATGAAGAGTTTTTTGGCGTAAAACGTTGGGAATGCGAAGTTGTTTCTAATGATAACGTGGCAACTTTTATTAAAGAGTTAGTGCTTAAATTACCCGAAGGCGAAGATGTCCATTTTCGTGCAGGCGGCTATATGCAGCTCGAAGCACCCGCTTATGTGGCTAATTACAAAGATTTTGATATTGAACCCAAATTTAGAGAAGATTGGGAAAAATTTAAGTTGTTTGAGGTAAAGTCAGAGGTTAAAGAGCCAACGATTCGTGCCTATTCAATGGCTAACTATCCCGAAGAAAAAGGTTTGTTAAAGTTTAATATTCGTATTGCCACGCCGCCTTTACGTCAATTACACGAAGTCCCAGCAGGTAAAATGTCTTCTTGGGTATTTAATCTTAAAAAAGGCGACAAAGTCACGGTGTTTGGGCCTTTTGGTGAATTTTTCGCCCGCGAAACTGATGCCGAAATGGTATTTATTGGCGGTGGTGCAGGTATGGCACCGATGCGCTCTCATATTTTTGACCAGCTCAAGCGTTTACACTCTAAGCGTAAAATCAGCTTTTGGTATGGTGCGCGTTCATTGCGTGAAACCTTTTATGCCGATGAATATGACCAATTAGCTAAAGATAATCCCAACTTTGAATGGCATTTGGCTTTATCGGAACCACAGCCCGAAGATAACTGGACAGGTTATACAGGTTTTATTCACAATGTGTTGTTGGAAAATTACCTTAAAAATCATCCAGCACCCGAAGATTGTGAGTTTTATATGTGTGGCCCGCCAATGATGAACGCAGCCGTGATTCAAATGCTACTCGATTTAGGCGTAGATAAAGAAAACATCATGCTTGATGATTTTGGTGGTTAAATAAAAAAAAGGGGCTATTGCCCCTTTTTTGTTCTATAAATTAAAGCTCCATTGGCGGCATGGCAGTGGTGTTAAAACCACCATCGACATACAAAATCTCACCGCTAATACCAGACGCTAAATTCGAGCATAAAAATGCCGCCGCATTGCCCACTTCTTCAATCGTCACATTACGACGTAATGGGGTAGCCGATTCATTATAAGCTAACATCTTTCTAAAGTTTTTAATGCCACTAGCGGCTAAAGTTCTTATTGGCCCTGCCGAAATACCATTGACCCGTACACCTAAAGGCCCAAGACTAGAGGCCAAATAACGTACATTGGCTTCGAGAGAGGCTTTGGCTAAACCCATGACATTGTAATTGGGCAAAACACGCTCCGAACCCTGATAGGTCAGTGTTAAAATATTTCCTTGAGCTTTAACGAGTAATGGTTTAGCGGCTTTACTCAGTGCCGTTAGGCTATAACTGCTAATGTCATGGGCAATTCTAAAACCTTCGCGGGTGGTTACATCGACAAAGTCACCTTCTAATTGGTCGGCTGGTGCATAAGCAACTGAATGTACTAAGGTGTCTAAGCTGTCCCAATGTTGGCTAAGCTGCTCAAATAATTGTGCAATTTCGTCATCATTAACAACATCACACCCAAAAACTAAAGATGAGCCAAAACTAGCGGCAAATTCTTCGACACGATTTTTGAGTTTGTCGTTTTGATAAGTAAAGGCTAACTCTGCACCTTCGCGATGCATTGCTGCTGCAATACCATAAGCAATGGATAATTTGCTGGCGACACCAACAATTAACACTCGTTTACCTTGCATAAAACCCATTATCTGCTCCTATGTTTGTAGGTTGGTTATGTACTGGTGGCCAATGCCGCTTTGAGTAATTGCTGAGTATAGGGGTGTTGTGGCTGTTCAAACAACTGTTGCGCCTCATTAGTTTCAACCACCACGCCATGATGCATTACCAACACGCGATGGCTCATGGCTCTGACGACTTTAAGGTCATGGCTAATAAAAATACAAGCAAAACCTCGTTGTTGTTGTAGTTGGCGCAAGAGTTCGACAATTTGTTTTTGTACGGTGCGGTCAAGGGCAGAGGTCGGCTCATCTAAAATCAATAATTGTGGCTCTAATACCAAGGCACGGGCAATGGCAATACGCTGTCGTTGGCCACCCGAAAACTCATGGGGGTAACGATGGCGCGACTCGGGGTCTAACTCAACCTCTTGTAAGGCGTTAATCACCCGTTGCTCTTGCTGCTGTGTTGTTAAACCCAATAGCTCTAAGCCTTCGCTAATGATTTGACCAATACTTAAACGTGGACTTAGGCTGCCATAAGGGTCTTGAAAGACGATTTGTAAATCTTTACGCAAAGGGCGTAATTGTTTTTGACTAAGAGGTACAAGGTCTTGCCCTTGAAAAACAATCGTGCCTTGGGTATTGCTGACTAGACGAGTAATAGCAAAAGCAAGTGTCGATTTGCCAGAGCCACTTTCGCCAACCACGCCTAAGGTTTCTCCTTTTTTAAGATGAAGACCGAGGCCATCAATGGCTTTAACGTGGTCAACCACACGCTGCCAAAAACCTTTTTTGATGGGAAACCACAGCCGTAAATTATCAATCGTGAGTAGTGTGGGTGCATCTTGGGTAATCGGTGCAGGTACGCCTTCAGGCTCGGCAGCCAATAATAATTGGGTATAAGGGTGTTGTGGGGCGTTAAACAAAGTGGCTGTGTGATTGCTTTCGACAATCTCACCTTGTTGCATCACCGCCACGCGTTGAGCAAAGCGTTTGACTAAACTTAAATCATGCGAAATCAGTAACACCGCCAAACCAAACTTGTGTTGTAGCGTTTGCAATAATTGCAAAATTTGTTCTTGTAAGGTGACATCTAGGGCAGTGGTCGGTTCGTCTGCTATTAACAATTTAGGATTATTTGCCAAGGCCATGGCAATCATCACCCGTTGCCGTTGGCCACCCGATAACTCGTGGGGATAACTGTTAAGGCGTTTTTGTGGCTCAGGAATACCAACTTCGTGCAGCAGCTCTAAGGTGCGCTGTTGGGCTTGTGCCTTAGTCAGTTGCTGATGTTGAAGGATATTTTCGCTAATTTGCTTTTCGATGGTGTGCAGGGGATTAAGCGAAGTCATTGGCTCTTGAAAAATAATGCCAATCTCGCCGCCGCGTAATTGTTGCAAACGACTGTTTGAGGCTTGTAGTAAATCTTCACCTGCCCACAAAATTTGTCCTTGATAACGAGCATGACTGGGCAACAAACGCATAATGGATTGCGCACTAAGTGATTTACCTGAGCCACTTTCACCCACTAACGCCAGCATTTCGCCGTGTTGTATGTCAAAACTCACGCCTTTGACGGGCTGACTAATGGCTGTGCCAAACTGCTCAAAAGAAACGTGTAAGTTTTTTACCTGCACCAAAGGGGGGGCGGTATTATTGTTTGCGGGGGTCAAAGGCATCGCGTACCGCCTCACCAATAAAAACTAATAGGCTTAACAAAACTGCTAAGGTAAAAAAGGCCGACAAACCTAGCCACGGGGCATTCATATTGTTTTTGCCTTGTGCCACTAACTCACCCAACGAGGGCGAGCCAACAGGTAAACCAAAGCCTAAAAAGTCTAAGGAGGTCAGCAAACCAATCGCACCTGTAAAAATAAACGGTAAAAATGACAAGGTAGAGACCATGGCATTAGGCAAAATATGCCTAAACATAATTTTTGTATCGCTTAAACCCAAAGCACGCGCTGCACGCACATATTCAAGGTTACGGCCACGCAAAAACTCGGCACGCACCAAACCTGTTAATTCTGTCCAGCTAAACAACAACATCAAGCCCAGTAGCCACCAAAAATTAGGTTCAACCAAACTGGCCATAATAATCAGCATAAACAGCATCGGTAAGCCTGACCAAATTTCTATTAACCGTTGGCCGATTAAGTCCACCCAACCGCCATAAAAGCCTTGAATCGCACCCACCACAATACCCACGACTGAACTACCGACCGTTAGTACAAGGGCAAATAACACCGAGATTCTAAAACCATAAATAATCCGTGCTAACACATCGCGGCCTTGGTCGTCTGTGCCAAGCCAGTTAGTGGCGGTGGGCGGTGAGGGCGTTGGTACGTTTAAGTTGTAGTTGATGGTGCTGTAATCGAAGCGAATCATAGGCCATACCAACCAGCCCTTATCGTTAATCAGTTGTGCCACATAGGGGTCACGATAATCGGCATGACTGTTGAGCGTGCCGCCAAAAGTGGTTTCGGGGTAATCCTTAAACACAGGAAAATACAAAGATTGATTATAAGAAACCACTAAAGGTTTATCATTTGCCCAAAATTCGGCAAATAAACTAAAGGCAAATAACACCAAAAAAATCCATAACGAATAATAGCCACGTTTATTGGCCTTAAAATTGGCAATACGCCGTTGATTAAGAGGAGATAAACGCATGGTTAATTCCGACTATTAAAATCAATACGAGGGTCAACAAACATATAGGTTAAATCGCTAATAATACGCAAAATTAAACCAATGAGCGTAAAAATATATAAAGTGCCAAAAATGACGGGGTAATCACGGTTAATCACTGATTCAAAACTTAATAATCCCAAGCCATCTAAATTAAATATCACTTCGATTAAAAAAGAGCCTGTAAAAAATACCCCCAATAACGCCGCAGGAAAGCCTGCAATAATAATCAACATCGCGTTTCTAAAGACATGACCATATAATACTTGTTTGTCATTAAGCCCTTTGGCTTTAGCGGTAACCACATATTGTTTATGTATTTCATCTAAAAAAGAATTTTTGGTGAGCATTGTCAGCGTGGCAAAACCGCCGATGGTTAAGCATATGGTTGGTAACACCATATGATGAGCATAATCGAGTATTTTTTGGGTTAACGATAATTGCTCAAAGTTTTCGGAGATTAAGCCTTGCATGGGAAATATTTGCCAATAACTGCCCCCTGCAAATAAAATAATCAGTAGTATCGCAAATAAAAACCCCGGAATGGCATAACCGACAATAATTAAACTACTGGTGGCAATATCAAAACGTGAGCCATGATTAAGGGCTTTTTTAATGCCTAAAGGAATAGAAATTAAATAAACGATTAAAGTGCTCCATAATCCTAAGGATATAGACACAGGCAGTTTTTCTTTAATCAGTTGAATCACTGTTTGGTCTCTAAAAAAACTTTTGCCAAAATCAAATTGCAAATAATTTTTTATCATTATCCAAAAGCGTTCGCTGGCGGGTTTATCAAAACCGTATTGTTTTTCGAGGTCTTTAATCAGTTGTGGGTCTAAACCTTGCGCGCCTCGATAGTTGGATTGACTTTGTGAGTTGTTATTGCTGGCACTCATTTCGCCTTGTGCGCCTGTGGCGCGGCTGCCTGTTTTGTCTAAGCCTTGAATTTTGGCAATCGCCTGCTCCACGGGCCCACCTGGTGCAGCTTGGGTAATCACAAAGTTAATCAGTAAAATACCAAATAATGTCGGAATAATGAGTAATAATCGGCGTAGCACATAAGCTAACACGGTAGAGGCTCCTTAAGCGGGCTGGCAGCATGGCGTATGGCTGTTTTTAGATGGAGATGAGTACTGAGCTTATTAAGTTGTGCTTTAACTCTAAAACCGCCATGCTCTGTTTTCTCGATATTTAGTGCATTGAGGTAGTCAGCTTCTATAAAAAAACCATTCACCAAAAATTGGCTATGAATAGGCAGTGACTCTAAATCACCGCGTAACACTTTATGAGTATTAAATATTTTTTTAAATAGCCAGTTCATTATTTCGCTATTAAATAAATTAGCAAGCAGTGACATTGATATAGGAAAATTGTGATTGGTGATGAGCAAATTCGCGCTGTTAATAATAAATCGGCCTTCTGTATCATAAAAAAAACATAAATTTGACGAGATAAATTTATAAATGAGTTTTTCTTTGGCTTGATACAAGTGCAGTGGCGCAACTTGCTGATATTGTGAAAAATCGGTCGATAAAAAATGTGTCGCTGTTTTAAGACCATCAGGTGTAATGTCAGAGCCTTTATAGACTGGCACAAAATCTGGTTTAGCCGTATTGCTGAGGTATCGCGTGTTATTGCCAGTCACAATGCCTAAACCCCAACTCGCATGGCCTTCTAGGGTAATATGGGGAATATTATATAGATGTTCAATCACCTCTGCTTCTTCGCTAGTACAAGATAGATTAAAAATATAGTTTGGATTGTGGCTCAAGGAGTGGCTAGTGCGTTGAAAATATTGATTATCGTATAGGCAGTTAATTGGGCGAGCAGGTTCATTTTGTTGTTTGTTTAATACCAGTCCAACAGCACCAGTTTGTAAACCCTTAAAGGCTTTACCATAATCACATAAACGCATGATTTGATAGGCAAGGGCAGAGGCTCTGGCATCGGCATAGGCCGAGACATTAAAAAAAGCATCGGGTAGAAGTAATCCAAGTTGGCCTTGGGTGTTGAGCGCATTCAAACAAGCAAAATAAAATAGTGCGCAGGTATCTAAGCTATTACCTGTATGAAGTATTTTACTTAATGACTCTTTTTCATCTTTGGGTATTTTTTTGCCCCACGGTGGATTCGTAAAAATATAATCGTAATAACCCGTTTTTTTGTGGATAGCCAACTGTAAAAAGTCAGCACAGATAATATTGTTGTTAATAAAGCCAGTTTTGTCAAAAATGCGCTTTTGGGCAATGGCTACGGCAACAGGGTCAATATCAAACCCAAACAGATTTTCGGGCTTAAAACCTAAGTCCAAGGCTCTAAGCAAAAAATTACCCGAACCGCAGCAAGGGTCACAAAAAGTTTTATTCTCCAGCATGGTATTATCAATCTGACATAAATCATTGACGATAGGTGCAGGGGTGTAATAAATACCTTCTTGATTTTTATAAGAATCCGATAAAGTTTTTTCGTAATCGTCTCCCAAAAAATCGTTTGCTGGTTGTGATGGTTGAGCTTGTGCCAAAAAATCGCTACTGATAAGCAGATGATTATGGCTATCTTTTTGAGATTTATTGGCACGTTGATGGAGCTTTTCTTTGCCTAAAATATCACGTTTAAATTGTATAAGAGAGGCATGGCTTACTTGACCTTTACTCAGTAATTTTAAATAACCTGTTTTAATCCAGTTTCTAATCGTAGCCTCAGAAACAGCAAGACTCTTGGCGCATTCTTCAATACTTAAAGAGTCTTGAATATCATTGTCAAATAAGGAAGGTTGTAATGCCCCTGACACCTTATTTTACCCCCTGAGCAGCACGAATTTTGCTAAATTTTTGTGGATTCGACCACCAAAAATCTAAACCTAAACCATACTTAGGTTTGATGTTGGGTTGTTCTAAATAATTCCAATAAGCAAGGCGTTCATTACGAATATGATAATGCGGAATGACATAATAACCAGCCAATAACACGCGGTCTAAAGCACGGGTAGCGGTCACTAATTCTTCACGGCTACGGGCGGCAATAATCTTCTCAATCAGCGCATCAACCACGGGGTGCTTAATGCCAATTAAATTACGGCTGCTATTGGTGTCGGCTGCTTTAGAACCAAAATAACCGCGTTGCTCATTACCGGGCGATAAAGACTGCGGAAAACTGCCCACGACCATATCAAAATCAAAATCGCGTTGACGGTTAATATATTGCGGAATATCAATCACGCGAATACTCATCTCTATCCCTAAGCGTTCTAGGTTTTGCTTAAAAGGTTGCACGATGCGCTCAAATTCGGGTTGTGCGAGCAGCATTTCAAACTTAAATACTTCATTTTTGGCATTGGTCAATTTGCCGTCTTTGATATTCCAGCCCGCTTTGCTGAGAATTTGTTGGGCAATCATTAAACTAGCGCGGTTATTGCCTGAGCCATCGGTTTTGGGCGCTTGATAGGGAGTGCTAAACACAATTGCGGTTAAGTCCTTGCGATACTGGTTGAGCAGGGCGAGTTCCTCACCCTTAGGTAAACCTGTCGCTGCCAACTCAGAATTGGCAAAATAACTGTTGGTACGGGTATAGGCATTATGAAATAAAGCGCGATTACTCCATTCAAAATCAAAGGCATAGGCTAAGGCTTGACGCACGCGCACATCTTGAAATAGGGGGCGGCGAGTGTTGTAAATAAAGCCTTGCATACCTTGTGGCGTTAAATCGGGTGGGGTTTCTTTTTTAACTAAGCCCTTTTTAATGGCAGGAAAATCATATTGTGTTGCCCAGTTTTTGGCACTGTTTTCTTGTCTAAAATCATATTGGCCTGCTTTAAATCCTTCGAGAGCAACGGTCATATCTCGGTAAGAAATATAAGTGATGGTATCAAAGTTATAGCGGCCTTTATTAACAGGCAGATTGGCAGCCCAGTAATTAGGATTGCGTTTGTAAGTGATACTACGGCCAGCATCTACCTTGCTTAAAATATAAGGGCCGCTACCAAGAGGAATATCTAAATTAGTGGCATTAAAGTCGCGCTTTTGCCAAAAATGTTTGGGTAAAATCGCTTGCTCGCCAACAATTAACCCTAATTCACGGTTGGTTTTACTTTTAAAGCTAAATTTGACGCGTGTTTTGTCAAGGGCTTCGACCTTATCAATATCACTGTAGTAGTTTTTTATCCCTGCCGCGCCTTCTTTTTTAAGCAAATTAAAGGTAAACGCCACATCTTCGGCGGTCACGGCTTCGCCATCACTAAACCGTGCATTAGGGTTAAGGTGATAAATAATCCAACTGGCATCTTCGGTATCGCGTTCAATTTTTTCGGCAAGCAGACCATAACGGGTAAATGGCTCATCTAAAGAGGCTTTGGTGAGAGAGTCGTATAAATAGTGTGTGCCATCAATGGCGTTGCCTTTATCAATAAAAGGATTAGTGCTATCAAAGCCACCAATGGACGCAAGGCGTAATTCGCCACCTTTAGGTGCATTAGGATTGGCGTGAGCAAAGGCACTAAAATTAGCCGCTAGCGCAGGTTTGCCATGTAAGGCAATGGCATAAGTGGTTTCGACAGCGGCATGGCTAACAACGGATAGGCTGCTCAAAAAAAAGCTTAACATTATTTTTTTCATATTTTGTTTCCACAAACTTTGCTGTGTTGTATGACTCAATAAAAACCGCCGCAAATGCGGCGGTTTTATGAATGCTACAAATGACCTCTGCTAACTTTTGGCCAAGTAAATAATTAAGTCTTGACCAGGTTTTAAGTTTTTGGAGGTTTTGTTCCAAGTTTTAATTTGACTGACCGACACATTATAACGCTGACTAATAGAATACAAGGTGTCACCACGTTTCACTTCGTAACTAATGCGTTTAATACGTTCTTTTTTGTTCTTTTTCGGTGAGTCTTCTTTGCTCGCAATACGTTTGTCTTTACCTTTGCTAGCTTTAGCGGTGCGAGACGTGTTTTTGGTGTCCTCATCCTCCTCAAGTAAAATCACCAGTTTAGTGCCAACTTGGACATTACTTTTGTTTTTAAGGTTGTTCCATTGAGCGAGTTCTTTGACACTAACATCGTATTTTTTGGCAATGGCATACAAACTTTGGCCAGCACGCACCTTATGATACTTTTTGCTGACCTTATCGTCGTCATCATCCTTACGAGTGGATTTTGCGGCAACGGCTTTTTCTTTGTCGGCTTTCTCGATTTGTGCTACCCGTTCAGCGGCTGGATTGGCGAGTTTTTCAATATCAACACTGTTGTCGCCAGACACTAATTGTTTGCTGCGCGAGACAACCAATGATTTACCAACCGCCACATAACCACGCTTGCTAATCAATTTGCCATTCAGACGTTTGAGAGCAGCAGGGGTAGTGCCAAATTTTGACGCAATACGATGTAATGAGTCGCCTTTTTTGACTACATAACGATTGGTAACGGTAATATAACGGTCAGGCGCAGGCAGAGCAGCTAATTGTTGCTCAAAAATCTCAGGGGTATTTAAGGGAACTAACACGCGATGTGGGCCATCGGGATTGGTTGCCCAACGCATATAAGCAGGATTTAGTTGATACAACTGCTTAGTTGTTAAGCCTGCGAGTTTGGCAACACTGGTTAAGTCAACCTGATTTTTGGCGTAGGTTTCTCTAAAATGCGCTTTGTTGACAATGGGATTGAGGCGTACACCAAAGGTGTTTGGCTCTTTAATAACTTGTGCTACGGCCAAAAAGCGTGGCACATACGCCATGGTTTCGGCAGGCATGGTCAATGACCAATAATCGGTGGGTAAACCAGCAGCTTCGTTACGCTCTATGGCTCTTTTGACGTTGCCAGGCCCCCAGTTATAGGCGGCTAACGCTAACTCCCACGAACCAAATTGATTATAAAGTTGTGATAAAAACTTATAGGCGGCACGCGTGGATTCTAAAATATCGCGGCGACCGTCATACCACCATGTTTGACGCAAACCAAAAATTTTGCCTGTGCTTGGAATAAATTGCCATAAACCTGCGGCCTGAGCAGGTGAAGTAGCAAAAGGGTCATAGGAGCTTTCGATAATCGGTAGCAAGGCTAATTCGGTGGGTACACCCGCTTTTTCGGCTTCGGTAACGGTATGATATAAATAGTGACTAGCACGAGCAGTCATACGGTCAAGGTAATCTTGGCGTTTAGCAAACCATGCAATCTGTTGTGCAACTCGCTCGTTATCAGCAATATCTAATTTAAATCCTGCGCGTGTTCTTGCCCAAACATCACCAAAACTGGCAAGTTCTTCAGGGCTGAGTGTGGCGGCATCCATTTCGGTGACACCAAGCATCTCATCTATATCATCTTGGGTAACAACTAAACCTGTGGTGTCATAATATTTAGCGAGATTTTTACTATTTTCAGTTTTTTTGTTGCTGTTCAGCGCGCTGTTATTGTTGGCACTAATAGGGGTATTGCTAGTATTATTTTGAGGAAGATTAGTACAGGCTGAAAGCAATAGGCTAACGGTGGCAAACAAGGCCAGTTGTTGGGCATTTTTGCGAAGGTAAAGCCAATATTGCATGCGGAATACTCCCAAAATTTTTAAGTAATAACTCTTTAATTGTACGGACGTGAGTTATTGAGGCAAGAAAAACAGGCTATAAATTGCCAAAAACTGTAACGAAGTGCTTAAAATGGGTATTAAATCGACATAATCAAGCTGTCCAACTATTTTTGTAGGCGCGTAAGGCACAAAATGTATCCGACGGTGAATTAAGTGTTTTTTGGGTTAATTGTGCCACTCTTTGCATTAACAAATGACAACGTAAATAGGGATTAACTCGTTGCTCGGTGCTTAATATGCTAGGTAATGTGGGGATTTTTTGTTCTCTTAAAGCGAGACATTGTTTTTGATAAATTGCGATGTCGATATTATTGGGTTCAATATGTTGTGCAAATTTAAGATTATCTAAAGTGTATTCGTGTGCAGCACAAACTTGGGTATTAGGTGGGAGTAAGGCGATTTTTTGCAAGGCTTGATAAGCATTAACGGCATTGCCATCCTCAAAAATGCGCCCACAACCCGCACTAAATAAACTGTCGCCGCAATATAGTAATTTTTGCTGTAAATGGTAATACGATAGATTAAATTGCGTGTGTCCTCGGGTATCAATTATCAAAAAACGGCCAAAGTCTTTAATATAAATAATTTCGCCGCCCTGCAAGATATGTGTAATATGAGCAATACTGTCATGGCCATAAATAGGCACATCAGGGTATTCAGCACGTAGTTGAGCAAGGCCAGCAGTATGGTCATAATGACGATGAGTGATAAATACTGTCGCTAATCGTAAGTTGTGTGCTTGTAAAAAATCTTGTAATAGGGCGTAATCACCCACATCAACGGCAATGACCGTGTT
The DNA here is from genome assembly GCA_024234595.1 of Moraxellaceae bacterium. Taxonomy (GTDB): domain Bacteria; phylum Pseudomonadota; class Gammaproteobacteria; order Pseudomonadales; family Moraxellaceae; genus Agitococcus. Next base: position 230,001 of record JACKNZ010000005.1, on the reverse strand, counting down.
TTGTGCAGAGACGAGCAGCCACAAATAATTGTCATTAAACATAGGTATAGCAATATTATTTAGCATGGTAATCTCTTAATAACGATGAAACTGCCCCGAATTTGGTCTCGTAGCGACGCAACACAACAACAGTTGGCAACATGGTTTTTACACTCTCTAGGCCAAGAGTTTTTGGCATTAGAGCAAGCTTTGTTAGAAGATATTTTGCCCGATTTGTTTGGTTATCATGCCTTGCAGTTAGGACAAGTGACTCCCAGCCATTTGTTGCAAGGCAGTCGAATTTTACATAAGTTATTATTGGACAAACAACCGTTAACAGTATCGGGTTTGTCGCCTATTGCGGCTTTGCCCGAACAAATTCCTCTTGCTAATGATAGTATTGATGTGGTGCTAATCCATCATTTGTTAGAAGTTGTTGACCGACCTCATGCCGTATTAAGAGAGGCCGCACGGGTGACAATTCCAGAAGGCTACATCCTGATTGTTGGCTTTAATCCGTGGAGTTTATGGGGATTTTGGCAATTTTGCCGTATGCCGTGGTCGTCTATGCCTTTTTTAGTACAGTCTTTAAGTGCGCATCGTTTACATGACTGGTTAACCTTGTTAGGCTTTGAAGTAGTTGGTGTTGAGACTTGTTATTTTCGGCCACCCATTCACAATCTAGCGTTGCGTCGTCATTTATTATGGTTAGATAGCTTGGGCAAACGCTACTGGCCACAAGGTGGTGCAAGTTATGTCTTATTGGCACAAAAAAAGACCTCTTGTATGACTCCCATTCGTTTACGCCCTAAGCTCATGCCAATTGTTGCCAGCCCATTAGCGGTGGAGTCACGACAAAAATATCCAAAAATTATCCAATCACAGTGTTTTAATGATGATAAATCCCAAAAAAGTTGAAATTTATAGCGATGGTGCGTGTCGAGGGAACCCCGGTCTTGGTGGATGGGGGGCTTTAATTATTTATGAAGGTATCGAAAAACGCTTATACGGTAGCGAACAGCATACTACCAATAATCGTATGGAGCTCATGGGGAGTATTGCCGCCTTGCAAGCCTTAAAACATCCCTGCCAAGTGATACTATGGACAGACTCACAGTATGTTAAAAAGGGCATGACCGAATGGTTAAAGGGTTGGAAAGCCAAAAACTGGCTGACATCAGCCAATCAACCAGTCAAAAACAAAGACTTATGGCAAGCCTTGGATGAACAAGCGGCTCGTCATCAGATAGAATGGCATTGGGTCAAAGGTCACGCGGGGCATTATGGCAACGAAGTCGCAGACCAATTAGCAAATCAGGCCATTGATGAATTAGTAGGCAAGACAACATGAGACAAATTGTACTGGATACCGAAACCACAGGCATTAACCCCAACGATGGCCATCGTATTATTGAAATAGGTTGTTTAGAGCTAGAAAATCGCCGTTTAACGGGGCGTAGTTTTCATTGTTATTTGCAGCCAGACCGAGAAATAGAAGCAGAAGCCATTGCTGTACACGGCATTACCAATGAATTTTTAGCCGATAAGCCCCGTTTTGCTCAAATTGCAGACGAATTTTTGCAATTTATCACAGGTGCTGAGCTGATTATTCACAATGCGCCGTTTGATATTGGGTTTATCAACCACGAATTTAGATTACTTAATGCGAGTTTTGGCAATATCACCGAGCAATGCGCTGTTTTAGATACGCTTGTTTTGGCTAAGCAAAAGCATCCTGCCCAAAAAAATAACCTAGATGCTTTGGCAAAACGCTATTTTGTTGACCATCGTGAGCGTAGTTATCACGGGGCTTTGCTAGACTCCGAAATTTTAGCTGATGTGTACTTGGCGATGACAGGTGGGCAAGTTGGTTTAGGTTTACATGATGATGCAGATGGTCAAGGTGCGGCTCAAGAAGAAATTCGACGTCTGCCTGCTAATCGAGCAGCTTTAAAAGTAATCTATGCCCAAGACGATGAGTTGGCCGCCCATGAACAACGTCTAACAGTGATAGACAGCGCAAGTCAGGGTGCTTGTGTGTGGCGTGTGTTGGCTTAGTGCCATAAAAGTGATATAAGTTGACACATTTATTGACAGTGTTTTGTGAATTAGGTACATAAGATTTAAATAAGCACTAGCATACTTGATTCAAAAGCATTATTTTTAGCTTTAATAAATCAGGACTTACGCATTTCACCGAAATTAGCGCGTTTTGCACCCTCACCCCAACCCTCTCCCTCAGGGAGAGGGAGGAGCGTAGCGGAGGGTGAGGGCGTGAACAAATAAGCGATAACCGCGTAAGTCCTAAAATGTTTATGCTATCTGTACAACAAGGTATAAACTAAAAATAACTTAACAAACTCAACTTAACGATACAGGAAGGAACCCATGCTTCCCAGAATAGATGTAACGGCACTCAATTTAATTAAGCCAGAAGTCGATGTGTCTTTGGCACAAATAGAGGGTGCATTAAGCACTTTTGTAGAAGATAATGCCAACAATGCGCCTTTAGCCGAAAGCGTCGAGCAAATGGAGCAAGTGTATGGGGCATTACGTTTAATCGATATTCATGGCGCAGCTGAACTTGCCGAAGTATTGTTTGCATTGTTGCGTCAAGTCAATGAATTACAAGAAAAAACACCTGATATTTATTATTCTGCTTTAGGCAGTGGCATGATGGTATTAGGGCGTTATTTAGAATATGTGCAAATTAAAGCCGTTAATTTGCCACAATTGTTAATTCCTTCTATCAACGAATCACGTCACGCCTTAGGTTTAACACCGCTAGGCGAAGGCTACTTTTTAGATGTGCCATTTTTGCCTGATTGCAATATTGTTGAACCATTAGCGATTGATCATGCGCAAGCAGTGGCTTTGGCCAAACGCATCCGCTTGATGTATCAAATTGGCACGATTAACCTGCTCAAAGACCAAGCCCAGCCAGTCCATTTTCGTTTAATGCGTCGCGCTTTAGAAAGAGCAACGCAATTATGCACAGGCAAACCACTGGCCTTGTTATGGTGGGTTGGTGAGGCCGCCTTAGAGGCGTTCTCTCAAGGTGTGGAGTTAAATGCTGCTCGTAAGCAGTTGTTGGCTCAAATTGAGCAACAGCTCAAGCTGTTAGTGTTGCCACAGGGGACTAATCAACCTGTAGAAATGACCGTATTGGCCAATAGTTTAGCGGTAGTAGGTTTGGGCGAAACAGGGGCAAAAGTACAAGAAGTACAACGCGAGTTTGACTTATCAAGCTCTTGTATTAGCCAAACACAGCTCAAAATTCAAAGCAATACCATGTTTGGGCCAGGTGGTTCGGTTATTAAAACCGTTGCAACGGTACTCAAAGAAGATATTACCCATATTAAAGAAATTTTGGACGTGATTGCGCGTGGTGCAACACGCAGCACGGATGATGACGAAGAAGAAAATAGCTATGAATCTGTTGCCGCTTCTATCTTAAAAGCATCTCAAACATTGATAATGTTAGGCTTAAACGATGTGGCTAATGCCATGCGTCAGCAGTCGATTGTAGTAGGTCAATGGACAGATGTTCCTACCGAAAATGCTTTAAATATGCTGTTTGACGTGTTGCTACAAGCCGACAATGCGGTTGCTACGCTCGACAAAGAGATGACTCCTGGTGCACAAACAGTCGTTAATAATACCCGTATTTCTTTGCATCAACTTGATGAAGCGCGTAGTTTCTTGGTACAGGAAACCCGTGGCAATTTATCTTTGGTCAAACGCTCGATTTTGTCCTATCTTGAAACCAATGGCGAAGACCCAATGCACTTATCTAATGTGCCAACTACCCTACAGGCCAGTAGTGGTGGTTTAGAGTTTTTGGGTGTGCCTAGAGGTGCAGTGGTATTACGTACAGCCGTTGGTTTTGTAGAAACATGGGTAGCAAGCAAAAAATTGCCAGCCATGAATATTATCGAAAACTTTGCCGATGTGATTGCCTGTGTGGACTACTTCTTAGAAAGTCTGGAAGTTAACAAACCAGTTAGCGAAAATGTATTTGATATTGCTGAAAGTGCGTTGGCCGAGTTAGGTTATCCTGTTCCTAGACAACAGGCGGCTTAATGACACACGCACTGGATGCCACACGTTGGTTGCTATTTAAAGGTCAGGAGTTATTAGTTAACTCCGTTGACCTTGATTTTCCCTTAGCGGCGCATTTGCAACAATTTGGCATAACTGTCGAACAGCAGTATCACATCGGTTTTTTTAATGACCATGCGGTGTATGCTGTTGAGCTTGCTCAAGAAGTTTCTCCGCCAGAAGGCTATCATTTTCAACATTTGCGCTCTTTGTTGGTGGCGGTTAATAGCGATAAGTTTTCTTTGGCTGGCACTGCGTCTCAAGTGTTAGAGTGGGCAAAAAGTCACCGATTTTGCAGTCGTTGTGGTACAGCAACTGTGCCACATCCACAGGGTGAGCGTGCTTTGGTTTGCCCTAGCTGTCAGTATTCGCAGTATCCACGTATTAACCCTTGTGTGATTGTTGCTATTACTAAAGCGGATTGTATTTTGTTAGCGCGAGCGCAACGTTTTAACCGTCCTATGTATAGTTTATTGGCAGGATTTGTCGAAGCTGGCGAAACTTTAGAGCAAGCGGTTGAACGTGAAGTGTTGGAAGAAGTAGGGATAAAAGTAAAAAATATTCGTTATTTTGGCAGTCAGGCATGGCCTTTCCCAAGTAATTTAATGTTGGGTTTTACGGCAGAATGGGCAGGTGGAGAACTGGTATTACAAGAAGAAGAAATCATGGATGCCCAATTTTTTAAACATGATGAATTGCCCGAAATTCCCCCTAAAGGCAGTATTGCCGCCCAAATTATTCACGCAACAGTCACAGAGTTAGCCCAAAAAACTCGTTAAGCTACGCGGCTGAATTTTATCTTTTTAGGACAGGCTATGATTGATTTGCTGTTACAGTATGGTTTGTTTTTGGCCAAAGCCGTCACGGTAGTGATAGCGGCACTGTTTATTATTATTACGATTGCTAATGTCGGTGAGCGTCGTCGTCATCATGAAGAAGATGGCGATATAGAGGTCATGCGCCTTAATGAGCGTTTTGAACACTTTGCTAATACCTTACGCATGACGGTTTTAGACAGAAATGCGCTTAAAGCCTATTTTAAAAATCAAAAAGAAAAAGATAAAAAAGCCGAAAAAGAGCCAAAAGAGGACAACAAAAAACGTGTTTATGTGGTTAATTTTAATGGCGATATTCGTGCTTCTGCTACCGATAACCTACGTCAAGAAATTACCGCCATTTTAAGTATTGCTAATAAAGACACTGACGAAGTAGTGGTTAATTTAGAAAGCGCAGGCGGCATGGTGCATGGTTATGGCTTGGCTGCTTCGCAACTGGCGCGTGTTCGTGATGCGCAGCTGCCCTTAACAATTTGTGTGGATAAAGTCGCGGCTAGTGGCGGTTATATGATGGCTTGTTTGGCTAATACTATTATTGCTGCACCTTTTGCGATTATTGGCTCAATTGGTGTCGTGGCACAATTACCTAATTTTCATCGTTTACTTGATAAATGGGATATTGACTACGAAGTGTTAACTGCAGGTGAATACAAACGTACTTTAACAGTATTTGGCGAAAACACCGAAGCGGGTCGGCAAAAGTTTATTGCTGATTTAGAAGATACTCATAGCTTATTTAAAGAGTTTGTCAGTGATTATCGTCCGCAATTAGACATCGAAAAAGTAGCGACAGGCGAGCATTGGTACGGTAAACAAGCCTTAGGTTTGAGCTTGGTCGATAAGCTCATGACCAGTGACGAATATTTGCTCAATGCCAGCAAAACTGCCGATATTTTTGCTATTCGCTTTGTTCACAAACAAAACTTTATGCAAAAAGTCGGGCTAACCGCAGGCGCAACCTTAGATGGCGTGTTGGTTAAATGGTGGGAACGCCTTGTACAAAAGCCTAAGTTTTAACACCAAAAGAACCGCCCGATGGCGGTTTTTTGTTATAAGGAATAACAATGACCCCCTCACGCGCTAAAGCTCTGTTTCAACAATGGACAGCCCAACAAAAACTGTCACCACAACAGCTTAATCAAGCCCTTAAACTCGCCAACGTCACTCCCACACCCCAACACTGGTTTAGTTTTTTAGACAAACTACTATTAGCCAATGGCGGTGGCTTATTGCTTATTGGCGTGATGTTTTTCTTTGCCTTTAATTGGCAAGAAATTACCCGTTTTCATAAATTTGCACTCATTGAGTGTTTAGTCATCGCTAGTTTGGCAGGATATGCTTATTACTTTCACAAAGCATCAGCTAAATTTTTTGTGTTAGCGGCTTCGGTATTTGTGGGGGTGTTGTTGGCTTTTTATGGCCAAACCTATCAAACAGGGGCGGATACGTGGCAATTGTTTTTTATGTGGGCATTATTGATTACACCGTGGGCAATGTTGTCACAACTGGCTAGTTTATGGCTGCTTTGGCTGCTATTAGTTAACCTGAGTTTGTTTTTGTATTACAGCGTTTTTGGCGGCATTTTTGGAGTGCTATTTAGTGGTGATACCTTACAAATGGCTTTATTTGCCTTTAATAGCATGGCGTTGTTGGTATGGGAATTAGCCGCTATACGTCATGAATGGCTAAAAGGACGCAGCGAAGTGCGTTTGTTAGCGATGACGACTGGTTTTAATATGACGTGGCTGATGTTAAGTTTTATTTTTAGTCATGGTGATAAAACCGCTTATGTACCGATAGTTTATGGCCTGTGGTTAGCGATTTTTTATGGTGTGTATCGTTATAAAATCAACGATTTATTTATGTTAGCGGGCGCAAGTTTTAGCGTGATTATTTTGTCAACGGCATGGCTTGGCGAAGTATTGTTTAAAGCTAAAGATGGTGCAGTGTTATTTTTATTGGCCTTGTGGGTGATATTTACATCAGGCATTGTGATTCGATGGTTAAAAGGTTTAGCTCAGGAGTTACACCATGACTAAGCAAGACCACGAGTTATGGCATACATTGCAGCAAGCAGGATTAGTCAGTGGCGATATGCCCCCCACGCAAATTGTTAACAACCCTTGGTATTTACGTGTGTTACAAGGTTTAACAGGCTGGTTTGCAGCATGGTTTTTGTTGGGTTCGCTGTTTGCTATTTTTCATGATTTTTTGCGCCAAGAGTCGCTTGCTTTGGTTTTTGGGGTGATGTTCATTGTTGGGGCTTATGTTGTTTATAAGCTCAAAAACAGTGATTTTATCGCTCAATTTGCTTTAGTAATGAGTTTAACAGGCCAAAGTTTGTGTGTGTTTTCTTGGCGTGAGTTATTAGCCAACTCTACATCGGGCTGGTGGTTAATGTTTGCGATGGGCGCAAGTTTGGCGTGGCTGATGCCTTCGTTTATTCATCGCTTTTTGTCGGCTTCGTTGGCGATTTGGTCTTTAGTGGTGCTGTGTGTGAGTTGGCCGATTGTGTGGTTAATGCCAGCTTTGGTCGTGGGTGCAGTCACCTTTATTTGGCTCACAGAATCTAAGTGGCTTGTTTATAGTGAGCGTGTACGTCCTATCGCTTATGCGTTGACTTTTGCCGCGCTGAATATGCACAGCATGACCTTGTTAAGCGCTCATGAGTTGGCCAGTATCAATCATCATTATCAAGTCGCCAGTGGTCAATTTTTTATTCCCTTAAACGAAGTGTTGTTAGCGGCTATTTTTGTGTTAATGGTGGCGATGTTATTGCAGCGTTATCAGGTCGCTTTTAATTCTAAGCAAGGCATGGTCGCCTTAGTTGCGGCGGTGTGTTTGGCGGCTGTTTCGCAAGAAGCGATGGGCTTGGCGGTGGCATGGTCATTTATTTTATTGGGTTTTGCGAATGGTAATAGGGTGTTGTTGGCGATTGGCACAGCCAGTTTTTGGCTGTATTTAGCGCGTTACTATTATATGTTGGACATGACTTTACTTAATAAATCGTATTTGTTAATCGCAACGGGTCTGTTTTTATTGCTATTGCGCAAAATTGGCCATGTGTGGATGGAGAAGCAAGATGCGTAAATACATGGTATTAGTCATGGGCTTGTGTATTTTAGGCGCGGTTAATATGTCTATTTGGCACAAAGAGCAGTTATTAGCCAATGGTAAAACGGTGTTTTTAGCCCTTGCACCTGTTGACCCACGGTCTTTAATGCAAGGGGATTATATGGCCTTGCGTTTTAAGCTAGAACAAGACATAACTCCACAATTAACACACGATAAAACCCAAAATGCCGATGGCTATGTGGTGGTTAATGTTAATGCTCAAGGGATAGGTGAGTTTGTTCAACTACAAGATAATTTAGCTAATGTAGTTAATCCTCAACAAATAGCCATGCGTTATCGAGTGCGTGAAGGAAAAATTAAATTTGCCACCAATGCCTTCTTTTTTGAAGAAGGAAAGAGTGATTTATATGCTCAGGCGCGATATGGTGAGTTTAAAGTAGCAGCAAACGGAGAGTTGTTATTAAAAGATTTAAGAGGAGAAAACTTAGTGGTTTTGAGCAAAACTCGGTTATGATGCGCCGTTTTGTTTTTTAGCCTGTTTGAGTGTTGTTATGACCATTGCCGCTTTTAGTTCTTTACCGTTATTGCCTGAGTTATTGCAAAGTGTGGAGTCGTTGGGCTACCAACAAATGACCGCCATTCAACAACAAAGTTTACCCGCTATGTTGGCAGGCAAAGATGTTTTGGCAAAAGCTAAAACAGGCAGTGGTAAAACAGCCGCCTTTGGCTTAGCCTTATTAAATCAAATTGACCCTGTCAGTTATCATACTCAAGCCTTAGTCTTGTGTCCTACGCGTGAATTGGCCGAGCAAGTCAGCAAAGAAATTCGTGCTTTAGCGCGTTTTATGCCTAACATCAAATTACTAACCTTGTGTGGTGGTACAGCGATTGGCCATCAAATCAATTCTTTAGAACAAGCTCCTCATATTGTGGTTGGCACAACAGGGCGTGTCTTAGACCATTTGCATCGAAACACTCTCGCACTCAACAAAATCAAAGTTTTAGTGTTGGACGAAGCTGACCGTATGTTGGATATGGGCTTTGAAGAAGATATTCATCAAATCGCCAAAAAAACACCAACCACACGCCAAAGTCTATTATTTTCTGCCACGTATCCTGATGCCATTCAAGCAATGAGTCAGCGTATTTTGCAAACGCCTGTGGTGATTGAAGTTGAAGCCCAACATGACAGCAAACATATCACTCAACAATTTATTGAATTGAGTTATCAGGATAAACCTGCGGCGGTGATTAAATTATTGGCGCATTATCGTCCCGAATCGACGGTGATTTTTTGTAATACCAAAGCCGATTGCAATGACTTAACCGAGTTTTTGGATAGCAAAGGTTTTGATGTTTTAACGCTGCATGGTGATTTAGAACAGCGTGACCGTGAGCAAGTGTTATTGCGTTTTGCTAATAAAAGTTGTCCTGTTTTAGTGGCCACCGATGTCGCTGCACGCGGTTTGGATATTAAAGACCTGAGTGCTGTGATTAACTTTGAGCTAGCCTATGACCCCGAAGTGCATATTCACCGTATTGGTCGCACAGGCCGTGCAGGAAATCAAGGTTTAGCCTTTAGTTTGTGTGCGCCAAAAGAAGCCTCACGGGTGGTGGCAATAGAAGACTACCAAAAAATCAAAGTAGAATGGTTGGATTTAAGCCTTTTAGCAAACACAACAACAGCCCCTTTAAAAGCTAGCATGACCACCTTGTGTATTGAAGGCGGTCGCAAAGATAAATTACGCCCCACCGATATTTTGGGCGCATTAACAGGTGAAGGCGGATTGGCAGGCGCAGATGTTGGTAAGATAGATATTTTTGATATTCGTGCTTATGTGGCCATCAAAAATCAGTTTGCCCATCAAGCTTTAAAGCGTTTGCAATCTGGTCAAATTAAAGGCCGTCGTTTTAGAGTCAGTAAAGTGGTTTAATGTCAAATTTTAACCTAAGTAAGAGACGTGATGATGAATACTTTAAGCAACGCTGAGATAGTACAAAGCTTTTTAGATGCTTTGGCTAACAAAGACATAGCAACGGCCACACAACTATTAGCTGCAGATTTACGTTATACCAATGTTTCTTTACCGACTATCACAGGTAGCGAGCAAGTCATTAAGTTATTTACCCTATTAGCAAAAGCAGGTATGGGCTTTGAAGTCAAAACCCATCATATTGCCACACAAGGCCATGTCGTAATGACCGAGCGTACTGATATTTTAAGCTTCAAAAATTTTAAAGTGTCTTTTTGGGTGTGTGGTACGTTTGAAGTCAAAAACGGCCAAATTAGTGTATGGCGTGACCATTTTGACTGGTTTGATATGTCTAAAGGGGCGGCTATTGGTTTATTAGGAATAGTGTGGCCAGCGTATAGAGCTACCCTCAAATAATTATGCGATTAAACGCCAACGCTTGCACTCATACCATGCCACAACGTCCACATATTGCCATTATTGGTGGCGGTGCGGCTGGCTTAATGGCGGCTGATATTTTGCGTGCCTATCCTGTTCAAGTTTCTATTTATGAAGCCAAACCGTCTGTTGGCCGCAAATTTTTGTTAGCAGGCAAAGGCGGTATGAACATCACCCATTCCGAAGGCTTTGACGCATTTTGTCAGCGTTATGGTGCAGAAAAGCCATTTCTCCAGCCGATGCTTGAGCAATTTAATAATCAAGCGGTACGAGATTGGATGCAGGGTTTAGGTTTTGACAGTTTTGTTGGTAGTTCTGGCCGAGTGTTTCCTACCGATATGAAGGCTGCACCGTTGTTGCGGGCGTGGTTGCATCGTTTGCGTGAGTCTGGCATTAAAATTTGTGTTCGTCATCGTTGGTTGGGTTGGACAAACGAAGGCAAGCTAAAGTTTGCAACACCAGAAGGTGAACAACACATTATTGCCGATGCGGTGATTTTGGCGTGTGGGGGTGGCAGTTGGCCACAATTAGGCTCAGATGGTGCATGGCAGCCAGTGTTACAAGCACAAGGTATTAGTGTAAAGCCATTACAAGCGGCCAATTGTGGTTTTGATAGTCAATGGTCAAGCAACTTTAGTCAAGAATTTGCAGGACAACCCATTAAGTCTGCGGTTTTAGCGTTTACAGATGCACAAGGTAATAATTATCGAAAACAAGGCGATTTTGTCATTACCGCAACAGGGATTGAAGGTAGTTTGATTTATGCCTTGTCGCGGCCATTACGCGAACTTATCAATCAAAATGGCCAAGTCACGGCGTATTTAGATTTATTTCCCCATAAAACGGTTGATCAACTTTATACCTTGTTAAGTAAGCCACGAGCCGCTTCCTTGTCTTGGTCGAGTTTTGTGCGTAAACAATTAGGCATTCAGGGGGTAAAAGCGGCATTATTACGTGAGTGTACGACTAAACAGCAAATGCAAGATGCCAAACAGTTGGCCAGTTTGTTAAAAGCATTGCCGATTACCTTAACCCAAACACGACCCATTGCTGAGGCGATTAGTAGTGCAGGGGGCGTAGCATGGCACGAGTTAGACGATTATTTACAGCTAAAACAACGGCCTAGCGTGTTTTGTGCAGGTGAAATGATAAATTGGGAAGCTCCTACAGGTGGCTATTTACTAACCGCTTGTTTTGCAACGGCAAAATGTGCAGCATTGGGTGTGGTGAGGGAATTGGGATTGGTAGCCTGTATGTAGCGTAGCGAAATACAGGATATTTTATGAAAAATATAGCGTTAGCTCTGTGTTACGTTGCACTTCACACAGGCTACAAAACGAACACATTTTATATTACTCACCAAGCTTATACACAAATGCCACTCTCATTGAGCTTTGTCCTATTGCCAGTTTTGCCGTCTTATTTAAGATGTGTTAAAGCAAAACTGGAACAAAGGCAATGCAAGCCCAAGACCTATCACGTATTATCGAAATGGCATGGGAAGACAGAACCCCCTTTGAAGCCATTCAACAACTGTATGGCTTAAACGAATCAGCCGTCATTCGTTTAATGCGTCAACAACTCAATCCCAATAGCTTTAAATTATGGCGTAAACGTATGTCAGGCCGCAAAACCAAGCATTTAGCCTTGCGTGGTTTTGAGTTTAGTCGTGCGTATTGTCCTCAACAGTATAAATATCAATAAGAGGCAGCTATGGTGCGTTATTTTGTGTGCTTAATCATGTTGCTATCTTTGCCAACATGGGCAAGTTTTACACCGCAAACTGTCCCCAAGGTTGATTTAAACCGCTATATGGGCAAATGGTACGAAATCGCCAAAATCCCTAATAGTTTTCAAAAGACCTGTGTCAGTGAAACAACCGTGACTTATACCTTGCTTGCCAATCACCATGTGGCAGGCGTTAATGCCTGTAAAAAAGCCAATGGCGAGTTATATCAACTAAAAATTGATGGCAAAGTACAAGATGCCAGCAATGCCAAAATTGTCTTTAAAATTACCTCCAGTTGGTTGCGATTTATTCCGATGGTTCGTGCCGATTATTGGATTGTGGACTTGGCTGCCGATTATAGTTATGCCGCGGTAGCAACCGCCGATGGTAAATATTTATGGATTTTGGCCAGACAACCACAATTAAACGACTCTGTTTATGAGCAAATTTTGCAACGAGTAGCCAAACAAGGTTTTGCCATACAAAAAGTGCAAAAAAATAAGTAGGGTGTGTTGATGCTCTGAATTTAAGACTCAAACAAAATAACTCTATTTGGACGCTAGACAGTTGCTCTAACATACTCTAAGGTATGGGCATACTTTGGAGTATGTTTATGCGTGATAAACTCATCGCTCTACTTAAACAGTTGAGCCAACAACATCCAATTAACGACATCAATGCCGAAATGCTGGCACAATCGGCACAAGTGTCGGTAGAAGTTGTACAAAAGACCCTTGGTTCAGCACAAAATTATCCTGCATTATTAGCCTATGAGTCGCCCAATATTACTCGTGAACGGATATTAGCGGCAGCAATGAGTGTTTTTTCTCAAAAAGGTTGGCAAAAAACCTCATTAGACGAAGTGGCGGCCGCCGCAGGTATGACCAAGGGCGCGATTTATTGGCATTTTCGCAACAAAAACGATTTGTTTTTTGCGTTATTAGATGCGCGTTTGCAACGTGATACTTCACCTGTGGCTGATGAAATTCAAAGCGCGATTAGTCAAGCCCAAAACCATGAACCAATGCAAGTCATGGCGCAGCTCTGTGGCGAAGCATGGGCGCGCAGTGCGTGTGACCATCAATGGATACGTTTGTATTTAGAGGTCATGAGTCAAGCCCAAGAACCTGAAATTGCTCAACGCTTAGAGGGGCTATATCAGCATATTTGGCAACTATCGGAACAGTTTGTCACAGCAATGCAAGCAGGTGGGTTAACGCGCCAAGACATTGTGGCACAAGATTTAGCCATGTTGTGGTGTGTGATTTTTGACGGTATTACCGCCGCTTGTATTGCGCATCCTCAATTAGATATTAAAACATTAGCACAAAAATTTATTCCTATTTTGTGGCAAGGCATTGCCCCTCAAGCATCTCAAGGCTAAATATCATGTTAAAACAATCGGTTGTTTGTATAATGCTCGGTACTTTGTTATTAAGTGCTTGCGGCAAAGATGAAACTGCTGCCCAAAAGGCATCGCCAGTCACGACGGCTACGCCCAGTTTGGAGTTAACAAAAACGGATATTGCCACTGCTGTCACGCAGTCCTTACAAAAAAGCGTGTCATTTACAGGGCAATTACAAGCCCTCAATTACACCACCGTTCAATCTCAAGTCAACGCCAGTGTTGCTCAAGTATTGGTACGCGAAGGTGAATCGGTCAAAAAAGGCCAAGTGTTAGTGCAACTAGCCACCCAAGATTTGCAAGCACGGGTCAAACAAGCCGAGGCCGCATTAGCCTCTGCCAAAGCCGAAGCGGTGTTAGCCAATGCCGTTAAAGAGCGCAACGAACAGTTATATAAAGACCACTATATTTCTGATATTGACTACAAACGTGGTATTGCCGAAGCACAAGCCCGTAGCGAAAACGTAAAAGCACAAGCTTCGTTATTAAGTATTGCTCAAAAAGCCTTAACTGATGCGCTCATTGTTGCCCCTATGAGTGGCGTGGTGGCTAAGCGTTATGTGCAAGCAGGGCAAGTAGTGGCCATGAACAACCCCGTATTAGATGTGGTTGATTTAAGCCAGTTAGAATTGGTGGCGAGTATTGCGCCTGAACATTTGTCGGCATTGCAGCTTGGGCAGTCTTTACAGTTTAAGGTACAAGGTTTTGCTCAGGCATTTATGGCCAAAGTGAGCCGTATCAATCCTGTGGCCGATGCCGCGACACGGGCAGTGACTTTTTACGGCACGGTGTCAAATCCTCAAGCATTGCTTAAAGCAGGCTTATTTGTGCAAGGTGATTTAGCTTTAGGCGAGGCGGCTCAAGGCGTGGTTATTCCTAAAACTGCATTGCGACAAGAGCAACAGCAATGGTTTGTGTGGGTGGTTGAAAACAAAAAATTAGTTAAACGCAATATCACTATTGATATTGTTGACGACAAAACAGGACAGGTATTAGTGAGTCAAGGAGTGGTAGCAGGTGACACAATCGTGTTGGCACAACTGAATGCTCAAGCGGCTAATATGCCGATAAATATGGTGGAGTAACAATTATGTGGTTAACACGCATTAGTGTGCAAAACCCTGTGTTTGCCGCCATGATGATGTTTGCGTTAATGGTGTTGGGTTTATTTGCCTATAAAGACGTTGGGGTAGAGGAGTTTCCTAATGTCGAATTTCCTTTTGTGATTATCTATACTACTTACCCTGGTGCATCGCCCGAAGTGGTGGAATCGGATGTTACGCGCAAAGTTGAAGATAGTGTTAATACTATCTCGGGCGTTAAACGCGTCATTTCAACCTCTTACGAAGGACGTTCTTTTGTCGCGGTAGAGTTTTATTTAAATGTGCCTGTCACGGTTGCAGTACAAGATGTGCGCGACAAAATTGCCGTCTTAAAAACCACCTTTAGAGATGAAATAAAAGACCCGATTGTCGAGCGTTACAATCCCGGTTCAGTGCCAGTGTTGTCTTTAGCCTTTACTTCGACCACTTTGCCGATGCGCGAGCTAAGCACCTATATTGACCAAAAAATCAGCAAGCGGTTGCAAACCGTATCGGGTGTGGGCAAAGTCGAAATACTAGGCGCGGTCAAGCGAGAAGTTCGTATAAACCTCAAACCACAAGCCTTGCAAGCCTATCGGGTGGGTGTTGATGAAGTATTGCGCGTATTGCAACTCGAAAATTCTGAATTGCCTTCAGGCACGATTAAATCAGGTAATCAAGAGCAAGTTGTACAAATCAAAGGGCGTTTGGCTGAGCCAGAACAATTTAAGCGTTTAATTGTGGCGCGTCGTCAAGGAATGCCAATTTATTTAGAGCAAGTGGCGGATGTAGTTGATGGTGAGCAAGACTTAGAGTCTGCGGCATTAATCAATGGTCAACCTGCCGTGTCTTTAGATGTGATTAAAAGTTCAGGTGCAAACGTCATCGAAGTGGTTGATAAGGCCAACGAAACACTTGCCGAAATACGCCAACAACTACCAGCAGGTGTAAGCATGACGGTGGTGGCGGATAGCTCAAAGTCTATTCGTGCCTCTTTGGCTGATGTGCAAAAAACCTTGTTAGAAGGTGCAGCGTTAGCCATTTTAATCGTCTTGTTATTTTTGGGTTCATGGCGTAGTACAGTCATTACAGGCTTAACCTTGCCCATCTCATTATTGGGAACAATTTTTGCCATTTATTATTTTGGTTTTACCATCAATTTAATGTCATTAATGGCTTTGTCGTTGTGTATTGGCTTGTTGGTTGATGATGCGATTGTGGTGCGTGAAAACATTGTTCGTCATGCAGCAATGGGCAAAAGTCATTATCAAGCGGCTTTGGATGGCACTAACGAAATTGGTTTAGCGGTCTTAGCCACTACCTTAACCATTATTGCGGTGTTTTTACCTGTTGCCTTTATGGGCGGTATTATTGGGCGTTTCTTCTTTCAATTTGGCGTCACGGTCAGTGCAGCCGTATTGTTGTCGATGTTTGTCAGTTTTACCCTTGACCCGATGTTGTCTTCGGTATGGCCAGATAAACATAAACATGGCGAACGTCGCACAGGCTTTGGAGGCTTGTTAGATAGATTCTCCGACTTTTTAGAATGGTTGGGCGAGATTTATAGCAAACTCATTATGTGGGCATTACGTCATCGCCGTATTACTTTGGGTATTGCATTTGCCAGTTTAGTGGGGGCTTTTTCCTTATCAGGCATGATTGGTAAAGAGTTTGTGCCAGAACCAGATTTAAGCGAAATTGGCGTAAGTTTTGAAACGGCTCAAGACTCATCCCTAGATTACACCTTAAGTAAGGTTCATCAAGCGGAGGATATTATTCGTCATTATCCCGAAGTTATCAGCACCTATGCCACCGTCAATACCAGTAGTAGTGTTGGCCGCAATAAAGCGGGTATTCGCGTGTTGTTAAAACCTAAACAACAACGCACGTTAAGCCAAAAACAGTTAATTAATATCTTTCGTCAACGTTTAAATCAAATTGCAGGTATTAATATTACCTCGGTTGCGGCAGCCAAAGAATCGGTATCGGGTGGCATGAAGCCAATTATGCTCAGTGTCCAAGGTGACGACCTCAAAGAATTACAACGCATCTCGCAACAAATTGCACAGGGTATGGCCAAGATTGACGGTTTAGTGGATATTGAATCTTCTTTAAAAGCCAGTAAACCGACCATTGCTGTTAACATCAATCGTGATGCGGCCAGCGATACAGGTTTAAGTGTCGCCAGTATTGGCAATGCCTTGCGGCCATTATTGGCAGGAGAGGCAGTTAGCACTTGGCAAGATGCCCAAGGTGAAAATTATGATGTGCGTGTGCGCTTACCCGAGTCCGAACGCCAACAAATAGCCGATTTAAGTAATTTGCATTTTGCCAGCACCAGCAAAGACCGTAGCACCGATGCCCCTTATATGATTCCTTTAGGGCAAGTGGCTAGCTTTGAGCAAAGTGAAGGTGCGGCACAAATTAGTCGCCGTAATTTAATGCGCGAGGTGTTGATAACGGCCAATACTAATGGACGGGCGGCTGGTGATATTGGGGTGGATATTCAAAAACTACAACAAAGCATTAAATTACCTGCAGGTTATCGTTTTGAAACCGAAGGAGCTAATAAAGATATGGCTGAATCGGCAGGCTATGCCGCAAGTGCTTTACTGCTGGCTATTATTTTTATTTATATGCTACTAGGCTCACAATTTAATAGCTTTTTATATCCTGTTGCCATTATGACCTCCTTGCCTTTGTCATTGATTGGCGTATTTTTGGCCTTATTTGTGTTTGGCAGTACCCTTAATTTGTTTTCGATTATTGGCATTATTATGTTGATGGGTTTGGTCACCAAAAACGCTATTTTGTTAATTGATTTTATTAAGGTGGCGGTAGAAAAAGGCGAGGACAGAACTCACGCCATTATGATGGCAGGACGTACCCGTTTGCGGCCGATTTTAATGACCACTATGGCGATGGTCATGGGGATGATGCCTTTAGCCTTAGGTTTAGGCGATGGCGCGGAGCAACGCGCACCAATGGCTCATGCGATTATTGGCGGTGTGATTACTTCGACCTTATTAACCTTGATTGTTGTGCCCGTGGTTTATACTTATTTAGATGATATTAAGCAGTTGGCAAAGAGGGCGTTGACGAAAAAAGTTTAAGCAATAAAATTGCCCGCGTTATGCGGGCTTAGTATTACTGATAGCCTTCCACAAAATCGCCCAAATTTAAACGGTAGCCTGCGCCAACCGCTTTAAATAACCACTCATTATCTAACTTAAAAAATGAGCCAAATTGCACTGCGGTTTCGTTGCTAAACATTTCGTCTAAATCATAATCGGCAACAATTTTATCGTTATCATACAAACGAATATAAGCATTTTGGATTTGACCAAAGTTTTGGTTACGTGCTTCGGCTTCGTGAATGGTCACGACAAACGAAATCTCTTGTGCTTGCGCATTGATTTTACTCAAATCAACCATAATGCTTTCATCATCGCCAGCAGCGTCACCTGTTCGGTTGTCGCCTGAGTGAGTAACAGCACCATCGGGCGAGACTTTATTGTTATAAAAAACAAAATATTCATCTGCCAACAATTTGGGTTCACGTGATTCATTCAGGCGGCATACAAACACCGACACATCTAGGTCAAAATCTGCACCACTGCCTGCTTTTTTGTCCCAGCCCAAACCAACTTTGATTTTACGCAAATTGGGTTCACGTTTGCTGAGGTTAATCGATTCACCTTTTTTTAAGTTAATGGCCATTTGCTGCTCCTATTATTTATGACTTGATAAGTATTTTCCCTCCCCTTAATTTAGGGGAGGGTTAGGGTGGGGTTTTTGATATAACCCCTCCCAACCTCCCCCCTTAAAAAAGAGGGAGGAGATAAAAACCTAAGTCCGCCCACCTAATTTGCTAATCAACTCGCCCTTCATTGATTCCATTTTAATCACCGCGTCGGCACGACTTTGCTCACCATCACGTTGAATTTGTTCCACTTCTTCAATGGTCGAAATTAAGGTTTGTTGCACATATTCAAGGGTTTCAATATCTACTACAGCACGTTGATTAGCACGCGCGGTATTAACCGAGTTTTGCTTGAGTAATTCGGCATTACGACGCATTAAATCATTGGTGGTATCATCAATTTTTTGAGTAAGTTCGGTGGCTTTTTGTTGTTCAATCAAGGCCACAGCCAGTGTGAACTGTTTTTTCCAAGAAGGAATCGTCAACTCTTCGAGGTTTCTAAATTTATCAATCAATAATTGATTGTTATTTTGCACCATACGAATCATCGGTGCAGTTTGAACAGCCACCATTTGCATGGTTCGTAAGTCATGGACACGTTTTTCTAAACGGTTTAACACATCTTGTAAGTTAGAAATGGCTTGTGCTTGCATCGGGTCATTGGCACTAGGCGAGGCTTGTAATTCGGCAATTTCTGCGCGTAGTTCTTCGATTTTGATTTCACCGACTAACACATAACATTCAAGATTGTGATACTCCTCGACATTAAAGGCATATACTTTTTCTAAATCTTGAATACGATTAGCTAAGCGCACTTGCGAGCCTTTCATTTCAATCACTAGCTTCTCGATTTGTTTGCTCAGACTTTCATAACGGCCTAAGACTTTCTCTTTATTCATTTTAAAAGAGTCAATTAAGCTGCCAATGAGTGGAATTTTAGACTTTGAGCTATCAACTAAACTGCCAATGTTAATGCCTTTGGCTAACAGTACTACTTCGTTAAGATTGTCGCCTAAACCTTCTAAATCTTTGCTTTTGACCTGAGATAATAATTTATCAGAATACTGTACAACTTTTGCACCCGAATTAGAACCCAATGTATGAATAGCATCGGGGCGGCGTGGGTCAAAACTTTGGGCTAGTTTGGTGATTTCGCCACGAATAGCATTAACATCTGTTCCTGCCTCTTGCAAACGCTGCTGATGCTTTTGTAATACCATATCCACATAAGACACAGGCGTAGGCTCTTGATAGACAGCGGCAGCGTGTTGTGCTGCTTTTACCAAAGGCTGCGCAGGGGCTAAAGGCTCTAATTGTGGCGCAGCCATTGCAGTTTGGGTTGGGGCAGAAGGTGCATCTGTATTAAAGGCAGAGGCAGGCTTAAATTTACTCATGAGCTTTCCTTAGTGTTTAATAAACGTAATTGTTGATGTAAGTTGTCTTGGGTAGCGAGTAGTTGTTGATATAGCTCGCTTTGGGCATCACTGTTAGACAACGAGAATAACGCTAATACTTGTTGTTTCCAAGCAGGAACAACTAAGTTTAAGGTTTCATTAGCTTGGTCAATAAGCGTCAGCATATTTTTTTGCTCTAAACGCAGTTGACCCATGCGTAATAATACCGTGTGTCTAAGCACTTTGAGGGTTTGCAAACGTCGTTCAAAACGACTAAGTGCTTGTTCTTTGTCTAGTTGTGCTTGTTTAGCAAAAACATTAGCGGCTACTGAGGTTGCTTGTTGCAGGTTTTGTTCTTCTTCTAAGCGTAATTGTCCTGCCAATAAATAAACGGTTAACTCTTTAAATTGTTGTTCGTTTTTGGCAAATAACTCACCAAATACTTGTTGAGTCTTTTTAAGGTTATTAAGACGATTTTGGCAAAAAGTAATATTACTTCTCATATCGCGTTCGAGTGCCAAAAAGTCCGATTTGCGACTAATGCCGCCTTTGCCAAACAAACGGGCAAAAAAAGACGGTTCTTTGCCACTGCTAATCGCTTGTATATCAACTTTTTGAGTGGCTGCCAAAATATAGCTTAAATATTTGCGTACACCATCGGCATAATCAGTTTTGGTAATGGTGTTGAGTTGATTAAGAATTTGTTCGCTGTATTGACTGGCCTCTGCACCATAGTCGGTAATATAACTAACATCATCAATACGAATAGTACTTTTTAAGAGGGTGGCACGTTGAATTTCAACGTCTGAGAATTCGTGGTCATCTAACTGTAAACGAGCAATAGAGTTTTTAACTAAATCAAGACTCTGCTCATCGACTATTGCCTGACTATTGGGTTGAAATAGTGGCTTTGGCTGCTCGGTTGCAGTGGCTTGATTTTTTTGACTGTTTTCTTGATGAAAGGTTTTAACCACGCTTCATCTCCCTGCAACTATTATTTATGACTTACGCGGTTATCGCTTATTTGCTCACTAAATCCCCCTTAGTCCCCCTTTCAAAAAGGGGGAAACTCCCTCCTTTCGTAAAGGAGGGTTGGGGAGGATTTTCAAAACGCGCTAATTTCGGTGAAATGCGTAAGTCCTGCTACTGATACACATTTTGCAAATGTTCACATTTTTTAAAGCGTTTGTATATCCATTGATATTGGGATGGATTGCGTCTAATCAAGTTTTCGACACTCTTATTGATAGCCGTGACCGATGTTAATAAATCTTTGCTATACACATCAGGCTCTACTTTATCCACAGTTACTTTAAAACCGTTTCCCGAAGGGTGGTGAACGCACGATAGCATAATCACTTCGCATTGGGTTTTTTGAATTAACTTAGAGGCTAAAATACCACTCCACACCGAAATGCCAAAAAAAGGCGCAAAAATACCGCCATTATCGTGGGGGGTATGGTCGGGTAAAATAATAGAAACGCCGCCACTTTTTAGAGCTTTAAATACCGCTTTGACACCGCTTTCGTCTGTAGGCACTAGACTACTATTAAGGCGGCTACGCGCCTGACGAACAAAACTATCTAAGGCCTTATTTTTACTAGGTTTGTACATAATCACAGGGCTACAGTGCGAGCTAACCCACGGGTTCATAAACTCCCAGTTACCAAAGTGGGGTACTAAAATAAAACAGCCTTTGGGTGATTTAACCGCTTGCAAAAATAACTCGGCATTTTCTATCTCAGTCATTTGCTCAATGCTATATTGAGGCTCTACACCCCATGTTTTGGTAAATTCGAGGGCGGTTTGCGCGGTATAAATTAAATTTTGTTTAGTCGTGTCGTTAATCCAGCGTTCACTTTGTTCAGGAAAACACAGTTTAAGATTACGTCGTATCACCCATGCAGGCCCATGAGGAAACCAAGCGGCAATCGTGCCAATCATCAGTCCTAACCATTGCAAGCTCGCCAAGCTTAAACGGCTAAAAAAATGTAATACGGATAGGGTAAAGCTATCTTTGCCTGCAAGTGCAGCAGATTGAGCATGAGCAGAGGGTTGTTGTGAGTCAGACATAAAACGTATAGCTAAAAATAACAAAATCAAAGCATAAATGACGACACGCGCAATACCAAGCAAAACCGCGTATAATTTGCGTTTTTTGCAATCTATGTTTAGTTTGAGCGATGTTGAAGAATGAGTGAATTTTTGCAGCCTGTGTTAGATTTTTTAGCGTGTCCGACCCCACAAGCATGGATAGATGCCGCCATAACAGACATTCCATTATTGTTACAAGATCATGCTAATTGCGAGAAAAAAGCCGCTAGCACTGCCATGACTTTATTGTTTCGCTACAATGACAAACAACAACTACAAGAACAGTTAGCACAACTTGCCCGTGAGGAGTTATTACATTACGAACAAGTGATGTCCATTATGAAAAAACGTGGCATTGACTATGTTTATATTAGTAACTCTCGTTATGCAGGCAGTTTGCGTAAACACGTTAGAACCTATGAGCCGCAACATTTAATTGATATTTTGATTATTGGTGCCTTTGTTGAGGCGCGTTCTTGTGAGCGTTTTGCGGCCATTGCTCCCTATTTAGATGAAGAACTAAAACGCTATTATCTATTTTTGCTAAAGTCAGAGTCCCGTCATTTTGAATATTATTTGTCTTTGGCTCAGTTATATAGTCCAGAGCCTATTGATGAGCGCATTGCTTTTTTTAGAGAGAAAGAAGCTGAGCTAATTTTGCAAGAAGATACCGAAGTGCGGTTTCATAGTGGCGTGCCAAGTCAAGCGTTGCTTGTCAATTAGTGGTGTTATAAAACGAAGCTTTTAACATATTCTGCATTTGTCTAGCCTTTAATCACACCACTTATCCGACAAAATGCGCCATTTGTCTAACAATGACCGTTTATCGGGCTGTCGTCAATTACCAGTCAGTGTCGTAAATTCGCAATTTTTGCGACACTTTTTCTCATAAAATGCCTTCCATACACAATAAAGCACAAATGTATTTTAAAAATAGTGTTTTTACTCTAAAAAATAAATTAACAATTTAAATTAAAAACTAAAAGTCTGCGAAGGCTAACAACGAGGAAAACAACCATGAAAAAGTTACTTGCTACTGCAACATTATTGGCTAGCTCTATTGTTGCTACTCAAGCTCAAGCTTGCTGGTTCTGGGAAGATTGCACTTACACCAAAACTAAATATCCAATGGTTTTGGCACCAGGTGTCTTGGGTTTTGACAAATTAGTCGGTTTTGTTGATTACTGGTATGGTATCCCTTCTGCTGTGCAAAAAAGTGGTGGCAAGGTTTACACTACTTCTGCTTCTGCATTCAATAGCTCCGAAGCGCGTGGCGAGCAATTACTAGCTCAAGTACAAAATATTTTGGCTATTAGCGGTGCAGCCAAAGTTAACTTGATGGGTCACAGTCATGGTGGTTTTTCGGTGCGTTATGTGGCTACTGCTATTCCTTCGCGTGTTGCTTCGGTCACCACTATTCATAGCCCAGTTAAAGGTGTTAAAGGCGCAGCTATTTTAACAGGTACAGACGGTACTGTTGCAGGTAGCTTAGTACAAACAGTAGGCACAGCAGTTTCTAACTTTATTACCTTTTTGGCTGGTAATAGCTACAAAGAAGATTTTATGGCAAGCATGAAATCTTTAGATACAGCAGGTGCTGCTGCATTTAATGCTAAGCATCCGAATGGTGTGCCAACCACAGCGTGTGGCGAAGGTGCATACACAACAAATGGTATCAAAAACTACTCTTGGAGTGGTACATCTGCCGTGACTAATGTGTTAGACCCATTAGATACATTCTTTGGTGTGATGTCTTTAGTTTCTACTTCTGAGCCAAATGACGGTTTAGTTGGTCAATGTGTCAGTCATTTTGGTAAAGTGATTCGTGACAACTACCCACATAACCACGGCGATGCTATCAATCAATTATTTGGTGTGCGCGGCTTGTTTGCACCTAATCCTACCGATGTTTATCGTCAACATGCCAACCGTTTAAAGAACGCAGGCGTATAATCCTTAAAGGCTTGTGTCGTTGATACAAGCCTTTTTCTTATAAAAGATATTTCTGTGTCGTTTCTCCACTGTTGATAAGTCGGGGTAGGGGTTTAGTATTGTCGTTAACAACTGACTTTTTTAGAATATTCAGGACTTACGCATTTCACCGAAATTAGCGCGTTTTGTGAACATAAAACCGTTAAAAACGGTTGAAATGTGAACAAATAAGCGATAACCGCGTAAGTCCTAATATTAGGTCATTGGCGATAGAGTTTGCTATGATAGGGAGTTTGATTTAAGGCCTTTGTTAAACAGATAAAAGCAAAAATAAAAGCCTACCTCTGAAAGGGCTTAATTCCTATTTATAACTCTACAAAAGGAAAAAACAACAATGCAACGTAAAATTGCAATCGGTGTCAGTGTATCGCTGATAGTTATTGCCGTCATTTTATTGTGGTTGGCACGCACTCCCGAAGAAACCGTTACAGCAACCCCTGTAGCAGCCACTACAGCCGCTCCTCAAGGCTTGCCCAGTCCTCAAGAAGTTGCTTCTGCGATTGAAAAGTCCAAAACAGATACCCGATTTAAGACAGGCCGTGAAAGTATGCCTAAATCGCTAATGGATACCGAAGTTGATGGTGCATTAGAGGTCGATAAAAACGGTAATTTGATTATTAGTCAAAGTATTCGACAAACGTTTGATTACTTTTTGTCTGCTATTGGCGAAGAAGATTTAACCACCATTGTGGCGCGGATTCGTGCCTATATTCGTCATAAATTGGCCAATTATCCCCAAGCTGCCCAACAAGCTGAGCAGATTTTAGACGGCTATTTGTCGTATCGTGATTCCTTAGGACGTTTGCCACAAATACAAGGCGACCCTGCTAAAAATATGGCAGCAATTCGTCAACAAAAAGAACAAATCGCCTCGCTGAGAACACAGTTTTTGTCGCGAGAAGTCATTCAGGCATTTTTTGGTGATGAAGATGCCTATGACCGTTATACCATGGCGCGTATCGAAGTGATGCAAGACAAAAATCTTAGTGCTGCCGAAAAAGCCAAACGTACCGCTGAGTTGTTAAACACCTTGCCACCACAACTTAAAGAAAGTGTGCAAACGCTCAATAAATATCAAGAGTTAACAACTTTTACCGAAGACTGGAAAGCACGAGGCGGTAAACCCGAAGAATTGCGTGCTATTCGTGAGCAAGTTGTGGGGGTCGAAGCAACAGAACGTTTAGAGGCTTTGGATAAAGAACGTGCCGAATGGGATACGCGCATAAACAGTTATTTACAAACCCGTGATGGCATTCTTAAAAATCCTGCCTTGAGTGATGCTCAACGTCAGCAACAACTCAATGATATTAAAAACAAGCAGTTTAATGAGCAAGAACGGGTTCGTGTGGGGGCGTTTGAAACCATGCACGACCAAGGGGTGAAGCCTTAATTTAGAACTTACGCCGTTATCGCTTATTTGCTCACGCCCTCACCCTCCGCTACGCTCCTCCCTCTCCCTGAGGGAGAGGGTTGGGGTGAGGGTGCAAAACGCGCTAATTTCGGTGAAGTGTGTAAGTCATGAGTTTATAGGCGGATTGGCGCAACAGACGGTACACGCTACCGTTTGTTGAGTTTTTAATACCATTCGGCAGAATGTCGTTTAAAAGCAAAAATATGGCGTTTTAAAACAGCCTTGATGCTGGTAAAGCCTTTTTTTTGAGCTATAGTGTACAGAATTAAAGTAAATACTCTAAACAAAAATATCTCTAATTAAGCCCTAATAATTGAACAACAACACAAACAATAAGCAAAAAAGCTGGGGATTTACTATGAAAAAACTACTCGCAACCGCTACTTTATTAGCCAGTTCGATTGTTGCTACTCAGGCACAAGCTTGCTGGTGGTGGGAAGACTGTACCTACACCAAAACTAAATATCCCATTGTAATGGCACCTGGTGTGTTGGGGTTTGAAAAATTAGTCGGTTTTGTCGATTATTGGTACGACATTCCTTCGGCAATTACTTATAGTGGTGGCAAAGTTTATACAACTTCTGCTTCAGCCTTAAACAGTTCAGAGGCGCGCGGTGAGCAGTTACTCAGTCAAGTACAAACTATTTTGGCTATCAGTGGTGCTCAAAAAGTCAATTTGTTAGGCCATAGTCATGGTGGTTTTTCGATTCGTTATGTTGCGGATGCTATTCCGACCAAAGTGGCTTCATTAACCTTAGTCCATAGTCCAGCCAAAGGTAGTCCAGTAGCCAATTTTGTGAATGGCATTGTGCCAGCAGGTACAGCCCAAAGTTTAGTGGGTTCGGTTGTTGATGGCATGATGGGTATTTTAAACTTCTTGGCGGGCAATGACCGTCCAGAAGATTCTTTAGCTGCATTAGCTTCGTTAACAACCTCTGGCGCAGCTGCTTTTAATGCGCTACATCCTAATGGTGTGCCAACTACTGCTTGTGGAGAAGGTGCTTATACTGCTAATGGCATTAAAAACTATTCTTGGAGTGGCACATCTTCATTTACTAATGTGGTTGACCCCTTAGATTACTTTTTTGGTTTAACTGGTTTGGCTGGTACAGAACCAAATGATGGTTTAGTAGGACAATGTTCTAGTCACTTTGGTAAGGTGATTCGTGATGATTATCCTTGGAACCATGCCGACGCGATTAACCATACCTTTGGTGTACAGGGGTTATTTGCACCAGATCCAAAAGATGCTTATCGTCAACATGCTAACCGCCTAAAAAATGCAGGCGTGTAAATCAGTTTAATCAACCGAGTAAAGATACAAAACGGCCATTTTAATGGCCGTTTGTCTTTTGGGCTTAGAGTTGGTAGCCTGTGTGAAGTGCAACGTAACACAGGATTACGCGCCTTAACGTTTTGTTTTTCCTGTATTTCGCTGCGCTGCATACAGGCTACAAATGGTGCTAAAACAGATATTCTTCTAATCTAATACCTTGCTCATCAGCAATACCAATAACAGCACTGCCTGTTTCTTCTTGCCAATCACCTAACACAATACGTTGTCCAGTTGAACCATTATTTAGAGTGATATTATGAATCATTGGACGATGAGTATGACCGTGTAATAGGCTGGTCACTTGATATTGTTGCAAAGTATCTAACACCGCTTGTGGTGTCACATCCATAATATTTTCGGGCTTATTGCTGTTTTGCATTTTGCTTTGTAAGCGCCACAACTCAGCAATTTGTACACGTTCGGCCAGTGGTTTAGCTAACATACCTTGTTGCCAAAGTGGGTTGCGACTTTGCGCTCTAAATGCCATAAACTTTTCGTCTAAAGTACATAAAGCATCACCATGTTCAACTAAAATAGATTGTTCACCTAATTTAATGACGGTACGTTCAGCCAATAATTGGCCTCCACACGCAGTTGCAAATGCTTCACCCAGCATAAAATCCCGATTGCCATGCACAAAATATAAGGCCACGCCACTTTGGGTTAACTGTTTAAAACACTGAATAATTTGTTGGTTGTAGTCGCTGAGATTATCGTCACCCACCCATACTTCAAATAAATCACCTAAGACATATAAGGCTTGAGCATTGCTTTGCAGTTTGGCTAATAACTGCGTAAAACCTTGGGTGACACGTGGCAAATCGGCAGCTAAATGTAAGTCAGAGATAAAATAGGTGGGTTTCATGGTGTGTTATATATCAAGATTTTAAGAGTTGTTAAGTGTCCTGATTATAGGTCTTTTAATTGATGTTATAAATAATTAGTTGCTGTAGCCCGCATGCAGCGTAGCGGAATACGGGATTAAATGCTCACCAAAAAATGCTTATCGCAGAATTCAAATACGAATTGCAACGATGTTGAGGAATTAGGAGAACAAGTGCAGTAGTATTTGACCTTGCTAGAGAGGCAAAACAGTTGCGTGAAAGCCCCTTATCAGCTTTTACGCTAGGTGGTGCGTCTTCTGTGCAGGATAAGGCTACGGACGCATCAAATTAGACGAAAATAGCACAACCGCAAGCTAATGCAAATAAAACGGATAGTATTATTAAAATTGCATTCCCCATAAAAGAGACAATAGAAGCGTGGCAACACTCAATAATTGCTAAGTCGTTTAAGCAGGGTAGGCTGGGCATTTTGCCCAGCTCATTATTTATAAATTACTCAACAACTTCCGCACTTTCAATCACAACTGGCTCAACAGGCACATCACCATGATAACCTTTGTTGCCAGTGCGTACTTTTTCAATAGCCGTGACAACGTCCATGCCTTCAACCACTTTACCAAATACCGCATAACCCCAACCTTGAACGGTTTTGCTGGAATGGTTTAAAAAGTCATTCTTTTTAGTGTTAATAAAGAATTGAGCAGAGGCAGAGTGTGGATCTTGAGTACGAGCCATCGCAATCGTGCCAACATCATTTTTTAAACCGTTGTTAGCTTCGTTTTCGATAGAGGCTTTAGTAGATTTTTGATTCATGTTGGCTTCAAAACCACCACCTTGAATCATAAAATTGGGAATAACACGGTGAAAAATAGTGCCGTTGTAGTGACCGCTTTTAACATACTCTACAAAGTTAGCAGACGTTTTCGGAGCCTTAACTTCGTCTAATTCTAAAACAATACGACCGAAATTAGTATTTAATGCAACTTTCATGGTTGTTTCCTATTTGTTGGAGGTTTACTACTTGAGACTCAGTTAAGCAAACGCTAGACTTGTCTGTTTTGGGGTGGCATTACCCTGTATCAGCACAATGCCTCAATCCCGTGATAAGTACACAGTCAGCGCATTATAGCAAGTGCGTGTACTAGACGCTAATTTACGCTAATCATATGAGTTGTTTAATGGAAGCCAAAGATTTTATTCGTGCACAAATTGTTGAAGATTTGGCCGCAGGCAAACATGCCAAAGCCATTACCCGTTTTCCGCCCGAACCTAATGGTTATTTACATATTGGCCATGCCAAATCCATTTGTTTAAATTTTGGTATTGCGGTCGAAAGTCAGGGTGAGTGCAATTTACGTTTTGATGACACGAATCCCGAAAAAGAGTCGCAGGAATATATTGATGCCATTAAACGTGATGTGGAGTGGTTGGGCTTTAAGTGGGCAGGCGAAGTGCGTTATGCCTCTGATTATTTTGATGCCTTGTATAATTATGCCATTGCATTAATTAACATGGGCAAAGCCTATGTGGACTCTCAAACACCTGAGCAAATTCAACAAACACGCGGCAGCTTTAGTGAAGCAGGTAAAAATTCACCCTATCGCGAACGCAGTGTTGCAGAAAACTTAGCCCTGTTTGAAAAAATGCGTTTAGGGGAATTTGCCGAAGGCGAGTGTGTGTTGCGTGCCAAAATTGATATGGCATCGGGTAACATTAACTTGCGCGACCCTGTGATTTACCGTATTAAAAAAGTGGTACATCATCAAACAGGCGATAAATGGCTTATTTATCCCATGTATGATTATACCCACCCCATTTCTGATGCCATCGAAAACATCACTCACTCTTTATGTACGCTAGAATTTGAAGACCATCGACCCTTTTATGATTGGTTGTTAGATACCTTACAAACGCCAGCCCATCCACAACAAATTGAGTTTTCTCGTTTAAATCTCAATTACACCGTCACCAGTAAACGTAAACTAAAAAAACTGGTTGATGAAAAATTTGTTAATGGTTGGGACGACCCACGTATGCCAACCATTGCAGGTTTGCGTCGTCGTGGTTATACGCCCGAATCGTTACGCGATTTTTGTGAGCGTATTGGCATTAGCAAAAGTGATGGTGTGGTTGATTTTAGCTTGTTAGAGTTTTGTATTCGTAATCACTTAGAAAACACCGCACCACGTGCTATGGCGGTGTTAAATCCGTTAAAAGTAGTGATTACCAATGTTGAAGATGTCACGTTAGCCTTGTCTTCGGCACGTCATCCAAACTTACCCGAATTGGGTGAGCGCGAAATTCCCTTTACTAAAGAGATTTTTATTGATGCCGCAGACTTTAGCGAAAACCCACCCAAAGGCTATAAACGTTTGGTAGTCGGTGGCGAGGTGCGTTTGCGTCACTGTTATGTGATTAAGTGTGATGAAGTGGTCAAGAACGAAGCAGGTGAGATTGTTGAACTACGTTGTTCTGCTGATTTAAATACGTTGGGCAAAAATCCTGAAGGACGTAAAGTTAAAGGCGTGATTCAATGGGTATCAGCCACATTAGGCGTTCCAGCCGAAGTGCGTTTGTACGATCGTTTATTTACGCAACCTGATCCAGAAGCAGGTGAAAGCTTTTTAGATTGTATTAACCCTAATGCTTTAACCGTTGTGCAGGCCGTTGTTGAACCCAGTTTGGCAACCGCACAAGCCGAAGAGCGTTTTCAGTTTGAGCGTGAAGGCTATTTTGTGGCTGATTTAGTGGATTGCCAAACAGGTAAGTTGGTGTTTAATCGCACCGTAGGTTTGCGTGACTCGTGGGGTGGGGCGTAATTAAAAGAGTGATGTTGGGGAGAGGGAGTTTCCCATTTTTAGGCTAATAAGTATTTTCTAATCAAGAGTTTATGCGAAAATACAACATTCGCTTTAAGAAAATTCCTAGAGATATAACGCGATTTTGAGCTAGTATGTCAATAATAAGCTGTCAACTAGGAGATTTGACATGAGTTTGGCACAAATTATTCAACAACATGTTGATTTATTACCACAATATCAACAAGCGGAAGTATTGGATTTTGTATTGTTTTTAGAGCAAAAAAAACATAATGCGCCGAATAATAGAATATTGCGTAAACCACACCCAATAGCAGCACAAGTCAAAATTATGGGTGATATTTTTGATGCAATACCAGAAGACGATTGGGAATTGCCAGTATGATTGTTTTAGATACCCATGTTTGGCTATGGTGGTTAATGAGTGATACACGATTAAAAGAACAATGGCGGCAATGTATTGAAACCAGTATTTGTAGGATGGGTTGACGTAGGAAACCCATCATTTCTGTTATAAATCAATGTGATGGCTTTTGTGCCTCTATCCATTTTACCGTTATATTTTTAGGACGCACTATGCCAACCTTAACATGGGTCGGAAAAGATAAAGTGGTGAATCATCATCACGATGTACCCTTTAGAGTATTAAATAAACAATACAGTTTTACGGCTGATAACCATTCGCCTAGTAACTCTATTCAAAATCGTGTTATTCATGGCGATAATTTAGAGGCTCTTAAAAGTTTGTTGCCTGAGTTTGAGGGCAAAGTGAAATGTATTTATATTGACCCGCCTTACAATACAGGTAATGAAGGTTGGGTGTATAACGATAATGTCAATGACCCTAAAATTAAAAAGTGGTTGGGGCAGGTGGTGGGCAAAGAGGGAGAAGATTTAAGCCGCCACGATAAATGGTTGTGTATGATGTATCCGCGTTTGAAGTTGCTGCATAAGTTATTGGCAGATGATGGCGTGATTTTTGTGAGTATTGATGATAACGAACAAGCAAATTTAAAGTTAATAATGGATGAGATTTGGGGTGTTAATAATTTTATAGCAAATTTAGTTTGGCAGAAAAAACACTCACCTCAAGGAGACGCTACTTATTTTTCGATTATGCACGATTATTTGTTGGTTTATGCAAAGAAGAGTAAAACACATAAATTTAGAAGTTTTCATGAAACAGAAAAACAAACAAATGTGGTATCTAATCAGATAATGATATGTCGAGGAAATGGCTTCTGATAATTTATTAGTCAAAACATTCAAACGCCAATGCTTTATCTATTATTAAGAATACTAAATTGAGCCTCCTCCAAATGTTGGCGTTATTCTAAAGAAACAATGGAGCAAAAAATTGCAGTTGGTGAAATTGTATTTTCAGAAGATGAAAGTAGATTGATTAGAAAAATATATTTAGATTCTGTGAGTGGTCGAACACCTGAGACTATTTGGTTTGGTAAAGATGTTGGTACAACACGAGATGCCAGTTCAGAATTAAAAGCTATTTTTACAGAAGCACCTTTTGATACACCAAAACCCACACGTCTTATAGAACGCATCTTACAAATATCCACCGACAAAAACTCAATCATCCTCGATTCTTTTGCAGGTTCAGGCACAACTGCTCACGCCGTGTTAAAACTTAACGCCCAAGATGGTGGCAATCGCCAATTTATCTTAATCGAAATGATGGACTATGCCGAAAACATTACTGCCGAACGTGTGCGCCGCGTCATTAACGGTTACGGCCAAGACAATAAAAAAGTCGCAGGTTTAGGTGGCGGCTTTGACTATTACACCATTGGTCAACCACTGTTTTTAGACAACGACAACCTCAACGAAGCCGTGGGCATAAATACCATTCGTGACTACATCACCTATAGCGAAGGCATTCCCACCCATGAGCAAACCACACCCGATAATCCGTATAATCCCTACGTTTTAGGCTTAAACCGCGAAGTGGCTTGGGTATTTTTTTATGAGCAAGAACGCACTACCACCCTAGATATAGACTTTTTAGGCACATTACAGTTTGGCCAACAAAAGCCAAATAGTTTAATTGTGTATGCCGATAAGTGCCTGTTAAACCAAGAGTTTATGCGAAAATACAATATTCGCTTTAAGAAAATTCCTAGAGACATAACACGGTTTTGAAAACCCCTCCACCTGATAAGGGGGAGGCAGGGAGGGGGTTAGTCGCCAACAACGAAAAACCTCACCCTAACCCTCTCCTTGCAAAAGGAGAGGGAACGCTTTTAAACTTGAAAGTGTGTAGATCTTTATTATTTTGAGGCTAAAAAATGCCAACGTGCTGGATTATTGCAGGGCCAAACGGCGCAGGAAAAACGACTTTCGCCTTAGAATATTTACCAAAAGTTGCTAACTGTCGCCATTTTATCAATGCCGATTTAATCGCCGCAGGATTATCGCCTCTTGCTCCCGAAAAGCAATTATTAGCCGCCAGTAAATTGTTTTTATACGAAATGGAACAGCATATTCAACAAAAACAAGACTTTGCTTTTGAAACCACGTTAGCGGGTCGAAGTTATCTAAAGTTGATTCATCGCCTAAAAAATGAAGGTTGGCAAGTTGAATTGATTTATTTGGCGTTGCCTAACATGGAAATGTCTAAAATACGAGTTGCCGAACGTGTGGCTCATGGTGGACATAACATTCCTACACAAGATATAGAACGGCGATTTGCCCGAAGTTTGCGTAATTTATTGACGGATTTTAGAATGGTGGTTGATAGAACGCTTTGTTTTATGAATCGCTCTGATACATTGGAGTCGGTGTTTGAGCAAAGAAATAGCCACTGTACTATTATCAATGAAGAGCTTTATAAACATTTACGACAAGAGGCTGGATTATGAATAATCAACCTGTTTTATCTGCGGAAGGGCAAATGGTGTCAAAAGCTCTTCAACAAGCCGTTGCCAATGCCCTCGATAAAAAATGGCGATTAGGCCAATATGCTGTTATCTCTGTGGATAATCAACCCGTTATTATCGAAGGCGAAGCCTTAAAAGCAATGGCGGGAAAAGCCTTAAATGTTACTAAACAACAGGAAAAGAGCCTCAACAATGGAACTTAAAGATTATCAGCAACGCGTGATTGCCGATTTAAACGAGTATTTAACCGTCTTAGAAAACACTCAACAATTAGATATTGCCTTTAAACAGTATTGGGCAGAAAAAAGCGTTACCGATATTACACCCTATAAAAATAATGTGGCTAATGTCCCCCATGTTTGTATTAAAGTCCCCACCGCAGGCGGCAAAACCTTTATTGCTGTTAATGCCATTAAAACTATTTTTGATTGTTTTGCGCGTACTAATCCTAAACTACCGCAATTTGTGGTGTGGTTAGTCCCCTCATTAAGCATTTTAGAACAAACCGTCAAAGCCTTAGCTAATCCAGAACATCCCTATCGAAAACAATTAAATATTGATTTTAGACATCGTGTGGCGGTGTATCAAAAACACGATTTACTCATGGCTGCCGACTTTTCGTTAGATACCGTACAACAGCAATTGTCGATTGTGGTGATGAGTTTTGACAGTTTACGCGCCAAAAATAAAGAAGACCGAAAAATTTATCAAGATAATGGTTATTTAGCCTCATTTTTAAATAACGATAATCATCAAAATGAATTACTTGCTGATTATGATGCATCAGCCTTAATTAATGTCATGCGTTCTTTAAAACCTGTGATTATTGTGGACGAAAGCCATAATGCCGAAACCATTTTATCAGTCGAAATGCTGAAAAATCTTAATCCCAATTTTATTTTAGATTTAACCGCCACACCCAAAAACAACAGTAATATTATTAGTTACGTTGACGCAATGCAGCTTAAAAAACAACACATGGTGAAATTGCCTGTGATTGTTAGTAATCATCAAGATAAACATAAAGTCATAGAAGAAGCATTAATACTCAGGCAACAACTCGAAAATATCGCTATTCAACAACAAAAAGACGGCGGAAAATATATTCGTCCCATTATTTTATTTCAAGCACAAGCAAAAACTGCCGACGATAATACCACCTTTGAAAAAATCAAAGAGTTTCTAGTCTCGGTAAATGTTCCTGCCGAACAAATAAAAATTAAAACAGCACAAATTAACGAACTCAAAAATATTGACTTATTAAGTCCTCAATGTCCTGTGCGCTATATTATTACTGTCAACGCGCTTAAAGAGGGTTGGGATTGTCCCTTTGCTTATGTGTTGGCTTCCTTAGCCGATAAATCGTCAGCTGTGGATGTTGAGCAAATTTTGGGGCGCGTATTGCGTATGCCTCATGTGCAACAACACGGCCATGACTTATTAAACATGAGTTACGTTTTAACCGCCTCTACCCGATTTTTAGACACGCTGCAAAGTATTGTTAAAGCACTCAACAAAGCAGGATTTTCGGATAAAGATTATCGTCGCATTGAGCCAGTTACCGCGCCATTGATTGAGACAAAACCGCAACAACCAGCCTTTAATTTTGAGGTAGTACCGCAAGCGATGGATATGGTTGATGATTTTGATTGTCAAAAAATACCAACCGATTGGCAAAATTTCTCCATTCACACTGAGCTTGTCGAAGGGGTAGAGAACAGTTCAACCATTGGTCAGGCTCATGGCGCACCACAAGTGGTTGTTACCGATACTATCAATACGCCGTTGTCCTCTGTCAGTCAGTTAATGCAGCAAGCAATGAGCCAAAATCAACACTATCAAGCTATCGCCAATCAAATACCAGACAATCATCTACCTATGGAATTAGAGGCTAAAGTGAATAAATATGCCATTAAAGAGATGTTTTGGGATGAAGTAACACACATTAAATTACCCCAGTTTGTGATGAAAAGCCCTAATGGTGGTTTTTTTGCAGAAGTATTACTGCCATTAGAGCGCGATTGGCTATTAGATGGTTTTAAATTGGCTTATTTAGATGCAACCATTAGCTTTGAGCATATTGATACCGAAATGTATCAAGTGGACTTAGAGCAAATTGGTAATCATGATTACGCGCCTAAGCCTTTTAAAATGGATTATGTAGTCCGCGAAAAATTTAATAGTTATATTTTGTCATTAAATAAAGAGGGACAGATTCTAAATTTAACAGATAGATTATTTAAGTTAATTGGCAATTTATATCCCCTAGATGATGAAGATGTAAAAAGCTATATTGGCCGTATTATTGCTCAAATGAGCCATGAGCAAATAAAAGATTGTTTAGAGCGTGATACGGCTTATGTCAAAAAAATAAAACAAAAAATTATAGAGTTACAAGACGCTCATGCCTATAAAACATTTAATGAATGGCTTGAGATAGAAAAAATCAGCGTTGAGCCATTGTTCATACTGCCACCAACGATTACTCCCAAAGGCAAAGCTCCTGATATTCCCAAAAGTTTATATATTACCGAAGAAAGTATAAACAGCTTTGAGCATCGTGTTATTAACGAAATTACCAGTTTAGATAATGTGCTTTGGTGGCATAGAAATTTAAGCAAAGGCAAAGGTTTTTGTATCAATGGCGCATTTGTGAATCATTATCCTGATTTTATGGTTAAAACCAAGTCGGGGCGAATTTTAATCATCGAAACTAAAGGCGATGACCGCGATAATTCTGACTCCGCAAACAAACTCAAATTAGGTAAAGCATGGGCAAATAAAGCTGGTTCGCAATATCGTTATTTAATGATTTTTGAAAATAACCCAATCGACGGCGCAGAACGTCTGCAAGATGCTCTTAAAAAAATTGAGCAATTATAATGCGTGGTTTACTGATTTTTTTATTGAGTGTGGGTATTGTCAGTTGTTCCCCCCCCACCAAAGAACCCATCACCTTGTCGGGTATTGCTTACAATAGTATGGCATGGTCGGTCAAAATAGATAAACTTCCTGCACAACTAAGCTATCAGCAGTTACAACAACAATTACAAAGCCGCTTGGATACGGCGAATCAGGTATTGTCCACCTATCAAGATGACACCGAACTGATGAAGTTTAACCAAAGTACTGTTGGGCAATGGCAAACGCTCAGTCCGTTACTCTTCGATGGGGTAAGTACGGCATTGACGGTTAGCCAAGCCACAAGTGGTGTGTATGATGTCACCATCGGTGCGTTAATTGAGTTGTGGGGTTTTGGTAAGCAAGCTGTTCCTACTCATATACCAACAGATACAGAAATAGCCCAAGCGCGGCTTAATGTCGGTTGGCAATCTATTGTACTAGATAACCAAAAACACCAAGCACAACGTCAAAAAAATGTTTTTGTGAATTTGTCATCGCTAGGCGAAGGTTTAGCAGTTGATGAATTACAAAAAATCCTCGCTAACTATCACATTAACAGCTATATGGTATCGGTAGCAGGTACTTTATCTACCAAAGGGGTAAAGCCTAACGGTCAGGCATGGCAAATTGCTATCGAAAAGCCTGATGGCAGTGGCTTGCCTGAGCAGCTATTAAATTTAGGTCAACAAGGAGCGATAGTTTCTACCTCAGGCTCGTATCGTAACTATCATGAAATAGACGGTATTCGTTATTCGCATACCATTGACCCACGCACGGCCAAACCCATTAACCACAAAACCGTGTCCACAACGGTGGTTTTTAAAGATAAAACAGCCGCCGCTTATGCCGATGCTTGGGCAACCGCGCTTAATGTGTTGGGGGTAGAAGAAGGATTGATTATGGCTAAAAAGCATCATCTTGCGGTATATTATTTGGTCAAAACGCCAACGGGATTTAGTGAGCAATATAGTCCCGAATTTGCGCCATTTTTGCGAGGAGACAAATAATGAGTCTTTTTTTAGTGTCTTTAGTTGCCATTGTACTGATGATTTTGTTAATGGCAGTAGGGGTTTTAATGGGAAAAGAACCCCTTAAAGGGACTTGTGGTGGTTTAAATCGTTTTACAGGTGATGAGTGTCCTGTGTGTGGCGGTGATACCCAAAAATGCGAAACTAGCCAAAAAACCAATACAAATAATCCGTTGATTAAAGATGCTATGAAATCAGAGTAAGTTTTATGGCATGGGTGTATTTATTGTTGGCAGGTGTATTTGAAGTACAGTGGGTTGTGACCATGAAATATACCGAAGGCTTTACTAAGCTGTGGCCTTCGGTATTTTGTGTGTTAGGTATGGCTGCTTCGGTGTATTTTTTGGCAGTCGCGCAAAAGACTCTACCACTAGGCACAAGTTATGCGGTGTGGACAGGTATTGGTGTAGTCGGTGCGACTTTGTTTGGCATCATATTGTTTAATGAACCAAAAGATGGCGTGCGATTGTTGTGTATTGGCTTGATTGTGATGGGGATTTTAGGGCTAAAATTTAGCAGTGGGCATTAGAATTTCCCTTCGACTTCGCTCAGGGAACGCCCTGCGACTTTACTTAACCACCATGATTTTTGCTTAGCTCTTTATTTGTAGACTGTATGTAGCGCAGCGAAATACAGGAAAATCATAGTTATAAAACCCCATAATCCCGTGTTGCGTTGCACTGCACACGGGCTACGAGACTAAGGTTTTTAAGGCCAAACTTGGATAATCTGTAATTAAACTATCTATACCCATTACGGATAATTCTTGCATTCGTTGGGTTTCATTGACTGTCCATGTGGAGACTGTAAGGTTTTGTTGATGAGCAGTGTCAATTAACATTTTATTTAATAAATGATGATGAGGAGCAATTAACTGGCAATTTAGTTGTTGAGCAAGGGCGATAATATCGCCTGTAAAATCGTCTTCGACTAATAAGCCACGTTTAATATGTGAATAATGCTGCTGTATATACGCTAAATAATCGGTATTAAAAGAGGTTGTGACCATGCGTTGGCTAAACTGTGGCCATAATTTAGCAAGCTCACGTCCAACAATTTTATAATCCTCAGCGTCTTTAACTTTAACTTCTAATTGAAAGTGAACAAAATCACTCACTGTTGCTAATACATCTTGTAATAAAGGCACACCATCAACGTTTGGCCAATCTGAAAAATAATGACAGGCATTTAAAGCCGCAAGCTCCATTGCTTTATGGTCTTTTACAAGGCCAATCCCTGTGGTGGTGCGTTCTAAG
Organism: Moraxellaceae bacterium; assembly: GCA_024234595.1. Taxonomy (GTDB): domain Bacteria; phylum Pseudomonadota; class Gammaproteobacteria; order Pseudomonadales; family Moraxellaceae; genus Agitococcus. The sequence goes on along the minus strand of JACKNZ010000005.1, from coordinate 191,707 downwards.
TTTTCATCGTGAATGACAACTAATAGTTTATCTTTAGAGACGTGAATATCTAATTCTAAGGCGGTAACACCTAGCGATTTTAAATATTTAAAACCGCTGAGGGTATTTTCGGGGGCTTCACCTTTGGCACCACGATGGCCAACAATCAACATAGTTATTGTTGTACGTCTAATTTAATCACCGCTTCGTTAGCAGCAGGTGTTGAGGGTGTTGTATCTGGACTTGTTTGAGGCGTGGTGGCGGCAGGTGTATCTTCTTTAATCATACGTACACTTTGAACAACATGTTTGTATTCAAAGACTACGGTGTAGTCAGGATAAATCCAACGCGTAATTGGCGGCTTACCAATGGCTTTGGTTTTGGTGCTCGGCATACCATATTTTTGTTGTACTTTGGCCATGCTCATCCCTTGAGGGGGGAGGTCGGCTGCATATACGGTACTACTAGCAAAAAAAAGAGCAGAAACTAAAATCCAGTTTTTCATGTCGCGCCTCGGCGAATATGTTATATTTTTAGCGATATTAGAGAGTTAGTCGCTTTTATTCAAGAAGTGATATCTTCTTTTTGTGTGAACTTTATATTTTAGTGTTTGAAATACATGTCAGCAACCCCTACAAACAAAAGCTCTAAAAGCTCATATCATGGTCGTAAGCCTGCGCGTCAAAGTAGTGAGCAGCGTCGTTTAGCCATTTTGCAAGCGGCCTTGCGCGTGATGGTACGTGATGGTGTACGCGGCGTCCGTCATCGGGCAGTGGCTCAAGAGGCAGGTGTACCGCTGTCAGCAACTACTTATTATTTTAAAGATATTCATGATTTGTTGGCAGATGCTTTAACATTGTATGCCAAAGACGTGATGGAAAACTTTGTTAATCCATTCTGGGTCAAAATTCATGAATGGTTATTAGTCAATTATCCTTTATATTCGGGAACAGACTTGAGTACAGCTTTACCTAGCATTGTAGAGCATATGGTGGAGGTGGCGGTTGACGAGGCGATTGACCGTTTACATAATCACCGAGATAAATTGATGGTCGAACAAGCCTTTTGGTATGCGGTATTACAAGATGAACGTTTACACGGATTGGCCTTAGATTATAGTCAAAGTGTGCTTAAAGATGTGTCACAAATGCTGTCTTTGATTGGCGTAGAAAGGCCACAAGAAGCAGGGCGATTGATTTTGATGACCATTCGTCATCTCGAAATTCAAGGTTTGTTACAGCCTGTTGGTCATTATGACCGCGAATCAATGAAGCAATTATTGTTATTACAGGTAAAGTCGATTTGTCGTATTTAAATTAGGATTAGTGATTAGGAATGAATACTGCTGTCTCTCTAAACAATGAGCAACAAGAAACCCTTGCTCGTGTGCAATTACATGAATCTTGGAAAAGTCCTTTAGCTGAGGTTTTTTTGCAGCCTTATATGGCCAATTTGCGCCAATTTTTGGCCGAGCAAAAAAAACTTGGCAAAACTATCTATCCGCCTGCCAATGAGTATTTTAACGCGCTCAATACCACGCCATTGGCACAGGTCAAAGTGGTGATTTTGGGTCAAGACCCCTATCATGGAGTAGGGCAAGCACATGGTTTGTGTTTTTCGGTGCGGAGAGGTATCACAATTCCGCCATCATTACGCAATGTCTATCGTGAATTACAAACCGATGTTAATGCACAGTCTGTAAATCATGGTGATTTGAGTTCGTGGGCGGAGCAAGGTGTGTTGTTACTCAATAGCGTGTTAACAGTAGAAGCGGGTTTGGCAGCCTCTCATCAGGGACGTGGTTGGGAGCAGTTTACCGATGAAGTGATTAAAGTGGTCAATGAGCAATGTCAACACGTGGTTTTTTTGTTGTGGGGGAGTTATGCCCAAAAAAAAGGCCAACATATTGATGAGCATAAACACTTGGTGCTGAGGGCAGCACATCCTTCGCCAATGGCCGCTAATCGAGGTGGATTTTTTGGTTGTCGGCATTTTTCAAAAGTAAATGCTTATTTAGTGGAGCATAATTTAACCCCGATTAACTGGCAGTTACCCCTATGAGTCAACAGAATTTAGTGCTATTTGAAGAGTTAGTTTGTATTGATGGTCAACGTGTTGGCGTGGCGCAATTAAATAGCGAAAAAACATTAAATTCGCTTAACTTAACCATGGTACAAGCTTTATATCAGCAATTACAACTTTGGGTGAAGGATGAAGGTATCGTTGCGGTATTTGTGCATGGAGCTGGCGAAAAAGCTTTTTGTGCAGGTGGTGATGTTAAACGCATTTGTATCGCAGTGCGTGAACATGGCATTGAAGATAACACTGCATTGGATTTTTTTAGTGCCGAATATCGTTTAGATTATTTGATTCATCAATACCCAAAGCCATTGATAGTGTGGGCAACAGGTATTGTGATGGGCGGTGGTATCGGTTTGTTGCGGGGAGCATCACATCGGATTGTCACCGAAACATCACGCTTAGCCATGCCCGAGATAAGTATTGGTTTATATCCTGATGTTGGCGCATCGTGGTTTTTGTCGCGTTTAGGTCAAATTGGTTTGTTTTTGGGGATGACGGGTGCGCAAATTAACGCTGCAGATGCGCTACAAATAGAATTTGCGACCCATGCCTTGGCGAGTGGTACCAAACAATTAGTATTACAGTCTTTGACTCAGTTGGATTGGGCAGAGGATAGGCAAGCACATTATCAGCAAATTAGTCTATTATTACAGCGTTTTCAATTAAGCGATTTGGCACAGGGATATATTAGTCAAGCAATTGTTGATATTGAACAACGTACTCAAACGCAAGACTTTGCACAGTTATATCATCAGTTAACGATGGCTAGCGATAATCCTTGGCTTAATAAAGCAGCTAATACCTTGAGGTCAGGTTCTCCAAGCAGTGCAGCCTTAATTTATAGGCAGTGGCAGCAAGGGCAGACATTGAGCTTGGCGGATTGTTTTAGACAAGAACTGATATTGTCGGTGCAATGTGCGCGTCATCCTGATTTTATAGAAGGCGTGCGAGCCTTATTGGTCGATAAAGATTTTAAACCCCAATGGCAACCTGCCACGATAGAGGCGATTGATAACGCTTGGCTTGATGGTCATTATCAATCGTTGTGGAAAACACATCCATTAGCAAATTTATAGTGTGTTTGTTCAAAATTAAATTAAATATTGGTAGCCTGTATGCAGCGTAGCGAAATACAGGAAAAAACTAGCAGATTTAAGAGAATAATAAAATGTCACTGTATGCCGATTATATTTTTCCTGTGGTACTAGATGTCGCTACTAAACCACTGAAACCACAACGCCAACAGATTCTTGCTCAAGCACAAGGTCGCGTGTTAGAAATAGGCATTGGTACAGGCGCAAACTTGCCGTTTTATAGTGATAAAGCACAAGAAATAGTGGGCATTGAGCCTGAATTAGCGATGTTAAAAAAAGCACAGTCTATGGTCAAAAAGGCTCCACCACATACCCAAGTTAAATTGGCAGTGGGTGATGCTCATCATTTAGAGTTTACGGATAATAGTTTTGATACAGTGATTATGTGTTTGGTGTTGTGTACCATTCCTAGTCCATTACAAGCTCTTAAGGAGGCTTATCGGGTGTTAAAGCCTAACGGTGAGTTATTGTTTTTGGAACACGTACGTTCGAACTTGCCGTGGTTGTCGAGTTGTCAAAATATGCTTAATCCTTTGTGGAATCATGTGGCGTGTGGTTGTCATCTTAATCGAGATACCGAAGCAACAATTCTTGAAGCAGGTTTTGAATTTAAAGACATTGAACGCTATCAGCACCCTAAATTGGTGAGCGTTGGTGGCAGCATTATTCAAGGTGTAGCGATTAAAAAATGATAGAAGTTGTAACGCGACAAAATCTGGCGCAAGTCTTACCATTGATTAGAGCATATCAAACGTTTTATCAGGTTGCTGACATTGATGATGAGAAAAATCATGTGTTTTTTGGACAGTTTGGTCAGCACAACCCCTTTGGTTGTCAGTTTTTATACAAAATTGATGAAAAAGTAGTGGCCTTCGCGACAGTATATTTTTGTTTTTCTTCGACCATTGCACATAAAGTTGCTGTGATGAATGATTTATATGTGATACCTGAGAGTCGTGGACAAGGTGTTGGAAGAGCATTGATAAACCATTGTTTGGATTTTGCACTTTCTCAAGGAGCGTGTCGGTTGCAATGGACAACAGCAATGGATAATCATACTGCACAAAGACTATATGATTCTCTTGAAGCCAGTAAAAAGCCTTGGTTGTTTTACACCTACACCCAAAAGACCTGAGTTAATAGCATTTATTTAATGCTAATTTTGGACTAATAGACTATGAATTTAGAAAAAGTCATTTTTGCCTTTTTTATTGTGTTGGCGGCAACACTTAATTTTGGTTTTTTTATTGGTGATATTGACCGTCCCGAATTGCATCATGTAGGTGAGTTTGCAGCAGCGTTAATTGTTAATTTAATTGCTACATCCCTTAAATTTGGTGACCGTTCTCACATGGGGGCGACACAATTAGCGACCAGTTTAGTCGCCTCCTTGCAATTAGTGGCGGCTGCTATGTATTGGGGCTATCAAACACAAGTGATTGGCATGATGACACCATCGGCAATGGCTGGGATTGTCTCGTTAGCAGGAGGGGCGATGTTAGCTAATTTTGTGTCGTTGATATTACTGATTGCTGAAACTGTGATGTTTCGTCGCTAATGAATACCGCGCTTTTTATTGCCTTACGCCGCTTGCGATTGCCGATTATAGCGGTGATATTGAGTTATGCCATTAGCGTGACTGGCTTGGTGCTAATTCCTGCCGTAGATGACAAAGGCCAACCCGTTGAAATGAGTTGGTTTCATGCCTTTTATTTTATGAGCTATACCGCAACTACCATTGGTTTTGGCGAAATCCCCTATCCCTTTACGAATACGCAACGGATGTGGGTAACCTTTTGTATTTATTTGTCGGTGACGGTATGGGCGTGGCAATTAGCCGCCATTATTGCCTTAGCACAAGATAAAACTTTTTTGGAGGCCATGAAGCGCGGTAACTTTAGCCGACAAGTCAAACACATTCGTGAACCCTTTTGGTTAATGTGTGGTTATGGTCAAACAGGGGCATTATTGTGTGAAAGACTAGGGCGTGCAGGGCAACGTTTAGTGGTATTAGAAAAGCGTGAGCAAGAAATTTTTGAGTTAGAACTACATGACCACGGATTGAGTGTGCCTGCCTTGATGGCTGATGCGCGTAATGCCGAAGTGCTAATGGCGGCAGGCTTATCGCATCCACAACTAGCAGGTGTTTTGGCGTTGACCTCTGACGATGCCACTAATTTGGGTATAGCCGCCGCCGCTCGTGTACTTAACCCTTATGTGCCTGTTTATTGTCGTTCCGAAACGCCAAGTGTGGCCGAAAGTGCGTTGGCTTTTGGTACAGATATGCTTATCAATCCCTTTAAAGCGTTTACCGATGAATTGCGGTTGTTGTTAGCAAATCCCGAAGCGCACACGCTGTTTACTCGTTTAACACCAACACATGGGAGTGGCCGTTTAAGTGATAGAGAGTGTCCCGAAGGCCAATGGATTATTTGTGGCTATGGTCGTTTTGGGCGTTTTGTGGTGGATGCCCTAAGCGAAACAGGGCGGCCTTGTACGCCTATTGATCCAACATTACTCAACTTATCCGCCAAAGACATTGATGGTGTGTGGCAAGACGAGTTAGATGAATTAAGAAATGCGCACTTGCCCTATGCTGCTGGGATTGTGGTGGGGACAGGTGACGACACCCGTAATTTGGCTTTGGTTGCATTAGCTCGCCAAGTTAATCCCGATATTTATGTGATATTGCGTCAAAATGATGACCACAGTGCCATGTTATTTCAGGCATTAAAACCTGATATGTTGATGGTACCCAGTGTCATGGTTGCGCGGCAATGTTTGGCGGCAATGACTTCGCAGCTTCTACCCCGAATGCAAGAGCATTTACGGCGAATGTTGCCGACTACAGTCAAGCGATTATTAGAATACCTGCCATACGATGATACTCAAGTATGGGAGGTTCGACTTAATTTTGATGAAGCCCCTGCGGTATTTAATATGCTCGGGCAACAACGTGATATACGTTTAGGACAAATACTGCGCGATAATCGTGAGCGAGGCAGACGTTTAGAGCTACATGCTGTTGCCTTGTTGCGCGGAGGGCAGTTTTTGGCAGGGCCTGATGAAGAAGCCTTATTATTAAAACCGCATGACCGATTATTGATGGCAGGTGCGCCGAGTACCCAATATCGTTTGGCGTTGACCTTGCGTGATGAGCAAGTTCTGTCTTATGTTATGGACGGTATAGATAGACCCGATGGTTTAATTTGGCGTTGGTTAGCGTCGCGTAAGGGCGAGTAGCTCCCTATAAGTTATCCATCACCGCCTCTAAAAATCGCGCGGCTTCTGCGCCTGTTAACACTCGATGGTCAAAACTCAACGATAAGGGTATGACGGTACGTTTTTTGATATTGCCTTTTTTAGACAGTAGATAACGCAGCTCAATTCGTCCTACCCCCAAAATAGCCACTTGTGGCGGTACAACCATTGGCGTTGCAAAGCGTCCTGCCAGCATGCCAAAATTAGACAAACTAATAGTCGCTTGTACGCTATTAGGGCGTAACTCATTAGCCGCTTGTTTAGCTAAAGCAATTTTTTCTTCTAAGTCTGTGCCTGACAATAACTGTGCTTGCGCAATCACAGGCACTAACAAACCTTGCGGCGTATTAACCGCTAAACCCATGTTTACGTCTTGCTGTAATAATAAAGAATCATGCTTAAACCACGCATTGAGTTTAGGCTCAACTTTGCAGGCGGCACATAAGGCTGTAATCAAACGTGGTAAGGCTTTGCTCGTATTTGACCATTTAACACAGACTTCATCAAAAAGTGTCACTAGTGCAACTTGTTGATGTGCTTGGCTAAGTTGCTGCCTCATCGCCAAGCGTGTGCCTGTTAAGGCTAAAGTTTGCGAGGCTTGCCTCATGTGTGAGCGATGGCTGTGTAAAGCCTGTGCTGCTTGTTGCTGTTCTTGTTGGCTAAATCGCTGTGAGCCTACGATAAATTCACGCTGTAGCTCTTGCTTGGCATTAGCTTCGGCTAACTCACCCACAACACTGATACTTTTGCTGCTTGGGTTGGTTGCTTGTTGTGAGGTTTCTGTGCTGTGATAGTTTAATAAAGCAGTGCCAACTTTAATGGCTTGACCTTGCTGATATAATAAGTTTTCTACCGTTAAATCTTCGGGCGCAGGAATTTCGACTATGGACTTGGCGGTTTCTACGGTTAATAACAGCTCCCCTTGTTTTATAAATTGTTGGGGTGTGACCTGCCATTCAATCAAGGTCGCTTCGTGCAACCCTTCGCCTAAATCGGGCAGTAAAAATTGTTTCATGGCGTGTTCTCCACCAAGTCACAACAAGCACGAATAATATCGGCAACCTGCGGCAAATAGGCTTGCTCTAGCTTAAAATAGGGCAAAATCACATCGGGTGGGCTAACAATTTTAATCGGAGCGCGTAAGGCATAAAAAGCATTATCGGCTAGGCGTGCGGCAATCTCACTGCCTAAACCGCCAGATTTAACGGCTTCTTGCACAATCACACAATGGCCAGTCAGGGCAACCGAGTTAATTATCGTTTGCATATCTAGGGGTTTTAAGTACGCGACATCTATCACTTCAACATCAATCCCTTGTAAGGCTAAGGCATCAGCCGCTTGCAAGCAGTCTTGTACCATAGCTCCCCATGCAATTAAGGTTAAATCGGTGCCTTTGCGCCAGACTAAACACTGCTCTAGGTTAATTTGTTGGCCATCATCAAGCACTTCTTCCTTAAAACTACGATAAATGCGCTCAGGCTCTAACACAATCACAGGGTCAGGACTGCGAATAGCCGCCAATAGCAAACCATAAGCGGTGCGTGGCGAGGATAGAGCAACCACTTTTAAGCCTGCAATGTGGCATAACAGGGCTTCGGTACTTTCGGAATGATGTTCGGGCGCGCGAATACCACCGCCAAATGGGGTGCGAATAGTTAAAGGACAAGATAAACGGCCACGTGTGCGGTTGCGTAAACGTGCCGCATGAGAAATTAAATGCTCTAAAGCGGCATAAATAAAACCCAAAAACTGAATCTCGGCAACAGGCTTAAAGCCTTGGGTACTCATGCCCACAGCTACGCCTGCAATCAAGTTTTCGGCTAAGGGGGTATCTAAGACTCTACGCGCACCAAAACGCTCGCGCAGCCCTTGCGTAGCTCTAAAAACCCCACCATTTTTGCCAACATCTTCGCCCAAAATAATCACTTGCTCGTCCTCAGTCATGGCTCGGGCAAGGGCAAGGTCAACCGCTTCTACCAAATTAACTAGCATGGCTTACTCCCACGATTTAGCTTGCCACAAAGCAGCGCGTTGATGGGCTAAGTCGGTGGGTAACTCACTGTATAAATGCCTAAACATATCATCGGGATTGGGTTTAGGCAGACTTAAATAAGCGTTGACTTCGAGTTCTATGTCTTGGCGCAAGGTTTGTTCTAGCTGTTGTTGTTGCGTATCTGTCCAGCCCAGTTGTTGCCGTAACAGCTTTTGAAAGCGAATCAATGGCTCTTGTTGTTGTGCTTGATTTTTCTCATCTAAATTAGCATAACGGCTCATATCATCGGCAGTGGTGTGGTCGCACAAACGATAGGTAACGGCTTCTATCAGGGTTGCGCCTTTACCTGTTCGAGCGCGTTGTAGGGCTTCTTGTAGTACCATCATTAGGGAAAAAAAATCGTTGCCGTCCACTCTTACACCCAATATACCTGCGGCAATCGCTTTTTGAGCTAAAGTCTCGCAAGCGGTTTGTTGGCTCAGAGGCACAGAAATCGCCCATTGATTATTATTGATGACTACCACTAAGGGCAAATGCCACACGCCTGCAAGGTTTAAGGCTTCGTAAAAGTCACCACGAGAGCTTGCGCCATCGCCACAAGTGCTTAATGCCGCTTGTTTTTGATGCTTGAGTTTGAGGGCGGTGGCTACGCCAGCGGCATGGGTAATTTGATTGGCAATGGGAATACAGCTTGGAAAGTCTTGTGACGGTGCATCAAATGACCCCCACTCATCACCGCCCCAAAATTGCAAAATAGAGCGCATTTTTGTTCCGCGTAGTAGTTGTGCTGCTTGGTCGCGGTAGTAGGGAACAAACACGTCATTGGGTTGTAGGCTAAAACCTATCGCGGCACTAATTGCCTCTTGTCCTAAACAACTGGCATAAGTGCCAAGCTGTCCTGTGCGTTGTAGGGCAATGGCGCGTTGGTCAAATAGTCGTGTGCGCCATAAATGGGTGTAAGCGGCCAGCAAAAAGTCGGGCTGTTGTAGTGTGTTATCAACTGTGTCACACCATTGGCCTTGTGGGTTAAGGCATTGGTGTAAGGGATAATTTAAGGTTTGAGCATGAGCAAAAGTCACCATACACTCCTTAATATCTTTTGTTAGTAGATATTATTAAAGTGTAGCTGTTAGATGAGCGTTTGCCAGTTATCTATTAAGATAACGCATTAAGGGCTGGTGCAAATTAAGGTGTACCCCTAAATTCACAAAATTCCAATAATGGCCACCCACTGCACGATTAACCATCATGGTTTCGGCACTCGGCTGAAAGCTATCCCAATACTTCATTAACGATTTTATTTGCTTGAGGACTTGCTCGTGTACTTGGCTGTGTGCAAAATCAAAACGTGTGTCTTGTAATGGCGCAAGTAAAATGGCTATCCATTCCAAATAATATTCTGGCGGTACATGGCCAATCTCGGTACGCACCCCTATATCGCGTAATACAATTTCTACAGTGGCATAATCCTTAGCCAAAGCGGCACGTACTAAACGCTTTAAGTCGGCGACCAGTATCGGATTAAGGCGTTTAACACAACCAAAATCATACATGATTAACGTGCCGTCAGGTCTAAAGGCAAAATTACCAGGGTGAGAGTCACAGTGTAGGGCGTGTAGGTGATACATTTCTTCGCACAATACATGAAATAAACGCTCGCCAATCTCATTACGAATAGCGTGTGGATAATGTTTGGCTTGCTGCAAACTATCGCCCGCTTCATAACTAAGCGTTAAAACGCGTTTACTCGAATAGTCACTAAACACTTGCGGAATAATGACTTTGTTGTCGGTGGCATGAAAAGCCTTAAATTCGACTAAGTTAGCCGCCTCTTGCAGATAATCTAATTCGGCATGCAGAGAAGTCCGAATTTCATCAAAGAGTTTTTCTTGTAATTCTTTGCTTAACTTAATGACTCCTGCTAATTTTAAGGCCATGCGTAAGTGTTTAAGGTCAGACTCACAACATTCATCAACGGCTGGGTATTGCACTTTTACAATCACGTCTTCGCCTGTGGGTAATTTGGCACGATGCACTTGACCTATTGAGGCGGCTGCAAAGGGTTGCTCATCAAACTCGGCAAATTTTTCGTGCGGTTTTGCCCCTAATTCTTTGAGTATTTGTTGTTCGATAATGCTAAACGGCATGGGCGGGGCTTCTTTTTGTAGCTTAGTCATGGCGGCGGCAATTTCGGGCGGAAAAATATCTTGATACTGTGAGGCTATTTGGCCAACTTTCATCACCGCGCCTTTCATCTCACCTAATGTAGTGGCAATTTGTTTGCCTATTTCGTGATACATTTCGCTACGCGCTTCGGCTTTTTGTTCGGGCGAGCCAACCAAACTTTTAACCGAATTACTCATCACTTTACCCGTAATGCTGGCGGTCATGCCTGCTAAACGCACAAGACGTTTGGTTGGGGTGCTGGCGTGTGATTTATTATCGCTCATGTGACAGTCCAAAAAGAGAGTGATGTTGGTGTTCAATGCTAAAGTGATCTAGCTAATTGTCAATGTGCCATGTGTCATCAGTTATCAGTTATCAGTTATCAGTTATCAGTTATCAGTTATCAGTTATCAGTTATCAGTGAGCAGTGAGCAGTGAGCAGTGAGCAGTGAGCAGTGAGCAGGGGTTGTCATGATTTTGTCATAAATTTGCCATATAAGTATTGATAGCGTAAATAACAATAAACAAAGGCTAAAAGCGTGAGCCTTGAAGGAGAATAAAATGAGTTGGTTTTTAGTATTAGTGATATTAGGTTTTGCTGTTGGTTATTATCAATGGCAATTAAATCAAAAGCGTTTATTAGTCATCAAAAACTTACGTTTTGATGCTTCAATTACGCGCCGACTTGCCGATAAATATCCACATTTAACGTCATCTCAAACACAGCAAATATTAGAAGGTTTGCGTGATTATTTTTATATGGTGTTAATGGCGCGAGGTAAAGGAATGTTAAGTATGCCATCGCAAGCGGCAGATGAAGCATGGCACGCCTTTATTTTATCAACCAAAGCCTATAATAGTTTTTGCCAACGTGCTTTTGGTAAGTTTTTACATCATCATCCTGCCGAAACAATGACAACCCAAACCCAAGCTAGCAACGGGATTAAGCGCACATGGAACTTAGCCTGTCGCCACGAAAAAATTAATGCCGCTAACCCTCAAAGACTGCCGCGATTATTTGCCCTAGATGGTGAGTTTAAAATTGCTAATGGTTTTGTATATAGCTTGCAGTGTATGGCACTAGGTGCAGCAGCGAATAGTTATTGTGCTAGTAATATTGGCAGTGGTTGTGGTGGCGGTAGTAGTTGTTCGGGCGATAATAGTAATGATAGTGATAGCGGCGGTGATAGTGGTTGTGGCGGAGGATGCGGAGGGGATTAAGCTTCGACCTTTCTGCCAACCTTACGCAAAACTTATGACCAAATTAGCCACAATCGTTTAATTTTCTTTTTTCTTACACAATTTGTTTGACTATTTTCTTTACAATATCAATAAACTTTTTTGGGTATAGGTAATGTGGGTTTTACGTCATTTAAAATTACACAGTAAATTGTTTCTTTTTATTAGTATCGCTAACCTCCTTTTAGCCTGTATTCTCTATTGGTTTAATAACTTAAATTTTAGTGCAGGTTTTAGTGATTATCTAGGTCAACAATTTTTAGCCAAACAACAAGATTTAGCCAGCAACCTTGTACAACACTATCAACATCATCAAGGATGGCAAGATTTACAAGATAACCCAGTTTTGTTTTCACAACTGGCGCGTCAATATAATGAACAGCTTCATCAACCTCAACCTCGCTTTCATCAACCACCCAAGCCTCATTTTGATCAGCCACCGCCGTTTGCTAATGATCGCCCACCACCACAACAACCACATGATGATTGGTTTGGTTTAAGTATTTTAACGCCACAAAAACGTAATTTGTTTACAGGCCGCCCCATTCCTAAAGAGGCCGCATTATTGCCTTTATATGATCAACAACAATTAATTGGCTATTTAAGTTATTTACCTCAACATGAACAAAGCCAACAACTCAATCAGGCTTTTAAACAACAACAACAACAAAGCTTTATTATTAGCAGTGTGAGTCTGTTGGTGATTTCAATTTTGATTGCATGGCTAATTGCCCAATGGCTAAACAAACGCCTTTTACCGTTAAATCAAGCCACAAAAGCCCTGAGTGCAGGCGATTATCACTATCGTATTCCTTTGCAAAGCGAAGATGAATTAGATGAACTCGCCAAAGCGATTAATCAATTAGCGGCTGATTTAGCGCATAGTTTACGCAGCCGACAACAATGGATTATTGATATTTCGCATGAGCTGCGCACGCCTTTAACCATTTTATCTGGCGAATTAGCAGCATTACAGGAAGGCATTCGTCCTTTATCCATGCAACAGATAGAATCGCTATGGCAAGAAATTAAACGCTTATCACGCTTAGTTGACGACTTACATTTACTTTCTCAAGCCGATGCAGGCTCTTTAAGTTATCACTGGCAAACCCTTGATTTAAGTGAATGTTTAGAGCATGTGTTATTTAATGTCGATTTAGAGTTTGCCAAGAAAAATATTGACATTATTTTTCAACCAAGCCCTGTATGCATTGAAGGCGATCATCAACGCTTACAACAATTATGGCTAAACTTGGCACAAAACACCTTACGTTACACCGATGTTAATGGCACACTCAAAATTGACATTGTCAGCAATGACGATTCCGTGACTGTCATTTGGCAAGACTCCGCACCCAGTGTACCTGATGCTGATTTAGAGCGTTTAACCGAACGGTTATTTAGAGTGGATAGTTCTCGTCATCGACAAACAGGTGGTTCAGGCTTAGGCTTATCCATTGTTAAAGCCATTGCCGATGCACATCATGCAAGCTTAACGGCTAGTCACAGTGAGTTAGGTGGCTTATGTTGGCACATTTCTTTTCCTAAGCAACCATAAAATTATGCAAACAGCTCATATCTTATTAGTCGAAGATGAAACCAAAATCGCACAACTGCTGCAAGACTATCTACAACACGAAGGTTTTGTCTGTAGTGTGTTAGATCGTGGTGATTTGGTTGAGCCTTTTTTAGCAACGCATAATTGCCAGTTGATTTTATTAGACATTATGCTGCCTGCTATTTCTGGCCTAGAATTATGCAAACGCATTAGGCAATCTAGCCATATTCCAATCATTTTACTCACTGCTCGTGTTGAAGAAATTGATCGTCTACTTGGTTTAGAGTTAGGTGCAGATGACTATATTTGTAAGCCCTTTAGCCCGCGTGAAGTGGTGGCTCGTGTGAAAGCGGTTTTGCGTCGTAGTACATTGCCAACCAGTGTCACAGCCCCCGAAAAGCCACCTGTATTACAGCTCGATAAAGCCTGTTTTCAAGCCAAGTTACATGGTCAAGATTTGGCTCTAACGGCAGTTGAATTTAGCCTATTAGCCGTTTTAGTTGAACAGCCAACACGTATTTTTAGCCGCGAACAATTAATGAATGCCATGTATCAAGATCACCGTGTGGTTTCTGATCGCACCATTGATAGCCATATCAAAAAAATTCGCCGCAAAATGGCAAGCATTTGCCCCGAGCAAGAGTTTATTCATGCCTTATATGGTGTTGGTTATAAGTTTGAAATGAATTAACAAACCAGCAAAACTCTTCAACAAACTTTGCACTTTTTCTCCTTAATTCTTGCACATTTACTAGCCATACTGCCTGTTAACAACAAAACATTTAGGACTTTCTTACGCATTTCGATGAAATACAGAAGTCCTAACTTTACTAACAGGGTAAGCATTATGACTCAGGCAAATACCGTTAATCGTCGTCAAATATTGGGTGGTTTAGGCGCGTTAAGTGCATTTGGAGCATTAAGTTTATTGGGTTGTGGGAGTGAAGATAAATCTTCTACTACAAGTAGTAGCACAGACACCAGCAGTAGTAGCTCAAGCTCATCAACAAACAGCTCTAGCTCGTCAAGTAGTAGCACCACGATTAATGGTAACTGCGCCATCATTCCTACCGAAACCATTGGCCCTTATCCTTTATTAGCTTTTTTAAGCAACTCCTCAGTGCGTAGACAAGATGTGACTGAAGGAAAAACAGGCGTATTACTAACCGTTAAACTCAAGATTGTTAACGTCAATGACAGTTGTAAACCAATTGCCAATACCGCTGTTTACATTTGGCATTGTGATAAAGATGGTCAATACTCAGGTTATAGCTCAGGCCAAAATGGCAATCATGCTAATGAAACCTTTTTAAGGGGAGTTCAAGTTACCGATGACAATGGCGAAGTCACTTTTACCACTATCTATCCCGGTTGGTATGCAGGTCGCATTACTCATATTCATTTTCAAGTGTATTTAGCCAACAACTTAAATGTCAGTGCAATAGCCACCTCACAAATGGCTTTTCCACAAGATATTACTAAAGTTGTTTATAACAGCAGCTTATACAGTAGTCGTGGTCAAAATACATCCGTGACTAGCTTTAGTGCCGATAACATTTTTAGTGATGGTACAAGCTATCAAATGACCACCGTCACAGGTGATGTTACTAACGGTTTTGTTGCCAGCTTAACCGCTGGTATAGCAGCGTAAGTCGTAAGATATAGCAACGAGGTATTTAACATGAAAAAATCTCTTTTAATGATTGGTTTAATCTCTGCGTTAGCAGGTTATAGCTATGCCATGCCTGAAGGTAATCGCCCACCACCGATGCCTTTAGAAAAGCTCAACTTAAGCAATCAGCAACAAGAAAAGCTGAGTCAGTTGATGGACAAACATCGTGCGGCGATGGATAAACTACGTGAGCAGCATGAAGCTCGTCACGAGCAAGAACAGGAAGAGGTCGAAAAGTTGATGGATGATCAACGTAAAGAGCTAAGCTCCGTTTTGACGGCTGAGCAAATGACTAAGTTTGATAAAATGCACAAGGCAGCACATCGTGGTGAATGTCCACGCCATGATAATCATCGTGGAATCTAAGCGTTTAACGTTTTATTTGGCTGACTAATTGAGCGTTAAAGCTCAATTAGTCTAATATTTCCACTAAATTTGGATACGCTTGATAAATATGCTTAAGATGTTTGGTTAATGTCGTATAGGTAGCAAGGTTCATCTCTTGAAAATAATAACTTAAAATATCACCTGTGGTTAACATCACATGTATGCCATCGAACATAAGTGTACAGGCTTTAATGATATTTTTCCCTGAAACACCTTCGGCAATTGCTTCAAAATAAACTTCACTAAAACTCTCTTCTAACTGCCAACACCAATCTAATTGTTGAAAATCAATAAGATGTAATTTGGTTTGTGTGAAATGAATTTGTATAGTCATAGCAAGATTAGTGACTAGGCCGCATGACATGGTCTTGATAAAAACTTCTTAAAAAAACATTACTTTGTTGATTATCGGCTAATAAATAATGGCCTAAACGTTGATCCCAGCCCACTAGAATCCGCAAATTATCACGAACAAAATGGGCATAAATCATCTCATCATTTTCTGTAGGCGACCATTGTCCTTCACGTAAAAAGCCATACTTAAAACACAATAAAAAACTCAGCTTAAAACGCATCCACAATGAATCCATACAAATAGCGATAAAACCATTGGCGAGTATTAATTGTTTACTGACTGACATTTTTTGCCTTCTTATAGTATCTCTTTGTATAGCCCATTCGTGATTGGTGTACTGCTATGACTAGGTTTTTTATCGAATTTGAAGACCATTTAGATAACTTCAGCTAACTCGTGTTTACACAAAGTTATTTACAGAGTCGTCGAAAGAAGATTTAGTCTTAGCAAAAAACTAAACAATCAATGCAGCTTGCTCAAAACTTAATCGTGGATTGCGTGGGTGTAATTTTTCAACATCGCCATATCCTAGGTTAATCAAAAAGTTTGATTTGACTGATGTGCCTGCAAAAAATGCAGCATCAACGGCGGCATTATCAAAGCCAGACATTGCGCCCGTATCCAATCCCAAAGCGCGTGCCGCCATGATTAAATACGCCCCTTGTAAAGAGCTATTTCTAAAAGCAGTGCTGTCAATCAAGCCTTGATTACCCACAAACCACGATTTAGCATCTACCTGTGGAAATAACTGTGGTAACTGTTCATAAAATTGATAATCGGCTGCCACAATCACGGTCACAGGTGCTGACATGGTTTTTTCAATATTACCTTCCGCTAAAGCTGGTTTGAGTTTGGCTTTAGCGTCGGGACTGGTGACAAACACAAAACGAGCAGGAGAGCTATTAGCCGACGTGGGTGCATATTTCACCAATTCATACAGTTGGTGCAATAATTCAGTGCTGATTGACTTGTTTTGCCATGTCGAAAAGGTTCTTGCTTCACTAAAAAGTTGCGCTAAGGCATCGTTATTTAAGGGGTTACTCATATCATTACTCCAGTTCTAAGCTAAATCAAACCACAGGGCTTCACCTGCATTATGGGAGACAAATTCAAGCGATTGTTCATCTTTGCTAATTAACGCATCACCTGAGTTTAAGTTAATGTTTTGTACGCTACCTTGGCCGTTAATTAAGTGCAAATAACCATATGCACGTTGATGCGGCAACTTAATGGTTTGGCCAGTTTCAAATTTAAGGCGGTAAATAGCCGCATCTTGTTTGATGTGCATTAAGCCTTCACCCTCGTTGGGACTGGCAATTTGTACTAGTCCTTTGCTGTTATCAAGACGAACTTGTTGATAACGAGGTTCGGTATTTTCTTGATTAGGGACAAGCCAAATTTGCAATAAGTGCAAAGTTTGGGTCGGGTGCTGATTTTTTTCGCTGTGGCTAACACCGCGCCCCGCGCTCATAAGTTGGCATTCGCCTGCACTGATGGTGGTTTTATTGCCCATACTATCTTGATGGCTAATTTCACCCGACAAGATATAGGTCAAGATTTCCATATTACTGTGGCTGTGCATCGCAAAACCTGTTAAAGGTTTTACTTTGTCTTCGTTAATCACGCGCAAACTGGCAACCCCCATATAACGTGGGTCGTACCATGATGCAAAAGAAAAACTATAACGGGCATCGAGCCAACCATAACTGGCTTGACCACGATGACTATTGGCATGGACGGCTAACATAATGCTTACTCCATATAACAAACAATGGAGTAAGCATAAGGCTTAAGAAGCAGGGTAGGTAGAGGCTATTTGATGGAGTAGGTGTTTCTTAAAAAGAAACAAAAATTACTCCCCACTCTCGTAAACCATGTTTTCAGAGGGCGGTTGCAAATAATAACCTTGTAAATAGCGCACACCCATTGTCCATAGTTTAGAAACGGTGGCGGCATTTTCGACATAAGACACAATCACTCGCTTATCTAAGCCATTAAGCTCGGCAGCCATTTTTTTGGTGTTATCCAAATTGGCTTCTTGAGTCAGGTCTTGGGTAAAAGAGCGGTCGAGTTTTATGTATTCCGCTTCGACGTGTTTTAGCGTGTTAGTCGGGTTGAGTGTACAACCAAAGTTGGTAATTGATACTGCAATTCCGTTGTCGCGCAATACGGTCGATTGGTCTTTAGCGTTCTTGAGATAGGTCACCACATCGTTTTCGGAGAACTGAATCACCAAGGGTTTGCCTTTGGGGTCAATCGCTTTTGATAGTTTGATAATTAACTCTGGCAAGCTCGCGTCTTGAATAGATTCTGCGGTCAGATTTAATAATAAACGGCTATTGGGATGACGAGCTAAATGCTCTTTAAGGCGTTTACAGGCGTTAATAAGAATCCAACGGTCGATTTTACCACCCAGTTGATAGCGTTGAGCAACGTCTAAAAACTCATCAGGAGTCATCACTTTGCCATCGGCTAAAGGTAGGCGTACAAACACTTCGTAGAATTGAGCGGTTTCATCTTCAACATCAAATAATGGCTGAAACAGTAATTTAAATTTATTTTTCTCTAAAGCTTCTACCAACAACTCGCGTAGGGCAGAATCGTTAGCTGCGGCATTTTCGGCAGGGTTATAAACGCTTACACCATTGCCTGTGCCTTTATTAAGAATTTTAACTTTAGCAGAAGCATTTACTGCTCTGGACAATAATTCGGGGACATCGGGCGCAGTTTCGCCAATCATGGCGACACCAATACTGAGCGAGGTCTGAATAGTTTTGCCATTAGGAATATCAAATAGTTTTTCGTAAACATCATGACAAACTTTTTCAGCTTGCTGTTTGGCCGCTTCCATATTGCTATCTTGTAAAATAGCGGCAAATACAGTATCGCTAAAACGCGCTAACAAGGCATTGGGGAATAGGCTTTCGAGGAGCTTTGCCAAATCAACAACCACATTATCAGCACCGACAATGCCCGCGTTTGATGTAATGTAGGGTAAGTTATCAATCGCCATGTAAAACAAGGCACTTTGCACTTTATCGCGACGTGCAATGAGTAGGGTATCTTCCAAACCTTCTTCGAGCCGCACACGATTGGGTAAGCCTGTGAGTTGGTCAATAGAGGTAGCCACTTTTAATTGCTCGGCCAATAGGGTGGCTTTGCCTTCGCTGTCATCACGTCGAATAATAATTTGTGTGCATCGTTCACCATCATAGCTAGCGGTTGATAGCTGCATCATGGCGTCAATTTGGTCGCCATCCGCTTTTACGCCATGAAATTTAAGGTCTTTAGAGATTTTTTCGCCTTTACTATAAGCGCGTAAATACTCTTTAAAGTTGCTTAAGTCTTGTTTGCCAACAAGGTCAATGATGGGCATACCTTCGAGGTCTTCACCCGATTCATAGCCAAATAATTCAACATAGGCTTTGTTAGCATAAATGTGCATACCATCATGGACATAAGCAATGGCATCACGGGAGTTTTCTAACAGTAATTGGCAGCGTTTTTCGGTTTCTTTTAAAAAGGATTCGGCAGCACGTTTGGCGCGACGATGGTATAAGTTACTAATTTCGCGCTTGATAGCATAAACAATATGTTGATGTTGATTGTAAACAATGGCATCGGCAGCGTTATTTTCTAGTGCTTCGACAATAATTTCTTCGTCATATTCGTTTATCAATACAATGAGCGGAATATCTTTATCGGAGTCACGAATATACATCAAGGCATCGGTAAAATTACCATCGCTCATGGTTTCGGCCGCTAATACTAAATCCCATACTTGATTTTTGATGAGGTCTTTAAAATCTTCTAAGGTAGCAATCAGTTGTGGACGTGTTGGAGTGCCTGCACCTTTTAGGGTTTTAATAATATCTTCGGTATTGTCTGCAGATGAATGCAAGACCAACAAGCGCAGGGTTTCACTTTTTGTGGCCATAGGGATAAAAATCCTAAATAAAATCAGAGGCTTTTTTGGCGTGAGTTGTTAAAAAACACACGCACACTAGCCTACTATAACAAAATTCAAGCAATAAGGTAAAAGATTTATCTGCCACCTGTTAAGTTGTCAGCAAATTATCAACAGTTTAGGTGGCTTAATTTGATGGTTTATCGACGTTATAAGTTTCCCCACAAGGTATCAAAATCATCTTTTGCTTCCGATTTTTCAACAGTGTTGTTAATCTGCGTTTTAAGTGCAGGTGCTTGCAACCATGTAAAGGTAAATTGACTAAAACTTTGTGTGGTCATGGTTTCGGTGGTTAATTGAGCTTTTTGCTCTTCGTTACCTTGTCTTAACATGACGTTGTAGCCAGTTCTAAACGAAACATTGGGTGTAATTAAGGTGGCTGGACGACCCATTGATTTGACTTCGGGCAACAAAAATGTACGCATATATTCGGTACGTTCGCCTGTTTTTTTGAGTACGCGTGCGCCACAAGGTTTGACTGTACCTGAGATAATTTCGATACCTGCCTCAGCCCCTTTAGTAGGCAGTTGCTTGACCCAACGAATAATGCCAATCGTCCAAGACTTTTCGCTGGGTTCACGCATTGCTAAAATCTCACCAGTACGCAAACTCATTGGTGGTTCACAATCCCAACGAATACAATATCCACCTGGACTGATGTTAACAATCATCGCTTCATACGGTGGATATAGCCCCGACTGGCTTTTAGTACGAGGTACTTTGACATCTTGTTCGTCGGCAATACTCGCGACACTGCTAATTTTAAAATCTAAAATCTCATGTGGGTCGTTTGCGCCACCATTACGTAAAAAGAAATTTCTCTCTTCTTCTGAGAAGTCAGCAGGCAAGTTCAAGAAGTGCTCAAATTCAACTTCGTTGGCAATATGATAGTGTGATGCAGTTAAGCCTAAACAGACCAATAATTGACCGTCATAACTGCGACGCGCAAATGTACGCTCAGAAGGACTACTCCATGAGCCAATTAAATGCTGAATTAAGCTAGGGTTGAGTTGTTCGCCATGATGTAATTGACTATTAGGTGTGGTTTGTACCGCCTGTAAATGCTGCACAAATTTGCTGGCATCAACATAATGTGCTTGGGGAACATCGGCCGCTTTTGAGACATAGGTTGGTGGCAAATCGCCATCAATATCAATTAACAACAAATCGGAGATTTGAAATTTTGGCTTTAATTTAAGGTGATGAGCCCAAATTTCGCTGGCATCAAAAATTTGTCTAATTTCGGTTTGACGTAGTTTGTTGGTTTGGCTACTGGCTAAGACAATGGTTCTTAAATAGGCTTCGTGTGGAGTGATTTCTTGGCAAAACGCTAAGTGACTGTCGGCCACGGCAATACTGGCAACGCCATGAGTGCTTGCAGCATGGTGTAAGGTGTGTAAGTCTGACCAAAGTCCTGCTGGCGCAGGTAAATATAATAATTGTGTTTCTAATAATAAGCCATTTAGTTCAGTAATAGCGCGTTCAAAAGCCTGAGCAGCAAGCTGTAATTGTTGACGACGACCAATACCAATAATACTTAACTTGGTCATTAGTTTTTCGGAACAGTCATAAGCAACAACTTTGTAGGCGGTTGCCAAATAGGTGCGTAATGATTGTGCTAAGGAGGCGACTTTGTTGGCGCGGTCAGGCAGAAGTACCGCTTGATTAAGATAGTGTTTGGCCAGCGCATGTAAAATATTATGTACGGTAGGGCGTAGTATTTCGAGTAACTCATAACGTGTTTCTTCGGACATTTTAACACGGGTGAGTTCTTGTAAGGTTTGATACAGTTGTTTGGTGGTTTCACCGACATTCATAATAGGTAAGGCGTGCACCCACTTAATCATGTCATTTTTGGAGTGATTGACAAGACTTAATTGGCTTAAATTGCGCTCAGGAAGATTTTGTGCCAATACTTGGTTTATTGTTGTCATGTTGGGCTAACCTGTCTGTATCCGTGTAAATTTGTCGCTAATTTTTATTGTATAGATGTTTTTAGTAAAAGCACACTATCCAGTTTTATACTGAGTCAGTTATTTGTTGATTGTATGCTCTATAAAGCATTCTACACCATAAGTGCGATATTTTTGTCGATGAATTAACATAAATAATTGCCGTTTTAAATCCCAAAACGGCGTGTGCAACAGGGTAAGCGTCCCTGTTTGTAGGGCTTCATCGAGTGATAAACGTGATGCACAACCTATGCCAAGTCCGCTTGCAACCACTCTTTGTATCGCTTCGGTATGGCCAAGCTCTAGCAAAATATGTAACTGAGGCAATCGGCCTATAACAGCATTATCAAAAACTTCGCGTGTGCCTGAGCCTGATTCGCGCAAAATCCATTGGGCATCATAAAAGTCACTTTCTTTTAACGAGCGAACACTTTGCCTTTGAGCAAGTGGATGATTAGGGGCACAAAATACCACTAATTCATCACACTGCCACGGAATTGCTTCCAAATTAGGGGTATGGCAAAAACCTTCTATAAAACCAATATCAAGCTCAAACTGCTCTAAGGATTGAATGATTTGACTGGTATTAGCAATGTCTAAACTCAGCTGACATTGCGGATGCTCATTCATAAAATTGGCAATCAGTGAGGGCATCAGATAGTTACCTATCGTTAAACTCGCTCCAATTTTTAAACTGCCAACTTTGTCGCCATGACCACGCGCAATGGATTCTAATTCGTTGGCATGAGCCACGGTATTGATGGCGTGGGGTAATAGTTTTCGACCTAAATCATTAAGTTGCAAACGTTTGCCGATGCGGTCAAATAGCAAACAGTCGAGTTGTCCTTCAAAATCAGACAAGGCCATGCTGGCTGCACTTTGCGTTAGGTTTAACTCAGCGGCTGCACGAGTCACTGTGCCATGTTTGGCAACAGCGACAAAAACAGCGAGTTGTTTAAGGGTAATACGCATAGCAACCGCCTTGTATATCAGTCCTACCTATTAAAGTGTGTTGGCTATCATTTGTCCCATACGCACGCTATCTGTCGCTTTTAGATTATCTTGCCATTGCATGACATTTTTTTCAAA
The DNA here is from genome assembly GCA_024234595.1 of Moraxellaceae bacterium. GTDB lineage: Bacteria > Pseudomonadota > Gammaproteobacteria > Pseudomonadales > Moraxellaceae > Agitococcus. The sequence goes on along the minus strand of JACKNZ010000005.1, from coordinate 168,913 downwards.
TAACACAATCGCCGTAGAGCCTAAATAAAAACGGCCTAATTCATCCCCTTTGTTTAACACAATATTGGCATGCTGGTAGTCTGTTTTAATAATTTTTTTGCCGTGAGGTTGAATATTGCCTGCCCATGTTGTGGCTATACCTGCCACAATCATTGCACCCACTAAGACAACGGCCATTTTGCCAAGCTCAGTCTCAAACAGACACACCAAACGTTCGTTACGGGCAAATAAATTAGGTACATTTTCGGCAGTGGTAGTATTTACCGAAAATAAATCACCTGCCACATAAATGGTTTCGACTAATTTACCTGTAAACGGCATATGCACCCGATGATAATCACGTGGCGATAAATAAACCGTGGCAAATTGACCCCCGATAAAGGCTTGAGCGCGTTGCTCATCTCCGCCTAATAAAGTCGCCACACTATAGTCATGGCCTTTAGCTTGAAAAATTTTGTCGGCACTAATTGCGCCTAGTTGTGAAATTGCACCATCAGCAGGAGAGATAATCGCATTAGTTGCAGAAGCAATAGGGCGTGCATTGGGCTTTAGAGCGCGAGTAAAAAAATCATTAAAACTCTTATAGGCTAATGGATTTTCTTCTAAGGCTTCGCTCATATTAATGTCATATTGAGCAGCGAAATTTTTAATAAAGGTATTTTTAATCAGCTTGTTTTCGCTAGCCGCCAACAAACCAACACCTTGTGATAATAAGTGTTGTGGCACTAAATGTTGAAAAGTAATAAATAAAGACATAGGGTTATCTCAGAAATAAAAGTTTTTTACAGACACCTGACTGTTTACAAAAAGTCTAAATCTTGACTATTATTCATTAATTCTTTGAGTTCTTCTTTTTCATTAGTTGTGGCATTAAGCACTTCTTTAACAAACTTTAAATACACTGTATAAATGGTTTGGCTGCCGTCATCTTGGCTCACCACAAAAAATGGGGCACGGTCAACGCCAAGTTTTTTTGCTAATTGCATACCTGCTGATTCTGGATCACGCTCATCAGCGACTAAAATTTCATTCATAAATTTTAATTGGTCATCAGCTTCCATTTTTGCCAACACTTCACCACATTTTTTGCAAGGTGAGCCATCTGCTAAAATCTTTTTGACCATGGTAATGTGCATTATGAAATCCTCGTTATTTAAATCCTCCCCCAACCCTCCTTTACAAAAGGAGGAAGTTCCCCCTTTTATAAAGGGGGCTAGGGGGATTTTATTACTTAATATTTACCGCATGTAAACCACACTCTTTTTTCGTGGCTTCTTCCCACCACCAGCGACCTTCACGCTCGTGTTGGTTTGGTAAAATAGCGCGTGTGCAAGGCTCACAACCAATACTGGTAAAGCCTTTTTCATGTAAAGCATTGTAAGGTACTTCGTTGCTACGAATATAGTCCCACACTTGTGCAGAAGACCAGTTAGACAAAGGATTAAACTTAATTAATTGTTTGCCAGCACCACTAAACGCAGCATCAGCTTGTACTACAGGCACAGCTAAACGTGTACCTGGGCTTTGGTCTTTACGTTGACCTGTAATCCATGCATCTAAAGTCGCTAGTTTTTTCTTTAATGGTGCAACTTTACGTACGGTACAGCACTCTTTATGGTCATCAGCATAAAAGCTAAACAAACCTTTAGCATTGACCATTTCTTGCACTTGTGCAGATTCTGGGAAGCAAATTTCGATATTAACTTTATAGTGATTGCGTACTTTTTCAATAAATTGATAAGTTTCAGCGTGTAAACGACCTGTGTCTAAACTAAATACACGAAATGGCTTGCCTAATTTAGCGGCCATATCAACTAATACAACATCTTCTGCACCACTAAAAGAAATAGCAACATCAGGAAAATTTTCTAAAGCGAGTGCTAAAATTTCTTGTGGCGTTTTTTCTTCATAATCAGTTGCCCATTGTTGAGCATTGGCATGAGTAATGGTCATGGCTGTTCCTCTATATGTTCGGAAATGGCTAAAAGCTGTTGTACACAGCAATCGTGAAAAACTCTAATTCTAACAGCATTTAGTAATTGCTTGCAGCATTCTATTAAAAACGCTACAGTTCGCCTGTTTTTTGATGTGTAGCTGTATGCAGCGTAGCAGAATACGGGGCTAAATATCTTCCAAAACACTCATTTATTGCCTTAACTCTGCCATAACCCCGGTGTTATCACATGGGTTACAACTAACGCAATTTCTCAACTGTCTCTATAATTGCCGTGTTGATGCGCCACAAACGCAAATCGGCAAAGGGCGAGCCACTCCCTGTATTAACAATATAGCCTACCGCCAAATGTCGTGATGGGTCTGCCCATGCGCCTGAGCCACCATAACCAAAATGACCAAAGGCGTGTGGTGTACGTGGCCAAGTGGTAAACACCCGATGATAGCCCAAACGCCAGTGCATTGGCATTGGCACAACATCGCCTCGTTGATGATTATAAACTTTGACCACCTCGCGCAAAGTCTGTGCTGATAACAAACGTACGCCATCTAATTCGCCCCAATTAGCCAAAGCGGCATAGATTTTGGCTAAAGAACGCGCAGTAAACACCCCCCCCGCACCCGCATTACAGGCTTGTAAACTTTTTGGCTCATCTAAATAAAAGCGACTCATGCCTTTGGGAATCAATGCCTCGGCAGCTGTATTAGGGTCAAAGCCAGTTAAACGCAAGGCTTTATCGGTCAGTTGTTGTTGCAGTTGCACAAATTTAGAAGGAGCAGCTTTGTTTGGATTATAGCGAGCAGCACCAATAATTTCGCTGCAACGAGCAAGTTCTGATTCAGGCACACCTATATAACAACCATCTAATTGTAAGGGTTGAGTGATTTTTTTGGCTAAGGTTTGTGCTAAAGGCTCTCCACTCACTTTTTCGATTAAACCACCCACAATCCATCCAAACGAAATGGCATGATAACCGACACGCGCACCAGCGGCATGAAGGGGAGTTGCTTGCTCAATTTTTTGTAGCATATGTGGCCAATCTAACATTTCATGAGCATCGTCAATCATACTGCGTAAATGATACAAGCCTGCTTCATGGGTGAGTACATGGCGCAAAGTAATGCTGTGTTTGCCATTTTGAGCAAAAGCAGGCCAATAATCGGCTATTGGGCGGTCATAGTCTAATAAGCCTTCATCTACCAAAATATGGACTAAGGTGCTAAGCACGCCTTTGGTAGTGGAGTAGCTAATACTCATGGTGTTGGCTTGCCAAGGTTTACCTTGTTTGTTACTGACTCCTGCCCAAACATCTACTACTTTTTGATTGCGGTGATACACGGTGAGTGCAGCCCCACCTTGACGCGGCTCTTGAGGAAGTTGCGCCAAGAAAACATCAATCACGTGCTGAAATTGTGGTTCAAAAAAGCCTTGAATGGTGTAGGACATGGTGTTGTTCTCGGCAAAAGCGTTGGGTTGTTATATGTTTTTGAATGTTGATGACATGGATAGGACTTACGCATTTCACCGAAATTAGCGCGTTTTGTGAATATAAAACCGTTGAAAACGGTTGAAATGTGAGCAAAAAGCGATAACCGCGTAAGTCTTAATAGATAGTAGCATAGTTTTTTGCTGCTACATTGGCTGCCGCGCCTGCGACATCATGTCGCACTTCTAACAGATTAAAATTTATTAAAATACGCAAAATTTGAGAGTGAGTGAGCCATGCGTATTTTATCAGTAATGACGAGTGTCTCTTTAGGTATGTTGTTGGTAGCTTGTGGTGGTAATGGTAGTGAAACGAATAGTAATACCGCTAATTCTTTGCCAGTTGTAAAATCGACTCAAGATGTTGCCATTTCATTTGCCGCACAAGCTAATGGTGCTGATGTTAAATGTGGTGCAGTCAATGAAGTGGCCAACTTAGGAACATCCAATAAAACCGCACAAATTCAAGATTTACGCTTTTATATTTCTAATTTAAAACTCATTAACAGCAAAGGCGAGGCGGTAGCAGTGAGTTTGACCGCCAATGACTATCAAGATTTTGGGGTGGCCTTGCTTGATTTTGAAGATGCCACAGGTGCGTGTAGTGCAGGTACAGCAGACACTTATACTGCTATTACAGGAACAGTGCCTAGCGATACTTACACAGGTATTGAATTTAGCTTAGGTGTGCCAGATACAGGCACAGATGCAATAGGTAAAAGCATTGCTCTAAATCACAGTGCTATTACAAAAATAACTAAGCCATTGGATATTGCAGCAATGGATTGGGGCTGGCAGCTTGGCCGCAAGTTCGCAAAAATTGAGTTGCAGCCTACAAGTGGTGTTATCAATCAAAAAGGCACACCTGATACTACTGATGATGCAGTCGTTAGCAGTTGGGTGGTGCATATTGGCTCAACAAATTGTACTGGCACAGACGCGACAGGATATAGCTGTACCAATGCCAATTTAGCCAATATTACGCTAAATAATTTTGAGATGAGCAAACAAACAGTGGTTTTCGATTTGGCGGCTTTGTTAGCAAATTCAGATATTGGCATTAATCAAAATGGGGCAGTGGGCTGTATGTCGGGCGCAACTGATAAAGAGTGTCCTGCTCTTTTTGAGGCATTTGGTTTGGACTTGGCGACTGGTAATGGCAGTGCCACTAAAACACAAACGGTGTTCAAGGTGATGAATAAGTAGTGTTTTTCTTCGATTCTAATCAGGAGGCAGCTTTTACGTGTTGGGCAGAATCGTGGGAATAGAAAAAGTCGTGGTGGCTAAGCTGAGTTGTACTGGCTCAGAGTAGTCGTGGTGGCTGAGCGTAATCTAAGCCACTCAAATTAAAGCATTTTTAATACACTATTTATGAAACCGTTATTTTATTTATTATGTAGTTCTTTGTTGTTAGTTGCCTGTAACACGGGAACAACAGTTAAAGAACCTAATTTAAGCACATCAACTTGGCAATGGCAGTTGCCACCGTCTTTTCCTACGCCGTTTGTTCCTGCTAGTAATCCAATGACTGCCGCTAAAGTCGAGTTAGGACGGCATTTGTTTTACGATGAGCGTTTATCGGGTAACGGTTTGCAAGCGTGTGCTACTTGCCATTTGCAACAAAAAGCCTTTACTGATGGTTTGATGGTAGCGCAAGGTTCAACAGCAGAGCTTCATCCGCGTAATTCGCAAGGTTTAGCCAATGTGGTTTATAACGCTACCTTAACATGGGCAAACCCTGCATTGACCAGTCTTGAGCGACAAATGGAAGTGCCGATGTTTGGCGATAATCCTGTTGAACTAGGCATTAATGATGCAAATAAATCCCAAGTATTACAGCGTTTTGAGCAAGATAATCAGTACCAGCAATTATTTAAACAAGCCTATTCCGAGCAAAATCAGCCGATTAACTATGCCAATATTATTAAAGCGATTGCCAGTTTTCAGCGTATTTTGATTTCGGGTAATTCGCGGTATGACCAATATAATCAAGGCCAAGCAACATTAAGCGATAGTGAATTACGCGGCAAAAACCTGTTTTTTGGCGAAAAAGCGGAGTGTTTTCATTGTCATGGGAGCTTTAATTTTAATGACCAAGTACGTCATGCAGGAACAAGGGTTATAGAAACACCGTTTCATAATACAGGTTTATTTAATATTGGCGGTACAGGTGAATTTCCTTTTCCTAATCGTGGTGTGTTTGAGCTGTCAGGCAAACCGCAAGATATGGGCAAGTTTCGTGCGCCCAGTTTGCGTAATGTTTCGGTAACAGCCCCTTATATGCACGATGGTTCAATGCCAACTTTAGAGGCAGTATTGGATTTTTATGCTGCTGGGGGACGAAACATTACACAGGGAATAAATACGGGCGATGGCCGCAATAATCCTTTTAAAAGTGAGCTAATCACGCGCATTGATTTAAATGAACAAGAAAAAGCCGATATTGTCGCTTTTTTAAAAACCCTCACCGATGACGAATTTTTGCATAACCCTAAATTTGCTAATCCTTTTTTGTCTAAGAATCCTTAAATCATGCCTGCAAAGTTACTTTATAGTTTGTGTTTGTTGTCAGTTGTGACGCAAGCACACGAAATCACCACCGATGATAAATTTGTGCCTATGTTAAATGTAGGTGGGCGGTACTTAAACAGTGATGCTGATTATCCTGTGGCTAATTTAGATAATGCCTTGGAGACGGGCGCACTAGCGGCTTATAAGCAAGGTAACGCCTTTGATTATGTTGATGTAGGCTTGCAAGCACAGTGGACAAGCAATGTAAAAACTTTATTTAAAGGTGCGTATCACGGTCAAGATACAGGAGACACATTTGAGTTAGAACAAGCATGGCTCAACTATGACTATGATATTGATATGAATAATATGCTCAGTGCGCGAGTAGGGCGACAATATGTGGCGTTAGGTAAACAAAATCTTGAACATAGTCATCAATGGCAAATGGGTGTTGAACCTTTAGTCATGAGGGCGAGTATTGCTGAGGGCTGGCGCGATGATGGCTTAGACTTGAGTTGGCAACACGAAAATGGTTGGTCAGTGGGGGGCGGTGTTTTTAAGGGCGAGTCTTTTCCCAGTAATGCTGAGTCAGGATTTAATGCGGTTAATGCAAGATTAGGCTGGCAGCAAGATGACAATTATATGCAACTGAGCTTGGCGCAATTTAAAGTCAGTGGTCGAGCTACCGAGCAACAAAACGCTTTAACGCATACACATAGTCAAGCAAGTTGTGATAAAGCAACAGCTAATATCGTGTGTTTTAAGGGGGATAGTCAGTTAGCTGTCTTGGCCGCACAATGGCGTTTTCCTGATTTAAAAACGATGCTTAATGGCGAAGTGTGGCTTAAAAAAGAAACAGGTAATTTGTCTTCTTTGTCGGGGCAAGTGGATTATACGGGCTTAATAACAGGTGCTTGGTTAACGGCAAATTATCAAATAAAGCCAAGTTTGCAAAGTTATATTAGAGTTGAAAATTTACAAGGCCGTCATGATTTAGTTGGTGCTAATGCTGCGTTAATTGCTGGTGAGGCAGAGATTGGCAAAAGTACGGGCACCTCATATCGTGTCGGTTTGGGCGGAGTTTGGCTATTGCCACAAGGTATTCGCTTGAGTGCCGAATATCATCAACAGCATATAATCAATCAAAAAAATAACACGGTGTTTTTGGTGCGTTATCAAGTGGATTTGCTACAAGTGGCGCGTATTGTTAAATAAAATTACAGCTCGTTTGAACCGTTCATGTATGTTTAGGTGTTGTTAATGACGCTGGATAACTACTGTCAAAGGTCAAACAATAGGTGTATGTTAAAAGAGTGGAGGGCATAAGTTCTAAGTTTTTAAAGCAAACGCCCCAAAATAGTGCAAAAAAATAAAAAACTAGCCAAAAAAGTTGGCAAGTATCTTGCAAAATAATGACTTAACTATCACAAGGGTGAGATATTAAACGCTATTCTTGGTTTTCATGAGTGCGTCATATTATTCGCTCATCCTTTTACTCCAACGAAGGAGCAAATATATGGCATGTCAAAATACTGCAATTGAATATCCTAATGGCTACGTTTCTAACCCTAATTATTATGATGAAATGATGTCATCCGAAGGATGCAGGGAAAGTTATCAGCATGTCAGCTCATGGTTACAACATAGTCCTTTAGAATCATTATTATTTAAAAAACAAGAAGCGGATTTGCGCTTTCGACAACAGGGTATTACTTTTACCGTGTATGGCGAAGAAACAGGCACTGAGCGGCTAATTCCCTTTGATATGATTCCGCGCATTATTAGTGCAGATGAATGGGCGATTATGTCCAAAGGCTGTGAGCAGCGGGTGCAAGCCTTAAATGCCTTTTTGCACGATATTTACCATGAACAGCTTATTTTAAAAGCGGGCATTATTCCACCTGAGCAAATTTTAGGTAATGAACACTATCAAGCCGCCATGCAAGGCTTAGACTTGCCGCATAATATTTATGCACACATTGCGGGCATTGATTTAATTCGTCACAGTGATGGCACTTATTATGTGCTAGAGGATAATCTACGCACACCATCAGGGGTGTCGTATATGCTCGAAAATCGTAAAATGACCGAGCGTTTGTTTCCTGAATTATTAGCGCAACACAAAGTAGAGCCTGTTGCCCAATACCCTGATTATCTTAAAACAACTCTGTTAGAAGCAGCCAATAAACAAGCCGTTAATATTGCGGTATTAACACCAGGGCGTTTTAACAGTGCTTTTTTTGAGCATGCTTTTTTGGCGCGTTCGATGGGGGTTAATTTAGTTGGTGGTAGCGATTTAGTGGTTAATGACGATGTGGTTTATATGAAAACCATTTCGGGCTTACAAAAAGTGGACGTGATATATCGCCGTTTAGATGATGCTTTTATTGACCCACTGGCCTTTAATCCACAGTCCATGTTAGGTGTTGCAGGTTTAATGTCGGCCTATAGAGCAGGTAACGTAGTATTGGCAAATGCCGTGGGTACAGGTGTGGCCGATGATAAATCGGTGTATCCCTTTGTGCCTGACATGATTCGTTTTTATTTAAATCAAGACCCCATTTTACAAAATGTGCCTACTTTTCAATGTCGTAAACCCGATGAATTAAGTTATGTGTTGGCCAATTTATCCGAGTTGGTGGTAAAAGAAACGCAAGGCTCGGGTGGTTATGGTATGTTAATTGGCCCTGCGGCCACTCAAGCTGAGATTGAAGAGTTTAGAGCAAAATTAACGGCACATCCTGCGGCTTATATTGCACAGCCGACCTTGGCTTTATCCACCTGCCCAACCTTTGTCGCAGCAGGTATTGCACCGCGTCATATTGACTTGCGTCCCTTTGTGTTGTCGGGCAAAACCACGCGTTTGGTGGCAGGTGGTTTAACTCGTGTTGCGTTAAAGTCAGGCTCTTTAGTGGTCAATTCCTCGCAAGGTGGGGGTACTAAAGATACTTGGGTATTAGCAGAGTGAGTAAGCTGAGACACTTCGACTACGCTCAAGGTACATTGTTTGCTGGCTGAGCGTAGTCGGTGGCTGAGCGTAGTCGAAGCCAACTCTATTGAAACAGGAAAAAAACATGTTGTTATTGTCAACCGCAGCAGATTTATATTGGTTAGGTCGTTATTTAAGTCGTACACAAACCTTATTATCAGCTTTATTACAGGCATTTAAAGAGCCAACACGCGATAATTTAACTATCCCGTTAAGTATGACAGCAACAGGTGCTTATTATTATCAGCAGTATAACGAGTTAAAAGATACTTATATTGCGGCATTTTTTATGGATGCCCAAAATAGTAGTAGTTTAAGTTATTGCATCAACGCCTTTCGTACCGATGCTCAAGCAACCAGAGGCCGTTTGAGTCAAGCCTTGTGGTTGGCTATCAATACCTTATATTTAGATTGGCAAGCAGCGGCCTTGACTCAAAAAGATTTTGCCGATGTTATGCAACGTCATCAGGCATTACAAGCGCAACTTAATGACTTAATGACGAGTATAGAGCATGAACCAGATGCTCAAGTTAAGTTATTTATTAAAATTGGCTTATGTATAGAAGTGCTCGATAACATGATGCGTTATAGCTTGATTAAATATAACGGTGATTTTGATGTTGACGCTGCTTTGCAACAAGTGGCCATTTTGCAACAACAATTAGAGCAACTCCCCCATATTGTGTGGGGGCAGGTCAATGAAGGAGTCCATCAATTACAGCAAGCAATTGCATCTCAGCCTCAAGCTTTTTTAATGCAACAGCATTTGCAAAATGTCACCAAAGCATTATCAGACGTTTTTGCTAATTAAGAGAATACATAATGACTTATTGTGTGGCCATGCGCTTAAAAGAAGGTTTAGTTTTTGTCAGTGATTCGCGCACTAATGCAGGCGTTGACCATATTGCCGTTTTTAGAAAATTACACGTATTTGGTGTTGAAGGAGAGTCGATATTTGTGTTGCAAAGCGCAGGTAATTTAGCGACTTCGCAAGCAGTGGTTACCTTGTTGCGACAGCGTATTCAACACCAGAGCGAAGGACATCTGCATAGTGTTAAAACGATGTATGATGCGGCAGAGTTAGTGGGTGCTACTTTGCGTGAGGTATTAGAAAAATATAAAGACCAAAATACCGATTTTTCTTGTTCATTTTTATTAGGTGGACAAATCTTAGGTCAGGAGCCCAAGCTCTATAACATTTATCCGCAAGGTAATTTTATTGCCGCTACTCAAGACACGCCGTACTTTCAAATTGGTGAAAGCAAATACGGTAAGCCTATTTTGGATAGGGCTTTGCATTATGACACATCACTCGAAAAAGCCTTACGCTGTGCGTTGATTTCCTTTGATTCAACCATTCGCAGTAATTTATCGGTGGGGACACCTTTAGATTTGTTAGTGTATCTTAATCATAGTTTTGTGATTCCACAGGGGCGGCGTTTGTTTGATGATGACCCTTATTTTAATACCATTCGCAGTCAGTGGTCAGAAGGCTTACAACAAGTGTTAGCGCAGTTGCCACCGCCTCCCGAAGATTATTGGCAATAACGGGGTTTCGACTACGCTCAACCATCTAGTCCTGAACAGCCAAAGAGTATAAGCAAGTTCCCTGAGCGAAGTCGAAGGGCAATCGGTACAATTTTCAAGGAGCCGACTAATGTCGATTCATGTTGCACTCAATCATATTAGCCATTACCGTTATGACCGAGCAATTAACCTAGGGGCGCAAGTGATTCGTTTGCGGCCAGCTCCGCATTGTCGTACGCGTATCCTGTCTTACTCTTTAAATATTACCCCGCAAAAGCATTTTATTAACTGGCAGCAAGACCCACAGGCTAACTATTTAGCACGTTTGGTATTTCCCGAAAAAACGCAAGAATTTAAGGTCGAAGTCGATTTAGTGGCCGAAATGTCGGTGATTAACCCCTTTGACTTTTTTTTAGAGCCGTATGCTGAACACTTTCCTTTTACCTATGACCATAGCCTTGATAAAGAGCTTGCGCCATATTTAGTCAAATTGCCGCTTAGTCCCTTATTTGAGCAGTATTTAACAGCGATTTCTTTAGAGCCAGTAAGTACCATTGATTTTTTGGTGGCACTTAATGCAAGTTTGTGTCGTGATATTAGTTATTTAATTCGTTTAGAAGCAGGGGTGCAAACACCCGAAGAAACCTTAAGCAAAGGCTCAGGCTCTTGCCGTGATTCGGCATGGTTATTGGTGCAACTTTTACGTCATTTGGGTTTGGCAGCGCGTTTTGTCTCGGGTTATCTCATTCAATTAACACCCGATGTTAAAGCACTTGATGGGCCTACAGGCACAGCGGTTGATTTTACTGATTTACACGCATGGTGTGAGGTGTATTTACCTGGTGCAGGGTGGGTCGGTTTAGACCCGACATCGGGCTTGTTAGCAGGTGAGGGGCATTTGCCGTTGGCGTGTAGTCCTGAGCCTTCTTCGGCTGCGCCAATTAGTGGTTTGCTGGATGAGTGTGAGTGTGAGTTTGAACATCACATGCGTATTGAGCGCATTTGGGAAGCTCCGCGCGTTACTAAACCTTATACAGAAGCACAATGGCAAGCCATTGAAACGCTTGGTCATCAAGTAGATGCTGATTTAGCAAAAATGGACGTACGTTTGACCATGGGGGGGGAGCCGACTTTTGTGGCGGTTGATGACCCGCAAGGGGCGGAGTGGAATACTGAGGCACTCGGCCCTACCAAACGCTTACGCGCGACCGAATTATTTAACAAATTACGCGCTAAATACGCGCCTCAGGGTTTAAGTCATTTTGGACAAGGCAAATGGTACCCCGGTGAGCAATTGCCACGCTGGTCATTAAATTGTTTTTGGCGCAAAGATGGCCAGCCTATTTGGACAGATGATGCACTGATTGCCGATGAAAAGCGTGATTATGGCGCAAATGCAGAAACGGCCGCCAAGTTTTTACAAGGTGTGGCACAGCGTTTAAGTTTAGATAAAAAATATATTTTTCCAGCCTTTGAGGATATTTATTATTATCTATGGCGTGAGCGTAAACTGCCTATCAATGTTGACCCTTATGATTCGCGTCTTAATGACGAAATGGAGCGTAAACGCTTATTAAAGGTCTTTACTCAAGGATTAGACCATATTGTAGGCCATGTACTACCTATCGCATGGAACGAGAAAGCCAATACTTGGCAGACAGGTTCGTGGTTTTTGCGCGATGCGCATTGTTATCTGATTCCGGGGGATTCACCTTTAGGTTATCGTTTGCCTTTGGACGCGCAACCGTGGGTCAAAAAAACGGAGTTTCCTTATATTAACCCGATTGACCCTAGTAGCCAATTACAGCCCTTAAAAGCCTATACCGAATTACGTCAACAATCGCCTTCTGCCGTAATCACAGATAAGCCTCCTAAACAAAAAGAGTCGGCCATTGATATTACTCGTACTGCACTGTCAGCCGAGCCACGCAACGGTATTTTGTATCTATTTATGCCGCCTTTAGCTCAGTTAGAACATTATTTAGAACTGGTTTCAGTCATTGAAAAAACAGCCCAAGACTTAGCTTGCCCGATTATTATTGAAGGTTACGAGCCGCCATCTGACCCTCGTTTAACGCATTTTAAGGTTACGCCTGACCCTGCGGTTATTGAAGTTAATATTCATCCTTCAAGTTCTTGGCAAGAGTTAGTTGATAAAACCACGCATTTGTATGACTCGGCGCATTTATGTCGTTTAACCAGCGAAAAATTTATGACCGATGGCCGTCATACAGGCACAGGTGGCGGTAATCATTTTGTATTAGGTGGCGCAACAGTCAATGACTCACCATTTTTGCGCCGTCCAGATTTACTTAAAAGTTTGATTGCTTATTGGCAAAATCACCCTTCGTTATCTTATTTATTTTCGGGTTTGTTTATTGGCCCAACTTCTCAAGCACCGCGGGTTGATGAGGCGCGAAACGATGCTTTGTATGAGTTAGAAATTGCCTTTCAGCAATTTCCGCCACAGGGCGAAAGTTGTCCACCGTGGTTAGTGGATAGATTGTTACGCAATTTGTTGGTGGACGTGACAGGTAATACCCATCGTGCCGAATTTTGTATCGACAAATTGTATTCGCCCGATAGCAGTACAGGCCGTTTGGGTTTATTAGAATTGCGTGGTTTTGAAATGCCACCGCATGCTCAAATGAGTTTAGCTCAGCAATTATTGATTAGAGCATTGCTTGCCCGTTTTTGGCGCACGCCTTACAATCCGCCGCGCTTGGCACGATGGGGGACAGAGCTGCATGACCGATTTATGTTGCCTTATTTTGTAGAACAAGATTTTGCCGATGTGATAGAGGAATTACAGCAAGCAGGCTATGCTATTCAAAAAGACTGGTTTAATGCGCATTTTGAGTTTAGATTTCCTAAATATGGCGATTATGCTATTAAAGGTATCGACTTGGAGTTGCGTCATGCCTTAGAGCCGTGGCATGTGTTGGGTGAAGAAGGCGCGAGTGGGGCAACGGTGCGTTATGTTGACTCCTCGGTAGAGCGTATGCAGCTTAAAATCACAGGTTTAGCACCTGACCGATATGCGCTAACGTGTAATGGCCAAGCTGTGCCATTGCGACCCACAGGCAATGTCGGCGAATTTGTGGCGGGTGTACGTTATCGGGCTTGGCAACCGCCTAATTGTTTGCATCCAACTATTGGTATTCATGCGCCGTTAGTGTTTGATATTGTCGATACATGGTCAAACCGTTCTTTAGGTGGTTGTCAATATCATGTGATGCACGCAGGCGGACGTAGTTTTGATACTTTTCCTGTTAATGCTTATGAAGCCGAAAGTCGGCGTTTGGCGCGCTTTATGCGTATTGGCCATAGCCCACAACGGTTAATAGTCAATAGCGTAACCTTAAGTCCAGAGCATTCGTTTATGCTTGATTTGCGGCTGACCTAACTCTCACTCTAACTCTCTCCCTCAGGGAGAGAGAACTTCCCCCTAGAGGGAAAGGGTGAATAAAAAACGTCAATATTTTAGTGCCTAACTTTATGTCGTCATTATTTGAAAATAGTGGGCTTGACCCCAACGCGTATCACGAAGTGTTTGCCGCAGATGGCAGCGTGCGCTCGCATTGGCGGTATTTTGCCGATGTTTTGCAAGCAATGTCGTCTGAGCAAATGCAGACTCGCTCTGATTTAGTGGCACAACAAATTCAAGAAAATGGCGTGACTTATAATGTGTATGACGAAGAACAAGGCTCAAATAGACCGTGGCGTTTGGGAGCAGTGCCTAATCTGATTCCTGATGAAGAATGGCAGCTATTAGCACAAGGTATTGCTCAACGAGCCAAAGTGTTGAATGCGATTTTACTCGATATTTATGGCTCACAAAAACTGATAAAGCAGGGCTTATTGCCAGCAGAACTTATTTTTGGTCATCATAATTTTTTACGGCCATGTATTGGTATAAAACAAGCGCAAGATGTTTTTTTATATAGTTATGCCGCCGATGTGGCGCGTGATGCTCAAGGTCAGTGGTGGGTGATTGCCGATAGAACCCAAACCCCATCAGGCGCAGGTTATGCCCTCGAAAATCGACAAATTATTTCACGGATATTTCCCGAAGTTTATCGCCAGTTAAAAGTACAGTCATTAAATGATTACTTTATGATTTTACGACAGACACTCATGCGCTTGTCTCCCAGTTTAAGCGAGCCGCCATTGGTGGTGTTATTAACCTCGGGACGCTTTAACGAAACCTATTTTGAACATATTTATTTAGCACGGCATTTGGGCATACCCTTGGTAGAAGGGGCGGATTTAACGGTTCGTTCGGGTATTGTCTATCTTAAAACCCTCAATGGCCTTAAACGTGTTCATGCTATTTTTAGACGCTTAGATGATGATTATTGTGACCCTTTAGCCTTTAGAGCAGATTCGGCCTTAGGGGTGGCTGGTTTGTTGGCAGCCGTTAAAGCAGGTAATGTGTTGGTGGCCAATGCCTTAGGCACAGGCGTATTAGAGTCGGCAGGCTTATTGGGTTTTTTACCCAACATTTGTCGTTATTTGTTTGATGAAGAATTGTTAATCCCTTCGGTAGCAACGTGGTGGTGTGGCGAGCAGCCAGCCCTTAAAAAAGCCCTAGATAAATTAGATGAATTAGTACTAAAGCCGAGTTTTCCCTCGCAACGTTTTGAACCTGTTTTTGTTAAAAATCTTAATCAAGCGCAACAAGACGCACTCAAAAAGAGGGTGCTTGCACGTTCTTATGCCTATGTTGCCCAAGAAAAAGCGGCATTGGCCAAAACCCCTGTTTGGCACTTTGAAAAACAACAATTTTTGCCGCAGTCAACCGCCATGCGCGTTTATGCAGTTGCCGAAACTAAAAACCGCTATCAAGTCATGGCGGGGGGCTTAGCACGGGTCGCAGCCACAGACACAGATGATGTGGTGTCAATGCAACGCGGTGGCATTAGTAAAGATGTATGGGTGTTAGCATCGAGCCAGCAAGCACGGCCAGAACGTCCAAAAACACGACAGCTAGGCGTGCGTGATTTATTAAGACAAGACCCCTATTTATCATCGCGCGTGGCCGAGAATATGTTTTGGCTAGGTCGATATGCCGAACGATGCGCTAATAATGGCCGTTTATTGCATTCAACTTTGTCGCGTTATATAGAATTGGCCGATGAGCAAGAAAGCTCGTTAAAAGTCGCCATACAATGTTGTCAATATTGGGGATTGTATTGCACCAAAGAACAAGAATTGTTGCACCAACAATTATTGGCTGGCATTTATGATAAATCATGGTCGGGCAGTTTAGCCGCCAATTTACAAAGTTTATTATGGTCGGCTTCCCAAGTTAGAGGACGATTGTCGTCAGAAAATTGGATAACCATTACCGAACTACAACAAGAAGCCCAAGATAAAGCGGCTGATGATTTGGGACACGCCTTATCGTTTGTCGATAAGTTATTAGCCTCATTATCGGCTTTATCGGGAGTCGTGTTAGATGATATGGTGCAAGACCATAGCTGGCGTTTTTTAATGATGGGGCGGCGATTAGAGCGATTGCAGTTTTTTAGCGAGATGATAGCCCAATTACTTGAGCACTCAAGTGAGCAAAGTGCTTTAGACTGGTTATTAGAATTGGCCGATAGCACGATTACCTATCGCAGCCGTTATGTATCAAGCGCGCAACTGATACCTGTATTAGACTTGGTTTTACTTGACCCAAGCAATCCACATTCGGTGCTTTTTCAAATTAACGCACTTAAACAGTCTTTGTATCACTTAGATTATCAACCAGATACCTTGTTATTTAATTTGAGTGAGCAGTTACAAACACTTAATTTTGATGTGTTAGAAAGTGAAATGCACTATCCGACACGCCTTGTCAAAGCCTTAGCTTTAGTCGCTAATTTATTAAGAGCAGTGAGCCAAGCCGCGCGTCAGTTGGCAAATAGTTTAGAATTGCGCTATTTTGTACATATTGATACATTTAGCCAATCAACGGTATCTTCTTAATGACGCAATTTGCTCGCTATAAAATTACACACGAAACGCATTATCGTTATGCCTATGCCGTTAGTTTGTCTAAACAATTACTGCATCTACAACCACGTCAAACACCTTATCAGGCGGTATTAAGTCAGCAGCTCAGCATTGAACCACAACCCCAAGAGCGTTTTTTGAATCATGATAGTTTTGCTAACCCTTGTGTCCAGTTAGAGTTTAATCAACCGCATGAAGCACTCAAAGTCACTGCCGAGATGACGATTGAGGTTTTTGAGCGCGCTGTGTTAGATTTTGCAGATAGTATGCCGTGGCAAGAGTTAGTCGCTTTGTGTCGTTATCAAAGTTCAAGAACGCTTGATGATGCTTTACTTGCAGCACTGCCATTTTGTTTTCAATCGCCCTATATACCACTCAAACATCAATTTGTTGATTATGCGGCCGATTGTTTTACCGATAATAAGCCCGTTTTGCAAGCGGCACAGGATTTGATGGCCAAAATATTTAAAGAGTTTAGTTTTGACCCCAAGGCCACTCATATTGGCACACCTTTGTTAGAGGTGCTCAAAAACAAACGCGGAGTGTGCCAAGATTATGCCCACTTTATGTTGGCTTGTTTGCGCTCTTTGGGTATTCCTGCAGGGTATGTCAGTGGTTATTTGTTGACGCATCCTCCCGAAGGACAGCCGCGCTTAATAGGGGCTGATGCCTCTCACGCATGGGTGGCGGTGTATTGTCCACGTTTAGGTTGGGTGGACTTTGACCCAACCAATAATTTATTGCCTAATTTGGAACATATCACCGTGGCATGGGGACGTGATTTTAGTGATGTTTCACCGTTACGTGGGGTCATTTTTGGCGGTGGGCAGCATCAATTAGAGGTGAGCGTGACGGTGTTGCCAGTCACAGCCGAGACATTTTAGGACATACGCGGTTATCGCTTATTTGTTCGCGCCCTCACCCTCCGCTACGCTCCTCCCTCTCCCTGAGGGAGAGGGTTGGGGTGAGGGTGCAAAACGCGCTAATTTCGGTGAAATGCGTAAGTCCTGAGTTTAACTAGGTTTTAGCCGTGTTAGTCGATTCGCATTATCAATCTCTAAAATTATTGTTTGTTTTACGTTGCGCTGCACTACTTGGGCAAAGCCTCACCATTTTTTTTGTGCATTATATTGTGCAAATGACATTACCACTCATGCCTTTGTCAATGGTGATAGGTACTTTAGTGGCGTGTAATGTTTATGTCGCTTATATACTGTCACAACATCGCGTTGTAAGCAGTGACACCTTAGCGGTACAGCTTGGTATAGATGTCATGGCTTTGGCCTTACTCTGTTATTTTACAGGTGGTGTCACTAATCCCTTTGTTTCATTGTTTTTGTTACCATTGGCAATCGCTGCTTTTGTGCTGCCAATTGCCTATATCTTTGCTTTGGGTGGATTGACACTGTTTTTGTATGGCAGTTTGCTGCTCGATTATGTGCCATTGCCTACAGTGCCAGCACGTTGGCAATCATTTATAAATATCAATCATTTGGCACTATGGCTTAACTTTGTGATTAGCAGTAGTTTGTTAATAGGGTTTATAACCTATTTGGCGCATCAATTACGCTATAAGCAATCACAACTTGAACAACAGCAACAAAGTTTAGCTCGCCAAGAACAAGTGTTAGCCTTGGGGACAATGGCTGCTGGCACAGCACATGAGTTAGGTACACCGTTATCAACTATTGCCGTGTTAGCACATGATTTACAAAACCAAGTGAGTCAAGATTTGCGTCCAGATATGGATTTATTGTGTCAACAAGTTAATCGGTGCAAACAGATACTCAAAGAGATGGTTCAAAAAGTAGAGCAGGCACAAAGCCAGCAATTATCTTTAATGACACCGCAGGCATTGATAACACAAGTCTTAGATAAGTTTTTGTTATTGCGTCCCTCTATTACGGTGATTCACAATATTGAACAAAGTGATAGCCAGTTTTATCTCGCAAGTGATGCCACTTTAGAGCAAGCAATAATCAATTTATTAAATAATGCCGCTGATGCCTCGCCGCATCATGTCAGTATCACATTAACGCAATCAACACATAAAATACAAATTGATATAGCAGATAGAGGTATTGGTTTACCTCCCGAAATGATGGCTTTAGTCGGGCAAAAAAGTTTATCTACCAAAGGTGAGCAGGGCATGGGCATTGGTTTGTTATTGGCAAACGCCACCTTAGCACGTTTAGGTGGCGAAATACATTTTGTTAATCGAGTGGGGGGCGGTGTGACAGCCAGCGTGCTATTGCCTGTACACAGCTCCATCAAATAAAGCGCATTGATAAATCAATCGCTTTGATGTCTTTAGTAATTGCACCCATCGAAACAAAATCAACCCCTGTTTCGGCAACAGCTCTCAAGGTATCACGGTCAATATTACCCGACGCCTCCAGTTTAGCACGGCCAGCAGTATGCGTAACGGCCTGACGCATATCATCGTGGCTAAAATTGTCGAGCATAATAATATCAGCACCTGCGGCTAAGGCTTGCTCTAATTCAGCAAAACTTTCGACTTCGACTTCGACAGGTTTATTAGGCGCAATTAACCGCGCTTGTTGTACTGCTTGTGCAATACTGCCAGCGGCCATAATATGATTTTCTTTAATCAAAAAAGCATCAAACAAACCGAGCCGATGATTTTGGCCTCCACCAATGCCTACCGCATATTTTTGAGCTATGCGTAAACAAGGCAAGGTTTTGCGAGTATCTAATAATTGTGTCTTTGTTCCTGCCAAAAGGCCAACGAGTTCACGGACTTTTGTTGCCGTTCCCGATAAGGTTTGAATAAAATTGAGTGCAGCACGTTCACCTGTTAACAAGCTTCGAGCTGAGCCAGATAAACGCAAAAAAGGACTATTAGGGGCAAGTAATGTCCCCTCTGTGGCTAACCATTCAAGTTTGACCTTGGAGTCGAGTTGTGCAAATAAAGCATCAACCCAAGGGATGCCTGCTAACACCATCGTTTCGCGGGTAATCACTCGTGCCTGACCTTGAGTCGTTGCTGGAATGAGTTGTGCGGTAATGTCGCCATCGCCAATATCTTCGCTTAACGCGAGTTGAATATTGCTGCTAATGGCTTGATTTAATAAATGTTGTGTAATCATAACAAGAGCTATCTGTCGATTTTGCTAAAAGTGTAAGTATAGGCATTAAATCTATGTAAAAAAACTGCTTTTAACTCTTTAACTATTTGTTGGCTACAGTTAAAGTAAAAACAATAGCTTTGTAAGAGAAAAGAGCCGTTTATAACATTAAAAATTGCAATACTTACCCAAAAAGAGTAGGTTTTGGCTTTAGGTCGCATGAAAATAATATTAGACAGGATATAACCCGATGAGTAATCCACAAAAGCTTCCCGCCGTTTTGGAAGGCTTGCGCATTGCCGTAGAACCCCGTTTGAATGGTGCTATTCACACCATGCTGACCCGACTAGAAGAAATTATTTATCAGTGGTGTCAAGGGTTAAGCGATGCCGAACAACAGCGTTACATGGATATTATTATTGCAGTACGACGTGAGCGTGCTCAAATAGAAATGGATATCGCTCGTGCCATTACCAGTAGTTTTTTACAATTACCTAATATCAAAGCACCCGTGGAAGGAGCCAAAAAAACCTCAGGCTTGAGTGGTTTTGATTTTGACTCCTTGTCATTGGTTGATAGCGAGGATATGGAAATTACCGTCACCATTGACAGTATGGTTGCCCGTACACGACTCGACTATGCCAATTTATATACTTTATTACGTCAGCGGTTTTTACATGTTGCACCCAGTTATAATTTGATAGAAAAGAATTTTCCATTGGATACAGGTGCCTTAGCGCAACACTTTCAAAATGCCATTAAACATTTAGTGTTAGAAGTCTCACAAAAAGTCGTGATTTTGCGGGTTTTTCAACAAGAGTTTTTGACCCAGTTATGGCCAATTTTGGAAGAAGCGAATCAGTATTTAATTAAAGCGGGTGTATTGCCTGACTTAAAAGCCAGTTTTAGCAGTGGCAAAAGCAAAGAAAGTAACTATGACGAGGTCATGGCACGCAAGGAGCAAGAAGAAGCCGAAAAAGCCGCCAAGGGTAATGAGCCAGAAAAAAAACTTGATACCGAAGATATTGTCACCTTTCTTAAAGATGTTCACAAAATTGGCAATACAGGCGACTCAGCTAATATATTGCCGATTCCAGCCGCGGCAAATGGCGAAATTATTACAGGCGCAACCTATCATGGCGGCGAGTATGTAGGTGGTGGTGGTGTCGGGCTTTTACCAGCGGCCGCGGTGGGTGGTAGTGTTGCCGCTGTGCCGATTGTCCCCGAAAATATTGCAGCGACGGCACAAGTACAAGCCTTAGCCACCGAGCAACTGGTAGATTTATTATCTAAACTACAAGAGCATCAACCCAAAACTAAATTGTCCGAAGATGATTCTTCACCTAGCGTCACCGAAGTCAGAACTGGTATTCGTAACAACTTAAAATCTGATGAGAAGAAAGTTGAAGCAGTACGTCAGGCAGACGAAGATGTTATTAACTTGGTGTCGATGTTATTTGATTTTATTTTGGATGATGATGACTTGCCAACAGCCATGAAAGCGTTGTTGGGACGTTTGCAAATTCCATTATTAAAAGTGGCTATTATTGATAAATCCTTCTTTAATGCCGAAAAGCATAAAGCCCGTCAGCTGCTCAATTTGTTGGCTAAAGCAGGTATTGGTTGGAACCAAAAAGACCAAGGTGGCGATGCCCTATATGCCAAAATTGAAGAAGTCGTTTTTAGAATTCTGAATGAGTTTATTTCTGACCTAGAGATTTTTGACGAGTTGTTCAAAGAGTTTAGTGACTTTTATGAGCAACAACAAAAACGTACTGAATCAATTGATAAACGTACTCGTGAGGCCGAAGAAGGTCGTGCGCGTGCCGATATGGCGCGGGCGATGGTGCAACAAACCCTTAACCGTCGTTTAACAGGTCGGCAATTACCTTTGGTCGTGGTTAAATTATTGCAAGAAGGTTGGAAGCACGTTTTATACATTAACTGCTTAAAAGAAGGCACAGAATCTGAGCCGTGGAAACAAGCAGTAAAAGTCGTGGATGCCGTGGTATGGAGTGTGATTCCTCAGTCGGGTGCAGAATGGATTGCCCGTTTGCGAAATGTCTCGCCTAAACTGATGAATAGTTTGCGTAAAGGGTTGGCAGCAGTTAATTATGATGCTTTGGCAACAGAGTCTTTGCTTAAAGAGTTGGCCGATGTGCATAATGAGCTGATGGGTGGTCATGTTATGCCAACGGTAACCGTGTTAGACCCTGAAGCCGCAAAAGAGACTGCTCCCTCTGCAAGTACCATTTCTGCCGAGCAAATTAACAATAGTCAGGCTTCCTCAACAGCAACTACCGTGGTCTTGCCTACAGATAGTCTGCAACCTGCAATGGCAGAGACCTTGTCGAGTGATAATGAGCATCTACAAAAAGTGAATCAACTCAATGTGGGGAGCTGGGTGGAGTTTATTCAAACCGATAGACGTGACCGCCATAAATTAGTGGCGCGAATTCGCTCGGTGGACAAATTGATTTTTGCCAATAGACGCGGTATTAAAGTGGCCGAAATGACTGCTATGAAATTGGCGGTTGACATGAGTCAAGGTCGTGCGCGTATTATTGATGAGGCACAAGTGTTAGACAGAGCCTTAGAGTCAGTGATTGGAAACTTAAGGACACTTGGTGAGCAACACAAGCAACAGTCATAATATGCAACTCGCAATCAGTGATGACGGTTGGTTAAATAATGCCCGCCGTTGTCCTTCTCCCAATTTTAATGTCCGTCCACAAACGCCCATTTCTTTGATTGTGGTGCATAACATTAGCTTACCTCCCAAGCAGTTTGGGGGCGAATATATTGAGCAATTGTTTTGCAATCAGTTAAATCCTAATCAACATCCCTATTTTGCTCAAATCGCCCATTTACAAGTGTCTGCACATTTATTGATTCGACGAACGGGCGAAGTGATACAATTTGTGTCATTTTTGAATCGTGCTTGGCATGCAGGAGCCTCTCATTATCAAGGGCGAGAAAATTGTAATGATTTTTCAATTGGCATTGAGTTAGAAGGCGCAGATGATATTCCATTTGAAAAGATTCAATATCAACAACTTGCAGATATTGTTAACTGTTTGCAACAACATTATCCTCAAATAGAACAGCATATTACGGGACATTCAGATATTGCCCCACAACGTAAAACTGATCCCGGCCCTGCGTTTGATTGGTTACGATTGTGGCAATTATTAGGTAAAAGACATGAAATTAATGATGGTGTTATTGGTTTTAGCCAGTCGTGAGTTGTTGAGTGTTCAATGGCGCGACTTATTGATAATGCCACAATATTGGTGGCGCGATACATGGTTAAAATTAGCCGAAAAACACCAAATTTCGGCATCAGCCACTTTGCTATTGTTGGCTTTTTTGCCTGTTCTTGCCTTCGCAGCGATATTATTTGCCCTAAAACAAAATTACGCTTCGGGTTGGCAATTATTATGGGCGGCCGTTATTTTAGTGCCAGTTTTTGTTGATAGGCAGTTACCTTCCATTTTGGCGACATATCGTGAGCAATGGTCAAAAGATAGTCGTATTAGCAAACAAGAGTTTGATGTTGCCCGTCGCCAATTGTTTGAAACACACATTAAGGAATTGTTTGCTCCCTTGTTTTGGGTGTTTTTGTTGGGGGCATGGGGAGTGTTATTGGTATCAATCTATTATTCGTGTCGGATTTGTGCGCAACAGACACAAAACCAGTTATTGAGTGATTTGGCGCACCGTGCTTTATGGTATTTAAATTGGTTGCCAAGTCAGGCAGTGGTGCTGTCTTTTGCACTCGTTGGACAATTTATGCCTACATGGCGTTATTATTTAGCTCATTGGACAGACACAAATATCGACCCGTATCAGATGGTAGATGCAGCGGCTAATATTGCCGAAGTGACCGATGTACCAGAAAATGCACAGTATGTTGATAATATTGTATGGTTGAGTCACTTAGCGAGTTATGAATCTTTGTGCCTGCGTGTGGTGATGTTATGGGTGATTTTGTTGGTCATCCAACTGATCTAGTCATACTAATCAAAGTACCATGTTAGACCAGCGGCAAGCGTGTGTTGTTTAAACTGAATGGGCGGTTGATACAAAAATTTGCCTGTTGCTTGGCCATAAAATGTTTGACTAGCTTGAGAGCTTTGTTGGTAACGCGCCGAAAAATCACGATAATCTAAAAAAAGTCCCTTGGTCGGTGAGTATTGATAAAGGTATTTGACTCCCCATGCCTTGGCAGAGCCTTTTTTGAGGCTAAGCGTAACGTCGTCGCTGACTCTTGAATCGACATAAGACTCTGCAAAAAAAGGTTGATAGCTCTCGGCAAACATACTAACTGAGTGGGCAGTATTAAATTTAACCACTTGTTTTAAACCTATTTTGCTAAAGAGTTTGGTGTAAATCTCCGTTGCACCATATACGCCATTTCGATTGGCAACATCGCGTAAATCTTGTTGGCCATGTAAACCAATATACAGTTCACTCTGCTCTAAAAACAAATATCCAATGCTAGCCGCTCCTTGACTGACTAAATGTGTGCTATCGCTTTGATGTGGAATGCCCGTTTGTGTTTGGCCATCATAATCAACAACACCATAACTCTGTTGAGCTTGTATATGTAACAAAAACTTGGGATGAAATTGATAGTTTAAACCATAGTTAATACTGGGCAGAATGCCAGACTCTTTAA
This sequence comes from Moraxellaceae bacterium, assembly GCA_024234595.1. Classification (GTDB taxonomy): domain Bacteria; phylum Pseudomonadota; class Gammaproteobacteria; order Pseudomonadales; family Moraxellaceae; genus Agitococcus. The sequence continues at coordinate 144,674 of JACKNZ010000005.1, read as the reverse complement.
CCAGTTGTTTGTTGCTATATAAATCGTGTTCCAACAAACGGTAATTCAGCCCACCTAATCCTACATACAAATCATATTGTGCATAGGCACAAGACGCATTTAAAAACAATAAGCCAGCAATTATTTTGAGTGAGTGGTGCATTAAGGGTATATTCATGTTTGTCAGAGCAACATTATTGAGAAATGCTAATATAAGCGAAATTATTCAGGCAGCCGCTACTAAATTAGAAACAATGACCACAGGTGCTTAAAAAATAGACTGATTGGCCACCTCAAGATTGCGCCCCCACCTGTTTTAACGGTATAACCGTGCTAGATAACATTAAACACGGAGGGGCGTATGACTCAGCATAAGATTTATAACGATATTGACTCCCTAGAAACCCAAGAATGGCTAGATGCTTTTGAGTCTATTGTTGAACGCGAAGGCGCAGAACGGGCATTATTTATTTTACAAGCACTTAATAATCATGCCCATCGCTTTGGCGTGCAACTGTCACATCTCAATACTCCATATATCAATACCATCGCTCCCCAAGATGAACCAACTTTTGCAGGCGACCCGTATATTGAGCGGCGGATTCGCTCCTTAATTCGTTGGAATGCCTTGGCCATGGTCATGCGCGCCAATGATAACGAAGACGAGTTAGGCGGCCATATTGCCACTTTTGCCTCTAGTGCTACCTTGTATGATGTCGGTTTTAATCATTTTTTTAGAGGTGCAAATGACAGCTTTGGCGGTGATTTAATTTATTACCAAGGCCATTCTGCCCCTGGTATTTATGCTCGTTCGTATTTAGAAGGACGGATTAGCGAATCACAACTCGACAATTTTAGACGCGAAGTTGATGGCCAAGGCTTATCCAGTTATCCGCACCCGTGGTTGATGCCCGATTATTGGCAATTTCCCACCGTTTCTATGGGATTAGGGCCAATTATGGCAATTTATCAAGCCCATGTGATGAAGTATTTGATTAACCGAGAATTGATGCCCGAACAAAACCGCAAAGTGTGGGCATTTTTGGGTGATGGCGAAATGGACGAGCCAGAGTCTTTGGGGGCAATCGCCTTGGCTGGCCGCGAAAAACTCGATAATTTAGTGTTTGTGATTAACTGTAACTTGCAGCGTTTAGACGGGCCTGTGCGTGGTAATGGTAAAATTATTCAAGAGTTAGAGTCGGTGTTTAGAGGCGCAGGCTGGCATGTGATTAAAGTGGTATGGGGACGCAAATGGGACGCACTATTAGCCAAAGACCACACAGGCGCATTAAAACAGCGCATGAACGAAACCGTTGACGGGGAGTATCAAGCCTTTAGAACCCGTGGTGGAGCATATACCCGTGAGCAGTTTTTTGGCAAATACCCCGAACTCAAAGCAATGGTTGAGCATTTAAGCGATGAAGAAATTTATCAGCTCAATCGCGGTGGTCACGACCCCTTTAAGGTCTATGCTGCTTACGCCCAAGCCATGACCCGCAAAGGGCAACCCACTGTTATTTTAGCCAAAACCGTCAAAGGTTATGGTACGGGCGCAGGCGAGGCAGTTAATAAAACCCATCAACTCAAAAAACTCGATTTAGCGTCTTTAAAGGCCTTTCGTGACCGTTTTGATATGCCGTTTACTGACGAAGAATTGGTCAAAGTGCCGTTTTATCGTCCTGCCGAGACCTCGCAAGAAATTAAATATATGCACGAGCGGCGGCAAAAATTGGGCGGTTATTTGCCAGCGCGACACAATCAACCGCAAGCGATGACTATTCCAGAATTAAGCCAATTTGACAGTGTGTTACAAGGCTCAGAACGTGCTATTTCAACGACTATGGCTTTTGTACGTTTGCTTAATATTTTAATCAAAGATAATCACCTTGGTGAGCGTGTAGTGCCGATTGTGCCTGACGAAGCGCGTACCTTTGGTATGGAAGGACTGTTTAGGCAAATGGGCATTTACTCCCATGTTGGCCAGTTATACACGCCCGAAGACTCGGCACAAATGATGTATTACAAAGAGGACAAAAAAGGCCGAATGCTTGAGGAAGGCATTAACGAAGCAGGGGCGATGAGTGCATGGATTGCCGTAGGCACTTCGTATTGTATGCACAATTTGCCGATGATTCCCTTTTATATTTTTTATTCGATGTTTGGTTTTCAACGCATTGGCGATTTAGCGTGGGCAGCAGGCGATATTCAAGCCAAAGGCTTTTTGTTGGGGGCAACCAGTGGCCGTACTACCTTAAATGGCGAAGGCTTGCAGCATCAAGACGGCCATTCGCAGTTGTTGGCCAGTACTATTCCTAACTGTGTGGCTTATGACCCATGTTATGCTTATGAATTAGCGGTGATTATTCAAGATGGTTTGCGCCGTATGTATCAGCAACATGAGGCGGTGTTTTATTATTTAACCACCATGAACGAAAATTATCCGCACCCAGCGATGCCTAGTGGTGTAGAAGAAGGGATTAGACGCGGTTTGTATTTGCTCAAAGCTGCCCCCGAAGGTCACGGTCATCAAGTACAGCTATTGGGCAGTGGTGTGATACTGCGCGAAGTGGAAGCCGCCGCCGAAATGCTAATGAATATTTATGGTATTCGAGCTGCCGTATGGAGTGTCACCAGTTTTAACGAGCTACGCAAAGAGGCATTAGCCTGTGAGCATTGGAATCATCTGCACCCCTTAGAAACCCAAAAAGTGCCTTGGGTTACTCAGCAATTACACGCGGTTAAAGGCGCGATAGTCGCTGCCAGTGATTATATGCGGATTGTGGCCGAGCAAATTAGAGCCTTTTTGCCACAAGGTTTGCCTTATATTACTTTAGGCACTGATGGTTTTGGCCGTTCCGATAGTCGTCACAAATTACGCGAACACTTTCAAGTTAATCGCTATTTTATGGTCATTGCCGCGCTTAATGCCTTGGCAGATGATGGCGTGATTGGTCATAGTGTGGTGCAAGATGCCATTGAGCGTTTTGAAATAGATGCCGAAAAGCCTTTTGCGCCTTTGGTTTAAGAGGGAGGAAGAACCATGTTACACACGGTACGCACACCCGATTTAGGTACAGACGAAGCCGAAGTTATCGAAATACTGGTTAAGGTAGGACAAATCATAGAAATTGACACGCCTTTAGTCAGTTTAGAGTCAGCCAAAGCCAGTATGGAAGTGCCTAGCCCATTAGCAGGTACAGTTGAGGCCATTTTAGTTAAGTTAGGTGACAAAATTGCCGAAGGCACAGTATTGGTGCAGTTAACAGATAGCAGTCAACAGTTAGCAGTGAACAGTGAGCAATTAACAGATAACAGTCAGCAATTAACAGTCAACAGTGAGCAGTTAGCAGTTAGCAATGAACAGTCAACAGATAACGGTGAGCAATTAACAGATAACAGTCAACAGTTAGCAGTCAACAAAGAGCAGTTAGCAGACAATAGTCAGCAAACGATAGTTATAGATGAAGCCGTATCAAGTAATAATGCCTCTGTGCATTGTGGGCCTGCGGTACGGCGTTTAGCGCGTGAGTTAGGTGTTGACCTACAACAAGTGACAGGCACAGCCGCCAAAGGGAGGATTGTTAAAGAAGACGTTCATGCCTTTGTTAAAAAAGCATTGAGTACGCCCGTTATCGCGTCATCATCAACTCCAGTCAACCAAACAGGTCTGCCGCCATTACCGACGATTGACTTTAGCAAATGGGGCGAGATTGATACCCTAGAATTGACTAAAATTCAAAAATTATCAGCTCAAAACCTACATCGTGCGTGGCTACATATTCCTCATGTGACGCAATTTGATGAGGCTGACATTAGCGAATTAGAAGCCTTTAGAGTGGCACAAAAAGAGGCACTTAAAGCACAAGGCATTAACCTCACCGTACTGAGCTTTTTGGTCAAAGCCTGCGCTTATGTGTTGCAGCAGTTTCCCAAGTTTAACGCCTCTTTGCATCAAAATGGTGAGCAGTTAATTATCAAAAAATACATTCATATCGGCGTGGCGGTAGATACCCCTAACGGTTTGGTTGTACCTGTGATTAAAAATGCCAATACCAAAAGTATTATCACAATAGCCAAAGAGTTAGCAGAGCTTTCAGCCAAAGCCCGCGATAAAAAACTCACACCAGCCGATATGCAAGGTGCAAGCTTTAGTATTTCTTCTTTAGGGGGTATTGGTGGTACAGCGTTTACCCCGATTGTCAATTGGCCAGAAGTAGCGATATTAGGCGTGTCGCGTGCCAGTCATAAACCCATATGGAATGGCCAAAGTTTTGAGCCGCGTTTAATGTTACCCTTGTCCTTATCGTATGACCATCGCGTGATTGATGGTGCAGATGGGGCAAGATTTATTAGTGCATTAAACCAAATATTGACAGATATTCGTAAAATTTTGTTGTAGGCTGCATATTTGGCAAAATAATTGCGTGTATTTTAAAGAGCAGTTTTAGCAAATATTAAAAAGAGGGTTTTAAACATGGTTACTACATCATTATTTGCAAATAACAGTAGCATTAGTTTGGGGCAGCATTGTGCTTATGTTTTATATCCTGAACATCTTCAATTAAGTGCCGAAATTTGTGTGTCTGAACCAACACAGCAAGCAGTCAGTGTGCAGTTATGGGCGTGTCAGCAGCCTTGTAGCGGTAGTGTAGTGCAAGGTCATTTGATTGCCGCGACATCAGAAACACACTATCAGCAATCCACGATAATTGAAGAGACATTGACTGGCTCTTGGCCTGTTGGACAAAGTAATTATTATATGGTGCTGGCATTAGTGCAAGCCGATACTCTTATCAGTTATGTCAACTTTGAGCAAACACAAGTTTTTTTACAACCTTATTTAAATACACCTAGCATTGAATTTATGCCAAGCGAAGCGGTTATTGAAGTAGCACAAATTTTTAATCCACGCGCAATGGATAATTTAAGTGGTACTTTATCTTTAGAGTTATGGGCATTGTCTGCACCTTATGTGTTTGATAGTTGTGAGGGAGAGCTGTTAACTATCGAGTTATTGGGGGAGTTATATGGACAAAACTTTTGGGCAGGTTATCAATTAAAAACACCTTTGCCGATACAGGGTAAACAGCTTGCGTTGCTGTTACGAGAGTGGACTGCTAAGGGCTATGTGACTCGCGATATCGTGACTTTTGACATTCCAGTTGCATCAAGCCTTGCTAAAGCAAAAGTGTCCCAAAGAGTCCTCAAACGGCCAAAGGCGATAGCCGAGACTAAGGCTACAACTGAGCTTTCACAAGAAGTAAAGACCAAAGCAAAAGCCGCAGCAAGCAAAAAAACTAAAGCTAAAAGTGCATCTACCAAAAATATAGCAGCCCTTAACAATGCCGAATTGGCGGATTTAATGGCTATTAAAGGTGTGTCACAAACAGTGGCTACCAACATTTTACAAGCCAAACCTTATCAGTCATGGCAAGAAGTGGGGCAGATAAAAGGAGTGGGTGGCAAAGTTTTGCAAAAGTTACAAGAGGCATTTTCTGCCTAAAATTATAAAATAAGTGGCTAAATATGATTAAAAAAACCATAAGCCTTAGTGTAAGCGTGTTTTTGGTGGCTTGCCAAGCCTACAACAATCCAAGTTTGCCAAAGCCAGACAGCACCTATAAATACACCAGTACCATCTTGCAAGATGGTACATCGGTGCTTATTAAGTTGCCTAATGGCGAGCAGCGTACGGTGTTATCCGATAGTCCTACTTATTCGGCGACTATAGGCATGGTAAACGTACAGGGGCAAGCCAACAAATTAGTTATCAATGCCAGTCAGCCAACCGTCACGGCCGCTGGTCAGGTGACGGGTAGTGGCTTATTTAAACCAAATGCACCCGAAGGTGCGCATTGGCAACTGATTGCCATCAATGGTCAAGCAATTGATGCACGTCACAGTAAACGACCACCGTATATTCGCATGAGTGCCAACAAAATGCAGGGTTTAACAGGTTGTAATGTGATGAGCGGTTTTTATAATCGCCTATCCAACAACAACACTATGCAGTTTATTCAGGTGCAAGGTGGCACAGAAAAATGCGATTATCAGTCCTTAGAAGCCAGTTTTATTAAGGCTTTACAAGCCTTAAGAGAATGGCGTATTACCCCTGATTATCATTTGCAGTTTTTGAGTGATAAACAACAAGTGGTGGCGGAGTTTGTGGCTTTGTCGCCTTAGCTCCTCTGCCACAACACTTCGCTGCCGCCATGCTCGCGTGCCAAAATACGTGCGGAAACAAATAAATAATCAGACAAACGATTAAGATATTGTAATGCCAATGGTGAAACTGGCTCTTGTTGGCTTAGGCTATAAACACGGCGTTCGGCTCGGCGGCATACACTACGTGCCACATGGCAGGTACTTGCCGCTTTACCACCTGCGGGCAAAATAAAATCTTTGAGAGGAGGGAGGTTTTCGTTGAAGTTATCAATGGCATTTTCGAGGCGTGTAATCGCGTCTTCTTTAATTAAAATAAAGTTTGGAATACATAACTCGCCGCCTAAATCAAACAGTTCATGTTGAATGCGTGATAGTAAGGGCTGCATGGTGTGAGTGTCTGCTAATTCGGCGCGTAATAAACCGACAACGCTGTTAAGTTCATCAACTGTGCCATAGGCTTCTACCCGTAAATTGTCTTTGGCCACGCGGCTACCATCGCCTAAGCCTGTAGTGCCGTTGTCACCTGTTTTGGTATAAATTTTAGATAAACGATTGCCCATGATAGAACTCCGATAACAAAAGCTCGATAACGCTAGCATGTCTTAGACTCATAAAGTAAAAATGGGTACCAAATTCTGATTCCCATTTTTAGCATCTTATAAGTGATTTTCTTAACTGACAGGCATTAGCATTCAGCGAGGTTTTTATCGTTAATCATCAGTGATGATGACCACCTTCACCATGAACATGACCATGTTCTAATTCTTCTTTGCTAGCAGCACGAACATTCATGACTTCAACGTCAAAGTTTAAATTTTGACCCGCTAAAGGATGATTACCGTCAACAGTCACTTCATCACCTTCAACAGCAGTCACAGTAACGACTTGCATGCCATAATCGGTTTGAGCGTGAAACTGCATACCTGCTTCGATAGTTTCTACGCCACCAAATAAATGTTTAGGCACTACTTGTACCGCTTCTGGGTTGTATTCGCCATAACCATCAGCAGCAGCGACATTAACAGTTAGTTTGTCACCTACTTGTTTACCAGTTAAGGCATTTTCTAAACCAGGAATAATGTTTTGAGCACCGTGTAAATACACTAAGGGCGCACCAGCCAGAGTGGAACTGTCAATTACCTGACCATCATCATCGGTTAAAGTGTAGTTAATAGAAACAACGCTATCTTGAGAAATTTGCATAATAAAAACCTTTTGGCACATAAGCCACTTTAAAATTAGCCGACAATCATACTGTATTTGAGGCTAGTTGTATCTAAAAAATCTTAATTTGTGCAAGTGCTATGCTGCCGCGACATAAGGCAATAACCATGACAACAAATCATAACGCACTTCGCTCGCATTGGTTTCATGCAAAATATCATGTCGGCCTTGGGTGTATAATTTTAACTTAACATCGGCTTTGCGAGTTTTTTGATGCGCTTTAGCCAGTTTTTTAACTCCCTTACCATAATGCCCCACAGGGTCTTGTGTCCCTGCAAATAAATAAACTGGCAATGAAGAAGGAATCTTTTTAAGATTTTGAGGAGTATAAATTTGCGACAAGGTCTTTAAAAAATCTCGCCAGTACGCATTTGCCATTTGAAAACCGCAATATTCATCGGCGACATAATGGTCAACCCACGTATTGTCACGAGATAGCCAATCATATTCTGTGCGTGCAGGATTAAACGCTTTACTAAATTTGCCAAAAGCTAAACTGTGAATTAAGGCACTGCGGCCATTCTTGCCTTGACGTTTAGTTTCAATACAAGCCAAATTAGAGGCAGCCCCTGTAAACCATGTTGGCAAAAAGTTAGAGCCACTTAATGCCAATGCTTTGACGGCATGAGGATTGTTTTCGACAAAATGTTGGCTAATAAATGAACCCATGCTATGACCAATGATAACAACGGGCAGATTTTGATAGGTCGCTTTAATCCAATTATGAATCAAAGGCATATCATCTAAAATTCCTTGCCAGTGTTGCGTTTTGTCAACATTACCCAATGGATTAGACGTAGATAATCCGTGACAACGATGGTCATGAGCCAAAACACTAAAATGATGTTGATTAAAAAAAGCAGCCACATCATTATAGTTACCACTATGCTCAGCCATGCCATGCACAATATGAATAACAGCGCGTGGTTTGGCCACAGGCCAATGGCGGAGCGGAATTTTATGACCGTCAGGGGTGGGTAAATATATTAAAGTCGCTTCTGTACTTAGATGCGGATTGTTCATTCTGTAACCTAAATTAAAAATCTATTTGGAATTTATGATGCACGCAGCCTGTCATTATACGATTAAGACACACCAACCAAGTCAGCACTTTTTTCAAGTGTCATTAGTTATACGCCAGCCTGATCCACAGGGGCAAATAGTATGGCTGCCAAATTGGATTTTGGGTAGCTATATGATTCGTGATTTTGCACGCAACATAGTGAGTTTACGAGCAAAAACAGCACAAGGATTGCTTTTAGATGTCAAAAAGTTGACAAAAAATCAATGGCAGCTTGCGCCACACGCAGGCGAAGTCATTTTAGAGTATGAAGTATATGCGTGGGATTTGTCGGTAAGAGGGGCGCATCTTGACCAAACGCATGGTTATTTTAATGGCGCGTGTTTATTGTTAGCCGCTCAAGGACTCGAGCAGCAAGCTCACGCTATTAGTCTTTGCAAGCCCAAAGATGTTGATTGGCGAGTCGCGACAACACTGACACAAATTGATATTGATGGTGATGGCTTTGGCACTTATCAGGCAGATAATTATTTGGCGTTGATAGACCATCCTGTCGAAATGGCTAATTTTACCCAACTCAGTTTTATGAGCGGCCATACGCCTCACCGTATGGTGATTACAGGCAGACATAGAGCAGATACACAACGGCTAGCCACTGATTTGCAAAGAATTTGTCAGGCAGCGATTGATTTTTGGGGAGATGAAACACCTCCTTTTAACGAATATTTATTTCAGGTAATGGCTGTTGGTAGTGGTTATGGAGGTTTAGAGCATCGCAATTCAACCAGCTTATTATGTTCGCGTGATGATTTGCCATTGTCATCAGAACCACAAAAAATTAACGAAAAATACAAAACATTTTTAGGCCTATGTAGCCATGAATATTTTCATTCGTGGTTAGTCAAACGTATTCAACCCGATGTTTTGCTTAGCCCCAATTTACACCAAGAAAATTACACCGAATTATTATGGGTATTTGAAGGATTTACCTCGTATTATGATGATTTGTTATTGGCACGCGCAGGTATCATATCAACGACCGAATATTTGGGATTATTAGCACAAACGATTACGCGGCACATAAAAACTTTAGGACGCTTTAAGCAAACGGTCACAGACTCCAGTTTTTATGCGTGGACAAAATATTATAAACAAGATGAAAATACACCAAATAGTGTGGTGAGTTATTATGTCAAAGGGGCGTTAATCGCGTTGAGCCTTGATTTAATGTTACGCCAAAAAAGCCCAAATAATATTAGCCTAGATAATGTGATGCGTTTATTATGGCAAGAATATGGTAAAACAGGGCAAGGGGTAGCTAATAATACCATTCAAACATTATGTCAACGATTGACCCAACAAGATTTTACTCGATTTTGGGAACTGTGTTTATATAGCACCCAAGAATTACCATTTGTTGATTTATTGCAGCAGCAAGGAGTTACTGTTGAATACAAATATGACGGGCAATACAACGCTGCAACAGCGTGTTTGGGAGTACGTGGCCAATTTAGCGAAGCTGGCTATAGTTTGCAGAATGTTTGGACAGGTGGTGCTGCCCAAGAAGCTGGCTTATCGGCAGGGGATGTCATTATTGCTTTTGATGGTTTAAAAGTGACCGCTCAGTTTGAGAAGTTAGTTGCAAGCTATGCAATAGGTGCTAAGGTAGAGTTGCACTTTTTTAGACGTGATGAGTTGATGCGAACACATATCACTTTGTTGGCGACTATGCCAGAAGTGTGCGTATTGAGCGTTAAAGAAATAAATCAATCGCGCGTGAGTCAATGGATATTAAATACTTAAATAAAATAATAACAGCAGGCATATTATGGAGCAGCATGATTTTTGGCATGATAAATATCCCAAAGATATTGTCAGAAATATAGATATTCAACACTATAAAACAATCAATGAGTTATTTAAGGATTCCTGTTGCAAATATGCCAACAAACCCGCCTTTAGTCATGAGGGTAAAACGCTTAGTTTTGCTGATTTAGATAAATACAGTGCCGCCTTTGCGACATGGATACAACGCCATACTGATTTAAAAAAAGGTGATAGAATTGCGATTCAATTACCCAATATTTTACAATTTCCAATCGCTGTATTTGGTGCATTGAGAGCTGGTTTAATTGTCGTCAATACCAGCACCTTATATACGGCTACCGAAATGGAGTATCAATTTAAAGACTCAGGCTGTAAAGCGGTTGTTGCTTTAACCAGTATGGGGCATCTTATTCAAGAAATATTACCCAATACTGGCATTAGATATGTTGTTTTGGCTGAGATGGGTGATTTTTTTGCTTTGCCAAAACGTCTATTGCTGAGTCGAATGGATAAATATATTTATAAAAATATCCCTGCTTATTATTTACCTGATGCTATTGCCTTTTTAGATACTATTCGTGTTAATGCACAAAAATATCAAGAGATAGATATTGAGCCAAGTGACGTTGCGGTATTGCAATATACGGGTGGTACTACGGGTATATCAAAAGGGGCGATGCTCAGTCATCAAAATATTACCAGTAATGTACTGCAAACCTATACTTTTTTAGCGACAGCATTGCATATTGGGCGCGAGACCTTGTTGTGTCCGTTACCGTTGTCTCATGTGTTTGCCTTTGGTGTGGTCAGTGTGGGCATGATGTTAGGCGCACATACCGTTTTTGTGAGCAATCCCAAGGACACAGCGTTAATTATTGAACAGTTCGAAAAATATGATATTACGGTGATGATGGGCTCTAATAGTCTATTTGTGGAGCTTATCAATCAATCAGTGTTGCCTAGAGTTGATTTTTCTAAATTAAAACTAACGGTTGCTGGGAGTATGCCTGTGCAACTTAAAGTGGCTCAAGCATGGCAAAATATTACTCATAGTCCAATTTGTGAAGGCTACGGCCTAACTGAGTCTTCGCCTGTGGTGACGATGAATCCACCCAATGCCATTCAATTAGGTACGGTAGGATTACCGATACCAGATACTCAATTACGTTTGTTGGATGATTCGGGACAGGATGTGGCGTTGGGCGAGGTAGGGGAGTTATGGATACAAGGCCCTCAAGTAATGAAGGGCTATTGGCGTGATGCCGAAGCAACAGCGGATGTGATAAGTTATGATGGTTGGCTTAAAACGGGTGATTTGGCTGTATTCCAAAATGATGGTTATATTAAAATTGTGTCGCGCAAAAAAGACATGATTTTAGTCTCTGGTTTTAATGTTTATCCTCTAGAAATTGAAGAAGTTGCTTTGAGACACACGGGTATTTTAGATTGTGCAGCAGTAGGCGTAAGTGATTTTAAAGCAGGAGAAACAGTCAGATTATTTGTAGTTAAAAAAGATCCCTACGTTAACGAAGATGAAATTATTGAACATCTAAAAAAAGAGTTGGCGGTGTACAAAATTCCACGTTCGATAGTGTTTATAGACAAAATTCCGCGCTCTAGTTTGGGTAAGGTGTTGCGTAGAGAGTTACGAGATAAAGTGGTTTAAATGGAGATGCCATAGCTGGTGTAAAACCCAGCGTAACATGAGTAAAAGGCATTATAAAACAATGTATTATGATTTGTTAAAAATTAAGATGATTGTTCTTGATTCATCGCAGGAGGATTTTGTAGCCATTCTTGGTGTCCAAATTTGACATAAAAATCCTCAACTTGCTGCCTAGCCCAAGGGGTACGTCGCAAAAAGACCAAACTGGATTTTATGCTCGGATTAGTCTTAAAACAGTTAATGTTAATAAAGCGTGCCAGCTCCTGCCAGCCATATAATGCGACTAAGCGTTCAACAAGCATTTGTAGTGTTAAACCGTGCAATGGGTCTTTATGGGTGTTTGTGCTCATGGTGTGCGTATCGTGGTATTAACTGATGTGTTATGTTGAGAGTGCTGATGGTGAGGGTTTAATAACACCGTTTGTAGCAATGTCCAAATGCCAAAGGCAATAATCAATAATCCGTTAGCTGTACGCCAACCGTGTTGTTGTAGTTTTTGCTTGAGCGCGCCTGCGGTACTACCAGCCAACATCATCATTGGGAGTGTTCCCAAGCCAAAGGCCAGCATCGTACCGCTTGCTGTTAAGGGACTGGCACTGGTCAAGGCTAGGGCTAATGCACTATAGACTAAACCACAGGGTAAAAATCCCCATAACATGCCTGCAAATAACGCACGCGGAATTGAGTTAATGGGCATAAAACGTTGCCGTAATGGTGTCATGGCTTGCCAAATTTTTGCGCCAAAGACTTCTAGTTTGTCTAGGCCGCGCCACCAACCTGTTAAATATAAGCCAAAAACAATCATCATGAGTGAGGTCAGTGCAAAAGGCCATTTAGAATTAACCAAAGGGCTTAAAATGCCTTTTCCCAAGAAGCCTACCAATAAGCCTAAAACACTATAAGAAAATAATCGGCCGAGATGATAAAAATATTGCAATAACAAACGCTGGAGAGGGGATTGTTTAGCAAGGGCAAAACTTAAAGCACTGACAATGCCACCACACATGCCTAAACAATGCGGTGAGCCAAAAAAGCCTGCCGCGAGTGCGGTGAAAATAATCAGACTATCGTTCATTAATTTTACGTCGCAATTCGCGGTCGTCTAAAATAATACGTTCGGCAGGCCCTTCGAGGTCTTCAAATTGGTCGCTTTTGACCGCCCACAAAATGCCCCAAATTGCACCTGCAAGCAATACAACACTTAATGAAACTAATAAATAGACATAATCCACAGTCATTTACCTCTATAAAACAATATCATACTCGCAGTGCATTTAGTACAACCAGCAAAGAGCTAAGCGACATGCCAATAGCTGCCAACCACGGTGGCACAAAACCTAAGGCAGCAGGTGGCAAGATGGCCAAATTATACACCAAAGCCCACACTAAATTTTGTTTAATAATACCTTGGGTTTTGCAAGCAGTCTGACGAGCGGCAACAAGAGCACTCAAGCGGTCACCCAATAAGATAGAGTCAGCCGTAATTTGAGCCAAATCTGCGCCAGAACTCATGGCCACAGAAACATGGGCTTGACCCAAAACGGGCGCGTCATTCACGCCATCACCAACCATAATGACCACTGCACCTTGTTGTTGTAGCTGGTGAACATAGTCCGCTTTTTGTTGTGGTAACAGGCTACCTAAACAAGTATCAATACCGAGTTGCTTAGCGAGTTGTTGTGGGGCAGTAGAGTGGTCACCCGATAATAAGACACTTTGTAAACCCAAGCGATGTAATAGCTGCAAAGTAGAGACTGCTTCAGGACGGGTACTATCACTCAAGTCAAAATAGGCAATTGCTTGTTGCTCACAACTGAGCCAAATCCGTAAATAGTGACTAGGTGGAGCTTCAACCAAATGATTAAGCGCAAAGTCAGCATGACCAATTTTGTAGCATTTGTTGTCAATCATGCCTGACAAACCCAAGCCAGCTTGGTTTTGAATGTCTTCTACCGTGGGCAAGTTTTTTGCTTGTAAGACTTTAAACGCATGAGCAATGGGATGCTCGGAGTGTTGTTCTAAGGCACTGGCAATTAACAGTACTTCTTGTTGTGTATGAGTTGTTAACGCTTGCGTGGCTACCAGTTGCAGTTTGCCTGTCGTCAGTGTGCCTGTTTTATCAAAAACAATATGTGTTGCTTGAGCAATGCGGTTAATCACATGACCACGGGTGACCAAAAAGCCCTCTTTAGCTAAACGATGGGTGGCCGCAGTTAACACCACAGGTGTAGCCAAAGATAAAGCACATGGGCAAGTGGCAACTAATACTGCAATGGTAGCCAATAAGGCAAAACTTGGATTAACAAAATACCAGCCAATATAAACGCCAAGTGATAGTATCAATATCGCTAAAATAAACCAATGTGCCACTTTGTCGGCCTGTTCGGCAAGTTGTGGCTTTTCGGATAAGGCTCTACTAATGAGTTGGTGAATAGTGGCAAGGGTGCTGGATTGTGCCGACTGAGTCACTTCAATAATCAGGGGGCTATTGTGATTTTGACTGCCACTGACCACTGTGTCGCCGTGTTGTTTGTGCAAGGGCAGTGGTTCACCCGTCAGTAAGGCTTCTGACACAGCACTTTGACCTTCGATAATCAAACCATCACAGGGAATGACCTCGCCAGCTTTCACCAAGACTTTATCGCCAATATGGAGTGAGGTGATGGGTATATCTTCAAATTGGCCATTGTCTAACAAACGACGGCTTAAACGGGGTAGTACAGGAATCAAGTCATTGGCGGTTTCACTGGCTTTGCGTCTAGCTTGGGTTTCTAAAAATCGACCTGCCAATAAAAAGAAAATAAACATCGTCACCGAGTCATAATAAACGTCGGGCGCACTCGTCACGGTATTATATATACTTGCAACAAAGGTAAGTATCAGTGCAATAGTGACCGACACATCCATATTGAGTGTGCGTGCTTTAAGTGAAAACCATGCTGAGCGATAAAAAGGATAAGCAGAATAAAAAAATAACGGCAAGGTGATGAGTAGTGATACCCATCGCAAAAAATCGCGATGGTCAAGGCTCATGTCATCGGCAACATACAAACTGCCAGCGTACATCATGGCTTGCATTGAACCTAAGCCTGCTACTCCAAGTCTCATGAGTAGTTGGCGTGATTCTTTTTTGAGTAAATTAGCATGGGTATCGGTACGAAAAGGGCGCGCTTTATAACCTAGTTTTTCTAGGTCATTGAGCAAAGTGCTTAAAGGCGTTTGGCTATCGTCCCACACCAGTCTTAAACGATGATTGCTTAAATTAACACTGGCTTGTTTAACCGCAGATTCTTGTACAAGTCGTTTTTCGATTAACCAAGCACAGGCAGCACAAGAAACCCCTGCCACGCTTAAATCAGCACAGGCCAACTGTTGCTCGCGGTGAACAAATTGTTGTTGGGTATCTGGGTGGTCATAGCCTTTAAGTGTTTCTAACTCACTTGGTAACGGGGCAGTAGGGCTTATAACGCTGCGTTCAAGATAATAATTTTCGAGTTGATTTTCGACAATCGTTTGCGCCACTGCATAACAACCCAAACAGCACAATGGCCGTTCTTCGCCCAAAATCGGCAAATAATGTACCGTTTTGGACAAAGGCTCACCACAATGAAAACACAATTCACTCATCAAAAGTTATTGCTCATTCAAAGGAAGAGGGTTGATAGTTATCGCTTGTGTCAATGGCATTTCGACCATCTCTTTTAATCGCCATACCTTAGTATTGATGTCCAAATAATAACGGCCAGTCAGCGTATGATTGAGGGAGGTGCTATAACTACCGTCTGTTTGTTGCTCAAGCACCAAACGTAAGTCTTTATTTTCATGGGTAGGATGAGAGAAGATAACATTCAGTTTGCTTGGCAAAGCCTCTTTATCTAAAGCATAAGGGCTAACAATTTTAACCATAAGAAGCTGATTTTGAGTATTTAACTGAGCTTGAATACTCAAGGCGCTGGCATAGTGTTCGCGGTCAAAGTTTTCTTGTATTGCCTTTTTGTTTTTGTGCCAATCGCCTTCCACTTCGGGGTCTTTGTTGTCTAACGCCACAAATAACATGCTAAAGCTTAATATGACAGAAATAACAGGTACAGCAATTAAAAACCAGAGCCAAGGATGTTTGTACCAAGGTTTGCTAATAGCATCGCTCATAATCTTACCTCAACGGTAGTGGTGTTGGCATGACAAAAATAAGGGTGCGGCTTATGCACCCATACAGACATCAATTACTAGGTGACAAAAAGCGGCTCTCTACTTGAGCGGTGACATTTTTGTCAGCAACCGCTTCCACTTTAAAGGTGATTTTGGTATTGCTTTGTGCCAAATCAGCAGGGTCTGCTTGTAAGGTGACAGGCAAGTTAGATACCTCACCAGCGTCTAAATTAAAGTCGTCAATTGGAATGAGTTGGATGTTAGTGTTGTCACCAGCCAATGTCAGGTGATACTGTTGCGTTTGTTGAGATTTGTTCATCACTTTGAGTGTATAAACATTCTCAATCAAACCTTCACTGTTTTCGCGGTATAACTGGTTACGGTCACGAATGGCATCAATGCTCAGTGGAACGCGAGCTGCCAAACTATAGACAAACATCACCATCATCACTAACACAACGGCACTATAACCAATTAAACGAGGGCGTAACCAATGGTAGCCAGATTTTTTTTCAAGAATATTTTCGGTGGTATAACGTACTAAACCACGTTGATACCCCATTTGATCCATAATGCTGTCGCAAGCATCAATACAAGCAGCACATTGAATACATTCCAGTTGTAGGCCGTCACGAATATCAATGCCTGTTGGACACACTTGGACGCATAATTGACAGTCGATACAGTCACCTAAACCAGCCTCTTTAGGGTCAACGGTTTTTTTACGAGCACCACGCGACTCGCCACGCTCAGTGTCATAAGAAACAATTAAGGTATCTTTATCAAACATCACACTTTGAAAGCGACCATAAGGGCACATATAAAAACAGACTTTTTCGCGCATCCAACCCGCATTTAAGTAGGTTAGAACGGTAAAGAGTAAAATAAA
Source organism: Moraxellaceae bacterium (assembly GCA_024234595.1). Classification (GTDB taxonomy): domain Bacteria; phylum Pseudomonadota; class Gammaproteobacteria; order Pseudomonadales; family Moraxellaceae; genus Agitococcus. The sequence goes on along the minus strand of JACKNZ010000005.1, from coordinate 127,754 downwards.
TACATAACCCCAACCGCCTAAATTACCAGTCACAAAGTCTTCGGCTAAGCTACGAACAGGTGTAAAGTACCCCACAAATACAAAGCCAGTCGCAAATGCAATCAACAACCATAAAAAGTGTTTTGTAGCACGTCGAATAAATTTATTAACAGACATAGGAGCTTTGTCGAGTTTGATACGAGCGTTACGTTCACCTTCGGTAATTTTTTCTATCCATAAATACAGGGTTGTCCAAGTGGTCTGAGGACAAACATAACCACAAAAAACACGGCCAGCAAAAACAGTGACTACAAAGAGAGTAAAAGCTGCAATAATCAACAACCATGACAAGAAGAAAAAGTCTTGAGGGGCAAAAGTCCAGCCAAAAATAAAAAACTGGCGATGTTCTAAATCAAATAAAACTGCTTGTCGGCCATCCCACTTGACCCAAGCCAACGCAACATAAACAAACAGAATAAAAGCCATAAACACATGACGGATGTTTTGATAAAAGCCACGAATAGAGCGCGGAAATATCTTGGCTTTATCAATGTGCATTAGTTTGGGGCTGTGAATTTGAACGGGATTAGGAGACTGGTCTTGAGTAGGGATTTTATTACTCATAGTGAGACTGGTTACCTCTGTGGCAAAAATTATATGTTTATTAGCTGCTATTAACCAATAAACATATAATCATTGTCAGTTGATACTAAGGTATTTGTAAGAAAATAACTATTCAGATAAATTGATAGTGCTTATTAGGACTTACGCAATGCGTAAGTCCTAATAAAGTTTAGTGCTTGGCAGCACCACCATGAGATAAAGAATAGACATAAGCAGCAAGCAAATGCACCTTTTCTTCACCTAAACGGTCTTTCCAAGCAGGCATTGCACCGTTTCGACCATGACGAATGGTTTCTTCAACAGTTTTTTGGCTGCCACCGTATAACCAAATAGTATCGGTTAAATTGGGGGCACCTACAGCATGCATACCACGACCATCCGCACCATGACAGCCTGCACACACAGCAAAACGTGCTTGACCTGCTTCTGCTAACTTTTGGTCAGCCTCAGAAAGGCGACGCTCAGAAAGCGTTAGTACATAAGCGGCCACTTCTTTAACGCCTTGCTCACCGAGGGTTTCTCCCCATGCAGGCATTTTCATGCCACCTTCAACCGCAGGGCGACCATTGGTGAGGGTTTCAATGATTTGAGCTGGCTCGCCACCATATAACCAATCATTATCAGTTAAATTGGGATAGCCTTTAGCACCACGGGCATCAGCACCATGACAAGCGGCACAGTTATTAACGTATAACCGTCCAGCAATTTTCATGGCGGCAGCGTCATGAGCTAATTCTTCTACAGGCTTAGCTGCATATGCTTTAAAGATTGGTGCATACTTTGCGTCATAAGCAGCTTTATCTTTATCATGCTCACCAACGGAGGTCCATCCCCAAAACCCTTTGTAAGCACCAAGGGCAGGATAAGCTAATACATAAAAAATAAAGAAAACTACTCCACCCCAATAGAGGCCTTGCCACCATTTAGGCATGGGGTTGTCGTATTCTTTAATGCCATCGTATTCGTGACCCGTTGTATTATCAGGCTCACGCGTGACTTTGAGGCTATTGGCCATCACCATCACGCCTATCACAAAGGCTAAACAGCCTAGTGATAGAATAGTAATATAAGCACTCCAAAACGCACTCATTTTAGTTTATCTCCCGCTGATTGACGGTTTTTTTGATAAAGAGGATCGCTATCTAAAGCGAGCATGGCATCTTGCTCAAATCGTTTTTTATGTGAGGGGCGATAAGCCCACCAACAAATACCTGCAAAGGCAAAAATTGCCGAGAAAGTGCCAAAGATATAAAGCCATACCATGCCGTTCATCTCTTATCTCCGCTCTTTAAGGGCTGTGCCTAATTGTTGTAAATAGGCAATTAAGGCTTCCATTTCGGTTTTACCTTTAACACTTTCTGCTGCACCTGCAATGTCAGCATCGGTATAAGGCACACCAAAACCACGAAACACTTCCAATTTTTTGGCAGTTAATTCACCCGTCAATTTATTTTCGGCCAACCAAGGATAACCGGGCATATTAGACTCAGGTACAACATCGCGTGGATTCATTAAATGCGCACGATGCCATTCGTTAGAGTATTTTTGACCAATACGCGCTAAATCTGGGCCTGTACGCTTAGAACCCCATAAAAATGGGTGGTCCCATGCAGACTCAGCCGCAATGGAGTAGTGACCATAACGCTCGGTTTCGGCACGTAAAGGACGAATCATTTGCGAATGACAAACGTTACAACCTTCACGGATATAAACGTCACGGCCTTCCATTTGTAAAGCAGTCAGCGGTTTCATTTCTAAACGTGCATCTGCTTTAGGGTCATTTAACTCAGGTTGGAAGAATAAGGGAACAATTTCTACCAAGGTTGCAAAGCTAATTGCAACACAGATTAATACAATCAATGCGCCAACGTTTTTCTCTACGAGGTCGTGGACATTGTTGCTTGGGGCATTATGATCAGCCATTTAAAATCCTCCCACTTAGCCTAATTTATCTGCGCCAACAGGTTTTTTGTTCATGACGGTCATGGCGACGTTATAAGCCATTACCAACATACCTGTTAAATACAAAGCACCACCAATAAAGCGGCCAAACCAGTAAGGATGGCTAGCAACAACAGCTTCAACAAAGCTATAAGTCAAAGAACCATCTTCGTTAACAGCGCGCCACATCAAGCCTTGGGTAATACCAGAAATCCACAATGAGGCAATGTAAATAACCACACCAAGCGTTGCTAACCAAAAGTGTAAGTTAATTAAACTAATGCTATACATACGTTCGCGTTCAAAAATGCGTGGAATTAACACATACATAGAACCAATAGTAATCATGCCTACCCAACCTAATGCGCCAGAGTGAACGTGACCAATTGTCCAGTCGGTGTAGTGAGATAAGGCATTAACCGTTTTGATGGACATCATTGGCCCTTCAAAGGTGGACATACCATAGAAGGATAAAGCCACAACTAAGAAGCGGATAATTGGGTCAGTACGTAAACGATCCCATGCACCTGATAAGCTCATAATACCGTTAATCATGCCACCCCAACTTGGTGCAAATAACACTAAGGAGAAGGCCATTGCTAAAGATTGTGTCCAATCTGGTAATGCTGTGTAATGTAAATGGTGACCACCAGCCCACATATAGACAGAAATTAATGCCCAAAAGTGAACGACAGATAAACGGTAAGAGTAAACAGGGCGACCCACTTGTACAGGAATAAAGTAATACATCATGCCCAAGAAAGCGGCTGTTAAGAAGAAACCAACGGCATTGTGACCATACCACCATTGAATCATGGCATCGGTTGCGCCACTGTACATGGAGTAAGATTTAGTCAAGCTGACAGGCACAGCCATACTATTGATAATGTGTAATACACCAATAGTGATAATAAATGCACCAAAGAACCAGTTAGCTACATAAATATGAGAAGTTGTACGTTTGGCAAGTGTCCCAAAAAAGACAGTGCCGTAAGCAACCCAAATGACAGCAATTAATAAGTCAATTGGCCATTCTAATTCAGCATATTCTTTGGTAGAAGTTAAGCCTAAAGGTAAACTCGCGACAGCCAAAAGAATCACTAATTGCCAACCCCAAAATGTAAATTTGGCGAGGGCAGGCATAAATAATTTCGTTTGACAGGTGCGTTGGGCAATATAATAGGACGAAGCGAATAAAGCGCATCCGCCAAAAGCAAAAATAACCGCATTCGTATGTAAGGGACGTAAGCGGCTATAGGTTAACCAAGGCGTATCAAAATTAAGAGCGGGCCAAACTAACTGGGCGGCAATAAAAACGCCCACGGCCATTCCTACAATTCCCCAAATCACGGTCATGATGGCAAATTGTCGAACTACTCCCATTTCGTACGCTATTGGTGCGTTACTGGTGTGGCTGTGACTCATGCATTGCTCCTTAAACCACAAGGTTAATAGGGGAATTATTGAAATTTAATGGCTCAAAGTTACTTCCTTACGTTGTAATGAACAACAAACAGAAGATAAACAGCTTTTCATCGGCATTACTGCTCTTGATAATCTGTTCATCACACTATTAGTACGTTATCGGTACTAAGTTTTAATGATAATTGTTCGTTCCATAGTGAGGGTAACAATGAGGCTCTAAAGCATAAACATCCCCAACTACATCCTATTCTATTGCTTTTTTAGTATTTCTGCATCGTTATTGTGGAATTATTGTGTATTTTAAGTGCGCTATTGATAAAAAAAATCCAAAATTGTCTGCTTTGAGTGGTTGCCAACCGAGCAAGCAATCGGTTACGGTACGTGAACTTAAAACACTCTTAAATTTTGTGGAGCTAAAAATGACAAGTTTTTTATCTGATGCTTGGTTTGATAAAGTTGCCGAATTGACCGCTGCTGCTGGTGATTTAAATTTACCTCCTGCATTAGCTGGTATCGTGCTAAATTTGGTAGTGACTGGCACAGAAAACGGCAATGTGGAAATGGCTATTAATGGTGGCAAGTTAGAGAAAGGCTTAAACGCTAATGCTTCTACTAAATTGACTTTAAATACTGATGTACTCAAAAAAGTGTTTTTAGAGTTTGATATGAATGCCGCTATGCAAGCTTTTATGAGTGGCCAAATCAAAGCTGAAGGCGACATGACCAAGTTAATGGCTTTACAAACAGCCCGTCCAAGTGCCGAACAAAAGGCTTTATTTCAGCAAGTATTAGCGATTGCCTAATTACTGGCAAAAAGCAAATTGCGTAAAAAGAGATGCCTAGTGCATCTCTTTTTTTATCTTTTATATGATACCGATGTAACAAATACACTAAGCACAACTCTAATCAGGAGTGCGATACTCAATACGCCAATTTAATTAACTTGCAGCCACTCTGTTGTTAAAAATTATGAGCAGTGCTGTCTTTTTGGAGAAAACAACATGAAATTATCATCTTTAAACTCTGTTGCTGCGGTATTAACCGTTTCTTTAGCAACTGCTGCCCATGCACAAACGGTCACTAATCCATTTATGGCTCAGCCTTTATCAACGATTGTGGTTGCCGATAATCATGAAGGGAAGTGTGGTGAGGGAAAATGTGGTGGTATGAAAGAGACTGCCAAAGAAGGTAAATGTGGCGAAGGCAAGTGTGGTAGCAAGATGAAATCGCACAAAGAAGGTAAGTGTGGAGAGGGTAAATGCGGTGGCAAAATGATGGAAGCCGATACCAATAAAGATGGCAATATTTCCAAAACCGAGTTTATGTCGCGTCATGAAGCCATGTTTAATGAAGCAGATACTAACAAAGATGGTATGTTAGATGCCAGTGAACACAAAGCACTGCATAAAGCCATGAAGCAAAAAATGAAAGGCCACAAAGAAGGCAAGTGTGGCGAAGGTAAGTGCGGTTCTTCTAAAAAATAAATAAGATAGAGGCTTATAGCATTTGATTAAAGTAGATTGTTGTAAGCCTTTTGTTTTGGAATGCTAACAGTGAAACAAAAACTCATTAGTGGTGCAGGTCTTGGCGCAAGACGAAGTTTTATGACCGAATTGTTGGCCAATGAACAACAACTTGCTTTGCCTGATTTTGTAGAAGTTGCACCCGAAAACTGGATAGGCATGGGAGGGCGTTATGCTGCACAATTGCATCAATATGCGGAGCGTTTTCCGATTGTTGCACATGGCTTATCCTTATCTATTGGGGGACTAAAACCACTCGATGTTGAGTTTATACATAACATTAAACAGTTTATTCAACAGTATGATATTAAATGTTATTCGGAGCATTTGAGTTATACAGGCGACGAAGGTCATTTGTATGATTTGTTGCCGATTCCGTTTACCGAAGAGGCAGTAAAGCATGTTGCTCAACGAGTGAAACAAGTGCAGGATATTTTAGGTCAACGCATTGCTTTAGAAAATGTCTCTTATTATGCAGCACCCTGTCAGGATTTATCTGAATTAGAGTTTTTGTTGGCAGTCTTGCAACAAGCGGATTGTGATTTAATGTTAGATGTGAATAACGTTTTTGTGAATAGCATCAATCATGGTACTGACCCCTATCAATTTATTCGTGCTTTACCTCAACAAAAAATTCGCTATTTACATATAGCAGGCCATTATGTTGAAGCCGAAGACTTGCGGATTGATACGCATGGTGATGCTGTGTGTGACGATGTATGGCAGTTATTGACTTATAGCTATCAGCAATTTGGCGTGCTACCTACTTTATTAGAGCGTGATTTTAATATTCCTCCATTGCCTGAGTTATTGAGCGAAGTGCAAAAAATTCGTAATTATCAAGGCGAAAAATATGTCTGATTTTATGGCCTTGCAACAACAATGGACGACTTGGCTACGTCAGCCAAGCGCAGTTCAAATGCCACATGTAGAATCAAGAAGACTGTTCATCTATCGAGAGTTATTTTTTAATAATATCAGTAGTTTTGTAGAAAATACTTTTCCGCTCTTAAAAAAGCATTTGCCAGCACAGCATTGGCAATCGTTATTAGAAGATTTTTTTGCTAAACATTATTGTCAAACGCCGTATTTTGCACACATTGCCGATGAGTTTTTGCAATTTTTGGGTACGCAAAGTGCCTTGTTACAAGCATATCCTTGGATGTTTGAGTTGGCTCACTTTGAATGGGCAGAATTGGCTGCCGAAATAGCCGACGACTCGATGCCTGTTTTTGTGCAAGGTGATTTTTGGCAGCAAATACCTGTAGTAAGTCCTTTTGTGTGGCCATTAGTCTATCAGTGGCCTGTTCAAAGTTTTGCTCAGCAAAAGAATGTTCCTGAACCAGAGGCTTGTTCGCTGATTTTGTATCGAAATCAACAGCATGATGTGCAAGTCATGCAAACTAACCCCTTGACTTTAATGCTGCTGCAAAAATTGCAACACAATCATCAACAAACGGGCACTCAAATTTTTGCTGATTTGGCACAACAATTACAAACTGACAAACTTGCTTTGTGTGCAGCGGGGCAAGAAATTGTTGAACAGTTTATAGCGGCAGATATTTTATTAGGGGTGCGCTGTTAGCTTTTTGGCACTAAATGCAGAATTTTGGCTTAAATTGTAAATAAAGTGATGACTATGGATTCTTTTTAAGATGAATCTTGCTTAAAATGGCCGAATAATTCATAACCAAAGAGCAGAGGGTATGTCTCGCCAGTTAAGCTGCTACATTTTATTAGCGACCTCATTGACAATGTCTTTGGCTGCTTATGCCGCGCCTAATCCCGACCCGTGGGAAAACACTAATCGTAAAATCTATGCTTTTAATAAAAACATGGATACCTATGTTTTAAAGCCTGTCGCCAAAGGTTATCGGGCTGTTACTCCACAAATGGTAGATGATGGCATTACCCGCTTTTTTGATAATTTAAAAGAGCCTTTAGTCGCAGTTAACGATGGACTGCAAGGAAAAGGTGCTGATGCGTTAACCGACATCAGTCGATTTGTGGTAAATTCAGTGACATCGCTCGGTTTTGCGGATATTGCTCATAAAATAGGTTTAAACAAACATCAAGAAGATTTTGGTCAAACTTTTGGCAAATGGGGTTCACCCGCAGGCGCGTATGTGATGCTCCCATTTTTAGGGCCAAGCAGTGTGCGTGATGCAGTGGCAAAACCCTTTGATGCTTTGCTAAATCCGCGTAATGCGGTTAAAGAGACAGCGACCAATGTTGGACTGTTTGCTGTAGAAATAGTAGATACCCGTGCTGACCTTATTCCACTCGAAAAAGTAATTGAAGGTGATGAATATCTGCTATTACGAGATGTTTATTTGCAAAGACGTGAGTTTTTAGTTCAAGATGGCAAAGTCAACGATTCTTTTATTGACGATATGGATGAAGAAAGTAGTCCAACGCCATCACCATAGCTTGTTGCTTAGGCAATATTAGAGTAATAAGAACTCATTATGATGACACTTTACCAAGAAAATGGTTTTATTTTAGTCATTCACCCGCAAGAGGCGGTGGGATTGTGGCTAGAAGAAAATCTAAGTAAGTTTGGTCATAGTGTGACTGTGGCGCAAGACTTGGCGCAGGGCTTGGCAGCCTATCAGCAAGAACATCATCATTTAATGATTGTTGATTTGCCTTTAATGCAACAAGAGTCATTAACTGAATTTGCTCAAAATACCCCCGAAACGCCTGTGATTACGGTATCAGACGAAGTGTCGATGGATGAGGTGTTAGCAGGTTTAAAAAGTGGCGCAATTGACCACTTTTTTAAGCAACGAGATGTCATGGTATTAGCACATACCGTGCAAAGAGCCTTAGAGCGAGGCAGGTTATTAAAACAAAACCGTGAATACCAACATCAACTAGAAGTCGCCAACGCCGAATTAGCTCGCAGTTTAGAAACCCTCCAAGAAGACCAAGAAGCAGGACGCCGAATTCAATTTAAGCTGTTACCTCAAACACCTTTTGTTGCTATTGACGGTTGTACTGTCACACATCGTATTTTGCCCTCTTTATATTTATCAGGCGATTTTATTGACTATTTTAAAATCGGGGATGGCAAAATTGGTTTTTATTTAGCGGATGTATCAGGACATGGCGCAGCGAGTGCCTTTGTCACGGTGTTTTTAAAAGCGATTACCCATCGTATTCAAAAACACTATGAGCGCAAAACGACGGTCAATGTAGTTGCTCCAGCACGAATTTTGTCTATGATTAACGATGAGTTGCTTGGCGTACACATGGGCAAACATTTGGCCATGTTTTGTGGCGTGATTGACTTTGAGGCAAATCGTTTAACTTATAGTGTTGCTGCCCATTATCCGCCGCCAATTTTAGTGAATAATGGTGTTACCATGTCTTTGGCGGGTAGAGGATTGCCTTTAGGTTTATTTAAAGAAGTACATCATGAAGAGCATGTGTTAGAATTGCAGCCTCAATTTACCTTTATTGCAACGTCCGATGGTGTATTAGATGTGTTACCTAAAGGGTCAGCACATGATAAAGAAAAACACTTACAACACGCAGCAAAAGATGTTTCTACAGTCGATGATTTAATAGAGAAATTAAATTTGAGTGAAGACGCCGCTTTGCCTGATGATGTTGCGTTGCTGGTCATTAACCGAGTGTAATATGCCTTCAGGTCGTATATTGTTTGCTATTCATCATGGTACTTATGTCCTAAAATTTGTAGGAGAAGTGCGTGCTGCTATGTGCGCAACTCTCGATAATTTTTTGGAAAGTATGTTTGGTGATGGTGAAATATCGTCTATTTTAATAGACTTGACTCAAACGGATTATATTGATAGTACAGCATTGGGCTTGATTGCTAAAACGGCCGTTTTTTTGCAGATGCATAACCAACGAAAGCCGATTATTTTATCAACCCATGAAGATATTACCCGTTTGTTAGAAAGCATGGGCTTTGATCAGGTTTTTATTATTTTGGCCTGTGAGTGTGAAGAAAAGTGTATTGATGAGTTGCCAGCGGTGGAACCCTCAGAACAGGAAATGATGCAAAAAGTGATTTCGGCTCATCGGGTACTAATGGGGTTAAGTGAACAAAATCAAGAAACCTTTAAAAATCTCGTTGAAACTTTAGAGCAGGAGCAGCAGCGTCAAGGCGAAGATAGAATTTAATGTAAGCCACTTGTGGCGACACAAATGGCTTAAATTATTAAAGCAAAGTTGCTATTTTGTGTTCCAAGCTTCTAATATCTGCAGCGAACAAACGAATTCCTTCTGCTAATTTTTCGGTGGCCATTGCATCTTCGTTGTGTTGCCATCTAAATTCAGACTCACTTAATTGTACTAAGCAAGCTTGTTGCATAATATTGTTACTATTGAGTTGGCAAGAAATAGCTGTATTTTCGGCAGATAGGCTGTCCAATAAAGTAGGACTGATGGTTAATTTGTCACAACCTGCTAAGGCTAAAATTTCACCTGTATTTCTAAAGCTAGCCGCCATTACAATGGTGTTATAGTTACAAGCTTTATAATATTCATAAATACGTTTAACCGATAATACACCTGGGTCTGTGTCAGCAGTGTAGTCTTGCGCTGTTGACTTTTTATACCAGTCTAAAATACGACCAACAAATGGAGAAATGAGCGTCACACCTGCTTCAGCACAGGCTTGAGCTTGGGCAAAGCTAAACAATAAAGTTAAGTTACAATGAATGCCTTCTTGTTCTAATAATTCAGCGGCTTTAATGCCTTCCCATGTGCTTGCAATTTTTACTAAGACCCGCTCACGACCAATACCATGTTGTTGGTAACGTTGAATCAAACGACGAGCCTGTTCGATAGTGGCTTTGGTGTCAAAAGAGGCACGAGCATCCACTTCGGTCGAAACAACACCCTCAATTGATTTTAAAATTTCTACGCCAAAACCGACACCAATCGCTTCAATTGCTGCTTGAAGGCGGGCTTGTTCGGTGGGGAGTTTTTGTGCTTCTTTAATGCCCGCCTCAATAATATGGGCATATTCTGCTTGATTGGCTGCTTTTAAAATTAATGATGGATTTGTGGTGGCATCAACAGGCTTAAGACGTTGAATGCTCGCAATATCTCCTGTGTCAGCAACGATAGTACTTAATTTTTTTAACTGTTCTAATTGATTCATTGGTGTTCCCTAATGTTTATGGTTTGGTTGAATATAGCAGTATTTTGTCTATAGCTAAACAGGCTCAACGAGGGTGTTTGCTTGAACAAAATTAGCAGCTTCTTTAACAAGCTCTATGCCCTGATGTTTTTGGTGAGCATAGGTGCTTAAATGTTGTCGCCATTTACGAGCACCTGCCATGCCTTGAAATAACCCTAAAATATGTCTGGTTATTTGCATTAAAGGTACACCATTTGCTAGTTCTTGTTCCATAAAAGGTAAAAAGCTTTCTAAAATTTGATGGGGAGTAGGTGTATCTTCACCCCAAAATTTCAAAGCTTGTGCCAAAATATAGGGATTATGGTAAGCCTCACGACCAATCATCACGCCATCTGTGTGTTGCCAATGTTGTTGAATGTCATCAACTGTTTTAATGCCACCATTGATTTGAATATCTAAATGCGGAAAATCTTTTTTTAACTGATAAACATCTTGATAACGTAAAGGCGGAATCTCTCGATTTTCTTTAGGAGATAAGCCTTGCAGAATGGCAATACGTGCATGAACAATAAATGTTTGGCAGCCAGTTTGAGCAACGGTTTCCACAAATTTATAGAGGTTTTCGTAGCTATTTAAATCATCAATGCCAATACGATGTTTGATTGTGACAGGGATTTTGACGGCTGCTTGCATGGTGCTAATACAATCAGCAACCAAATTGGGCTCAGCCATTAAACAAGCACCAATCTTGTTTTTTTGCACACGGTCAGATGGACAACCAACATTTAAGTTAACTGCATCATAACCATAATCTTCGGCAAATTGACTGCAACGTGCTAAATCGGTGGGGTCTGCGCCACCTAATTGTAAAATAACGGGGTGTTCTTGTTCGGCAAAACGTAAAAAGCGGTGTTTATCGCCATATAATAAAGCACCTGTTGTCACCATTTCGGTATATAGGTGGACATGACGATTAAATAATCGTAAAAAATAACGGCAATGACGGTCTGTCCAATCCATCATCGGGGCAACGCTTAAAATTTTAGGGGCAGTGTTTAGAATAGGGGCTATGTTGTTCATCAAAAAAGTGCTGTGTTTATGAATGCTAGTCTGTATTGCACAAGCAAGGCTGTAATATTCTACCGAATTTAGCTTGTCAAAGTGTAGATAAATGCAAAAGGGTGATTACTTGGAGTCAAAATTTAGATATTAGAAAATAAAAAAGCCTTACATTTCTGCAAGGCTTTGATATTTAAGTGTTTATTTGGTGGCTATGGCTGGACTTGAACCTGCGACCCCAGCATTATGAGTGCTGTGCTCTAACCAACTGAGCTACATAGCCATCCGAGGCGCGTATTTTGTTTATATACATCAAGATTGTCAAGGTTTTAATTAAAAAACTATGGATTAAACTCGATATCGCGTAAAAAACGAGCCATATCTTTTAAATATTTGCCTTGATCCAAATGCAAAATATGATTCCCAGGAAACCAATGTAACTGACATCTATCCCAATGTTCCCAAAGTAAGCGACTGTGTTTGGGGGGAGCGAGTCTATCTCCAGCCCCACTGATAATCATTAATCGTTCTTTTGCAATTTTGGGTTCATAGGTTAAGGGGCATTGTACTGCGAGCGTGTGCCGCGCTTCATGAATGTTAATGCCTGCTATACGTAAACCTGTTTTAACTAATGGTGCAACAGGAAACCATTCATAAATCAAATCGACTAAGCTGACCACAGGTACATTAGGCATGACAAACTGTAGTCTATCTTCTACAGCCGCCAAAATAGCACTGGTATATCCCCCTAAAGAAATGCCAGTGACACCAATTTTACTAACGCCTGTACTTTCTAAATAATCCATAAATAATCTAAAGTCATAAACAGCTTGGGCTACGGCCTCATTGATATGCAATATACCATGTGCAAAATAGCCATAACCGCCAAAAGGCTCAAGAGGGGCTTTGCGTCGGCCATGAAAAGGCAGGGTGTATAACAAAATATCGTATCCCTGTTTGTAAAACCACGGCAAAGCCAGCCAACGGCTATTAAACCAATAAGGGTCAGCCATAAAGCCATGAATCATACAAATCGTTGGACGAGGTTTGTCGCCATGTCGCCAATGTTGTGCCCATGCTGTTCGATTATGCTCAAGGCTGGCATATGCTTGACGTTTGATGGGATTTACGGCAACAAAAGGGCTTTCAAATGACAATAACTCACAAATACCACCATCTTCTGGTTTGTAATCCATAACGCCAGCAGGGTGTTTATGTACCACAACTTTTTCGGTAGGTTTTTTAAAAAATTGTGTAGGGTCGCGAGTTTCGGCAATTTTTTGATAAAAAAAGCGGTTATTGTAATCTTCGCTGAGTTGTTTGGGGGCTAAGGTAAAAGGCAAGCAACAGACACTTGCTAAGGATGCCATAGCAGTACGCAAGCCAATATCTAATGCGGCAGTGCCTTCCACCATCATTTGGGTTTTAAAATCTAAATAAAAATCGTCAGGAAACTTATGAAAACTTGGCTCCAAAGAGTCCCACCACGGTTGTTTTGGCAAAAAATGCCGAGATTGGTTGTACGTTTGGTTGGCAACACGCGACACAATTGAGCTTAATTGTTCCATACTAAAAACCATTTGTTGGACGATAGTACGGTAACATAAGTCAAAAAGTGCTTGTTTGGCAAATGTTTTGTGTTTGAATAGCAAAACTAGACTGAGGCAGGCTCCCAAATAGACAGGACTTACGCATTTCACCGAAATTAGCGCGTTTTACATCCTCACCCCAACCCTCTCCCTCAGGGAGAGGGGAGGGTGAGGGCGTGAGCAAAAAAGCGATAACCGCGTAAGTCCTAATAGAGTTAATTGACACGATTTTTGTGTTTGGTTAAGAATCTATCTAATTGATTAGCAAAAGCGGTTTTATCTTTGGCACTGTAGCCCGCAGTAAAACTTTGCACTTGGCCAGTTTCGCGTAGTTCGGTCATTAAGTTACGCATCGTTAAGCGGTTGGCAATGGTATCAGGTGTATAAAACTCACCCCGAGGATTAAGGGCAAATGCGCCTTTAGCCACAGCGGCGGCCGCTAATGGTACATCGGCGGTAATCACCAAGTCTCCTATTTGTGCTTGCTCTACAATCCAGTTATCAGCCACATCAAAACCAGCAGGCACTTGTACCGAGCGAATCACCTGCGAGGCAGGCACTCGCACAAATTGATTAGCAACTAGGGTGGTTTTAATGTGTAAACGTTCGGCGGCTTTAAACAAAATCTCTTTGACAACCACAGGGCAGGCGTCAGCATCGACCCATATTTGCATTAGCTGGTTTCCAACTGGTGTGTTAAAGATGAAATAGCATCGGGTAAGTCTTCAAAATTATTGACAACTGCATCTGGCTTACAAGCTAAAGGCCATGCTTGGCTCATCCAGTTGACCCAAATGGTTTTCATGCCAATATCTTTGGCAGCCTGAATATCTTGCACAGGATGGTCACCAATATGAATGGTTTCGTGAGCAGCGACTTTAGCAGCCGCCAGAGCGTGCTGAAACATAGCTGGATGTGGTTTGGCAAAACCAACACTGGCTGCCGAAAAATGGTGTTTAAATAGGTGGCCAATGCCTACTTTGTGAACATCGGCATTGCCATTACTTAAGGCAATAAGAGGGAATTGCTCGGCTAACTCTTCTAAGGTTTCTAAAACATAAGGAAAGTATTGAACAATATTACGTTCACGCTGAAAAACTTCATAGGCTTTGGCAACAATGCTATTAACATCGCCAGCAACGTGTCCTTCTAACACTTTGCGTAAGGTTGTTAAACGTAATTGTGTGAGGTCATGGCTAATGTGAGGCTGTTCGGTGCTAAGTTTATCTTTGTATTGTTCAAACTGTACGGTAGTGACTTTAAAACGTAATTCTGGTTGATTTTTATAAATCCATTCCATCATGGCATTTTCGGCGCGGGCAATAATAGGGTCAACTGACCATAAGGTATTATCTAAATCGAAGGTGAGTAATTTAATCATTATTTTTTCGCTCTTGGATGGGCTTTATCATAAACTTGCGCCAGATGTTGATAATCCAAATGCGTGTAAATCTGAGTAGTGCTGATACTGGCGTGTCCCAGTAGCTCCTGCACCGCTCGCAAGTCTTGACTAGATTCTAGCAGATGTGAAGCAAAACAGTGACGTAATAAGTGCGGATGTAGATGTTGTGGAATCCCCACCCGTTGCGCTTGGTGAGCAAGGGCTTGTTGAATACCTCGCTCGGTAAAGCGGCCTTTACGCTCATTTAAAAATAGGTAATTAGGCGTATCTGCTTTGACAAAATCAGGCCGAATTTTTAACCATTCTTTAATGGCTAATATCGCCTTTTTGCCGACAGGTAATACGCGTGTTTTGTTGCCTTTGCCTGTGACGGTTATTAGGGCGGAGCTTAAGTCTATATCATTTAATAAACAATGGCTTAACTCAGAAACACGCAAGCCGCTTGAGTACAATAGCTCCATCACCGCTTTATCTCTAATCCATAATTTAGCCGCATGGGGGGTATTGGGTGCTTGGGCATCAAGCAGTTGATTAACAAGGTCAACATCCATGACTTTTGGCAAGTTTCGTGCTTGACGTTTAACGGTAAATGCTTTGGCAGGATTGTGATTGACGGCTTGTTGCGTTGCTAAGTAATCATAAAAACTACGAATAGCCGACAACATTCGTTGCACACTAATTGGTAACAAACTGTTAGTAGCCAGCAGTGGGCCTACAAATTCGTTAAGTAATTTGCGATTTAACTCATTCCAAGACTGACAATGTGCTTTAGCTAAAAATGTCGCCAGTTTTAGTAAGTCTTGTTGGTAAGCCAGCAAAGTATGCTCAGACAGATAGCGTTGGCTATTCAACATTTCTAGCCATTGCTCAATGTCGTGTTGCGCTTGTGTCAAAAACACCTTATTGCCACTCATACATACGCAAAATACCATCAAACACACGTGCTGTAGGCCCAGTCATCCATACAGGATAGCCTTCGCCTTGCCAACGAATATCCAGTTCTCCACCACGTAATTGTACGCGCACACGCTCATCTAATAAGCCTTGTTGAATGCCAGCGACAACCGCAGCACAAGTACCTGTACCACAAGCTAAGGTTTCGCCAGAGCCACGTTCAAACACGCGCAAACGAGCATTTTGTCTATCAAGAATTTGTAAAAAACCGACATTGACTCGCTCAGGAAAACGTGGGTGTGATTCAATAATGCGTCCCCATTCACGGACAGGCGCGGTTTTAACATCATCAACCAATATCACCGCATGAGGATTACCCATGCTTACCGCACTGATTTGAATAGTTTGTTCGGCAAAAGAAAGAGGGTAGGTGAGTGCGCGTTGAGCGGCATCAAACGGAATCTCTTTGGGTTCTAAACGAGGCACGCCCATATTGACTCTAACCCAACCATTGGGGGTAATGTGTAATTCGATAATGCCACTGGCTGTTTCGACCACCAAATGATTTTTGCGGCTGAGCTTGCGGTCACGTACAAAACGGGCAAAACAACGTGCACCATTGCCACATTGTTGTACTTCGGAGCCGTCAGCATTAAAAATACGATATCTAAAATCAACATCGGGACGAGTAGGAGCTTCGACCAATAATAGTTGGTCAAAACCGACTCCAAAATGGCGGTCAGCAATTTGTTTAATTTGATAGGTTTCTAAATGTGCACGTTGGGTAATGCAATCTATCACCACAAAATCATTGCCTAGGCCATGCATCTTGGTAAATTCCAGACGCATAATATTCTCTCTTAAAATAAAAGTTGTGTTGTTTTAAAATCCTCCCCAACCCTCCTTTACAAAAGGAGGGGGTTTCCCCCTTTTTCAAAGGGGGACTAAGGGGGATTTAATAGGGTAATCAAATACTCTTTGCCTTAAGCTAACACAGATTCTAACGCAAATAGTTCGTTTATTGTTTCACGGCGACGCACAATATACGCTTGTGTGTTATCAACCATCACTTCGGCAGCCCGACCACGAGTATTGTAGTTAGAACTCATCACAAAACCATAAGCACCTGCACCACACACCGCTAATAAATCGCCAGCTTCAATCGCCAATTCACGGTCTTTACCCAAAAAGTCGCCTGTTTCGCACACTGCACCAACGACATCATAAACTTTGTTTGGTGTGTTACGTGGCGTCACGGCAATAATATCCATCCACGCACTATATAAAGATGGACGAATTAAGTCGTTCATGGCGGCATCAATAATGGCAAAGTTTTTGTGATTAGTCGGTTTTAAAAATTCGACTTTGGTGACTAAAATACCTGCATTGGCAGCAATAGCACGCCCCGGTTCTAAATACACGGTTAGATTACGTCCTTGCAGTTTTGGCAATAGGGCGTTGGCGTATTCGGCAGGTGTAGGTGGTGTTTCATTGTTATAACGCACGCCTAAACCACCGCCAATATCTAAATGTTTAATGACAATGCCTTTGCTTGCTAAGGTGTCAATCATGGCTAACACACGGTCTAGCGCGTCGGCAAAAGGGGTGGTGGTGGTGAGTTGCGAGCCAATATGACAATCAATGCCTATCACTTCTAAGCCTTGTAATTGTGCTGCTTCTTGATAAACCGCTAAGGCATCTTCCATGGCTACGCCAAATTTATTTTCTTTAAGACCAGTCGAAATATAAGGGTGAGTTTGTGCGTCCACATCGGGATTCACGCGCAACGAGATAGGGGCTTTTTTGCCTAAGCGTAACGCTACTTGGTTAATACGGTGAATTTCGGCAGCTGATTCGACATTAAAACAGGCAATGCCTGCATTTAAGGCAGCTTCGATTTCGTGTGCTTGTTTGCCTAAGCCCGAAAAAACCACTTTACTTGGGTCACCCCCTGCGGCCAACACACGGGCTAACTCGCCACCTGACACAATATCAAAACCAGCTCCCAAACGCGCCAGTACATTAAGTACGGCTAAATTAGAGTTGGCTTTAACGGCGTAACACACTTGATGCGGCACACTGGCAAAAGCCTCATCAAAGGCACGATAGTGCTGTTCGAGTGCTGCACGTGAATAAACATACAATGGTGTGCCAAATTGCTGAGCAAGTTGTGCAACAGAGGTATTTTCGGCCATTAAAGAACCGTTACTATAATTAAAAACTGACATTATCAACACTCAAATTTAAGGCTGTGAATTGGGCGAAGTAGGGCTGATGGGCTGCTTTTTTTCGGGGAGATATAAGCCACCTTTTTGACCGCAAGCGGCTAATAACAGTAAACTCAGTAACAGACACACAACGCGCATGATAAAAACCATCGTTTTTGCAAAAAATGCTGCTATGCTAACGGAATCAGGCGCGTAACACAAAATATCATGAGGAGTTTTAACATGACTGCCACCGAAAAACTGCCAATGTTAAGCACTTTAGAAACAAGCTCTGACGCGGCTAATGAAGTTGCGATGCAATTTAATAGCTTTGAAGAGTTTTATCCTTTTTATTTGAGTCAACATCAAAACAAACTTTGTCGTCGTTTGCACTTTGTGGGCAGTACCTTGGGGTTGGTGGGCTTAGGTACGGCCATTGTGACGGGTAAAAAGCGTTATATTGCAGCAGGTATTGTCGCAGGATATGGCTGTGCATGGGTTGGGCATTTCTTTTTTGAACACAATAAGCCTGCTACTTTTAAATACCCTGTGTATAGCTTTATGGGCGATTGGGTGATGTTTAAAGATATGTTGACAGGTAAGATAGAGATTTGAGCTTACAAGGTAAAATTCCCTCTCCCGTGCGTTGGGAGAGGGCTGGGGTCAGGTTAAAAAAACTTATCCCCCTATTCGTTAAAATCTTATGCCTTAATTTTCCTTCTTTTAAAGCCTAACCATCCCAATAATCCAAAACACAGTACCAACACAGGCCAATCGCCCAAACGACTATAAGGGGTTTTACCAACAACAGCATACACATTGCCACGTAGCACCGTGCGTTTAAATTGTGGGGCTTGTTTGACGATTGTGCCTTTAGGACTAATAAAACCACTAATACCCGTATTGGTGGCTCTAATAATCCATTTGCCTGTTTCTATGGCGCGCATTTGTACCATTTGTAAATGCTGGTGAGGGCCTGTTGATGTGCCAAACCAACCGTCATTACTCAGTGTGGCAATAAAGTCTGCTTTTTGAGCGTTACGGCGCGTTAATTCGGGATAGGCAATTTCGTAACAAATAGCCGCAGCCAATTTAAATTCTTTAACATATAACGGGCTTTGTTGGCGATTACCCGCACTAAAACTTGACATCTCTAAATTAAAAAAAGGCAGGGTGCCGCGTAACCAAGACTCAAATGGCACATACTCGCCAAAAGGCACAAGGCGTTGCTTAAAGTATAAACCATAACCTCCATCGCCAATTGCCGCCATGCTGTTATAAAAAGGCGGAACGCCTGATGCATCTAATTTTTGCAAATCGGCATAGGGAATGCCTGTCACAAAGGCCGATTTTTTGGCGAGGGCGTTATCATCCATTTCTTTTAAAAAATCATTGGCTTCGTATTGAAACATCGGCACCGCCGCTTCTGGCCAAATGACTAAATTTTGCCCCCATTCGCTTTTAGAGAGTTGACGATAAATATCCAAGGTTTTGTCGCGCCACTCTAATTGCCATTTAACATCTTGCGGAATATTGCCCTGAATAATACTGACACTCAGTGGCTTGCTAAACTCTGATTTTGTCCAGTTAATATATTGCAAGCCAAAACCACCGAGCCAAATGGCAATCACTAACAGCCCATAAGACCATGCTTTTTGTTGATATTTAACTATCATCAATACACATTGTGCCGAAATCACTGCCAGCAAACTTAAACCAAACACGCCAATAATAGGGGCATAGCCCACTAATACCGAGTCAATAAAACCATAGCCTGTAAACAACCACGGAAAGCCTGTAAACAACCATGTTTTAAGCCATTCAAACAACACAAATAAGGGCGCAAAACCGAGTATCGCGCGGCGGTCAAGTTTAAAACGGCTATAAACATAGCCCATCACGCCTGTAAATAAACCCATGACCACAGCCACAAAAGCGACCATCAGTACCGCTAACCATGCAGGGGTAAAACCGTACTCATGGATGGACACATAAAGCCAACTAACGCCTACACCCCACAAACCAATACCAAAGCCCCAACCGCGTAACAAGGCTTGTTTGGGTGTTTGCTGATGTAATAAATCGGCTAATAAGGCAAGGCTAATTAAAGCAATCGGCCACGCATGGTAGGGTGCAAGACTAAAAGGAAAAAGTGCTCCTAAGCCTAAACATAACAAGGGCGCGTAGCGAGATTGACGCAGGGGGTTAAGCAGGTTTTTAATCATATCAAGCAGTCGTTTTGCGTAAGTCTTGCACTTTAATTACGCTAATCATGCGTAAATCGGCGGCTAAAATGGTAAATCGCCAATGAGCAAGGTCAATATATTCGTTAATATGCGGCATTCGTTCGAACTCACTTAAAATAATACCGCCAATGGTTTCAAAGTCGTCATGCGTCAGCTGTGTTTCAAAATAGTCATTAAACTCGGTAATCGGGGTAATGGCTTGCACAATATAAGAGCCATCCGCTTGAGGACTTATCCAGTGAGAATCTTCGTTGGCATCGTCATGCTCATCGTGAATATCGCCAACAATTTGCTCTAAGGCATCTTCGAGTGTCACTAAACCAGCAATACCGCCATATTCGTCAACGGCAATGGCCATATGGCTTTGTTTGGCTTTAAATTCGCGTAGTAATCTGTCAAGGTGTGCTGTTTCGGGAATACAAAAAGCAGGGCGTATATAATCTTTTAAGTCAAAGCGTTCAGTTTTTTGGCCAATAAGGCGCAACATATCTTTGGCGAGTAAAATACCAACTACTTCGTCGGAGTTGTCATTGGCTAATACGGGAAAGCGAGAGTGGGCAGACTCTAGCATCGTCGGTAAAAAGTCTTTGGGTTGACTGTTATCCTTAATCGAAATGATTTGTGCCCTCGGCACCATAATTTCGCGCACTTGCATATCGGAAACCTGTAAGGTTGACTCAATAATGCGTTGCGACTCAGCATCCAAAATGCCTTTTTTGCCTGCGGCTTTAATAATTTCTAGTAGGTCGGCACGCGTTTCGGGGTCATTGCCGAGTAATGTTGTTAAACGGTTTAACCAAGATTTTGGCGTGTCACCGCCTCGCTCATCACTCATAAAAAAATCCGTCAGTTACTGATAGTTTGCGAATTGTACCTTGATAATGGTATTTTGTATTGCCTAAGACTTAGGCATTTCACCGAAATTAGCGCGTTTTGTTAATCCTCCCTAAGTCTCCTTTAAGAAAAGAGAGAGTTTCCCCCTTTTTGAAAGGGCGACTAAGGGAGATTCTGTGAGCAAATAAGCAATAACCGCCTAAGTCTTGTACCTGAGTTGTAGAGATAAATATCATGAAAAAAGTGTTGTTGGGATTTGGGGTGATTTTGCTATTGGCAGCCTGCCAAAAAGAGCCTACACCTGTTAAAACAGAGCCAGATACAGGCCGTCCCGAAACCAAAAGCATAGAGGCTGCTGATGCGATGGGTTATAACGGTAAAGAAATTCGCCAAAAAGTCGATGGTGCATTAAATGCCAATGACGCACATAATGCGCAGTTAGAACAACAAGCCAATCCTTGAGTATTTTTGTTATTCATCGTTATTTAATGAGATTTTATCGAAAAGTGATAAAATAGCCTTGAGATTTTCTTTAATTAAACCCATACCTAACTTTAGTTAAGCAAAATAGGCGAATACTAGGGTTTTGTTAATTTGTAGGCTGCTTGTTATGGGCAATAATCCCAATGTTCAACTAGTATTAAATCAGATGACACATGATGATAACCATGATACCGATGCAGGTGATGTGGGGGTGGTGTTAGAAAAAGCCAAACCACAGCTCAAAAAACCATCATTTTATCAGGTTGTTGTACTAAATGATGACTATACACCGATGGATTTTGTGGTAGAAGTATTGGAGCAGTTTTTTGCTTTAGGTATTGAGCAAGCCACGCAAGTGATGTTGACGATTCATCATCAGGGGCGGGCGGTAGCGGGGGTCTATCCCAAAGACATCGCCGAAACCAAAGCTCAACAAGTGATAGATTTTGCGCGACATAATCAACATCCTTTGTTATGTTGTGTAGAAAAGAAGCCTGATTAGCTGCTATAAATGCTTATGGCTAGTCGCCTAAGTATGAAGCCATTCAAATAGTAGGGGTTGCTATGTTAAGTCGCGATTTAGAAGTTTCGTTAAATTTAGCATTTCGTGATGCTCGTGCAAAACGCCATGAATTTATGACGGTTGAGCATCTGCTATTAGCCTTACTCGACAATGAATCGGCCGTTAAAGTGCTAAAAGCGTGTGGCGGTGATATTGCCACTTTGCGCCGTGAGTTGTCTCAATTTGTGGAGGATACTACCCCTAAATTGGCCACCAAAGACACTGACCGCGAAACACAACCTACCTTGGGTTTTCAACGCGTATTGCAACGTGCGGTATTTCATGTGCAATCATCGGGTAAAAAAGAGGTTCTTGGTGCAAATGTGTTAGTGGCTATTTTTTCTGAGCAAGAATCACAATCAGTGTATTTTCTTAAAAAGCAAAATATCAACCGCTTGGATATCGTTAATTTTATCTCGCATGGCATTAGCAAACAAAGCGAAGAAGGCAGTGATGAAAGCGCACCTATTGAACAGTCACAACAAGACGACGATGGTGATGTAACGCCCAAGAGTGCTTTGGCAGCTTATACCAGCAATCTAAATGAGTTGGCTCAATCGGGCAAAATTGACCCTTTAATTGGTCGTGATATTGAAGTTGAGCGCGCGGCACAAATTTTATGTCGTCGTCGCAAAAATAATCCATTGCTCGTTGGCGAACCCGGTGTTGGCAAAACAGCGATTGCCGAAGGTTTGGCATGGTTAATTGTCAGCAACAAAGCGCCTGAGCCATTGGCTAAAGCCGTGGTTTATAGCTTAGATTTAGGCTCGTTATTGGCAGGAACAAAATACCGTGGGGATTTTGAAAAACGTTTTAAAGCGGTATTAAATGAGTTAGCCAAACAGCAAGACGCGATTTTATTTATTGATGAGATTCATACCATTATTGGCGCAGGTGCAGCCAGTGGTGGGGTCATGGATGCTTCAAATTTAATTAAACCTGTGTTAGTTAATGGTAGTTTGCGTTGTATGGGTTCAACAACCTACCAAGAGTATCGTGGAATTTTTGAGAAAGACCGTGCTTTGGCGCGTCGTTTTCAAAAAATAGATATTCCTGAGCCAACTGTTAGCGAAACCTATCAAATTCTCAAAGGTTTAAAATCGAAGTTTGAAGAGCATCATGGTGTACGTTATACCGAAAAAGCCCTAGAGCTAGCTTCGGAGTTGGCAGAGCGTTATATCAATGAACGGTTTTTACCCGATAAAGCCATTGATGTGATTGATGAAGCAGGCGCATTTCAGCGGTTATTGCCGCCCGAATTACGCAAAAATAATATTGATGTCGCTGAAATTGAAGCAGTTATTGCCAAAATTGCGCGGATTCCACCTAAATCGGTTTCTGCTAATGACAAAGAAGCCTTACGCAATTTAGAGCGTGATTTAAAAATGACTGTGTTTGGTCAAAATGATGCCATTGTTGCCTTATCTTCGGCAATTAAACTCTCGCGTGCAGGGCTTAAAGCTCCCGAAAAACCAGTTGGCTGCTTTTTATTTGCTGGGCCAACAGGGGTAGGCAAGACCGAAGTCACCAAACAACTGGCCAAAATTTTGGGCATTGAGTTATTGCGTTTTGATATGTCGGAATATATGGAGCGACATACCGTTTCTCGCCTGATTGGTGCGCCACCTGGTTATGTGGGTTTTGACCAAGGCGGATTGCTGACCGAGGCAATTTCTAAACATCCTCATTGTGTGTTGTTGTTAGATGAAATTGAAAAAGCTCACCCCGAAGTATTTAACTTGTTATTGCAAGTGATGGATCATGGCACATTAACCGACAATAATGGTCGTAAAGCCGATTTTAGGCATGTGATTATTGTGTTAACCACTAATGCAGGGGCAGAGGCAGTGAGCCGAGCCAGTATTGGTTTTACTCAACAAGACCACAGCACCGATGCTATGGAAGTGATGAAACGAATGTTTACCCCTGAGTTTCGCAACCGTTTAGATGCCATTATTCAATTTAATTCTTTAGACCCGATGGTTATTGCCAATGTGGTTGATAAGTTTTTGGTTGAATTGCAAGCACAGCTCGATGATAAACATGTGGTGTTAGAGGTTGATGAGTTAGCACGTACTTGGTTGGCACAAAAAGGCTATGACAAACTCATGGGTGCAAGACCGATGGCGCGTGTGATTCAAGAGAATCTTAAAAAACCACTGGCCGAAAAAATCTTGTTTGGTGAGTTAGTCAAAGGTGGTCATGTGCATATTACGGTTGAGGATGACAGTATTGTGCTACAGGTTGAAACTTTAGAGGACGAAGCAACGCCTGCTTAAGAAATAAAAAAGGCCGCTTGCGCGGTCTTTTTTTATTAGCAGTAGCCCGTATGCAGCGTAGCGAAATACGGGGTTAAACTTGAAAAATAATTTTTTTATGCCATAAATCCCGTGTTACGTTGCACTCCACAACGGGCTACGGTACTCAGAGACCAAAGCCGTGGGGGTTGAGCGTGGTCGAAACCAATCTAAAAACAACAAAGGCCGCAAAAGCGGCCTTTATTTATTACGCATGAGATGAAGCAGCCTCATACACATAGGGCTTAATATGTGCCAAGGTATCACTTAAAGATTCTTGGGCAATTACAAGGTCATAATGGGCTTGCCAACTTAAAAAGAAATTTGCAGAAATACCAAAAAAGCGAGATAGACGTAAGGCGGTATCTGCCGTAACAGACCGTTTACCTGCAACAATTTCTCCTACACGCGAGGCCGAAATGCCTGTTTCTTTGGCTAGGCGATATTTGGTGATACCTAAAGGGATAAGTAACTCCTCCTCAATGTATTCACCAATGTGAATTGGGGCAAGTCGTGGTTGCTCAAGGTCAGCTACATCGCTAAAATCAATTTTATCTAAATCGTGAATAGAATAACTCATCGCAAATGCCCCTTAGTGATAATCAACAATTTCAACATCGTGTGCATGGCCATTTTGCCATTTAAAACAAATACGCCATTGGTTGTTGATGCGTATGCTGTGGTAGCCTAATCTGTCGCCTTTAAGTGCTTCTAAGTGATTACTCGGTGGTATGCGTAAATCTTCTAGGCTACTGGCATGATGTATTGCCCATAGTTTTAAATTAGCACGCTTGTATAGTGTTGCTGGTAATCTTCTTGTTGATAGGCCATTAAAAACAGCCATTGCTGTTTTGTCCGAAAAACTGTGAATCATGGGATTGTCCAGTAACATTATTTTATTATATTATCGCATGGCGATATTATCGTCAAGCGTTGATGTTCAATGCTCAAAACCACTCCAAAATAAAGGCCGCTTGCGCGGCCTTTATTTGTACAACAACATTACATATTAGGATAGGTAGGGCCGCCGCCGCCCTCAGGGACTACCCAATTAATGTTTTGTGACGGGTCTTTAATATCACAGGTTTTGCAATGTACGCAGTTTTGCGCGTTGATTTGTAATTTAGACTCACCACCCAACTCAACCACTTCATATACCCCAGCAGGGCAGTACAAACGCGCAGGCTCATCATACAATGGCAAGTTTTTGCTCATGGGAATTGATGGGTCTTTGAGCTGCAAATGAATCGGCTGGTCTTCTTCGTGGTTAGTCCCCGAAATAAATACCGATGACAATTTATCAAAGCTGATTTTGCCATCAGGTTTTGGATATTCCAATTTACGCGCCAACTCTTTACGGTCTAAGCAATCATAATCAGGCTTGTTGTCGTGAATAGTAAACGGAAAGCCGTTTGGCAAAATATTTTGGTCGATAAAGTTAAACGCCGCGCCCATCAAAAAGCCCATGCGGTGCATGGCAGGGCCAAAGTTACGGTAGCGGTGTAACTCTTCATATAACCAAGAGTTTTCAAACTTAGTGGTATAGGCTGTTACTTCGTCACGACCTTCGCGGCCTTCTTTTAAGGCTTCAAATACCGCTTCAGCACATAACATACCTGACTTCATGGCAGTATGAGAGCCTTTGATTTTAGCAAAGTTCAAAAAGCCTGCATCATCGCCAATCAAACAGCCACCATTAAAGGTCAGTTTTGGTAAGGAGTTTAAACCGCCTTTAATAATGGCACGAGCACCATAAGAAATACGTTTTGCCCCTTCTAAATATTGTTTAATAACAGGGTGGTGCTTCCAACGCTGCATTTCATCAAAAGGAGACAAATAAGGATTGCTATAGGCCAAATCGGTAATCAAACCTAAAGTGACTTGGTTGTTTTCAGCATGGTACAAAAACCAACCGCCTGCACTACCAGACTCGCTTAATGGCCAGCCCGAACCGTGTAATACCAAGCCAGGTTTATGTTTGGCTGGGTCAATTTCCCACAATTCTTTGATACCAATACCGTAATGTTGTGGGTCACAGTCTTTGTCTAATTCAAATTTGCCGATTAATTGCTTACCTAAATGACCACGGCAGCCTTCAGCAAAAAGAGTGTATTTGGCATGTAATTCATAGCCTGCGGTAAAGGAGTGTTTTTTCTCTCCATTTTTACCAATACCCATATCACCTGTGGCAATACCTTTAACGCTGCCATCTTCGTGATATAAAATTTCGGAAGCAGCAAAACCTGGAAAAAGATTAACTTCGAGGGCTTCAGCTTTTTCGGCCAACCAACGAACAACGTTGCCAAGGCTAACAATATAATTGCCTTCGTTGTGCATTGCTTTAGGAACTGCCCAATCAGGCATGAGCTTGCTTTTTGTTTCGTTAAATAATAGGTGAATTTCGTCTTTAGTGACTGGCGTATTAAGTGGTGCGCCTTCTTCTTTCCAGTTTGGAAATAATTCGGCTAAAGCACGTGGCTCTAAAACAGCACCCGACAAAATATGCGCGCCAAATTCTGAACCTTTTTCGACGAGACAGACAGAAATCTCGTGGCCAGATTCAATGCTTAATTGACGTAAACGAATCGCTGCTGATAATCCAGCAGGGCCGCCACCAACGATGACGACATCAAATTCCATTGCTTCTCTTTCCACGATAGTCTCCTCGCATAAGCTGGGGGAAGAAATAAGGCTCTTAACCCATAAAAACAGGACAGATTAACGTCCTGAGTAACAGGACTTACGCATTTCATCGAAATTAGCGCGTTTTGTGAACATAAAATCGTTAAAACGATTGAAATGTGAGCAAATAAGCGATATCAGCGTAAGTCCTAAGATAGTCTAAAATTTTAGGTGCGCTAGTATAAAAGCACACTGCACAAACACCAACAATTTCTGACATATTGTTGGACGAAATTTAAAATTTATGACTTTATTGTGCTAAAAAGTCTATAAATAGTGTGACTCTTTTAACTTAGAAGGTATTTTGCTGCACTTGGCGCATTTTATACGATATCTTGTAGGACAATAAATAGGAATTATCATGACTCAACATTCACAAATAAAAGCCGACCCAATGGCCATTATGCGTTTGCTTAAAGATGAACAAGGCAATATGCCCAAAGGTTTGCCACCTGTTCACAAATGGAATCCTGATTTTTGTGGCGATATTCCCATGCAGATTAAAGCCAATGGCCAATGGTTTTATATGGGTACGCCGATTGGTCGCCCAGCGTTGGTCAAACTATTTAGTTCGATATTACGTCACGATGATGATGGTTGTTTTTATTTGATTACCCCTGTCGAAAAAGTACGCATTGTGGTGGACGATGCGCCACTAATAGCAACTTTGGTTGACAAGATAGAAGAGGATGGTGTGAGTTATTTGCGATTTACGACACTCACCGAAGATGTCGTGATTGCCGATGCCAAACACGCTTTATGGGTCAAGTATGATGAGCAAGGTGAGCCACGACCGTATATTCGGGTGCGTGATAATTTAGATGCTTTAATCGCACGCAATGTGTTTTATCAGTTAGTCGAATGGGCAGAAGTAGTTGAGTTAGAGGGGCAATCTTGTTATGCCGTTCAGAGTGCTGGACAGTGGTTTAAAATTGCGGCGTGTGAGCTACAATAAAATTAGCAATAGGACACCCTCTCCTTGTAGAAGAGGGCTAGGGTGATGTTTGACAGGCTAATCCATCAATACAATAAAATATCCTGTGGCAATTTGCGCACATAACCAATCACTATTCGCATTATTGGCTAAGTGGCTTTGTAAATCGTTGGCGGTTAAACGAGTGTTATCTACAAGTAAAGCAATAAATGTACCATCGACATCTTCACCAAAACAAATTTCATCACCATTAATAAATAAGGCTTGTGCCTTGCCTTGTTCACCTACATACACAAAACGTGAAGCAGGGTCGCGGCAGATAACAGCACCATCGTTTAAGGCACTGACTAAGTCCTCACTGCTAACTTGTTCGCCTACAGGCTCATAATCTTCATACTTAGCTTCACTCAAAAAAGGAGCTAAAGCATTACTTAAAATATTCGGCTGATTGAGTAAGGTTAAGACTTGTTGTTGTAGTTTTTCTAGGTGTTGGGGATTTAACCAAGCACCATGAGTTTGTGCTTGTAAATCAATGTCTTGATACAAGGCTTCTGCACCAGTTTGCTCTAGGGCAGTATCAACAATATGTTCTAACACATGGCTTAATGAAGGCGCACGAAAACCAAAAGAGAAGGTTAAACAGTCGTTTTGAGCCACGCCATAATGGGCTAATTTTGGCGGCACATATAACAAGTCGCCTGCATTTACCACTTCATCAAAGGTAACAGGCATATCTTCTAAAATGCGTAATTTGGTGTTTGGTAAAAACTGTGCATCAGCATCACAAAACTCACCCAATTGCCAACGACGTTGACCCGTTCCTTGCACTAAAAACACATCATATTGGTCAAAATGTTTGCCAACAGAACCATTTGGCGCAGCGTAAGAAATCATGACATCATCACGACGCCAGCTTGGAATAAAGCTAAATTTTTGCCAATAATCGGCGAGCTCTGGCAAATAATGGTCAACCGCTTGCACTAATAATGTCCAATGACTTTTGGGCATTTGTTTATATTGTTTGCTATTAAATGGGCCTTTGCGTAATTCCCACGGTTTTTTGCCATCTTTTTCTAAAATAATCCGTGATTCGGCACTCGCTTCTTGGGCTAAATCTAATAAGTCTTCTTTGCCGACGAGATAAGCAATATCAGGAAAAGCATTACGGACGAATAAAGGCTTTTTTTGCCAGTAGTCACGTAAAAATTCTTCGGCAGTTAAGCCACCTAAATAAGGCAGAGGAATGTTAGTTTCTGTCATGGGAGGTCTCAAATTATAAATTCAACTGTGGATAAGCCATTTGTAAGGTATCAAGTAAGCATTTATCAAAGACATCAACACTCAAAGGTGTGCTGGCGGCGGGTAATTGTTTTTCTAAACGAGCAAATAACGATAATAAATAAGCATCCAATTCTTCTTGGGGAGGAATATGTTCGCTTTCTAATACTTGGCTTTTTAACACCAATAATTCATCAATTTGCTCACGAATATCACCACTTGGCAAAAAGCGATTGACCAAATCCATAAAGGCCATAGGCGGCTGATTATTATTGGCAATCACCCATTGCGCTGCTAATAACGCTCTAAACATATACAAATATTTTTTTAGGCGAATATCACTGGCGATTACTAAGCGATTAATATCTTGACGAGCCATCGACAAATAATGATGGCAAGATGACAAAGGCAAAAACGAAGCTTGTGCTAAGGCTCTTAGTGGTTCAATGGCAGCGTGTTGACGATAAATAATTGGCGAAGATAACCATTCCATTAAGGCAGGATTCGATTTTCGCAATAAACCCAAAGCTTTTTTAATGTCCCAACCACTAATGTCTAATAAACCATCAATCGGTTCTTCAATCACATCACGTTTATCAAACACCCGAATATAACTACTCGGTTTTTGGGCATAAATAAAACGCACATCATAATCACTATCAGGTGAGGGAAAACCCCATGCGCGGCTGCCTGATTCGCACGCCCATAAAATAGTCACTTGATATTGTTCTTCGATACGAGATAGATTGTCGAGGATGGTTTGGTGCATGATATTTAAGGGAATGTTGTTTACTAAATGAAGTTCTTAATTTATCCTTACCGCCCCTTGGTATACTTATGTTGTAAATTAGGGGGCGAAGCTTAGATGATAAGATTCGTTGTGACAGCTTTTTTGTCATTGACAATTATGGCCGTCAAAAATCAGGGTGTTATTTTTGCATACATTCTTATCAATAGTATGCTTTTTTCTTTAGGGATACATAAATGTTAAAAAAATTAAGTGTGATTGCTGCTGTTGTAGCATTAAATGGTTGTGCAGTCGTTGCTTCTCCAGTTGGTAACGGTGCGTTGTTTACTTCCATGAAAGGTCCAATTATGGCAACAGATGCAACAGCTGCAAACAAATCAGGTGAAGCTTGTGCACAAAGTATTTTGGGTATTGTTGTGAATGGTGATGCTTCGATTGCTTCTGCCAAAAAAGCAGCGGGTATTACAAAGTTGGCTACTGCTGACCATTCATCTGTTGCTTTCTTAGGCTTGTACTCTCAATTTTGTACACAAGTCACAGGCGAATAAATAATTTGCTTAGATGCAAAAATCTAAGTCATTTATAAGCCTAAAGGTACACGGTTTTTTACTGTGTACCTTTATAAAACAATCACACCGCCTTAGCTTGTTCTATCGCATTACCAATATAACTAGCAGGTGTTAAAGCGGCTAATGCGGCTTTGGCTTCGGCAGGTAAACAAGCCATTTCTTCACTGTTTAAAAAGCTTTGAATATCGGCGGCGGTAATGACTTTGCCACGGGTAAAGGCTTTTAACTTTTCGTATGGCTCGCTAATACCAAAACGACGCATCACCGTTTGAATAGGTTCAGCCAACACTTCCCAAGCATTGTCTAAATCTTCGGCTAAACGAGTTGGATTAACTTCAAGTTTGCCAATCCCTTTTAACGCCGCTTCATAAGCAATTAAGCTGTGCGCCAAACCCACACCTAAATTACGCAATACGGTGGAGTCGGTTAAGTCACGTTGCCAACGAGAAATAGGTAACTTTTCACCTAAATGCGCCAATGTTGCATTGGCAATACCTAAGTTACCTTCGGAGTTTTCAAAGTCAATCGGGTTAACTTTGTGAGGCATGGTGGACGAACCCACTTCGCCTTCTTTTAAACGTTGTTTAAAGTAACCTAAAGAAATATAACCCCAAACGTCACGGTTAAAGTCAATCAAAATCGTGTTAAAGCGTTTTACCGCATCAAACAACTCGGCAATATAGTCGTGTGGTTCAATTTGGGTGGTGTAAGGGTTAAAGTTTAAGCCTAAACCTTCAATAAACTGTTTGGCATTCTCTGCCCAATCAACATCAGGATACGCTGATAAGTGTGCATTGTAGTTACCCACTGCACCATTGATTTTGCCTAAAATTTCAACGGCTTTAAATTGTTGAATTTGGCGACCTAAACGATAGGCCACATTCGCCATTTCTTTACCCAAGGTTGTGGGTGAGGCTGTTTGGCCATGAGTACGAGACAACATGGGTAAATCAGCATAACGATGGGCTAATTGACGAATCGCCTCATAAACAGCCGTCATTTGCTCAAGTGCAATATCACGACCTGCGGTTAACATCAAACCATGACTTAGGTTATTAATGTCTTCCGAAGTACAAGCAAAGTGAATAAACTCAGTGACTGCGGCTAATTCTGGGTTAGCAGACGCTTTATCTTTTAAAAAATACTCAACGGCTTTAACATCGTGATTGGTAATACGCTCTTTGTTTTTAATCCATTGAGCGTCTTGTTCATGAAAGTTAGCGACTAATTCATCTAGGGCAGCATTGGTCTGTGCAGAAAATTCTGGTACTTCGCTAATTTGGGGGTGTTTGCTGAGTTGTTGTAACCAACGCACTTCAACAGTAACACGAGCGCGAATTAAGCCAAACTCACTAAACCAAGGACGTAAACTATCGGCTTTACTGGCATAGCGGCCATCAACAGGAGAAAGGGCAGTGAGAGTGCTTAGCATGGGTCGCTCCAACAAGAGAAAATCAAAGCGCGAATGATAAAGGATTTAGTGGGCTACTGCATCTTTTGTGTGAAATGACGTACTATTAAGGCAGTAAATTATCAGTTTAAATGTACACTGAACGAAGTCGAAGTGTTTACTGTACAAAAGTTGAAGTATTAATGAGTGGTTTCGATTCACTTCGACTTCGCTCAGTGACCACCGCTCAACCATCATTTATAAATAAAGAAGGAAAACAATAACATGACAGGTTTTAGTGATTACGCCAATTATGATGCTTTAGGCTTAGCCGAATTAGTTAAAAAGGGCGAAGTAACACCAACTCAACTTTTAGAAGAAGCGATTAAACGCCGTAACCAAGTCAATCCTCATATTAATGCCGTGATTCGTAATATGGATGATTTGGCTTATCAAGCAATAGAAAACGGCTTACCACAAGGCACATTTGCAGGCGTACCTTTTTTAATTAAAGATTTATTGGCCGCTTATGCAGGTGTGCCAATGACCAATGGTTGTCGTGCTTATCAAGATTATGTACCTGACTATGATAGTGAAATGGTTAAACGCTACAAAGCCACAGGTGCAGTGATTTTTGGTAAAACCAACACCCCAGAATTAGGTTTGATGGGGGTGACTGAACCTGAATTACATGGTGCAACGCGTAATCCTTGGAATTTACAACGCACGTCTGGTGGTTCTAGTGGTGGCGCGGCCGCAGCAGTGGCAGCAGGCATTGTGCCAATGGCCGCAGGCGGAGATGGTGGCGGTTCGTTGCGGATTCCTGCTTCTTGTTGTGGCTTGGTTGGTTTTAAACCCAGTCGTGGCCGTAATCCGTATGGGCCTGCAATGGCTGAGCCGTGGTTTGGTCAGGTGCAAGAGGGCGTTATTTCGCGTTCAGTACGTGATACAGCCGCCATGTTAGATGCCACACATGGTCGTGATGTGGGAGCATTGTATGATGCCCCCGCAGTTAAAGGCACATTTTTAGCAGCGGTGAATAAACCTGCTAAACGTCTAAAAATTGCTTATAGCCAAGAAGCATTATTAAGTGACACAGAATTAGATTTAGAATGTTTAAATGGTTTGATGAATACAGTCGGTTTATTAAAATCTTTAGGACATGAGGTGGTTGAAGCCACACCACCGATTGATAAACGCCAACTAGCCGATGGTTATTTATTAAGAATTGCCGCAGCAACCGCAGGGGATGTATTTGCTACTGAACAAATTATTGGTCGTCCAGTTGAACTAGAAGATTTTGAAACCGAAACATGGTCTTTAGCAAGATTAGGACAATCATTTAGTGCTTATGATTTAGATAATGCTAATCGCATGATTTATCAGCAAGTGCGCATTTTTGAAACATGGATGCAGCAATATGACGTGTTTTTAACGCCAACCTTGGCTGCACCACCCATTCCCTTGGGTGGCTTTCGTTTGCAAGGCATCGAAAAACTGTTATCGCCGATTGCTAAACGTTTTAAATTAGGCGGATTGGTGCATTATTTGCCCATTTTACAGCATTTAGCCCAACAGAACTTTCAATGGGTCGTTTCGACACCTGTCATGAATATGACGGGTAATCCTTCAGTGTCTTTACCATTGCATTGGTCACAAGATAATTTACCTGTCGGCATGATGTTTACCGCGCGTTATGGTGATGAGATGACCTTGTTTAAATTAGCAGGACAACTAGAGCAAGCAAAACCGTGGTTTAATTTGCGACCAGCAATTTTTGCAGGCTCTTAACCGATGAAAAAGTGGTGGTTAATCATGTGCGCAACGTGGTGGCTAACAGCGTGTCAGTCTTTGCACTATTATGGCCAAAATATTAAAGGCCAGTGGCAAATTTTGGCGAATCGTCAGCCCTTAGAACAGGTGATTAAACACTCACAAAGCTCACCAGCACTCATTAAACAATTACAAGAGATTCAACAAATTAGGGCATTTGCCCAAGGCTTATCGTTACCCACTAAAGGCCAATACGATACTTATGTTGATATTAAACGCTCGGCGGCCATGTGGTCAGTGGCGGCCACGCCAGAATTATCATTAACCGCTAAAACGTGGTGCTATTGGGGGATGGGTTGTTTAGGCTATCGTAGCTTTTTTGAGGAATCCTTAGCGCAACAGTTTGAAGCGCAGCTGATAGAGCAAGGTTATGACACTTATTTAAGTCGTGTAGCCGCCTATTCCACTTTAGGATGGTTTAGAGACTCGGTGTTAAGTAGTTTTGTGTACAAGTCAGAAGTGGATTTGGCCGAATTGATTTTTCATGAATTAGCGCATCAAGTGGTGTATGCCAAAAACGACCCCGTATTTAATGAAAGTTTTGCCGAAGTAGTGGCAGACGAAGGCTTAAAGCGTTATTTAGTTGGGCGGATGGAGCAATTTGATAACGTTGTGTTGCGTAAAAAACGCCAGCAGCAGTTTGCCGAGTTGGTGTTAGATTATCGCCGTCAGTTGGCAAAAGTTTATCAATCGACACTGGGCGCACCCGAAAAAAGACAACAAAAAATAGAGCTATTCAATGGCTTGCAGCAAAGTTATCAGCAGCTAAAAAATCAGCAATGGCAAGGCTATAATGGTTATGATGCGTGGTTTGCTAGGCTAAGTAATGCCAAACTAAACAGTGTTGCCATTTATAATAGTTTAGTGCCTGCCTTAACGCAGTTGTTGATAAGTGTCGAGTTTGATTTGCCACGTTTTTATCAGCAATGTCAGCAATTAGTCACATTATCTAAGGCAGAGCGTCACAAAGTTTTAGCCACACAGGAAACTCCTTCAACATGATTGAATTGGCCGCCTTTAAAGAACATCGGGTGATATTAGCATTTAGTGACTATTTAAAATCTAGGGGTATTAGCAATACGATTGAGGTAGAACCCGACCGCTTTGCGCTCATTTTGCACAAAGAAGAAGATGTAGAGCTCGCTCGGCAAGAATTACAAGGCTTTTTACAGAATCCACAAGATAAACGTTATTGGCAAGCCTCTTGGCAAACAGGGCAAGTGATTAAACAAAAACTGGATGACGATGGCATGGGTTTTGCTCAAATGATGCAAAATCTATGGGCGCGTTCGGGCGTGTTTACCTTGAGTATCGCTGTTGTTTGCGTGTTGGTATATGGCTTGTTGTTGGCTTTGGGACAGCCTGTATTTGATGCGCTGAGCTATCCCACGGATATTAAAAATACCTATCAATACTGGCGTTTAATTAGTCCTGTGTTTTTACATTTTGGGGCAATGCATCTTATTTTTAACTTAATTTGGTGGTGGGATTTGGGTGGGCTGATTGAGCGCACCCAATCCAAAATGCAATTATTTGGCGTGTTTTTGGCCACCGCTTTATTGAGTAATTTTGGCCAGTCGATGGCTTTTGGTAATGCTAACAATTTTGGTGGTTTATCAGGTGTGGTGTATGGTCTGTTGGGGTATGTGTGGTTGTATCCTTTAGCTAATCCGCGTGTCGGTTTTAGGCTTAATCCTGCCATTGTGATTTTTATGTTGGCATGGTTGGCGATAGGCTATAGCGGCTTATTAGATAATGTATTTGGCAAAATGGCCAATGATGCCCATTTAATAGGCTTGTTAACAGGCGTGATTTTGGGTTGTGCTTTTGGCATGTTGCATCGCTTGGTGGGCGAGGTTAAGGGGGCAGACTAAATAGTCCTAGTTGTTATTTGCTAAAGCAAGTCATCACGCTTGCTTTTTTTAAGTTTATTTTATTATAATAAGAATCATTATCATTTATATTATTATTTGGTGTAACTTGGCTAAAGCATCGTTGTTAAAACAGTTGTATCAGTGGCATTGGATTAGCTCGGCGATATGTTTGGTAGGGATGTTAGCGTTTAGTATCACGGGTATTACCCTAAATCATGCCAGCCGAATTGAGGCGCAACCTAAAATTGAGCATCATCAAGCAGTCATACCGCCACACATCAATCAACAACTAAAAATAATAGCTCAGCAAAAGCAAGCAGTTTTGCCAGCAGAGGTGACGCAGTGGTTGCGTCGTCAACAGGGTATTTCTTTAAGTACCGAATCAAACATCGAATGGTCTCCTGACGAAATTTATATTTCCTTGCCCAAAGCGGGTGGCGATGCGTGGGTGCGCTTTTCATTGGCAGATGCTCAATTTGAATATGAAAACACCTCACGCGGCCTGATTTCTTTATTCAACGACTTGCATAAAGGTCGTCATACAGGCGCGGTATGGCAATGGTTTATTGATATTTTTGCCATTGCTTGTGTGATTTTTTCTTTAACAGGTCTGTTTATTCTGCAACAGCACGCGCGGCGACGACCTATGGTTTGGCCACTACTGACGACAGGCTTAGTTATTCCCTTGTTGTTAGTGGTGTTCTTTGTTCATTTCTAAAGAGAGAAATTGATGAAAAAATTTATTTATGGTTCAGCTTTAGCCATGACCCTGTTGTCATCTGTGCAAGCGGCTGAATTGGCAGTGAGTGTGCAAATCCCTCGTTTAAATGTGGCCGAGTATCATCGCCCTTATGTGGCCATTTGGATTGAAGAGGATAGCCAAAAATTTATCGGCAATTTGGCCGTTTGGTATGACCTACAAAAACGCGATAACGGTGGCACAAAATGGTTAAAAGATTTGCGTCAATGGTGGCGAAAAAGCGGTCGTGAATTAACCATGCCTGTTGATGGGGTATCAGGTGCAAGCAAAAATGTCGGTGAGCATCAATTAAGTTTTAGCGACAAAAATACGCCATTAGATAAATTGGCCGCAGGGCGTTATCAGTTGGTGGTTGAAGCGGCACGTGAAGGCGGTGGCCGAGAAGTAGTGAAAGTACCATTTGAGTGGTTGTCTAAAAAAACTAATCAGGCAAATGCACAAGGACAAGAAGAATTAGGCAAAGTTAGCGTTGTGGTTAAACCATAATCATTAAAACAGGACAATATAATGTTTAAAAAGACAATTTTTGCGCTTGGCTTATTAGTGTTATTGCCACAAGCGCAGGCACATCGTCAATGGTTATTACCCTCTAGTACCCATATTGACGCTAAAGAGGCATGGGTGACGATTGATGGGGCGGTGTCAGAAAACCTATTTGATTTTGATACTAACGCTTTGGCCTTGGATAATTTAGAGATTATTGCGCCAGATGGCAGTCAAATCAAAGCAGAGAGTATCAGCAAAACCAAGTTTCGGGGGTCGGCTGATATTAAATTGGTACAAAAAGGCACTTATAAAATTAGCCAAAACTCACAAAATATCATGGCAACGTATCGTTTAAATGGCGAAGAAAAGCGTTGGCGTGGCACAGAAGAAAAAATGGCACAAGACATTCCTGCTCAAGCCACAGATATTAAAGTGTCGCGTAGCTATAACCGTTTACAAACTTATGTGACTAACGATAATTCAACTAACACTGTCTTAAAAGCGGTGGGTACAGGGTTGGAATTATTGCCATTAAGCAATCCTACCGAATTATTTGCTCAAGAAACAACGCGTTTTAAAGTGTTGTTAGATGGCCAGCCTCTTGCAGATAGTAAAGTATCGGTGATTGCAGGTGGTGTACGTTATCGAGGGGTATTAAATGAAATTACCGCAATCAGTGATAAAGAGGGGATAATTAGCATTAGATGGCCATTTGCAGGTATGTATTGGTTAAAAGCCTCATATCCTGAGTTAGCAGAAATGGTCGAGGGCAAACGCCCACCGATGCCACCAAAACGCTATAGCTATGCAGCAACCTTGGAAGTGTTATTGCCTTAGGGGCTGTTGACGTTTGGTCTTTGCCCTCAACCCGACCCTCTCACAGGAGATGGAGTCCTCTCTCCCTGAGGGAGAGAGCTAGAGTGAGGGTTAAGATGGCGTATAATTTTTGTTGTAATTGCTAATGATAATTGTTATCATTTGATGTGTGCCTAGCCAGTTCTCAATAGACAGCCAAGCCTTTTTAATCATTCTTCCTGTTAGTGTTTAGATGCTTTCTAATGCAACGGGCTTGTTGAGGTTGTTGTTGTGTCTATTATTCTTTCTCGTAAAAAATCCACCTTATTAACATCTTCGATGGTGGCCATGGCCAGTAGTTTGGCGATGCCTGTGCAAGCACAAGATTCGCCTGTATTAAAAGAGGTTAATGTACAGGCAGCGGTTGATGTGCCATATAAAACCGAAAAATCAGCGTCATCTAAATTAACGCAGCCCCTCGTTGATACCCCTAAAACCGTACAAGTGTTAAAAAAAGAAATGCTCAAAGAGCAAGGAGCCGCCTCGTTAATGGAAGCCTTGCGTAATACGTCTGGTATTACCATGCAGTTAGGTGAAAATGGTAATACCGCCGCAGGTGATACCTTTCAAATGCGTGGTTTTGATGGCGATTCTTCGACCTTTGTCGATGGTGTGCGTGATTTGGGCGCAATTAGTCGTGATGTATTTAATCTTGAACAAGTCGAGATTGTCAAAGGTGCTGGCGGTAGCGATGTTGGCAGAGGTGCAAGCGCAGGTTATATCAATTTAATTTCTAAATTACCGACCTTAGAACAAGCCAATGATATTGCTTTAACGGTTGGCACGGCTGATAAAAAGCGTCTTACTGTAGATAGCAATAATGTGATTGATGGTAGTAGTGCCTTGCGCCTTAATGTCATGGTGCAAGAGGGTAATGCCGAAGCGCGAGATGAAGTGGGCTACAATCATGTTGCGATTGCCCCAAGTTTGGCCTTTGGTCTTAATTCACCCACTAAAGTTTATCTGTATTCGCAGCATACGCGCCAAGACAATACGCCCGATGGCGGTTTGCCAACTATTGGCATGGCAGGTTTTTATAATAGTAATGCGCTTATTCAAGCAGGTGCAAAAGTTAATCGTGATAATTTTTATGGTAGTAAAGAAGACTATGAAAATATCTCGGCTGATATGATAACGGCCAAGGTTGAACATCAGCTTCGTCCAAATACGGTGCTACGCAATATTACCCGTTATGGCAAAAGCCAGATGGATAGAGTGTTATCTGGCGTGTTTAATCCTGTGGTAAATAGCACGACACAAGGTATTGATATTCAGCTAATACGTCAGCGTGTTGACCAAACAAACGAGATTTTGGCAAACCAAACAAGCCTCAACACCGCCCTTAAAACAGGCAATATTAACCATGATTTGGTATTGGGTTTAGAGTTATTAAAAGAGAGTCAATTAACGTTAGGTTCAACACGTGGTAGTAGCAGTACCGCAACAGTTGTGGTGAATGGTCAAACCTTGCCTGTAGAGATTCGTCCTACACAAAATGCCTATGCACCCAATAGCAATCAAGCATTTATGATACCTTATTTAACAGGAGCAGACAGTGATGGTTCAACGACCACCACCGCTTTATATGCTTTTGATACGCTATCATTGACTGAAAATCTAAAACTTAACTTGGGTTTACGCGTTGATAATTATAAAACCAAGACCGAGTCTGGTACGTTAGTGACGGGCGGTACGGGTGGAAATTTGGCCACTTATGCGCCACAAGGTTATAAAGTGGGTGATGTGGTTATTAGCCATTTAGAAGATGATGGTACTTTGCTAAGTTGGAATGCAGGTTTAGTGTTTAAACCAACCTCAAATGGTTCGGTATATATCGCTTTTGCTGATGCACAAACGCCACCTGCTGGAACTAATTTTGTGTTATCAGCAACCGCAGGTAATCAGGCAAATGCCGCGCTTGATCCTCAGCGCACAACAACCACAGAGCTTGGCACAAAGTGGGAATTGTTAAATAAACGCCTAAATTTGTCAGCGGCTGTATATC
This sequence comes from Moraxellaceae bacterium, assembly GCA_024234595.1. Lineage (GTDB taxonomy): Bacteria > Pseudomonadota > Gammaproteobacteria > Pseudomonadales > Moraxellaceae > Agitococcus. The sequence goes on along the minus strand of JACKNZ010000005.1, from coordinate 88,159 downwards.
GTACCGAAAATGATAAACAAGCCAGTGTTGATGCGGTGACAGGTGTGGCTAATCAGGAAGGAAAAACTCGTGTTGATGGTGTGGAATTAGCAGCAGTGGGGCAGTTAACTAATTTTTGGCAAGTCACCGCTGCAATTGGTTTTATGGACAGTGAACAACTCGACCAAAGCAGCAAAAACTCAACAACGGGTGTAATTAGCACCTCAGATGGTGTGCGTTGGACACCTGATGTCACAGCCTCTTTATGGACATCTTACACCTTAAATAAATTAACGGTCGGTGGCGGTGCGCGTTATATGGGGGAGCAAAAACGTGTGGTGACCACGAATACTCATTTAGCGACTCAAAATATGCCTGTGATTCCTGCCTATACGGTAGTTGATGTCATGGCAGCTTATCAGTTGAGTAAAAATACCAATTTGCGCTTAAACGTGTATAACGTCTTTGATGAAGAATACATTAGCACCTTAAATAATAGTGGTGCGCGTATGACTTTGGGTGCGCCTGTATCGGCGGCGGTCAGTGCGGAGTTTAGTTTTTAAGAAAAATCCTCCCCAACCCTCCTTTGAGAAAGGAGGGAGTTCCCCCTTTGTTAAAGGGGGTGTAGGGGGATTTCATCAATCAATCATCGAATAAAGAGTTTTATGTTACTACACATACCGCAAGTATTAAGCAAACAGCAAGTTGCACAGCTTAGACAACAGTTACACGCTGCCCCTTGGCAAGCAGGGGCAAACACGGCTGGCGCACAAGCGGCTAAAGTTAAGCATAATTTACAACTGCCTCAAAACTGGCCAATGGCGCAACACATGGCACAACAAGTCAAAGAGGCATTATTGGCTAATCCTTTATTTGTCTCGGCCGTGTTGCCTAAGCAATTATTATTGCCATTATTTAATTGTTATCAACAAGGTGGCCATTTTGGTAATCATGTTGATGGCGCAATTCAGTACGAAACAATGTCGCGTTTGCCTGTGCGTACCGATGTTTCGACCACGGTTTTTTTATCTGAGCCTGATGAATACGAGGGCGGTGAACTGATTATTGAAGATACTTATGGCAGTCATGAGGTAAAATTAGCCGCAGGTGATGCCATTGTGTATCCAGCAAGCAGTTTGCATCGGGTTGAAGCGGTGGCGAGTGGTCAGCGATTTGCTGCTTTTTTGTGGTCACAAAGTATGGTCAAAGAGAATAGCCAACGACAACTGTTATTTGATTTAGATATGACGATTATTCGTTTGCGTCAGCAATTACAAGACAGTGCAGAAGTGTTGGCCTTAACTAATCATTATCATAATTTATTAAGACAGTGGGCAGAGTAATGTCAGTTTTGCAATCTCAGCCTCGCTTATTTCACCGAGCTTTGTTACTAACAGGGGTTTTAATCGCCCATTTCTTCCTGTTATATGCTGTAATGCAACAAATGACACCACCTGTTATCCAAAAAACGCCACAAACCGCCTTACAAGGGGTGGTGATTATGCCTGTTGCCTTGCCGACAAAACCCGTAGAGCCTTTACCACAACCTACACCGCCTAAACCTGTGGTTCATCCCAAAGTACAACCACAACCGATTGTGCAAAAAACACCTGTTTTACCTCCCTCCAAAAAAGCCATCACGCTTGAGAAAACGGTGATGGTTGAAAAGACCGAAGCCGTTGTTGAAAAAGTTAATCCAACGCCAATGGTTAATGAGTCACCCGTTGTTAGCAACGTAAAAGTAGAAGCCGTCCCTGAGCCAGAAGTGACACAACCCAGAAGTGATGCCAGTGGTCTAAATAATCCCAGTCCACAGTATCCTACGATGTCGCGGCGTTTGGGAGAACAAGGTAAGGTGTTGTTAGATGTACTGATTTTGGCTAATGGTACGGTAGGAGAGATAAAAATCAAACATAGCAGTGGTTACAAACGGTTGGACGATGCGGCACTACAAGCGGTAAAGCAGTGGCAGTTTGTACCTGCCAAACGCGGTAATCAGCCGATTGATTATTGGTATGTGCAGCCGATTTCTTTTTCTTTGAATAGTTAAATTGACATGACTTACGCATTTCACCGAAATTAGCGCGTTTTGTGAGCTAATAATCGTTAAAAACGATTGTTTAGTGAGCAAATAAGCGATAACCGCGTAAGTCCTAATTGAGTAGTAGTTATGTTGAATGATAATCCTTATGGACTGATAGCTATTTGGTCGCAAGGCGACATGGTCATTAAAGCCGTGGCTGTGTTGTTGTTGCTGATGTCGATAGTCTCGTGGTATGTGATGCTAAGCAGAGCATGGCAAGTGATTAAGTTACGCGCCATGGTTAAACATAGCAAGGCTTTTTGGCACACCCAACAATTTGAACAAGGTTTGGCGTTGTTACAGCAACAACAGGGTTTTAATCCCTTTGTCAGTTTGGCGGTCAATGGTCAAGATGCGGTACAACATCATGAGCAAAGCAAAACCGATTTACATGGTCAAATTAGCTTAACCGAATGGCTTAAAGAAACTTTACGCGCTGATATAGAAGAAAGTGCCGAACGTATGCAGGCAGGATTACCGATTTTGGCCTCTGTTGGCTCAACCGCGCCATTTGTGGGCTTGTTTGGCACAGTTTGGGGTATTTATCATGCCTTAGTGGGTATTGGGGTATCGGGTCAGGCCAGCATTGACAAAGTAGCAGGGCCTGTTGGCGAAGCCCTAATTATGACCGCTTTTGGCTTGGCGGTGGCCATTCCAGCGGTATTAGGCTACAACACTTTAACACGTTCTAACAAAGCGATTATTAGTAAATTGCAGCGTTTTGCCCGTCAATTACACGCTTACTTTTTAACAGGCTCACCACGCAAGGGAGTAGCCTAACATGTCTTTTAATATCGATGATGACGATGATGATGTGATGAGCGACATTAACATGACCCCTTTAGTGGACGTGATGTTGGTATTGTTGATTATTTTTATTATTACCGTCCCTGTTTTAACCCACTCGGTAAAAGTGGATTTGCCTAGAGCCTCTAATCAGCCCAATCAAGTGCAAAACAAGCCAATTACCATTTCGGTTAATCAACAAGGCCAAATTTATTGGAATGATAACGTGATTGATGAAACAACTTTAGCACAGCAGTTAGGCCAAATTGCTCTGCAACAACCACAACCCGAAGTGCATATTCGGGGTGATCGAAAAGTTGAGTATGAATATGTTATGCAAGTGATGGCCGAAGCACAACGCCAAGGGGTGCAAAAGTTGGGTTTTATTACTGAGCCAAAGTCTTAATGATTTCGATTATGCTCAATCATCTTGACTCTGTACCCTGAGCGCAGTTGAAGGATTCTCCGCCAATGGTTCGACTTTGTTCATCATACGCAAAAAATACAGATAAATTTTGGTTTTAGTGCTTTGTTTTTTGAGAGAATTCTATGAAATTAAAATCTTATTGGCCTGTTGGCTTTTTAGTAACAGCTTGGCCTGCCTTTGCCGAAACCGTTTTACCCGAAGTGACGGTAAATGCTACTCTTGATGCCCAAGAACAAAAGAGAATGTCTTCGGCTGCTAAAACCATTGTTGAACAACAAGATATTCAAGCTACTGATGCCAGTACCGTAGCCGAATTACTTAATAAATTGCCCATGACAGGACTGTTTATGGCACCACCCACAGGTTCACCCCCAAAACGTGGTCAAGGTGGACGCTCACAAAACCGCAATATGCCACAAATTTTAGTCGATGGTCAGCCGTTGGGTGGCGGTGCTAATATGGGTACGGTCATGCGTATGCCTGTAGAGCTGATTGAGCGCGTGGAGATTATTCGTAATAGTACGCCTGAGTTTTTGGTCACTAGCCCTGCTGGGGTCATTAACATTATTTTAAAAGATGTTCCCAAGCAATTAACGCGTAATGCCAAAGCCACCGTTTTTGTGGCAGATGGTGAATTGGGTCTTCGTGCCGATGGCCAATATGGTCAAAGCCAAGCTAACTATGGTTATTTATTAGCTGCCGCTGCCGATAGTAAGCCGCAAATTGGCGAGCGTATCACCACCATTAACGATATAAGCCAAGCTCAAAATATCCAAGAAATATCACAACAAACTGGCCGCGATAATAGTGTATCGTTTTCGCCAAGAATCAATCTCAAACTGGCGCAAAATCAACAAATCATTGTTAGCCCATTTTTAGCCTATAACCTCAACCAAAATGATGTTACTACTCAACGCACCAATAGCACGGTTAGTCAGGAGTTAGATAAGAGGCAAGGCGAACGTCTGACAGGCCGTTTAATTACCGAATGGAAACAACAATCACAGCCAAATAACGAACAAAGCATTAAATTATTTTTACAAGCTGAAGATGAATCGAGCGATAAAAGCACCTATCAAACAACACAAAATGCTAGCCAAAGCACACAACAACAAAATAGTGAACGCACCGAACGCGAGATCGCTTTAGATGCTCGTCTCAAGCGTATTTTGTTAGAGACACATATTGTTAGCACAGGCGCAGAGTGGCGGCAAAAAAATACCCAAGAGCAGCAATATCAACAACAAGTTTTAAACACCGACTCGGACATTGACGAACAGCGTTTGGCCTTATGGTGGCAAGATGAATGGCTAGTCTCCGAAAAACATAGCGTGACCTATGGCGTGCGTTGGCAACAAATTGATAATCAGATAGATGACATTCAACAAGGTTTAATTAGCCAAAAAGACGATATTATTGCCCCTTCGATACATTATTTATGGCAGCCTACCGAACAATGGAATGTACGCGCCAGTCTAGCGCAACAGCAACGACCTGCGCGTGCCAGTGAGCTAAGCTCAGTGATTCGTGCTGCAACAGGCGTTAATAATTCGAGCAATCCTGATAGGGCAGGTAATCCGCAATTAGCTAACGAAACACAACGTAGCCTTGATTTAGGGCTTGAATATTATTTGACTGACAAAGCAGGGAGCGTGTCGTTATCGGTGTTTGAACGTCATATCAGTGATTATGTGCAACGCCTGACCTTGCTCGAAAATGGCCGTTGGCTTGAACGTCCTTATAATGTTGGTGATGCCCGTTTGCGAGGACTGTTATTGGATAGCAAAGTACAACTGAATGCCTTGCAACTGCCTTATTTAACGGTTCGTGGTAGTTATGCCTATAGCCAAAATACCTTAACTGACCCTGTGGCTAATTTAGGCTCAGGCGAGGGCGGTCGTGAAACGGCAAATTTGGGTTTGGAATATAAATTAAATAGCCTAACAATGGGAACATCGGCTAACTATGTGTCTGCGATTGATAAAGAAAGTAGTGCCACGGTTCGCCAAGAGCAAGGCTCGCAAAGAACAGTCAATGCTTATGCAAGTTATAAAGTGAATAAGCAGTTAAATATGCGTTTGGCGATTAACAATCTTTTGGCAGAGGATAGAACCGATACCTTGTATGAGTATGATGCACAAGGCCAACTCAAACGTCTTGAGCAAGATGTGATGAAAACTTATGCTAACGTCATTTTGAGTGTTGATGGCCGTTGGTGATAACTTCGGCAAAATTTCCTCTTCTTTGTAAGGAGAGGGCTAGGGTGAAGTCTTAATTAGACCGAGCTGCTAACCATTCACCCACTTTTGGCCAAACGTCTTGTGGGGCTTTGCTACCCGACAAAATACCCATATGACCGCCAGCAACCACAATAAACTCTTTATCTGTTGAACTCACATGATCCATTAAGGTATGCACAGCGGCTTTAGTCACCATATTGTCGCTTTTGCCAGCACCTGCCAATAACGAACATTGAATATCCGCCAAACGTACTTCGGTGTTACCAAGTTGCATATAACCTTTGGCTAATTCGTTATCAATCCAAATACGAACCATCATGTCTTGGACAATACCACCTGGATAGGCAACCATTTTGTCTAAGAAAGCAGAAGTGGTGGCATGATTAATAACAAATTGACGATCAGCCAATTTAACCACTAACTCCCAATAGCCCATTAAACTACCCACAGGATTAGTCATTTTAAAGCCAACCACATTTGCCCAACCAGGTGTATGCAGTAGTTGAGGATTGAGGTTATGAATACGGAACCCTGTATTTTTGCGTACCCATTCAGCACGACGTTCAATAAACTGATAAACCTTGCCAATTGCGCCTGAAGCGTGACTGTTGATGGGGGTACCTAAAATCACTAAATTGCGAATATCGGGATCGTGAGTGAGTGCGGTGTAACATAAGGTAAAAATACCACCCATGCTCCAACCATGTAACGATAATTCTTTTTGACCGCTATGCTCACGAACTTTAGCCAAAAATTCAGGCATAAATTCAGTGACATAGGTGCTTAAATTGTAGTGGGTATGTCTGCGCGTTGGCATACCCCAATCTATTAAATACACATCAAAGCCTTGTGCTAGGTAATATTTGACCAAGCTACGACTCGGAAATAGGTCATAAATTAACATATTCACCGCTAAAGGCGGCACAATGACTAAGGGGACTTTATGACGTTGTTTGTTGACAGTTGTTACTGTGTCATCAACTAAAATTTCGTCTTCGGTTAAGGGTAAATAGTGACGTAACTTTACTAAACCATTATCGTATAACACCTCATAAGGTGTTTGATCGGCCAAGACTAAATCACGAGCGCGAAACAAACGGTCGCCTGCATTGTTTAAAATGCGGCGTGTGGGTTTTGGCAAGAGTTTGCTAGATTTGGCTAATAAAGGCGATACAGTCATGGTGCTAATTCTCTGAGTTATAGGACTTACGCATCGCGCCGCGATTAGCGCGTTTTGAAAATCCTCCCCAACCCTCCTTTAAGAAAGGAGGGAGTTTCCCCCTTTTTGAAAGGGGGACTAAGGGGGATTCTGTGAACAAATGAGCGATAACCGCGTAAGTCCTAAATTAGTGAATAAAATATAAAACTAACGTATTTTAAAAGTAAGCACACTGACTATAAAAACATTTTATGTGGACAGATAGGTCAGATTGACAGTTGAGACCTTATTAATAATTTGTGAGCTAATTGCAAAAGTCTTTAGGAATAGTGGCATTTATATGTTCGAGAGTGTGCATGAACGTATGTAAACTGATTTTATGAGATTTTTATTGGGTGATAATGATTATGTCAGAATCGGAGCCATAGGAGGAGATGCCGCTCATATCGACCTGCTTAAAACACAACATTATCGCATTAACCACTCGCTAAATATGTAAGCGCATCCAGTGTTCGGCTGAGAGTGCCAATACCCCAAACATGATATGTGACATCACCTTCAGGTGACCTTTGACGCGGATATGTCGCCCACCGAAATCATCCTTCAGGCGGCCATTAGTACGCTCTGCCTGTGTACGTTCTTGGTATCGCTTGGCTTCATGTGGGGAGAAATGCTGTTTTTCACCCCGTCGCGGATTGTGGTCAATCAGAGGGACTTGTCCACAACGGCGGCTGTACGCTCTCAATTCTTCACTGCAATAAGCTGCGTCCATCAGGTCATACAAATGCGTCACTCGCCCACGAGTCATCATGGACAGAGGGACAGCTGTCTGACTGTCATGCACAGAAGCACTGGTCAGCAAGGCACTGATGGGAATGCCACAATCAGCGGTATCTAGATGTAATTTATAGCCATTCCAGCTGTTCTTATAACCCTGTGCATTGCATTTAACACCACGATCACAGGCTGTTGGTAAGGCGGCTATGATGTCGGCCAGTGGTTGCGTGAGTTGTTGCTCAATTTGATTCACTTTGGCCTCACGAACCTCGCCTCGACGAGGACGGCCACGCTTGAATCGTTTCACAGGTTTAACGTCCTCTACTTTTTTAGGCCGCTCTCGTGCCTCAATCGCTGTGCCATCTCGACTAATATGGCCAATCAATTGTTCGCCCAAATGCCTTTTAATAAAGGCTTCGTGAACGCGTTCCGCTAACTGTGCGGTGGCAAACTCCGCAAACACGCGTGAAAAACAGGAGGGGGCTGGTAGGCGTTTCCACATAGGAAAACCACAGATTCGTCGTAAGGTGCGGTCTATTTGCAAACGTTCTATCAGGGCAGCGGTCGTTGTTAATCCCAACACCGATTTCGCAACAAAGGCGTTCGCAAGCATCCCACGATCATGCGGTGGACGGCCTATGCCATTCCATGAAGACTCTACGAACTCTTCGATACGAACCCATTCAATGATGTGAATCAACTTCTCTAGTTTGGGGGTCACTGCGCCCACTTCCTCCCGAAGCTGAGGTATTAGCTCATGCTGTGTTGTTGTCCAGCGTTGCATAATCATCGTGCGTTCGGTACTATTCATCGTCGGCTGCTCATGTCGTCTTCGTAAACCACATTTTGCCAGTAATGGCAGCAGCTGACTCCTCTTTCTCGCTAAAATAATCCTAATTCATGCCAATAGTATCGTTTTGAAACTAGCTCATATAACAAAGGGTTGCTTAATAAATGCTGCCATAAACTCCATGTTACGTTGCACTTCACAAGGGCTACAACACTAACCATACAGCCATAAAAAAAGGCGGTTTATTCAACCACCTCTTTTTGACCGTTAGCCGTTTATACCTAAGCGGCTTTTTCGGTCTCTGTCGTTTCTTCAATCACCGTTGCTGGCTGTTTTTCTTGCTGAATACGCTTAGCCAACGGCGCGTATTTTTGCAGCAAAAAGCCTTTTTCATCAGGATCCATGTTGATTTTGCTCAAATCACCGTTGTAATGCTCAATAACACGTTCATCCATCAATTTGTACCACAAACTCGGCACATAGGCAGGTAATAACATTGAGGCATAACCTGCTGGCAATTGTGGAGCTTTTTCAAAGTGACGTAAGGCTTGAAAGCTACGGCTTGGATGAGCATGATGGTCAGAATGACGTTGCAATTGGTACAACACTAAGTTAGTCACAATATGGTTGCTATTCCAGCTATGTGTGGGGGCAGTACGCTCATATTTGCCATTGGCTAATTTTTCGCGTTTTAAACCATAATGTTCTACATAGTTAATCACTTCTAACAAACTCGCACCATAAGCCGCTTGGCCAACCATAAACGGAATAGAACGACGACCAAACAACAAAGTAGTGGTAGCAAACAAAGCACCAGTCATTGCCCAACCTTGCAATAATTCGTTCTCAGTTGACCAAAAACTTTTGCCTTTACGCGCTAAACGCTCTTTTTCAATCTCAATAGCCGATTTAAAGCCACCAATCACCGTACGAGGTAAAAACTTCCAAAAACTTTCACCCATACGGCTGCTGGCTGGATCTTCTGGCGTGGCAGCACGTTTATGGTGACCAAAGTTATGCTCAACGGCAAAATGGGTATAAGCCGTGGGTGCGAGGGCAGCCATAGCCAATAAGCGACTAGCCTTGTCGTGTTTGTGACCTAATTCATGAGCGGTGTTAATACCAATACCGTTTAATGCGCCTATCGATAAAGTCAGGCCAATATAATCACTGACAGGGGTATTTTTACGGCTGGCCAAATAAGCCCCCATGAAGGTGGCGGTATATTGCAAAGGTACAAAGGCTTTTACCACACGGCCATAATATTTATCATTTTCTAAATCTTGAACAGCATCGTCTGGCGGATTGCTTTTATCTTGTCCAACGAGGCGGTCTAAAGCAGGAATCACACCATGTACCAACGCAGGGCCTACCCAAGCCAATGCGCGTAATTTTTTAGGGGCAATGGCATAAGCAGACAAAGCCGCCACACCAATGGCAGGAATAGCAGGACTCAACATCCATAAATAGCGTTTGGGGTCTTTCCATTTACTCTTTGGAGCAGTATTAGCCAGTAAATGATCAGGTGTTTTTGCGTTCATATCTTTACCCTTATGGTTGTCGATACACAGTAGGACATTTGCTTTTGCAAACGTGAGTAGCAACTCATTCACGTTTTCATAAAGTTCGTCCCAAAATATCGTAAAACTTGTTGGACAATCTGTAGGCATATATTGCATCCTAAAAGCAGTAGCGGCCAGTTGCCAAAATCCGCTAAACTTGCGTCAAACACCGACATTGAGTAATGTAACAGTCGTTTTGTTAAGGCTGTTTTGTGATAGCAAAAATTATAAAGAGAGAAATATGATGGATGCCTTGAGTCATCTATTAGACGATGTGCATTTTAGTGGAGCCGAGTATTTGTATGTTAATGCGCTACAGAATTGGCAATTTCATTTAGCTAAACAAACCGTGTTTTATATTGTGTTAATGGGTGAGGCTAAACTCAGTGTGTCTAATCAATTGCATAACTTGAGTGCTGGTAATATTGTGTTTATGCCCTACGGTGTAGCACATTGTTTTTTTGACGCCAGTTTTAGCACGCCCATTAAGCAAGACTTTAATTTAGAAACCGAGTTTAGAGGCGCACGTTATGACCCTGTGGTTTTGGGCTATGGTCATTCTGAAGCCTTAATTTTGGCAGTACGCTGTTTGCTTGATAGCGAAATGGCCAAGCCGCTGTTGTCGTCATTACCTGATTATATTTTGATTAAAGATGGACTAAGTGAGCAAGGGCCGCCGTGGCTAAAAATTGGTTTAGAGTTTTTGGCCTTGGAGTCCGAGCGAATTAGAGTAGGGCGCGATACGCTCATCAATCGCTTAATTAGTATGTTTTTTATTGAGTGTGTGCGCGATTATGTAGAGCAATTACCTGCTCAAAGTAATACATGGCTTAATGCGGTACGCGACCCCTATTTATCGCCCGTTCTGAGTGCCATTCATGCTAATCCTGCATATAGTTGGACGGTGGCTGACTTAGCTAATTTGGCGTGTTTGTCGCGCTCCAGTTTTGCTGAGCGTTTTGGCAATGTATTAGGGCAGTCGCCATTGGCTTATTTAACCGAGTATCGATTGCGTCAAGCTGCGCGTTATTTAACCTTAGGCGATATCAGTATCAATCGAGTCAGTGAAAAAGTAGGCTATACTTCCGAAACTGCCTTTAGTCAGGCGTTTAAACGCCAATATGGCGTGTCGCCTAGTGTTTATCGCAAAGAGCGTTTGAGCCAATCTTAATTATAGTCGTCATTATGAAGCCAATGTTACAAGCAATTCCCACCAATATTATTACTGGTTTTTTGGGTGCAGGAAAAACCACCCTTATTCAGCAATTATTAGCCTCTAAACCAAGCCATGAGCGGTGGGCGGTGTTGGTAAACGAATTTGGCCAAATTGGCATTGACCACGCTTTAATGGGGCAAACTCAAGAGGTTTTTATTAAAGAAATCGCAGGCGGATGTATTTGCTGTGCAAATTTTTTGCCAATGCAAATCGCCTTGTCGCAATTATTAGCCAAAGCACGGCCTCATCGTTTGTTGATTGAACCCACAGGTTTGGGGCATCCCAAGCAAATTATCGACAATCTGAGCGAAAGCCATTGGCAAAATACTCTCCAATTACAAGCAACGTTATGTGTGATAGATGCACGCCAATATCAAGATGAGCGTGTACAACAGCATGAGTCTTTTATAGCGCAGGCTTTAGTGGCTGATGTGATTGTGTTTAGCAAAAATGACGTGTTAAATGCAGCGCAACGGCAAGCGGCCATTGCTTTTGTTGGCACATTGCCTGAGCCACAACCAGCCTTTGTTTTTAGTGATAATGGTCAGTTAGAACCGAATTACTTGCAATATAAAAGAACAACTGCGCCGATTATCAAACGCTCCTTGTTGCACGATTATAGTCGGCTTAATTCAAGTCCGCAGCCGACACAAACAGCCATCAATCCACCTTATCATTACCATCAACAAGCCTTAGATAACTATGTGGGCGGTTGGGTGTTTCCTGCTGATTGGCAATTTGAGCATCAAGCATTATTAGATGTGTTGTTTGCTATTTCTGCACAACGGATTAAAGGCGTGATTCATACCACAGACGGCTGGTTAGCCATTAACCTAACAAATTATGATGCTACCATTAAAAGTAGTGAGGCCAATAACGACAGTCGTTTAGAAGTTATCAGTGCTGATGAGGTAGCGTGGCAAACGATAGAAAAAGCCTTGTTGGCGAGTAAAGTTTGAAAAGTAATTTGGTGGCACAATAATTGCATTTATGCCTGCAATATCAAATTTTTGCTTATCCTTCTATTAGTAACTAACCTTGTTGTGAGCATATAGAAAGATAGGCTTTTGTGTGGGAGCAAGGCAATGTTGCGCGTATTATTAGTCAATGATACCAACAAACAGGTTGGTAGTTTACGCACCGCCTTAGTACAAGCAGGTTGTGATGTGGTCGAAGAAGTATCTTCGGCATTGATGATTCCTAAGCGTGTTGCCGAATTAAAAGCGGATGTGGTGATGATAGATACCGAGTCACCCAGTCGTGATGTGTTAGAGCAAATTTGTGTGATGACGCAAGATGCGCCACGTCCGATTGTGATGGTGAGTGAAGACACTCAACCAGCCGCCATTAAAGCCGCCATTAAAGCAGGGGTATCTGCCTATGTGGTCGAAGACATTGATGCAGGGCGTTTAAGTGCGGTATTAGAGGTTGCTCAAGCGCGTTTTGAGCAAGACCAAGCCTTAATGAGTCAAATTCGTCAAGCTGAATCAAAATTGAATGAGCGTAAAGTAGTAGAACGTGCCAAAGGCTTGTTAATGCAATTACGCAGTATGACGGAATCCGAGGCCTATCATGCCATGCGTAAAATGGCGATGGATAGAAATATTCGTATTATAGATGTCGCTCAAAAATTATTAGCTATGAATGAGTTGCTGACATAAGCTAGCTTGATTTCGACTCCGCTCAATCAACACGACTCCGCTCAATCAACGAAAAATGTACCCTGAGCTAAGTGTCGTTTGCGTTCCCTGAGCGAAGTCGAAGGGCAAACTAATAATAAATGTGTTATTTCAAAACCGCCATCAGGCGGTTTTTTTATGCCTGCTTCTTTTTGGTAAAGGCTTGTGATTAAAAAATATTCATAGTGCATCATTTTTTTCTAAAAAGGTTCTTTGTGGCGTGCACCATTCCCAATCATGGTGCAAAACGTGCACCTAAATAGTGAAATTATTATTTTTGCATAGTCCAAAAATGTTGGCACACGCTTTGCAAATAAGTCATCAGTAGTGAGATAAAGCCACTGTCGGCTCTCATGGTTCAAAAATGCGGAAACAACCTTCCGCGACTTTGCCACTTGGCAAATACACAGGTTGGGACATTGGCGTCCAGACGTTATTAGCACACTTCTTTGCCCTTAGTAATTAAGTGAGTGACATAACCGAAGGACGCTTTTTTTTTGGCGAGATTAAATACAAAAGTTTTGCAGAGTATTTGAGTGTGTGTTGGCATTAGATTTGTATAGCTAAACATAATCAATACTTTGTGTAAGTTTACTAAGGTCGAGGTTTATCATGGTGCATCTACCCAAAGACGATACAAAGTTAATTTTAACCGACACTGCATCCCCTCAAGAGCGTCATGGTCGCCGCGATTTTTTAAAGCAGTCTGTGGCAGCCGCAGCGGGAGCGGGTTTTATTGGAGGCGGAATGATGAGCTTTTCATCCAGCGCATGGGCAGCGGGTAGCGATAAACCCGAAAAAGAAGAAGTAAAAATTGGTTTTATTCCGTTAACGGATTGTGCGCCAATCGTAGTTGCTTCGGTGCTTGGTTTTGACAAAAAGTATGGTATCAAAATCACACCTAGCAAAGAAGCATCTTGGGCAGGTGTGCGTGATAAGTTACTTAATGGTGAGTTAGATGCAGCACATATTTTGTATGGCATGATGTATGGCGTGCAATTGGGTATTGCAGGGCCAACCCGTGACATGGCTATTTTAATGACACTCAGTCAAAATGGCCAAGGTATAACCCTGTCTAATCAGTTAAAAGAACAAGGTGTAACCGATGGCAAGTCGCTCAAACGTATGATTGACTCCAACAAACGAGAATATACGTTTGCTCAAACCTTCCCAACAGGTACACACGCCATGTGGTTGTACTACTGGTTGGCGGCCTATGGCATTGACCCCATGAATGATGTCAAAACCATTGTAGTACCACCCCCACAAATGGTTGCCAATATGCGCGTGGGTAATATGGATGGTTATTGTGTGGGTGAGCCGTGGAATGCACGTGCTATTTATGACAATATTGGTTTTTCTGTGGCTACTAGCCAAGATGTATGGCCTGACCATCCCGAAAAAGTGTTAGGTTGTACCAAAGCGTTTATGACGCAATATCCTAATACTGCACGCGCGTTAATTATGGCTGTTTTAGAAGCCAGTCGTTATATTGACGATGTTAAAAATCGTTCCTCTGTTGCCAAGTTGATTTCTAATAAATCTTATGTAAATGCGCCAGAAGCCGTGATTGAGCAACGCTTTTTGGGTAATTACGAAAATGGTTTAGGCAAAAAATGGAAGGATGCACACGCAATGCAATTTTTCCGTAATGGTGAAATTCCATTCCCATACTTATCTGATGGTATGTGGTTCTTAACCCAACATAAACGTTGGGGTTTACTCAAAAAAGAAGTGGATTATTTGGCCGTTGCCAAAGCTGTTAATCAAATTGACTTGTACAAAGAAGCAGCAACACAAGTGGGAGTCACTATCCCAACTAACGTCATGCGTAGCAGTAAACTGATTGATGGCAAAGTGTGGGATGGTTCTAACCCCAAAGCTTATGCCGCCAGCTTTGCCATTAAATCCTAAGGGGAATCAGCATGAGTAGTAGTGTTAGCACAGTCAGTACGCCTACAACTTTGGTTAAAAGTGAGCCAAAATTTAAAATGCCAGCGATTATGATTAAACCAGCCGCCGTTGTGCGTTGGGCTTTTCCACCTGTACTTGGTTTAGCCTTATTTATTTGTGCATGGGCAATATTAAGCCATTTTAGACCAGAACTCCCTACGCCAGTAACAACATGGCATTCGGCAGTTGAATTATTTGCCCATCCTTTTTACAACAACGGGCCAAATGACCAAGGAATAGGATGGAATATCCTTCACTCTTTAGCTAGGGTCGGGACTGGCTTTGGCATGGCTGCCTTAATTGGTATTCCTCTTGGATTTATTATTGGTCGAGTAAAGTTTATTGGTGATATGTTTGCACCAGTCATTTCTTTGTTACGTCCAGTTTCACCTTTAGCATGGTTGCCGATTGGTTTGTTAGTGTTTAAAGCTGCCGAACCAGCCTCTATATGGGTGATTTTTATCTCTAGTATTTGGCCAATTATCCTCAATACATCGGCAGGTGTATCGCAAGTGCCACAAGATTATTTGAATGTGGCGCGTGTATTACGTTTATCGGAATGGAAAGTATTTACCACGATTTTATTCCCATCCAGCTTGCCATATTTGCTAACTGGTATCCGTTTATCTATCGGTGTTGCTTGGTTAGTGATTGTGGCTGCCGAAATGTTAACTGGTGGCATTGGTTTAGGTTTCTGGGTATGGGACGAGTGGAACAACCTCAATGTTGAGCACATTATCATTGCGATTTTTGTGGTGGGCATTGTTGGATTACTCTTAGAACAAGCCTTGATTTTGTTGGCAAAACGTTTTTCTTACGAAGGTTAATGAGCCTCCTTCCCTTTGGGGAGGGTTGGTTTGAGAGCAAAAGCTCTACTGTATAACTGAGGTTTATCATGAATAAATATGTCAGCATCGAAAACGTCGCCATGCGTTTTGCTACCAAAAATGGCACATTTGAAGCCCTACGTGAGATTAACTTAGGCATTGAAGAAGGTGAGTTTGTGTCTTTAATTGGCCATTCTGGCTGTGGCAAATCCACCTTGTTAAATTTAATTGCAGGTTTAACTTTGCCCAGCGAAGGCTGGTTAATTTGCAATGGCCGCGAAATTGCAGGGCCAGGCCCTGAGCGTGGTGTGGTGTTTCAAAACCACTCTTTGTTACCGTGGTTAACTTGCTTTGACAATGTGTATCTTGCCGTTGAACGTGTATTTGGTGATAAAGAAAGTAAAAAACAACTGCAAGAGCGTACCCATGCTGCGCTTAAATTGGTGGGTTTAACGCACGCTACGCACAAATTTCCCAAAGAAATTTCGGGTGGTATGAAGCAACGAGTAGGGATTGCCAGAGCATTAGCCATGCAACCACAAGTGTTGTTAATGGACGAACCGTTTGGTGCTTTGGATGCTTTAACTCGCGCTCACTTGCAAGATGAGTTACTCAAAATTGTCGCCGATACCAAAGCGACGGTAGTGATGGTTACCCATGATGTAGATGAGGCAGTTTTACTCTCTGACCGTATTGTGATGATGACCAATGGCCCATCGGCAACAATAGGTGAGATTTTAACGGTTGACCTTGAAAAACCGCGCGACCGTATGCAGTTATCAAATGACCCTCATTATCATCATTTGCGTTCGGTGGTGTTGGAGTTCTTGTACCGCAAACATTTGCGTCCTGCTGCTTAGCCAATTTAGTTAAGCTTTTGGGCTAGGTGTTGATGCGCCTTTAACCCGATAGACTGAGCTATCAGTTCATGTTTAAGGCGCGTTTAAAATAATCTTTGTAATGTCAGGCACACGAGGCTTTTGAGCCTTGCGCTGTCCTGTTGCCTAAATTTTGTTAAAAAGGTGTGTTGTCATGAAAAAGTTACTTGCTTTATCTATCAGTGTTGCAACCTTGTTTCCTGCATTGGCGGTCGCCGATATGCAAGAGTTAATGACTGCACTGGGTAGTGGAAAATCAACAATGGATGTTCGTTTGCGTGTAGAAAAGGCAGATGATAGTGTTAAAAAAGAGGCGACTGCGACAACAGCGCGTACGACTTTAGCCTATAAAACAGGCGACTATCAAGGCTTTACAGGTTTTATCCAATTTGAAGATGTGACTAATTTTGGCCAAGAAAAGTACAACAACAATACAGGTACAGGTAATACCGCTTATGCGGTGATTGCTGACCCTAGCCTAACCCAAGTTAATCAGGCATTTATTGAGGCTTATGGTGTAAAGTTTGGTCGTCAAAAAGTGGTATTTGATAATGCCCGTTTTGTGGGTGATGTTGGCTGGCGTCAAAATGATCAAACCTTTGATGGTCTGACTTACACCAATAAAGTGTTAATTCCAAGTACCACTTTTTCGGTGGCTTACCTTAATAAAATCAATAACATTGTAGGAAAAATTATTCCAATTTCTGCACCGATGTTAAACGTACGCTATACCAAAGTAATGGGTGATTTTGGCATTAATGCCAGTGCCTTTTATTATGGTGTGGAATATGACGTGGCAAAAACGGACTCTTTTCAAGACATCGGTGTTAAGTTAGATGGCTCATTTAAAGACTTCTTGTACGAGGCTTCTTTTGTGCAACAATCTAAATATGCCGATGGAACGTCTGTTGCTGTACCTGATTCTGACTATATGGATTTGCAAATTGGCTATAAATTGGGTGATTTTACCATTAAAGCGCAACAAGAAGTGTTAGGTGAGAAGTTTAAAACGCCGTTGGCAACTTTGCATGCTTTTAATGGTTGGGCAGACAAATTTTTGGCAACACCAGCTAAAGGTTTAGAAGATACTAACATTAAATTACTAGCAAAATATGCAGGTTATAATTTTGTGTTAGCCGCACATAGCTTTAAAACCGATGTTGATGGCATTGCGTTAGGCACAGAAATTGATGCTTCTGTGGCCAAAAATGTTAACAAAAACTTATCGTTATTGTTAAAAGCTGCCCAATACAAAGGGGATACCGATGCTGCCAAAGCAGGGGTAGGCATTAACGATGTTAACAAGCTGTGGTTGCAAGCGATGTATAAGTTTTAGACATTACTTATTTTGAGTTAGAGCATTAAAGGCAAACTTTGGTTTGCCTTTATTTTTATGCAATATCAGGAGAGACTTTAGACGTATTTCTATTAACCGTGTAGAATAGACTTTATTTTTAGCCTTTAAAGCCTGTGCCATGACACAACATACACTCCCTACATTACCCGAACTACGTCAACAAATAGACAGTATTGACGAACAAATTCATCAACTTATCAATCAGCGTGCCTTTTGTGCGCAACAAGTGGCCGAAGTCAAAAAGCGCGAAGATGCCAGTATCAAAAGTTTTTATCGAGCTGAGCGCGAAGCGCAAGTATTGCAAACGGCCATGACTCGGCAAGCACAATTTATACAACAACAAGCCCTTAACCATCGTGAGGCTTTGAGTGGCGAGTCTGTAGCGCGTTTATTTAGAGAAATTATGTCGGCTTGTTTGGCGTTGGAGTCGCCTTTAAACATTGCATTTTTAGGGCCAAATGGCACATTTACTCACAGTGCTGCACTTAAACATTTTGGTCATGCTGCTTTAACACGCCCTTTAGCGACAATTGATGAGGTGTTTAGAGAAGTGGCGGCGCATAGCGTTAATTATGGGGTAGTGCCAGTCGAAAACTCATCTGAAGGGGTAGTCAACCATACTTTAGATTGTTTTATGGCGTCCTCTTTACACATCGTAGGCGAAGTAGAGCTACGCATTCATCAAAATTTATTGGTGTCCGAAGGCACGCAAGTTAAAAACATTTCGCGTATTTACTCCCATCAACAATCCTTAGCGCAATGTCGCAAATGGTTAGATGCACATTTTCCCAACGTAGAACGGGTGGCGGTATCAAGTAATGCCGAAGCCGCTCGCATGGTTAAAAATGAATGGCATTCAGCAGCCATTGCAGGTGAAACAGCTGCCGAACTGTATGGTTTAACGATGTTGCATCAAAATATCGAAGATAACCCTAGCAATACCACGCGTTTTTTGATTATTGGTAACGAAGAAGTCGCGCCTAGTGGTGATGATAAAACCTCGCTCATTGTCTCGGCACATAATCAGGCAGGGGCGTTGTATCACATTTTAGAGCCGTTTTATCGCCACAACATTTCGCTAACTCGCATCGAAACCCGTCCTGCACAACATAATGTGTGGTCGTATGTGTTTTTTATTGATTTTGAAGGGCATCAACAAAACTCAGAAGTCAAAGCAGTATTAGATGAAATTAGAGGTCGCGTGCGCGAGCTAAGAGTTTTGGGTTCTTATCCTAAAGCGGTGTTGTAGCTTCGACCCCGCTCAGCTACCATTTCGACTCCGCTCAGCTAACCTAAAGTGTTCCCTGAGCGAAGTCGAAGGGTGTTTTAAACGATTTGTAGCCTGTATCAAGCGTAGCGGAATACAGGAAAATAGACAAAATTGGAAATCTAGTATTTGTAGGTTGGGTCATTGACCCACCAAATAAGGAACAAACCATGTCTTGTGATTTTATTGCTTTAGCCAATCAAGGTGTACAAAAATTATCGCCCTATCAAACTGGTAAACCGATTGATGAGTTAAAACGTGAATTAGGTTTAGACGATATTATTAAATTAGCTAGTAACGAGAATCCATTAGGTTGTTCACCATTGGCGATAGCTGCCATCCAAGCCGAACTCAAACAAGTTTCACTCTATCCTGATGGTAATGGTTTTAACTTAAAACAAGCCATTCAGCAAAAATTTGGTTTTGAGCTAAATTGTATTACCTTGGGTAATGGCTCAAATGATATTTTAGAGTTAGTTGCCAGAGCCTATATTGCTCAAGGTGAAAGTGCTGTTTATAGCCAACATGCTTTTGCAGTGTATCCTTTAGCGGTGCAAGCTGTGGGTGGGGTAGGCATTGAAGTGCCTGCTAAAAATTTTGGTCATGATTTAGAAGCCATGGCTGCTGCTATTCAAGCAAATTCCAAGGTTGTGTTTATTGCCAATCCAAACAACCCAACAGGTACATGGTTTGAACGTCACGAATTTGAACAATTTATGGCACAAGTCCCAGCCCATGTTTTAGTCGTATTAGACGAAGCCTATGTCGAATATGTCACTGATGCAGGCTTTGTTAATGGCTTTGATTACGTTAAGCAATATGCCAATTTAATTGTCAGTCGTACCTTTTCTAAAGCCTATGGTTTAGCATCGTTACGTGTGGGTTATGCGATTGCTTCGGTTGATGTGACCAATATTTTAAACCGTGTTCGCCAACCATTTAATGTGAATAGTTTTGCTTTAGCGGCTGCAACTGCAGCTTTGCAAGATGAAAGCTTTGTTAAGCAAAGCCGTGAGTTAAATCGTGCAGGTATGGTGCAGTTGGAACAAGGTATAACGGCTTTAGGTTTGAGGTTTATTCCCTCAAAAGGTAATTTTATTGCCTTTGATACAGGCCGTCCTTGTGTGCCTGTTTTTCAAGCCCTGTTACAACAAGGGGTGATTGTTAGACCGATTGCTAACTATGGGTTGCCAAACTATTTGCGGGTCAGTATTGGTTTAGAAAGTGAAAATGCCCGCTTTTTGGCGGCTTTAGCACAAGTGTTGGCGGTTTAACGTGCCAACTTTGTTATTAGTAGATGGCTTTCGTTTTTTCTTTTATGCTAATGAACATGAGCCTAAACACGTTCATGTTGTTAAAGGTGATGATTTTGTCAAAATAGAGTTGGCGACACTCAAAGTGAGTCAAAACTATATGAAGCCAAAAGATTTAAAACAGGCTCTATTATTAGTTGAAAAACATCGTCAACAATTCGAGAGGCAATGGGATGAATACTTTAGTCAAAGGTAAATCGGTACATTTTGATGACCGTTATTTACATGTTGAATTAGAAGATGGTCGAATCATTTCAACACCCATGTCTTGGTATAAAGAATTGCAAGAAGCTAACTTTAAACAACTCATGGATTATGTGTTTATATGTCGTGCAACAGGCATAGAATGGCCAACCTTAGACTATCAATTAAGCATAGAAAGTATGTTGTTAGGTCAACATCAACAGCAGGCGGCATAAATGTTTAACCAAGTGACCTTTATTGGTTTAGGACTGATTGGCTCAAGTTTGGCTCGCGTCATTCGGGCACAAGGTTTGGCCAAAAAAATTGTCGCCAGCAGCCGTAGTGAACGTACCTTACAAACAGCGTTGGATATTGCCCTTATTGATGAAGCCTATACCGATGCCGCTCAAGCCGTAGCAAATGCCGATGTGGTCGTTTTGGCAATGCCTGTCTGTTCCACTGAAAAGGTTTTAGCCAGCATTAAGCACGCCGTTCGTCCTACAACCATTATTACGGATGTGGGTAGCACCAAAGGCAATGTTGTTGATGCAGCACGTCGGGTGTTTGGCGATGTACCTAGCCATTTTATTCCTGCGCATCCGATTGCTGGTTCAGAACAAAGTGGAGTCTTGGCAGGCAAAGTCGATTTATTTAAAGGTCACAAAGTGATTATTACGCCATTGGCGCATAGTGACAAACAAGCCACACAACAAATTCAGCAATTGTGGCAAGCTGCAGGGGCTGATGTGTTAACGATGACGGTTGAGCGTCACGATGAAGTGCTTGCCAAAACCAGTCATTTGCCACATTTTTTAGCCTTTTCTTTGGTACATGCTTTAGCCAAAGAATCGCAAAATTTAGATATTTTTCGTTATGCCGCAGGCGGTTTTAGGGATTTTACTCGTATTGCGGGTAGCGACCCAACCATGTGGCATGACATTTTTTTAGCCAATAAAGCCAGCATTCTGAATGCATTAACAAGCTTTAATTCAGGCGTAGAGCAACTGAAAGCGGCAGTAGAAGCCGAAGATAGTGAAGCCATTTTAGGCATTTTAACCCGTGCGCAAGCCGCACGACATCATTTTACTCACATGTTAGCTGGAACAGCATACCAAAAGACTATGACCACGAAAAATTTGCAATTTGTTCTTGAAGCGGGCGGTACTTTACAAGGTAATTTACGTGTTGCGGGTGATAAATCTATTTCCCATCGTTCGATTATGTTAGGTTCTTTGGCTGAAGGTGTCACCGAAGTCTCAGGCTTTTTAGAAGGTGAAGATGCCTTAGCTACTTTACAAGCTTTCCGTGATATGGGCGTTGTTATTGAAGGGCCAAAAAATGGTGAAGTGCGAATTCATGGCGTAGGTTTACATGGTTTGCAAGCCCCACCCAATGCCATTTATTGTGGCAACTCTGGCACATCCATGCGTTTGTTGTCGGGTATTTTGGCTGCACAAAAATTTGATACGGTGATGACAGGCGACCCCTCTTTATCTAAGCGTCCTATGGAGCGAATTGCTAAGCCATTGCGTCAAATGGGGGCGGTGATTCAAACCACAGGTGAAAAAGGCACACCACCAGTGAGTATTAAAGGCAATCAAGCCTTACAAGCGATGACCTACGATATGCCTGTGGCGAGTGCACAAGTAAAGTCAGGTATTTTATTAGCGGCCTTATGGGCAGAGGGTGAAACGGTCGTCACCGAGCCAGCACCAACCCGTGACCATAGCGAGCGTATGTTGCGTGGTTTTGGCTATGATGTCAAAACCGAAGGTGCAACCATTCGTATTAAAGGCGGTGGCAAATTAACTGCAACCAAAATTGATGTTCCTGCTGATATTTCTTCTGCTGCATTCTTTATGGTGGGTGCAAGTATCGCCCCGAATGCGGATGTTGTTTTAGAACACGTTGGTATTAACCCAACACGTATTGGTGTGATTAACATCCTTAAAGCCATGGGTGGCGATTTAACCTTGTTTAATGAGCGCGAAGTCGGTGGTGAGCCTGTTGCCGATATTCGGGTGCGTAGTGCCAAGTTAAAAGGTATTCATATTGATGAAGCAGACGTACCTTTAGCGATTGATGAATTTCCTGCTTTATTTATTGCCGCAGCTTGTGCCGAAGGTACAACTGTTTTAACAGGTGCTGAAGAGTTGCGTGTTAAAGAGTCTGACCGTATTCAGGTGATGGCTGATGGTTTGATTACCTTGGGTATTGATGCCAAACCTACACCAGATGGCATGGTGATTCAAGGTGGCTTAATGGGTGGTGGCAAAATTATCAGTCATGGCGACCATCGTATTGCCATGTCGTTTGCGATTGCCTCTTTACGCGCAACAGGTACAATTGAAATTGAAGATTGTGCTAATGTCGCGACCAGTTTCCCGAATTTTGTGAGCTTAGCAAAACGTGCAGGCTTAAAAATTCAGGTATTAGAGGTTTAATTTATCGGTTGATGAAAGTGCTGTTGCTAAAAACAATCAACTCTCACTCATCACTGCTTCTAAATCAACTGTATATAACTCATCAAGTTGCTGCAATACCGCAGTGGCTTGTTGAGTTATTTGAGTCTTGGTATGATTTTCACCATCCGTTTTATATTTTAATGATTCTTTGATAGTGGTTTCTAACTGGCGTGTTAATAGGCGCAAGCGAGGTACACCACAGTAACGGGTTGCGCCATGTAAATAGTGAGCATGTGCTAATAACGCAGCTAAATTATATTCTTCGAGTGATTTGTATAGTTTTTCTTTTGAATTTGGAATGCCATCAATTAACATTTTAATCATATCGCGGGCAAGGTCATGTTTGCCTAAACTCAACTTTAAACATTCTTGCCAGTCAATAGGTTGCATTTGATTTTGGTTTAAAGACAACGATTTTGCTGTATGTTCAGCCTTTAAATTAACCCCTGTCCAACGCTGAATGATATCGATTAATTGCGCCTCTTGTAGCGGTTTGGTCAAATAATCGCTCATGCCATAATCGCGCATATTTTCTTGCTCATCAGCCAAAGCATGGGCTGTTAACGCCACAATAGGGGTGTTTTTGTTTAAATTGTCTTGGGTTCTAATGTGTTGTGTTGCCTCTAATCCTGACATCTGGGGCATTTGAATATCCATAAATATTAAGTCAAATTTATGTTGCTGGCATGATTGTATTGCTTGTAAGCCATTTTCGGCAGAGCTAACTTTTATTCCACAATCTTCGAGCAATGTGCAAACCAATTTTAAATTTAAGGGGTGGTCATCAACTGCTAAAATATGTAAATTTGCAGTAAGAGCTTTAGTGCTGACGCTGATAAAGTTTTGCTTAAAACGTGCGGTGGAAAAACCTTGCCCTAACAAATTAAGTAAATGAATCGGTCTAATAGGTTTTGATAATGTGTAAATTGCTAAATCATTAAATGTGGATTCGGAGAGTGACTGAACATCATTTAATCCTGTAAGTAATACCAACATACCGCTAAAGTGTTGTCGTAAACTATGAAGTTGATGATAACAGTCTTGTTGCAAGTCATGTGAGTCGAGAATAATCACTTGATAAGACTCTTGTGATTGTGTGTATAACTCCTCCCAACTGCTGACAATTTTAACATCAGCCTCGGCATTAAATAGCACCGACTTTAATAGTTGAGCATTTTTAATGTGTGACTCCAAGACCAAAATCTTTTTATCAGTTAATAAAATAGACGGTGAGGGTGTAGACTGATTATCTATTTCGGCTTTAAATCTAAACCAAAACATCGCACCTTCTGTTCTGTCAGCATCAAAACCAATATCACCTTCCATAAGTTTAACTAAGCTTTTAGAAATAACCAATCCCAAACCTGTACCACCAGCCTCACGACTTAAAGTAGGGTTACCTTGTTGGAATGCGGTAAATAAATGCGTTTTTTCGTTGTCAGATAAGCCTTTGCCTGTGTCGGTCACGCTAATTTTAATAAAATGATGTTCGTGGCGTGTTTCTTCTAACATAACTCTAACAATAATTTCCCCTTTGTTGGTAAAACGAATCGCATTACTGACTAAATTAGTGAGAATTTGTTTTAGTCGTAAAGCATCACCCTTGATATGCAAGGGTACATCTTCATAAATAAAGGCGACTTGTTCCAAACCTTTGTTTTCGGCTTGAGGCGCAAGACTTTCTAACACATCAAATATCATGTTTTCGAGGTTTAAGGGGTGAATTTGTAAAGAAAACTTGCCTGCTTCAATTTTGGAAAAATCCAATACATCATTGATAATTGATAACAGGTTATTAGACGATTTTTCGATGCTTTCAATCCAATCACGCTGTTTTACGGTGAGTTGCATCTTTAATAATAACTGGGTAAAGCCATTGATGCTATTGAGCGGAGTACGTAGTTCATGGCTAATGTTAGCTAAAAAGGCAGATTTAATCCGATTGCCTTCAACCGCCGCGTTACGCGCTAAACGTAACTCAATATTATGCGATTCAATAGTAATAATATTGGCTTCTAAGTCTTCTTGTGCAAGTTGGATTGACTGTTTAAGTTCTTGATGTTCATCAGAAATTTTATTTAATAATAGGTTGATTTGTTGTTCTAATAATAATAAATCACCCAACGCGTTGCTTTCTAAACGTTTTTCTAGGTTTTGAGGGTTAATTTCTTGCAACTGTTCTAACATTTGATGTAGCGGATTAAGCCAATAACGAATGCCACTGCTAATCCATAACATTAAAATACTAATAAAACCAAAGGTAATAATACTAATACCAATAATCGACTCATAACGGGCAATGGTAAAAATGGAGGGCTGTAACTCAATGGATAACCAATATGCGCGTTGCTTGTTGTCTGAGGTGACAATGGATTGAATGGGACTTAAAAAAATCTCAGCATCGTTATAGGGTAAATAACTGGCTTTGTCGCCCAAAGAGCGTAATTTAACTGGGTCTAAAACTTTAAGTGTCGCCTTGAGTCCTGCATGATGAAGCTTTTGGCCATTGCGATCAAAAATATCAATGCTGTGAATGTATTTTTCATTAAGCGCAGCCGTTAACACATTTTGCCATTGTGCTGGTTCGCTTTGAGCAATAGCAACACTGTATTTTTGCAGCAGGGTATGTGCTGTATCTTGTTTGAGGCTATCAATATCCTGAAAGCGAAACAAAATGACAAAAATACTAAACAATATCATCAATATTGAAATAGGAACCATGCAGGCAATCAATAATCGAGAATGCAGGCTAATTGTCTTTATCATGATGTTTTCAACTTTGTAAGACTTACGCGGTTATCGCTTATTTATTTGCATTACAACCGTTTACAACGGTTTTATGCTCACAAAACGCGCTAATTTTGGCAAAATGCATAAGTCCAATTTTAAGACACTAAGTTATAAATTAAATAGCACAGTGAGCGAAGTCGAAGTGTTTATTTTGTTATAAACACTGTGTTAGAACTTGGCGGCACACATCTAGGTTAACTTCTCGTTTTTCGCCTAGGGCTGTCATCTTATGGTTTTGTAGTTGATTGATAATATTATCAATATGCTCAGCACTAATGTTGTAGGCAGATAGCGAGGTATCGACACCTAAACGCTCAAAAAACTCGCGTGTTTTGGCAATGGCAAGTGCAATTTTTTGTTGCTCCGTCCCTTCGTTAATTTGCCAAACTCGCTGTGCAAATTGCAGTAATTTATCTTGTTTGGCTTCTTTACGGACACTGAGCATGGCAGGTAACACGATAGCAAGGGTACGCGCATGGTCAATGCCATACAGGGCGGTTAATTCGTGGCCAATCATATGTGTTGACCAATCTTGTGGCACACCTGCACCAATTAAACCATTAAGCGCAAGCGTAGCAATCCACATTAAATTAGCACGAGTATCATAATCTTGAGGATGATGTAGTGCTTGCTCGCCAATTTCAATTAAGCTCAATAACAATCCTTCGGCAAAGCGGTCTTGTACTAAGGCATTAACAGGATAGGTTAAATACTGCTCGGTAATATGCACAAAGGCATCAACTACGCCATTAGCAATTTGGCGTGTTGGTAGGGTGTAAGTTTTGGTGGGGTCGAGTACCGAAAATTGTGGAAAAGTATGGACACTAAAAAAAGCCGATTTTGTTTGAGTGCTTTTTTGGGTGACAACTCCACCGTTATTCATTTCGGAGCCTGTGGCAGACAACGTGAGTACCGAACCAAAGGGCAGGGCTTTTTTTATCACTGTGCCGCGTGTTTTAAGAATATCGCGTGCATCGCCATCATAAACACTGGCGGCGGCAACAAATTTTGTGCCGTCAATCACAGAGCCTCCACCCACAGCCAATAAAAAATCTATTTGTTGAGTCTTAACAATATCAACGGCTTGCATCAATGTTTCATAACTGGGATTAGGTTCAATGCCGCCAAATTCTAATACTTGACGTTGATTGAGTGCGGTTAATACTTCTTTTAGTGTGCCTGTGGCTTTGACGCTGCCACCACCGTATAACACTAAAACTTTGGCGTGAGGGGGAATATGTTTATCAATATCAGCAACACGGCCTTGACCAAATAAAATGCGTGTTGGGTTATAAAAGTCAAAATTAAACATGATGTTATCCTCTTTTTCGCAAGGCTACTGTATTGAGTTTTAAAAGTGTTTGTGATGTGTGAGCATGACAAATAGCAGCCGCTAGGGCATCCGCTGCATCGGCTTGGGGAATGACTGGAATATTGAGTAAACGGGTCACCATTTGCTGTACTTGAGCTTTTTCGGCAGCCCCAAACCCAACCACCGATTGTTTAATTTGGCGAGCGGTATATTCAAATACACTCACATCATGGGTGACTAAAGCGGTTACGGCTGCGCCACGCGCTTGGCCAAGTTTAAGGGCGGTATCCACATTATGTGCCAAAAATACTTTTTCGACTGCCGCTTCAGTGGGTTGATGAAAATCAATAATCCGTGCTAATCCTTCATAAATGCGTTTAAGGCGGATTGGCATTTCGTCGGTTTCGGTGCGAATAGTCCCTGCATCAATAAAAAAGCATTTATTGCCTTTTTTTTCAATAACACCATAACCTGTTAAGCGCGAACCAGGGTCGATTCCAATAATAATAGTCATATTGATTGTCTGCCTGCCCAATCTTTAGCAAATTGTGCTGCACTACGACCAGAGCGATTGCCACGACCTAATGCCCATTGTAAAGCTGCTGTACGCGCAGCCGCATTTAACGCTAAACCATAAGACTGCAACCAATGTGCGACAATCTGTAAATAAGTATCTTGACTCATGGCGTAAAAAGATAGCCATAAACCAAAACGGTCAGATAAAGAAATTTTATCTTCAATCGCTTCGCTTGGATGAAGTTCGCCTTCTTCTGTCACGGTAGTTTGTAAATTTTCGCTCATATATTCGGGCAGCAAATGGCGGCGATTACTGGTGGCATAAATCAACACATTATCACTGCCAGCATGAAGACTACCGTCTAATACCGTTTTAAGGGCGCGATAACTGGCATCATCCGCAGTAAAAGATAAATCATCACAATAAATAATAAATCGCTGTGGCAAGTGGGCTATCTGCTTAATAATATCAGGCAAATCAATCAATAAATCACGGTCAACTTCTATCACGCGTAAACCCTGAGCCGAAAACTCATTGACCAGTGCTTTAACCAAAGACGACTTACCAGTCCCTCTAGCCCCTGTGAGCAAGACATTATTAGCAGGACGCTGTTGTACAAATTGGGCGGTATTACGTCGTATTTCATCTTTTTGACGGTCAATGCCTTGTAAATCTTTTAAACGTATAGCACTTAAATCTTCAATCGCTTCCAAATAGCCTTGTTTGCCAACCACTCGCCAACGACAAGCCAATGTTTGTTGCCAATCTATGGGAGTTGGGGTTGGTGGGAGTAAAATTTGTACTTGCTGAATGAGGTTTTGTAATTGCTCAATAAAATTGTTTGGTAGAGTCATTAAAGGTGCATCCAAAAAAAATATTATTCTCTATAATAGCCAAATCTTAGTCTTGATTTTAATCATATGAACATCATCGTTGCTAAAATAATTCGGGTGTCTTCGGTTTTTATCTTGTCGAGTGCTGCCGCATTGGTGTATGCCAGCCCTTATGATGACGCGATACTGGCTTTTGAAAATCAGGACTATAACACAGCTTTAACGCTGAGTATGCCCTTAGCCAATGCGCAAGATAGCGATGCCATGACCTTGGTTGGTCGTATTTATGATGAAGGTTTTAATCAATCGGCAAAGGCTGTGCCGTGGTTTCGCAAAGCGGCAGAATTAGGAAATGCTCAAGCTCAATTAGAATTGGCAGAATTATACGAAGCAGGCGAAGCCGTTCCCAAAGATATGGATATGGCCATAAAGTGGTACGAAAAAGCGGCTGCCCAAGAGCATGACGAAGCACAATTAGCCTTAGCAATGCATTATTTAGAAGATTTAGATGAGCCTAAAGAGGCATTGATTTTGTTAGAGAAGTCGGCAAAACAAGGTAACGCAAGAGCGCAGTATCAAATAGGCTTATTGTACTTAGGTGAGCCTGATATTCCTGCCGATAAACTCAAAGCTTGGCATTATTTTTCTTTGGCTGCCGATAGTTTGCCCGAAGCGGCGCAAGCACGGGATATTTTGCAATTAGAAATGTCTAAAACAGAATTAGCTCAAGCCGCAGCAAGTTTGGCACAACAAAAAGCACCGCGTTAACGATGATACGGATGGCCTTTGAGTAAAGTCCATGCTCTGTAAAGTTGCTCAGCGACTATCACGCGAACAAGGGGATGAGGAAGTGTAAGAGGGGATAACGACCATAAACCATCGGCACGTTTAATGACCTCGGCACTTAAACCATCAGGGCCTCCGACCAGCAAACAGACATTTTGGCCGCCTTGTAGCCAATTATCCATTTGTTGACTGAGTTGATGTGTGGAGTATTCTTTGCCGCCCACTTCTAGGGCAATCACACGTTCATGGTGATGGATAGCAGCAAGCAGGGCTTCACCTTCTTGCTGTTTCATTTTATCAACTTCGCTATTTTTGCTGCGTTTGGCTGCTGCAATCTCGACTAACTCTAAGCGCACATCATCATTAAGACGTTTGGCATAATCAAGATAAGCGGTAGTGACCCAATCAGGCATCTTTTGGCCAACAGCGAGTAAACGAATACGCATCTTAAACAGGTAGGGCTTGTTGAGCTTCGGGAGTCATCCATAAACGTTCTAAGTCATAAAAACGTCTAGTTGCAGGTAGCATAACGTGAACAATCACGCCCGCTAAATCAATTAAAATCCATTCAGCATCACGCTCGCCTTCTACACCGAGTGGTTTAAAACCAGCCTCTTTGGATTTAACTACCACGTTGTCTGCCAGTGCTTTGACATGGCGTGTGGATGTACCACTGGCAATCACCATATATTCGGCAATACCCGTTAAATTACGAACATCAATAGATAACACATTTTGCGCTTTAATATCGGCAAGCGCATCTAAAGCGGTGGCTAAAATTTGTTCAGAAACATTGTCAGCTTTCATTCGTCGCTGTCGCTCCGTAGAGGTGATGATGAAAAATATAATTGGCAACGGCGGGTATTAACTGTTGATTTATAGCTTGCCCCTGTTGTAATGCCTTGCGAATGTTGGTGCTGCTAATGGCATACAGTGGGCTATCAACAAAATAAACCAAGCCTGCTGCTTGATATTCTAGCATTTGTCGTTGATTGCAGCGATGTTTATTCAACCATTGTTGCAATTCGCTGCTAAAAACAGGGCTATAACTAGGGCGATTGACCACAATAATGTGGCTATAGTGAGTTAACTCTTGCCATAAATGCCATTTAGGCAAACTTAAAAAGCTGTCCATACCCATGACAAAGGCTAAGGGTTGTGTTGAGCCATAAACTTGGCGCAAGTTTTTTAAGGTGTTAATGGTATAAGATTTTGACGGTTGTAAAATTTCTTGCTCATCAATCGCAAAGCTATGCTCACCGTTAATGGCGAGCTTGAGCATCGCTACACGGTGATGTGCAGCCAATGATTGGCTTTTTAGTGGCGATAAATAAGCGGGCAAAAAGACTAATTTGTCTAACTGAAAATAATCCACTAAAAATTTTGCGGTGGCCAAATGCCCCTGATGTACAGGGTCAAATGAGCCACCAAAGTAGGCGATTAAATGTACCATAATGTGGTGTTTGATAAAGCAGGGTATGCTCGCTCTGCTAAAAAATCAACAACTGCATGAGTTTGTGGAAACTCGGCGTTAAATCCAGAGCGTAAGTGTTCAAGCAAAGGTTGAGCTAATTCTTGAGAGAATGTACCGCGTAGGCATCGCTCGTACCACTCGATGAGATTTGTTTCTGTCACTATTCCTCGGACACGTTGACCCCAAGTAATTTGTTGTGTAATTGCTGTAATGACTTTTGCATCAGCCTCTTTACATACAATGACAATATGGTCACTTTCCACTTGGTCAACAATGCTGTGTGCTAAAGAAGAATCTAGTGTGAGATGTTTGACTTGTATTGCAGGGCCAAAATTAGCCCACATATCTAGGCCTCTGTCAGCTGCATTGGTCACGCCAACGCGATAAATATGAGCAAAATCTTGCCATGTACTTTTTTGCGTATTCAAACCAAGCAACACTTGCGTTAAATCTTCAAAACTAGCCAGCATCAAATGCTTGTGAGGCGGAATATTGATAGTAATCGTGGTTTCTAACGCGGTAACGATGGTTTCAAAAAGTGCATAGGTGACAATTTCATAGGCTTTATCAATACTGCGGCGAATACCTGCCTCGGTTAAAAAAAGCTCTAATAGTTTGGGAAGCTCAAACTGTTGAGCTGACGTATGTGTAATATAATTGATAAGATTAGTCACTGTTCCTTGTCGTTCTTGAAAACGTGCATATATGTAAGCCTCGACAATGCCATGATGTTTCCTATTTTCTTGGTCGAGTAGTGTTAAATACTCGGTTGACATGGCAGTTTCATTCCATAAATCATGTTGGAATCGTGCCGATGATGTACAAATTTTACCTAATAGTTGTTTAGAGACGGTATCACGCCAGCGAAGCGAAGGATTTTGATAACTTTTCTGATTAAGAATATCAATATCTTGGTGCAGGCGTGCGCGACGTAATACTTCCGCAATTTGTATGGGTTTGTATAAGTCAACTCGGCCTTTGTTGATAATACTATCTAAGCGTTCTTTGGCTTGCTGGAGTGTAGGCATAGTTATCCTTAAATAGTGTATGTGCTACTTGGCTCAAAAATAAAGTTAGCTTGCGCCTGTGGTTGGGCATTTTTGACAACGCTAGGTTGTACAGTCTTAGCAAGTAGACTGTCTAATACAGCACCTACCACTGCTGCAACACAGGGAACGGCTACGGAGTTTCCTGCTTGTTTGCGTGTTGCTTGATATTTGCAAGCGATTTTGTAGCTGTCAGGAAAGCCTTGTAAGCGTAACATTTCTCGCTCAGTCAGGCGGCGCTCACCATTAACTAATAAATAGTTGTATGAGGCTCCAGCGCGTAATGCACAAGAGTAGGGTAAGGCACTTATGTTACCCCCTTTGTTTTCGTGCCAAATGGTGGGCTCAGTCAGTGTTGGTTTGCCTTCGCGTTTATCGAGCCGATTTTGTCGTATTTTGTCAGAAGCGTAATAAAAATCAGGTACTTCGCTTTCTAGAATACTAGCTAATGGTGGCATGGCAATATTGCCCGTTGGCCAACAAAAATTAGTCTGTTTTTTGAAGCCAATAATAAAAATACGTTCTCTTTTTTGTGGTACACCAAAGTCAAGGGCATTTAGCACTTTGTAGTCTGTTGAATAGCCTAGCTCTGCTAAGGTTTCTAAAATACGCGCTAATGTTTTACCCTCATTGTGACCACGTAATTGTTTAACATTTTCAAGCACAAAGGCACTTGGTTTTTTGTCTGCCAAAATACGGGCAATATCAAAAAAAAGCGTGCCTCGCGTATCATCAAAGCCCTTGCCATCACCACAAATACTAAAGGGTTGACAAGGAAATCCCGCAAATAAAATATCATGGTCGGGAATATCTTCGGTCGCAATGAGGGTAATATCACCTGCAGGTTTTTCACCAAAATTGCTGTAGTAAGCGTGTTGTGCGTCAGGGTCTATATCACTCGAAAACACACAATGCGCAGATAACTGACGCTCACGACAGGCAATGTCTGCTGCTATTCTAAAACCGCCAATCCCACAAAATAAATCAATAAAACGGAGCGTTTTACCCACGAATATGCCCATCCCCTAACACAATCCATTTTTGAGAGGTTAAACCTTCTAAACCCACAGGACCACGAGCATGGATTTTGTCGGTAGAAATGCCAATCTCTGCACCTAAGCCATATTCAAAGCCATCAGCAAAACGGGTAGAGGCATTAACCATCACCGAGCTAGAGTCAACTTCGGCTAAGAAGCGACGCGCTTTGGTGTAGTTTTCGGTCACAATCGCTTCGGTATGGTGTGAGCTATATTTGTTGATATGCTCAATCGCCGCATCCAAATCATCAACCACTTTAATGGCTAAAACGGGTGCTAAATACTCTTCATACCAATCTTGTTCACTCGCAACTTGGGCATCAATAATGGCACGTGTACGCTCACAACCACGCAATTCAACCTGTTTGCAGGCATAAAGCTCAGCTAGTTTTGGTAATACTTCGGCGGCAATCGGTGCGTCAATTAATAAACTTTCCATGGCATTACACACGCCATAACGATGGGTTTTAGCATTAACAGCAATGGTTAAGGCTTTGTTAATATCGGCTTCACGCTCAATAAAAACGTGGCAGTTGCCATCTAAATGTTTAATCACAGGCACACGTGCTTCATTGCTGATGCGCTCAATTAAACCTTTGCCACCACGAGGCACAATCACGTCAACATAGTCAGGCATGGTAATCAATTGGCCAACGGCGGCGCGGTCGGTGGTATTGACCACTTGAACCACACTGGCTGGTAAATTGGCAGACACTAAACCTTGTTGAATACATTCAGCAATGGCATTGTTGGAGTGAATGGCTTCTGAACCCCCGCGTAAAATGGTGGCATTGCCTGATTTTAAACACAGCGCAGCAGCTTCTAAAGTCACGTTAGGGCGAGACTCATAAATAATACCAATCACACCCAAAGGCACACGCATTTTGCCTACTTGAATGCCTGACGGACGATAGGCTAAATCGGTGATTACACCAATGGGGTCGGTGAGGGCAATCACTTGCTCTAAGCCTTCTAACATCCCTGCAAAGCGACTGGGTGTTAATTCTAAACGGTCTAACAGGGCAGCATCTAAGCCATTAGCACGGCCTTTGGCCATATCTTGGGCATTAGCAGCTAACACTTTTTCTTGGTTAGCTTGTAAAGATTGATAAATGGCCTGTAATGCGGCGTTTTTTTCGCGAGTGGTTGCACGTGCAATGACTCGTGAAGCAGAGCGGGCATCTTGCCCTAATTGTTGCATATAGTCTTGAATGTTCATTATCTTGGCTCAATCAACGGCTAAAAGACGTTTTTGTTGCTAAAAAAAGCGTCTTGTTATGGAGAATATAATCGGATTATAACAGGACTAAACAATCAAGCCAGTTGCTTTGTGGTGCTGTTTTTGCTCAAAAAGGTTGGCTACATGACTAAAATGGTGTTTTGATGGTTCAAACAATCCTAAAAACTATGTTATAAACGAGGTTTATATAACGATTATAAGACACCGAGCATTTGCTTGTTTGATCAGTGTTGATTTTTACAAAAATAATATGAGGCATTCATGCTGTTGTTTGAGCCATACGAAAAAAATTCTTTAAAAAATGACACCACAATTTCGATGCTTGGCAAATGGGAAATACATTATCTAGCTTTTGAAGGGCCTAAAGATAGTCAAAAGCCGCCAGTGATTGTTTTAGGTGGCGCATTTCAAAACTTTACCTCATATCGTTTTTTTGTGGCCGATGTCTTAGAAATAGCTCCCGTGATTTTGGTGGATTTGCCTTCTTTGGGAAATAACAGTCAACTGGCAGCTCATTTGGGTTTAGAAGATTTAGCGGACTTGTTGTATTACTGGCTAGTACAAGAGGGTATTCCTAAAGTGTCACTGATGGGCTTGTCGCTTGGCTCGGTTGTTGCTAGTACCTTTGCTTTTAAACGCCCCGAAATGAGCGAACGCTTAATTATGGTTGGCACTTTAGCGAAGCCGCGTAAATCATGGCGCATGTTATTAGAAGAATCGCTTAAACTATTAGATGCCGAACAAATGAGCGAGTTTGGCGAGGCCGTGGTGTTATATTTAATCAACCATGCGCGTTTAAAAGAAACCGAAATCCCCGAAGTCGCTTGTCGTTTGTTTAGACGGCAAATGCGTACCTTTACCGACAACGAAAAACAGCGTTATCGTATCAATGCTCACCGCTTGATTGGGGTTGAAGAAGTGTTAGGCTATCCCACTTGCCCAACCATTGTGGCGACTGGCGATAAAGATAGCTTTACTTTGCCTTACGAAAACGCTTTTTTTGCCGCCAACTGTCCAAATGCACAATTTGCGCTCATTAAAAATGCCGACCATTTGCCACAGTTAGAAAGACGCGATGCAGTAGTGGGTATGTTTTGTGCATTTTTAAAAGAGGAAAGTTTAGAGCAGGTAGAAGGCTTACAACTATTGACCCACGAGCAGGGTTTGGCTTTAGAGCGGCGTGGTGAGCCTCGCTATGCACTCAATAATTCAAGTGCCTATGTGTTAGGTTTTTCAGCAGTCAATGGTGATATTCAAATTGACTCGCCTGTCGAGATTGTCGATATTAACTTTTTTGGTTGTTTGCTCAAGTACGAAAAAGTGGTATTTACGGTGCATGAATATGCCCGAAATTTAATTTTGTGTTTACCTGATTCAATGTTGCGTATTGAGGTGTTGGTTTTTGAGCGTGGTGAAGGTTGGATGCGCTGTCTGTTTAAACATGGTAGTTTTGTGATTGCTGAAGAATTTAACAAATTGTTAAAAGACAGCAGTTATTGCCATGAGCTACCTAAATTAGGGACGCGACCTTATGGTGAGATTTAGGTGTTAAAACCTAAAGCTCACACCGTAAAGCCCAAACGATTGCTCCACCTTTGGTTGGTGTGTCGCTCAATTCTTCATCGGGATTAAAGACGGCCACTTGACTAAAACCACAGTCATTAAAATGACTAATGGCTTCTTGGTTACTGGCAAAGTGCATCATAAAGCTACTTTTAGATGATACTTTTAGACTTTTATTGGCTAGTTCTATCCAACGATAAAAACGATGTTGGGTGACTTTAGGATACACATCAGTTAAATAAAAACCTGCCGAAAATTGTCCTAAAGCTTTGCTAAGTCGTTGCCAAAATTGACTAATGTCGGCCAGTTGAAAATAGTTAATTAAGCCTTCGGTAATCACCACCAAAGGTTTATTGGGGTCAAATTCTCGTGCTAATAAGGCTTCTAAGCTGTCATCACTCTCTTCAATTAAAATATTGCACACCGTGACTTTATGATTGTCGTTAATGGCATCAAGCTGGGTTAATAAGGCTTGTTTGCGGTTGGCCATACCGTGCAAATCGGCTTCGATATACAGATGCTGTGGATATTCTTGATTAACACGCCAGCCACGCGGTGACAGGCCACAAGCCAATTCTAAAATTTGTAAATCGGGGTGTTGCCCAAGCAGTTGGTGTAATTCGCGGTCAAGCAGTTGATGACGTTGTAGTAGTGTGGTTTTGATATCAGAGCCAATGACCCACTTGGCGAGTACTTCGATAGGGCGTAATAACTGATATAAAGCAAAGCCTTGTTGAGTGGCAAAGGCGGTGTGAGATAATTTATTTTTGTACCACACATAACCCGTATAGTGTGCGGTAAAAGAGATGCTAGAAGTGTCTTTGTTATTATTCATTGTGAGTTTGACCTAGTGAGAATTGCGTTGCTGTCGAGCAATTTGCCATGCTTGTAAACGTCTAAAGCGAATGCCAATAAAACGTAAGTTGATAATACCCGTAGCCACTAATATCGCTTTTGCTTCGGCAGTTAATAGCCATGCAGGATAAGTGCTAGCGGCATGGCTACTAAATACCAAATACAAGCCTAAACCTAAGCATAAATTACCGCAGGTATCCAATATTAAATCCCTATACACCAAATGTGATAAAGCGCGATATTCGGCATCAGACAGCGTTTTCAAATAACCTTACTCCAGCAAGCCCCAAACTTAGACGTAATAGTATATCCCAAGCATCTTCATTGTTTTGACCTTTTATGGCTTTATCTGCCGCTAAAAGCTCGTCATTTAGGCCTAAGATACGCTTTTGATTGATGCGTCTGAGTGTGTGTTGAAAAACCGCTTGTTGTTTGCTCCACACGCCGTGTTGTTGAAACAGTTGGTTAAGTGGCAACCCTTGTTGCGTACCTTCAAATAGTGCGCTTAAAATACGGATTTCTTTGGCTAATACCCATAATACAAGGCTTTCGGCTTGGCCTTCGGCTTTAAGACTAAACAAAATTTTAGCGGTTTTGCTGGCATCACCTGCCAAGGCACTGGCACTTAAATCAAATAAACTATAACGACTGCTATCGCTAATAGCTTGTTCTACATGCTCTAAACTGACAGTATTTGTGCCAAATAATAGCGAGAGTTTGGTCACTTCCTGATGTGCGGCCAATAAATTACCTTCGTTTTGTTGACACAGTGCGGTAAGGGCATCTGGTGTAAGTGTGAGTTGCTGTTGCTGACAACGTTGCGTTATCCAATCCTTAAATTGAAAGTCTGACAGGGGAGCGCAAGAAACCGTTACGCCATTTTCGTCACAGGCTGCAAACCATTTGCTTTTTTGGGCGGCGGCTTCGAGTTTGGGTAACACTAATACCACGACGTTATCGTCAGGCGGATTTTTAAGGTATGTTTCTAATACTTTTGCCCCTGCGGCATCGGGTTTGTTAGCATGAATTTCGATAAGTTTTTTATCAGAAAATAACGACAAGGCATTGCTATCGGCAAAGGCCATTGACCAGTCATAATGTTTGTCGATATCGTGTCTTTCGCGTTCGCTAAAGCCTTGTTGTTGAGCAGTTTTGCGAAGGGCAATCAGGGCTTCTTGTTGTAGTAAAGTTTCGTCCCCATGTAGCACGTACACGCTGCGTAAGGGATTTTTAAGATGTTTTAATAAGCCCCAATAATCGTATTTCATGGTGTTGCGCTGCTTACAGGTTTAACGCTGCGTAATTGATTAACGATTTGGGTGGCGGCATCTTGATACAGTTCTTGAATCAGGGTTTGCTCTTCGGAGCTTTTGCCGACAATGGCGGTGTTGTCGTATTGATAGCCACGCCGTAATAACAGTTGACGTTTTGGCATGAGCAAACGATTTTGTTTGTCTTTAATCGTGTAGCTAACTTGATAATAGAGGTTATATTCGGCTGTTTTGGCGCGAGTATCGGTATTGGTGGTTTGTTTGCTGAGGGTGTCTTGGGTGATTTCTAAGGTGTATTCGCCACCAGAGGTATCCACGTTAGATTGTTGCAAACGTTGACGTAAGATGCTATCGAGGGGGCTGGCGGAGCTTATAAGGGTAATTTCTTGTAAAGCAAGGGGAATATGATAGCTATCACGCAGGTGGAAACCACAGGCGGTGAGGGTGAGGGATAAGAAGACAACAAGTAACCGCATAATATCAATAAGCATTTAATGGGTTGAGTGTGTAGCCTGTGTGCAGTGCAACCTAACACAGGATTTTCTTTTTAGACAAGTGGTTAGCTGTATTTTGCTAGGCTCCATACAAGCTACAAAATTACTAAATCCCCCTTAGTCCCCCTTTGAAAAAGGGGGGAAGCACCCTCCTTTCTAAAAGAAGGGTTGGGGAGGATTCACACCACAATATTAACCAACTTACCTTTCACCACAATCACTTTTTTCGGTGGAGTTTCTAAAAAGCGTTGGATTTCAGGTTTAGCCAAAGCCAGTTGCTCAACTGTGGCATTATCTGCATCAACAGCAACTTCGATTTTGCCGCGTAACTTGCCGTTGACTTGAATCATTAACTCAATGCTAGAACGCACTAAAGCCGACTCATCAACCACAGGCCATGCCGCATTAACAATATCGCTATGGCCTAAAGATTGCCATAATTTTTCGGCAATATGTGGCACAATCGGTGACAAAATCAAAATAGCCGCTTCTAAGGCTTCACGCTCAACAGCTAAGGCTTGACCTTCTTTGGCATCTAATTTTTGCACACTATTTAACAACTCCATAATTGCAGCAATGGCGGTGTTAAAGGTAAAACGGCGTGCGATGTCATCAGTGGTTTTGCCAATAGTTTCGTGGGTTTTACGGCGTAAATCACGGCTATTATTGTCTAAGTTGGCAACATCTAAGGCAGGGATAAAGCCTTTTTGTTGATGTAAATAGACACTGCGCCACAAACGTTTTAAGAAACGGTGCGCGCCTTCAACGCCAGCATCTGACCACTCTAAGGATTGATCGGGTGGTGAAGCAAACATCATAAACAAACGGGCAGTATCTGCACCGTATTGGTCAATCAATGCTTGTGGATCAACACCATTGTTTTTAGATTTTGACATTTTTTCCATGCCACCAATCAACACAGGCTGATTGTCAGTGGTCAAAATAGCGTTAATTGCACGACCTTTGTCATCTTTTTCTAAAGCAACATCGGCAGGATTAAACCAATCTTTTTTACCATCAGGCATTTCGCGATAATAGGTATCCGCTAACACCATGCCTTGAGTTAATAAACGTTTAAACGGCTCATCACCTTGTACTAAACCTTCATCACGCATTAACTTGTGAAAGAAGCGCGCATATAACAAGT
The DNA here is from genome assembly GCA_024234595.1 of Moraxellaceae bacterium. Lineage (GTDB taxonomy): Bacteria > Pseudomonadota > Gammaproteobacteria > Pseudomonadales > Moraxellaceae > Agitococcus. Next base: position 48,853 of record JACKNZ010000005.1, on the reverse strand, counting down.
GCAAAATCGCGTGTTCAATCCCACCAATATATTGGTCAACAGGCAACCATGTGTTTGCTGCTTGTGGGTCAACCATGCCTGTTTCGCATTGTGGTGACGCATAACGCGCATAATACCAACTCGATTCAACAAAGGTGTCCATGGTGTCAGTTTCGCGAGTGGCTGCACCACCACAGCTTGGACAAGTGGTTTGGTAAAACTCAGGTAAGCGTTTTAAGGGTGAAGCACCGCCATCAGGCACGACATCTTCGGGTAAAACCACAGGTAATTGATGGTCTGGAACAGGCACATCACCACAGCTTGGGCAATGAATAATCGGAATTGGACAGCCCCAATAACGTTGACGAGAAATCCCCCAATCACGTAAGCGGAATTGAGTTTTGCGAGTGCCATGTTGTGTCGCTTCTAAATCGGCAACGATGGCATCAAAAGCAGCCGTAAAACTTAAACCGTCATACTTGCCATTATTGATAGAGCGAATGCTGTCATCTTTATTGGCATACCAATCTTGCCAAGTGTCAACGTTAAACTCTGCACCTGTTGTCGATTGATAGACTTGTTTAATGGTTAATTGATATTTATGGGCAAATTCAAAATCGCGTTCATCATGGGCAGGAACAGCCATGACTGCGCCTTCGCCATAACCCCATAATACATAATTGGCAATCCATACGGGTAATTTGTCACCCGTTAAGGGGTGAGTAACATAAAACCCCGTTGCAACGCCTTTTTTCTCCATCGTTGCCATATCTGCTTCGGCTACAGAGCCTGCTTTACATTCGGCAATAAAGTCTTGTAATGCGGGATTTTTTTCAGCCGCTAAGGTTGCTAGAGGATGTTCAGCCGCCACTGCGACATAGGTTGCACCCATTAAGGTGTCAGGGCGTGTCGAGTAAACTTTTAATTGACCTGCTTGACCAATGCTGTCTTGGTCATAATCAAAAATAATGTCTGCGCCAAAACTTTTGCCAATCCAGTTGCGTTGCATGGTTTTGACTTGTTCTGGCCAGCCGTCTAATTGGTCTAAATCAGTTAATAACTGCTCAGCATAGGCAGTAATCTTAAAGTAATACATGGGGATTTCGCGTTTTTCAACGACTGCACCCGAACGCCAGCCTTTGCCATCAATTACTTGTTCGTTGGCTAATACGGTATTGTCAACAGGATCCCAGTTCACAATCCCTGATTTTTTATAAATGATGCCTTTTTGAAACAAACGGGTGAATAACCATTGTTCCCAGCGATAATAGTCTGGTTTACAAGTGGTCACTTCACGTTGCCAATCAATCGCCAAGCCCAAAGACTGTAATTGCTTTTTCATATAAGCAATGTTGCTGTATGTCCATGCGGCAGGTGGCACATTATTTTTCATGGCAGCATTTTCAGCAGGTAGACCAAAGGCATCCCAACCCATCGGTTGTAGCACGTTAAAGCCTTGCATTTTTTTGAAGCGGGCTAATACATCGCCAATGGTATAGTTACGCACATGTCCCATGTGTAGCTTACCTGATGGATAAGGAAACATGGATAAACAATAATATTTGGGTTTGTTGCTGTTATCATGGGCGGCAAAGGCGTTGTTGTTTGCCCATTGCGCTTGTACGGTGGGTTCGATGTCTTGGGGTAAATAATTTTCTTGCATGGCAATTCGTTTGCTTTAGGTCAAATTAAAAGTAGCGTAGGATAACGCAGCTTATGGCTTTTGGTTAAGACTTAGTACGGAAAAAATAGTATTTTTAACCTAAAATAACCATATTCCTACTCAATAATTAAAAGAGTGGCCAATTATGGATAAACAATCGTTGAGCTTATTACAAGCCATGCCTATTTTTGGTGGTGTAGAGGAGTCTGCTTTAGAGTTATTGTTGCAATATTGTCCTCAAGTGCATGTTGATACTGATTGTTATTTTTTTAAAGAAGGCGATTCTGCTAACTCTTTATTTATTTTAAAAGAGGGTAAAGTGGTTGTGCTTAAAGATGAGCGCATTAAATTACAGTATTTATCGGCAGGTGATTGTTTTGGCGAAATGGCCTTAATTGACCTTAATCCACGCAGTGCCTCCGTACTAGCTGTTGAGGATTGTGTGGCCTTAGAGATTTCTTATCAGACACTTTATATTTTGTATGAGCAGTATTTGCCACAATTTACACTGATTCAAATGAATTTAGCACGCGAATTAAGTAGGCGTTTGCGTGCTTTAGATGAGCGTTTAAGCAATTTAGACAAAGAGTTATTAAAACTCATCAATGTACTTTAATTTATTGGACGATATGTATGTAAGTTGATATAGTCAAAAGCAAATCTTCAACTGTGTTTATATCACCATGAATACCGCCATTACTCATCTATTAAATATTAAATATCCGATTATTATGACAGGTATGAGTTGGATTTCGACACCTGAACTGGTTGCAGCCGTCAGTAATGCTGGAGGACTTGGAATTTTAGCTTTAGGACCACTAACGGCCGAACAAACAAAGGCGGCCATCGAAAAAGTGCGCCAGTTAACTAATAAACCTTTTGGTGTGAATTGTGCCTTGTTAATGCCGTCTGCCAAAGAAAATGCCCAAATTGCCTTAGATTTAAAAGTGCCTGTGATTAACTTTTCGCTAGGTAAGGGCGACTGGCTCATTAAAGGCTGTCATGCGTATGGGGGTAAAGCGATTGCCACCGTGACAACCGCTAAACACGCCTTAGCTGCCCAAGATCAGGGAGCAGATGCCGTGATGGTAACAGGCCATGAAGCAGCAGCACATGGTGGCGAGGTGACGTCTTTAGTGTTAGTGCCAGCCATTGTCGATGCGGTCAAGATTCCAGTGATTGCTTGTGGTGGTTTTGCTGATCAGCGTGGTGTGTTGGCGGCCTTGGCATTGGGGGCAGAAGCGGTGGCGATGGGCTCACGTTTTGCGACTGTTAAAGAAAGTCCATTACATGAGCATATTAAGCATCAAGTGATTGCCAAAGATCAACATGAGACCATTTATTCACCGCATTTTGATGGTTTGCCTGCACGTTATATGAAAACACCTTTGGCAGAAAAGTTGACCAAAAAACCAATGAATTTTATGTTGGCAATGGTTCAGGCTTTTTTTGCAGCCATACAATTAAAAGTTCCCATTTGGAAGGTGTTAGCAGGTATTTTAGTGGAGCCACAAAAAATACGTTTATTAGCCAATTTTGGTGCGGCAACGCCACGACTTAAAGCAGCAACCGAACAGGGGGACTTAGCAAAGGGTATGCAGTTTATTGGTCAATCTCAAGGTTTAATTCATGATGTGTGTAGTGCTGAAGACATGATGCAGCGGTTAATGACTGATGTCGAGGGCGCATGGTTAAAAGTTAGACATAAAATTTAACTGAGTAATGGCGCAGAGTGATGCGCCATGTCCAATCTCATGGTTTTACTCCGATGAAGAAGTGGGTTGTTTTTGCAACCTTACAAGCAAACTGGACGTATCCCAACGGCCACCACCTAAATTTTGCAGCTCTTTATAATATTGACTAACTAAATTGGTGATTGGTAGTTGAGTATTATTTTTAGCTGCTTCGGCCAAACAAATTTCTAAATCTTTACGCATCCAATCTACTGCAAAACCAAAATTATATTCATCTTGTAACATCGTTGGATAACGATTGACCATTTGCCAAGAAGAGGCAGCTCCCTGACTAATCACGCTCATGGCTTTTTCAACATCTAAGCCAGCTTGTTGGGCAAAATGAATGCCTTCGGCCAAACCTTGTAGTAAGCCTGCGACACAAATTTGATTAACCATTTTGGTTAATTGGCCACTGCCAATGTCTCCCATATGAATGATGGTTTTACCATAAGCCTGTAAGATGGGTTCAATCTGAGCAAAAATCTCTGTTTTTGCACCACACATCACACTTAATTGACCTTTTTGTGCCCCAAGTTGGCCACCAGATACAGGCGCATCAACAAAATCAATATGACGTTGTGCTAAAAGGCTAGCTAAATCACGAGTCACTTCTGCCGATACAGTAGAGTGGTCAATTAAAATTGCACCATCTTTGGCATGATGAATAATACCATCTTCACTTAAAACAACTTGGCTCAAATCATCATCATTACCCACACAAGTAACAATAAAATCAGCATTGCTAATAGCTTGTTGGATACTTGTTGCGTAGCAAGCCTTATATTCTTTTGCCCATTGTATGGCTTTAGCAGTAGTACGGTTATAAACAACAATCTCATAGCCTTTATTGGCTAAATGGCCAGCCATCGGATAACCCATATTGCCTAAGCCAATAAATGCAAGCTTCACCGTGTTACCTCGTCTCATCTTGATTCGATTCAGAGAAAAATTCCCTTCTTTTGTAAAGGAGGGTTAGGGAGGATTATAAAAAATAAAAGCCGCTATTGCGGCTTTTATTTTCGTTAATATTAACGTTGTTCAACTGGCACAAAATCGCGTTGTGTTGCGCCAGTATATAACTGACGGGGACGACCGATTTTGTAAGCAGCAGAGTGCATTTCTAACCAGTGAGCAATCCAACCCGGTGTACGACCTAAAGCAAAGATAACGGTAAACATAGATGTTGGAATACCGATAGCTTTTAAGATAATACCAGAGTAGAAATCCACGTTTGGATAGAGTTTACGCTTAATGAAGTATTCGTCATTTAAGGCGATTTCTTCTAATTTCATGGCTAACTCTAATTGTGGGTCGTTAATGCCTAAAGCATTTAACACTTCGTCACACGTTTGCTTCATCACTTTGGCGCGTGGGTCAAAGTTTTTGTAAACACGGTGACCAAAGCCCATGAGCTTAGTGTTGTCATTTTTGTCTTTTACACGAGCAATAAAGTTATCTAAGTTAGACACATCACCGATTTCGTCTAACATTTTTAATACCGCTTCGTTAGCACCACCGTGAGAAGGCCCCCACAATGCCGCAATGCCTGCTGCGATACAAGCATAAGGATTTGCACCTGTAGAGCCTGTTAAACGGACAGTAGAAGTAGAGGCATTTTGTTCGTGGTCTGCGTGTAATACAAAAATACGATCCATTGCTTTAGCAATCACAGGATTCACTTTGTATTCTTCACAAGGTGTACCAAACATCATGTGTAAGAAGTTTTCGGAGTAGCTTAAATCATTGCGTGGGTACATAAACGGTTGACCCACGGTATATTTATAGCTCATCGCGGCCATGGTAGGCATTTTGGCAATTAAACGGATTGCGGCAATGTGACGATGTTGTGCATCATCAATATCCAAATTGTCATGATAAAACGCAGATAAAGCACCCACAACACCACACATCACCGCCATAGGGTGCGCGTCACGGCGAAAGCCACGATAGAAGAACTGTAACTGTTCGTGAACCATGGTGTGGTTGCTAATGAGTTTTTCAAAAGCGGCTTTTTGGGGAGCATTTGGCAGCTCACCGTTAAGCAATAAATAACAAGTTTCTAAAAAGTCTGATTTTTCTGCTAACTGGTCGATAGGGTAGCCACGGTGCAACAAAATGCCTTTATCGCCGTCAATAAAGGTAATCTTCGATTCGCAAGCAGAAGTTGCCATAAAACCAGGGTCATAGGTAAAGTAGCCGTTTGTTAAAACATCTTTTACATCAATAACGTCTGGGCCGAGTGTGCCGCTGTAAATAGGCAGGTTGATACTTTTATCACCAACGGTTAACGTGGCTGTTTTGCCCGTCATGGCAGTCTCCTGTGGTTTTTCAGTGCAATAACAAAGTGTTGGCTCAGGTTTTTAAGGCACTTTATACAATTAGGACTGATGCAGACATCGCTAGTCCTGACAATTATATGATGCCCTATATAACAAAATGCGCTTAGGTTAATAGAGTTAATAGACACTCACCAAGCGTTTTTTGGTCTTTTTAGTCATTAAATGTGTCAAAACGCTAACATCACTTGCGAAACGTATAAAAATTCTTTATCAGACTTTTGCTTGTTTCTAACCAAAGACAGACCCTAAGCTGGCTGAATTGTTTTGGGTGAGCGTTTGCATAATTTAGCAATATTTATGCCACGATTGAAACCACACACCAAAAACAACAACTAAAAACCGCGCTAGCTTACGGTTTGTGAAGATTTTGTCAATGAGATGTAGGAGTTACAAAGCAAAGTGTTGCTGTATAAAATGGCATTAAGCAAACGATTGTCCGAATTTTGAACAATTTTTGTGGCGTAGTGTATCTTGTTTGTAATCTTAGGCTAACAAGTCTATAATTTCGCGCCGTCCACGATATTGGCAACGCCGCCACTTTGTCGAATACAGCTAGCCACATATTTTTGCCTGCTATGTTGGATGTCTCTAACTACTTATTGGCTTTTTATGTCGCTTGCTTATTTTTCCTTTGGTTCGCTCTATTTTGAGCCTTAAATTACGCAGGGTGCCCGCTGTGAAAAGCAATAGACCTGTCAACTTGTCATTAGGTATGGTTCTCGAAGTGAATATGAAGTCGCCAGTCGCGATGGCTTCTATTCTGCATCGTATTTCGGGAATTGTCGTGTTCTTGTTGATTCCTGTCCTTCTTTATATTTTGCAAGGCTCTTTAGCCTCCGAAGAATCATTTGATGCTATCAAAGAAAGTGTCTTTGGTGGTTTTATTGGCCGTTTTGTTGTTTTTGTGGCTCTTGCAGGTTTAATTTACCATTTCTTTGCTGGTATTAAACACTTAGTCATGGATTTTGGTGTTGCTGAAGAGTTAAAAAGTGGTCGTGCTTTCGCATCTGCTATTTTAGCTATTTCTGCCTTTTTCATCGCCTTGGCCTTTTATTGGGTGGTATTGTCATGAAAAGTGCAACCAGTTTTAGCCGTTCGGGTATGAGCGACTGGCTCGTACAACGTGTCAGTGCTGTTATTTTAGCTGTCTATTTTGTAGTTGTTGTCGGTTGGTTATTAACTGCTGGTCAAGTCACTTATGATGCTTGGCACAGTTTTATGACTTGTACAGCAATGCGTATTTTTAGCTTGTTAGCTTTATTATCGTTAGCTGGCCACTCTTGGGTAGGTTTATGGACGGTTACTACTGACTATATGACCACCCGCCAAATGGGTGCAAGTGCAAACTTTTTACGCGTAATTACTCAAATCGCTATGGCAATTGCTATTTTTGTCTATGTGGTTTGGGGTGTTATTATTTTGTGGGGTAATTAAGTAATGTCTCATAGCAATATTCGTACCCTAAACTTTGATGCCGTAATTGTAGGTGGTGGTGGCTCAGGTATGCGCGCCTCCTTACAGCTAGCGCGTGCAGGTCTAAAAGTTGCTGTTTTAACCAAAGTTTTTCCAACTCGTTCTCATACCGTTGCTGCTCAAGGTGGTATTGGTGCATCTTTAGGTAACATGGGCGAAGATAACTGGCATTATCATTTTTTTGATACTATCAAAGGCTCTGACTATTTGGGTGACCAAGACGCCATTGAGTTTATGTGTCGTGAAGCCCCTTATGTTGTTTATGAATTAGAACATATGGGTATGCCTTTTGACCGTAATGCAGACGGCACGATTTATCAGCGTCCATTTGGTGGCCATACCGCTAATTATGGCGAGAAGCCTATTGAGCGTGCTTGTGCTGCTGCGGACCGTACTGGTCATGCTTTATTGCACACTTTGTATCAACAAAATTTGCAAGCCAAAACTAAGTTTTTTGTAGAATGGATTGCCCTTGATTTAATTCGTGATGAAGAAGGTGACGTTTTAGGTGTCACCGCTATTGACTTAGAAACTGGTGAAGTTGCGGTTTTCCAAGCCAAATGTACTTTGTTTGCCACAGGTGGTGCTGGTCGTATTTATGCTGCATCTACTAATGCCTTCATTAACACAGGTGATGGCTTGGGTATGGCAGCCCGTGCAGGTATTCCATTAGAAGATATGGAGTTTTGGCAATTCCACCCAACTGGTGTTGCAGGTGCAGGGGTATTGCTCACCGAAGGCTGCCGTGGTGAAGGTGGTTTGTTGCGTAACAAAAATGGCGAACGTTTTATGGAGCGTTATGCACCTAACCTCAAAGACTTGGCTCCACGTGACTTTGTGTCGCGTTCAATGGATCAAGAAATCAAAGAGGGTCGTGGTTGTGGGCCAAATGGCGACTATGTGGTGTTAGACTTAACCCACTTAGGCGTTGAAACCATTATGAAACGCTTACCTTCTGTATATGAGATTGGTAAGAAGTTTGCTAATGTCGATTGTACTAAAGAGCCAATTCCTGTTGTGCCAACCATTCACTATCAAATGGGTGGTATTCCAACAAACATCAATGGTCAAGTCGTTGTGCCTAAAAATGGCAATCCCAACACAGTCGTGAAAGGTTTGTATGCCATTGGTGAGTGTTCGTGCGTGAGCGTACACGGTGCCAATCGCTTAGGTACTAACTCATTGTTAGACTTGATTGTGTTTGGTAAGGCCGCAGGTAATCATATTATTGATACCGTTCGCCGTGAACCTAATGAGTTTAAACCACTGCCCAAGAATGTTCTTGATACTACATTAGCTCGCATCAAAAAACTGGATGATTCTAAATCAGGTGAGTATGCTCAAGATATCGCCAATGATTTACGCAAGATAATGCAAGCTCATGCGGGCGTGTTCCGTACACAAGCTTTGCTTGATGAAGGCGTGAAAAAAGTCCTTGAATTAGAAAAACGCTTAGATAACTTGTACCTCAAAGATAAATCTCAAGTCTTTAATACCGCACGTATCGAAGCACTAGAGGTTTATAACTTGGTAGAAGCGGCCAAGGCGACTATTATTTCGGCAGCTGCCCGCCCAGAAAGCCGTGGCGCACACGCTCACGATGATTATCCAGAACGTGATGATGCTAATTGGATGAAACACACCTTATGGTACAAAGAGGGTAACCGCTTAGACTATAAGCCTGTTAAAACTATTCCATTAACGGTTGACAGTATTCCGCCTAAGAAGCGTACATTCTAACGGGCTAACGGGAAAAATTATCATGAGTGAGATGCGTATTTTTGAAGTGATGCGTTATAACCCCGATAAGGATAACGCCCCTTATATGCAAACCTATGAGTTACAATTAGAAGGTAACGAGCGTATGTTGCTCGATGCCTTATTAAAGCTCAAAAAAATGGACGAAACTTTAAGTTTTCGTCGTTCGTGCCGCGAGGGTATTTGTGGCTCTGATGGCATGAATGTTAATGGCAAAAATGGCTTGGCTTGCTTAATTAACATGCAAGACCTGCCAAAGAAAATTGTCATTCGTCCTTTGCCAGGTTTGCCGATTATTCGTGACTTAGTTGTGGACATGAATATGTTCTACAACCAATACGAAAAAGTACAGCCTTATGTGATCAACGATACACCACCGCCACCCAAAGAGCGTTTACAAGCTCCAGAAGACCGTGAAAAATTAGATGGTTTGTATGAGTGTATTTTGTGTGCTTGCTGTTCAACCAGTTGTCCATCTTTTTGGTGGAATCCAGAGAAGTTCTTAGGACCATCTGCATTATTGCAAGCCTATCGCTTTTTGGCCGATACCCGAGACACACAAACTGAACAACGTCTAGCTAACTTGGATGATCCATTTAGCTTGTTCCGTTGTCGCGGTATTATGAACTGCGTTAGCGTCTGTCCAAAAGGCTTAAATCCAACTAAAGCCATTGGTCATATCCGCAATATGTTATTAGAGCAATCCACCTAATGAATTGACATTAGTATTGATCTTGCTGTTAAAACCCTCTTTTATTCAATAAAAGAGGGTTTTTCTTTTTGATTTGGCATGCTTTTTGTATTTAGAGCCTTGGAAATAAAGGCATATTTTAGAGTGAATACTCTAATCTGTTTAACTTTTATCCCATCAAAATCCTGCCAATGGCGGTAGGTCAGCAAAAGCATTATTTTGTTGCACTTGTCTCTTTATTTTCTGTTGTTTTTTGCTTAGTCTGTGCCAATGTCGGTCGAAGATAAACCTAAGATGTGTTTTATATTGGTGCGTGGCAAAAAAAATGCATCAAAACAAAGCATCTTGATGTTCAGCTTAGATTTAATGTGCTATTTGTTAAGTAAATTTAATCAATACATTAAAGAATGATTACCGTATGATAGTTGGCGGTGATAAATAATTGACTTGAGTCTTAAACGAATATATTTGGCATGGTGCATCTATTTGTAAACAACAAATCAGTGCATAGGTGTTAAAACAGGACTTACGCATTTCACCGAAATTAGCGCGTTTTGCACCCTCACCCCAACCCTCTCCCTCAGGGAGAGGGAGGAGCGTAGCGGAGGGTGAGGGCGTGAGCAAAAAAGCGATAACCGCGTAAGTCCTAAAAAGTCAACCGTGTAACATCTGGTCTGGCTTTAATGGCTGCAAATGGCTTACCCGTCGTTTGTGTATCGTATGATGAAGGAAAAGCAAAGTAGTGTTGCAAGCTATATTTGCGAGAGAGATTTCAGCATGCAAAATGGTTTAGTGCAGCAGCGAAGCTCGTCCCAGCTTTCGGCTGAAAATGCAAGCTATATTGAAGAAATGTATGAGCAGTACCTCACTGCGCCAAGTTCGGTATCTGAGGAGTGGCAGGCTTATTTTGCTAATCTACCTGCTCAACATGGTTTGCAGCATGATATGCCTCACAAAAACGTGCGTGAGCAATTTTTGTTATTGGCACGTAATAGTACCCGTGTTCAACCAATGCAAGCGAGCAGTGTTAGTACAGAACACGAAAAGCGGCAGGTGGGTGTACTACAACTGATTGCAGCTTATCGTAATCGTGGCCATCAAAAAGCTAAACTTGACCCTTTGGGTTTAATGCAGCGTGAGCATGTGCCTGATTTAGAGTTGGCGGCTCATGGTTTGTCTCGTTCTGACTTTGATACGGTATTTCAAACAGGTAATCTTGCCATTGGCAAAACTGAAGCAACTTTGGGCGAAATGGTCAATGCCATGGAGGCCATTTATTGTGCATCGATTGGTGCAGAATATATGCATATTGTTGATACCGCCGAAAAACGTTGGATTCAAGCTCGTTTAGAAGGGGTGCGTGGCAATCCCAATTTCTCAATAGAGACTAAAAAACATTTATTAGAACGTCTGACGGCTGCTGAAGGCTTAGAAAAATATCTCGGCAACAAATATGTTGGCGCAAAACGTTTTGGTTTAGAAGGCGGTGAAAGTTTTATTCCCTTAGTGGATGAGATTATTCAACGTGCAGGTAGCCAAGGTACCAAAGAAATTGTCATTGGTATGGCGCATCGTGGTCGTTTAAACTTGCTTGTGAATAGCATGGGCAAAAATCCTGCCGATTTGTTTGATGAGTTTGAAGGCAAAACCTTTAATAAATACGGTTCGGGTGATGTTAAATATCATCAGGGTTATTCTTCTAATGTCATGACCGCAGGCGGTGAGTTACATTTAGCCTTAGCCTTTAACCCTTCGCATTTAGAAATTGTTTCGCCAGTGGTAGAAGGTTCTGTTCGGGCACGTCAAGTGCGTCGCGCTGATATTGGGGGTAAATCGGTTATTCCAGTGATTGTACATGGTGATGCTGCCTTTGCAGGTCAGGGTGTGGTCATGGAAACCTTCCAAATGTCACAAACACGTGGTTACACGGTGGGTGGCACGATTCATCTGATTATCAACAACCAAGTTGGCTTTACTACCAGCAAGCGTGAAGATGCCCGTTCTACAGAATATTGCACCGATGTTGCTAAAATGGTGCAAGCTCCGATTTTTCATGTCAATGGTGATGACCCAGAGGCAGTGTTATTTATTACACAATTAGCCTTAGATTTTCGCTTGCAGTTTAAGAAAGACGTGGTGATTGACTTAATGTGTTATCGCCGTCGTGGTCATAATGAAGCTGACGAACCTTCTGCGACGCAACCCTTAATGTATCAAGTCATCAGTAAGTTACCTACCACGCGCATGCTGTATGCCGATAAGTTGGTGGCAGAAAATGTCTTAACTCGTGCTCAAGCAGAGGCGATGGTCGAAGAATATCGTCAGGCTCTCGAAAATGGTCAACACGTAGTTAAATCTTTAGTGCGTGAGCCAAATAAAGCATTGCATGTAGATTGGACTCCTTATTTGGGACACACGGTACAAGATACTTGGGAAACGGGTGTTCCTTTAGCGACTATTCAGCAGCTTGCGCAAAAAATGCAAGTATTGCCTGAAGGGTTTGTGGTACAGCGTCAAGTGCAGAAGGTGCTTGATGACCGCGTACAGATGTGGTCGGGTAATATGGAGTTAAATTGGGGTGCGGCTGAAGTCATCGCTTACGCCACATTACTTGATGAAGACTATTTAGTACGCCTAACAGGACAAGATGTAGGACGTGGCACGTTCTCTCATCGTCATGCCGTGTTGCATAATCAAAAAGATGCAACAGCCTATGTGCCGCTCTTAACAATTCGCCCAGAGCAACATCGTTTTGCCTTGTACGACTCCTTGTTGTCAGAAGAAGCGGTGTTAGCCTTTGAATATGGTTATGCGACAACTTATCCAAAATCGTTAATTATTTGGGAAGCGCAATTTGGTGACTTTGCCAATGGCGCACAAGTGGTGATAGACCAATTTATTAGCAGTGGCGAAACAAAATGGGAGCGTATTTGCGGCTTAACCATGTTATTACCACATGGTTTTGAAGGGCAAGGGCCTGAGCATTCTTCTGCACGTTTAGAGCGATTCTTGCAATTATGTGCCGAAAATAATATGCAAGTTTGTACGCCCACAACACCTGCACAAATTTTTCATTTGTTGCGTCGTCAAGCGGTACGTCCATTGCGTAAACCCTTGATTGTGATGACACCTAAGAGTTTGTTACGTCATAAATTGGCGACTTCTAAATTAGATGAATTGGTCAACGGTCGTTTTTATACAATTTTAAAAGAAGTGGATGATATTGCACCCGAAGCAGTGACCCGCATCGTGTTGTGTTGTGGCAAAGTCTATTACGATTTGCTTGAAAAACGCCGTGAACTCAACCTTAAACACATTGCTATTATTCGTGTGGAACAGTTATATCCATTCCCCGAAGAAAAAATGGTTGGCATATTAAAACCTTACGTCAATGCAACAAGTATTGTTTGGTGCCAAGAAGAACCGATGAATCAAGGTTGTTGGTATAGCAGTCGTCATCATTTTCAAAATGTCGCCTCAAAACTAAACCCCAATTTATATGTTAAATATGCAGGTCGTCCATCTTCGGCTGCTCCTGCTTGTGGTTCACCTTATTTACATGCCAAGCAACAAGCTGCTCTTATTGCTCAGGCACTTCAAACTGAACAAGTATAGAAGGAAGATAAAATGTCTATTGAAATTAAAGCCCCACAATTTCCAGAGTCGGTTGCTGATGGTACTGTTGCAGCATGGCACAAAAAAGTGGGCGATAAAGTCACTCGCGATGAAGTATTAGCCGATATTGAAACCGATAAAGTGGTGTTAGAAGTGGTTGCCCCTGCTGATGGTGTGTTGACGCAAATTATCAAGGCAGAAGGTGATACCGTGCTTAGCTTAGAAGCACTTGCTATTTTTGAAACAGGCGCAGCAGCAGCTTCCGCTCCGCAAGCACCTGCCGCCGCTGAACCTATTGCAGCGACTGCAACCACGGTGACTGCCGCACCAAGTCATAACGATTTAGCCCCTTCGGTGCGTAAAGCGGTTGCCGAAAAACAGCTAGACCCTAGCCAAATTACAGGCACTGGCAAAGGTGGCCGTATAACCAAAGAAGATGTTGCTAACCATGTGGCTACGCCAGCCGCTCCAGCGAGCGCGCCCTTGAGCTTGGCTGTTGGCGAGCGTGTCGAAAAACGCGTCCCTATGACTCGTTTACGCGCCAAAGTTGCCGAACGTTTGTTGTCTGCCACCCAAAATACTGCCATGTTAACTACCTTTAACGAAGTTAATATGAAGCCGATTATGGAAATGCGTAAAGCCTATGGCGAGCGTTTTGAAAAGCGTCATGGTGTGCGTTTGGGCTTTATGTCGTTCTTTGTTAAGGCAGCCGTGGAAGCCTTAAAACGCTTCCCAGCCGTCAATGCTTCTATTGATGGCAATGATATTGTCTATCATGGTTATCATGATGTTGGTGTCGCTGTATCTTCTGACCGTGGTTTAGTGGTACCGATTGTACGTGATGCTGAACGCATGAACCTTGCCGAAATCGAAAAGAACATTTTGGATTACGGCAAAAAAGCTAAAGATGGCAAATTGTCGATTGATGATATTACAGGCGGCACTTTTACCATTTCTAATGGTGGTGTGTTTGGTTCTTTATTGTCCACCCCCATTCTCAATCAACCACAAACCGCTATTTTGGGTATGCACAAAATCCAAGAACGCCCAATGGCAGTTAATGGCCAAGTGGTGATTTTACCGATGATGTATTTGGCTTTGTCATATGACCATCGTTTAATTGATGGTAAAGAAGCAGTCAGTTTCTTGGTGACAATTAAAGACTTGGTCGAAGACCCTGCGTTATTGTTGTTGGATTTGTAAGTCATATCCTGTAGCCCGTGTGTTAATACGGGATTAAGTCTTTAGCCCCGTGTTAACACACGGGCTACTAAATCTAGGAGTAGGGTATATGTCCCAAGAATTTGATGTTGTTGTCATTGGTGGCGGGCCTGGTGGCTACGAAGCGGCTATTCGTGCTGCTCAATTAGGACTCAAAGTCGCGTGCATCGAAAAGCGTATTCATAACGGCAAACCCAGTTTAGGCGGTACTTGCTTAAATGTGGGCTGTATTCCTTCTAAAGCCTTATTAGATTCTTCGCATCGTTATCATGATGCTAAAGAAGGCTTGGCTGCGCATGGTATTAGTGTCGGTAATGTCAGCATTGACATTGCCCAAATGCAAAGTCGTAAAGATGCTGTGGTTAGCCAATTAACGGGTGGTGTAGCGCAGTTGCTTAAAGGTAACGGTATTGTATGGTTACAAGGCACAGGCACCTTGTTGGCCAACAAACAAGTGCAATTTGTGGCGCATGATGGTGCAACCGAGACCGTCCAAGCGACAAAAGCAGTGATTTTGGCTGCAGGCTCTGCACCTATCAACATTCCAGTTGCACCTTTAACCGAAGACATGATTGTTGACTCAACAGGAGCTTTAGCCTTTAGTGACGTGCCTAAGCGTTTAGGCGTGATTGGTGCAGGGGTTATTGGTTTAGAGTTAGGCTCTGTATGGAGTCGTTTAGGTTCTGAGGTTGTTGTTTTAGAAGCCTTAGACTCATTCTTGCCAATGTTAGATAAATTGGTCTCTAAAGAAGCACAAAAAATCTTAACTAAACAAGGTTTAGATATTCGATTAGGTGCAAAGGTTACTGGCTCACAAATCAATAATGGTGTAGTGACAGTGACTTACCAAGACAAAGAAGGCGAGAAAACTGCCGAGTTTGATAAGTTAATTGTGGCGGTTGGCCGTAAACCCTATGCCCAAGCCTTATTAGATGCCAGCAGTGGTGTACAGCAAGATGAGCGTGGTTTTGTCGTGGTTGACCAGCAATGCCGTACCAATGTTGACGGTGTGTATGCCATTGGCGACCTAGTGCGAGGCCCGATGTTAGCGCACAAAGCGATGGAAGAGGGCATGATGGTTGCTGAGTTAATTGCTGGTCATTATGCTCAAATTAACTACGATACCATCATTGGTGTCATTTACACCCATCCTGAAATTGCATGGGTTGGTAAAACCGAAGAACAAGCCGTTGCTGCAGGTATTGACGTTAAAACGGGTCAATTCCCCTTTCAAGTCAATGGCCGCGCTTTAGCTGCTAATGATGCACAGGGCTTGGTACGTTTTGTGGCCGATGCCAAAACTGACCGTTTATTAGGTATGGCAGTGATTGGTTCTAATGCTGGCGATATGGTGCATCAAGGTATGATTGCTTTAGAGTTTGCAGCAAGCATCGAAGATTTGCAGTTGATGACTTTTGCACACCCAACCTTGTCTGAGGCGGTACATGAGGCTGCTTTATCGGTTGACGGCAGAGCGATTCACGCCATTCAACGCAAACGTAAATAACTTGCCCTTAATCGAACCTTCTCCCAAAATGGCGAGGGGGTTTTTAGTTGAGGGACGCATAAATTAGCATTCCGCCTAGTGCGGATTAACAAGCGATATGAGCAAATTTTGCTCTTAGCACATTAACAGGTGAAATAATGAATTTACATGAATATCAAGGCAAACAGCTTTTTGCTGAATATGGATTGCCTGTGTCTAAAGGCTTTGCAGCCTCTACGCCAGAAGAAGCACGTCAAGCTGCTGAGCAAATTGGCGGCAATGTTTGGGTGGTCAAAGCTCAGGTTCATGCAGGCGGACGTGGTAAAGCAGGCGGCGTAAAATTGGTTAAAACGCTAGACGAAGTAGAAGCCTTTGCCCGCGAAAAATTAGGCACACGGTTAGTGACCTATCAAACAGACAGCAAAGGTCAGCCTGTTAGCAAAATTTTAGTCGAAAACTGCACTGACATTGCCAAAGAATTATATTTGGGCGCAGTGGTTGACCGTGGTAGTCGTAGCATTGTGTTTATGGCCTCGACCGAAGGTGGTGTAGAAATCGAAAAAGTTGCTCACGAAACCCCCGAAAAAATCTTCAAAGTAACCATTGACCCATTGATTGGCGCACAAGCCTACCAAGGTCGTGAAGTGGCAGGTAAATTGGGTTTAAATGCTACCCAAACCAAACAATTTGTCAAAATCTATTTAGGTTTGGCCAAAATGTTTGAAGAGTGTGATTTGGCGATGATTGAAGTCAATCCCTTAGTCATTACTACCGAAGGCAATTTACACTGCTTAGATGCTAAAGTAGTAGTAGATTCTAACGCGGTATATCGTCAACCTAAACTTAAAGCCATGGACGACCCCAGTCAGTCTGATGACCGTGAGCGTCGTGCTGCCGAATGGGAGCTCAACTACGTTGCTTTAGAAGGTAACATTGGTTGTATGGTTAACGGTGCTGGTTTGGCTATGGCCACGATGGACATTATTAAACTCAAAGGTGGTCAACCTGCTAACTTCTTAGACGTGGGTGGTGGTGCAACCAAAGAACGTGTCACCGAAGCCTTCAAAATCATCTTATCCGATGCCGCCGTCAAAGCCGTATTAGTCAATATCTTTGGTGGTATTGTGCGTTGTGACATGATTGCCGAGGGGATTATTGGTGCGGTTCAAGAAGTGGGCGTTAAAGTACCTGTAGTTGTACGTTTAGAAGGTAACAATGCTCAGTTGGGTGCGCAAAAATTGCGTGACAGTGGTCTAAACATTATTCCTGCCGCCTCCTTAAATGAAGCTGGCGAATTAGTTGTTAAACAAGTGTAATCAGGGGCAGATAATGAGCGTTTTAATTGATAAAAATACCAAAGTTATTTGCCAAGGTATTACAGGTTCTCAAGGAACATTACATACCGAACAAGCCATTGCTTATGGCACTAATATGGTCGGTGGTGTAACCCCAGGTAAAGGCGGCACAACCCATTTAGGTTTACCCGTGTTTGATACTGTTGCCGAAGCCGTTGCTAAAACAGGTGCAGAAGCAACAGTTATTTATGTGCCTGCCTCTTTGTGTAAAGATGCGATTTTAGAAGCGGTTGATGCGGGCATTACATTAGTAGTATGTATCACCGAAGGTGTGCCAACTATTGATATGTTATACGTCAAAGAATACATTGTCCGTAAGGGCGGTGTGCGTATGATTGGCCCTAACTGTCCTGGTATCATTACACCTGGTCAATCCAAAATTGGTATTATGCCTGGTCATATTCATTTGCCTGGTAAAGTCGGTATTGTGTCGCGCTCTGGTACTTTGACCTATGAAGCCGTTAAACAAACCACCGATTTAGGTTTTGGCCAAAGTACCTGTATCGGGATTGGTGGTGACCCTATTCCGGGTATGACCTTTATTGATGCCTTAGCCTTATTCCAAAACGACCCACAAACCGAAGCCATTATCATGGTGGGTGAGATTGGTGGTTCGGCAGAAGAAGAAGCGGCAGCATTCATTAAAGCCAATGTTACCAAGCCTGTGGTGTCTTATATTGCTGGTGTTACAGCTCCTGCAGGTAAGCGCATGGGTCACGCTGGCGCGATTATTTCGGGTGGTAAAGGCACGGCTGCCGAAAAATTTGCCGCTTTAGAAGCAGCTGGTGTTAAAACTGTTGCTAACCCAGCCGAGTTAGGTAAAGCGATTGCCGAAGTGACTGGTTGGAAATAAGCCTAGTTATCACTTTGCAATACTCAAAAGCCATCGTCAAAATACGGTGGCTTTTTATTTTTAAAGCGTGAATTAGTTCACAAAAAACCAAAAACGATTTAAGTATGTTTTGTTAAAGTTAGCCATCTTAAAATTTATCGAAAACTATAAAATTATGTCAACTTTTACCGAAGAACAAGCCCGTGCTTATATGATGAAATTGCTCACTGCCATGAATCAGGCAGGCGGCTCAGATTTATTTATTGCTAATGAGTTTCCACCGAGTATGAAAATTAACGGTGATATGCAGCCGTTAGCCAGTCAGAAACTCACACCAGAGATTACTCAAAAATTAGCACATAGTATTATGAATGATACGCAACGTGCTGAATTTGCAAAAGAAATGGAATGTAATTTTGCGATTAACGTCCCGAATGTGTCACGTTTTCGGGTCAATGTCTTTGTGCAGCAGCAATGCGTGGGTATGGTGATTCGTACCATTGCCGCCGAAATTCCTAATTTTGAAAAATTGGGGCTGCCCGAAGTGCTTAAAGAAGTGATTATGAATAAACGTGGCTTGGTGTTGGTGGTTGGCGGCACAGGCTCAGGTAAATCAACGTCCTTAGCCGCGATGATTGACCATCGTAATCGTACCTCTAAAGGTCATATTATTACCGTAGAAGACCCTGTTGAATATGTGCATCAATCGCGTATGTCGTTAATTACCCATCGTGAGGTTGGAGTGGACACACACAGTTGGCATCACGCGCTCAAAAATACCCTACGTCAAGCACCCGATGTAATTTTGATCGGCGAAATTCGTGATGCAGAAACCATGGAACACGCGATTGCTTTTGCCGAAACAGGTCATTTATGTTTAGGGACACTACACGCCAACAGCACCAACCAAACCTTAGACCGAATTATTAACTTTTTTCCTGACGAACGCCGTAATCAATTACTCATGGATTTGTCGGCCAATTTACGAGCGATTGTCTCTCAGCGTTTAGTCAGAACCGAAGATGGTAAAGGCCGTAAAGCGGCGATTGAAATTCTGTTAAATACCCAAATGATTTCTGAGTTGATTTTTAAATCCGAGTTTCACGGTATTAAGCCGATTATGGAAAAATCTCGCGAATTGGGAATGCGTACTTTTGACTGGGCGTTATTTGAGTTATATAACGAAGGTCATATTTCTTATGAAGAAGCCATTCGTAATGCAGACTCCGCTAATGAGTTGCGTTTAAATATCAAACTTAAGAGTAAACGTGGCGAGCCAAACTCTTTCTCGAGTACCAGTTTAAGTTTTGACCGTTCAACCCCCGAAGAAATGGATGCAAAACGTAAAGAAGAATTGGAGCAACAAAAAATTAACAAGTGGAAGCATGAGCAAGCCATGAAAGCTTCACAAAAGAGTTGAATTTGAATAGCACTAATAGCCATATAGTTTATATGGCTATTTTTTGGGCTAATAACCATATAAAATATATGGACAATAGACCATAAAAAGCATAACCTAAAAGTGTAAACATTTTGAAACATTTTCTTTTTTACTAATAGGAGAACGCTTATGCGTACTTTAGCATTATGTTTGGCAGTGAGTTCTTTAGCTTTTGCACCAGTGGCAGCAATGGCTGAATCACCTTGGACTGTGAAAGTTGGCTTTAGTCAGGTAAATCCTAAGAGTGATAATGGTTCATTAGCAGGTGGTGCTTTTGAAGCTGAAGTCAGTTCCGAAGTTGGCTTTACGCCTTCAATTGAATACAAATTTGCGCCAAATATCGTTGGTGAGGTTTTATTAGCTATTCCTTTTGAGCATGAAGTTAAAGACACAAAAAGTGATACAAAAATTGCAAGTTTTAAGCATTTACCACCAACCTTTAGTGCAAAGTACTTATTTACACCTGATGCAGCTTTTTCGCCTTATGTTGGTTTAGGTTTAAACTACACCTTAGTTTATGATGAAAAAATTGTTTTAGCAGGTGCAAAGTTAAAAGGCAAAGATAGTATTGGTTTAGCGGCAAATGTGGGTTTTGAATATCGTATGCCCAACAGTCCTTGGGGTATTAGTGCTGATTTACGTTATATCAAAATTGAAAGTGATTTAACTTTAAATGGTAATGATATTGGCACATTAACGGTTGACCCAGTGGTATTAGGTGTCAGTGCCGCTTATCACTTCTAATTATTGTTTGTGATAAAAAAGGGGGTAATTTATTACTCCTTTTTTATGTTAAGCAGTCTTAAAAATAAACTATCGTTGGTGGCCTGTGTGAAGTAAGACTACGGTTTAACGCTTTGATTTTCCTGTATTGCGCTTCGCTGCATACAGACTACAAATATTGTGTTTAAAAATGACGTGCAAAATCTTTTTGATAATGTGCACTTGCTAGTTGATATAACTGTTGTTGAATTAGCGTCCATTGATAATTCTCTTTCACTGTAAATCCTAAATCCTCTAGTACAATAAATCCCTTGTCATGCAAACGTAATAAGCTATAAATCCCTCGCCATAAATTTTTGTCATCATAAACAATACGTTGCATCTGTAAATGGGCAACAATTTTGCGTGGGTCATAAATTTTGACAAATTGTGGTAAAATGACGCGCAAATGATCATCTAATCGCTGCCAAACAATTTGTTTTTGTTCTGGATAATATTTGTTCCAATCAATGACTTCGTGGACAAAACGCATACAGCCACGACAAACACTATCGCCAAAGACAGTAGAACACAGACCAATACAAGGGGTTTTGGGGCGCGAACTGGGCATGAGTTTTTAAGTTTAGAATTTAGTTAAGGTTAATTATGGAATCAATTGTTGTTGCCGCATTATATCAGTTTAAAGTGGTTGCTGAGCCTGCAAATCTGCAACAGGCATTAAAAGAATTGTGCAAAGCACAAGGTATTTTAGGCACACTGATTGTTGCTAACGAAGGTATCAATGGCACGGTGTCTGGTAGTCGTGAGGCGATTGATGTATTGCACAACTTTTTGTTAGCGCAAGGCTTTAATCAAATGGAATACAAAGAGTCTTTTGCACCAGAGCATACCTTCCGTAAATTAAAAATAAAACTTAAAAAAGAAATTGTGACGCTTGGCGTGCATGTTGATCCACGTGAACACGTTGGAACGTATTTACAACCAAAAGAATGGCATGAATTTATTCAAGACCCTAATGTCATTATTGTCGATACACGTAATGATTATGAATATCTAACAGGTACTTTTGAAGGTGCGATTGATCCCCAAACTAAAACCTTTGGTGAATTTCCAGCGTATGTCAAAGAGCATTTGAGTGATGCCAAAGATAAAAAAATTGCCATGTTTTGCACAGGCGGAATACGTTGCGAAAAATCAACCAGCTATTTATTACAAGAAGGATTTAAAGAGGTTTATCATCTTAAAGGCGGAATATTAAATTATTTAGCCGAGATTCCAGCAAAAGAAAGTTTGTGGAAGGGCGAGTGTTTTGTGTTTGATAGACGCGTAGGTGTGGCGCATGGTGTAGATATAGGACATACGGCGATGTGTTTTGGTTGTGGCCACCCTTTATTTGATGGGGATACCAATAGTCCGAAATACGAAGAAGGTGTTAGCTGTCCACATTGTTATGAGCAAACAACAGATGCTCAAAAAGCGCGTTTTAGAATGCGTCAAAGTCAGCATGTGTTGAAGCAAATGTTAAAAGAGTAAATACAGGACTTAGCATTGTGCTGCAATTAGCGTGTTTTGTGAGCAAATAAGCGATAACGCGTAAGTCACATAAATAGAAAAATAAATCCCTCTCCTATTAGGAGAGGGTTAGTGTGTGGGCAGTTATTCAAGGCGTATTGGGCGCATGAAAAAACAAATACAACTCTGTTAAAACCTCAGGAATCTCTCGGGCAAATTGTTGTAATAATTTGCGGTTTTTACGGATTTTTTCTAACTCAGGGTCATCAATCAGGTCACTAATAGTCACCATCGGTAATGTCAGTTCAATGACCGTGTCTTCATCTTTGGCATACCAAGCTTCTTCATTGCAAAACATACCTTCCATAAAACCTACGCACCAATCAGACAAATCATTTTCTTCGTCTTCAACAATCAGTTCGCAAGGTAAATGTAAGGTTTCTTGATGATAAAGCAGGGCATGAATGCTTTTTTGCCACGCGTATAAGTCAGCCATCCATTCGGCTGGAACTTGTCCTTCAAATAAGGCATCTAGCCAAACTTTGGATTGAATGGTCGGGCCAACAGTAATGGCACATAAAAAACCATGTGTGCCACAAAAATTTAAGCCATTTTCGTTTGTTTCACTATCTAAGTAGTCTTCTAAACGGGCAAGAGTGTCGGTCGAAAGTGCGTATTGCTCATGCATAACAAGAATCCCATAAAAACAAAGGCCGCTATCTTAGAGTAGATTAGCGGCCTTTTAAGTCAATAGCGAGTATTTTAATTGATTGAGGAAGATTCTAACCATTTTTTGACGCGTTGTGCATCACCAATACGGGTATATTTGCCCCATGAATCCATCAATACAATTACGACAGGCGCAGATTTGATTTTAGCTTGCATAACCAAACATTTACCTGCTTCGTTAATATAGCCAGTTTTAGAAACACCAATTTCCCAGTCAGGATTTTTGACTAAAGCATTGGTATTATTAAACTGTTGGATGCTATTGTTAATGGCAACGGCATGGCCACCTGTGGTGGAAAAACGACGAATTAACGGATAACCATTAGCCGCTTTAACCATCGCGACTAAATCTTTAGGCGAAGCAACATTATGGCTATTTAAGCCTGTACCGTCTTCAAAGCGAGTTTGAGTCATGCCCAAGGCGGCAGCTTTGCGGTTCATAGCAGCAATAGCAGCACTTTCGCCACCAGCGTATGTCCGTGCCAACGCATGAGCAGCACGATTTTCGGAGGACATTAACGCTAATAACATTAACTCCGCCCGAGACAAGACACTACCAACACGTAAACGTGAACTGGTATTTTTAACGCGGTCAATATCTTCTTCGCTAATGGTAATCGCTTCATCCAAAGGTAATTTGGCATCTAACACTACCATTACTGTCATTAGTTTAGTAATAGAAGCAATTGGCACTGCTTGGTCAGTATTTTTAGCATAAAGCACTTCACCAGTGGCGGTATTCATCACTAATGCTGCTTTAGATTCTAAATTTAAGGCACTGGCAACACTTGCGCTTTGTTCAATGGCAGAGCTTGCACTTTGCGCTTGACTACTAATGGCTGCCACAACCACAGGCTTGGCCGCATATTTAGCCACTTTAGCAATTTTACCTGTACGTGATACTTTTGCTAAGCGTTCACGAGTGCGTTCTTTACGCTCAGCAAGACGTTGCTCTTTGCTTTTAGCAGAGTTTTTGGCAAGTTCTTTTTTGGAACTATTTTTACTTTGTTTGCTGACACGAGATTTGCTTTTTTTGTCCGCTTTTTCTGATTTAGCTGTTTGGTTTTTAGAAGCCTTGCTGTCTTTTTTGGCCGTTTTAGAGCTTTCTTTTTTATTTTTTGCCGCAACACTCGACTTGGCCTTTTTAAGCTCTTTAGTGGTTTTGGCGGGTGCTTCTTTGGCTTCAGCCTGATGAACAGGCACAAGGGCTAAACACAGACCTAGCACAAAGGAGGGTAAAAAAGTAGCACGAAAGCTCATCATAATACACGACCCATTTAAAAACACTGAGCTGACAGTGTGTGATGTTGGATGTTATGGCTATATACTGGGACATTAATGCAAAAAATGTCCTAAACTTTATAGGGTTACAATATCAAAAAATTAAAAATAACTTTATTCAAGAAATAGGCCAACATTCTAGCGACAGAATCTGGCTAAGTAAGATAAAGTTGTTAGTCCTGCAAGAATTTGTAACAAATTAATTGCCCTATTCTAGAATTTTAGTCTATGTATAGTTTTATTCCAGAGATGAGCAAGCTATTAACTATAATTTTTATCTTTTTGGTCAATAAACATTATTTTGTCGGCTTAGAACAAGCGCATAAGTTTGCTATTATACATAATGTTAACAGATTATAAAGTGACCAAAATCTCATTTGTAACCAATATCAGTTAAATAATGGTGCAATATTGTGTCCTTAGTGTGTTTGCCTGACATATATAGGACTTACGCGGTTATCGCTTTTTTGCTCGCTCAATAATCGTTTTTAACAATTTTTAGCTCACAAAACGCGCTAATTTCAGTGAAATGCGTAAGTCCTGATACATTGAGGTGGATGTTGATAAAAGTGTTGTTGGTTGACGATCACGATATTGTGCGCATGGGTGTGGCACGGATGTTGGAAGATGTCAAAGAAATAGAGGTAGTGGGCGAAGTCAAAACAGGTGAAGAGGCACTGGTTTTTGTTCGTCAGGCAGAACCACACGTCATTTTGATGGATGTTAATATGCCTGGTATGGGAGGCATTGAAGCGACACGCAAACTGGCAAAGCGGTTTCCCAATGTTAAAATTTTAGCGGTGTCTGCTTGTGATGAAGAGCCCACGCCGTCGCGTATCTTGGGTGCAGGAGCAGCAGGCTATATTACTAAGGGAGCAAGTTTAGACGAGATGGTGCGTGCTATTACACAAGTGGTGCATGGTAGCCGTTACTTTAGCCCTGATATTGCGGCTATGTTAGCCAAAAATTGGGCAAATAGAGATAAGGCAGATAAATCACCTTTTGAAGCGTTGTCTCGGCGTGAGTTACAAATGGCTGAAATGATTGCTGAAGGCAAAACCAACCAAGATATTGCGGATACGATGGGTGTTGCACTTACAACATTAAGCACCTATCGTGGTCGTATCTTTGGCAAACTTGGCGTGGATAACGATGTGCAGCTTAGCCGTTTGGCGATGCGTTTTGGTGTAATCAATAAAGAATGACTCAAGAAAAAATCAGTGCAATTTTAGCCGCTTTGCCGCACCTAGCAGGTATCTATAAAATGCTGGGTGCTCAGGGAGAGGTATTATATGTTGGCAAAGCAAAATCCCTCAAAAATCGGGTTTCCAGTTATTTTCAAAAAAATATTACTCATCCCAAAACTCAAGCCTTGGTCAGCAAAATTTGCGATATTGAGCTTATTATTACTCATTCAGAAACAGAAGCCTTATTACTCGAACAAAATCTAATTAAAAGCCTCAAGCCGCCTTATAATATTTTACTCAAAGATGATAAATCGTATCCTTATTTAGTCATTTCTTGGTCAGAAGATTTTCCGCAACTTTACTGGCAGCGTGGTAAAAAAGTACTTAAACAAGGACATCGCTTATTTGGCCCGTATCCCAATAGCAAGGCGGTGCTAGACACACTGTTGTTATTACAAAAAACATTTCAACTGCGTCAATGTGATGACAGTAATTTTAAGCACCGTGACCGTCCCTGTATGCAATATCAAATTAAACGCTGTCGCGCGCCTTGTGTTGCTTTAGTCAATCAAGAGGATTATCGGCAAGATGTGCTCAATGCGATGCGTTTTTTGGAGGGCAAGAGTAGCGAGTTACAACAACATATAGCGCAACAGATGGAACAGGCTTCTTTACAGTTAAACTTTGAGCAGGCGGCATTTTATCGTGACCAACTGGTAGCATTACGACAAATTCAGGCTCAACAGTCTGTTTATACAGAGCAGGGCGAAGCTGATGTGTTTGCATTGTTGATTGATAGTGGCGTGGTGTGTATGCAGGTGTTGTATGTACGCGGCGGACGCGTTTTAGGCAGTAAAGCGTATTTTTTACCAACCACACAAGAGCAGCCTTGCGACATAATGCTAGAGTTTTTAGGTGTGTTTTATTGGCAGCAGGAACGTGATTTACCGCAAGAAATTATCGTCAATCAGGTTCTGCCACAGGACGATATTGACACCTTACAACTGGCTTTTGTTGATAGCTATCAGCGTAAAATTCGCATTAAGACCCGCGTCAGAGAGCAGAGAGCGGCTTGGCTCAATTTTGCACAGCTCAATGCGCAAGAATCCATCAAGGCACATATTCAAACTAAACTGCAAGTCAGTGCCCGTTTAATGGCTTTGCAACAAGTATTGCAATTATCGCACATGCCACAGCGTATTGAATGTTTTGATATTAGTCATTTACAAGGTGAGGCTACTGTTGCGTCATGTGTGGTCTATGATATACAGGGCGCAAAAAAGCGTGATTATCGTCATTACTTAATCAAAAATATTACTGCTGGCGATGATTATGCGGCAATGGAACAGGCAATTAAACAGCGATTTAAACAAATAGATGCGGACAGTCCTAAACCTGATGTCTTGTTAATTGATGGCGGCAAAGGACAACTAGAACGAGTACAGCGTACATTAGATAAAGTGCCGATAGATTGGCCAATGTGTTTAATTGCTATTTCAAAGGGTGAAGGACGTAAAGCAGGACTAGAGACTATTCATTTTGTCGATGGGCGACAGCTTCAACTAGCGTCAGATGAGATAGCTTTTCATTTGTTGCAATATATTCGTGACGAAGCGCATCGTTTTGCCATAACCAAACACCGCGCCAAAAGAGACAAAACACGTCAAACCTCTCCCTTAGAAGCGATTCCTAATTTGGGCGCAAAACGTCGTCGTGCCTTGTTGCAACATTTTGGCGGTTTACAAGGTGTTATCAATGCCAGCGAACAAGAGCTAGCAATGGTTTCGGGGATTGGTTTAAACTTAGCACAAACAATTTATGCGATTTTGCATTAAATGGAGTCTCTTTTGGCTAATAAACAGTTGTGGAACATTCCCAATATTCTCACCTTAATGCGGGTCGTTCTTATTCCAGTGATTGTGTTGTTGGCTTATTTGCCTGCATTCAAATGGCAAAATTGGCTCATAGCATCAATATTTTTGTTAGCAGCAATTACCGACTGGTTTGATGGTTATCTTGCACGTGCACTCAATCAAACTTCAGCATTTGGACGCTTTTTAGACCCAGTTGCTGACAAATTGATGGTGGCGGCGGCTTTGGTGTTATTAGTACAAGCCTCCCCACGACTCGAGATGGTATTGCCTGCTATTGTGATTATCTCTAGAGAAATTACCATTTCGGCTTTAAGAGAGTGGATGGCAGAGCTTGGTAAACGTGCTAATGTGGCGGTGTCGCATATTGGCAAATGGAAAACGACCGCACAAATGACCGCAATTACCGTGTTGCTGACCCAAGAAACCATGTTGTTATATCTAGGTTATTTTTTGCTGTATGTCGCAGTGGTATTAACTATTTGGTCGATGATTATCTATTTACGCGCCGCATGGCCAGAATTAAGTAAGCCTGATTAAACGCTAGGATTAGCGTGTTTTGTGAGCAAATGAGTGGTAAGTTGTCAAAGGCTGTCATAATTTGCTTGACGCTTATAAAAAATGCACTAGAATTGCTCACCTACAAATGCGGGAATAGCTCAGTTGGTAGAGCACAACCTTGCCAAGGTTGGGGTCGCGAGTTCGAGTCTCGTTTCCCGCTCCAAATTTTAAAAGCCGACTTATCATAGTCGGCTTTTTTGTTTTAGAATTGGGTTATGATGGGTTGGTTATTAAGATAATACATCGGAGAACACAAATGATTACGGGCAGTTTGGTAGCACTGGTCACGCCTATGCAAATGAATGGTGATATTGATTGGCCAGCCCTTAAATCGTTAGTTGAATGGCATATTGAGCAAGGAACTCATGGCATTGTGGCTGTGGGAACGACAGGTGAATCGGCGACCTTGGATGTTGACGAACATTGTGCTGTGATTAAATGTGTTGTAGAAACCGTAAACAAACGTGTGCCTGTGATTGCGGGTACAGGTGCTAACTCAACCCGTGAAGCCATTGAACTGACCAAGCTTGCCAAAGAAGCTGGCGCAGATGCCTGTTTATTAGTGACTCCTTACTATAATAAACCAACCCAAGAAGGTTTGTATCAGCATCACAAAGCAATTGCTGAGGCAGTAGCTATTCCTCAAATTTTATACAATGTACCGGGTAGAACAGGTGTGGATATGTCCAATGCCACTGTTGCACGTTTGGCTGGAACACCCAATATTGTTGGTATAAAAGATGCTACAGGTAATTTAGAGCGTGGCAAAGAGTTGATTGAGCTAGTAGCTGACAAAATGGCAGTATATTCAGGGGATGATGCAACGGCTTATCAATTGATATTGATGGGCGCAAAAGGCAATATCTCGGTAACAGCCAATGTTGCCCCTAAAGCAATGAGTGCGGTCTGTGAGGCGGCTTTGGCAGGAAACGCGCCTTTAGCTCAAAACCTAAATCAGCCCTTAGAAGCATTACACAAAGACTTGTTTATTGAATCTAATCCGATTCCTGTTAAATGGGCATTGTCTGAAATGGGGCGGATTGCACAAGGTATTCGTTTGCCGTTAACAGTGTTAGCTAGCTCATGTCATGATATCGTGCGTTTGGCACTCAAAAAAGCAGGTATTTAGTATGCGTCAGTGTTTATTGTTAGTAGCAATAATCGCAGTCAGTGCTTGTAGTTTTTTTCCTAATCGCTCACTGGATTACTTGCAGGCACAAACACTGCCGCCTTTGAATGCCAGTCCTGAGCAACGTGTCACCAAGCCTTTGTATGCCATTCCTGAGGTCATTACACCCAAAGAGCAAGCAGCGGTTGTAGTTATAGGTGAAGGGCGAAAAGCGGAGTTTGTTGTACCTGCTCCTAAAGTGGTATTGCCAAACATTGAAAGTGACGCACTTATACCGACGGTAGTAAGCAAACCGCAAATGGTGTTTGATGGTAATAACACCCCTTTGTTACATACCGCAGGCAATCCCTTGCAGGTATGGGAACAGTTGGGATTAGCCATCAAAGGTGCAAATTTAACATTGATTGATCGCAATCAAAGTCTAGGCTTATATTATCTTGAGTTAACGCAAGACAAAACCAAAACAACGTATTTGTTAAAACTCAGTCAAACGAGTCAGAATCAAGTGGTATCTGTCCAGAAAGATGCAGACACCTTAGCCGAAAGCAAACTAAGCCAACAAATATTGCTTAGCCTCATTAAGCATTGGCCTAGTTAATCAATTTACTTGAGAGTTATCTATGGAAAAGCGCGATTTATTATACACAGGCAAGGCAAAATCTGTGTACACCACCGATAATGCTGATTATTTGGTGTTAGTGTTTCGGGATGATACCTCGGCTTTTGATGGTAAAAAGGTTGAACAGTTAGCGCGCAAGGGGCGCGTCAATAACACATTTAATGCCTTTATTATGCAAAAGTTGGCCGAAGCAGGCATCGAAACGCATTTCGAAAAACTGATTACACCCAATGAAGTCCTAGTTAAGCGTTTAACGATGATTCCTGTTGAGTGTGTTGTGCGAAATTATGCTGCAGGAAGCTTGTGTCGTCGTTTAGGGGTAACAGAAGGGTTAGAACTCAATCCTCCGACCTTTGAGTTATTTTTAAAGAATGACGCATTGGGCGATCCGATGATTAACGAAAGTCATGTGCGTTCTTTTGGTTGGGCAACAGAAGCGCAACTGGCGCGCATGAAAGAATTATCCTTTGCTGTTAATGAAGTTTTAAAAACTTTGTTTGCACAGGGAGAAATGTTATTAGTCGATTTTAAATTAGAATTTGGTGTATTCCATGACCGTATTGTATTAGGTGATGAGTTTTCGCCCGATGGTTGTCGTTTGTGGGATAAAGAAACCCGTAAAAAGTTAGATAAAGACCGTTTTCGTCAGGGTTTAGGCGAAGTAGTTGAGGCTTATGAAGAAGTAGGTCGTCGATTAGGGATTGATTTTAATTGATAATCAAGAGTCTTTACTGTTATAACTAGACATACGAATCGTTAATTTGATGGAGTAAACATGATGAATAATGTCGCTAAGCTAATGATTATTAGTGCTTTAGTATCTAGTTTGAGTGGCTGTTTTTTAACTAAAATAGCCACTATGCCGATGCGTGTGGTGGGTGCGAGTGCTAGTTTGGTTGGCGCAGTTGTTTCGGTAGTGCCTGTTGCAGGTAACAAGGTGGATGAAGCTCTGGAAACAGCAGACGAGGCCATTGATACTGCCGCTGATACAGTTGATGATATTCCGTTGTAAACATCAGGACTTACGCATTTTACCGAAATTAGCGCGTTTGCACCCTCACCCCAACCCTCTCCCTCAGGGAGAGGGAGGAGCGTAGCGGAGGGTGAGGGCGTGCACAAATAAGCGATAACCGCGTAAGTCCTAAATATGTCATAAACTCGGGTATTTGAATGTTTTTACTTGAGTTTTTTTGTGGCTTTGGCTATATTGCGCAGCCTTAACGGAGAGGTGGCAGAGCGGTTGAATGTACCTGACTCGAAATCAGGCGTAGGTGCAAGCCTACCGAGGGTTCGAATCCCTCTCTCTCCGCCAGATAAAAAAAGCCCATGATTTTTCATGGGTTTTTATTTTTCATGATTCATTAACATTGGCAAATAACTTTAATAGTCAAAGCCTAAAAACGGTTTTTCGAATCGCGCTGGGCGCGCCATAAAATAAAGCAAAAGCCCAACGCATAATATCTGTTTAATCAATAGCGTATATTCAAACCGCCCCATGCCCTCTAGGTAAACTTTTAACTGCTTTAGAGCAAGCTAAAATTAGCCATGTCGCTGCAATCAATTCAATAAAAGCAAACACTTGTTTTAAGCCAACGGCAAAACAATTCATGGTCGAAAAGCCCATATATACCAAAACTAGCAGTGTAAGAGCCAATAAACCATAACTTTGTTTGTGCCAAACGGCTTTAATAAATAGTAGTAATGGTATGATTTGTAAAGCTAATATAACTAATATATCTTGAAAATTGCTGGCTGTTGGGGCAGCAACAATGGTACTAAGGATAAGTACTATCAAATAAACCACATAACTACTTCGTAAATATAACAACACTTATTTTCTCGCAAATTGTACCAAACGCTTACCTAATGCTAGGCATAAGGCTTGCTCATCAGAAGTAATAGGGCGTTTACCGTCTTGTCCTGCCCAATGCGATGCACCATAAGGTGTACCGCCACTTTGAGTGCTATTTAAGGCAGCTTCACGATACGGTAAACCTAAAATGACCATGCCATGATGTAATAAGGGGAGCATCATGCTTAATAGGGTGCTTTCTTGGCCACCATGTAATGAGCTAGTTGAAGTAAAAACGGCGGCAGGTTTATCACATAACGCGCCATTCAGCCATAATCCTGCTGTACCATCTAAAAAATACTTAACTGGCGCAGCCATATTGCCAAAACGAGTGGGGCTGCCTAAAGCCAAGCCTGCACAATCACGTAAATCCTCTAAGCTGCAATATAACTCGCCATGCTCAGGAATAGCAGCTTCGGTACTTTCACAGACTGTTGATACTGCGGGCACTGTACGGATTTTGGCAGTCATACCTGCTGCCTCGACACCACGCGCAATCAGTTTTGCCAGTTGGCGTGTGTTACCATGACGACTATAGTACAGTATTAAAATATAAGGGTCGGACATAAAACGGGTTCTCAATATCCAAAGGAGTTCCTTCCTATGATAAGCAGGGCTGTCAAGTTTAACCCCACCTAACCTCCCCTAAATTAAGGGGAGGGAACATATCGTTTGATTATACCCCAACTGGAGTTAAATATGAGCTTGTACAAGCAATGGCACAAAATCAAGTCTTTTACACAGTTTGTAATTACACGTTTTTTGGCAGATGAGTGTAAGCAAAATGCCGCCTCGCTAACTTATACGACACTTTTTGCCGTTGTGCCTATGCTCACCGTATTGTTTAGTATTTTGGCCGCTATTCCCTCGTTAAAAAGCATTAGCACCGATATTCAAAACTTTATTTTTAATAATTTTATTCCAGATACGGGAGTCAAAGTACAAAGCTATTTACATGAGTTTGCCACTCAAGCGAGCAATTTAACCATTGTTGGGGTGTTTATGTTGTTTGTAACGGCGGTGATGATGCTCATTACTATCGAAAAAGCCTTTAATCAAATATGGCGCGTTAAACAGCCTAAACAAAGTATTGTTGGTTTTTTACGTTATTGGGCGGTACTCAGTTTAGGGCCATTTTTATTGGGGGCAGCCTTTACTATATCTTCTTATATTACCTCGTTACGCATTTTTGCCGATGCCGAGCAACTGGTGGGCATGGTGTTTTCGGGTTTAAGATTATTACCGTTTTTGTTCACAGGGCTGGCGTTTAGTCTGTTGTATATTACCGTTCCTAATTGTCGTGTACCTGTTAAAGCTGGGTTTGGCGCAGGTTTTATGGCTGCTACTCTGTTTGAGGTGGCAAAAAACGGTTTTACTTTTTTTGTAGGAAATTTTTCCTCTTATGAGCTGATTTATGGGGCTTTTGCGGCCTTCCCCTTATTTTTATTATGGGTCTATTTGTCATGGATGATTATTTTATTAGGGGTCGAAGTTTGCCGAGCCTTGGCTTTTTATAAAGATGTCAATAAAGAAAGTCGTCATCCCTTGTTGGAATTATTAGCTGTATTGCAGCTATTTTACCAACGACAAATTGAGGGTAAAACGGTTTCAGAATTAGATGTGATGGAGGTATTAGGTAAACGTGAAGTCGAAACATGGACGCAATTATTAGATATTTTACTCAATCAAAATTTTGTGCAAAAAACAGAATCGGGTCATTATGTGTTGATTCGTAATTTAGCAGCGGTGGATTTTTGGCAATTTTATAGCACCTTGCCGTGGCCTTTGCCACAAGCACAAGATTTTTCAAGGGTTTATGAAGATGATACATGGGCGAGTGTGTTATTGCCGCGTTTGTATGCCATACAAGATTATGCTCAAGAGCAATTAACCTTGCCCTTAGCAGATATTTTTACGGTAGATAAGCGCAGTTTAGCGGTTAATTCGTTATAATCGCGCCAACAAAACCAGCTCACGCCAGTTATAGAGGAATAAGCATGACTGTTATTAAACAAGATGATGTCATTCAAAGTGTTGCCGATGCTTTACAATACATTTCTTATTATCATCCTTTAGATTTTATTCAAGCCATTAACGCGGCTTACGAAAAAGAACAAAATCAAGCAGCCAAAGATGCTATGGCGCAAATTTTAATTAACTCGCGGATGTGTGCCGAAGGCCATCGTCCTATTTGCCAAGATACAGGTATTGTCACGGTATTTGTTAAAGTGGGGATGAATGTCCGTTGGGATGCCACTATGTCTTTAGAAGACATGATTAATGAAGGCGTACGTCGTGCTTATTTACACCCTGATAATGTGTTGCGTGCCTCTATATTACAAGACCCTGCGGGCAAACGCCAAAACACCAAAGATAACACCCCAGCCGTGATTCACTACGAAATTGTGGCAGGTGATAAAGTTGATATTACCGTTGCTGCTAAAGGCGGTGGTTCTGAAAATAAATCCAAAATGGCAATGTTAAACCCGTCTGATTCGATTGTGGATTGGGTATTAAAAACCGTGCCAACCATGGGTGCTGGCTGGTGTCCACCAGGTATGTTAGGGATTGGTATTGGTGGTACGGCCGAAAAAGCGATGTTATTAGCCAAAGAGTCGCTCATGGATCCTGTTGATATTCAGGAGTTAATTGCTCGTGGCGCACAAAATCGTGTTGAAGAATTGCGCTTAGAATTGTTTGAAAAAGTTAATGCTTTAGGCATTGGAGCACAAGGTTTAGGCGGTTTAACCACTGTTGTGGATATTAAAATCAAGGATTATCCAACCCACGCCGCCAGCTTGCCTGTGGCCATTATTCCTAACTGTGCCGCCACTCGTCATGTGCATTTTGAATTAAATGGTTCAGGTGCAGCCGAATTAACACCGCCTAAACTAGAAGATTGGCCACAAGTGACATGGGACGCGTCTAAAGCACGCCGTGTTAACTTAGATAATATTAGCCATGAAGACATTAAAACATGGCAAACAGGCGAAACTTTGTTGTTGTCTGGCACAATCTATACAGGCCGTGACGCAGCCCATAAACGTATGGTTGATATGATTGCCAAAGGCGAACAATTACCTGTTGACCTCAAAGGCAAATTTATTTATTACGTTGGCCCCGTTGATCCCGTTCGTGATGAAGTGGTAGGCCCAGCAGGCCCAACAACCGCAACCCGTATGGATAAGTTTACTAATACTGTATTAGAAGCCACAGGCTTATACGGCATGATTGGTAAATCTGAACGTGGTGCGATTGCGATTGAAGCGATTAAAAACCACCAAGCGGTGTATTTGATGGCGGTGGGTGGTGCAGCTTATTTGGTGTCTAAAGCGATTCGTAAAGCCAAAGTCGTTGCGTTTGCCGACTTGGGTATGGAAGCCATTTATGAATTTGTAGTTGAAGATATGCCTGTCTCGGTGGCGGTTGATGTCAACGGTAGCTCCGTCCACGACACAGCCCCCAAAATTTGGCAAGCCAAAATTGGTAAAATTCCGGTTGTCTAATAATCCTTGAGCCCTCCCAAAAAGCTTCATTGTTGTTAATATTATTTTAGCGATGATGTTCCCTCTCCTTGTAGGAGAGGGCTAGGGTGAGGTTTTAAACGAAGGATTCAAAAAAACTAGACAAACTATTGATTAACCCTTATTATCGCGCCCCTATTATGCCAGTCGTCTCATTACCAGCCGCCATTGAGCCCTTTAAATGGGCAGATAGAGCTACACATGTTGTAGTCGATGTTCCATTGGTGCAATTTACACGCTTAGCTGCCGATTTAGTAGATACTAATGGCAGTGTAAAAATTGATTGTCGGTTTGAGCGTAATGCCCAAAGAAGAGCCTATTTGCGTGGCGAAGTTTCGACAGTGATTTTAGTCACCTGTCAGCGTTGTTTAGAAGCAATGCAACTTCCGATTCAAGCCAGTATTGACCTTGCTTTGGTGCATGATGAAGACGAAGCCGAAAAACTTCCAGAAGATGCAGACTATTTGATTCTGCCTGAGCAGGGAGTGGTTTTGGCAGAAATTATTGAAGATGAGATGTTGTTGAACGTCCCCTTTACTCCGATGCACGAAGCCTGTGACGCTTTAGCGTATCAAACCGAAGTAAAAATGGATGTACCAGCACCCGTCAAAGAAAATCCGTTTCAGGTGTTGGCAGCATTAAAAAAGCCGTCAGCAAAAGATTAACCTAATCCATAAACGTCGTTACGATGTTTAGTCTTGTGTGTTTGGAGAGCTAAAATGGCCGTTCAACAAAATCGTAAAACTCGTTCTCGTCGCGATATGCGTCGTTCTCATGATGCTATCACTGGCCCAACATTAAGTGTTGACCAAACTACAGGTGAAATCCATCGTCGTCACCATGTGACTAAAGACGGTTTCTACCGCGGTCGTCAATTATTTACCGTAGCTGCGGTTGACGCCTAAGTTATTGTATGGCAATCACCATCGCGGTTGATGCCATGGGCGGGGACTTCGGTCCTCGCGTCACCATTCCTGCTACGCTATCTATTCTTAAAAAAAATACTCAACTCTCCGTTGTTTTTGTTGGTCAAGAAAGCCAAATTCAACCTTATTTAGCAAAACTCAGCCCCGATATATTGGCGCGTATTCGTGTTGTCCACACCGACGAAATGGTGACAATGGATGATAAAGTGGCTGTTGCCTTGCGTCAAAAACGTCAATCATCAATGCGTTTAGCCATTAACCTTGTACATGAAAAGCAGGCCGATGCCTGTGTCAGTGCGGGTAATACAGGCGCACTGATGGCCATTAGTCGTTTTGTGTTAAAAACACACGCCAATATTGATAGACCAGCGATTTTAGCCCCATTGCCTACGCAAAAAGGTCAAGTCTATATGTTGGATTTGGGGGCAAATGTCGATTCTGAACCCAAAGATTTGGTGCAGTTTGCTTTAATGGGGGATGTGGTGGCGCGTGCTTTGGCAGGAATAGATAAACCGCGCATTGGTTTGCTAAACATTGGCGAAGAAGAAATCAAAGGCAATGAGCAAATTAAACAAACTCATCAGTTATTAAAAGCCAGCTCGCTTAATTATATTGGCTATATTGAAGGCGATGGTATTTTTAAAGATGAAGCCGATGTGGTGGTGTGTGATGGTTTTGTGGGCAATATTGCCTTAAAAACATCCGAAGGCGTTGCCAAAATGATGGCGAGTTTTATAAAAGAAGAAATCAACAAAAACTGGCTTAATAAATTAGCAGGGGCAACAGCTTATCCTGTATGGCAAGGCTTAAAACAAAAAATGAATCCAAGTAATTATAATGGCGCAAGTTTGGTAGGACTGACTGGCATTGTGATTAAAAGTCATGGCAGTGCCGACGAAAATTCATTTGCTCAGGCAGTTAATGTCGCGATTCAAGCAGTAGAGCAAAATATACCTGCATTGATTGCAGCTAATTTGAACGCGCCTTGAGGAACACAAGCGTGTCTTTTCTTGTTAAATTCTGTCTCTGTTATTTGGCGGTATCGTGGGCATGTGCCGATGACGTGATTCGATTAGAAGATATTAAGTCTTTTTTAGATAAGCACAGCACGGCCATCATGCAAAAAGATGAGACGGCATTAGTTAATTTGTTTAGTGAAAATTATCAACAAACAGATGAAAAAACACCAAATCAATCGTTATCAAAAGCCGATATTGTAAAAATATATAAAAACAACTTTTTAGTCTCTAAACTGATTATAAGTAAAATCAATATCTTAGATTATAAACTAAGCGAAGAGCAGCCGCAGGTAACGCTTAAAACACATATTTTTAACCGTTATCTGATAGAGTTTCAGGGCAAACAAAATATCCTCAACCAAGAAGAAGAGTGGGACAGCCATATAGGCTTGATTGATGGGCAATTACGCTATTTAGACACTCAAAAAACCGTGACTTCTTCACCTTAACGATAGGGAACGAATATGACACAGCTTGCTTTTGTTTTTCCAGGTCAAGGTTCGCAACAATTAGGTATGTTAGCCGATGTTGCTGAGCAATATCCTTTGATTCGCCAAACCTTTGGCGAAGCCTCTGACGCTTTAAATCTTGATTTGTGGAAACTGTGCCAAGAAAACGAAGCTGACCTTAATAAAACCGAATACACCCAACCTGTCTTGTTAACGGCTAGCATTGCTTTGTGGCGTGTTTGGCAGGCTTTTGAAGGGGCTAAACCTGATTATTTGGCAGGTCATTCTTTGGGCGAGTATAGTGCTTTAGTAGCCAGTGGCGTGATGTCGTTTGCTGATGGTGTACGCTTAGTTGCTTTGCGTGGTCGTTTAATGCAACAAGCTGTGCCTACAGGATTGGGGGCAATGGCCGCTATTTTGGGCTTAGACGATGCAGACGTGATAGCCGCCTGTCGAGAGGTGGCCAATGTAGGCGTGGTAGAAGCCGTCAATTTTAATGCTCCTGCTCAAGTGGTGATAGCAGGTGAAACCGAAGCAGTTCAAGCTGCGATGAAAAACGCTACTGAACGTGGTGCAAAACGGGCGTTGATTTTGCCTGTCAGTGTGCCTGCGCATAGTTCCTTAATGCGTCCTGCTGCCGCGATGTTGGCCGATGCCCTCGACAATGTAGAATTTAATCAAGCGGTCATTCCTGTAGTGCAAAATGTCGGTGCTCGGGTTGAAGAAAACAGTACCGCGATTCGTCAAGCCTTAGTGTCGCAGTTGTATAGCCCAGTCAAATGGGTAGCAACGGTAGAGTATTTGGTGGCGCAGGGGGTGGGGCGAGTGATTGAATGTGGTACAGGCAAAGTGTTATGTGGTCTTAACAAACGAATTAACAAAGGTTTAAGTTGTGAGTCGCTCGAAAATATTGCGGGTTTAACGGCTGCTTTGGCGATTAAATAGCTCATAGGAATTTTTATGTCTTTACAAGATAAAGTAGCGATTGTCACAGGCGCGAGTCGTGGTATTGGCAAAGCAATCGCTCAACAATTAGCCGCTCAAGGTGCGATTGTGGTTGGTACGGCCACAAGCCAAGCAGGTGCAGAAGCCATTAGCCAATATCTGGCAGCTTACAAAGGCGTGGGTATGGTACTAGATGTAACACAGGGAGAAAGCATTGAGCCATTTGTAAGCACCGTACAAACACAATTTGGTACACCTGTTATTTTGGTCAATAATGCAGGCATTACCAAAGATGGCTTGTTGTTACGCATGAAAGATAGCGATTGGGATAGTGTTATCAATACCAATTTAACGGCGATTTTTAGATTATCTAAAGCCTGTCTAAAAGGCATGAGCAAAGCCCGTTGGGGACGAATTGTGAACATAAGCTCCGTTGTCGGCGAAATGGGCAATGCAGGACAATGTAATTATGCTGCTGCCAAAGCAGGTTTAGAGGGCTTTACACGCGCTTTAGCCAAAGAAATGGGCGGCCGTGGCATTACCGCAAATTGTATTGCACCGGGTTTTATTGAAACCGATATGACCCATGCTTTAACTGACGCACAACAGGCAACGATGTTAGCGCAAATTCCTGCTAATCGTTTGGGGCAGCCGAGTGACATTGCCTATGCCGTTGCTTTTTTGCTCAGTGACCAAGCAGGCTATATCAATGGCGTGACTTTGCCTGTTAATGGCGGGATGTATATGTAACTCTTTTAATCAAATAGTGCTTTAGGTGTTGCGCTAAAACACAGACATTCATACACTACGGCGATTGTTTTGCAACAACACGCATAGGTTAAAGCAAGGCGTATCACCGAAAAATTTTGCCTAAGCCTACAAAATCGTGTAGTGTGCCAACATAGAATCTACCCTCAGGAGAACAAAGAAAGTGAGTAACATTGAAGAACGCGTAAAGAAAATTGTTGCCGAACAATTAGGCGTTAAATTAGAAGACGTAAAAAACGAATCTTCTTTTGTTGATGACCTCGGCGCAGACTCTTTAGATACCGTTGAATTGGTTATGGCTTTGGAAGAAGAATTCGAAACCGAAATTCCTGATGAAGAAGCCGAAAAAATCAACACAGTACAAGCTGCGATTGATTACGTTGTTGCTAACACAAAATAATTGGCAAATAACACTAAAACCGCAACCCATTACCGTGGGTAATGCGGTTTTTTTTTGCAATTTTTGTGTCAAATAAATTTAATTAAATTCATTAAAAATTGGAGAAAAATATGAGCCGCCGTCGTGTTGTTGTGACTGGTTTAGGGATGGTGAGTAGTTTAGGCGTTGATGTAAACAGTACATGGCAAGGTATTTTGGCAGGAAAAAGTGGTGTTTCACTGATTGACCATTTTGATGCGAGTCAATACAAAACACGGTTTGCAGGCTTGGTACGCGGTTTTAATGGCGAAGATTATATGCCAGCCAAAGAGTTGCGTCGTTATGATGAGTTTATGCACTACGCCTTGGCAGCAGGTGTACAAGCAATGACTGACGCACAATTAACGGTAAATGCCGATAATGCTTCGCGTATCGGGGTGGCATTAGGCTCGGGTATTGGCGGTTTATCGTTGATAGAAAAAAATCACGATATTTTAAAACAAGACGGCCCTAACAAAATTTCACCTTTTTTTGTACCCGGTTCGATTATTAACATGGCGGCAGGCTTGTTAGCAATTCGTTATGGCCTTAAAGGGCCTAATTTGGCAGTGACTACGGCATGTACCACCGCGACACATTGTATTGGTTTAGCAGCGCGTTTAATTGCCTATGGTGATGCTGATGTGTTTTTGGCGGGTGGTGCAGAAAAAGGTTCTTCGCCTTTAGGCATGGCTGGTTTTGCGGCGGCACGCGCTTTATCGACCCGTAATGATAATCCTCAAGCAGCAAGTCGTCCTTTTGATAAAGACCGTGATGGTTTTGTATTAGGTGATGGTTCGGGTGTGTTGGTGTTGGAAGAATATGAACATGCCATGAATCGTGGTGCTAAAATTTATGCCGAATTAGTCGGTTTTGGCATGAGTGATGATGCTTTTCATATTACCGCTCCTTCCGAAAATGGTGAAGGTGCAGCAGCGGCCATGCGTAACGCCCTAAAAGATGCTGGTTTAGCCCCAAATCAGGTTGATTATATCAATGCTCATGGCACGAGCACGCCAGCAGGCGATGTTGCCGAATCTCAAGCCATCGAAACTGTATTTGCTGAGCATGCCTATCAATTAGCCGTCAGTTCTACCAAATCAATGGTCGGACATTTGTTGGGAGCGGCAGGGGCAGTAGAAGCGATTTTTAGTGTGTTAGCGATTCGTGACAATATGGCTCCACCAACCATTAACTTGGATAATCCAGACCCTGCTTGTAAATTGGATTATGTACCTAATCAAGCACGTCCGATGAAAATAGACGTGGCTTTGTCAAACTCATTTGGTTTTGGTGGTACTAATGGGACATTGATTTTTAAAAGAGTGTAAACAATATTGCTCCCTCTCAAATAAGAGGGAGCAATATGTTAAATATCATCCAGCATGCCATCTAGGCTTTTGTCAGGTTGGCGTTTTTCATCCAAAAATTGACTATAACCCTCAGTTGGCGCGCGACGGCCTTCAAGTCGCATCCAAAAACGGTTGGCTAAATGGCGAATCTGTTGTTCGGCTATGGTGTCTAATAACAAATAGTTTTTGTTGATTTTATCACTTGGTACACTTTCAAAGCCTTTAAGTGCTTGGCGCAAGTGGTCATCTCGGCCTTTGATATTGGCAACCACAGCATAACTTGCATAGCCTGTACGCATTCCTTGTTGTAGGCCAATTGCTGCATTGTCTTGTAGTGATTTCCATCCAGCTTCTTCTATGGCAGGAGACTCAGGTAAAATGACTGCTAATGCTGCGCGTATAGACTGAGGAAATCCCCACCATTTTTGATTGTCTAAACAATCCATTGCATGAGCAACTTTAGGAAAAATACCCATGTCAACATTGAGTAGTCGTCCTGACGCTATGTCGTTGTTAATTGCTTGTAAGGCAGAGACACTACCGACAAACAATAAAAGTTCTTCAACTTCTTGTTTAAGTTTTGGGCACTTTCCTTCGCCAAATTCGTAGCGATACTGTTGTTTGAAGTAGTTAACTGTGTAGTTGTATGATGCTATTTGTTTACGTGCCGCTTCTTTGTTAAGGAGTTGTTGGGCAATGCGGGCATCAATCGCCACGTCAGTCCAGCCT
Source organism: Moraxellaceae bacterium (assembly GCA_024234595.1). Taxonomy (GTDB): domain Bacteria; phylum Pseudomonadota; class Gammaproteobacteria; order Pseudomonadales; family Moraxellaceae; genus Agitococcus. The sequence goes on along the minus strand of JACKNZ010000005.1, from coordinate 7,670 downwards.
TGTTTTTCACTTAGCGATGACCAAAGTTCTTTTTCAATAGCCTGATTTTCGGTACAAATAGATGAACCTGCTAAGCCAAACGCCAACATCATATCTGTTTCGACATTGAACTTAGTAAATGCTTTGACGATGGGCGTGAATCCGTCGTTAGCATGGCAAATCATGGTAACATCATCTGTTTTTAAAATCACAGGCAGGGCATGCTCGATTGTGTATGCGCGCAAGCCATTGCCAACTAATTGGTCTTTAGAGCAAGCAGCTAACAACAGCGTACTTGCCAACACGAGTCCTGTTTTTTTAGCGATGCGTAGATAAGTCATTTTAGAGCCTGTTTTGTTATTTTATAACTCATTGAGTAGTTCACTAACCGCAGCCGATGGAACTGGCTTTTCATCCCAAAATTTACTAAAGTCGGTCGTTGGTGCACGATGACCCGTGTTTTTGACCCAATACAGGTTGGCAACCTGACGTACCTGAATGGCTGCAATGGTGTTTAACAAGGCATATTGGTTATTTAGTAGGGCATTTGGTAAAGATTCAAACCGCTTAAGCGCATCACGTAAATAGTCATCACGACCTTTGATACTTGCAATCGTGGCATAGGTGGCATGACTTAATCGAACACCTGTTTGTAATCCGATATCTGTTGAGTCTTGTAGCTGTTTCCAAGCCTCTTTCTCTTCTTGTGCATCCTTAGGTAAAATCACCTTTAGACCAGCCTGAATGGCTTTGGGTTGCCCCCACCATTTATTACTGTCTAGACAGTCCATCGCGCGACCAACTTTGGCAGGAATACTCATGTCAAAATTAACCAAACGACCTGAGTCAACATCACTCTTAAGTGCTTGTAACGCTGATATTCCGCCTATAATTAACAATAATTGGGCGTTATCGTCTTTGATTTGTGGGCATTTACCTTCACCAAGTTCGTATTGATGATTGTTTCTGAAAAAGTCGGTTGTATATTGATAGACGCGTAATTGACGCAAGCCAGCTTCTTTATTGAGTAGCTGTTGGGCAATACGTGCATCTTGTGCCATATTAACCAAGCCTTGTTTTTCGGTAATTGCTGACCATATTTCTTTTTCGTGTGCCTCCATTGCGGTACAGGTTGCTGCTCCTGCATAGCCCAATGCTAAGAGCATACTGTTGTCAACACCAAATTTAGTAAACGACATCAATAATGGAGTATTAGTTTCGTTGGCATGGCAAACAGTAGGAATATCATCACTGCTTAAAATGACAGGCATCACGTTTTCGGTCGAAAAGTGTTTAACCTCATTACCAATCAGTTTGTGAACAGAGCAGGCACTACTTAGTAGGGCAGCAGAAAGTACAGAAAGTTTGAAGAGAAAACGCATCATGGAAAAGTTTCCCTAAAATAAAATGGCATAAATGCAAATAAAAAAGCGTGTAATGCCGAGGCGATATTAGTTTTAAATCTATTATTATCATCTTAACTACCCTGCATACTCTAATACGAGTTAGCGCGTAGGGCAATGTGCTAAACGCATAAATAACACCAAGTTAGACAAATTTGACAGAATATGTCAAAGAGAGGCTGTGATAAACTAGCGATAAATAACTCACAAAATGTCAGTTGCCCATCAAATCTGTTTTAAGAGAGTGTTGTCATGAGTCTGCCAAATGCAATTTTTTTGATGGGGCCTACAGCCAGTGGTAAAACAGATTTAGCGATTCGTTTGGTTCAACATTATCCTGTAGATATTATTTCTGTAGATTCAAGTATGGTTTATAGAGGGTTGGATATTGGTACAGCCAAACCTAGCGCAGCAGAATTAGCCTCAGCTCCACATCGTTTAATTGATATTAAAGACCCTGCTCAAGCCTATTCAGCTGCCGAGTTTAGAGAGGACGCGCTAAAGGAAATGGCCGAGATTAGTGCGCGTGGACGCATCCCATTGTTAGTTGGCGGAACAATGCTCTATTTTAAAATTTTAAGAGATGGCATTGCTGATTTACCACAAGCAAATGAAGCAATCAGACAGCAGATTGTTGAGCAAGCACAGCAAGAAGGATGGGCTGTGATTCATCAACAATTAGCGCGTGTCGATGCAGTAACAGCCGCTCGCCTTAAACCCACTGACTCGCAACGATTGCAACGAGCCTTAGAAGTATATTTAGCAACGGGTATTCCATTATCAGTATGGCATGAGCAGCAACAGGCACAGGCATTGCCTTATCGTATTCATCAATTTGGTTTACTCCCCCAAGATAGAAGCATTCTTCATCAGCGTATTGAGCAGCGTTTTGATAGCATGTTAGCAAATGGTTTTATTGAGGAAGTACAAGCACTTAAACAACGGCCTGATTTAAATTTAGAATTGCCTGCTATTCGCTCGGTGGGCTATCGACAAGTTTGGGAATATTTGGATAATAAATATGACTATGATGAGATGCGTTTTAAGGGTATTGTTGCAACACGACAGCTTGCTAAACGCCAATATACGTGGTTACGCAGCTTTGGTAGTGATGTTCACGCGCTTGATACACAAGATGCGTGGATTGTCCTACAGGATTATCTAAAAAAAATAAAAATTGCTTGAAAATGGCAGACTAGCAAGTTACCTTTTTCTTGCTGATTTTTGCACTATATTCCCATTTTTATTCTGCCGTTTTGGCAGAGGAGACACATTATGTCCAAAGGGCAAACCTTACAAGACCCGTTCTTAAACGCGCTTCGTAAAGAGCGTATTCCTGTATCTATTTTTTTGGTTAACGGCATCAAATTACAAGGACAAATTGAATCGTTTGACCAATATGTGGTGTTACTCAAAAACACAGTGAGCCAAATGGTTTATAAACATGCCATTTCTACTGTTGTACCGTCACGCAATCCACGTCCAGTGGGTGCACCTAATGCCCCGATTGGCCCAATGACCAGTGGCACGATGGGCGGTGGCTATCCTTATGATGACCAAGGTGATGACCAAGATTGGACTAACTAAATAGCCAATGTTTGATTAAACGCCGTCTTGTACGGCGTTTTTTATTTCAGGACTTACGCATTTCGCCGAAATTAGCGCGTTTTGTGAGCATAAAACCGTTGGAAACGGTTGAAGTGTGAGCAAATAAGCGATAACCGCGTAAGTCTTAATTTAAGGCTTGAGAAATAAAATTTTACCCCAATTTATTACAAAATTACTTGTCACAGAGAGAACTACGTGGAATTTTTTGAACGTCACCAAGGTGGCGAAAAAGCCATATTAGTGCATTTAGAATTAAAACAATATTCGCAAGATGAAGATTTAAGCGAGTTTCAGTTATTGGCTTTATCAGCAGGTGCGCAAATTTTAACTGTGGTAACGGGTTCACGTCAAAAACCTGATGCTAAGTTTTATGCTGGTTCAGGCAAAGTCGAAGAAATTGCCCAATTAGTACAAGAGTTGGGGGCAGACTTGGTATTATTTAATCACTCTTTGACACCAGCGCAAGAACGTAATTTGGAAAGAGCCTGTCAATGTCGAGTGCTTGATAGAACAGGTTTGATTTTGGATATTTTTGCTCAACGCGCACAAACCTTTGAAGGTAAGCTACAAGTCGAACTGGCACAGCTCAAACATTTAAGTTCGCGCTTAGTACGAGGCTGGACACACTTAGAACGCCAAAAGGGAGGCATTGGTCTGAGAGGGCCGGGCGAAACCCAACTCGAAACAGACCGCCGTTTACTCAAAAATCGCGTAGTAATGCTCAGCGAACGGCTTGAAAAAGTCCGCCAAACGCGGAGTCAAGGCCGTGCTTCTCGTCAAAAAGCCGCTATTCCAACAATATCGCTTGTTGGTTATACCAATGCAGGCAAGTCAACCTTATTTAATCGGATTACCCAAGCCGAGGTTTATGCAGCAGACCAACTGTTTGCTACCCTTGACCCTACTTTGCGTCGTGTCGAAATTGACAGTTTAGGTACTGTAGTATTGGTTGATACCGTAGGATTTGTACGTCATTTACCGCATCAATTAGTCGAAGCATTTAGAGCAACCTTAGAGGAAACAGTGGAGGCTGATTTGTTGCTACACGTCGTTGATGCAGCAAGTCCAGAGCGAGAAATTCAAATTGCAGCGGTTAATGAGGTATTGCAAGAAATTGGTAGCCAAAGCCGAATTTTGATGATTTATAACAAAATTGATTGTTTGGAGAGTCATGAGCCACGTATAGATGTTGATGAGCAAGGCAAACCTATTGCAGTATGGTTATCAGCCCGTGACAACTTGGGAATGAACGAACTACATCAGGCATTAGCACAATTACTGGTAGATGATTTGCAATGCTTGACACTGCACTTACAGCCGCATTATGCCAAACTGCGCGCACAATTGTTTGCTATCAATGCCATACAACAAGAACAGCTATGCGAGGATGGTACAAGTTATGTAACCGTTCAATTATCACAAGCGGAGCTTAATGCCATACTAAGGCGAGTTAATTTGACCTTGAGTGATGTGGGTTTAACACCTCCAGCTCCTGTTGCAGAATGGTAATGTATTTTATTTAAGAAAAGGTAATTTTATGGCGTGGAATCAACCGAATAACGGTGGTGGTAATAGTCCTAATAATGGTCAGCGACCGCCCGAAATTGATGATTTTCTTAAAAAAGTTAATCAAGGCTTTGACAAATGGTTTGGAGGTAATGGCTCAGGAGGTTCTGATTTAGCCCCGCTTAAAATTGGTGCGGCGATTATTATTGGTTTAACCATTATCACGGGTTTTTATAGGGTAGAGCAGGCCGAAGAAGCAGTGATTTTGCGCTTTGGAAAGTACAGCAGCACCGAACAAGCGGGTTTGCATTGGGCAATGCCCTTGGTTGATGAAGTCAAAAAAGTCAACATTCAAAAAGTTGAACAAGTGCCGCTTAATGCGCGCATGATTACCGAAGATACTAACATTGTCGAAATTAATTTGACTGTTCAGTATCGTATTGCTGAGCCAGTTAATTATTTACTTAAAGTATCTGAACCCGAAGTGACATTGTTACACGCCACCGAAAGTGCCTTACGCCATGTGGTCGGTGGCTCAAAAATGGGGCAAGTACTCAACGAAGGTCGTGCCACTTTGGCGCGAGATATTAAGCCTCGTTTACAAAGTTATTTGGATAGCTATAAAACAGGCTTACAAGTCACAGGCGTCAACATTTTAGAAGCATTACCTCCCAAAGAGGTAAAAGCAGCCTTTGATGATGTGATTCGCGCCAAAGAAGACAAAGAACGTCTTAAAAACCAAGCCGAAACCTATGCCAACGGTATTGTGCCAGAAGCGCGCGGCCAAGCAGCAAGAGTGATTGCCGAGGCTAACGCTTATAAACAAGAAGTGGTTGATATCGCGCAAGGTGATGCGGCACGTTTTAATCAATTAGTTGGCGAGTACAAAAAGTCACCACAAGTTATTCGACAACGTTTGTACTTAGAAACGATGGAAAGTGTCATGTCCAAGACTAATAAAGTCATTATTGAAGGTAATGGTGGCAATATGGTGTACTTGCCCTTAGACAAAATCATGGAAAATAGCCGAGCTAATCAGCCAAATAATAGTACAGCACACGAATTGAATGATGCAGCCAATACAATGCGTGCGCCAGTGCGCCAAGGTCGTGGAGAGGGGCGTTAATTATGAATCCTAGAACCTTACAAGCATTAACCATCACCTTTTTAATTATTAGTATCTTGGGCAGTACTGTTTATACCATTAAAGAAACGCAACGCGGTATTTTGGTACAGTTTGGTGAGATTATTGACTCAAATCTAACCGCAGGGATGGGACTGAAAATTCCCTATATCCATGAGGTTAAAAAGTTTGATATACGTACTCAGGTGAGTGATACCGAGCGTACTGAATATTTGACTCAAGAAAACAAGTTTTTGATTGTGGACTCTTATGTGTTATGGCGTATTGTGGATGTTAAAAAATATTTTACCGTGACAGGTGGCGATGCAAAAAAAGCAGAGTCTTTGTTAATGGCGCGAGTAAACGATGGCCTTAAAAACAAAGTGTCAGAACGGACAGTATATCAAGTGGTTGCAGGGCAACGCGACCAAATGCTTGACCAACTTACCCAAGAAACGGCTGCGTTGGCCAAAAAAGAATTTGGCATTGAAGTGGTCGATGTTCGGGTTAAGCGAGTTGATTTTCCTGAGACGATTTCGGAATCCATCTATAACCGTATGCGTACAGAGCGTGAGCGCGAAGCGCGAGAACATCGGTCTCAAGGTAATGAGCTAGCCGAAACCATTAAAGCCGAAGCAGAGCGCGAGCAAAAAGTGATTATGGCAGAGGCCTACAAGCAAGCTGAAACCTTGCGCGGTGAAGGTGATGCACAAGCGGCTAGCATTGCCGCAGCTGCTTTTGGTAAAGATGCCGAGTTTTATCGCTTTTATCGTTCAATGCAGGCTTATAAAGCCGCGTTTAACAAACCCAGTGATGTCATGGTGCTTAAAGGCGATAGTGAGTTTTTACGCTATATGAGACAGTCGGGGAAGTAGGTACGACAGATCAGGACTTACGCAAACCGCGTAAGTCCTAAGATAGAGCAGGCTGAGAATACAGCCTGCTCTTAGTGAACGTATTAGACTTGTGGCTCATAACCCAAATTCGGGCTTAACCATTTTTCGGCCATACGCAAATCCCAACCTTTACGCGCAGCATAACTTTCCACTTGATCTTTATCCAATTTACCGACATTAAAATAGGTACTTTGGGGTAAAGAATAATAAAAACCACTCACTGAGGCGGCAGGCCACATAGCAAAGTGTTCAGTAAGGCTAATACCTGTATTATTTTCAGCATCTAACAACTTAAATAATGTGGCTTTTTCGGTATGTTCTGGACAGGCAGGATAACCAGGTGCAGGACGAATACCGACATATTTTTCTTTAATTAACTCTTCATTGCTGAGGCTTTCATTGGCTTGATAACCCCAATATTGCTTACGCACTCGCTCATGTAAATATTCCGCAAAGGCTTCGGCTAAACGGTCAGCAAGGGCTTGTACCATAATGGCATTATAGTCATCACCCGCATCTCTGTAGGCTCTTGCTTGTTCTTCAGCACCCAAACCAGCAGTCACTGCAAATGCACCAATATAATCAGGTGTTTGGCTCGCTTTAGGCGCAATAAAATCGGCTAAAGAATAATTGGGTTTGCCACTGACTTTGTCACTTTGTTGACGTAAATGATGCAATGTGTGAATCACTGTTTGGCGTGATTCATCGGCATATACCTCAATATCATCATCATTGACCTGTGCGGCAGGCCAAAAACCAATTACACCATTGGCGGTTAATAATTTTTCACCAATTAATTTATCTAACAAGGCTTGGGCATCGTTGTATAAACGAGTTGCTTCAACACCAACGACTTCATCTTTTAAAATGGCAGGGAACTTACCAGCCAAACTCCATGTGATGAAAAAAGGTGTCCAGTCAATATAAGGACGAACATCGGCTAAAGGCACATCTTTTAACACGGTCACGCCCAATTGTTTGGGTTTGGGTGGTGTGTAGTTAGCCCAATCATGTTGATATTTTTCGGCAATAGATTGTGCGTAACTGAGTTTAGCGGCTTTAGGTTGACGGTTGGCATGACGTTCACGCACTTCAGCATATTCGGCACGACGTTCAGCGACAAAAACTGGTTTCATTTCTGGCGAGAGTAGGGAA
>JACKNZ010000004.1 GCA_024234595.1 Moraxellaceae bacterium | reverse complement strand
ACATTGGCCAAAAACAATCAGGCTTGTATTCTTTCGGTTTGCGTAAATGACGATTTCAACTCCGCAAAATAAACCTGCCGTGCTGATTATTTGCATGACTCAATTTTTCGCGCTTGAAATAACACAACACACGCAAACAAAACAACAAAACACAAGGCAAAACAAACGAGGCTAACAAATTGTTCTTAAAATACTTTGACCTTGCGAAAACATTAAAACAAAGCCAACACACTCAATGAATTCTAACTATCTGCGTAAGGTGCAAGCACCCTACAACAAAATGAACAAAAACTCAATAATCACTAAATTCCAAAAATGCCCCATAAGCGGCTGGGTGCTTGTCGCACTTGACGCGAAAGTTAGGCATTGTACTCACGAGAAATGCGCTCCAAGTATAAAGCAATTTTTTTATGTTCGTTATCGCCTATTTTACCTGAAGTTAATACAGATAACTCTTCATTGCTTTTCAATGCGCCACTTGTTAAATTTGCCGAGCCAATAAGTACGTTATAATTATCATTTAATACGAAATAATACATTTTGGTATGAAAATATCTTTTGGAGCTATCTATTATAATATGATTGACGTTGTATTCTTTTAAATATTCAATACATTCTTGATTTGTATGCTCTTTATTAGTAATTAGAGTGATTTTAGCATTTCTTTTAATTGCTAAACTTAGCTCCTTTGCAATTAACTTCAAGCCTTCAATTTTTACCCAACCTGAACAAAATATCATTTCATCTGATTTTAACATTAACTCCGTTAGTACTTTTAAGTGATTATTCGAGTTACTGTCATTAAAAACAATTTCCATTATTACAAACTCCTAAGCCTAACTTTGACGCTAAGAGGTAGCACCCCTCAACAAACTACAACCTGAGATTGACCTCAGAACCATTCAAAAATACATCAAAACCGCGCGGGGTGCTATCCTACTTGAGCGTTGAGTTAGGTTATAAACAACACAAATAAAAATATGAGTTTAACAATAATGCGCAATCTTTAATGATAACTCATATGTTACATATTTTCTGCAATATCCTGCAAACTTACAGAAATACAAGCAGTTGCAAAGTCTATTGCTGATGTTTTCATAAAATCACCAACTAATTCAGGATGTGTTTTTGCATACCCCTCACCAAATACTTCGTCTATTCTTCTTACTGCCTCTAACATATAATCATGAGCCGTCATCGAAGCCTGACGCATTAGCTCAGTAGCACTGGCTGTAATTCTTTCCATTTATATCTCCAAACTTAAAGGTTTTAAAGTTTTAAGGTTTTGAAAAAGCTGTATTTATAACTCAACGGCATTCATATGACTTTTAATATCATTACTATATAAATATAACTGTCTTCTAGCTTCCCCAAAACCTAACTACCTGCGCTAAGGGGTAACGTCCCCACAGCAAAATAAACAACTGAGACTACCTCAGAAACATCAAAAAATGCCCAATAAGCGGCTGGGGCGTTATCCCACTTGAGCGCAAAGTTAGGGCTTTTAACAAAAAACAGCCAAATACTAAGAGCTTGACATCATCACAATGGCATGTTCTTTTTCTGCTTCTGTATTAAAAAATGTTCTTAACTGAACAAAATCATTCCATACCTCTTCAAAGTTACGTTCTGCATCATAAAAATCATCGTTTTTATAAATATCCGATTCAAATCGTTTCTTGAAGTCTTCTTTACTAATTGCATTTAACCAATGACTAGTATCAGCAACTTGGGAATCATAGAAGAATACAACAGTTGCATCAAAATCTTCTGCATCCTCAATTAGCTCGCCGTTCTCCCATAAAAAGGTACAATCAAAATCAGAATTGTTTATATTCGAAGGGATAAACTCATCATCATCAAACTCAGCTCCTAACAATAGTGATAGCTCCGATGGACACATCAACTCATGAGAGTTCTCAACACCTTCATAATCATCATATGTAATGACTCTAATATCCTCTGGACACTCCATTAAATTGTCAGCCTCCTGCTTTGAGACTGATAAAAACGAAACAGCAAATCCCATTATTATTCCCCATTAAAATATAACGATGTAATAAGAGTTAAAAGCTAGCAACAAAAACTGCCTTGCCCTAACTAGGCGCATAACGCGCAAGTACCCACAACAAAATTAAAAGCTGAGATTACCTCAGTACCATTAAAAATAACACAATAATCGGCTGGGTACTTGTCGCTGTTGATGCGAAAGTTAGATTTTTTCTTTTGCCAAAAGTTTCATTAGGTGCTCTTGCATCGCCTGAGCCTGCTTTTCTTTTTTTAACCACTCATCATGAGTCTTCGGTTTTCGCCCGAACCCATCTTGCGTGGCAATTAATTTACCGTCCTTACCACCAATAAATATTTCCCTATCAGTTCCGTAGAGCTTGGTGCTATTAGAAATAAAAGTCTTATCTAACGCCCCCCAATCTGATTTCTTAAGATATCGTTCAGGAAATAGCCACTCTTCATTTGCAGCGGCTATGTACTTAGTGGCTCTCTTTTTCATAATATAGTTTATTGATAAGACCTGCTGAGCACTCAATTCACGTTCGCGAATGATGTCGTCATACTTTATTATTGTGTTATCAAAGTACCTTGAATTAGTTCTAGGCTTTGATGCTTTGTGCTTGCCAGGGCTTTGAGCATATTCGACATTAGTTAAGACTGCACAATGATTCATATCTAAAGGGAAAATCGTCCTTGTCCCTTTAAGATAAATTTCAGGGTCAAAAGGAAACTTACACTTTGCATTAGCAGGATAGAAAACAGAATTGTAAAATGTAACTGGACTATCGCTCACAATAAATTTTACGTCGGACTCATTGGCACAAACTATTTCCATAGATGCCTCAGCCCACATAGTGCAGTGCATCCTTCTAACTTTCTGCATTGCCATTAGTAAGTCGTTATAACTCTTTGGCTTTATTATTTCTATTAACCAATTTAGCCCCTTTGGAGTCCTAAGTCTTTGAGCATCTAAGTATTCGAAATAGTTAACAATATGATGGTGGATTAACTGTATCCAATTAGTATCTGCCATGGCGGAAATGGCTGAGGCACCATCAGTATCAATTTTACCAAAAAGATAGCACTCTATATCATCATTTTCTAGACCAAAGTAATTTGTCGTGTATAAGTCAATTTCGAAAAAGAATTTGCTTGGTCCTTTTTTTAGAATCTCGCCTTTACGAATGATTTTTCCATCAGGCCTTTCGATTGTTTCAGGGAAAAGATCAAGTCTGAAATAAGAATTTTGTCCGTTAAGCATAAACCTCTTTTGATACCATTCTGGAACATAATGATGCTTGCGAGATTGCTTCACTAAATCCCCCTAGAAATCTAACTATCCGCGTAAGGTGCAAGCACCCACAACAAAATAAAAAAACTCAGTAATCACTGAACCCCAAAAATGCCCCGTAAGCGGCTGGGTGCTTGTCACACTTGACGCAGAAGTTAGAGTTATTTCTTAGCTCTGCTTCTTGTATGAGGCCGAACATATGTTCCATCCTTTCTCGTATAGCCACGTACATTCACACTTCCACAGTAACTAGTCACACAAGATGAAGCTGACTGACCTGAGCCATAACTAGAGGAATAACTCGGGCTAGAAGAATTTTTTATGGTAGAGCATCGGTAATGGCCGCTGATGTATGCTCCATCATTTTTATAATATCCACTAACATATGAGCAACTATTTGCACTAATAAAATTCTGACCTATATCTGAATTACATTGATATGCCTCAGAAATATAAGTGCCATCTTGTTGGTAATGCTCTTGCACATAAGTACAATTATTTGTGCTATCAGCCTCTGATTTAAAGTTTGAATTTTGTTTATGTACCAAATTAGCACAGCCTGCCAAGGCATAAACAGCTATAAGCATTAAGAAAACAAAGAAAATAATACCTGACTTAGATGATTGATTATTAGTTCTTTGTTCGTTTGGTCTATTTATCACATCCGCTGAGTTCTGACTATTTGACAATGATTGAGTATACGATATACCTGTATTAGGAATACTAGTTGTCAATTTCGTACCTTTTGCTCCTACATTTTGATATATGTTGAGTTTACCGTACGATTAGATTTGGGATAAATCAGGCAACCATTTTACACCCTTCAAAGACTTGGGCTGGCGACCTAAAACCAAGTTTAGCCTGAATTCGCATTCGATTGTAAAAAATCTCAATAAACGACTGAATATCGCTCATAGCCTCCGCACGCGTTTGGTAATGTTGATGATACACCAGCTCATTTTTTAAGGTTGCCCAAAAGCTCTCAATGGGCGCATTGTCATAACAATTGCCTTTAGCACTCATTGAACCCACACATTCATGTT
>JACKNZ010000003.1 GCA_024234595.1 Moraxellaceae bacterium | reverse complement strand
CGAGCATCCCCTGGGGTTCGAAGAAGCCGATCCCGTTGCCGCCCTCGAAGTTAAAAGAAAGGAGCGACGTCCCAAATATGTAACTCCGCTTGCGGAGACCTGAAAAGGTTTTGCGGGCTCATCGCTCCAAAATCATTATACAACCCTTGTCAACGTTTTTGCACAGCTTTGTAAAAGCGGTAGTGGAGTGCTGTTGTTTTTTCGCTCCTTTGCGCAACAATATAACCACCTAATTCCTCATGCATCGGCACTCTTGACTTCCCCTTACATCTGTGCACGCTTTGTTAGGTGGTTTTTGTTGCGCCAGACTCTTTGGCTAAAAAATGCTACCGAAACTACGAATTTATATTCAGGCTAAAAGTAGATAAGCCTGAATATAAGGAAGCATATCATCTGGCGGGCTTGTCATAATTTTGGACAGAACTCCCGTATCTAGGAAAGTTTCTATCTGCGTTTCTTCCATTATCGAGTTAATTAAATTTGTTGATTCACTAATAAGACCATGTGCTAAGTGATATATATCAACTGAATAGTTGATGGAAGGAGTAGGGTTTCCGCGATTTATTATTACATTTACATTTTGCTTTTGTATTCCCCAATGATTATATTGGTCGTACTGGCAAATTCTTTCAAGTAATTCGTCAGGATAAGAATCGGGAACATGAAAATTAGTTTCCATACTAACCGAATGAATTTTATTTCGCAAATCGAACAAGATATTTATAAAATCACTCTTAGCAGATAGAAGATTAGCAAGATTGCTGGTGATTGTTTGTTGTCTGATAACAGTTTTAAATCTTTCTCGTCTAAATCCGCATTCTTGATCTTTTAACCCAAGATTATAAACCGTGTTTATTATTAATGCCTGAGTATCAAACGCTGCTGTTAGTAATAAAGTTAAATAATCAAAATGGTACATCATCTTATCTTTGGTACTAGAGTTTGCTGGCATGTAATAAAGGCGTCCAAGTTCATCCCGAGCTTGCAATACCCTAGAATACCTATTCAAAACACTCCAGCCCAAAGAAAGAAGTTTCTCGCGTGCATTATGTAACCCTAATCCAGAAATATACTTCCAGCTTTTGGGTAATAAACCTCTGGATAGAAACTCATAGAAAGTGTCCATAGTAGTTATGAATCTAACGTTACTTTCTATGTGCGATATCCATTCAAACTCTCCGTTCACTCGTAGATATAGCCCGACTATTTTTAGCGCATCACTTGGCGTATAAATATTTAACTCTCTAAGTTTATCTCTCTTACTTAGTAGAAAGGGTGATGTAGTTATAAAAATATCACGCCGTAGTGCGCCATGTGATTTGACTTCGAGTATTTCTTGGCGAATTGATTTGTAATTCTCTTCCTTACTAGAACTGTAAACACCTAGTAAATAAGCAATGTAATTGGGCTCGAGATAGGATGTAGATACGCCCGAAAAACCAATCGGATTTCCTTCTGCGTTGATTACTGTAATGCCTATACTATCTTTTTGGGCTTTGTCAAAGTTAATTAAAATTTGAGGTGATATTGACCCATCAAAAGACATTGCATCTATGTTATCAAGTTTTGCTAATCCTAAGAGAATATCTAATGCTGCTTGTTCATTATTTTCAATAGTATTTGCTAAGGAATTACTGTGAAATGTTATTCTCAACGGGCGAAATCCATCAATACCCCCAAATGGATTTCCCTTCTCAAAAGTGTCTGACCATACAAGTTTTGAAATCATAGAATGAAAAGTAGCATAACTAAGGAAATAAACCACCTAACGGTTTGCGTTACCCGCGTGTGGGCGGGCGTGGATTCTGCTTGGGAGCAGGAAAAACCCGAAGCCAGAAAAAGGCTCCTAAATCGCGCAGACTCCCACACGTCGGGTGCACGCTTTGTTAGCCCGCTCTTTATTTTACTCATAAATTGAACTTCTCAATAACTTTGCCATAAGATTCTTTATCAGATAAAACCAACAATGTATCATTGCCTTGTAAAACTGTTCCACCGCTCGGTAACATAAAATCGTTATCTCTGGCAATGAGAATTACTAGAAAGTCATCAGGGAGTCCTAATTCAAAAATGGCTTTTCCATTCATGCCAGACTCAATTGGTACGGGTAATTCTTTTAGTTCGCTTTTCAACCCGCCCATAGGGACATACTCAATTGGATAGACACGTTTCGGTATTATTGGCGCGTCAACTTTTAGCCATTTAGCCATACGTGATAATGAAGTTCCTTGTAACAGGACGGATGTTAGCACAACAAAAAAGACCACGTTAAAAATTAAATTTGCTTGTTGAAGTTGGGCAAGTAATGGAAATGTCGCTAATATAATTGGGGCTGCGCCGCGTAAGCCGACCCAAGAAATAAAGGTCTTTTCTCTCCAATTTAATGCGCTTGGCAACAAACTTATAAAAATACTAATTGGGCGTGCGAGAAACATCAAACACCCTGCAATAAGCAAGCCAACGCCTATTATAGGTGTAAGGCGCGAAGGAAATACTAACAAACCCAGTGTCAAGAACATGGTTATTTGCATAATCCATGCCAAGCCATCGTGAAAACGCATAAGACTTTTTTGATGTAAAAAATCTTGTCGTCCTAAAATAATGCCTGCCAAATAGACTGCCAAGAATCCACTGCCGCCAATTAAGTCCGTCAATCCAAAAGCAAGAAATACTAGCGATAGAGTAAGTACAGGATAGAGACCTTCATACCCTAACTTTAAGCGATTAATCAAAAACAACATTGCTTTCCCCATGCCGTAGCCAACTACCGCCCCAATAAGCATTTGTTGGAAAAACAATCCAATAAGATTTAGCACGGATAAATTTGGTTGCATTATTAACTGTATCAAGCCAACAGTCAGAAATATTGCCATAGGGTCATTACTGCCTGACTCTAATTCTAGCAATGGCTTGAGTTTCCCCTTAAGGCTGATGCCTTTAGAACGTAAGACCGATAATACAGCCGCCGCGTCTGTAGATGAAACTATCGACCCAAGTAGCAAACCTTCGAGAAATGAAAAACCAAGAAGCACGCTTGCAAAAAGACCTACCGTTATTGCAGTAATAAGAACCCCGAAAGTGGATAGAAGCAAGCCTTCTTTGAAGACAGGACGAACTTCATTCCATTCTGTGCTGAGTCCCCCAGAAAACAGAATTAGAACTAATGCGATGATGCCGATGAACTGTGCGAGCACAGGGTCATCAAAATAGATTCCACCAAACCCATCGGACCCCGCCAGCATTCCCAAAACGAGGAAAAGCAAGAGCGCAGGAACGCCGAAGCGGTCAGAGATTTTGCTAACAAGAACGCTTATTAGCAATAAAATGGAAGCGCCAATCAATACATATTCATTCATTAGGAGTCAAAATATGAGTGTGTGATAGTTGTGCAAGGGGCGGGCTAACGGCT
>JACKNZ010000002.1 GCA_024234595.1 Moraxellaceae bacterium | reverse complement strand
CCCGCCAATGCTTTTTGCCCATTGATAGTTTTGGCCACTGCATGTAAGCAATTCTATAAATAATGATAGCACAAGTCCAGTGGATTTTTTTAATAACTCAGTTTCCATAGTATATTTCCGTATTAATACATATGCTTGACAACGGCAGTTCTTCTCAAGACCTCGATTTCCTTCCTAAATTACTTTATATAGTGGAAATGGAGACCCTGTGGCTGACTTATAGTGCCCTATTTTATTTGCCAAAGAAAAAATGGGAAAGGTTCATGTTTCCGGTGAGTGCCTGCTAAAGGCCTCCAAAGCAGGTAAAAGAGGCCTGACAGGCTTGTCAGGTACTCCCTGAGGGTATCCGGTCCTAGCATGTTGAGCATGCGTTTCAGGTTATTGGCTGTAAACATCAATCCTACATCTCCAGATGCTCTTTACATCATTACGGTCTGCCGTTGTCCATTTTCTTCAATGCAAAACCCATTTGCTCCAGATCCAGACAGTTACAAACAGGTCTATAGAGCGTACCTCTTTATCTGTATCCTCATACTCGTCTAACGAAGCGGGTAGTAGCATGCTCTGGTTGCGTGGAGTACCTTCAATAAAGCGCATGTATAAAGATACATACACACCTAAAGCAATAGTATATTTCTTATCAACAGGTAAATGGGGTTTTGAGACAGTCTGACGGTCTCGGGCATTGCGTTCGGTCGGTTTTCCCAGCACAAAGTTTCATTCTACTACCAAAGTTTATTAGACGCACAATGCTTCAAGTTTACACCTCAGCCCGCTTGATGCAAAACCTGTGTTATCTGCTGGCGGCTAATTTCTCAACTTCAGATTTTTGTTGTGTAGTTAATGGTACTTTATATAATTCAATTGCCAATGTCGAATCGTTAAGGTTCTTAAAAAGAATGTTCTTTATTTTTTCCTTTTCGAATAGGTCTACCACCTTTCGGGTACAAAATCGGTACATGGTTGATTGTCCGCTGTCGTCCGGAATACACATAAATAAGTCAGAACCATCCCAAAAGTCTTTCTTAAAGTAAAACCCTTTAACATGAGGTTTTGTATAAACTCCAACTTTGTCCAACACAATTGTACTTTTAGAATAATCTCGATATCCACAACGTCCCGTTATAATCAGTCCAAAATATTTCTGATCGATTAACTCATCCTTTTTTGAACGGATTTGAACCTTATATGTTTTCCAACCAGTTATTCCATTTGACTTAAACAAGTTGATTATTCTTTCGCTTACGATCAACGGGTGTGCGTTAGTAGTCCATATAATATCATAAAGCGTATTCCCACCCATTGCATGCTTGATAGTAACGATTCCATTTACATCTTTTTCTCCACGCGAAATTTCAGGCTCAGCCTGGGTATAATTTGAAATTTCGCCTCTAAATGGTCTATTGGAAAGCCAATCTGATATTATAAATATTTTGTTGTAGTCAATCATTTCTTCTGCTTGCAACAAACGGTTTGGCTATGCGCAGTGTCCCAAAGGGCATTGCGTATAGGTTTTGTTGTGCTTTCGTCTATTCTAAACGCGGGATGAGTTCTTGAATTATTAGTGCTTGATCTCGACATTGAATGGCTAAGGATTTAAATCTCTTTAAATAGTTAATCTGCCAGTTAATGATTGAAGCCAAACTACCAGATTCAATTTCTTCTCTTATCGACTCTGGGCTGAAGTTGCCATCATCATCTAACTCGAGTCTATGAACAAGGACTCCTTCAATATTCTGGAGATTGAAATCCTTATGGTACCCGATTACGTTATTGTATTTTACACAGGTTGTTAAGTAATATAAGTTGATCTTTTCAATAAGTTCTTTTTCGTCAATTAGTTCGATTGCACCGGAGTTGACCAAGCTCGTATACGCTCGTGGGAATTCCCTTGGATCTGAATTAATTGTCAGCACTTTACCAAGTTCGTTTAGTACAGAATCGTTCTCAAAATCGCTTGATTTTGCTTCTTCAAATATCATCAGATTATCAGTATATAAACTTAACATTTTATCAATGTATTTCAGGTCCGCTTCTAGGTCACTACGGACCTGATTCAAATAAGAATAGGCTCTGTTTTTCTCCAGCCTATTTTGATTCCAGTTGTTAATTGAGAGTGCTATCAAAATCCCGATCACAACCAAAATAATCTCACCAATAGCATATTTAAAGTATTTACCACTTTTTCCTTGTAGAAGGAAGATTTGTCTAATTTTTCTAAAGAATTTTATCATTGGTTAGTGGTTTGTCATAATGAAGCACAACGGTTTGTGTATGAAGCGTTGGGCATTTCAAAGCACTTCTCTGTCAAACTGCTACGAAGTTTATTAAATGTAACGCTCTTTAAATTAGCACTATCCGCCCAATGATTTATACACTTTGTTGTGCGGTCGTACTTTTTTTTCTTCAGGCTGTCAGCATTGGCAAAGACATACTCTTTTGCAATTTTTTGGTTGCAGCGTTGGCTGGTGCGAATTGCAAATGTGTATGGCTTTCTGCATTGGCTAATTCTTTAATTTATGTTTTTTTACATAAGCTTCAAGAGGAGCTATTCGTTTTGCTTCTATTTCTCCTATTAAATTCTCCATAAAGTCAAAATCTATTTTGCCATCTTTTATTGGAAGTTGAACGATTGTTTTTTTGAATTCACGTTCAAAATTTCTTACCAAAACATTTTGAAAGGTATGTTGATTTCTATTCATTAAACTTATAAAATAAGTTGCTATTCTTGGAGTTAGGTTAAATGATTTTGGAATAGCTCTCTTAGTAAATTGCCCTGCATAAAAATCTTTTTCCATATAAAAGAATTGCATTCCCATCATACCAATTGCAATACAATTACCATTAATTTTATGGTCGTCATCTAAATAATCAACATAACCTGCTATTCCATTATTCATAACCGTTCTAGTAAAATATGGATATTCACCTTGCTCGTTAAAAACGAAACTTGATTTGTTTAGTTGAGGATTGCCTTTAATGTCAAATAAATCACCTAGTTTATATTCCTTAGTTTTAACATCTTCTAGCTTTTTTGTTAAAATGGCATTTAAACTATTGTCTTCTTTAGTTTCTAGGCTTTGTTTTTTAAGGATATTACTCACTTCCCAATCTAAATAATCAGTAACTGTTTTTCTAAAATCCTGCAAACTTGGCTTAATGTCAATAGGCGGAGTTTGATTCCAGTCTGTTCCATTCTTTGGGTCAATTGTATTTTCAAAATATTCTTTATCTGAAAATATTTTAAGTTTACTTTTCCCAAAGCGGATTACATTAACTAATTCTTCATACCGTTTTTTCGCTTGGTCAGTATCATTAAGGTTATTACTAGCCTTTCTTCGATTGCTTCTTGTATAACCATCATTAGAGAAATCAAAGAACTTAACCATTTCCTCTTTATGATGTGATTCATTTATTTTGAATACATATATATTAGTTTGAACATTAGATTTACCTATGAAAATATCTGCTGGCATTTTGATGCTAGCCAGTAATGTATGCTTTTCTAATATTTTTTTGTTATAATCCTTTGCCTTACCTGAACCAGTTGAACTCTGAATAATAATAGCAGCATAACCCTTATCCATCATTCCTAAAGCTCTTTCCACAAAATTCATCCCATTACCTAAAGCAGAGTATGGTGGATTTAAAATAAAAGCATCCGCAGGGAATTTGGTGTCAGTTTTTCCAAATCCATATTTCCCATCAAAATCTTTAATTGAATCAATGTTTAAAATATTTGAACTGCCATCACCCATCAAAATCATATTGAGGATAGCAAGCATATAAATATCGGGCAATAACTCCAATCCAAGTAGCTGTTCAGCTTTAATCTTTAGTTCTTTTTGAGTTAATTCTTCTGGTGAAGTAATACTGTTCTTAGCGTCATTAAGCATTTCATTCATTGCAGCAACTAACAAACCTGCTGAACCTGTTGCAAAATCCCATACATAAGAATCCTTATTAACCCTTGCTAATTTGACCAAGAGTGAGGCAACATAATTTGGAGTTAGTACAACATCATTTAACTTATCTTGAGAAAAGCCTAACCAACTATACATTTCGTTGAATAATTTTCCTGTAAAATCGGTCGTTAAACCGATTTTGTAATAAATACCAAGGTCATCAACTATCTTAGTAAATACCCTTTTCAACTGACTTTCACCATTTTCTACTTTGTTTATATTATCTGTTGTAAGTGTATTATCAAGTGCTCTTATGACAAAATCTTTCTTTTCTACAGGAATATCTTTTTCATCTAAAAAAGCCTTTATCTTTCTTAAAATTACCTCACCATCTTTATTACCCTTTTCCGTAGAAGATTTTAAATCTGTTTTATCTAAAGAAGCTACTTTATTCGGTATTCCAATAGTTGCCATAATTGATGCCGCAACTAAATAAACTCTGTCTTTTTCACTTATTCCTTTTTCATTTTCGAAAATATGATTGTTAAGTTTAACCAGAGTTTTATCTATTTCTTGTTCACGTTGTTCTTTTAACTTGTCAAGTTCTTCCTGTGAAAGTTGAAGCGTTTTTACTTTCTCAATAAAACCCTCAAAATTCGTAGGTGCTAAAAATGAGAAGTCGGTGTAGTCACCAATTTTCTGTCCTGCACCTAAATTGCTTTTAGAAACATAATAAACGCCAATTTCGTGATGAATTTTTCCTGTTTCATCTTTGTAGCCTGTCATTCCGATAGCGATAATATCGGTGTAGCTTGTATGATGAAGTAAAGCATTTGCGTAATGTACCGCTCCGTTTACAGCAAACGAGTTGATGTTTTTAAAGTGAGGTTCATTTTTAGAAGTTCTGTTTTCAACTTGTCCATCTTTGTCAAGTTTTACGAGTTTGTCTTTGTAGCCTTTGTACTCAATAAGAACAGGGTAGAAGTCTAAATTTTTGTCTTGAAGTAATATTTTGGCATCTGGACGATTTGCACCTGCTCCGCCATTTTTGGTGTAGTAGTCAGAGAGTGCTTTGTCAATTTCTGCATTAACTGATTCCTGCTCTAATTTGTAAGGTAGTTTATACTTTCTTAACCAACCGTTGGCTAAATCTGCAATGTTCGGTTCTATTGATTGTGCCATTATTATCTTCTTTCAATTAATAAATCTTTGACTTCCACATTTAGGATTTCCGCAATTGTGTACAAGTCTTCCAAACTCGGTTGTCTCACGTTTCGAGCATATTCGTTAATCGTGTTGTAACTCTTTCCTGTCTGTTTGGCAAGCCAAGTCTGCGAAATTCCTTTGTCCTTTAAAACTTCTTTTATTCGGTTCATTGAAACCTAAGTTTTGTTTATTCGGTGTCAAAGATAGCAAAAGTTCACTATTATTCAGTGTATTTATGCATTGTCTTATCGTGGGTAGGGAAAGGGCAAGCTCTTTTGGTTGCAGCGTTGGCTTTTAGCGTGGGCAAAAACCAAATGTGCTTGACCGAGCGTTGGCTTTTTTCAGTATGCCGCACAACGTTGGCAATATGGCATGAAGCGGATTACGAGCGATTCACTATTAAACCGTGACAAAATTGAAACGGGCTACCCCCCTCCAATTAAGCACTTTACCGCTTTTTGCTATATTGCGTGTTGTAACCAGTTTTTTTTGTTTTTTTCATTCCAAATAAAAATCTCATTGTATTATTCGGTCGAATAAATAGATGATATATAAGTACACAGATTGAAAAACAAACTAAAAGTAAAAATACATATTTAAACGCTGTATTATCTGGTGTTTGAACAACATAAAAGCCAATAACAACAATAATGGTCTGATGAAGAATATAGAACGGATAGACAGCCTGATTACAATAGGCTAATAAATTACTTTTTTTATTTAAATATTTTTTACCATATCCTAAACTAGTTAACACCCATGCCCAAGCATTTAAATTTATTAGAGCAATGAAAATGTAGGTTTGAGGTTTTGTTATCCAATTATCCCATAAATCGAATGGTTCCCAACCATTCCACCTAATTATATTGATGAAAAGAATTAGTAAAAAAGCAGTTCTTAAGTAGAACCGTCTTTTTCGCTCAATTTGCTCAAGAATAATTGGGAATTTATACATTAATACTCCAATAAAAACAAAAAATATAAAGAACGAATGTCTTGCCCAATCGTTAATCAAATCGTGCGTAGTTTCAAATCGAGTTGCTAAAAAAGTATAAGGGATTATAGCTAAAAAAATAATTGGAATTATTGAGTAATCTTTATTAAAAAAAAAGTCAAGTTTATTTCGTACATTCTTTTTACTGAGATATACTGATAATGGTATTGATAAAATATTATAGCAGAATAAATAAG
Organism: Moraxellaceae bacterium; assembly: GCA_024234595.1. Classification (GTDB taxonomy): domain Bacteria; phylum Pseudomonadota; class Gammaproteobacteria; order Pseudomonadales; family Moraxellaceae; genus Agitococcus. The sequence continues at coordinate 1,520 of JACKNZ010000002.1, read as the reverse complement.
GGATAAACCAAAGATGTAACCAATGAAAATTACCATTTGGATACCACTTGAACTCTAAAAAAGTTTGATAAAATTCGAGATAATTGAAATCTATTCCTTGTAATTTTCGTTCAAAATAGATTTGAGGTGCAACCAACAAAAACGTCCATATCACAGTTGGGATAATTAGTCTTTTAAATCGTTGATAAAAAAAATGTCTTTGATTCATTTTTTCAAGAAGTATGGCAGAAACAAAACCTGAAACAAGAAATAACAAAGGCATTCTAAATGCGGACATCCAATAGTTTAGTTCCATTAAAACATTGCTTGATGAAACGTCTTTAATATGCCAGTCATTTTCCACTACAAAAATCATGTTTACATGAAATATGAACATCATTAAAATTGCAATAACTCTTAGGAAGTCTATATAGTAGTATCTGTTTTTCATCATATTTAGGCTGGTAAATTAGATGTATGACGATTTAAGTCGGTAAATGTTACTGGTGATGTCAAATTGGTTACAACGGTGAGTATATGGCAAGTAGGCGATTGCGGACTTCAAACCTATCAAACCGAGATGAAGTTGAAGCGGGCTACAACCGTTGAATTTACTACTATTTCGCCTATTTGCTATATACATTGTTAGCGGCTGCACTTATTTTTCAATTATTATTTTTCGTGTTAAATAACCATACTCTGTTTCAATTTTTATTAAGTACAAACCATTTTGTAAGTCTGGGAGATGTAACTGATTGGAATTACTTTCGCGCAAAATTATTTTGCCAGTCATATCAATTATTGAAATCATTTTTATAGACTCAGAAGTTTCAATGTTAATGGTATTTTGTGCAGGATTTGGGTATATAAAAATTATTGGAGTAAATGTGTTCTCATCAATTCCTGTTGTTAAACAAATACTGTCAATTCCTTCACTTGTATAAAGACCAATAGGCGAAAGATGAAATTGAAACATATTTTGGTAACCAGTCTGTGCTCCAAGATTTAGAATTTGTCCAGGCGGCATTGAGTAATGTGTAGCGGAATCATAGGTTAATTGTCCAAACATTACATTTGGCCAATGAAATTGTACTAACTCTATTTTGGATTGTTGTGATAAATTTACCATTGCCTTAACGAAAAGAGTATCAATTGAAACCCAATAATCGAATACGTCTCTCGAGTAAATTAGTTGACTGGTTGCCACAGGTTGATTGATGTTGGTCATCTCACTATTTGTTGCTTTATAACACCATGACTCCCCAATCACCAGTTTCTTGTTGTTGGCGTCTGCAATAGAATCAATTCGAAATGCAATATCATTTATATAATTGAAGTGAGGTGGATATATATGATAATCTATGTAGTCAACATTTGTTAGAGTAGCAATTTTTTCAAAAAAGTTATAGTCATCCCATGTTCCGGCACCGGCACCGAGCAATGTCGCACCAGTATTTAGATTTGTGATAAAATAATTGACAAGCGAAATGGTGCTGTCAACACTATAGTCAATTAGATTATATAGATTGTATTCTTGTGTC
>JACKNZ010000001.1 GCA_024234595.1 Moraxellaceae bacterium | reverse complement strand
AATCTTGCTAAAGTTTCGCTATACTCTTGTTCTGACAGCTCATTCATCTTTTCTTCTAATCGTTGTTTTCTTTTCTCTAATGTTCTTATTTGTTGCTTTAATTCATGCTTTACTTCTTTGCAAATTATACCACTTGACTGAAATGCTTCTAACTGATTCTTAGTCTGTCTTATTTGCTTCTCTAATAATTCTAATGAAGTATGTATTTGCCTAAGGTGTATTATTGTTTCATCTTGTGGCTTCCATAAACTTGGCTTTTGTTCTTTTCCATATTCTGCTATCGTTTGAGCATCTTTTTTGTCTGTTTTGGCTCGTAATAGCTTCATTTGGCTATATCTTCTTATCACTAATGGATTTACTACACTTACCTTAACGCCTAACTTATGTATATACATTGCTAATTGTAAATAATATGGACCACTGGCTTCCATCACAACACGACTATCTTCATCCATATAAGATGCTAATTCTTTAAATCCTTTAAGATTGTTTTTACAAACCTTATGATGCCATTTATTTTTTTCTTCAAATGCTACATCAAATGTTTGTTTACTAATGTCTATTCCTATAACTTTACACATAGATATTTAATTTGTGAAAAGTAATTACTACAATTTCCTATCTATCCTTAATGCAAGCTTTATGCTTCATGTTCTGTTCAGGTTTTTGTAGTAAGGGGTAAAGGGACTAACATGCCGAACGGTCTTTATGACAAATGACAAGCTATAATCTTTCTCTTTACCCTTACTTTTCTTGTTAATAATTCTTCAAATTTAATTCTTATCACAAACATAGGATGACATACAGAAGTGTTTTTTTGCGTTCTTTGCGTCTTTGCGAGAGAAAAAAGTCAATCGTCATTAGTCAATAGGCTTTCGTTATTTATAATATTCATAAAACTTTGCGTTCTTAGCGACTTTGCGAGAAAAAACGTCTAAAAATCTATCTGTCTAACCCTCTCTCCGTCCATAAAAATCCATCCCGTGTCTTACATCTTACGTCTTATTTCTAAAAAAAACGACCGTTTATTTACAAATCCCTACCGCTTATTTATTTGTGCCCATTTTTTTTGCATAAAATTTTTTCATTTTTCACTTTTGTTCTATTAAATTTTATGAAACTATGAAAAAGTATTTATTTTCCTTTGTTTTAATTCTAATAAGTGCCACTACCTTTGCGGCAACGCTTACTGTAGATAGTTTAAACAATTCTGGCGCAGGTTCCTTACGCCAAGCTGTAATTGATGCCACCGATGGCGATACCATACGCTTCAATACCAGTCTTTTAGGCGATACCATAACCCTACTAAGCGAGATATATTTTACCAAAGGACTTACCTTTAAAGGTTTGTACAATGCTACAGATACTTTATATATAAGTGGAGGCAATACCAACCGTATATTTAATGTAGATTTAAACAGTGCCACCACCAAAACCATGGTATTAGATAGCATGGTGCTTATAAATGGCAATGCAAGTGGAGGAAATAATGGTGGAGCAGTAAACTTTACAAATGGTGACAGCCTGTTTGTAAATAATAGCACCATCAGTGGTAATTCGGCTAATTATGGCGGAGGAATTTATTCTCTTTCTTCTTCTTCTTCTGTAACAGTAAATAATAGCACGATTAGTGGAAATTCTGCTAATTTTGATGGCGGAGGAATTTATTCTTTATCTTCTTCTATTACGGTAACAAATAGCACCATCAGTGGTAATTCGGCTAATTATGGCGGAGGAATTTATTCTCTTTCTTCTTCTTCTTCTTCTTCTTCTGTAACAGTAAATAATAGCACGATTAGTGGAAATTCTGCTAATTATGGCGGAGGAATTTATTCTTTATCTTCTTCTATTACGGTAACAAATAGCACCATAAGTGGCAATTCGGCTAATAATGGAGGAGGTATTTATTCTTATTCTTCTTCTTCTTATTCTTCTGTAACGGTAACAAATAGTACAATAAGTGGGAATACAGCAGGAAATTATGGCGGAGGAATTTATTCTTTTTCTGAAAATTCTTCTTCTGTTATGGTAACAAACAGTACCATCAGTGGTAATTCGGCTACTAATAATGGCGGAGGAATTTATTCTTATTCTTCTTTTTCTTCTTCTTCAATAACCATAGGCAGTAGTATAGTAGCTTTAAATGGCAGTAATAATATTTATAATAATAAAAGTACTACTATAATTTCACAAGGCTACAATATTTTTAGTGACGCTCCAAATGGTTATGTTGCTACTGGCACTAATGCTGACCAAACAAACATAGATAGTGCCACGCTTAACCTTCAACCCTTAGCATTTAATGGTGGCACTACCCAAACAATGCTTCCGGGCAGTGGTAGTGTAGCTATCAATATGGGCAATCCTACCGATTTTACAGCTGCACAAAACGATACCATTTATAATGGCAGAAGAGATGTAGGGGCTGCAGAATCACCAAGATGCCTTTTTGATAGTACTTTTGCCACCACAGTATGCAACAGTAGCTATACTAGCCCAAGTGGAAACTACACTTGGACTACAACTGGCACCTACCAAGATACCGTTTATGGTACTTGCGATACAGCATATACAATAAACCTAACGCTTACCCCAGTACCTTACGATACCGTAATAAACACCAATAACAGCGGCTGTGGCTCCCTGCGAGATGTAGTAAGCCGTGTAGCCGATGGCGATACCGTTTACTTTGACCCTGCATTAATAGCCGGAGGTAGCGATACCATAACCCTACTCAGCCAAATTTACTTTACCAAAGGTCTTACCTTCAAAGGCTTGTACAATGCCACCGATACTTTGTACATAAGCGGTAATAACACCAACCGTATTTTTAATGTAGATTTAGCCAGTGCTACGGTTAAAAGCATAACCTTAGACAGCATGGTATTGATAAATGGAAATACAACAGGACCTGGTGGTGCAGTTAATTTAGCTAATGGTGATAGCCTTACCATAAACAACAGCATACTGTGCAACAACCATGGCGATAATTTTGGTGGTGCTTTGCATTCTTATAATAGTACCTATACAAAGTTGATAAGCAACAATAGCAGTTATATTAATAATACCGCCAATAACAGTGGTGGTGCCATAGCGGTGCGTAGTCAAGATAGTGGTGGTATAGGAACATCTAACTTAATAATGAACAACTGTATAGTAGCCAGCAATAGTGTTAGCAGTTCAATTAATGTAAGAGGTGGAGGAATTTATATAAATGGAGCTGAAACAGAAACAACTATTGAAAACTGTGCCATAATAGATAATACCATTACCTCTACCAGTGCTAGTGCCACAAATGCATTAGGCGGAGGAATTTTTTCTGAATCTTCTTCTTCTTCTGTTACGGTTACAAATAGCACCATCAGTGGCAATACAGCAGGAAGGAAAGGCGGAGGAATTTCTTCTTCTTCTTCTTCTTCTTCTTCTTCTGTAACAGTTAATTACAGCACAATAAGTGGGAATACAGCAGGAAGTGATGGCGGAGGAATTTATTCTTATTCTTCTTCTTCTTCTTCTTCTGTAACGGTAACAAATAGTACAATAAGTGGGAATACAGCAGGAAATGATGGCGGAGGAATTTATTCTGATGCTTTTTTTGATTATTCTTCTTCAGTAACAGTTAATTACAGCACAATAAGTGGGAATACAGCAGGAAATGATGGCGGAGGAATTTATTCTTATTCTGATGCTTCTTCTTCTTCTGTAATGGTAACAAACAGCACGATTAGTGGAAATTCGGCTAATAATAATGGCGGAGGAATTTATTCTTTTTCTTATTCTTCTTCTTCTATAACTGTAGGCAGTAGTATAGTAGCACTTAATGGAAGTAGTAATATTTATAATTCCGGTTTTCCATCTAATTATACTTCAAATGGCTATAATATATTTAGTGGCACTTTTAATGGTAATGCAGGAGCTAATGACCAAACAAATATAGACAGTGCCACTTTAAATCTACAACCATTAGCCTTTAATGGTGGCACTACCCAAACAATGCTTCCGGGCAGTGGTAGCGTAGCTATCAATATGGGCAATCCTACCGATTTTACAGCTGCACAAAATGCACCAATAGTAGATACTCGTAGAGATGTAGGAGCCGCGGAAGGAAAATGTACCTATACAAGTACCGATACCTTAATGTCTTGCGACAGCCTAACTTGGATAGACGGTAACACCTATTATGCTGATACTATAGGCTCTACTTATACCTACAATTTAGGTACTTGCGATAGTGTGGTAACGTTAAATTTAACCATAGGCGATACCACACGCCCAACAGCACAATGCCAAGCATACACAGCATACTTAGACGCAACGGGTAATGCCAGCATAGATACAGCAGATATTAACAACGGCAGTACAGATAACTGTGCTATAGATACTATGTATTTAAGCCAATACGATTTCACTTGTGCTGATGCAGGAACTCATAATGTTACTTTATATGTAGAAGATGTAAACGGCAATATAGATAGTTGTACAGCAATAGTAACGGTATTAGATACAATAGCACCAACAGCAGTATGCCAAGCATACACAGCATACTTAGATGCTTCGGGTAATGCCAGCATAGATACAGCAGATATTAACAATGGTAGTACAGATAATTGTGACATAGACACCATGTATTTAAGCAATTACACCTACACCTGTGGAGATACAGGCATGCATAATGTAAGCCTTTATGTAGAAGATGTAAACGGCAATATAGATAGTTGCACAGCAGTAGTAACCGTGTTAGATACTATAAGCCCAACGGCATTATGTCAAAATATAGACGTCTATTTAGATGCTATGGGCATGGCAAGCATAACCGCCAGCCAAATAGATAATGGTTCAACAGATAATTGTGCCATAGACACCATGTATTTAAGCAACTATACTTACACCTGCACAGATACAGGCACATATAATGTTTGGCTATATGTAAAAGATGCAAGAGGCAATATAGACAGTTGCCAAGCGGTAGTAACCGTACAAGACACCGTAGCACCAACAGTACAATGCCAAAACTACACAGCCTACTTAGATGCTTCGGGTAATGCAAGTATAGATACAAACAATATCAACAACGGCAGTACAGACAACTGTGCCATAGACACCATGTATTTAAGTCAATATGATTTTACATGTGCTGATGCAGGTACAAACAATGTATGGCTATACGTAAAAGATGCAAGTGGCAATATAGACAGTTGCACAGCAACAGTAACCGTACAAGACACTGTAGCACCAACAGCACAATGTAAACCATACACTACCCAGCTAAGCACAAGTGGCATAGCCGTAGTAACACCACAAGATATAGATGATGGTAGCTATGATAATTGTGCATCAATAGATACGATGTACCTAAGCCAAGATACTTTTACATGTGCCGATTATGGCTTAAACAACATCACGCTATATGTACAAGATAGCTATGGAAATATAGACTCCTGTGCAACTTATATAGACATACAAGACAATACAGCTCCCGTAGCCGTATGCCACGATACTACATTATACTTAGATGCCACAGGCACTATAAGCATAACAGCAGCAGATGTAGATGGCGGAAGCTGGGATAGTTGTGGTATCAACACCATCAGCATAGATAAAACAAACTTTACTTGTGTAGACCTTGGAGCCAATACCGTAACCCTAAGCGTAAGCGATAACAAAGGCAATACGGGAACATGCACCGCTACGGTAACCGTATTAGACACCCTTGCACCAACAGTAATGTGTCAAAATGCAACGGTACAGTTAGATGTATTTGGCGAAGCCAACATAACAACAGCAAATATAGATAACGGTACAACCGACAACTGTGGCACGCCAGCATTAAGCCTAAGCCAAACAACATTTGACTGCACAAATCTTGGAGCTAATACCGTAATACTAACGGCAACAGATGCCAGTGGTAACACAGATAGCTGCACAGCAACGGTAACAGTAGAAGATAACCTAAGCCCAACAGTAGTATGCAAAAACATAAGCGTACAACTAAGTGCGGCAGGCACGGCAAGTATAGTACCGGCAGACGTAATCAATAGCATGAGCGATAACTGCGGCATAGATACGGCATTTATAGATACTTACGATTTCACTTGTACCAATATAGGAGCAAATGATGTATTAGTAACGGTAAGAGACAGTGCAGGTAACACAGCTACATGTACCGCTACCGTAACCGTACAAGGCGACAGCACCACACCACAAGTAACGTGCAATACTACAACCGTTTACTTAGATGTAGCAGGTCAAGCAAGCGTAACAAATGCAGACTTAACAGCAACAGCAACGGCAGTATGTGGTGTAGCCGATACCACACTAAGCCAATATAACTTCACATGTGGAGATATAGGTACAGTAAATGTAACGGTAAGCGTAACCGACCAAAACGGCAAAGCAGGAATGTGTACGGCACAAGTAACGGTATTAGATACCTTTACTACCACCGTGCTACCATACAGCAATGCTTGTGTAGGTTCAACCGTAAGCATAACCGCCCAAGCAGGCAGAGCAGGAGCCTTAATAACATGGTATAGCGATGCGGCAGGAAGCAATATCTTAGCCACAGGCAATCCATACACCACAGCCCCATTAACGGCAAGTATGAGTATATGGGTAAATGAAACCTACGGCAACGGATGTGCATCAGCCTTAGTAGAAGTGCCAATAACCGTAGTAAACGGAGCAACACCAAGCGTAGCATCAAACAGTCCTGTATGCTATGGCGATGCTATAGAGCTAACAGCAGATGGAGGCTATGTAATTTATAATTGGTACGGACCAAACGGCTATACCAGCAATGACCAAAATCCAACAATAGCCAACGCCACACCAACAGAATCAGGCACATACTACTTAGTAGTACAAAGCCTAAACGGTTGCGTAAGCGATAGTGCCATGACCACCGTAACAGTAAACCCGGAAGTAGTACTAAGCACAGCTTTAGATGTAAGCTACACTTTCTGTGAAGACGGACAAGTAGAAGTAACAGCCACATTGGGAACTAACCAAAGCGGAGCATGGACAGGACCAAATGGCTTTACAAGCAATAGTGCAACCATAAGCATAGCAGTAGCCAACGAAGCACAGCATGAAGGCGTATATACATTAAGCGTAACAGACAACAGCACAGGCTGTAGTTCAACGGCAGTATATGAAACCTTTATAGACATAGTACCACGTCCGGTACTAAGCACCATAACAGGAGGCAATACAACCGTATGTCCGGGCGAGAGCTTTACATTAGAAGCATCTAATGTAGCAGGAGCAACATACACATGGACATTAGCGGACGGAACAACATCAAGCGATAATCCATTAAGCGTAGCTACAGCCACACAAAGCCATGCAGGCACATACACGGTATATGCCAGCCAAGGAACTTGTGTAAGCGATACCATTACAACAACAATGAATGTATATCCACAACCAAACATAGCCATAGAAGCGGAAAACGATACCTTTACACAAGGCGATGTAATACGTTTATTGGCAACAGGGGGCGTAAGCTACTTGTGGACACCGTACGATTATATCAACAATCCGAACAGTGCAGAGATATTTATAAGCGAAGCACCACACGGAGACTACACCTACCAAGTAACTGCCTTTGATGTAAATGCTTGTTTAGACTCGGCAGACTACAGTTTTACCATATTACCTAATGAAGTGTTAGAAATAAACAATGTAATAACACCAAATGGCGATGGCAAAAACGATGTATGGGTAATAGATTTCTTAGAGAACGTAGATGTATATACCATCAGAATATTGAGCAGAAACGGAGCAGAAGTATATAGAGCAGAAAATCCGTATAACAATGATTGGGGAGGTATAAGTGATGAAGGCAAAGAGTTGCCAAGCGGAGCATACTTCTACATCATAGATACCAAAGACAAAGTATATACAGGAGGATTAACGATAGTTAAATAGGTGTGAGATATAAGACGTAAGATTTAAGACATAAGACAAAAGATGTAAGACAAAAGATAAAA